>CAJWLK010000001.1 GCA_913043255.1 uncultured Gemmatimonadota bacterium
GAAGTCGTAACAAGGTAGCCGTAGGGGAACCTGCGGCTGGATCACCTCCTTTCTAGGGAGCTGTTTTTCAGGAGCTCGACTTGACCTCGGTTGAGAAGAGTAACGAGAGACACACCTGGACCTCCCACAAATCACTCACCTTCTTGATAGATGAAAGCCCCCTGGTCGCTTGCGAACAGAGGGCTTTCGCACTTTAGCAATAGCCGAAAGGAAGGCACGTTATCTACTTTCAAATCTCAGACTCAACACGAGAGCAAGAACGGAGGACACGGTCGACACGTGTGTCAGTCTACTGAATTTTCTTCAGGCTAAACATGAGCCTGCCACTCGAACGTACAGTGTATTATGACTACCCTATCAACCCATACTTTTCGAGCAGGCTTTGTCACCTTAGTAGGACTACCTAATGTAGGTAAATCGACCCTGCTTAACGCTCTCGTCGGCGAACGTCTGAGTATCATCACACCGAAAGCACAAACAACCCAACGGAAACTCCGTGCGATCTATTCCAACGATAGCCATCAAGCGGTTTTTATCGACACGCCCGGCATAATGGAACCACGATACACACTTCAACGATCAATGCACGAAGAGGCTATGTCGGCTATTGAAGATGCAGATGTAATCGTTGCGGTCATTGATGTCGGATTCTCCCCCAGCATCGAGTGGGGGATTTCCTTTAATCCCTCCAGCGGAAAACCAAAAATCCTGTGCTTTAACAAATGCGATCGCATCTCTAAAAAAGAGCTTGTCGCTCTACGAGAACGGTTTGCCGACTTAGGTTGGGAAGACATCTATACAACAGATGCCGTCAAAGAAGTCGGTATCAAACCCTTACGATCCGGCATTTTAGCGCAACTGCCAGAGTCAGCCCCGCTTTATCCCGTAGACGAACTTTCGGACACGCCGGTGCGCGAGTTCATTGCGGAGATGATCCGTGAAACATGCCTCGAAGAGCTTGTTGAAGAAGTTCCGTATTCAATTGCAGTCCAAGTAGAGCAATTTAAAGAACGCCGCAGGGGAAAGCCGACATACATCGAAGCGGTTGTATATGTGGAACGGGAATCACAGAAAGGGATCGTCGTCGGCACAGGTGGCACCATGATTCGAAAGATAGGGACCCGAACGAGAGTGAAAATCGAGAAGTTTTTAGAACAACGCGTCTATCTGGAACTTCGCGTAAAAGTCCTACCAAACTGGCGGAAGAAAACACACCAACTTAGGGTGCTCGGGTTCAGGGTACCTACTCAGGAGAAATGATGCCGATCGACAAGGACCTCTTGGCCATCCTGGTTTGCCCAAAGTGCAAAGGCGAGCTCGAGTACAAAATTGGCAAAGAGGATGAAGCGTTACTTTGCCATTGCTGTGCCTTACGCTACGAGATCGACGAAGGAATCCCGATCATGCTCATTGACGAAGCCAAACCACTCTGACGACTCCACGCCGAGGGTCAAAAAAGCGCCCCAGTAAAGGCCGAACCGGAGGCAAGGCTTCCAAGCAAAGGCCTCCAAAAAAGCCGAAGACTGGCCGTAAGCCAACGACTAAAAAGCGCCGAACCCAACCTGCACCTCGAAAACGCAGTCAAAATCAATGGACGCGTGAGATCATCCGATTTCTTCGAGATGAAGCAAACCGACCTCTCCGTTCAAAAGAACTGGCAAAGTCACTCAAGGTCTCCACGAAAGATCATACAAGCTTCGAGGATGCTCTCACTCGTCTCGAGGAGAGAGGCAAAATTTTTCGGGTCCGAGGCAACCGATTTGCCATTCCAAAAGACTTAGGCCTGGTCATCGGACGACTTCAAACCATCGGAAGTGGAAGCGGGTTCGTGATTTCGGAAGGAGGAGAGCAAGACGTTTTTGTCCGCTCTCGGGATCTCGGTTCGGCCGTGCATGGAGACCGTGTAACCGTCCGGATTGAAGAACTAGAACGTCGCGGACCGCGAGGAACCATCATCGATGTTGTCGAACGAAGACACGACCGATTGGTAGGGGTCCTTCGGGAACATAAAAGGCGTCACTGGCTGGAAGTGACAGAACCGCGATTAGATTTAGAAGTATTTATTCCTGATCGAGATGTTGGGGACGCAGAACCGGGAGATGTCGTTGTTGTTGAAGTCATGGACTGGGGCGACAAAGGCCCGGGACCCGTTGGGCGAGTGGACCAAGTTCTGGGACGAGCGGGAGATCCGGGGATCGACGTTTTAGCGATTCAGATCGGCTTTGGATTAGCGAACGATTTTCCCCAAGAGGTCGAAGACCTCGCGAGAGCTCGACAACAATCAAAAATACGGCCGGAAGATCTCGAAGGGCGAAAAGATTGTCGATCTCAACGGACGATAACCATCGATCCGGTGGATGCAAAAGATCACGATGACGCTCTTTCGATCGAACATCTCAAAAATGGCGATATGAGAATTGGCGTCCATATCGCGGATGTGGAGCATTACGTTTGCGAGGGCGATTCGATTGATAACGAGGCCTGGGAACGAGGGACGAGTGTTTACCTCGTAGACCGAGTCCTTCCTATGCTGCCCCACTCACTTTCCAACGATTCCTGCTCGCTAGTCCCGGGTGAAGACAGGCTCACGATGGGCGTTTTTTTTGAGATCGATGGGCAAGGCCTACTCAAAAACATCCAACTGTCGAAGGCGGTAATAACGAGTTCACACAAGCTGTCCTATGAAGACGCCCAGTCGATTCTCGATGGCGATGAAACAAAAGCAACCAAGGAAGACCCTGGCCTCAGGGCTGACCTTAAAGGGTTACTGCGAGCAAGCAAGGTCCTGCGGCGACATCG
Source organism: uncultured Gemmatimonadota bacterium (assembly GCA_913043255.1). Taxonomy (GTDB): domain Bacteria; phylum Gemmatimonadota; class Gemmatimonadetes; order Palauibacterales; family Palauibacteraceae; genus Palauibacter. The sequence continues at coordinate 2,800 of CAJWLK010000001.1, forward strand.
GCATAACCGCGGAAGCATCGACTTTGACTTGCCCGAGTCGCAAATCATCTTAAACGAAGACGGCGTTCCAGTCGACGTACAACGGCAGGAACGTACGCCAGCACACATGCTAGTCGAAGACCTAATGATCGCAACAAATGAAGGGGTTGCGAACTGGGCCATCGAACAGGGGATACCTGTATTATATCGGATCCATGAATATCCGGATGACGCAAGCCTCGAAACTTTGAGATTGGTCGCAACAGAGTTTGGGCATTCTCTCCCCGCACGAAAAGCAAAACCACGGGATTTTCAGCGCCTAATAGACTCGGTCAGTGGAAGACCCGAACAGGCCGTCATATCCGTACAGGTCCTCCGTAGTTTACGTCGCGCACGCTATTCCCGAAGCAACGAAGGACATTTTGGGCTCGCGTCTTCAGCTTACGTTCACTTCACATCGCCCATTCGACGATATCCCGACCTCGTAGTCCACCGACAATTATCGAGATGGCTCAAAGAACCGAAGTCCGCTCGTTCCGTCGATCTTGAATGGTTGGATGCCACCGCACAACAAGCGTCCAGCCAGGAACAACTTGCAACGGAAGCTGCCCGCGATTCGGTCGACTTGAAGAAAGTTGAATTCATGGAGCAACATCTCGGAGACCACTTTACAGGAACAATTAGCGGTGTGACCCCATTCGGGTTTTTTGTCCGACTAGACTCTTACGACATTGAAGGACTCATCCATATTAGCAACCTTGGTGGAGATTACTTTGTCCATGACGACATCAAGCACGCGTTAAAGGGTCGTCGGACCAAGACCACATACACACTCGGGGATCCCATCGAGGTCCAGGTGAGTCGGGTCGATCGTGAAACAAGGCGTATAGATTTGATGCCACTGTCGTGATCTGCTTATGCAATGCCACGTTCAAAATACTATCGAATCATTAGCGGTTAGCTTTAAGGGAAATCTCACATCCCATTGTCAATCTTGTACGGGAAAACTCACATCATCTAGTGACTACAGAGACAAAGGTCGACTTCGAACAAAAAACGTAGTCTATTACTCGCGTTAGGATCTGAGGTGTCGCTTAGACATCAAGCTTCCGTCGGAGTATAACCCCGACGGCCAAAGGCAATGCGATGTGGGCGGGAGGGGCCATGACAGAACTCGTAAGACAACGAGAACGGGCGGAAGCACTGCGAGGTCGGCTCGACGAGCTACGGGGGTACCTTTGAAATCCCCCAAAAGCTGAGTCGTATCACCGAGCTCGAAGAACAGATGGCCGATGGCGACTTCTGGAATGACCAAGATCGCGCTAAGAAGGTGATTGACGAGAGTAACCGCTTAAAGACCTGGACTGAACCTTGGATTACTCTTTCCGCCGAAGTAGACGATCTTCTTGAAATGACCTTACTCCTTGAAGAAGAGCGAGATGCCGATCTCGAATCCGAACTTCAATCAGGGTTAAACCACGCAGGGAAAGGGATCGAGGAGCTCGAGTTCAGCAACATGCTCCGTGGAGAGGACGCACACCGTAGTGCCATGGTCACTATCAACCCTGGGGCAGGCGGGACAGAATCGCAGGACTGGGCTGCCATGCTGATGCGCATGTACACACGTTGGGCCGAACAACACGACTACGGCGTTGATGTTATGGACCTTTTGGCTGCCGAAGAAGCCGGAATCAAGTCGGTCACGCTCGAAATCACTGGGCAATTTGCGTACGGGTATTTGTCTGCTGAACGCGGGGTACATCGACTCGTCCGAATCTCTCCTTTCGACTCTCAAGGCCGACGGCACACATCCTTTGCTTCTGTCTTTGTATACCCTGTCGTCGATGACGACATCCAGGTCGACATTAACGAAGATGATCTGCGAATTGATACATATCGAGCGTCGGGGGCAGGTGGCCAACATGTCAACAAGACAGATTCAGCTGTTCGAATCACCCACGAACCAACAGGTGTGGTAGTCTCCTGCCAGCAGGAGAGGAGCCAGCACAAGAACAAATCAAAGGCAATGAAGATGCTACAAGCAGCGCTCTACCAAAAAGCAGTTGAAGATCGCGAGGCAGAGCGTGCCGAACTAGAGGGCACGAAGACAAAAATCGAGTGGGGGCAACAGATTCGTTCTTATGTCCTCCAGCCATATAAAATGGTAAAAGATCACCGAACCAACACTGAAGTTGGGAATGTCGATGCGGTCCTTGACGGACGTATCGACGACTTCATTCAAGCTTTTCTTCGGGAAGCCGGGGGCGAAACCGCATGACCTGTCCGGAATGTGGGAATCAGACTGTAGGACTACGCGAGGGACTATGTCTCAATTGCTGGTATAGTTCAGAAGATCGCCCAAAACCAGTCCGAGACCGCTTCTCAAAACTCGACCGCTTGCGTGAACTTGGCGTGACGCCATACGCCTATTCATCCTCTAACACTCATGATCTCGTCACCGCGCTAAAGGAATTTGAAGCATTAGAAAATCCTTCGGACGGAACACAAAACAAGCTGGACGAGTCAAAAGATTCGCCCAATCCCGAAGAACTCCTCGGAGTAACGGTTGCCGGACGAATACTTTCATATCGGGACTTGGGGGGGAGTGCATTTGCTCACATAGGCGATGGGAAGGGCCGACTCCAAATCCACCTTAAGAAAAACCTTCTCGAGGCCACTGAAGTCGAAGTTATGAAACTTCTTGATCTTGGTGACTGGATTTCCGTCTCTGGGGATATTTTTCGCACGCGGCGCGGCGAAGTCACCGTCCGAGTAAACACTTTAACAATTCTCGCAAAAACCCTCCTCCCACTTCCCCTGGGAAAGGAAGAAGTTACCAGCGAAGGAGAGAGAACCGTACACAGCAGTTTTCAGGACACCGAGAGCCGTTATCGACAACGCTACGCTGATTTGGCCGTCAATCCACAAGTGCGTGAAATTTTCAGGGTTCGAGCGAAAATCGTTTCAGCATTGCGACGTTGGCTAGACGATCGAGGATTCCTTGAAGTAGAGACTCCGATCTTGCAACCACGGTACGGGGGAGCATTAGCCCGCCCCTTTATAACTCATCATCACACGCTTGATCAGCGTATGTACCTTCGTATTGCTGATGAGCTCTACCTCAAGCGCCTAATCGTTGGAAATCTCGATCGCGTTTACGAAATCGGGCATGATTTCAGGAATGAAGGGATCGACCGTACTCACAATCCTGAATTCACAATGCTGGAACTTTACTACGCCTACGCCGACTACGAAGATGTAATGAAACTAACTGAAAAAATGATCAGCGAAGTGGCCCTAGAAGTCTGTGGAACGACACAACTTGAATACAATGGACAACAAGTAGATTTAGCGGCACCCTGGAAACGAGTTAAATGGGCGGATGCATTCAAGGAGGCGACCGACCTTGATCCCGCTCAAGTGGATGATGAAACACTCAGAACTAAAGCTCAGGGCCTTGGCCGAGCAGACGCAAAAAACCTCTCCCGTGTCCAACTTTTCGATTTTATTTTCTCTCGCCTCGTTGAGGACCACGTCGTCAATCCAGTACTCATCTGCGACCTGCCCATCGAAATGAGTCCATTAGCCAAGCCCAAGCGTGGCAACCCCGCCTACGCAGAGCGGTTTGAGGCCGTGGTATGTGGATTTGAATTGGTGAACGCGTTCAGCGAACTCAATGACCCGATCGACCAATGGACGCGTTTTGCCGCACAAGAGGTGCTACGGGAGGGAGGGGACGAAGATGCCATGAGCATCGATGAGGACTACGTCCGAGCACTTGAATACGGACTGCCTCCAACGGGAGGTTTTGGGATGGGAGTTGACCGATTAGTCATGCTCTTAACCGGTGAAACAACCGTTCGAGAAGTAGTCCTCTTTCCGATGCTTCGGTCAGACGAGGAGTCATAGTGCCCACGAACCACGCTGGGTTCGAGCATTATATAGCCCGCAGGTACCTAAGAGGTGCGAGTGGGAGAGGACTCGTATCGTTCATTACTGCTATCGCCGTGGGAGGGGTCGCGGTTGGAGTCCTTGCACTGATCGTTGTCATTGGAGTCCTAGAGGGTCTCCAGGACAGCTTGAGAGATAGAATCCTGGCTGGTGGGCCACATGCTGTAGTCCTTCAATTAGATAATCAGTTTCGTATGGACGAGTGGCAAGAAGTTCGGGAACGCATTAAGACAGACGAGACAGTCTCCGCCACCGCCCCGTTCGTCTACACAAAGGTGGTCCTAAATGGGGGCGATAACTACAACGAAGCCGTCGTCCTTCGAGGCATATCAGATGAGCCCGAGGCCCATCAGGTTTCCGGCCTGACCGATCACATCGTTCTAGGAACTAGCCCATTTACAGACACAGAATCAGGAGAGCCAGGGATCGTTGTTGGACGAGGACTAGCTCAAAGATTAGGACTACACCTAGGGAAACTGATCACCGCAGCATCACTACAAAACACCCCCCTCTCATCATTCGGTTTCTCACCCGCCCTACGTAGATTTGAAGTCGTCGGAATTTTTCAGACAGGTCTATACCAATATGATGATGAGTTAGCGATAGTTTCGATCAGCGAAGCTCAAAAATTGTTGGGGCTAGGAGATGCAGTAACGGGGATAGAATTTGACGTGGCTGACCCCTGGCAAGCAGATGTGACTGCTGCCCACCTCGAAGAAACATTAGGGTGGCCCTATAAGATTGACGAATGGCAAGAACTGAATCGCCCTCTGTTCGAAGCCCTCAAGCTCGAAAAACTGGGAATGGCGGTCGTGCTCGTCCTTATAGTTCTCGTGGCCTCCTTCAACATTGTATCCACGCTTGTGATGCTCGTTAGCGATCGGACAAGAGAGATCGGAATCTTACGATCGATGGGAATGACTGGACGAAGTATAGGTAAAGTATTCACACATATGGGCCTCTTTATTGGCATAGTAGGAACAGTTGTTGGGGCTTCTCTTGGAGCTACTTTGGCATGGTTTCTCCGGACGTATGAATTCATCTCTCTACCTAGTAATGTGTATTTCCTCGACAAGCTTCCTGTTCGACTGGACCCATTCGATGTCAGTCTAATTATGGTCGGGTCCATTTTTATCTCCTATCTGGCAACGATTTATCCCGCCAGAAAGGCTGCTGACCTCGTACCAGTCGACGCAATCCGACACCAATGAGCACATCAAACTGGGAAGCCAGGGAAATTGCGGCCGTCGAAACATTTGACCTGTCGCGCACCTACCCCAACCCTGATGGCGGATCGATATCAGTCCTGCGAGAAATTAATCTTAGAGTCAATCTCGGTGACTCGGTCGCTATTGTTGGCCCAAGCGGATCGGGGAAGTCTACCCTCCTTCATCTCCTCGGCACGCTAGATCGCCCAACGGCCGGGGCAGTCAGACTCAATGGGGAAGAGGTCTCAAATCTTGAAGATGGACAGTTAGCTGCGCTACGGAATCAACGTGTTGGATTCGTATTTCAGTTCCACCACTTACTAAGAGATTTCACAGCAGTCGAGAACGTAATGGTCCCACAACTTGTCGCTGGGGTAAGTCGAGAAGAAGCTCGCGAACGTGCCATGCAACTCCTCGATGAAGTAGACCTGACCCAAAGGGCTCGACATCGACCCGACAAACTGTCTGGAGGAGAACAGCAACGAGTTGCTGTAGCTAGAGCCTTAGCAAATGAACCCCCCCTAGTGCTCGCCGATGAACCATCTGGAAATCTCGATGCTGCAGCTACGACACGCCTCCACGACCTGCTTTTTCGATTGCTCGACCATCACCATAGCGCATTGGTCGTGGTCACACACAACCGAGAATTGGCAGGGCGTGCCGATCGCACCCTTCGTTTAGAAGCCGGAAAACTCGTAGCCCTATAAACTGTAGCACTTGAAGACGAAAAAAGACTGGGGGAGTAGCTGGATGGACTGTAACAACTGCGGCGACCAACATGCAGAGGTCACTCTGACTGAGATTGAGAACGATGAGATGAAGACACTTCACCTCTGCTCTACATGTGCCGCCCTAAAAGGTGTCACCGTTGAAGGGCCGAGTTCAACTCCGATCGCAGATCTCTTGGCACACCTCGGAGGCGTCTCCGGCTGCGCGTCTAGCTCGGACGCTGAAGAATGCGAGTATTGCGGAACTGAATCCAGCAAGTTCCGTCAAACAGGCCGGCTTGGCTGCCCTCAATGCTATGCACAATTCCCCGAACAACTCCGAGCCGTGTTACGTCAAGTCCACGGGGCAGCCCAACACATTGGGAAAATATACCTCAGTAGCGATTTGTCTGCGACAAAACCAGAACTAGAACTAGCGTCCCTTAAGCGTCGACTAGAGCGGGCAGTCGAGTTAGAAGATTTCGAGTTGGCCGCAAATCTTCGAGATAAAATGAACTTGATTCAAGGAACACCGTGAACGACTTGCTTCGGGTGCATCCAGAGATCCGACACCAAGGTCTTGATTGGCTAAAGGAACCCTCTCCTGACGATGACATCGTTGTCTCGACGAGAGTCCGTCTCGCTCGGAATATACAAGGGTTTCCCTTTGCTTTTAACGCGACACAAGCAGAACGCGCCTCTATTCTTGATCAGACCCGTGAAGTGATCGGAGGACTGGAGATGATGGGGCGCGTCGACCTGTGGGAGATGTCAGGGTTGGATTCGAGGGAACGAGAGTTACTGCTTGAACGACACCTCGTTAGCCGAGAACTGACAATGACACCTGAGGGAGAGGTACCCAACAGTTCAGCTTTGGCGCTTGGCAACCTGCGCGCATTGGGAGTAATGATCAACGAGGAAGATCACTTCCGACTACATACCATACGCGGAGGACGCCAACTCTTGGGAGCGTGGAACGACCTGGACCAACTGGACGAAGAGTTAGGAGTGAGACTCCCATACGCTTTTCATCACGAATTCGGTTTCCTTACCTCTTGTCCGACAAACGTAGGAACAGGCCTGCGGGCATCAGTCCTAATTCACCTCCCAGGACTTGTTCTCACCAAACAAATCCACCGTGTCCTAGACGGCATGGGGCAACTTGGACTTACTTATCGTGGGCTCTATGGTGAGGGGTCACGGATCGTAGGCAACCTCTTCCAAGTTTCAAACCAAACCACATTAGGGAAAACTGAAGAAGACCTCATTGACCACCTTGAAATTCTTGTAAAACGGGTGATTGGATACGAAAAACAAGCCCGGTCGGTCTTGTTACGTGAAGCCCCGAACATCCTAGAAGATAAAGTTTGGCGTGCATATGGAATACTCAGTCACGCTCACAGCCTTCCATTTGAAGAGATGATGAACCTTCTCTCGGGAGTTCGTTTGGGGATCTCCCTGAAACTTATAAAATCACCTAGTGTAGGAGTCATTAGTGAAATGATGATCCGGGCTCAAACCGCACATCTGCAATCCGAAGCAGGGCGGCGGCTGGACGAAATAGATGCGGACGTCTTCCGAGCTAGATACGTTCGAGATGTACTCCGTACGATTGACGAGTCCCTCGAAGAGAAGGGACCGGAGACGGGACCTACTGGCTCTATTGCCGAAGCGACATGAGGCACAGATGAACTACAACTTTACGGACCGCGTTCGGAAAGTTCTCGCAATGGCGCGGGAAGAGGCGATTCGCCTGCAACACGACTATGTGGGCACCGAGCATATCCTGCTTGGCGTCATCCGCGAAGGTGAGGGTGTAGCGGCTGCGGTTCTAGCAAATCTGACTGCTGACTTAGACGAACTTAATCGGCTCATTGAAGAAAATGTCCAACAAGGGAAGGGGACCTCGACCGTAGGGGAACTACCCTATACATCGCGCGCAAAAAAAGTGTTGGAGTACGCGATGGCCGAAGCACGCGAACTGAACCACAGTTACGTAGGAACTGAGCATCTATTACTGGGACTCCTTCGCGAAGAGAAGGGGCTGGCAGCCAAGGTTCTTGGAGGCCTTGGAATTGGACTCGATGACACTCGCGCCGAAACACTCAAGTTGCTTGGAACAGAACTTCAGGTTACCGCAGTTTCGACAGGGGAGGGACCCGGTTCCGAAGCACCGGCTGGTGGAAAAGGCGAGAAAAAATCAAAAACACCCGCCCTGGACCATTTTTGCCGAAACCTTACGGACTTGGCCGCCCAAGACAAACTAGATCCCACTATTGGTCGACACACCGAAATCGAACGGATGATGGAAGTACTGTCGCGACGCAAGAAAAACAATCCGGTCTTAATTGGTGAACCCGGGGTCGGGAAGACGGCCATTGTCGAAGGTTTGGCGCAGCGCATTATCCGTGGCGAAGTGCCCGACAGTCTGAAAGATTACCGCTTACTAGCGCTTGACATGGCTGCGGTGATCGCAGGAACAAAGTACCGGGGCCAATTTGAAGAACGGCTAAAAGCGCTCGTCAATGAGATATCCCAAAACGATGGGATCATCTTATTCATCGACGAACTCCACACGCTGGTTGGTGCTGGTGCTGCAGAGGGAGCAATCGATGCCTCTAATATGCTGAAGCCTGCGCTCGCCCGTGGTGAACTTCAGTGTGTTGGAGCGTCAACACTTAATGAATATCGAAAGTACATCGAAAAAGATGGAGCCCTGGAACGCCGCTTCCAAACGGTAATCGTTGACCCTCCAACGGTGGAAGAAACTTTAGAAATCCTCCAGGGGCTGAACCGACATTACGAAGATCATCATAAAGTTGAGATACCAACTGAGTCACTCCTCGCGGCCGCAAAACTTTCCGATCGATATATCACCGACCGCTACCTTCCAGACAAGGCAATCGATGTCATAGATGAAGCAGGCGCACGGGCGCGCTTAGGAGCACAGGTGCCCCCCGCTGAAGTCAAAGAGCTTCAGGAGCGACTTGAAGAACTCGCGGCATGGAAAGATGATGCGATCCGGGACCAAGACTTCGAACGAGCCGCCGAGCTTCGTGACCGCGAAAAGGAAGTTCATGAAGAGATCAAGTGCCGACGAGATGAGTGGGAACGCGAACAAGATGAATTGCGTCCCATTCTATCGGAAAATGACATCGCGTTCATTGTCGGCAGATGGACCGGAATCCCCGTAACCCGCTTAAAGGAAGCCGAAACGGAACGCTTGTTGCGCATGGAGGATGAACTCCATAAAAGAGTCGTCGGACAAAATGAAGCTATGGAGGCTGTGAGCCGAGCTATCAGACGCGGGCGGGCGGGCCTCAAGGACCCCAACCGCCCAATCGGAAGCTTCATTTTTTGCGGACCAACTGGAGTAGGAAAGACCGAACTAGCTCGCGCCCTAGCCCAGTTTCTTTTTGCTGATGACAGCGCCCTCGTCCGTGTCGACATGTCCGAATACATGGAAAAATTTTCCGTTAGCAGGTTAATTGGCGCCCCTCCAGGATACGTCGGCTACGATGAATCCGGTGCGCTGACCAAGGCTATTCGTAGGCGACCATATTCCGTGGTCCTCTTAGATGAAATCGAAAAAGCACACCCAGACGTATTCAACATACTACTGCAAGTGTTAGACGAAGGCCGACTGACTGACAATTACGGTCGAGTGATCGACTTCAAGAACACAGTTGTAATAATGACTTCGAACGTCGGAACCCGCGATATCAGTTCAACAACCAAGCTGGGATTCACGGAAGAAGAAAACGGTTTCAACTACAGTAGAATCAAAGAAAAAGTTTCCGATGAGATCGAACGAGTTTTCACACCCGAATTCCTCAATCGGGTCGATGAAACGATCGTATTCCATCCTCTAACCAAAGAACAATTGGGCGCGATTGTCCACATCCAGCTCCAAGAAGTCCAGGAGCGACTCGCAGAAGAAGGATTAAGTCTCCGCGTGACGGAGGCGGCTATCCAGTTCTTAGTCGACGAAGGGTATGACGAAAAATTCGGAGCACGACCCCTGAAACGAACAATTCAGCGTTATGTCGAAGATGCATTATCCGAACGGATCCTTCTCGCAGATTTTGAGCATGGGGATGAAATTCCAGTGGATATCGCCGAGGATCAAGAATCCCTGGTATTTGGGACACCTTCACCGTCGTCCGCTACATGACCCTAGAGTGCCCGCGAGCATTGCGAGCGGCCTGTCTACTATCTCTTGGAGGGATTTTATCGGTTGACGCAGCCACTCCAGTCACTGCACAGCAAAGCAGCTTAGCTGAAACTTCAGTTCGGGTGGATTCGATAGTCGTACTAGGAAATCAACGCCATTCTTCCAGCACGATCATTACCCGTACCGGTCTACGGCCTGGAAATATTGTCAGACAACCTCAAATCCAGGATGCCATTCGTCGTTTATTTAGCTCGGGCGATTTCTCTAATATCGAAGTTGGTGTTGGAGGTACGGACCAGGAACGCGGCACCTTCTACTTCCTCGTAGAAGAGCGGCCTTACATTACACAATACCAATTCACGGGACTGCAACGAGTTGATGAGGGTATGATACGGGACACGATAGGGCTCGCACGAAACAGCCCTCTCGATCCTGATCGAATTTCACGCGCCCGTAGCACGATACTCGAATTATTATCAAACGAAGGGTTTCCTACGGCACGAATCGACACTCTCATCCGACCAGACCCCGCCTTTCCCAACGACTTTCTCGTCACCTTCGATGTGCATGAAGGAGCCCGGTTAGGAATCACCTCGATCACCTTTGAAGGGAACGAAGCAATTTCCGACGAAGAATTACGTAAAACCTTACTGACGGACGAGGAGGGATTTTTCTGGTTTGATGCGGGCGAGCTAAAAAAGGACGAGTATCGTCGCGATTTAACAGAACGCATTCCAGAATTTTATCGAAGCCAGGGGTTTTTAGACATCGAAGTTGTAGGTGACACCATCATCGAAAACCCTGAAACAGGCAAGGGGAGAATTGAGATCAACATCTTGGAAGGAGAACAATACCTCCTCGAGGAGTTAAGCATAACTGGGAACAGGGCGTTCCCCCTTGCGGTCATCGAACCGATCGTACGAAAAGATCAACAGGAACTCGAGGAAGGAGAGAAGTACCCTCCGTTCAATTTCTCATCCTTTTTTGCTGCTCCGGGAGAGCTTGGCGATGTGTACCGTAATGCGGGATATTTAGCCACAGATATTACTACCGACATTAGACGGGTAGACGTCGCGGAAGGAGAGAAGCCTCGGATACGTGCATTACTGAACATTACAGAAGGTTCGCCAAGTTATATTCGTGAAATTTCCATCGAAGGGAACACGTTCACACACGACCGGATCATCCGTAATCGACTCTTCATATTTCCAGGAGACGTCTACTCTCAAGATCGACTGATCCGGTCTTTCCAAGAAATCCAAGGCCTCAATTTTTTTGAAGCACTTCCGCCAGATGAAGCGATTGAGATCCGGCCTAGACCTGATGGCGACATTGACATCAATCTTCGAGTTGAGGAGCAACAGACAGGGACTCTCAACTTTGGGGTCACCGCCAGCGGTTTCACTGGGCTTATGGGATTCATTGGATACTCGCAACCAAACCTATTCGGTCTTGCTAAAACGGGCAGTTTTCGCTGGTTATTTGGACGACGACAACAAGACATCGACCTTACCTACTCGGACCCAGAACTCGCCGGAAGTCGTTATTCCGGAATGATGACACTGCGAAGCTCACGTGACCAGTTCACGGGTTTCAGCCTCGGCGATCGTCGTCAAACAGGCGGGATGGTAGAAACAGGAGCCCCCGTGTTTGGACTTCGCACAATAAGGGCTTTCGTAGGGTATTCGTTGTTCGCCGATCGCGTTCGGGGCCTAGACACTACAAACGCTATCGGTCGGCGCCTATCTCTATTCAGTGGTACACGTTCTACACTAAGCCTACGACTCGTCCAAGACAGTCGAAACAACCCTGTATTCCCTACCCGAGGTTCACGAAACCAACTCGGAATCCGACATACGGGCGGACCACTTGGTGCCGATGGAAACTATCAAAAAATCGACCTTACCAGCGATTGGTTTGTACCAATCACCCAAATTGGGGGAGGGCCCGGCAGCACCAGTCCACCGATCGAAGTCACGTTTGGACTGAGTTTTCAAGCTGGCCTAATCCTTGGACAAAACCCATTTTTCACAGAACGATATTATGTGGGCGGAACCCAAGCTGGAATTCAATTGCGTGGATATGACGAGGCCTCCGTAACCCCCTCTGGACACATCCCTGAAGAGGCGCCGTTCAGCGACCTTGACCGAGTGGGAGAGTCCTTCTTCCGGACAGGTGCAACCTTCGGAATCAAGCTGACCAGTAGTATCTTTGCGAGTGCTTTTCTCGATGCGGGAAACGTTTGGATGGACTCGGACCAATTGAACCCGACAGACTTAATGGTTGGTGCAGGTTTCGGGGTAAGCTTAGTAACTCCGTTTGGTCCCCTAGGGCTTGATTATGCGTATGGTTTCGATCGCAAAGACATACTCGGGAGACCGGACCCCGGGTGGCAGCTACATTTCAAATTCGGGAGGGTAATGTAAGGCCGTCTCGTTTTAGCATTTTTCAATCAGTAAACAACTTCCAAGGAAACACCATGCATTCAATACTGAGAGGCGCGGCGATTGCCGTCAGTACGCTGACATTGGCGCTTTCGGGTACCGCTCAAGAAGTGTCTACCCTGAGCACAGAACTTCCTCCAGCGGGGACGGAACTCGTTTTCGTCAATACGCAAGCCATACTTCCTATCGCACCAGGGGCAGATTCTGCACAAATACGGTTCCAGGAAGCACTCCAAAGCTACGATGCGGAACTCCAAGGGCTCGCAGTCGAATTGGAAGAACTGGTCAACACATACCGCCAACAAGAGGCACTCCTGGATCAAGCTGGCCGAGAACAGTGGCAACAAGACATCCAAGAGAAACAAAGGCTGGCCCAAGAGCGCCAGGTAGAGCTTGAGCGTGAGTCTACCCGACAACGCGATCAACTTCTAGAGCCAATCCTAGTCCGTATAACAGAAGTCATCGAAGAGATTCGAGAAGAGCAGGGCTATTCCATTGTCTTTGACGTTGCCGAATCCGGTGTCGTTGCTGCTGACACATCGCTCGACATAACCGCTGCCGTACTGGAAAGACTTGGAGTCGACCCCAACCAAGTCATGGCGAATCCAAACAACTAAATACAACCGGGTGAGCCACCGACTAAGCGTCCCTATATCCTGGACGGTGGCCTATCGAGCGACAACGGTTCCCCGATGACTACTTACACAGTCACAAATCTTGCAGAGCGCTTGGGTGCGCAGATCGAAGGCGATCCTGATCGAAAGATTGCGGGGGTGGCTCCATTTGAGAGTGCCGGCCCCGAGCACCTATCGTTTTGTGAAACAGGCTCGTTTCGTGGTGGCCTCCCAGAGACAAACGCTGGCGCACTTCTCGCACCACTCGCACTTATCCCCACAAACTCTCAAACCACACTACTTCGGGTCAAAAATCCGCGACTTGCCTTTGCTCAAATCGTTCCCCTCTTTCATCCCGCCACAATAAAAAAACCAGGCATCCATCCGACGGTGCTTCTAGGCCAGGGGGCAAAAATCGGTGAGGATGTGACTCTCGATCCACACACTGTCATCGGAGGAAATGTTCACATCGGGACTGGCACTAGTATCGGAGCATGCACCGTAGTCGCTAAAGGCGCACAAATAGGGCAAAACTGTCAACTAGGTTCATCTGTATACGTCGATGGAAACGTCCACATCGGTGACCGTGTAGTCATCCAGACGGGGACACGAATAGGCTGTGAAGGGTTTGGATATGTACCCACACCTGAAGGGGCCACTAAAATGCCACAGGTTGGAGGGTGTCGTATAGGTGACGATGTGGAAATCGGAGCCAACTGTACAATAGACCGAGGAACTTTAGCTGATACAATCATTGGGGCACGAACTAAGATGGACAATCTTGTCCATGTAGGGCACAATGTGATAATTGGAGAAGATTGTATAATCGTAGCACAAGTTGGCCTTGCGGGCAGTGTGCGAATTGAAGACGCAGCAGCCTTAGGTGGTCAGGTCGGGGTCGCAGGACACATTACAATTGGGGCTGGAGCGCAGATCGCCGGCCAATCAGGGGTCATACGAAACGTTCCACCTGGAGAGACCCAAGGCGGCTATCCGGCCCAAGCGCAAAAAAAATGGTTACGAACAAGTGCGGCAGCGATGCGATTGCCAGACATTATTCGACGACTGGTTCGTATTGAGAACCAACTGAAGGAACAACTTGGGAGCGCCGGCGAGCAGAACGTCAGCGAAGACACAACGGATTGAGCATTAAACAGCAAACAATCGCAAATCCCGTTGCCGTAGAAGGGTATGGTTTACATACAGGCGAATCTGCCATTGCTACGCTGCGTCCAGCACCTGACAACTCAGGGATACGTTTTCGACGGGTTGACCTTCCAGGAGAGCCTGAAATCGAAGCAACCGTCGATTCAGTAAGTAGAGATTCCTGGGAGACCGCGCTTGGGAACCAAGCCGCCGAAATACGAACGGTTGAACACGTACTAGCCGCAATCCACGCCCTTCGTGTTGACAACATCAATATCGATCTTAGCGGTCCAGAACCACCAGCTTTAGATGGAAGCGCACGGACGTGGTGTACTCGACTACTAGAATCAGGCCTCGTTGAGCAGACGGCCGAACCCCGTGTTTTGAAGGTCAAAGATCCAATACACATTCAGACCGAGAACGCTCGATACTCAGTCCTGCCACACAATCAATACCGCATCTCAGGTCATATTGAATTCGACCACCCACTCATCGGCCATCAATTTGCAAGCGTACAAATTGACCCTGACGCATTCACAGAGGAGGTTGCCGGAGCACGCACCTTCGGTTTCGAAACGTGGAGACGAGCCCTCAACAAACAGGGCTTCGCGTTAGGGGCCTCGCACGCCAACACAGTAGTGCTTTCTGACGACGGCTTGGCAGCAGATTCTCATTTACGGTATCCAGACGAATTTATACGACACAAGATACTTGATATCGCCGGAGACCTGGCCTTAGTCGGAGCACGTCTACAATGTCATGTGATCGCGGAAAGACCAGGACACAAAGGTAACGTGGAAGTTGCAAAGCAACTTAAGTCACAACTAACAGGGGAAAGCGGGCAAGGCTTGGATATCCAGGAAATCATGAAAATTCTTCCCCATCGATACCCAATGCTACTCGTGGATCGGGTGATCGATTTCGAGGAAGAAAAACGTATTGTTGGAATTAAAAATGTCACCGCTAACGAACCATTCTTCACCGGTCATTTTCCTGACCATCCGATTATGCCAGGAGTTTTGATAGTGGAAGCTCTGGCACAATGCGGCGGCTTATTGTTGATGAAAGGGATCGCTAACCCCGAAAATGTCGTCGTCTACTTCCTTTCTGTAGACGATGTGAAGTTCCGAAAACCAGTGGTCCCTGGTGACCAACTCACACTCGAACTGGAGATGATCCAGTTCAGGAGCCGTCGAGGAAAAATGAAAGGAGTGGCCAAAGTGGACGGAGAAGTGGTCACTGAAGCTACAATTTTAGGCCAAGTGATGGATCGTTGACCCACCCAGAGCCGTTCTCAGGGATCCATACAACCGCCGTCGTCGATGAGACAACCGTGGTGCCGCCCACTTCGTCGATAGGGCCCTACACTGTGATAGGCCCAGAAGTCGAAATCGGCGAGGGAGTCCGAATAGGACCTCATGTCTTCATTGAACGCGACACACGGGTGGGAGAAGACGTTCGGATCTCTAAAGGGGCCGTCTTGGGGACTGACCCACAGGACTTGAAGTACGGAGGAGAGCGTACATTCCTCGAAATAGGGCCGCGGACTCGAATCAGAGAATTCGCAACTATTAACAGAGGTACGGCTGCTTCCGGGATTACTAAAGTTGGGGCAGATGCCCTAATCATGTCATATGCCCACATTGCACATGACTGTCGGATTGGGGACCACGTCGTCCTAGCCAATTCAGTCAACATGGGAGGGCATGTAGAGATTGGTGATTGGGCAATTGTTGGAGGGCTCACACCAATCCATCAATTTGTTCGAATTGGCCGCCATAGCATGGTGGGCGGAGCTTCTCGAATTGACCGTGATGTCGCACCATACACGATAGCTGCAGGAAGTCCAGCATTTTCATTTGGGATCAATCGAATTGGACTAGAGCGTCGCGGATTCAACTCTGACAGCATCGGACAACTCAAGATCGCGTTTCGCCAAATATTTCGCACCGAAATTCCCCTTCGGATCGCCCTCGACCAGATAGAGGATGAGCACCATACCAAGGAAGTTCGAGAATTGATCGACTTCATTCGGACAAGCGAGCGAGGCATTATCCCCTCACGTTCGGGACTAGCAACAAACATGGAGCCTAACATCGACCCCCACGCTCCCCCCTCTCCCACGTGAACTCACTGCGGGCGGGAGTATTAGGCGTGGGCCACCTTGGCGCTGCGCACGCCCGTCTTCTGTCGCAGAGACCCGGCTTTACACTTGTTGGAATCCACGATCGCGATGACGAACGTGCCTCTTTCGTTGCCACTGAAATAGGGACCCGTGCTTATACGGACCCAACAACACTATTGGGGAAAATCGATGCAGCAATCATCGCTGCCCCCACAGGGGCCCATTACGAACTCGGCCGCATGGCCCTCAAATCTGGGTGTCACGTCCTTCTAGAGAAACCGCTCGCCACTGACTTGACCGAGGCAAACGAACTAGTGAAGCTCGCCGAAGAAGAAGAGCGAATACTCGCCGTTGGACATATTGAGCGCTTCAATGGAGCATTATTAGCTGTTGAGGACCATTTGCAACAACCGCGATTCATCGAATCACTTCGCATGGCTCCTTTCCAGAACAGGGGCACCGATGTGACAGTTATTCTTGATCTCATGATTCACGACATTGACTTGGTTCTTGCGCTCACAAATTCACCTCTTGCAGACGTGCACGCCGTAGGAGTTCCCGTCCTGAGCCCTTCGATCGACATTGCGAACGCACGGTTAGTATTTGAGAGTGGAACAGTAGCCAACATTACAGCGAGTCGTGTCTCAATTAAACCGCTTCGACATCTAAGACTATTTCAAGACAACGGTTACTTTAGCCTGAACTTAGCCACCGGAGTTGGAGAACATTACCGCCGACGCGATGCTATTAATCTCCAGGAAATCAAAGGCATTGAAAGTGCGGTGGAGCGCTTACCAGTACATACGGTAAAAGGGGAACCACTTGCGCGAGAGCTCGATGCCTTTGCAGACGCAATCTCGGGAAACCCTTCTCGTTTAGTGTTGGGTCCGGCTGGCCGTGATGCCCTTGCCACCGCAATTCGTATCACGTCAGAAATTGAGGAGTCTACAAATGTCCTTACTCAAGATTCGTGAAGAACGGAAAGAACTTGGTGGAACAATCAAGCGAGGGCCACGCACGATCGCGCTGATCGCCCTCTTAATACTAGTGCTCGTACTAATAAATTATCTGGATCGACTATCCTAAACATTCCGATCTAAAAAATTCACTGGTACTACCGAGCACTCAACTGTATAGGGGATCAGCCTCTTCGTATGAAGTTCAAGGATACCCGTGGGGAGCAATCCCAAAAACCTGTCATCTTCATCTCGGCCGGGGAAGCCTCAGGCGACCAACACGGGGCCGGAGTCGCTCGAGAGTTGAAGAAACGCATTCCATCGGTACGCTTATTAGGACTGGGCGGCGATCTAATGCAGGCGGAAGGCGTCGAGCTCCTCGCAGGCCTTGATGAGCTAGCAGTCATGGGCATCCGAGAAGTCTTTAAAAAGCTACCATTTTTCATACGACTACATTGGCAGGCGACAAAACTCTTCAAAGAAGAAAATGTCCAACTCGTGATCCCCATCGACTACCCCGGGTTCAATCTCAGGCTCGCTCGCTCGGCTCATCGGCAAGGACGTCGAGTACTATATTTCATCGCCCCTCAAGTCTGGGCCTGGAAAGAGGCGCGTTCAAAACTTTTGGCACGTGTGTGCGACCGCGTACTAACGGTCCTTCCTTTTGAAAAAGAATTTCTTGAAAGACGCGGAGTATCAAGTGACTTCGTAGGCCACCCGCTGCTCGACCACATTCCCGACATAGCCCTACAACCGCCGGGTCCGACCAAAGAGAGTCCGGTGATTGGGCTGTTCCCAGGGTCAAGAGAACAGGAAGTAAGGCTCATGCTTCCAGTTTTCACGGAGGCTGCCAAGCTTATTCAACGGCGACACCCAAAACTTGAATTCTTGGTTGCACGCCCCTCAAATATTTCACAGAACCTCTATGAAGCATGTGGCCTTCCTACAGCATCCTCTCAAGAGACTCGAAAATTGGCGCAATGTGCACTGACAAAGTCTGGCACCATCACATTAGAGCTAGCGCTAGCGGGAGTGCCTATGGTCGTGGGGTATCGGACGACACCATTTGAATTCGCACTCGCCCGACGACTCATCCGTGTCCCAAGCATCACATTAGTCAATCTTGTGGCGGGGGAACCAATCGTTCCCGAATTCATCCAAGATCAAATGACACCTCAGCGTTTAGCAGACGCGTTAGAACCTTTACTGGAACCTGGGACGCCGGAACACGTAACCATGACAAGAAATTTTCATGGGCTGCGGAAACAGCTCGGGGTGCCGGGTGCAGTGGCGAGGGTGACAGACCATGCCCTAGGCCTTCTCGAATGAGTGCCCGCAGGATTCCGATCCAACCTGCAGTACATTTACTTAGAGCCGTCTTACTTTTTGGCCATACGTGGCGATTCCGTGACCCATACGAACCCAGCATGCCGCCCACTCTTTCAATTGGACCGAGAGTATACGGTCTATGGCATGAACATTTACTACCATTATCGTGGCTATGCGCCGGCCGTGGGATCACTCCACTGGCGAGCCGTGGTCACGACGGCGAGATCGCGGCGCAAGTTTTGACAAAACTAGGATATGTCCCTGCACGAGGGTCAAGTAGCCGTGGAGGAAGCATAGGATTTCGAGAGTTAAGCAGGGCTCTTAAGGCAGGGAGAGGGGTGGCATTGACAGCCGATGGTCCCCGGGGACCGAGACGGAACATGAAAGAAGGAGTTTTACATTTAGCCCTCCACACTCAACGAATGGTTGTCCCGGTAGGATTGAGCACAACAGCAGGATATCGGCTAAACACGTGGGACCGATTCCTCATTCCAGCTCCGGGAGCTACAGTTTTCGTATCCTTTGGCACACCGATAGCCCCACCGAAAATGACCCTGCAGGATCTTGAAACTGCGCTTTCGGCAGAAGTCAACCTATGCGAAGCTGCAGCACATTCGGCACGTCGGGCCCGCACCTCACGAATTATGCAGATAGTTTCAAAACGCGAAAGGGGAGACTCGAACCCATTAGGTACGGCTGCAACCTTCAAACAAGATACAAGAAGTAAGAGATTCGCCTGGCGATTAGAGAAGGTGATCAGAAAAAGTTGGACAAGAAAAAACCCTCCTATACTCTTACGTCTTTCAAGCCTGGGCTTTGCACTACTCCGTGACTTGAGACATGCGGCATACGATAGTGGCCTGATTCACTCAACCAATGGAGGGCTCCCCGTTGTGTCTGTTGGGGGTGTTACCGTAGGGGGGAGTGGTAAGACCCCTCTTAGTTCGGCAATCAGTGCCTTTCTCAACAGTGAAGGGCATTCCACAGCGATTCTAACGCGAGGCTATGAAGATGAGCTTTCGCTTCATGCCAGATGGCTCCCAAACACATCCGTTAGAGGCCACCCGGACCGACTTCGTTTAGCTCGCCGCGCTTCTGCAGATGGGGCAACTGTGGCGATCCTCGACGATGGATTTCAACATCGGCGCTTGGCACGAGACGTTGAAATCCTAACCGTCGATCGTGATGCACTTCGTCGAACAAATCGATGGTGCTTGCCGGCTGGCCCCTTTCGTGAGCGATGGATGTCGGCAATCCGACGAGCAGACATCATCGTAATCACGGGCCGGGAGCCATGGGATAAGGAGGTCGCTGATTTCGATGAGGAGTTGAGAACACAAATAACGAAATCGGCCTCAAGCAAACCAACAGCCAGCATAACATTCGAAGTTGACGCTCCAATTCCAGCTAACGATGCAGCCAGGTCATCAAACACAGAGCCACTTCCAAGGGTGGCATTAACCGGCACGATGAAACCGAATCTGTTCTTTGACCTTGCCGAGACTTCGAACCCGTCAATCACAACACGAATAGCACTGCCTGACCACGGGATGCTTCGCCACGGACAAGGCCGTATTCTTCAACAATCCGCAGGAGATGGAGGTGTGGTGATGACTGAGAAGGATTTCTGTCGGCTTGAAAACACACTGCCTAGCGAACTGAAGATTTGGATCCTGCCGGAACGCCTCGTATGGCACTTCGGCCAAAAATCCGTTTGGGAACATCTTCGAAGGGTTGTCCCGTCACCACCTAAAGACCCAAGATCCCAGACCTCCATATGACACGCATAGTTGTTTTGGCTGTCGGTCACCCCAAAACTCCTGGGCTCGACAAGGTAAGAGGAGAGTATGAACAGCGCCTGGTGCATTACTTTCGATTTGAAGCCGTCGAGGTTCCGGCGGCCTCTTTGCCGGACAAACGAGCGGTCGAAGCACGTACCTGGGAAGCCAACAAACTCATCCAACGAATCCCAGACGATCTGGATTTAGTGGCGCTCACAAGAACGGGGACCCCTTGGCCTACCCAAAAACTCGTAGAATATCTTGATGAGGTTCAAACCTACGGCCATAAGGGAGCTGTTTTTATTATTGGAGGTGCTCACGGATTGGACTCAGAGCTTCTGCAGCGAGCACGCATAAAGATGTCCCTTTCACCCATGACCCTACCGCATGGCCTCGCCCGACTCTTCATTACCGAACAACTCTATCGAGCCGGAACAATTCTTCGAGGCGAACCGTACCATAAAGGCCCGTGAACATTCCTCCTGATTGGTTCCGTGATTGGTTCGGGGAAGCATATCTCGAACTTTACCCGCACCGTGATGAGAACGAAGCGACCGAAGCGGTACAACTTTACTTGGATCGCGCCGAACTCAAACCCGGACAACGAATTCTCGATCTGGCCTGTGGAGCTGGACGACACCTCGAACAGCTACGTAAGGCAGGTTTTCAGGTCACTGGCCTCGATCTTTCACGAAGGCTACTAACGGAGGCCACAACGAGACCAGGCCTCACGGGAACGCTAGTACGCGGAGACATGCGAAGGTTGCCATTCCCTGATGCTTCGTTTGATGGCCTCGCGAGCTTTTTCACCTCTTTCGGTTATTTCCCGACCCCTGAAGAGGACCTAGTGGTGCTCACCGAGATGCGACGAGTCTTACGCTCCGGCGCTCATTTCATCTTGGACTATATGAACTCCTCGTGGGTCATAGACCAACTTCACCCTACAACAGAAGAAGTACTAAATGGGCGACGAGTGAAACAAACTCGATGGATCGAAGAAGGGCACGTCTGCAAACGGATAGAAATTGAGCGGCCAGGCTGCGACTCTTCCGCCATCTATCATGAACGAGTCCGGTTATATCGTCCAGAAGAACTCGAAACGCTCCTCCAGCATGCAGGACTCCAAACGAAAAGTCGTTCTGGAAGCTATGATGGAGCCGCATTCAGTAAAAAAACGCCCCGCCTACTCCTGCTAGGGATCGCCGAATGAAAAACGATACAGGACGAAATCCCATCCCTATCATTGAGAACCGTGCCATAGAAATCGAAGGCTCGTTAACTGAGCAGATCCTCTCCGGGTCAGGACCAGGTGCTCTTCGGCTAGTCCGCGACTGTAAGCTTGAGAGGGATCACCCGCCGAGCAAAATAGGGGCAGATGCATTCGGAACATCCAGCCAAAAAGTGTCCAATAAACTTACGCGGATCTTGGATGGGGCGGGGTACCTTGTCACCACTGGACATCAGCCGATTCTCTTTCTGGGCCCCATGTACGTTCTATACAAGGTTCTCACCACCATCGCACTCGCTGAAGAGCTGGAAAAATCAACCGGAATCCCAGTGCTCCCCGTGGTCTGGCTAGCCTCGGACGATCATGATTGGCGAGAAGTGGGAAGCACTTCTCTTCTTGACCAAAGTGAGCTCATCCAAAACATCTCAATCCAACCACCCAAGGGGCATGAAGAACGTTCCGTAGGTTCCTCTCTTCTTGAGAAAAGTGTTTTAAATGTAATAAATAATGTAGATGAACATCTTGGTATACATTCATTTAGCAATGATTATCTAACTTTTATTCGAGATAGCTATAAGCCGGGAATCTCTCTTACAAAAGCATTCGCAGATCTACTCCTTAAAGTACTAGGAGAACGTGACTATGCCTGGATCGACTCCAGTGCCCCTCAAGTTAAAAAAGCGGCGACTGGCCTCTACACTCAAATACTGGAAGACCCCACAGCAACCCTGGTCGCAACCGATCGAGGGGGCCTAGTTCTATCTTCGGCGGGGTTTGAACCGCCGATAATACCCATAGAGGGGGCACTGCCCATTTTCTATGACGATGGGTCACGTCGTATGAGGCTATACTTAAAAAACGATGAAATCACCCTCGGTCGAACCGGTAATAGGCCCGAAAAACAAACAACCTGGCAAGAACGACTCGCCGAACGCCCAGAGGCCTTCTCTCCGAATGTGTCATCACGTCCTGTCCTTGAATCATACCTGCTGCCAGTTCGTGCAACGGTACTCGGCCCCGGCGAGATCGCTTATTGGAGTCAACTGCCGCCGCTATTCGACCACCTCAACGTTCCGTGTCCCGCAATACATCCCCGTGCTGGATGGGTCCTCTTAGAGCCAAAGGTCCAACGCCTACTAAATCGCTTGGGGATTGAACCTCACGATGTTCATGACGGAGGAGAAAAGACTAGTGCCAGTTTGACCCAACAGGCCCACTCTAAACCTGTCGACGAAGCTCTCGATGAACTCCAATCCACGTTAACTCTCGGGCTCGACAACCTCGAAACCGTGGTAAGCACGGAGATTCCCGGACTGAAAAGCGCAGCCGGAAAAGTGAAGAAGCGACTCTTCGATGCGGTTTCTGAATTTTCTCAGAACGTCGACCGGGAAGCGCGACAACGACTCGCCTCAGAACTAAATCAAGTCCAACGATGCGCAATCAACCTCTACCCCAATCAAATACCACAGGAAAGGGTGATAAACCCTTTCCTCTATCTCTCGAAATATGGGCCCGGACTGATCGATACCCTAGCAGAACAGACCTCACAATCGGTAGCAGCATGGTTGGCAGGCGCCAACGAGAAGAGATAGTTTTCAGGATCCCCTTTTGTGCACGAATTACCGGAGGAGAACTAACCTGACCGAAGCGCCCGCTCCGCCACAAAGTCGATCCGCCACCCTCGTAGGGAGCGGGATTTTCATTAGCCGGATCTCCGGATTCTTTCGGGACGTCGTCATTGCGAACGCATTCGGCCTAGGAAGCTTAATGGATGCTTACGCTTTTGCAGTTCGCATCCCAAACTTTTTCCGAAACCTCTTGAGCGAAGGAGCGCTTTCAGCCTCTTTCGTACCTGTCTTCTCTTCTTTTCTAGAACAAAAAGAAACCGATAGAGCCCGACGACTGGCTCAAGGCATGCTCGGGTTCCTCCTCAGTCTTTCGACTCTAGTTATTGCTATCGGGGTAGCCATGGCCCCTTGGATCGTCGAGATGATCGGACCGGGGCTTCAGGAAGAAGACATTGTTTTGACCACAACACTCGTCCGAATCCTATTCCCTATGTCAGGCATCATGATTATTGGGGCATGGTGCCTCGGTGTGTTAACAAGCCATCGACGATTTTTTTTGCCATTCGCAGCACCGGTCATCTGGAACCTGTCACAAATCGTCGGCCTATTGATCGGCACACGAATGGGATGGGGACCTCTTGTAGTTGTTCTCGCGTGGTCTACACTGATCGGGAGCGTGCTACAAGTGGGGATACAACTCCCTAGCGTACGAAAACTACTTGGAACCGTACGGCCCAAATTTGACACTAATTTTGGACCCACCCGACGAACCATCCGAAACGCAGGGCCGGTCGCAGTAGGACAAGGTGTCTTTCAAATATCCAGTCTGACCGACGCGGCGATAGCCACACTTCTTTTCGATGGCGCTATCGCAGGATTGTACTTTGCTCAACGCCTGGTTCTTCTTCCCATGGCCCTCTTCGGAGCTTCAGTGGCAGTGGCAGCGCTCCCGGAGATGTCCCGACAAGGACAGCTTGATGAAATCCAACCACATGTAATTTCGGGATTCCGAAGAATCATTTACTTCACAGTCCCCTCAGCCGTTGTCTTAGCGCTTTTTGGGGACCTAATTACCTCAATTATCTATCAACGGGGACAATTCGATGCCACGGGTGTGCGTGTCGTCCACTGGATTTTGGCGGCATATGCGACAGGACTTGTAGCAACAAGTTTGCTGAAGCTGTTCACAGGTGTCTATCACGGCATACAAGACACTCGAACACCCGTAAAGTACGCTTCGGTGAGTGTGATTATAGGAATCCTGACCGGAGCCAGTTTTGCTTTTTGGATGAACACTCACGGATATGGGAATCGGGCAGCGGCAGGATTAGCGCTCGGAGGCGCTATTGGGGCCTGGATAAACCTCGGGCTCCTAAGCATAGGCCTCCGCAGTCGAGGCCTTCCCACGTTTCGAGACAAGGTAAAAGGGACAATACTTCGTGTGGTGGTGGGGGCCGCGATCGCAGGGTTCGTAACATGGCCGATAAGAGAAGCTCTCACTCGAGTATTGGGAGACACGTTCATGGATCGTGTGCTCATACTCGTGACCGTACTTCTCGTCGGCGGAGGGTGCTATCTCCTAATCGCAGGTCTTCCCGAGACACTCAAACGTCGGTTCCGAAAGTCAACTTCCCAGCCCTCTGATTCGATATGAACAAATCGACTCACTGTATAGATCAAAACCAGATTCGAGCACTACCACTCCAACCCGGAGTGTATGTTTTCCGTGATTCATCGGAGAATGTTTTATACGTAGGAAAAGCAAAGTCCCTTCGCGCGCGCGTCAAATCTTATTTCGGGGCCGACGCCACACGGCCACTCAAGCAGAATTGGCTAATCCGTGAGATCGACAACCTTGAGACGTTTCCAGTCCAGTCCGAGTCGGAGGCACTTCTCCTTGAATGGAATCTCATCAAAGAATTTTCTCCTCCTTTTAACATCCGTCTCCGTGACGACAAGAGCTATCCATACATCAAGATCACCCTCTCAGAAGCTTTTCCACGAATATTTGTGACTCGTCGTCTCGTTCAAGATGGGGCTCGATACCTCGGACCGTTCACAGACGTTGGAGCAATGCGAAGTGCTCTGCGCACAATCAAGCAGATGTACACGGTTCGATCATGTCACTATCGAATGCCCGACGAAGTTCCACCGAGACCTTGCCTTGACTATCACATCGGTCGTTGCAAGGCCCCTTGCGCAGGACTCCAGTCGGAGTCTGAATACCGCGCGATGATCGATGACATCTTAGAAATTTTCAGTGGGCGGACGAACAAGATCAGGAGTTCCGTGACTAGCCGCATGGAGGAAGCGTCTAAGGCATTGGACTTTGAAAGGGCCGGTGCCATGCGGGATGTTCTACGGGGGCTCGATGCCCTCGAGAGTCGACAGGCGGTTATCGACCCTCAAGGGGCAAACCATGACGCCATTGGCTTCGCACGAGAAGATGATCTCGTTTGTGGAAGCCTCCTTCGTGTCCGTGAGGGTAGGCTTCTGGGGCGAGAGATCCGATACCTTACCAATACAAACGATGAGGAGGACGCGACGCTACTGAGCACCCTAGTAAAAGGCTTTTACTTCCGTAACGAAGAAGACATTCCTCCCGAACTCCTAGTACCAATAAAATTTGACGAACAAGAACTTGTTCATGAATACCTATCAAACCGACGAAGAGACCAATTTAAAATTTACGTCCCTATTCGCGGAACAAAACGGAGCCTCATTCAAGCTGCGACGAAAAATGCGACGCACGTCCTTAAACAAGACAAAGCCAAGAGCGTTGGCGAAGCATTTTCCGGACCCAAAAATAACGGTTCTCCTCCCTTGGCCGCCCGCCGGCTGGCAGAGAAACTTGGACTAGAAAACCCTCCCAGAACTATCGCATGCTTCGACATTTCGACTCTCGCCGGACGGGAATCTGTAGGGAGTGCTGTTTGGTTGACCGATGGGCAACCCGACAAGAACGAATATCGTCGTTTCCGAATCCGGGACGTGATCAACCACCAAGTCGATGATTATGCAATGATGCAAGAAATCGTATCCCGTTACTTTGACCGTCGTGTTCGTGAAGCCACTCATTTACCGGACCTGGTCGTCGTCGATGGAGGCAAAGGACAACTCTCAGCTGCTAGACAGGCGATGGATAATGCCGGAGTATCAGACATCTCAACTGTAGCACTCGCCAAGCGGGATGAAGAAGTTTTTCGACCCAGCCATAAAGACCCACTTCGACTGCCACGGACGGACCCTGGACTCCATTGGCTTCAACGGGCACGAGACGAAGCTCATCGGTTCGCTCTTCAATACAACCGTACCCTTCGAAAACGACGGACACTGCGGACGCGATTAGAGGAAATTCCAGGAATCGGACCTGCACGAGAACAAGAACTCCTCAGAAAGTTTGGGAGTCTCGGTGTGATTCGGAATGCGTCCATCGATGAACTCGTTGAAACTCGCGGGGTAGGGCGTTCAACAGCCGTGACCATTTTGGAAGCCTTGGCTTCCGATGACAAGCAGTGATTTTCCCTTGCGAGTCTACAGATAATTCTTTCGATGCAGGCAGAACTGTAATATGAGCCTTAAGAAAGATGCGGTCGGACTCTGTTCTTCGTGCGATCACGCACGGCAAATCATTAACGATCGCAAAGCATCCTTCTGGCTCTGTCGCTTATCACGCAAGGACCCGAGATTCGCGCGGTACCCATCACTTCCCATGTGGAGGTGTTCGGGACACAGAGAGAGAATTGAGGATGATGAGTCTCGATCAGACCACAAACCCGATACGTTTTTGGGCGAATTAAAAAACTGAAGAGTTTCGAGCCATAGACCGTGACCACTACAATAAGAACTCGTTTCGCTCCAAGTCCCACGGGAGCTCTCCATCTTGGGAATGCACGCACAGCGGCGCTCAATTGGCTCTATGCCCGCAAATATAAGGGCACCTTTGTGTTACGGCTCGAAGACACCGATATCGAGCGAAACCTACAAGGAGATGGATCACGCCCCAGTGGCGAAGAATTAATTATTGAAGCACTGGATTGGTTAGGACTCCACCCCGACGAGGCGCCCTCCACTGGAGGCCCTTTCGGACCCTATCGACAATCGGAGCGGGCCAATCACTATGCGAATCAAGCTGAACAATTGTTGGCATCAGGGCATGCATTCCGGTGCTATTGCTCGCCGGAGGAACTAGATGCTCATCGTAAGGAGGCCATTGCCATTGGAGATCCTCCAGGCCGTGACACCAAGTGTCGTGACAGATCTCCGGAAGAGAAAACCCTTACCCAAGCCAAAGGGCAACCGGCCTCAATTCGACTCCGGGTGGAGTCGGGGCCAGTCTACTTTGAGGATCAACTAAAGGGGGGGCTTTCAATCGACGGCGATGATCTTGGCGACATGATTTTGGTCCGCAGTGATGGTCGGGCAACATACAATTTTGCTGCGACAGTCGATGACTATGAAATGAAAATCAGCCATGTTATTCGAGGGATAGGGCACCTCTCGAATACCCCAAAACAGATGCTGCTATATCGCGCCTTCGGGGTCCAACCACCGCAGTTCATCCACATCCCAACGGTAATGGCATCCGGTGGAGGGAAATTGTCAAAAAGGGCAGGGGCGACGAGTCTGCTCACGTATCGAGATCGCGGATACCATCCTGATGCAGTGCTCAATTATCTCTCCCTCTTGTCCTGGTCTTCTAAGAGTGGCGAAGAATTTTTTGAACGTGAGGCATTGATTGAAGAGGTTGACCTGGATCGGATTGGCGCCACCGACACAGAAATCGATGAAGACAAAATGGCTTGGCTGTCAGGGCAGCACGTACGAAGCGAGCCCGCAACAACACTCGTTGATCACTGGTCTGCGTTCCTGGACCATACAAACTTCAATATGAACAGAGATGACTTAACCCGCTCGGCGGAAGTGTTTGCCCACCGTACCCGGTTATTTTCAGATGCACAAAGCGAGCTCGAAACCATCTTTGGTGAACCAACGCTCGAGTCAGAAGAAACTCAAGTTATCCTTGGCACACGGGAAGCGAAGATCGCCATCGATCAATTGCACACTACATGGCAAGAAGTCGACTGGCAGGCCAAGACCCTGGGGGCAACTGCTCGTGACGCTGCCGAAAATACTACGATGTCCAAGGGACAGTTCTTTTCAGCTATACGAATAGCTATGACCGGCGAGCGCAAAGGCCCAGAGCTTGGAGACATCGCCTACGCCCTGGGTAAGGAACGTACACTCTCACGGTTAAAACATGCCTTAGATAAAATTCACCATAACGATGGAAGGGAGATCATATGAGTTGGCACCTTGAGTGTGGTGCTTGTGGAAAAAAAGCAGTCAAACCCTTGGCAACTGTGTGCCCAGACTGCGAAAAACCGCTTCTGGCGCGTTACAACCTAAAGGAACTCAATCTCGAACACCTCCAAGAGACGTGGGCTAAGCGTCCTCCGGGAATGTGGCGCTACCGCGAGCTTATGCCACTTGAGAACGATGAAGCTCCCGTCACCCTCGGCGAGGGGGGAACCCCACTCCTCGAAGTTGACCTGGAAGGAGACTTATCCAACCTCCGAATCATGGTCAAAGATGAAGGACAAAACCCTACGGGGAGTTTCAAGGACCGGGGATTATGTGCTGCGGTGACCCGGGCTGTCCGAGACGGAGCCCTCGACTTTGTAGTTCCCACAGCCGGAAACGCAGGAGCCTCTCTAGCCGCATATGCAGCGAGGGCCGGTGTCTCTGCCCAGCTGTTCATGCCGACGGATACACCAGAAGGTGTTGCTCGCCGTTGTCAGCACTATGGTGCCACCATTGATCGTGTGGACGGTCTGATAGATGAGTGTGGTCGACTCTCTGCCGAATACTCGGCAACCACCGGAGCCTTTAACGTTTCCACCCTAAAAGAACCGTACCGAATAGAGGGAAAAAAAACGATGATGCTCGAAATCATCGAGGCACTCAAATGGCGTGCACCGGATGCAATTGTGTATCCAACAGGAGGAGGAACCGGGCTCATAGGTAGCGCGAAAACTTTGGAAGAACTCAGTACGCTTGGGCTACGAGGGATGAACACACGCCTATACGCCGTGCAGGGAAATGGCTGCGCCCCAATCGTTCGAGCATTTGCTTCAGGCACCGAACATGCGGAGAAGTGGACCGATGCTGAAACGGAGGCATTTGGACTTCGGGTCCCGGGTGCGCTAGGGGACTTCCTCATGTTACGAGCTCTTCGAGAGTCCGGAGGTGGGGCAATTTCCGTAACTGACGAAGAAATGAAAGCAGGGGCTAGGACGCTTGGCGAGGTTGGAGTAGGAGCCTCTATTGAGGGAGGCGCTACCCTAGCAGGAGCCTTGGAGTTACGTCGACGAGGTGAGCTGAGCGAGGGAGAGACTGTAATTCTCTTCAATACTGCGCACTTACTCACATATTAAAAATAAGTGGACCAAATCACACTCGAGAGGGGTAACGCGACCTAAGCAGCACTTTACGTTCTTGAGGCGTTTGAACGTAATTCGTGCACTTCGCCTTCTGTCAAGCTAGTTTACCCCAGTTCAAGAACCATTGAAAACGAGGGATACAGGATGGACACCAGAGTTCGTACAACGCTTAAATCCGTGATACTCCTATCGGCCGTGGGGCTCGCTTTCCCCGCTCAGCTCATCTCTCAAGATGAATGTGAGTTCGAAGGCACCGCAGGAGCGGGCACCGCCCAAGAAGCATTCGCGAGAATCACGGCAGAATCTACTGAAGATGAAGTTATCGCAGCCAATCAAGAGGCATTAGACGCGCTCTCGCGTGAACTTGACGACGACAATGCGATCGTACTCCTCTTCGCCGCACAGGCTTCAATTAGTCTCGGCCAATTCGATCAGGCTAATGAACATTTAACACGATATGAAGAAGTCGCGGACCCAGAATGCCTCCAGCATGGAAACACCCAAAGATTTAACGCGTGGGTTCAGCTTTATAACTCAGCAGTCTCAGCATACAGCGCCGGAGAAAACGAAGAAGCTCTCAATGCATTCCTTTTGGCCAACGAATTTGGGGCCAAGTCAGGAATGGCTGCGGCTCTGGGTTCTTTCACCAATGCCGCATTGTTGCAGAGACAGATGGGGGACGATGCAGGGGCTATGGAAACCTACCAGGCTGCACTAGCTGCTGACATCCCCGATGCAGAACCCGATCAGATACGAAGCGTTATCACTGGGTACGGGGAGCTACTTACGGCAGAGGGGCGAACCGAGGAAGCTGCAGAAATTTATGAAGATTATATGGCGCGCCACCCCGAAGACGTTGGAATCCGGATTGGATACGCCGCGCTCTTGGTCGAACAGGGGGCAGAAGAAGAAGCACAAAACATCTATGACACACTGATTGAACGTGATGATCTATCGTACGAACAATGGCTCCAGGCTGCCGTCGGGCTCTTTAACTCTGGCAATTACGACACTTCACTAGCCGCCTTTGGTAAGGCTAGAGGACTGAACCCATTCAACAAAGAAGGCATGGAAGGTTTTGCAAACGCATCCATATTGTCAGGAAAGCCTGGCCCCGTAATTGCCCTCGCTGACACGCTAGTTAAATGGTATCCATACGACACTAACAGTTATCAGATTTACACAAACTCACTTTCCCGTGCCAACATGGAAGACCGTGCCATAGAGGTTGCGCAAACCGCTCAGACAAATGAACTGGTGTTTCACTCCAGTCAGATGGCCGTACTTGGCGGTGGCGTCTATATCGTCGGAGGCAGTCTCGAATCCCGAGGCGCCACGGGTACGCTGACCATACCATTTGAGTTCCTAGACATCGACGGAGGGATTGTTCAAACTGAGACACTCTCCATTGAGGCACCCCCAACCGGACAGCCTCAAGCATTTCGTTTAGAAATTCAGGCTGAGGTTCCAATCGCAGGATTTCGTTACAAAAAGAGCGGAACTTGACCGGCTGAACTAAATCAGCCCCCTTCCCCCTAATGTAAAACGGGGAAGGGGAGCGTTGACCCGAAAAGTCTTCTCCCTACGCCGGTTGGCACAGCAACCCGACTCCTCAGACGCAGGCCAGACGACCAGAACTAGAGTTTACCATGATCCGAATCGCCAGCATCGAGCCCGAATCAATTGCTGACGAACTCAATTTGCCCGTCGGTCTCACTGTACTCGAAATTAATGGGAACCCCATTCAAGACGCCCTTGATCTGATCTTCTATCAAGCGGAAGAGCGGGTCCTGGTGACCGCAGAAAAATTGAATGGCGAACCACTAATCCTCGAGATCGAAAAGTCTCCAGATGAAACACTCGGCATCATTCCCGAACCAGACAAAATTCGACGATGCACAAATGCATGTTCATTCTGTTTCGTTAAAGGAAACCCCAAAGCTGACAAGTTACGTGACGGGCTCTACATCAAAGACGACGACTATCGTCTTTCCTTCCTCCACGGACACTACATCACTCTGACAAACCTTCGGCCCAATGATTGGGAGCGAATTTTCAAACAACGCCTTTCACCCCTCTACGTAAGTGTCCACGCAACCCAACCCGATGTGCGATTAGCCATGCTAAAGAACCCGCGATCAGCTTTGATCAACGAAGATCTTGATCGGCTCGGAGAAGAAGGCATTGTCGTTCATGCTCAGGTAGTCCTCTGCCCGGAGATAAACGACGGAGCCACCCTACTAGAGACAATGGAAAATCTTTACTCGCGGGGCAAAAGCATTCAGACACTCTCGATCGTACCTGTCGGACTAACCGCATACAATCACGATCGAGGAGGCCGAAATCTCACACGAGACGAATGTCTTCTAGCCTTGGATTCGATCGAGTTGATTCGAGAGAAGGCTATCGTTGAACGTGAGGTCGGGTGGTGTTATGCCGCAGATGAGCTCTTCCTCCAAGCGGGACAAGAGCCACCGGGACCCGACTACTTTGACGATGAAGATCTCGAAGCAAATGGCGTTGGTGCTATTTCTTGGATTTCAGAACGAGTCCGAAATGGGCTTCATGCCCTGCCTCCTCGACCAGGCGAAAAGATCGTGGTTCTGACAGGCAGGTCGATGGAAAAAACACTAATGCAACTCACTGCGGAGATCGAAGTCGCTACAGGAGCCACGTTTCAAACTGTTTCACTAGAAAATTCTCTCTACGGACCAAGTGTTACCACGGCGGGTCTTTTATCAGGAGCAGACCATGCTGACGGCCTGGAGCGAACGGCCCCTTTCGACCTAGCCTTATTCAGCGCGTTAGCTCTAAATGAACGTGAGATGTTCCTTGATGATCTCAGCCTCACTGAACTCCGGTCGCAATTTCCAGATTGTCGAATCGAGCCTTCACACGATTTGATTGACACACTAACCAACACATGATTTTCCTCACACACAAAGAACGCCTCTCTCGCTATGCGAGGCTGTTATGAGCCTACCCACAGTCACAGTCGTCGGGCGCCCAAATGTCGGAAAGTCAACACTCTTCAATCGTATTCTTGGACGCCGATTGGCTATCGTGGCAGAAAGATCAGGAGTCACACGCGATCGGCAGTTAGCCCAAGCTGAGTGGGCGGGCAGAAAGTTTTTACTTGTAGACACTGGGGGGGTAACCGACCAACCAGATGAACCTATCGACCACGAAGTACAACGTCAGGTGAAAATGGCTATAAGTCATTCTAATCTCGTCCTCTTCGTAGTCGACGGTCAGACCGGGATACATGCCAGCGACGAATTTGTCGCCGAACTCCTTCGTCGGTCGGGGATTCCAACCATATTAGCTGTAAACAAACTTGATGAACTCGGCGAAGCCATCGAGCACCTTGAATTTTACGGGCTGGGTCTTGGTGATCCCATACCTGTCGCAGCCCTGAGTGGGAAAGGATCAGGAGATCTTCTCGATCGAGTAGTCGAGAACCTGCCGAAAGAACGTACCAACGAAAACGAAGAAGTTGATATTAGTATAGCCGTTATCGGGCGACCAAACGTGGGCAAATCCAGCTTCGTTAACCAGTTAGTAGGCCCCAACCGGGTCATCGTCCATGAAGAGGCTGGAACAACACGGGATGCGATTGATACTCTCATGGAGCTTGGTGGACACCAGGTTCGCCTGATCGACACGGCCGGATTACGTCGACAAGCCAAAGTGGAAGACGACGTTGAGTTTTATGGAAGAGTTCGCGCGGCTTCAGCCATTGAACGTGCAGACGTATGCCTACTACTAGTCGACACAAAAGATGGGGCGGCCAATCAAGATTTTCGAATCGGCTATGAAGCATGGAAGCGCGGAAAAGGTTTAGTGTTTGTAGCAAACAAATGGGATTTGATCGAAGACCGTGGGCCTGCAGTTCTCGCCGAGTTTGAACGTGATCTTCGCCAGAGAGCCCATTATCTCCGATGGGTACCTATCGTTACCACTTCAGCCAAGAGCGGCCAACGTGTAAAAAAAGCAGTAGAAACTGCCCTCCATGTAAATCAGGAACGGGCAAAGAGAATCTCTACATCAGAGGTCAACAAGGTCCTCCAAGCTTTAGTCCGACGGACCCAACCTCCCCAAGGTGCACGAGGCGATGTCCGACTCCCCTACGGAAGCCAGGTGGCGTCAAGCCCACCATTGTTTGTACTCTGGTCAAACCGTCCTCAGGATTTGAAGGAGCACTATGTGCGGTATCTAAAAGCCGGGTTTCGCGAAGCTTGGTGCTTTGAAGGATCCCCAGTCCACATCAAACTCAAGAAAAAATCGGGCCTCACGTGACGATCATATTATTTCTTGTCGGCGCCTACTTAATCGGAGCTATTCCGACGGGTTACTTGATCGGACGGTGGTACAAGCTAGACCTCAGGGAAGAAGGTAGCGGGAACCTAGGAAGCACAAACGTATATCGCGTAGTAGGATTCATCCCTTCGGTAGTAGTCCTGTTCGTAGATTTACTTAAAGGATTCCTTCCGATCTGGTTTTTCCCCCTGTGGGACAGTCATACGGGGCCTTGGGCACTCGCCTACGGGTTAGCCGCAATACTCGGCCATGTTTGGCCCGTATACACACGTTTTCGAGGAGGAAGGGGAGTTGCAACCGCCGCCGGCACTTTGATTGCATTAGCACCGGGAGCCGTCGCGATCGCCTTCTTTCTCTGGCTCGGGACCGTCCTGCTAACCCGTACGGCATCGTTAGGGTCACTCCTCGCGGCTACTACCATGCCCATTATTGTAAACTCTACTAAGGAGACTCTTGGAAACCCTCAGTCAGTCGTCATATATGCCCTATTAATCGCAGCATTAGTCTGGTGGACACACCGAGCAAATATTGGACGCTTACTCCGACGTGAAGAAATCAAAATTCATTGGAACCGGAAATTTTCTCCCCGCACCAATTCACCTGATAACGGAGACAAAAAAAGAATGACGGTGAAGTCGGTCGCAGTTCTGGGGGCAGGGAGTTGGGGTAGTGCACTAGCTCACGTCCTAGCGGAGAATGGTCACGATGTGCGTTTGTGGACTCGGAATGAAGCACTCGTACAGGAGATCCATGCCAAGAACTCCAATGAGCGGTACCTGCCGGGGGCCTACCTTAACAAAAATATCCGCCCCAGTACTGACATGGTAGACACGATCACCGGAACGCAGTTTGTTGTGTCGGCATGTCCTTCACATGCTGTCCGGGAAGTACTTGGCGCGGCACGGCCACACCTTGATGAACAAACACTAATCTCGACTTCCAAGGGGATTGAAATCACTTCAGACCTCCGGATGTCAGAAGTGATCGCGGAAGTTCTCGGCACTCTGAACGGCATTCAAACCGTCGCGCTTTCAGGGCCCAGTTTCGCCGAAGAACTCGTACAAGGTTTGCCGACTGCTGTAGTTGCGGCCAGCCTAGATGAAGACTCAGCAGTATTAGTGCAAGAACTTTTTCAAAATGGCTATCTTCGAGTTTACACACAGCCCGACATTTCAGGAGTCGAATTTGGAGGCGCATTGAAGAATGTGATCGCCCTCGCTGCTGGTGTTTCAGATGGCATCCTTCTCGGGAACAATGCGCGCGCTGCGATCATTACTCGTGGCCTGGCAGAAATCGTTCGGTTGGCCAGTCGCCTGGGCGCCAAAGAATCGACACTGGCTGGACTCGCTGGCCTCGGCGACCTTGTGCTTACATGCACAAGCGATATGAGCCGCAATCGAACTGTTGGAATCGCAATCGGTTCGGGACGCGATCCCGATGAAATTGTAAATAACATGGATCAAGTTGTCGAAGGGGTCCGGACTGCTCGTGCAGCCCATGAACTCGGGCGTAAACTAGATGTGGAGTTGCCTATCACCCAGGGGATATATTCAATCCTCTATGAAAGTGTCGCACCAAGTGAAGCACTTGCACGTTTAATGGCCCGAGAACCCAAGCCGGAGCGCTGGGGATAACGAGCTATCGGATGCGTACGGAGTGCGGGACGTGTGACTAATACCTAGAGAGGTGTAAAATCGTGCCCGAACGGATCGCGGAAAAAGAGTACTACTCTATTGGCGAAGTTTGCGAGATCGCAGATCTGAAACCCCATGTACTTCGCTACTGGGAAAGCCAATTTTCGTCACTTCGGCCTACAAAGAACCGGGCAGGGAATCGGGTCTACCGCCGCAAAGAGATCAAGCTAATTCAACTTCTACGACAACTACTTTATACAGAACGATACACAATTGAGGGTGCAAAAAAGAAACTGAGCGAACTACGGAAAGGTGGTGAGCTCAAGGAGGCTTCACGTGTCGCTTGGGATCATGAGACAATTCGTGACCTGCGACGAGAAGCGGATGGCCTCGTTGCTCTCCTCACCAATGCTGAGGACGATTGATCGTTTCTACTAAAAAAGTCTTACTCTGCACGAACGACGATGGGATCCATGCTCCTGGACTGTCACTTTTGCGTGATTCCGTAACGACCTTGGGGGACATTTGGACCGTGGCCCCCGATCGCGAACAGAGTGCCAGCAGCCATGCTCTCACACTTCACCGGCCTTTACGTTTGACTCATGTTAACGAACACGAGTATACCGTAGACGGGACTCCAACCGACTGCGTTTTTTTGGCAATCAAAGAAGTATTAGAATCAAAGCCTAGTTTTGTTTTATCAGGAGTAAATCACGGACCCAACATGGGAGAAGACGTCCTTTATTCGGGCACCGTCGCAGCAGCCATGGAAGCAGTAGTACTAGGCATCCCTGGAGCTGCCATCTCGTTCGTAGGCCACGAGCTTGAGATGATGCGAACATACGAACCCTTTCTTACCGACCTTCTATCGTTATTCCTAGAAGGGGAGGAGGGTTTCCACAGCCGGTTCCTCAACATCAATTTGCCCAACCTGCCACTTGGAGAAATCGCAGGGGTCCAAGCGACAACCCTTGGCAGCCGCGTCTACCATGATTCCTTGACGCGAAGTGTGGATCCGAGGGGACGAGATTACTTATGGATTGGTGGTGGTCGTTCTGTTTGGGAGGGCCCTAAAGATGCCGATTTCCGGGCAGTTAAAGCAGGGTATGTCTCAGTGACACCCATGCATTTCGATCTTACGGATGGCCAAGGGGTGCATGAAGTGAACCAAAAACTCTCAACGCTCCGTCAGAACCTGAATGCCGGAACATTTAAAACTGACTACTGACTTTAGACGAGACCGACTCCGATTGGTCGAACAGCTTCGTGAAGAGGGCGTTCAAGATCTTGCAGTCCTTCACGCATTCGCTCTCGTTCCAAGACACCTTTTCGTACCCGATGCAATGCACCACCGAGCCTACAAAAACACCCCTATCCCGATCGGCGATGGACAAACAATCTCAAGTCCTGAAATCCACGCTATCAGTCTTGAGCTTGCTGAAATCCACCAGGGGGACAGAGTTTTAGAGGTCGGTACCGGTTCAGGATTCCAAACCGCCTTACTCGCTGCGTTAGGTGCAGATGTGTACTCGATCGAACGCCTGACCTCC
Organism: uncultured Gemmatimonadota bacterium; assembly: GCA_913043255.1. GTDB lineage: Bacteria > Gemmatimonadota > Gemmatimonadetes > Palauibacterales > Palauibacteraceae > Palauibacter. The sequence continues at coordinate 39,957 of CAJWLK010000001.1, forward strand.
TTATCGAACCGCGCACGTGACACGCTTTTAACGTTAGGATATCAAGTACACCTTGAGATCGGCGATGGGAGCCTCGGGCTCCCATCGCATGCGCCCTACTCCGCAATCATTGTAGGGGCAGCAGCGAAAAAGCCCCCTGCGGCACTTTTTGAGCAGTTGGTCGAAGGGGGACGATTAATAGTTCCGGTTGGCACGAGCAACCAAACACTTTACCGCTACACACAACGGGGGGCAGAGCATATACGAGAGCGAATTGGCGGAGCCCGTTTCGTTCCACTTATCGAGGAGTCCACTTAATGAAGTCCCAGACTAACAAATTAACCTTTGTATTGAGAGGTGGAATGAGGCCATGAGCCCACAGGGAACCACCACGAATTCAGAGTCCCCAACACGTTGGGGACTCTTATATATAAAGGGCATGCTCATGGGTGCGGCTGATCTAGTCCCCGGGGTATCTGGGGGAACGATCGCATTTATTACTGGCATCTACGACGAACTCATTGAGACCATCGCCGGGGTCAGGTTAAATCTTGTTGGGCAACTTCGCGATGTTGGACTCCGAGTAACATGGAGAGAAGCCAACCTAAATTTCCTCATGGTCTTAGTCGCAGGTATTTTCACGAGCGCCTTCAGTCTCGCTGGGGTACTTAGTTGGTTAACTGAAAATCGGCCTGTCGAATTGTGGGCCTTCTTTTTCGGTTTGGTTGCAGCATCAATCCCACTGGTGGGAAGCCAAATTCGATACCGGAAACTGAATGTCGGCGTCTTAATCATCATTGGGGCGACCCTCGCAGCGTTTGTGACGTCGCTGCCTCCTTTCCTACAATCGGACGCCCCCGTATTCCTTTTCGCATGTGGGGCCATTGCAATTTGCGCTATGATTTTACCAGGAATTTCGGGAAGTTTTATCCTCTTAATTCTCGGCGCCTACGCACCCGTACTCAGAGCAATCGAACAATTTGACCTGCTCCGTATCATAACGTTCGGGAGTGGAGCACTGCTTGGCATCCTCGCTTTTAGCCGAGGGCTCAAATGGCTTCTCATAAAACAACGTGATCCAACCCTAGCTCTTCTTGTCGGCTTCCTCATCGGTTCTCTTAATGCCTTATGGCCTTGGAAAAGTTTAGTCCGAGAACTCTACACACACCACGATGGGAGAACTGAATGGCTCAAGACTAACACCTGGCCAAACGATCCAAGCGAGATTTGGCCTGTTCTCGGTTTCACAATCGTAGGCGTTCTCATCGTAACTGGCCTTGGGCGGATAAAGAGTCGAAACAGGGAAGCGTGACAACTGTCTTTGACTATTCCCTCTATGGCGAATAAAGTGGCGTGAATTAACACAGCTAGGTAGCTTTCTATTTCGCCTAAAGAGTCGGCGTCCCATCATCCCAATGAGACACCACTCGACGTTTCAGGAGCCTTTTGATAGTACTGGTCAGAGTCAAACTTAGGTTCGACAACGACAACCAAAGATCCAAAAAAGGACCCCCACAACGATGGTCGATCGGATCCCAAGAGGAAAACAACCTCAGTCCGTACAAGATGGGGAAGATGCATTTGTCCGCGGCACCTTCCAGCTAGCCAGCTGGAGCCGACAGAATCTCCGCAGCGTGCTATTCGCGATCGGGGGCGTCAGCATCCTCGTTATTGGGACGCTATATTATGTAAACTTTCGCGCGTCCGTCCAAGAACTCGCGGCAGCTGATCTAGCCAACCTCCGGCTCGCTGCCGCAGATCCTGAAACAATGATATCTGACCTAGAAGCCTACGTTCAGCGGTTCGCAGGGAGTGAATCTGCAGACGAAGCACGGCTTATCCTGAGTCGGATGTATCTTGATACGGACCGAGCCCTGGAAGCAGCCCGAGTCGCTAATGAAGTTGCGACTTCACGTGACAAACCCGTGGGCTTTGCTGCTGGGATCCTCCTCGCGGCGGCACAAGAAGCCAATGAAGATTCGGGTGCTGCGCTTGCCACACTTCAAAACCTTGCTCAAGGAGCCCGATTCCCATTTCAACAACGCCAAGCTCAAGCATCCGCAGCCAGGATTCTAGTGACCCTGGAACGTCTTGAAGAAGCGGTGGCGATTTATTCATCGATCGCCGAGGAAGCTGAAAAAGCAGAAGATTTGGCGGAAGCAGGCGTGTACCGGCTTCGGTTGGGAGAACTCAAAGGTCAACTAAGGCAAGCCACAAGCTAATTTTTCGTATCAGCACCAATGCGGCATAATATACATTATGTAAACTTCTGTTTTGTCGAATCCTTTCTTCCGCACCCTCCCCAACAAACCGTCTTTCAAAACCCGAACGTATGGGAGTATTTGATCATCATCGTACGCCCCGCTGACAATGGTAAGCGCGGATCCAATCCGTTCGTACGTTCAAAATTTAAACCTTCGTTGTAGACCACCCACAAGTCTGTACCTTCACGAAAATGGTACCTCATTCGCGCATTTATACTCGTTTGATCGACAGTTGAATTGTATTGGGTCAGTGTACTGAGTGAGAGATGTGTATTCAGTGCAAAGTCAATTTTTAGCTGGGCCAACTGTGTCGTCAGGGCCTTATCAGGCAGTTCAAACCGATTCACCTCAAATCCCGGATGTACTTCTACGTGTTTCGACAGAATCACGCGTGGCCTGAAGCGACCACTCACGCGACGACCATTGTAAAACGTTCCCGCGGAACCACCGAGTTCACCACGAGCTAGCAATGTCCTCGGTAGCCGCCATGAAGCGGTCGCTTCATGAAACCAATACTCTCCAGGTGCAACCGAAAACCCTACGATGCGGAACGGTTCGCGTACACTCTCGAAGCTCGACTCTAAACCGAAAGAAAGAACACCATTCGACTTAGATTGGAAGCGGACTTCCGGTTTAATTGATCTGGATTCTGCCGTATTGTCCTTATTACGGTAGTAATGGCTGGTGTTCGTAACGACCGTAATGTGTCGCAGTGAGGATTTCGGGCCCGCAAACCACTGGTACTTGAGCTCTCCCGCATAGAAGCTAAAGTCACTTCGAGCTTGGAATCCTAAGCGTGGCAAATAGTCTGGGCCGACTCTCCCATACTCCCCATAATACGAAACGCCTTCGTCTCTCCGCCTCTCAAAACGAGTTCGAAGGAGCGCTGCATCGACCACCCCCCTTTCCTCGACAACTTCATCGAAAGTTTGAGCCCACTTCACCGTCAGATACTCATCGCCAAACAAACGGATTTCAGCGTCCAATCCATAAGCAATATTATTCTCCCCACGCGTTCCAATCCGTGTCGTCAACATGCCTCCGACTGATGAATACGGATTAAAAACCTGCTGTTTCATACGCAACACACCCATGTTCTCACCGGCATGACCACCATGCGGAGCCGTCTGCATATTCAGAACACCAAAATCCAACCCGCCCAACCTGCCGACAGCCCTAGCTCCCCCATAAATCCGAACAATTTCACCTGCCTCAAGCCCAATTCGGCGGGAAAAGAATAAACGGTCGCTACGTCCACCAGTTCCGAAATCAAACGTCGACGAACGCTCTTGAAAAAACTGACGTTTTTCTGGAAAAAAAAGTGAAAAACGGGTCAAATTAATCTGTTGATTGTCCGCCTCAACTTGTGCGAAGTCCGTATTGACTGTGACGTCAACTGCCAAGTTAGACGAAGGCGAATACTTGAGATCGATCCCTACCTCTCGCGTTTGGGATTCTCCTGTCTCCCATCTGGCCTCCCCTACTTCTGGAGGAGAACGGAGGATGGGACGGGTTTTCAGCCCTCCCAAAACATAAGGAGTCAAATAGAGAGGAGTCCCAGGACGAACGCCCTTAAGAGTGACGCGCTGCGCAAACGATGGTTTAGCGAACGAGAAAGCCCCGTATGCGGGCGATATTTGTGGCCACAGGTGACGTTCATTCTTTCGAGCAATGGCTCGATATGTAATGAGCCCCATTACTACTTCGTCGCTCTCTGCTTGAAATCCCAAGGTTGAAAATGGAATTCGGACTTCCACGAACCAACCCTCATCGGTGCGGCGGGTAGCAACATCCCAGTGTGCATTCCAGTCCGAATTAAAAGGTGCGCCACTCCCCGTGTATTCCGCATCGCCAGCGATCAACCGATCGCCCCGGGCACCGTTCGGATTCACAGTAAACGCCAAAGCCGTTTCAAAGTCGTTATAGCTATCGACGATAACCGCGAGATAGTCATCGCCGCTAAACGTATCGCGCATGAATGTGTTGGCGCGGATCCCGCTCGGGTCCGAATCATACATCCGACCCGAGATGTAGAGATTGCTATCGTCGTATCCGAAGCGGATCTCGGTATCTTCCGTTTGTTCGCCAAGATAGACCGGAGTGTAAAGCACAATCGGAACGGGCTCGATCAACTCCCAGGCCGCTTCGTCAATCTCACCGTCAAGCGTGATGGGACCCGTCAAACGTGATAGCGACTGTGGCTGCCGCCGACTGTCTACTTCCTGCGCCCTACCCTGCCCAATCAGGAAGATCCATATAAAAAAGGAAGCACGAGCAATATTGGAGAAACCTACCATATAAGCGTATGTGAGTATTTCACCATTATACTGCGTCCCGCCGAGAGGGGGAGAGACGGACCCAGGCCGTTATTGCGCTCCCCATTAAAGCCTTCGTTGTACGCAATCCAAAGGTCGGTGCCTTCCCGAAATAAATATCGGAAACGTGCGTTTACACTCATCCGATCTAACACAGTATTATACTGCGCTAACGTACTTAAAAAGAGATGCGTGTTCAGAGCGATGTCGACTCGTAGACGAGCTAGTTGGGTTGTAATCGCATCTTCGGCAAACTCTAGGCGATTGACCTCATAGCCAGCCCCCAACTCAAGGTTCTTCGATAAGTTCCACGTTGGACTCAAAGATCCACCGACTCGTCTCCCACCATAGAACCCCCCTGCAGACACCCTAAGATCACCCCGAAAGATACCGCTCCGTGGCAGCGACCAGTTCATGTTAACTGTTTGGAACCAATACTCTCCCGGATCGATGGTGAGTTGCGCCACAGGGAAAGGGACTCGAACACTCTCAAAAGTTGATTCCGTATCAACGGAGACCCGTCCGCTATTCTTGAATTCGAAGGCGAGAGTTGGTTTGATAGTCCGCGATTCAGCGGTCCCATCCGCGACCCGGAAAAAATTCCACGAACCTGCCGACAGGGAGATGGAATTAAGTTTTGATGAAGGGCTCATAAAGGACAAGTACTGCACTTCTCCTCCAAACAAACTAAAGTCCCGACGGTCCTGAAAACCCAGTCTCGGAAGATAGTCTCGCCCCACACGCCCGTAGTTGACGTTAAAAGAAAATCCGCGATCTATACGTCGCTCAAACCTCGTCAACAAGAGGCCCGCATCCAAGATGTTCTCTTCATCAATGACTTCATCAAAAGTTTGTGCCCATTTGACCGTGAGCCACTGGTCCCCAAAGAGTTTGAGTTCTGTATCTAGTCCATACGCAACGTTGTTCTCGCCTACAGCTCCCACTTTTGTGGTAAGCATCCCACCAACGGAAGAGTACGGGTTCAAGACCTGCTGCTTGAGACGCAGCACCCCTACATTTTCGCCCCCCGATCCACCGTGGGACCGTGTCTGCATATTCAGGAAGCCGAAATCCAATCCGCCGACCCGCCCTACGAGACGTGCTCCTCCATATATTGGAATAATCTCCCCAGCCTCAAGTCCTATCCTTCGGCTAAAGAACAAACGATTACTAAAACCTCCCGTACTAAAATCAAACGTCGAAGCTCTCTCTTGGAAAAACTGTCTTTTTTCGGGGAAGAACAACGGAAACCTGGTCAGGTTAATCTGTTGAACATCCGCTTCAACTTGTGCGAAGTCTGTGTTTACGGTGAGATCAACCGCCAGGTTAGAAGAAGGAGAATATTTTAAGTCAATGCCCGGTTCGCGTGTTTTCATCTCACGGGACCCCCAAGCACTTTCCGGCACATCGGGCGGCGTCTGAAGCACAGGAACCTGTGTAAGCCCTCCCAAAACATACGGGGTGACGTACACCGGCTTGGATGGCGTCACACCACGAAGTGTCACACGCTGTGATTGTGACGGCTTCGCGAAACCAAAACCTCCCCATTCTTGGCCGATCGCAGGATACAGATGACGCTCAAACTTTCGCGCGATGAACCGATACACGATGATACCCATCGTGACTTCGTCGTCGACCACATCGAAACCGAGCGTTGAGAACGGAATTCGAAATTCCGCGAACCAGCCCTCTTCATTTCGTGAAGTCGCCACATCCCAGTGAGAGTTCCAATCAGCATTCATGACACCACCAAACGGGCCGCCCCCGAATGAAAATTCGGCATCATTGGACATGGTGCGGTCTTGCCGCGCCCCCCCCGGGTTCGTGACAAACCAAACCGCTGTTTCATAATCGTTATAGCTGTCGATCATGATGGACAGCAGATCGTCCCCGCTGAACTGGTCACGATAGAACGTGTTTAACCTGATCCCGTCCGGATCGGAGTCATACATACGCCCCGACATATAGATGTGCTGGTCATCATAACCGATCCGAACCTCCGTCTCTTCGGTGAGTTCTCCGCCATGGACTGGGCCCCACATGAAAAACGGTAGCGGTTCGATTTCTTCCCACGCAACCTCGTCCACGACTCCATCCAATTCGACCTCACCTGAAAGCCGTACGAGTGGAATAGGAATCGAACGCCTCTCATCGGCAGCAGCTAACTGGTCATTGCGTTGTTGTGTCTCAGCAGCAGAAGAGAAACCCAAAAGAAGCAAGTTGAGCAATAGGGTTACCTGAAAACGAGACATGAAGAGACGCACGTTATATTTCCTTCGGGTCTGGGGGTCGGAGATCGGCAAGACCTTGCAAGGCTTGTCGAGTGAGCCTCCCTCACTAAACACTCAGAGGTTGAGGTTCGCTGTAAAGCAACCTCTTATGATGATGGAAGATCCATGCTACAATAGCAGCAAAATTGGGCATCTGATGAATGCCCTGGCCGCCCACAGGAAGCACATACTCGACCCGAGACACGGGCGGGCGCAGTCCCCTTGACTCGAACTCTGTCTATCATCCCTGCCGTCACGATCCCAGTTGGAACCGCAATAATCCCATAGCCCAACACCATTATCATGGCTGCCACCATCTGACCGAATGGGGTCAAAGGCGTGATATCCCCAAAACCAACCGTAGTGAGCGTCACAATCGCCCAGTAGACACTTCGAGGAATGCTAGTGAATCCCGAATCAGATCCTTCTATGAAGTACATCGCAGACCCAAATACGACCACAACCGTAAGAACTGCAATTAAGAAAACGGCAATCTTATATGCACTTGAGCGGAACGCTCTGAGCAGCATCCTCTCGCCACCAATAAATTGGGCGAGCTTCAGCACACGGAATACTCGCAGGATACGGAGAACTCGTAGCACAGCCCCCACTTGGGCGCCCGGCACAACAAGGCTTAGGAAAGTCGGAAGAATGGCCAGCAGATCGACAACACCAAAAAACGAGCGCCCGTACCGTAACCAACGTTCTGCTACGAGGAGACGACACGTATACTCTATGGTAAAGGCAAGCGTAAAGACCCATTCCAGAGCAAATAGCAGACGACCAGATCGCTGATTTATCGATTCTACGCTCTCAAGCATGACCACCGTAACACTGCAGACAATGGCCACGATCAAGACGACGTCAAAAGTCCTACCCCAAAAAGTCGTGTTCCCAAAAATGATCTGATGAAGATCATTTTTCCACCTAGGACGATCCTTGAAACCCGGATGATCATCGTATTCGATACCCATGGACAACTTATCTGAAAATTTCTGACTGCGTCCTACACTTGCATACGGCATGGTTCGATTTTTCATGGAACTACAATCTCCCAAAGAAGGATCGAATCCTAAGTGTCCACACTCGCCACACAGCTTCCCGAACAATCGAGCCCGACATCTTGCTCTCGCCAGCCACCCGATCAGTGAAAATTATTGGGACCTCCCCGACCGTGAAACCTTTCTTCCACGCCCTAAAATTCATTTCAATTTGGAATGCATACCCTGTGGACCGAACAGAAGAAAAATCAATGGCTTCAAGAACTTCCCGTTTAAAGCACTTAAAGCCACTTGTCGAATCTGTCAGAGGAATCCCAGTAACCACTCGTGCATACCTATTGGCATAGTAGCTAAGCAGGAGTCGAGACATCGGCCAGTTTATGACGTTAACCCCACGCATGTAACGAGACCCAACCACAACATCGTATTCAGACATCGCATTAATCACATCTGAAAGATGGTTTGAGTCGTGTGAACCATCCGCATCCATTTCAAAGACCCATTCGAAATCACGCATTAAGGCCCAACGGAACCCCGCAATGTAGGCAGAGCCCAACCCAAGCTTCCCTTCCCGATGCAGCACATTCACCCGACGATCCGTCTCGGCCATCGAATCAGCTAGTCGACCAGTACCATCCGGTGAAGCGTCATCCACGATGAGCACGGAGAACTCATCTCCTTGTGCCAGAATCTTCCCAACGGTGTTCTCGAGCTCGGCCATTTCATTGTACGTTGGCAGTATCACGAGCCAACGGGGCAATGCACCCACACTCGACTCCAACATGTCCGTAGACCCGTACACAGGGCGCTCTAGCGATCCATTCGATTCCATAAGCCTCAAACTATCGCGGGCGGGGAGACTTCCGAAGCCCAAAAGCGATTGCCAGTCCAAGCGCGAGGACTTCCGCAACAGTCGTCCATACTCTTGCCACCAAGGCAATTATTGTGGCTGAGCCCAAAGGCATCCCAGCGACAATACCTAGGAGCCCAATGATTGCACCTTCCCGGACGACTAATCCACCCGGCGCAATTATGGCCATGTACCCCATTACGTAGCCCATAGCAAAAACGGCCATTGCCATTGGAAACGTCATTCCGTGCTCAGCAAACAAACTCGTAACAAGAACCCAGAACCCGACCCCGTAGATACTCCATATCAGAACCGCAGCGACAGCCGCGAGGAAAATGGACCGAGCAGTGATGCCGCCGGAGAACGAAGCCTTTGAGGCATCCTCCCGATCTCCAGCCTGATCTTCTTTCAACACCTTTCGTACAAATCGAGTAACCCACCGGAGCACTGTTGGGTGTAGGGCTATAAGTACACCACTCCCACCAATCACGAGCAGCCACGGATCAAGGGCAGTGAAGATCAGAGGCCCCAAAACCCCCACTCCAAGCAATGCCCCCACTGCGAGCAGAACTGCCTGAAGTGCCAAAGATACCGTAAAGGCAATCGACCCCGTATCTCCACGAGCAGCCAAGTAGGCAGCAATACTTGTGAGTTGCCACACTTTACCTGGAAGGTATCGACCTAGGTTTGACCCTAACCACGCGGCGGCAGCCTCTGACGTCCTCGTCCGCCCCCCGCTCACTTTAAACAGGATTGCCCATGACCAGCTCGTTATAAGTAAGGCAAGAACACCTAAAACCAGGGCGGCGCATATGAATAGAGGGCGAAGGGCCAGCTCTTCCCCCTTACCCCCTCCGAGTACCAACCAGTTCGTCCAAGCTCGTGACAATCCCAACGCCACAGTCACAAGGGCCGTTAAAAGAAAAGTGACTACCCCAATGAGAAGGGGTCGTGGAAGACGTCGATTTATCAACGCTCGCTCTTCATTCACCCGAGGATCAATTCCCCGCCATGGCTCGGCGCATATGCCACTGGCATATGAAAACGGCGACAACCAACAAGCTACTAAAAAGAGTGACCCAGCTTCCTACACGGAACGACGTACTTTCAAAAACAAATCGAACTCGATGCTCTCCCTCGGGAACCACGATGCCACGAAACGCGATGTTAGTTTGCCAGATAGGCGTCTCAACGTCGTCAACATAGGCGTGCCACTCCGGATGATAGATCTCGCTGACTGCAAGCAAACCGCCCGTATCAACCGTCACATCGAATTCGATCATATCCGGTTCATAATGGACGACCGTCGCAAGCCCCTGTCCTGGAGATGGCACTTCCCCCTCAGGACCTGGTTCGAGCACCGCAAGAGAGAGAGGGTCTTGATTCTGCCACGTAGTAGCCACCGCCTCCACCTTATCAGATAACAGACGCACATTTCTTGGAAAATACGCGTGTGGAGGGACAGGAATACGGTACAAAAAGCGCCCCGGTTCCTCAGCCAATAGCTCAAGGCCTGACTGAGGTGTCGCAGTAATCAAGTACTTCACACCCAAAAAGGATATTAGATTCAGGTGGGTCAAAAGACCCTGATCGGGCTGCCCCTCACCGAGCAGTCGAGCATAATTCTTCAAAAGAAACTTTTGGTTTCCTGTTGCCGAAGACACCCCATCGTACATGAAACGATTTTCTCGATAAGTAAAAAATCCGCAGGCACGGCCACAGGCCCACACTCGTTCTCCAGGGCGTACTTCTTCGCGCAAAGTTTTCAGTACCAAATCATCCGCAAGCGCCGGATTGCCTGCTACTTCCGCGACTGGCAGATATCGATCACTAATCCGCCATGCATCCCAAAGAATAAAGGCGACCACGACAATCACCGCCCATTGACTCAAACGTCGTCGAGCAACAGCCAATCCCACACCCCATGCCAGAGCAAACCCTGCCAGGACAAAAAGGCCGCCCGATCGTACTCCGGCTTCCAGGGTCGGACTTGGCGTCTTTGCCCAGCCGGGCTCATACCAAGACAGCTGTACAAATTGAAGCAAACCATTTGGGTTTACTGAGGCGGCCAACCCAAATAAAAAGACCGGTAAGCCCACTGTTGCTAAAACCAGTAACATAGGTGTACGCCTACGTCTTTCCTTGGACTCCTTAAAATCCTTCCGGTCGCTTAGCACAGCTTCCCAACCCAACCCGGCCGCAAGCGCGACAAAAGTTATGAGCGGCGCCAGCATCATCGAGGGCGCGCGAAAACTCGACATCATTGGGAAAACATTGTAAGCGATCCGGTGTACGGGAGTGGCCGGACCGAGGGCAAAGAGAACGGTAAGGATGCCCGCGCCGCCAAGAAACCATACGATGGTTCTATGGTGGCGGGGTAAAACACCTGCAACGGAGGCTGCTAGCGCAAGCAGGCTTAGTGCGATTGGGACCACTCCTAAGTATTCCGTGTGGAGCTTGATCGGGTTCTGCCCCCAATAGGTATCTAATGAGCCAATCAGGTCCGGCAGAATGAACGCAGTCACTTCTTGCGGCGGCAGAGCCCAGGACCCGGCAAATGTGTAGCCTACTTCTGCCGTTGGCCGGACCACATGATCAAGTAAAGATAAGGTTGGCAAGAGCTGAACTGCGCCTATCCCTGCAGCGACCAAAAAAGTTAATGAAAATAGACCTAGGGGTCTTAAATACCCCTCCCTCCCTTCCCCGGACTTTCGCACTCGGACCCCAAGGTGAAAAAGCAGGTAAAGACTGAGAGCTAGTGACGAAAAATAAAGCACTTGTGTATGTGGCGTGAAAATTTGGAGAGCAACCGTAAGGGCTACAGCACAATACCAGCGGAGATCATTCGTTCTTAATGCTCGTTCCAAACTTCCAAAGGCCAAAGGAATAAGTGCCATTGCGAACAGCCGACCATCCTGCCCCCCAAAAAGGTGCGATGTCATGTACCCCGTGAGCATGAACGAGGCCCCACACACAACCGATGACCAAGGCCGAAGCCGGAACGAACGCCCCATAAAGTAAGCAAAAACAGCGCCCATGAACGTGTGCAGGACGAACGTCCACCCGATCGCGCGATATAGAGGCAGTAAGAAATAGATGAGTGTAGTTGGATAAAAAATTGGACCAGGGAGAAGGCCGACGTAAGGCATCCCTCCGTATATATAGGGAGTCCACATCGGCACCCCACGACCCGCCATCAGTTCGTCAGTGTAAAACTTTCGGAGGGGATATCCTTCGAGCAGCATATCGCTACCCGCCAACATTCGCCCCGGATAAAATATGAAGTCTCGATAAAACAGCACGGTGATCAATGCTGCCCCACAAATAAACCACCATACGAGAGGGAAACGCTTCCCTACCCCACTCTCAGTCATCTAATGATCCATGGTCCCGTCTTTTTCACGCTCTAGCAAAAAAAACCATTGAGGAGAGCCTTTGAGGATCAGTCGTCGAATCATGCCAGGAAAATATCGAATCATGCCCCACAACAATCCCCAACCCTTACCATGAAGTGGACCCGAAAGCCCTTCTAACACGAATTCAGTAACATCGCGCACTTGGAATCCAGCCCTCGTCATGATCTCGACGAGGGACCGGTGACCCAAAAAATGAATGTCCTCATAGCGTTCGCCTCGTCTCGTCAATCGAAGGTACGTATGAGCCACCTGCCGCGGGAGCCAACTCAAAAACGGAAGGCGATAATGTGGTTCCATCACAGCCCAACGACTCCCCGCTGATACATAGGCAATTCCTCCTGGACGGAGTACGCGCCAAGTTTCGGTAAACAACGCAGTGGCATCGTTTGTGTGTTCGTACACATGGTTAAGCAGTGCCACATCCATCTGTCCTGTACGGACTGGGAGTTGACATCCGTCTGCAACTATCATTCGGTCAGAATCAAGAACAGTTGATAAATCTATCTCAATACCAATAATAGACTTAGAAGTATTTACTTCAAGTTTTTTCTTTATAATCCCTGTGCCAGCCCCAATATCCACGATCCAGGCCGCTCTTTGCAGATGTTCTCCCACAACATGAAGCACCACATCGGCCTTTTTTCCCCGGCTTTCCTTATATTTTGGAGAATTGAGCAAACGAGCGTAATAATCTCTCTCCACCTTACTGTCCGATTTCATCGAGGAGACCGGACCTTGGTCAATGCAGATTCATAGCAGTCGATGAGCGCTGCAACCACACCAGTAAGCGAAAAACGTTCATCGATTCGCTCTCTTCCCTTTCGGACACGTCGCAATACCTCGGACGGACTCGTGAGGACCTCCTCTATTGTGTTTGCCAACGCCTCCACGTGACCAGAAGGTACGAGCCAACCTGTCTCTCCATGGACCACAATATCAGGGATTCCACCTATGTTTGAGCCAACGACTGGCACTCCGGCACGGAGAGCCTCAATGAGGACCACCCCTAAACCTTCCGTATCACCCTTCGCATCAACCACTGCTGGAAGTACGAATACATTGGCTTTTTCATAGATTCGAGAGAGATCATTTGTTTTGACCTTCCCCACCATAAACACTGCGTCTTCTACTCCTTCGGCCAAGATGGCTTCTCGAATCTGGGGCGCCCATGGCCCTTCTCCGACTATAGTGAGCCGAACATCACGATGTTCTCGAAGCTTACTGATGGCACGTACGAGGACTTCAACACCTTTCCGTTCTACCAATCGACCCACAAACAAAACTTCCGTGCCACTCTCTAACTCCCCTTCACCAAGCAACACATTTTTTTCTGGCATATGGGAAGTTCTGACGGGTTTACCCGCTTCAGATATAGGCTGAACAGTATCTACGCCTGCTGCAAAAGGGATAATCCGGACAGGCCTATTCGTATAGGCCCCCACTGAGGCAGCCGTTGCGGTTGAAATTGCGGTCACTTCATCCGCGCATTCAATCGACCAACGCAAACATGGGAGCAGCCACGGCAAACGATGTTCTAGCCATTTGAGTTCTACCGAATAATAGCTAGAGACCAATGCAGCATCACCACTCATGGCCATTTTTCCCACGGAACCAAATAAAGCATTGGGCACAGGCCAATGAACGTGTACGACATCTGGACGGACTCGGGCGATGTTAATCGCAGCGACTAACCCACCGAGCATATACGAAGGCAAGAGTGCTGTGTAGTAGGGGCTGTGCCTCAAACGGTCTGGGACAGTTTCATCGTGAGTCAATGTTTCAAACCGACTCGGAGCATATCGAAAACGGTGGACGGGAACACCTCTCCATTCTGCAGACCCACCACCACGATAAGACGGTGCCAAGACGCTAGTATCGACCCCTTCCTCGCGAAGCTTGAGAAGGACCCGCCCAAGCCACGGCGTAATCACATCTCCATCGTGACGTGGAAAAGCGGTCACGATGTGTACCACTCTCACTGAGCAGTCTCGAGGCTTGGAAGAATCCGCAATATCAAGGTGGGAGGGGTCCCTCCCTGATAAACAGGCTCAAAACGAGATTGGTTTGCCTGGATTGCGGGAATTAGATAACGACCTGTCGTCCCACTAACCTGGTCTATAACCACGTAGTTCGCTCCCATCCGATCAAGCTCCTCTAGGACAATGTCCGGATCCGTGGAATAGGGGTAAACATCTCCCCTCCGCTGAGAGTACCAAAAAAATAGGCGGGGCTTTCGGTTAGCAATCACCGCACTTGGAGGAGTGTTATCTCGAGCCCAACGTGCTGCCTCATAAAGACTCGCGTATGCTGGCGGATCACAAGGATCATCAGCCATAAAAGCCACAGCACATTCGATGCGCGATGGAGCACGTTCAGCAATCCACACTATACACGGGAATGAAATGAGCACTGTTGTCAAAACGAACGCCCAACGACGAACCTTCACGTCAATTTTCCCCAAAGACCATGCCGCCAGTAGGAAGATCATCGGAAGGAGGGGAAGGAGAAACCTTCGATCCGTCCAAACTTCAGGCCAAATAGCTATGAGCCCTCCATACAAGAGGACGAAAACCTCTAAAGGCCCCATTGACCTACGGGATCGAACAGCCCAGCCCCTCAATGCAAATCCACATAAAGCAAAACTAAAAAGAATCGTTAGACCTGTGCCTGAGCCCTCAACACCTGTGACAGTCTGTGGAACTACTCGACTAACATAGTCCCACAGGTTGTTCGCGGTTCGAACCACAAGTTCTCCTACACCTACCGACCCTGCTTCTGGGTTATAGGGATCACGTAACACAAGCTCTTCTAGGTAGCTCGGCTGTCCGGGGGCAACTCGATTTTGGTAGAACCCCCAACTAAGAAGTGCTACTAGGGCCGCAATCCCCCCAACAACAGCTCGCCTAAAATCATTGCGAAATAACCAAACAATCGGGAGGGCAAGAAGGATGGTCAATCCCGCCGTACGGGTCGCAAAAGCTCCACTCGCAGCTAGCATCGCTAACACTGGAGCCCCCCGGAATTGTGATTCCATTGCCCAAAGTGCGAGAACTACAAGAAGAATGAATGGGGCTTCCGAAAGAATGTAATGTCCGTACTCTAACAAAGTTGGGTTCATTGCAAGGAAGAGTGCCGTCAACAAGGCTGGTCCATCTCCCACAATCCGTCGACCTAAGTGTGCCGTCACCCAAACTGTGAGTGATGTACAAACCAACATTGCAAACTTGGAAATCTGCACACTCCCAAAGGCTGCCAGAAGCAGTGGTAAAACAGGAGGGTACTTTGCATGAAAAGGCGTCCCGGGAGCGTAAAGGTCACGGTATCCATCACCATTTCGAAGCGCATCGCCCAGAATGAGATAACCGGCATTATCTCCCCCAGGGAAAAGCGTAGGTTCAAAAAGAACCAACCCTAGGGTCACATGGAGGAGAGTGATCCCGAGGGCTGACCACTGGAAGGACGTGGTAGCACCCGAACCGGTCGGATCCGACGACGGCTCTAGATCCACTCAGTCCTTTCGTCGACCAGACTCAGATTGTCCAAATTCCTGTTGATTTCGCTTGAGCTCCTCTATTTCGCCCCGTAGTCCTGCAATCATTTCAGCTAAAAACCCGAGGACAAATAAGAGCAGTCCTGACACTACGAGAAGGACGACCAAGGTCAATAACGGACGGAATCCCACTGCGAAACCAAAGCGAAGCACCAGCGCAACCAAACCCGTAACGGCACCCGAGATGAGCAAGACTAACCCAGTCACCCCGAAAAACAGCATGGGCTTACGACCAAAAAAGAGTTGGAACCACACGGAAATCAAGTCGAGCATTCCTACCAAAATACGACCCTTCCCCGAATATTTGGGCTCTCCATGACGTCGAGGATGGAGTGTCACGTCAATTTCCTCCATTCGAAACCCCTGGGCGTGAACGAGCACTGCAAGGTATCTATGCCAGTCATGCCGGAGCGTCACCCGATCAAGGACAGAGGCTCTAAGTGCCTTCATGGCGTTCAGATCTCTCACTGGTACACGGAAGATTATACGCGCCAGCCAGTTGTAGACACCCGACACAAACCGTTTGTCATAAAAACCCACCTTACGACCAGCCACAAAATCAAAGCCTTCATCCAACTTGTCTACAAACCGAGGAATCTCATTTGTCGCATGCTGGAGATCCGCATCAAAGAAAACCAGCAGTTCCCCTTGTGCCGACTTTGCCCCCGTTAAAAGAGCCTCTGTTTTCCCTCGATTAACTCGGTGACGGAGAATCTTAACGGGCTTAAATCCCACCTCGGTGGCCACTGTCCGGGCCACTTCGAATGTCTCATCCGAGGAGCCATCGTCGACCAAGACAAGTTCTCCATCAAAGACGAATTCTTCAAACGTCGCCTTAAGTTCCTTGAAGAGATCGGGCATGTTTTCAACTTCATTATAGGCGGGAACAATGATTGATACTCGAGGTCGCCATAAATCTTTCTCCACAGCAACCACATTTCCCTCAAGCGGTGTGGGCACTCCCGAAGAAGCCTGTCCGACGCCAGAAGAAGAGAACGTGGCCTCTGTTTGTTCCGATCCACCATCTTCGAAAAAACTGACGCTCATCACACACGCTTCCGTAAACGTGCCGAAAGGATACCGAGTTCATCTCGATATTTTGCCACGGTACGCCGAGCGATCTGAATCCCAGATTTTCGTAACAAATTCACGATCTGAGGATCTGAAAACGGAGCCTTGGGATCCTCTTTGGAAACAATTTTCTCAATCTGAAGGCGCACACCCCGATTCGAGACATCGTCCCCATAGTCTGTCGAAAGACCTCCCGAAAAAAAGAACTTGAGCGGTAATACACGACCATGAGGTGTTCGCACATACTTCTTATTCGAAAAACGCGACACCGTCGACTCATGCATTCCCACATGTTCTGCGACCTCCCGTTGAGTGAGCGGTCGCAAATGTTCTTCTCCTTTTTCGAAGAAGACTTCCTGACGATCGACAATAAATTCCATAAGTTTGATCATTGTCCGTCGTCGTTCATCAAAGTCCCGAATCACCAATTTGGCTTTTTCGAACTTCTCCGCAACGAATTTTTTAACCTTAGCTTCAGATTCTCCCGGTTGGGCTAGAACTTCACGATATGAAGACCCTATCTTAAGCCGAGGCAGCACCCCGTCGTTGTGTGACACACGATATCCACCACCTTCGCCAGCTTCCTTTTTTTCAACCATAAGGTCTGGAATCACATACGGAGAAGAACTGCTTGAATACTTAAGCCCTGGTTTTGGTTCGAGTTTTTTGACTTCATCATGAGCCGCCTGAACCTCCTGTGGTGTAACTCCGTACTCCTTCGACAGTTCCTCCCAACGATGTTCCGCAACATCATCAAATCGATCTCGAACAAGTTTGAAAGTGAAAGTGCCTTCATCCCCCTTGGACTCAAGCTGAAGCAAAAGAGTCTCACGCAAGTCACGCGCACCGACGCCACTTGGTTCGAAGCCTTGGATGATTTCGAGCATCTCCTTCACGTCATTGATCGATACGGGCGAGAAATTAACTGACGCTTCATCTTCTTCTAAAACTGTCGAGCCAAAACGTAAGTGCTCATTAAGGGATTCAACAATTTGATCAAGAGCACACGTCAAGTAACCATCAGCATCGATATTACCAATAATCTCTTCTCCGACCTGAATTCGTCTCTCTTCAAGCTTAAGCAGTCTTAGTTGATCACTGAGATGGCACCAGAGATCTTCTTGAGCTTGATTGGGTCCAGCTCGTTCACGGCCTTTGCTATCCGCATCGACCTCAAACCCCGCCGCAGCTCGACCGCCTCCGTCCCCGAAAGCGAGCGCCCTAATCTCTTCTAAACTTACCTGCGTGTCTTCTTCCTCCACCGGCTCAAGACATGGGTTGTCTTTCAATTCCTCATTCAAGTGAGCTCGAAGATCCAATAGAGGCATATACAGCAGATTCATCTGCTGATAAAGACGAGGGTTGGCCTTCAACTCCTGACGGAGGTTCATGTCGGCCGATATTCCTAATGGCATTGCGCTTACCGATCACCTCTCTCCATGGACTTCTCGGGTAGCGCTCTCTGACCAGTCACAGTCCGCACATCCCTCACCACTGCACTGATTATAAGAACCGTACCACTTATATAAAAAAATAAAGCTCACTCCAATCATTGGCACCCCTAAAGAAGATTTTACCGACTCATCCGGGTAGACCTTGGGGCCGTGGCACAACACAGGACCAAGGCTAGATACTAACAGCAGTGGTCGGGAAACTGCGGGACGTACGGGATTCTAGAGACTAAAGTTTCTACCTAGATAGAGCTCTCTCGCCTCCGGGTCATTTACCAAATCTTGAGCCGCACCTTCGATTAAGATCTGACCCTCAAACAACAAATAAGCTCGATCGGTAATCGTCAGGGTTTCCCGCACATTGTGATCCGTAATTAGAACTCCCAACCCTTTATCTTTGAGATCCTTAACAATACGCTGGATATCGTCGATCGCGATTGGGTCCACTCCGGTAAACGGCTCATCGAGGAGGAGAAACTTGGGTTTGGTTACAAGGGCCCGGGTGATCTCAAGCCGTCTCCGCTCACCTCCCGAAAGCGCATACGCCTTACTCTTGCGGAGATGCTTAATTGACAGCTCATCTAGGAGTTCTTCGAGTCGACGGGTTCGTTCTTCACGAGAGATCTTGAGGGTCTCGAGAATTGCCATGACGTTCTGTTCGACCGTTAGTTTGGAGAAAACCGATGCTTCCTGAGGCAAGTAGCCAATTCCTGCCCGCGCTCGGCGATACATGGGCCAACGTGTGACCTCATCGTCGTCAAGATACACACGGCCTTCATCTGCTTGAAGCAATCCTACAATCATATAGAACGTCGTCGTCTTCCCCGCGCCATTCGGTCCTAGCAATCCAACGACCTCTCCTTGTTTCACCTCCAAGTCAACATGGTCAACCACTCGACGCCGCTTGAAAGACCGCACCAACCCTTTAGCACTGAGAATGCTAATGCCGCCGGTCACAGTTTTCGCTGCCCGTGTGATCGCGCGCGCCTCGTCAGATGCCTCATGGCAATCTGACTCGACAAATTAGTAAGCCTGATCGCCCATTCTCTTGTTCCAGTTGAGCCCGATCCAGTCTTCCTCATTCCACTTGATCCATACGTTTTCATTCCACCCACCCGACCTGTTCTCAACCATTCTCTGCTCACTGGACTCCGCGTAATGGACAATGTGTCTGCTCCGGGCTGGACTACAGCTTCTTCGGGTTCCAAGTAAATTCCTACAGCATTCTCGCCGCGAACGGTGACCGGTTCCCCATCTTCAAAGAAGACGTCGATACGCGTTCCCACCATATAATTTCGCGATGGTTGATCGGTAAGTGTCGAATCACGGACCTGCCTATAGAACGAACTTGCTTGACCTATTGCAACGAGACGTTCCATAGCAGGGTCGTCGACTGCGTCAGAAGCTTCCCTTCCCGTGCCTACTAGATCCTCTGACACTTCATCGAGAGCCGCACTGACAGAGTCCGGAGGGGCGCCATCTTCGACGACAGTAAGCGACTCCGATAAACTCCTATTAAGCCGTTCGAATACCGCAATCAGTGTGTCACCACGAACCCAATCAGTAGAACCATCGATAGAAGGTTGGGGGGGCAGAATTCTAGTTGCAGGCTTCTGGACAAAATCCGCATTTTCATCGATCAAATCAGAAGTGTTTTCGGTCGAGTCCATTTCAGTGCGTTCCCGAACTTCATCAGGTGGCTTTTCTTCTTCTCTCGTTACCGAATCAACGAACATTCGTCCCGCCATCATCTGGACGGAGGAAAGTTCAGCAGCCAGCCCTGCGCTATCGCCTTGGATCGCGAGCGCACCCCCGACAGCGACGACTGAATCAATTTGCTTCTCAAACATTACAAAATGAAGCGAGTCCCCAATCAGCAAATGGTCGCCGGACAAGGCATCACTAAAACCTTCTCCATGGGACCACACTTGCTGCACTTCTTCTTCCTCCAGTTCAATGTCAACAAGCTCAGATCGGACTTGGAACTGGTCGCTAGACGCAAAGGCAGTACCAATCACATTCACCTTTTTCAGATCTTCGTCTTGCGAATAAAATCGAATTGTATCTCCTTTAAGGGAAATTTCCTTTGTTTCTATTTGAGGGCTACCCCACATCACTGCCCAACCATCTTCTCGACTCAGAAAAGCGCTATCAGCTTCAGCCAACACATCTGTTCGTTCCAAAATGACGTCACCATAGAAACGGGCTTCATTCTCGCCTCCAAATTCTGCCTGATCAGCATCGACTTCAAAGGGTTCCTCGTCTCCTGGGTCTTCCGGGTAAAACGTCATGTGCGGACGACCTGTGGCAACCGTCTGAGCATCCACACTAGTAACCGCTCGGAGAAACCGGACCCTTGGTCCGACAAGTTTCGACCCATCAAGAAAACGAACCAACTCTACTTTATTTCGTGCCTCGACCAAATCTTCAATTTCATGGTAAGTCAGAAAATCAGATCGTAACGTTCGAATAGAGTCGGTGTATACAACATTACCAATCAATTCGATCTGGTGGCGAGCATCATATTTTTCTGTACTATCTGCGACCATCGTTGCCGTACCACACGTCCACCGGTATCGCCCGCTGACGTATGTTACATGAGCAGTGCCACGCCGCAGCACCTGCGTCCTCGTGTTCGGAGCAACCGGAGCCCACGTCAATGTACAATTATCAGATTGCATAGGACTTGAGATCGAATCTTTTACTGTCGCATCATCGACGGTAGTCGTTTGAGCATAAAGACAGATCGGGATTGCCCCAAAAACGACAATCGTACCCAATACGGAACCGGCCGAGATCAAACCCCTCATTTTTCCTTGATTGCCTTTTCAACGATCACTCGAACATCGAGAGACGCGAGGGTCTCATCGCGGTATAAGGTATTGGAGACCGACCCATCAATTAACGAGTCTCCTCGCGTAACCGGTACCGAACTTGGATCTTGGAGAAGAGATCGGTCAGTCTCGCCAAACGAATCACGGACGGTTAGAGAGTCCATACGAACATCAGACTCAAACCCCGAACCCTCTATTACAGTAGGACCAAGGTCTCGAAATAGTGTGAACGTAGTATCCCCATACAAACGGTCATCAAGATTCACATACCGCAGACGTTCTGTTTCCAAACGTTGACCCCGTTCTCCATCTTGAGCAACGACATTCCCTTCGGCTCTCATGTCTTCTGTCAACTCGTACAAAACCCCAAAATCCGCTCTTATGACAGTCGTCTCGAGACCTTGCTCATCGTAAAAAACTAGCCTGACCGGCCGCATGTGAATTTCGTTTTCTGAAATAAACTCAGCTGTATCTGCCTCAACCCGTGCACGGCGAATACCATCACGTGTCACGTAAGTAGCCATTTGTGTCATTGCCATATCCACGTCACTCCGGAGGATTTCCGTTGCAATCGGTGGTGTATCTTCCGGACGACAGGCAGACCCCAATAGGGCTAGCACTCCAACTACTAGCCCTTTCACTCTATCCATCACATCCCTCCCCACGCTCTGATACAAGGCTACCTCGAATTCTCAACCTTGTGCACTTCATTCGTGGATCCCTGCTCGCAAAATGTCATGGAGGTGTACCATACCAACCAACCTGTCCTGATCAATCACAGGCAAGGCCATGACGCCATGCTCTTCCATGCGACTTCGCACAATCACCGCCAATTCATCAAGACTAGCAATTTGGGGTTCTTTCGTCATAGCCCTATATACAGGTTGACCCAAAAAGTCGGGGCACCTAGACGCAAAGCGCGTTAAATCACCAGCCGTTAGCACACCAACGAGTCGTTCTTTATCGACAATGGCCACCGTACCTCGCTGATGTGCAATCAGATTCATTACAGTTGAGAGGGTAGCATCTTTAGCTGCCGTCGGGACTTCCTCCCCTTTCAGCATAACGTCTCGAACCGTCCAAAGAAGTCGACGTCCAAGAGCCCCTCCCGGATGCAACCGCGCGAAATCATCTTCATTTAACCCACGAGCCCGCACCAGTGCCAAGGCAAAGGCATCGCCAAGCACTAAAGCCACTGTGCTACTGGCCGTCGGCGCCACATCGTACTGGCAGGCTTCCTCCTCAACAGATGCATCAAGCACTACATCGGCGGCCTCTGCAAGTAGAGAATCAGGTGAGCCAGTGATAGCAATGACCGTAGCCCCTACACTGCGCACCGCGGGCAACAATGTGACGAGTTCTTCATTAGCTCCGCTTTTTGAAACGACCAAGAGGACATCCCCTTCCACCAACACCCCTACGTCGCCATGGGCCCCCTCTGTAGGGTGGAGAAACAACGCAGGAGTACCCGTACTAGAGAGGGTAGACGCGATTTTACGAGCAACCAAGCCAGACTTTCCCACTCCAGTAACGATGACTCGGCCCGACGCATCGAGCACGCAACGCAAGGCAACAAGAAATTCTTCCCCCAGTCGTGCCCCTAACGCCGCAACGCTCTCCGCTTCAACGTCGATGGCTGTTCGAGCAACCGAAAGGAGTTCGTGATCTGTCGGTACTAGAGCATTAGGACCCGTATTTTTCATCTTGCCTGTAGCCTACCATCATTCCCGCACCACAACCTCTTGCACACGAGAACAACGCTGAACTAGGCCCTCTAATCGATCTAATGGTAAGACGTTCGAACCATCCGACGCCGCTTGGCTCGGATCGGGGTGGACTTCTACAAAAAGCCCATTTGCACCTGCACCGACGGCTGCTAACGATAGCGACTCAATAAACTCCGGTTCACCTCCGCTGACGGATCGTCCCGCTCCCGCAAGCTGGACGGAGTGGGAGGCGTCGAACACGGTCACACAGTTTGTCGCTTCGCTCATCATCGTAAAACTCCGCATGTCGACCACCCACCGACCATACCCAAAAGCTGTGCCTCGCTCTGTCACAGCAATCTCCCGTCCCCCGGCAGCCCTGATCTTCTCAACTGCCCCAACCATATCCTGCGGTGCCAACCATTGCCCTTTCTTAACGTTCACTGGGCGACCAGTCCTCCCAGCTGCCTCGAGCAAGTCAGTCTGTCGACATAAGAAAGCTGGGATCTGAAGTGCATCGACCGTCTCTGCCACGTGGATCGCTTGTTCCGGAAGGTGGATGTCGGTCAGGACGGGGAGGCCAACTTGTTCACGGATGCGGCGCAAGACTTCGCAACCTTCAATTAAACCAGGTCCGCGAGGCGATTCAAGAGAGCTTCGATTTGCTTTATCAAACGACGCTTTGAAAATCGCCGGGATATCGGCGTCGGCGGAAATTTTCGCCACTTGTTCCGCCACCAAAAGATTGAGGTCCTCGTCTTCAAGGACACATGGACCCGCAATCAAAAACAGAGAACGAGTACCATCAACTCGAACTCGACCCGTAAACAAATCGGACGACTGGGGGATCACCCCTCTGCCGTAATACCTTCCACAGCCGTCAGTGGGCCACTGGATTTCGCAGCTTCGGGTTCCGAGAGTTCATCAGATGATTGGCGAGCAAGAAGATTTCGCCGTTTTGCGGCTGCCCCCACAAATGCCGCGAATAAAGGGTGAGGTTTATTAGGCCGTGATTTCAATTCCGGATGAAACTGTGCAGCAAGGAAAAAAGGATGATCTGGCAGTTCGATCATTTCCACTAACTGCCCATCTGGAGAGATACCCCCAAATCTCATTCCTCCACTCGTCAGTGTGTTTTGATATTCCGGGTTCACTTCATAACGGTGTCGATGTCGTTCGGAGATTTCGTCCACCCCATACACTTCGTGGGCCAAGGAGTTTTTCTCAAGTCGGCATGGGTAAGCCCCCAGGCGCATGGTCCCACCCATATCTGTGACTTTTCGTTGCGAGTCCAGAAGTGAAATGACCGGGTCCGGAGTTTTTTTATCAAACTCAAATGAATGTGATCGTTTTAGTCCACAAACGTTTCGTGCAAATTCTATGATGGCGCATTGGAGCCCAAGACAAATGCCAAAGTATGGAATGCCGTTTTCTCGAATATATCTGATCGTATCAAGCATTCCCGAAATCCCTCGAACACCAAACCCGCCGGGCACCAAAACTCCGTGGAACCGCCCTACAAAGTCTGCCCCCTGTTCCTCCACTCGTTCCGACGACCACCAGTCGACATCTACACCCACACCTGCCTCGATCCCACCGTGGACCAACGCTTCGGCAATCGACTTATAGGAATCTACTAACTCTGTGTATTTACCTACCACACAAATTCGGACGCGGCCATCTTTGGGATTCTTGATCCGACCAACCATCTCCTCCCAACTAGTGAGGTCAGGTGGCCCAACATCTAGGTTTAGTGACTCACAAATCCGGTCATCCAACTCTTGTTCACGATAAACAAGCGGAAGTTCATAGATTGACCCGACATCGCGAGACTCGATAACCCTAGCCACATCTACGTTACAGAAGCGTGCAATCTTCTTCTTAATCTCTTCATCTAGCACTCGCTCCGCGCGACACACCAACACGTCTGGCTGGATCCCAATGCCAAGCAACTCACGCACCGAATGTTGAGTTGGTTTTGTCTTAAGCTCTCCGGATGCAGAGATGTAAGGCACAAGGGTCAAGTGAATGAACAATGAATTTTCGTGGCCCTCGTCTTGCCTAAACTGACGCATGGCTTCAAGAAAAGGCTGCGACTCAATGTCACCAACCGTTCCCCCAATTTCAGTAATCACAACGTCATGGTTAGGGGACAACTTTCGGGCGGCCGTCTTAATCTCCTCCGTCACATGAGGAATGACCTGCACAGTCGCCCCGAGAAAATCACCTCTCCGTTCTTTAGTTATGATGTCCTGATAAATGCGACCGGTCGTAACATTATTGGCCTGTGAAAGGGACTCATCGATGAAGCGTTCATAGTGACCAAGATCAAGGTCAGTTTCAGCCCCATCATCTGTGACATAGACCTCTCCATGTTGAAACGGGGACATCGTGCCCGGATCAACATTCAGGTAAGGATCAAACTTCTGGATAGTCACGCGGAGACCGCGTTCCACAAGTAGACGGCCAATTGAAGCCGCTGTGATCCCTTTCCCAAGGCCGGAAACAACTCCACCTGTCACAAAGATGTACTTTGTTGGCGACTCATTCTCCGTCATGGCCATCCTATTCTCTCCCTGTGCTATCCACGCTGGGATAACAGACGTTCTGCCCGATCAAGATCTGCAGGCAAATCAATTCCCGGTTCTGTCCAAGGACCCACCTCGACGTGGATCTTCATTCCCATCTCTAACGCTCGAAGTTGTTCTAACTTTTCTGTGCGTTCGAGCCTTGATTCATCTCCTCCCGCCCATCGTCTAAGTTCGGGTCGTCTATATGCATAGATACCTACATGCCTTAAAAAGGGGCCACTCGAATCGAAAACCGCGACCCCTTCGCGTGCAGCAGGAATCGGACTACGGCTAAAATAAAGAGCCTGCTCTTCTGATCCTGTCACGACCTTCACTACCCCCGGTGACTCCCACTCCTCCCGGTCACGAATAGGAACTGCCAATGTTGCAATTCCTGGAGTTGCAACGGGTTCGCCCACAACCTCGGACAGCCTACCACCTCCGCCCTGTAGCCCAAGGATTGCTCGCTTTACAGTGTCCGTATCTACAAACGGTTCATCTGCTTGAAAATTGACAACCACATCGTCATCGTTGACCCCAAGCCTAGCAGAGACCTCTTCGACTCGATCCGTCCCAGACTTGTGACTTGAACTCGTAATCATCACCTCGGCATCAAACGCCTTCGCCCGTTTTTCAATCTCTTCGGAATCCGTCGCAACAACCACCTGATCAAAAAGAGAGATCCTCGAAGCCGCACGCCAACACCATTCTAACAAAGGTCGGCCAGCGATTTCTTGCAGCGGCTTTCTGGGGATACGAGTACTTGAGATACGGGCGGGAAGAACGCAGATCACGTTCATCGACAGCATGTTGGAAGGCTAGCTTGAAGCGGCATCGCAAGAAGCTAGGAGAGAGGCTGGACTATGTCAAAACTGACTACGATTAGTCATATAAAACGGCCGAACCTAGATGAACTCTTCTAGCTCGAGGAGACAATTCCAAAGAGGGGAGATTTTACTACCTGTCAAAACCTTTCATGATTCAGCGAAAGATTTACAGATATCATGTCAAAAACAACCTTTAAGCCATGTAAAAAACTTACCTAACAACAGCCCGGACGTGACATCTGCGAGGGGCGCGCAGAGCGTCGAACACGCACATCGAAATACGGCATCGAGGTTCCAAGGGGAAGACCAAATTCAAGTTGGAAATCCCATATCCGTGCCGCGACACCAACACTAAGAGCCTTTTCAAGTTGAAACTCAGGGCCATTGCCCCAAACGGTTCCTCCACTGGCCCGAAGAAATGCATCTAGCCCACCCAAATCAACCATGCCGATAAATGGGATCGCATACGTCACTTCACCAAAAAATAGCTGAGGGTTCCTGAGCCCTCGCAGTGGAATTGTGGGGACTGTCCCTATTCCCCCAATCGTCGAATAACGTTGCCTCGGCAGTGTACCTGCCACGTCGAGTCGCATAATCGCAAACACATTAACTAAATGTCCCCAAGAGGTAGTCCGACGTGTCGAGTACCGACCTTCAGCCATCACAAAAGAGGATAAGAGTTCTGTCGGAGACTGCGTGCCCAAACCAGCTTCCAGCCCAAAACCAAAACCGACCTTCGACCCCGGACTTATTCTCGACCATTCGAATCCCGACTGAACAAGGAAAAAAGTCCCATCATCGATAGCCGGATTCTGGTTTGAAATCTCTTGTGATTCTTCTCCAAACAGTACTTTCACATCGCTCGCCGGAAGCGATTCCGCGTCTTCCCAGCCAGCTCCGAATGTCCACGACCAGTTGGGGGAATCTTCCCAAGAGGCTGAACCGAATGAACGCAGTTCAATTTCTGCGCCAACATGTTCCGCTGAGTAATAGTCACGGTTGCCGATACCCGCGACCAAATGTGCAAGACTATTATACCACGTAGGTCTACTCCAACCTTCGTTGCTACGAGTCCCACGTTCGCCAAAAAACCCTATACGAACTTGGTCTGACACATACCATGAGAGGCGCCCACCGAAATCTCCAAGCCCCCCACCCGCCGTCTTATAAACCCCTCCCATCTCAAGCTCAGGTCGCCCAGGAAGACTTGCCAATCGGGCCAATCCCCCAACCCCGACGGTGAGGCCATCGACACGCTGATAGGTTGGCATGCCGGGGAAAAAACCAATAAAAGAAGAACGTTCTTCTATTTCCCAAACGACTTCGAAACCACCTCCGGTCGGCCGCACTCGGACTGGTTCGTTAGGGCGGTACGTAAGCGCCCCTTCAATCTTGGCGAGTTCCGAATCGTAGAAACCACCTCCGAACACAACTACATCTCCTCCTACGCTTCCTTCTGTTCTAAGAAACAAATCACCATCGACAACATAGATGTCACCATCGATACGACCCGCTATTCGAGCCGTCGCTTCTAACAAGAGAACGTCCCTCGAAAGCGTATCCCCCTTTGCAAGCACCGTGTCACGCGTCCACAGCGCATACTCTCCCTTTTCAAGGAAAACCTGAAGTGCCTTTTGAGAGTCCGACCGAGGGTCATCGGCCAGTTGGACGTCTTGACCTGTCAAAGGAGTTACGCATACAGCGACTGAAGCTGAAATGGTGTAAAACAAGAATCCGATCCGTACCAAAATCCGACCCCGTTTCCGTGTGCTGATATTTGACGGACTCATCGCAGAGGAGTCCGTCCATCGGGTAAAGCCCAACGGTCCCACGCGATAGCATCCTCATGGGGAATTCGTTCCGGAAGGTCTGCCAATCCTGCTTGATACCCTAAACAGATGAGGGCAACCACTGGGACATCTCCTGGGATACCAACGACCCGTTGCACTTCAGATTCTTTAAAACCGCAAATCCAGCTTGAATGGAGACCTAGGTCTGCTGCTGCAATAATTAACGTTTGAGCGGCTGCTGCAATATCCACTGGAAAACTAGGCCGACCATTCCCACTCACATGTGAATGGATTCGAGCACAACAAACGATGACAACAGGGGCAGTCCGCACATGTGGATGGTTAAAAGCAGCGGCTGCGACCTCATGACGAAGCAGTGCCTCTTGGATCACTACAAATCGCCAAGGTTGTGCCTCTCTAGCTGACGGAGCATATCGTGCCGCTTCAAGTACAGCTTCTATTGCCTCAGGGGCGACCATACGGTCATCAAACTTCTGAACCAGATGTCGATTGCGAATGAGGCTCAGGAGCTTTGTTACACGCATAAACAATACCCTTCAACTTCGGGGATGGTGTGACCTGTGCACTTGTCGTACGTGTGATCGATCCACATGTGTATAGATGTCCGTCGTCGAGATGTCAGCATGCCCAAGCATTTCTTGGACAGAAGCTAGGTCAGCCCCTCCCTCAAGCAGGTGTGTCGCAAAACTGTGTCGCAATGTATGGGGTGTCACACTCTTCTCGATTCCGGCGCGTTCCACATACCTGCGTAGGATTTTCCAAACCCCCATTCTACTGAGTCGCCGACCTCGGCGATTCAAAAACAAACGTCCTTCTGTATCTCCACGATCCAGCTCTGGCCTCAATTCCCGAAGGTATCGGCGAACTGATACTCGTGCATCCAAACCCACCGGAACAAGTCTCTCCTTTGCCCCTTTTCCAATCACACGCACTAAACCTTCATCCAGATCTAAATCACGAAGCGTTAGGGCACAAAGTTCAGATACCCTAAGACCACAGCCGTAAAGAATTTCGAGAATGGCCCTATCCCTAGCAGAGGCCACATTGTCGATCTCAATCGCACTTAGTAACAATTGGACTTCGGAGACAGTTAAAACGCTCGGAAGTCGCCGCCCTGACCGAGGTGCTTCAAGCTGCTCACTCGGATCAGCCTCAATCACCCCCTCCTCCATGAGGAATCGGAAGTAGCTTCGCATTGACGATATCGCACGAGCAACAGTGGAACGCGCATACCCTTCCTCCGTCAATCCAGACACGTGATCACGGAGTAATTCGTATGTCATTTCAGACGGCGCCGATATGCCTCGCTTACGCGCGCCTTCGATCAAACGGGCCACATCCCGCAAATATCCATCCAAAGTTGGGGCTGAAAGGCCTCGTTCAAAACTCAAATAATCTTGAAACGATTCAAGTTCAAATACACGGGCCTCTGGACTCCTCTCGCCCTTCATCCTTAGGACTCCGTGTCCCCTGTATTTCGCTGACCTTTGTGGTCATCCCGGCGACTCGTCATCCACCAATACGCCACCGCTAGGGCGATCACAACGGTAACTACAACAAGCCACCCATTGACCGTCCTGAAATAATCAAAGACCCGCGCAACATTTCGTGCTGCCGCAATCCCTACGACCAATAGTGCCGCATTCCATAAAAACGAGGCGACTGCTACTGGGACCATGGTACGGACAATACCCAAACCCGTGAAACCGGAGAACGTCGGAATAACAACACGAAGGATAGGCAAGAATCTAGAGAAGAATATTGCCCACAGCCCATAACGATCGTAGAACTGGGAAATACGGTTGAATTGGTGTGGACTTAGGAGACGTCGCCCCCAGCCCCCTTCGAACAACTCAGGACCACGTTGTCGGGCAACACCGTAGACACACATGGCCCCGATGACATTCGCTATCCATGCTGAGGCTAAGATAGGAACAGGGCGTAGGGTACCATATTCCGTAAGCACCGCACCCAGAATGACAAAAGTGTCGGAAGGGACAGGGGGGAAAACATTCTCCAAAGCGGATCCCAACGCGATGAGGGCATAGACTACCACTCGAGGCAATTCCAACAGGAAATCCAAAGCCTCGAAAACGTCCCGAACATCAGTCATTATCCGCTAGATTTCCCCCTAATTTCTTGTCGAAAGGTTCAACCAACGCCACAGCGATTACGGCCAATCCTTCACCTCGACCAATCCAACCCATCCCTTCATTAGATTTTGCCTTAATGGATACGGAAGAGAACGATGTCCCCAGTGCTTCAGCAATTCGTTCACGCATCGCTGAAGCATGAGAACCAATATGAGGTTTTTCTGTAATTACGGTGACGTCGACATTCTGTACGCCCAAGCCTTGGGCCTCAATACTCCTAACCACAGCGGTAAGCATTTCAACAGAATCAGCCCCCGCATTGGCCGGATCATCATCCGGGAATAGAGTGCCAATATCACCCATGGCTGTTGCTCCGATCACTGCATCCGTGACTGCATGCGCAATCGCATCACCGTCCGAATGGGCGGCGAGACCAGGCGAACCTGGAATTTCGACACCACCCAAAACTAGCGGTCGCGTCTCGTCAAAGCGGTGCGAATCGTAGCCGACGCCAACCGACATTCGACGTCCGTCGACCCAATCAGTCTTTAGGAACGTCGAGAATACGGAGAGCTAGGTGGGCCGCATTCTTAGCATTATCAATTCCTACCGCCGCCACTGGCACACCGGGAGGCATCTGTGCGACGGACAACAAAGCATCCAACCCACCGAGGGTTCCTGCCGACACTGGCACACCGATCACCGGGAGGGTCGTGTGTGCGGCCACTACACCTGGCAGCGCCGCCGAGAGACCAGCACCACAAATAACAACAGAAAAGCCCTCCCCTGCCGCCTCTGTTGCAATTTTCGCGGTACGATTCGGTTCCCGATGCGCCGATGAAACTTCCACTTGAACATCTACTCCTGCTTCTCGGAGTATATCTGCGCCCTTCTCCATAGTTGGACGATCAGACTCCGACCCCATCATTACGAGCACCCGCTTGGTTTGCATTAGCTTATTTCTCCATTCCAGCGTCGGATCGCCAAACAACCATTGTGTCCACCGAAACCAAAAGAGTTTGAGATGGCCACTTCCACTGGACGATCAATGATTCCTCCGTGTGCATATTCGAGGTCGCACTCTGGGTCAGCCTCCTCAAAGTTTATGGTGGGTGGGATTATCCCCTTCCGGCAAACCTCAGCTGCTATGGCCAACTCAATCGCGCCCGCCGCCCCGAGTGTGTGACCCATCATCGATTTGGTTGATCCGATGACAAGCTCGTACGCATGCGACCCAAACACATCCTTTACAGCCCGTGTCTCCGCAACATCGTTTGCCGGAGTTGAGGTTCCATGCGCATTAATGTAGTCCACGTCGGAGGGTGCCAAACCAGCATCTCGAAGAGCATGCTCCATCGCACTACGGGCTCCTGAACCATCGGGTGCCGGAGCAGTTATATGGTGGGCATCCGCACTCTGGCCGAAGCCCACGACTTCGGCGAGGATTTCCGCACCACGATCAATCGCATGTTCCAATTCCTCCAGGATCAACATCCCCGAACCTTCTCCTAAAACAAATCCATCTCGGTGAGCATCAAACGGTCGCGACGCACGGTGAGGTGCCTCATTACGGGTCGACAAAGCCTTCATCGTCGCGAAGCCTGCCATAGCAAGAGGGGTGACGGTAGACTCTGTCCCACCAGTTATCATAATGTCAGCTTCCTCATCCCGAATTGATCGGAACGCCATACCGATTGCATGAGCGCTTGAGGCACAAGCTGAAACCGTTGCATAGTTCGGACCTTGAGCCCCGTACCGCATTGCAATCATCCCCGGCGCCATATCAGCAATAAACATAGGGATGAAAAACGGAGAGACTCGGCTGGGGCCACCCTCAATCAATCTTGTATGTTGGCGTTCCAGCAAGGGGAGACCACCGATGCCACTACCCACAATCACACCCACACGTCCAGTCGGGACGTCGCCGAAGTCATCGGGGAGCCCCGCCTGTTCAAGAGCTTGCGCGGTACTAGCCATAGCAAATTGCAGGAAGCGATCTGCACGCCGTGCGTCCTTGGCATCCATATAGCCTTCTACGTCGAAGTTCTTAACTTCACACGCAAAACGAACACCATGATCG
Source organism: uncultured Gemmatimonadota bacterium (assembly GCA_913043255.1). GTDB lineage: Bacteria > Gemmatimonadota > Gemmatimonadetes > Palauibacterales > Palauibacteraceae > Palauibacter. The sequence goes on from CAJWLK010000001.1 coordinate 72,045, forward strand.
GACGCATCAAATTGCGTAATGGGGCCGGCACCACTTTCTCCAGCGACCAATGCTCTCCACGTTGAGCTTGGATCAAGACCTACCGGTGTCACCAGCCCGACTCCCGTAATGGCTACACGTCTTTTCATGACCGTGTCACAAGACGAAAGCTATTCTTCCTTTGCGGTCAGATATGCGATTGCCTGACCGACGGTCTGCATCTCTTCCGCATCTTCGTCAGGAATCTCAAGCCCAAATTCCTCTTCGAAGGCCATTACGAGTTCCACGGTATCAAGCGAGTCTGCCCCAAGGTCTTCCACAAAATTGGCTTCGTCCGTGACTTTCTCTTGCTCGACACCTAGCTCTTGCGCGATGATCTCTCGCACTCGTGCCGCATTCTCCGACATGTATCGCTTCTCCTTGAAATGAGTGGGTTTTGGATATTGGAACACTCCAGGCATTTTTGCTACCTACACCGATCTTTCGGCGTCAACCTGATGCGCTAAGGTACTACAAACTTCCACTCCACACTTTTACATCACCATACCGCCATCTACAACTATGACTTGTCCTGTAACGTATGCTGCCCCAGGGCCAACCAAAAAACGAACAACTTTTGCCACGTCCTCTGGAGAGCCAAGACGGCCCGCTGGAATCCGATCGAGCATATCCCTTTGGACCTCTTCCGGTAACCCCGACGTCAAATCTGTCGCGATGAAACCCGGAGCTACTGCGTTAGCCTGAACTCCACGAGCCGCCAATTCTTGGGCAACGCTCTTCGTAAGAGCAATGAGGCCCGCCTTCGCCGCCGCATAGTTGGACTGGCCCCGGTTTCCCGTCAACCCCACCACGCTAGATACATTGACGATTTTTCCAGATCGGCGTTTCATCATCCCACGAGCAACCGCCCGGACAAGATAAAACGGGCCAGACAGATTTGTGTCGATCACACTGTCCCAGTCCGTGTCTTTAAGTCGAACCAAGATGTTATCTCGTGTTATCCCCGCGTTGTTTACGAGTATCGTGACTGGCCCCAAAGTCTCCTCTACTCTCCCAATGAGTTCAGAGCATTCAGCCGGGTTAGACACATCACAAACGAACCCACCGTGCCCCGTTCCCGGCAATTCCGCCGCCACAGATTTAGCCTCTTCTAGGATATCTACGATAGCAACTCTACTTCCTGCCTCAGCTAATTCCTGTGAAATCGCCCGGCCAATTCCTCGCGTACCGCCTGTGACGAGTGCAATCTGATCTATCAACTCACTCATCCACTTCTCCCTCCGTTGTGTTCCCAGCGCTTAAGGTTTCCAGAAAGCTCTTGATTCCATCGAAGTTGCCGATGGGGATCGGGCGCAGCCCTTTCTCGATACGTCGAACTAGCCCAGAAAGCGTATTGCCCGGCCCCAGTTCCAGCCAGGTTGTCGGCTCAAGCCGACTCATTTTCTCCACCCCCTCAGTCCATCGGACTGGGGATGTAAGTTGAGAGACCAGTGTCCGTCGGACATTGTTCGCCTCCGCAACAGGCTCCACTGTCGCGTTAGATATAATTGGGAATTGCGGGTCTACTATCTCACTCGCCGCTAAGACTTCAGAAAATTCTTGCGCCATATCGTCCATGAGAGGGGAATGAAAAGCTCCGCTCACATTCAACGGGATGATTCGCTTCGCACCCCACGCCTCGGCCTCAGTCTTGGCGAACTCGACCGCAGTCACATCACCACTGATAACAACTTGCCCCGGACCATTCAAATTCGCTGGAACCACAAGTCCTATTTTAGGGTCCTGAAGGCCATTGATTTCACTACAGAGCTCTTCGACACCATCCGCCTCCAGGCCAATCACCGCCGCCATACCGCCAGGACGTTTTGCCCCAGAAGCAGCCATCAGTGTTCCACGTCGCCTAACAATCCGAAGCGCCGTCTCAAAAGAAAAACTGTCAGCGATGAGGTGAGCTGACAGTTCACCCAAAGAGTGGCCAGCTCCAACCATGACCGAAAGTGGTGCTTCTTTCAGAAGTGACCAGACTGCGAAACTATGAACTAAGATGGCAGGCTGAGCGTTCTCTGTAGCACGCAAATCATTTTCCGGACCTTCCCAACATAGCCTACTAAGAGAAAACCCAAGTTCCTCATCTGCTTGTTCGTATAGCTCTCGTATTGAGGGATACGAATTCGCCAGATCATGTCCCATTCCGACATACTGTGAACCTTGTCCCGGCAACAATAATGCTACGCCACTCATTGTTCTTCTACACTCTGTTGTAGCACTTCTAACCTCGTACGCATGTCCCGTACAACACTAGAAGAAACAGCATCCACCGCAGTTCGAATGGCATTTTTAATGGCCCGTGGTGGCGATTCACCGTGACAGATAACGCTCACACCATCCACACCAAAAAGTGGTGCCCCACCATATTCGGTACCATCCAAAACCCGGAGAACGCCATCCAGGTCTCCGACTTCCCCAAACCCTTCTTTCCTAAGCACCTCAACCACAAAGTCTCTGATTGACCCGTAGAACTTGAGAAGCACATTGCCAACAAAACCTCCACAGACAACCACATCGCATGCACCCGCAATGATTTGATTGCCTTCCACATTCCCAACAAATTCTATTCCCGAGTCCGCGGCCAAGAGGCCATATGCAGCAACCGACACTCCTCCACCCTTGTCCGCTTCTTCTCCCACATTTAGCAAGCCGACTCGTGGACGCTGAATATCACCCAAATAACTTGATCCAAGATGAGCATATTGATGAAGTTGAGCAGGTCGTACGTCAATGTCAGCTCCCACATCCAGCACTAGGACACGACCGGTAGCTGTTGGAAACAAGGCACCGACAGGAGGGCGATCAATACCTGGGAGCAGTCCGAGTGTAAGGACAGAAGCAACTACGATAGCACCCGTCGAACCCGCCGAGACAAACGCATCGGCTTCTCCATCACGAACGGCCTCTAATCCTCGAACGATGGAACTCCCCGGCTTCCGTCTAACTGCTAAAGCTGGAGGCTCACCCAGATCGATCGCTTCGTTCGCAGGAACCCAACTCACGGTCCCCTCTGGAAACTCGGACAACCTAGATACAACTGCCTCCTCAGGTCCGACCAAAAGGAGGGTCATTTCGTCTTCCCAAGCTCTCACAGCTTCCCGGGCTCCGGCGATCGGAGCGTTGGGTGCCGCTTCTCCCCCTAAAACATCAAGGGCTACGCGAATCATTCTGGGACCAAACCATCTAGATGAGTAAGAATCGACCTGAAATCAATTTCGTAATGGTCATCCATGGGCGAGCGGGATGGTCCAACCGCCCATAGATATCGATCGTCAAAAGTTTTCAGTCTCGACAATCTCGCGGGTCGCATAATGGCCGCAAGTTGGGCAAACCCGATGCGGCCTCTTGGGATCCCCACATTGAGGACAAGCCTGTTGGGCATTCTCCTGAGCCTTATAGTGCGTACGGCGCTTACGCTTGCGTTGTTTTGATGTACGTCTCTTAGGAACAGCCATATAGGCAACACCTACTTAAGCTTGAGCATTTCCACCCAAATCATGGGTGTGAAACTAAATTACACTTTACGAACGCGGTAACAGGCAGTTTCACGGTGCGAATGTCAACCTTTCACCTTCCGCAATGCTGCCCACCGCGGGTCACCTTCAGGAGGCGCACACGTACATCCCTCAGTATCCAATAGAGCCCCACACCCAGAACAGAGTCCCAAACATTGAGGGGAACACTCTACATATTCAGAGGCTCCAAGCCAGATCTCTTCTCGAAGAGCCTTCGATAAGTCTATGTGAGAAATCATCGGGTCGTATATCCAAACGCCTTCCTCGATCTCGCCCACTTCAGATTTTAAACGGAAACATGCATCAAATCCGGTTTCAAGTTTAACATCATTCGGAATCAAGCAACGTCGACATTCGGCTTCGCCAGCAGCGCGGATATTGCCGTGCGCCCAAATGCCAGCCTGTATATCGGGATCGACCTCAACCTCCAGTTCGACCCACGCCAAGAAAATTGGAAGTTTGCCCAACACAGCTGAGGGGTCGTCTGACCGCCAGAGTCGCCGAATGGGACCGTTTGCAAGGGATGACTGACTTATACAGAACAAATCCATCTGCATGGACCAGACTTTTAGGCCTCCGCAACCAACTCGAGCCGGTTGAAAAAGAACCCAAGCTCAAGTTGGGCATTCACATCGGAATCTGATGCATGAATTGCATTACGCTCTTTACTCTCTGCATACAAAGCTCGAATTGTACCTTCCGCCGCTTCAGAAGGATCTGTTGCACCAATCACTTCGCGCAGATACGGAACAGCACGTTCGTGTTCTAGTGCCAACGGCATACACGGCCCTGAAGTCATAAACTGTACGAGAGATTCAAAGAAGGGACGCTCGCGGTGAACACTATAAAACGCCCCTGCTTCACCCTGTCTCAGCTTGAGAACCTTTGACGCACGAATCTTAAACCCTGCATCTTCAAGCATATTTATTACAGAGCCCGCGTTCCCGGATTTCATAGTGTCTGGCTTCAGGATCGCGAGTGTAATCGTCTGTGTTGTTTTGCTCATGTTTGTTTCAGCTCTTCATTCTTCACGTAGTAGTCTCCGAATAATATCGCCTCTTGTAATGAACCCCACCAATTGGCCATCTCGCACTACAGGGAGGCGTTCAATTTCCTTATCCAGCATCAAGCGCATAACGTCAGCTAGCGGTTCATTCTCATTTACGCACAAGACCGCTCGCGCCATAACATCTCGCACCTCTCCCATTTCCATCGACGGTTTAACAGCCCTAGACACTGACCTGTCTTCATCCAGCATTGGGAGTAAGTGCAACATCACTTGGTGGTCTGTCACCATGCCCAATACGATGCCCCCTTCATCAATCACCGGCACTGCCCTTAACCGCTTGCTCACCAGCATATCTGCAAGATCACCAACAGACATCGAGGGCGCTGCGGTTACTACATCAGTGGTCATCACGTCGCGCACTTCCATTTTATCTCACTAGGACCGCGAGAGGGCCTCTTGGATCAAACCAACAAGGTCTGCTGGTCGTTCCGCCACCCCAATCCCATTTTCTTGAAAAGCCCGCATCTTTTCCAGAGCCGTCCCTTCGGAACCTGAAATAATGGCCCCCGCATGTCCCATACGGCGCCCCGGAGGTGCCGTTTGCCCTGCAATAAAACCTACGACCGGTTTATTCATTTTCGCAGAAACGAACTCGGCAGCCACTTGCTCATCAGTACCACCAATTTCGCCAATCATAGCAATAGCAGCAGTTTCCGAATCTTCCTCAAAAGCCGTCAAACAGTCTACAAAATCCGTACCTATCAAGGGATCGCCGCCAATGCCTACGCAGGCTGATTGACCAATACCTGCACGAGTGAGCTGGAAGATAACTTCGTAGGTAAGGGTCCCAGATCGGCTTACCACTCCAACATTACCGTCGAGAACAATCTGCCCAGGCAAGATCCCCACCTTACAGCAGCCAGGAACGATAAGCCCCGGGCAGTTTGGGCCTAGTAACCGTACGCCCCTTTCTGAAACATAAGAGAGAACTCGTACCATATCTCCAACTGGCACCCCTTCAGTGATGCACACGATGAGGTCTACTTCAGACTCGGCCGCTTCAAATATCGCATCCGCGGCAAAACTTGCCGGCACGTAGATCACGCTTGTGTTTGCCCCAGTTTCTTTCACGGCTTCATCGACCGTATTAAATACTGGGACGTCATCATCGAACCGCTGACCACCCTTCCCCGGCGTCACCCCCGCGACAACCTTAGTTCCGTAATCGATCATTTCGCGTGTATGGAACGATCCATCTCGACCGGTAATGCCCTGTACAACAAGTCTCGTTTCCGGACCAATAAAGACACCCATTAACGCCCCCGTGCGACAGCGGTTTTTACCGCCTCATCCATGTCAACCAGGGCTTCAAATCCATTTTTTTTGAGAATTTCAACTCCAATATCTTCGTTGGTCCCGGTGAGCCTAATTGTGATTGGAACTTCGATATCAATCCTCTTGGTCGCTTCGACAATACCGTTTGCAACATCATCGCATCGAGTAATGCCTCCAAAAATGTTAAAGAGAATTGACCGAACTTTTGGGTCCTCACTAATAAGCTCAAGTGCACACACAACTTTATCTGGATTCGACGAACCTCCGATGTCGAGAAAGTTTGCTGGCTCACCTCCATAGAATTTAACCAAGTCCATGGTCGCCATAGCCAATCCGGCGCCATTCACGCAACAAGCGACATCTCCATCAAGATGTATATATGAGAGTTCTGCCTCGCGTGCGCGCACCTCCGATGAATTTTCCGTATCGAGATCTCTACACGCTTCGATATCGGGCAACCGGAAGAGAGCATTGTCGTCGATCGTCATCTTCGCATCGATCGCCTTCACTTCTCCTCTGTCATTTACGATCAGAGGGTTAATCTCAGCGAGAGTCGCGCCTACAGCGCGATACGCCGAATAGAGTTTAGCAATAACCGAGGCTGCTTGACGCGCCGCTCCTACTTCATCGTAAAGATAATGCCCCAAACTCGCCGCTTGGTGGTTGAGCAATCCATACCTAGGGTCAATCACTAGCTTGCGGATTGAATCAGGCATGGTCGAAGCAACCTCCTCGATATCCACACCACCTTCAGCCGAAACCATAATTGTGTCGGCCTGGTTCGGTCGATCCAAAACAATTCCCAGGTAAGCCTCAGAAACGATGTCTTCTATTGGTGCCACAAGGACTTTTCGAACCTCAATTCCTTTTATCTCCATCCCTAGAATCAAGTCGGCGGCTTCGCGGGCTTCTTCAGCGTTTCGGGCCAGTTTTACGCCCCCCGCTTTACCCCGTCCTCCCACATGCACTTGTGCCTTGACGACCACTTCCCCACCTAATCTCTTTGCCGCTTCCAAAACCTCATCGGTAGACGTAGCCACTTCCCCAGGTGGAACCGAGATACCATGATCTCTTAGGATCTGGCGAGCTTGGTATTCATGAATGTTCACCGCCACCTCAGCTCTCTCAGCGACTCTCGCTGACTTCCAGTCTCAGCAGAAACTACCTTTGGGTCCCTTGGCAAATCACTGCCATGAAACTCGTTCATATGGGATGTACTGATTTCGTCACTCGGCACCATACTGTCCGAAACCGCGTCTTGTGCCCTATCAATCAATCGTCCAGGAAACAATCCAGCAAAAATAATTGCGAACGCGCTCAGTCCCACTGTCCACCGAAACGCTACCCCTGGAGCTTCTGGAATTTCGGCGTCCTCCGGTGCGGATTCGAAGTACATCTTCCACACGATACGTAAGTAGTAGTAGTAGGCCACGAGACTCGTTAGAACGAGCGTTACTGCAAGGATGATCTCACCGGCATCTATAGCTGCCCGCAAAAGGAAAAGTTTACCAACAAAACCCATCGTTGGTGGGAACCCTGCCAACGAAAGCAGGAAGATTAGAAGGACCACTGCCAAACCCGGGCGCTGCCACCCCAGACCTCGGTAATCTTGAATCCTCGACTTTCGGTCTCCTGGCCCTGCCACGTGAAAAACGATGGCGAGACTTCCCACAGTCATAACCGTATAAGCGGCAAGATAGAACAAGGATCCAGCTCGGCCTAAGGAAGAGGAAGTCGCCACACCAACTAGCAAGTACCCCGCATGTGCTATTGAAGAATATGCCAGCATTCGTTTCACGTCACTCTGCGTTAATGCGATGAGGTTAGGTACAATCATCGTGAGCATAGCGAGCCACCATATAGCAGTCCGCCAGAGGTCAGTCACGCCTCCAAGATCGATCGTTAATACTCGCAAGAGCGCAATAAATGCAGCAGCCTTAACACCGGTCGCCATTAAAGCTGTCACAGGAGTTGGAGCACCTTCATAGACATCGGGAGTCCACATATGGAAGGGGACAGCGGCGATCTTAAATCCAAACCCTATAATCAGCATGCCCACCCCAGCAGTCAGAAGAAAATTTCCTCCGACAGCCTCGTTCGTGATCGCTACTGCTGCTGTGGCCAACCGGGTCGTACCCGTAGCGCCATAGAGTAGCGCAATTCCGTAAAGCAAAAATGCACTAGCGAAGGCACCTACGATGAAATACTTGAGGCTGGCCTCAGATGACCGCGAATCGTTTCGCACCAAGCCCGTGAGGACGTAGACCGCGATTGACATGAGTTCGAGTCCCACAAATAACAGGATAAGATCACGAGCCGCCACAAGGACTAACATCCCCACCAGTGCGAACAGAAGCAGGGCATGAAATTCCGCCGTGGGGAGTCTTTCTCGTGCCAGATAATCGTTAGCTAACGTAACGACCAACAGCGCCCCTCCTAGCAAAATGAAGTTTGCAGCGACTCGGAATCCATCGAGCGCAATCAATGAATCGGTGGGCGCGGACATGTCGCTCAACCAAAGACTTGCGATCAAGGCAGCCGCGATACCATACATCGTGATCAGGTATTCAACGGAAGCCCGATCATCCACCAGGTCAACCGACCCTCTGCTCACTTTTTCGACGAACGCATCTCGCATGAGGATTGCCACCGCAGAAAGCGAGAGAATCACTTCAGGGAGCAGGGCAAGCCAATAGTGGCCATGGCTCGCAAAGTCGAAAAACCTCACGTCATTCTCCTCCCCCCGAGGAAGCATCCTCACGGGTCAAAGGCAGAATCTGAGATTGCGCCACCCCTCTTGGAACAGGATCACTGCCACCCAATGCTGCCGATGATGTTTCTGATACCTCTCCTTCCCCTGGCCCTCCCATATGGGTTTCGACGCGTTCTATTACGGCAGCAACCGAAGCACGTGTCCGGTCAAGGAACGGGCCAGGGAAGACACCTATAAGGATGATGAGGACAAGCATCGGGGCCAGAATCAGTCGCTCTCGTCGGCCAAGGTCCTTCAAAGCTTTATTCTCAGGACAATCAAGCGGATTAAACAACACGCGCTGCACCATCGGAAGCATGTAACAGGCAGCAAAAACCACTCCTGTAGTTGCTATTGCAGCAATCCATGGGTGCTTTTGAAAGGTTCCAATAAGAATTAGAAATTCCCCTACAAATCCATTCGTACCCGGTAATCCGATTGACGAAAGCGCCACCAAAACAAAGGCGAAAGCGAAAACTGGCATCACTTTGGCAATCCCTCCAAAGTCGTCAATCAACCGTGTATGTCTCCGCTCGTAGAGCATGCCCACCAATAGGAATAGTGCCCCGGTTGAGATGCCGTGGTTAACCATCTGAAGTATACCACCTTCAATACCCTGCGCCGTCAGTCCAAATACGCCAACGACAACGAAACCCAAATGCGCTACAGAGGTATAGGCGATGAGCTTTTTCGCATCAGGCTGTACAGCTGCCACCCACGCAGCGTAGAGAATACCGATGACAGCTAACACCAGTATCGTCATGAGGACCGTGGGGTGCATCGCCGCATTAGGAAACAACGGAAGCCCAAAGCGAAGGAAACCGTACACACCCATTTTTAACAGAACTCCCGCTAAAATTACCGAACCCGCTGTGGGAGCTTCAACATGCGCGTCCGGTAGCCAAGTATGGAAGGGAAACATCGGGACCTTGATGGCGAACGCGAGCGCGAATCCAATGAAAAGCCAAAGCTGAACTCGGAGACTCATATCAAGCGTTAGGAGATCCTCGTATGAAAAACTCCAGTCTCCTGATGCCACTTGAAAGAGGTATGCCAACGTCACGATCGCGACGAGCATTAATAATGATCCAAATGATGTGTAAAGGAAAAACTTGATCGCGGAATAGATGCGACGCTTCCCTCCCCAAATTCCGATGAGGAAGTACATGGGGATCAACATCATTTCCCAAAATATGAAAAAGAGGAATAAATCCAGAGCTACGAAAACACCGATCATCCCGGTGGTGAGGAAGAGCAGCATTGCGTAAAAAGCTTTTTCTCTTTTCTCGATGTAGGAGAAGGAGCCTGCAACCGCGAGCGGCATAATAAAAGTTGTAAGCAGTACCATCAGAATCGAGATTCCATCTAATCCGATCTGATAGGAAATACCCCAAGCCTCCACCCACACGCTGGAAACCCTGTTTTGGAACCCTGCATCTCCGATATCGAAGGTCCAGAAGAGGGGCAGTGAGATAAAGAACAACGCCAGCGTCGTAACTAACGCAACGCTCTTCGCCCTTGCCTCGTTAACCGCGAGACACCCGATCCCTCCTACGATGGGGACCGCAATAAGAAGCGTTAAAATCCAATGTGAGTCGTATAAAGCCAACATCAGAGCACACTCAAAACAAGAAGAGCTCCCACCATAAAGACCAACAAGTAAGTGGTAACCCTACCACTCTGAAGCTGTCCCCCTACCCACCCAAGAAGACGCATCAAATGGCCTAGCCCATTCACCGCACCATCAATAAGCCTTGAGTCCACGATCTTCCAACAACCACGCCACAAAGCGCGAGAGGGGCTAACAATGAGCCGATCGTAAAACTCATCTACATACCACTTATCGTGCAGCACCCGGGCAAATCCTGTTAGGGCAGTCGCCTCAGATTCGAGCGGAACATTCTTTGACGCCTGTATCCGCAACGTGACTGCCACTGCCGTGACAGCCAGTAGAGTTGAGAGACCAGCCCATAGCGCCTCTCCACCACCAATAGGTGCAGTGTGCGCCAAGTGCACACCGTACTCAGCAGCAACCGTTCGGGCGGGTGCGAACACTGGCTCAAGCCAATGATGGAACCACGCTATATGGGGGAGCGGGAGTGCTTCAGGCACATTAACCCAACCACCCATCAACGATAAAGCTGCAAGAACTGCAAGAGGCAGCCACATGACAATTGGTGCTTCATGTAGATGACGTTTTGCCTTTTCTGTCCCCGCGTGTCCGAACGTGCGGTTTTGACCGTGGAAAGCCATGACCATAAGACGGGTCATATACACGGCAGTCAAAATAGCTGTTAAGAGAGCCACGACCCACAAAACTGAATATCCAGACGCTCCCACAGACCAGATAATCTCATCTTTCGAGAAGAAACCGGCTAACGGAAACACTCCTGCAATCGCAAGCGTGCCAATCCACATAAAGGCCCATGTCTTTGGCATGAACGCCTTCAGACCTCCATGGTTTCGCATATCGTTAGGGTCACCATGATGGTCATTACCACTCCAAGCTTCGTGAACTGTATGGATAACGGCACCCGCACCGAGGAAAAGAAGTGCCTTAAAGAATGCATGGGTCATCAGGTGAAAGACCCCCGCAGTAAAGGCTCCTACTCCTACCGCCAGGAACATGTATCCCAACTGAGAGATCGTGGAATAAGCGAGAACTTTCTTTATATCGTACTGCTGAATGGCAATGGTGGCGGCCAATAATGCTGTAGCACCACCCACTGTGGCTACCACAATTTGCGTAATGGGTGACAAAGCAAAGAGCACACTGGTTCGAGCAATCAGATAAACCCCTGCCGTGACCATAGTCGCCGCATGAATCAGCGCGGATACAGGTGTTGGCCCGGCCATCGCATCGGGAAGCCATGTGTACAAAGGGATTTGAGCTGATTTCCCCGTACATCCCAAAAACAATAACAGCGTAACCCCCGTTACTAGCCCTCCCCCGTGGGTGAGTTGTTGGGGAGCAGCGTCAAGAATCGAAACCATATCAAGTGTTCCGAAGGCCACGAATAACAGAAACATTGCAACTAGGAAGCCCACATCACCAATCCGGTTGATGATGAAAGCTTTTTTCCCAGCGTTTGAATAGTCTCGATTTTCGTACCAAAAACCAATCAATAGGTACGAACAAAGGCCGACACCCTCCCACCCGACGAACATGAGCGGGAAGCTGCTCCCCAAAACCAAAACCAGCATAAAGAAGACGAATAGGTTCAGGTAGGAAAAATAACGTGAGTATGCCGGATCACTTCGCATGTAACCAACGGAGTAAATATGGATGAGACTCCCGACGCCGGTCACAATCAGGCACATGAGCATAGACAATTGATCAAATTGCAGATCAATCCCAATCCGCAGGTCTCCCGATTCAATCCAAGTCCACAGGGAAACGATCTCTGGTCCATGGAGATCAACAGTCCTCATTCCTATAAAATTGAAGACGGACACAACAAATGCGGCGATTAGAGCTCCGGGGCCGAGGAGTGAAGGGATCACCTTGTTTTCGCGCCACAAGAAAGCACCCAGTCCATTCACCAACGCACCAAGGAGTGGGAACAAAAGGATGAGGAACGGGAGTGTAGGCTGAAAACTCGCTGCACCCGCTTCCTGTGGAGCCGACAGCAGCAGTGAAGGGACTCTATCTAACGTCGACCCAATGTCGACCATTTTATTCAGGCTCTCTGGCAGGAGCATACTAAGCCACGCAGAAATTACCATTTAAGGATTCCGAAACGGTCGAGATCTACTACTTCATAATGGCGGAAAATCGCAATAATAATGGCTAGGCCCACAGCAGCCTCGGCCGCAGCTACTGCCATAACAAAGAAGACCAAAATTTGACCCTCAACCCCATGTAAGCGCGAAAAAGCCACTAACGCGATGTTTCCAGCCGTCAGCATGAGTTCAATACACATGAAGACCACAATCGCATTTCGCCGCAGAAGAACCCCAAGAACACCCACCGCAAAGAGAATAGCACTCACAAAAACAGCGATCATTCCCTGCGTGTCGAGCGCGACCAAGCCCACAAGTTCGTTCATACCGAACGCTTTTTGGTTAAGAAGATCGCCCCAACAATTGCTGTAAGAAGAAGAATTCCGGTGACCTCGAGTACAATTATATAATCCGTGAAAAGTGGACGAGCAATCGGAGCAATCACACCCTGTTGTTCAAGGCCGAGGGGCAGCTGCACATCACCCTGCCGACTCATCCCTTCGAACTCAGAACCACCAATAAAAAATTGTGTCAGCGTGCCGAGAAAAGCCACGGCGATTGTCCCGCCTACAAGCCCACCCATCGGCCCTTTGAGATCCTTCTGTTTGGTATGGCCAAGATTGAGAAGCATGATCACAAACAGGAACAGGACCATGATTGCGCCGCCGTACAGGATCACGTTTATGGCCGCGACATAATGCGCATCCAGCATTAAAAACATCCCTGACACAGAGAAAAAAACCACCACCAAAAAAATCACTGCGGTGACAGGATTTTTTCGAGTCACCATGATTACTGCTGCGAGGATCGCACTCGCTGAAAAGGCCTGAAAAAGAAAGTTCTCGCTCATTGAGAGGCTGGGTCCGACGGATCCCAAAGTGCGGTCACATCATGCTCTTGCTCACAAAGTCTCTCGAGGTCATAGACCCACCGTTCTCGTGAATATTCTGCGTTTTCGTAGTGGACTCCAAGGTGAATCGCCTCGACGGGGCATACTTCCTGACAATACCCACAGAAGATGCACCGAAATTCATCGATCTCGTAGATAGCTGCGTACCGCTCACCATTTTCATCTTCTGCAGGCACAAGCTTAATGCAGTTGACAGGACATACGGTCGGACACAATCCGCATCCCACGCATTTTGCACGGCCATCTTCGTGAACGGCCATACGGTGCGTTCCCCGAACTCGGGGGCTTAGTTCCCATTTTTCATCTGGATATTGCTGGGTCTTTTTAGCAGGATTGAGCAGATGTTTAAGTGTAATTCGCATCCCCTTTGCTGCTGCTCGGGCGTATGAAGCCTCCCCCTTTGGGCGTGACACGACTTTGACCTCTCCTGGCATCTTCTCTCCCTATATCTTGCGGGCTGCCCCGCGGATGATGGCACCTCGATCGATCATGAAGAAAAGCATCAGGGCCAACAACAGGTTCACCACAAAAAGGATAAGCGCATACCAAATACCCACTGGAATACCAACCGCCTCAATTCCGAGGATCACAAAAGCTATGACAAGGATGTAAACCGTCACCGCTTCGAGCATGAACTTCCAGCCAAGATCCATAAGTTGATCGTAGCGGAACCGCGGGAGCGTCCAGCGAATCCACATAAAGACGACGACAACAAGACTAGTTTTTATGGAGAATGACCCTAGGGTAAGAATCGTTTTCCAACCCGTGGGTTCCCCTATAACAGTTCCATCTGAGAGCACTCGAATATTATCGCCCGCCCAGAAAGGAATGTCCCAACCTCCAAGAAAGAAAACAGTCACCAGCGCTGCGACGGTTATGACATGGGCGAACTCGCCAATCATGAACATCGAAAACTTCATTGCAGAGTATTCCGTATGGTACCCTGTCACCAATTCTGCCTCTGCTTCCGGCAAATCAAATGGTAGCCGATTCGTCTCTGCGAGGCCGGAGACAAAAAAGAAAAAGAGGCCCAAGAAGAGTGGAAAAACAAACCACATTGAGTACGTCGGCGCCCCAGCCGTGAATCCTTGTTGCATCGAAACAATTTCAGGTGCCCGCACGTCACCCACGAGAAGGATCAAGGGCACTAAGCTTAGTGCCAGTGCCACTTCGTAACTGATCATCTGCGCCGAACCTCGAAGCCCTCCCAATAGCGAGTACTTCGACCCCGATGACCACCCTGCCATGGCTATGCCGTATACACCGATCGACCCGATTGCTAGGATGTAGAGGAAGCCAATAGATGCGTCAGCCACAATCATTTCGACAAAACCCCACTGCGTTGGAAGAGGGGATCCGAACGGAATAACAGCAAACAGAATTGTCGCCGGGAGGATTGCAAGCACAGGAGCCAAAACGAAAAATTGACGGATAGCCTGGGCCGGCATCGTCTCTTCCTTGATGATGTTCTTGATTCCATCTGCAATGACTTGAAGCGCCCCCCAAGGACCCACGCGGTTCGGGCCACTACGGTCTTGAATAAATCCTGCGATTTTTCGTTCTACGATGGTCGCCAGCATCACCGACAACATCATAACGGTAAAAAACACAGCGACCTTAATAATGGTCGCAACAACGAAGGCTCCTCCTGTCACAGGCCCCATTAACTCGGCACCAAGTTCTTCACCTCTTCGTGTCCCCCCCTCACAGGAGCCCCCTTCAACCCAATCCCATCCCAAGACAAGCCCTCAAACGCCTGTTCGTTCTTAACCAAGTGATCGAATGCAGAGCGGACATCTGAAATCACATCGCCCGTCCCTAATTCCGCAAGAATCCTACTAAGAACCATCCAACCCGGGCGCGCGATACCTGGCGGATTCAGAGCCTGATGGAAGCGTTGGACCCGTCCTTCAAAGTTTGTAAAAGTCCCATCCATCTCGGCAAACGTTACAACTGGAAGTATCGCATGCGCGTTGCGCGCTGCTTCTGGTAAACGCGTACCCAAATAGAGGAAGAAGGAAGCACCCATTCCAAATTTCTCGGGAGCATCTTGCAGCAGGTCACCCATTACAACTAACGGGCTTTCTGGTGTCTCACTCGACAAATGTTGAACTCTCTCCGCCCCAAAAAGCTCAAGCCCGAAAGCATTGGGGGCCCGATCTGCACGCAGCTTCAACTTGGGGACGCTTGGTAAAGATGCCGTCTCTCCACTGGAAACTTGAAACTCCACCTTTTCAATCTGAAGCCAGTTCAAGAGGGACCAAAGGAGAGATAAATCCTCATTAGACATTTGAGGAGAGATCACCGCCGAACCAGTTTCATGCCCCACTATTTCCATCTGTCGGGCAACCCAAGATATCGCCGTTTCCCAATCCGTAGCCCTAAGTTTATCTCCATCTCTAATCATGGGGACTTCCGCTCGCACACCGCGATTCGTCATCACTAGATGCTTACGGCCATAGTCGCACATCCAATACGAATTGACTTTGGAGTTATGGCGGGGTTTCATTCGAACGATCTGGTTTTCCTTCGTATCAATCGTCACGTTGCACCCAGTAGAGCAACCCGGACATACACTCGCTGTAGCATCCATGTCCCAAGCTCTAGCTTTGAAAACAAAATCTTCATGGACTAGTGCACCAACCGGACATACATCAACAATATTGCCCTGAAATGGATTGTTGAGTTCTCTGCCGGGGAAGGTGTCGATATAAGATTTGTGTCCGCGCTCAGCCACTATCAGTGCATCGTCATGCGCAACATCCCGCATGAAACGCACACAACGTGTGCAGATGATGCACCGATCGGCGAAGTATAGGATGTCATCTGAGATACGGTCACGCCCCATAATCTGCTTGGGCTCATCCATGCGGCTCTCAAGCTGGTTTGTGACGTACGCAAAATCTTGGAGCATGCATTGCCCAGCTGCATCACAAATTGGACAGTCCAGAGGATGATTCACTAACAGAAACTCAATCACAGCCTGTCGAGCATCTTCCGCTGTTTTGCTCGCCGTTAGAACGACCATGCCGTCTTCTGCTTGAAGTGTACACGACGGTTCAAGCTTGGGGCGACCCTCAACTTCCACCAAACACATCCGACACTGTGCTGGTCTAGTCGGAATCCCCGGATGATAGCAATAACGAGGGACCACCACGCCAACACGCTCGGCTGCTTCGATCACCCGAGTCCCTTCTGGCACCGTAACATCGACGCCATCGACAGTCAGCGTGACCGTATTCTGGTGTTCGCCATTAGACATAACTCACCCCACCGCGACCTTGTCTGATGTCATCTTGGCTTCGTATTCAGCACGAAACTTGTCCAGCGATGATTTCAACGGGAAAACAACACTATCTGCCAACACACAAATCGTCCGACCAGTCATCTGTTCACAAAGGTCATATAGCGTATCGATATCACGGAGCCGACCATCTCCAGACTCGATTTTTTGGAGAATGCGAACAATCCAAGAAGTCCCTTCCCGACATTGGACGCACTGTCCACAGGATTCATGAGCATAAAATTGAGCTATACGCCGCATCGCGCGCACAATATCGGTATCCTCATCCATCACAATCGGTGAGGCCGTCCCAAGAGAACTCCCGACCTCCTGCATCCCTTCATAAGTCGTAGCACAATCCAATTCGGCAGCGCTAAGAAACGCAGTCGATGAACCTCCTGGAATCACCGCCTTAACGGGCTTCCCTGATGGTGTACCCCCACAAACGTCGAAAATGATATCCCTCAGCGGTACTCCCAAGGCAATTTCATAATTACCTGGCCGAACCAGATGGCCTGAGCACGACCATAACTTGGTACCTGGCGATTTTTCACTACCCCACTGCCGATACCACTCGGAACCATGTTCGATAATTCCAGGAACCGTTGAGAGGGTCTCTACATTGTTGACCGTTGTGGGCATTCCAAAGGCACCCGCCTGTGCTGGGAAGGGAGGTTTCGCCCACGGTTCCGCACGATTCCCCATCAATGAATTCATGAGCCCCGTCTCTTCTCCTGCTATGTAGGCTCCCGCTCCTGTGTGAATCGTGATGTCGCAGCTCCAGGTTGAACCCATGATGTTCGAGCCAACAAATCCAGCCTCATAGGCTTCAACCACAGCCTTATTTAGATGCTGTGTATCTTCGAAGAATTCACCACGCACGTAGATGTAAACGTGTTCGGCCCCGATCGCTCGAGCTCCAATTAAGCACCCCTCAATCAAAAGATGTGGAGTCCAGCGAATAATTTCTCGATCTTTAAATGCTCCCGGTTCCGATTCGTCCGCATTGCAGCATAAGTAATGAGGTTTACCATCTTCTTTCGGCATGAAACTCCACTTAAGGCCCGTAGGGAACCCTGCCCCACCTCGACCTCGCAAACCTGATTCTTTCACTACATCCGTGATCGTATCAGGAGACATATCAATTGCCTTGCGAACCCGCTGATATCCTCCTTCATCACGCCAACTCTTCAGGGTGCGCGCATCTTTTTTACCCTGATATTCGGACAAGAGGGTTCTCGTCTCGAGTTCGTGCACATAGGGGAAGCTCATCTTTTGTGACTTCCAGCCCGGAGCTCGTCCAGAATATTGGATACGTTTTCGGGCGTAACTCCTTCCAAGTAACGGTCATTCACCTGAACAACTGTCGCGAACCCGCAGGCCCCCAGGCATTCGGCTTCAATCACTGTAAACTCGCCATCACTCGAGATCTCACCTTGCCTTGTATCCGTCTCTTCCAGAAAGCATTCAAGTACTTCATCGCCCTTATTGAGATGACAAGAGATGTTGGTGCAAACCTGAATGAGATGTTTTCCAACTGGATGTTGATTGTACATAGTGTAAAAAGAGACGATCGAATGGACGTAGGCCGGAGTAACTTCCAGTGCCTCAGCAACTTCTTCCATATCTGAAGTCTCAATCCACCCTTTTTTCTCTTGAACAAAATGCAGTATCGGAAGCAGTGCGGCACGTTTGTCAGGGTACCTCGTCAATGCCATTTCGAGACGAAGGCGACCTTCCTTGGTTTTAAAAATCGGACCGTCGAACTGTCCCCGCTCCGCAGTTTGGAACGGTTGTGCGCCAACAACAGCGGGATGGATCTCTCTACTCATCGATCGATCTCTCCCAACACGACGTCTAGTGAGGCGTTGATCGCGATCACATCGGCAACCAGTTCATCTCGAACAAGTTCGGGAAGCGAGGCAATGTTTACGAATGATGGGCCCCGGAATCGGCACCGTACCGGTTTCGTCCCACCATCAGAAATTATGCCAAAACCAAGTTCGCCCTTGGAACTCTCAATTGAATACCAAGTCTCACCCGCCGGAACACGCACGCCTTCCATAACAAGTTTGAAATGTGAAATCATCGTATCGATCGACCCCATCGCCTCACTCTTCGGTGGGAGGACCACACGATAATCATCAATATTGATCGAACCATCTGGCAATCGGTCAAGTGCTTGCTGGATGATATGAACACTCTGCCTCATTTCTTCAACCCGCACTAAATAGCGATCATAAACATCGCCTACTGATCCAACAGGGACGTCAAAATCGTATTCCTCATAGCCCAAATAAGGCCGGGCCTTACGCACATCATAGGGGACCCCACTGGCCCGCAAGGTCGGACCAGTGACCCCATAGCTGACCGCCATTTCGCGTCCCAGTGTACCAATATCCATCGTTCGACCTTGCCAGATCGCATTACGGGTCAGTAGCCGTTCCATCTCATCTAACGTTTCCGGGAAGGACCGAATAAAATCGTCTGCTGCTGCTGTCCAACCAACCGGAAGATCGGCGAGCATACCTCCTATTCGAGTCACCGAGGTCGTAATACGTCCACCGGTGTAAGCCTCATGCAGATTGTATATGCGTTCGCGTTCTTGGAACGTGTAAAGAAATACCGAGAATGCCCCGAGGTCGATCGCCGTCGTTCCAGCCCAAAGTAAATGACCAAGGATACGATTCAACTCACTCAGGATGACTCGAACGACACGACAACGATCCGTAATCTCAATTCCCATCAGCCCTTCTACCGCACCTGCATATCCAATGTTGTACAGCATAGGCGCGAGATAATCCATCCGATCCGTATATGGGACCACTTGATTCCATTCACGAAATTCGCAGGTCTTCTCGAAACCTGTGTGCAGATATCCTATATGTGGGATACAACGGATGACCCTTTCCCCATCCAGTTGTAAAACAAGGCGCAGCACTCCATGGGTTGCGGGGTGCTGTGGCCCCATATTTATGAGCATGGGTTCGCCCTCTAGCACATCGCCGACATCATCTGTCGCCTCCAAGTCTCGGATCGACAGCGATTCTTCCGTGAGTGATGGATCTGACTGATCGAAGCTCGAGGCACTTATATGACCAGCCATCTCTAGCTCTTCCATCGCATAAGTATCTTCCAACCCACGCGATAAAGATCGACGGACTTGTTCAGATCGAGAAAACCGGCCACGAAGTGGAAAATCTTTCCTTAGTGGAAAACCTTCTTCGTAGTTCTCAGGCATTAAAATTCGACGAAGATCGGGATGGTTCTTGAAGGTGACTCCGAACATGTCCCACACTTCACGCTCCAACCAATTCGCAGTAAGCCATTGGTCAGCCACAGAATCCAGTTCAAGTTTTTCAAGGGGAACTTGACATGAGATGCGAAGTTGTCGGCCATGCGTCATAGACCACAGTTGATACCAAACTTGAATCGGTGCACCCACGCCGGCGTGTGCCCCCATAATGTCGGCGAGCATGTCATAATCTTGCCCCGGATCATCCCGCAGAAACGCTAAGACGGGGGCAATCATTTCGGGGGCAATCCATACAACGGGGTATCCGACGGCATCGCGCGCGACAGAGCGAATAGCAGGCCCAAAACTATCTTGGAGCGCCACAACGCTCGGATGTGTCGTGAGTTCCACCACGGTTGGAGACTCGCCAACAACTAGAGCGTCAGCAGGCACAGGACTAGTGTTCGTCACTGGTGTTCAGGTAACCTTTAGTCTTGATGTTCGATTCGGCGCTCTCGACGGTCTCGAGGGCGAGTAAGCGCCGAGGTCGGAACGAGCCCACTCATCCGATTTTGATTAGTCGAGTTTCCAAACGGTTGGGCTACTAACTCAATCGTTTCCGGAGGGAGATTAGGTTTTCCGACTGCCTCCAAAGCTTCATCACGTGGACTGGGGTCGGCAAGCGATTCGCCTTTGATTTTCTCTTGAATCATGAGAAGACCATAGATAAGACCCTCGGGTCTGGGCGGGCAGCCTGGGACGTAAACATCAACCGGTATGATGGTGTCTATCCCTTGGACAATCGTATAGTTGTCAAACATTCCTCCAGAGCTGGCACATGCCCCCATCGAAACGCACCACTTTGGCTGTGGCATTTGATCCCAAATCCGTCTCAAGACAGGGGCAATTTTGTAAGTAACTCGACCAGCAACAATCATTAAATCAGCTTGCCTCGGACTAAAAGACATCCGCTCCATTCCGAATCTGCCTATGTCATACTTACTTGCCGCAGAGGCCATCATTTCAATAGCACAGCAAGCTGTCCCAAACGGCATGGGCCATATAGAGTTCCGCCGAGCCCAATTCACAACGTAATCGAGCTGAGTCGTCATCCAATTTCGAGGGATCCCTGTATCGAGAACCCCTTCTGCTCCGACCCCGTTCGGCAGCGTATCGAGCTTCTTCATGTCTAACCCTCTCGCAGTTCGAAACGCACGCTCATAGACTCTGCCGAATCATTATCAATCCCATTCGAGAGCTCCCTTGCGCCATGCATAAACGAGACCAACCCCAAGTGTTAAAAGAAAAGCTGTCACTTCTATAAATCCAACCATGCCCAGTTCCCTGAATATCACCGCCCATGGGATCAAAAACAAAGTTTCAATATCTAGGATGATGAACAACATACCCACCAAATAGAAATTGACTGAAAATCGTTCGCGAGTCGTCCCCAATGGTGTGATTCCAGACTCATACGGGCTAGCTTTGACAGGGGTAGGACGGTTGGACCCGACGAGATGCGAAACGCCCATCATGGCAGCGGCGTTCAGCACGCCGACCAACGCCAAGATCAGGATGCCGAGATATGGATCGAGCACAGATTTGGCTCCTTTAATGCGAGCTTGTGAATTTCTTCACTTTGCCGCGTGGCGGCGAAGGTATCAACGCCTGCTGCCCCCTGCAAGAACGAAATCATGCTCAACCCCATTCACGAGGTAGCTGCTAAATTTTCCTCAATTCCTCTTGCTTTGCTAGTGAGAACGTCAGACCTTCGGTTCCGTGTTAAACCCCTCCCAACTTACCCCTAACGTCATGACCGAAGACGTCTCGCTTTGTGACGGCAAAATGCATGTCCGAATCATCGGAACGGGGACACCTACTTTATTCCTCCATGGGATCAGTGCGCACGGAGAATCCTGGCTTAAGGTTGCCCAGGCCCTCGAAGCAAGTCGGTCAAACTTAGCGTGCTGGATTCCCGACCTGCTGGGCCGAGGAAAATCCGACCCAGGAACTGACCTCCGTTACAGACTCGGAGATGAAGTTCGACGCATACAAAATTTCAGCGAAGAGTTCAGTGCTAACAGCCCGAACACGCACTTCCCCTCCGTAATAATCGGTCACTCACATGGAGCCGCGATCGCCTTGGCTCTCGCAGCAATTGAGCCTTCGGTTCGTGGTTTGATACTGTCGAACCCGATAACTCCTGAAGTTCGACGGCCCACTGTCTTAGGAATCCTTAATATACCTACTGTGCGACACCTCATCGCTCGAATCATCGCATGTTTCCATAAGCCTCTGGGTCACCTCATCCTCCGGCGGGCTAGTGGTCCATATTTTAAGCTTCCCCCTGACTCAATCGAGACTTATTCACAACCATATTCTGAATTTGAGCGCGCGATAACCCTTCTTCGAATCTTATCAGACTGGCACCCTGGTGAGATTTGCACCCAACTCCCCAAACGAAAACTTAGGACTCACGTCTTTGCTGGGGTGCATGACCCCAGGGTTCCAATTGATGTTGCAACGCGATTTGCGCGCGAGCTGAATGCTGACCTGACTATCGTCGAGGAGGGAGGGCATATCTTGCCAGAACAATATCCAAAACTCTTCGCACGAAAAATTGACGAAATTTCTACTACGGTAAACCACAGCCCCTAAACTCTGACACTGATTTCCCTCAAAAAACTATAATCCTCAAACCATTTTAGCCTCAGAGTTTCGCGGGCGTAACTCCAGTTTGTCCTTGATACTTACCTGCCCTGTCCGCGTAACTGATCTCACACACGGTGTCAGATTCAAAGAAGAGTACTTGAGAGATTCCTTCATTGGCGTAGACCTTAGCAGGTAACGGCGTAGTGTTTGAAATCTCGAGCGTAACATGCCCTTCCCATTCCGGCTCAAAGGGCGTCACATTCACAATGAGGCCAATCCTGGCGTATGTTGACTTTCCAACACAAATCGTAAGCACAGATCTCGGAATCCGGAAATACTCCACAGAGCGTGCAAGCACGAATGAGTTCGGTGGGATGATACAAACGTCGCCTTGAAACGACATGAATGAGTCTTCGTCAAACTCTTTCGGATCGACCAATGGGAATAGCGCGTTGTGGAAGATCCGAAATTCGTCTGCAACTCTCATGTCATACCCATAGCTGCTCACTCCATAGGAGATGACACCATCTCGGACTTGATTCTCCGCAAACGGTTCAATCATCCGATGCTCTTCCGCCATACGTCGGATCCAACCATCGCTCTTAATCGTCATTCAGCCTCTCCCCCCAAAACCACCTCCAAATATGAAGTCGATTAACGAATGGACTCCGTCAAGTCCGTGTAAAAACCAACCAAGCAGCCCATGCCCAGCCCGCTATCAAGAGCACACCGCCGACGGGAGTTACGGCTCCGAGCCAACGAACATTGGTAAGCGCCAATGCATAAAGCGTGCCGCTAAATATGACCACACCGACCAGCAAGAGAAGGCCCGGACCATTCCAAGCCGTTTCTGGCCAACGGTCCGCCACCAAACCTAAAATCGCAAGAGCAAAGGCATGTGCCATATGATAACGAGACGCCGTCTCGAAAATTTCCAGGTTCGAATCAGAAATTCGCCCGGTCAGAGCATGGCTCCCAAACGCCCCAGCTGCAACCGCCAAGCACCCTAAGAATAACCCTGAAACAAGATATAGTTTATGTATGATGGGACCTCGGAATTTGGTGCAATTTTACCACTACTCGCTAAGAGAAAATGCTCCCGCTCGAAATGTAGCCTCTTCGACAACTGTTTCCATCACACGATCCAACCGTTCTGGACTACTACTAGCCACTGTTGCTTCCACAATTGCCACCAACTCACGAGCTTCTTCACGGGTCAGTGGCGATGACCCCTCCCCTTCTTCGATTCGCACTCGGAGCCGCGTTAGTCGCTCGACCAGGTCACGGTGCTTGACCCTCTCTTCGTACGTCATCTTCCAAACCTCCCCGTCCCAGTATCAGAGCCACAAACCCAAAGTTGAGATCTTTCGGCCCTGGCTTTATCCACCGCCTTCGCTCCTTACATCTTGCACATTTTAGGGTGCCGTCAAGTTTTCGAGACCTCCGGCGAACCAACCCAATGCGAATCGCCATCTTGATAGTGCTCATGTTTCCAAATCGGAAGACGTTTTTTGATCTCTTCAATAATCCAACGGGAAGCAGCGTAACAAGTATCTCGGTGAGGAGCTGAAATTCCAATAGCGACACTTACTTCACCGAGTTCCAGGTCTCCTATCCTGTGATTTGCTTCAATCGAGCCCACTTCAAACCGCCGGCTCGCCTCACCACAGATAGCTCCAAGTTCCCGTTCAGCCATCTCTCCGTACGCCTCATACGAAAGACTCGACACACTACGACCATCGTTGGTATTTCGCACTCGCCCCTGGAAGATTAAGACAGCACCATCTTCGTGTGTTCCCAAATTTTCAAACGCCCCTAAACCGTCAAGCGAATCTTGCGTAATACGAGTACAAACATCCAATTCAGGCTCTGATAACGATCCTTGTTCATGCATACGAATCAGCCCCCAGCTACCGGAGGAATCAGGGCCACTTCATCGCCATCATTAAGTAGTGTCTCCATCTCTGCATACCTTTGATTGACAGCAACTACAACTCGCTCGGGCAACCAATCACAGCCAGCGGCACCACGCATCTCATCAAGAAAATCTTCGACCGTACTCTCGCTAGGCAATTCCAGATAACCGGGTGATTTATACTGGGACAGTTCGCCATAAATCCCAAAAAATAGCGTACGAACAGAAATGACTTCGGTCATACCGTAGACGAATGCAAGGCGATCTGTGCAACAAGGCGTGGGACTATCCCCTCCTCACGCAGGGTCGTTACTCGAACTTTAGTTTTACCTTGAAGCTCGGGATCAGGAAATGCTGCGACAGACAGATGTCCACGGAACGTGCAAAAGGCAATGTGTGACTCGCTCTCCGTCTCGATCCAAGCGTTTGCCACGGAATCCTGACCCAGAAAAAACGAGCGAGTCAACTCCAGCACAGCCGTTGGCGGCAGCGAACTTTCGATCTCTGTCGTCATCGTGCCCCTCAGCGTAACATCGTCCCTTGCAACGTTAGCATGTGACGATTGGTTTTCAATTAGTCGATTTATCGCCAAACCTTGGCCATGATAATCGGCTTCGCCTACAATACATCGTCGTCAGCTTCCCTCAAACACATAGACCCTTTACAGCGGAGCCACCTAAGGTGTCCATCGAAGATTTCTCACCCAACGTTGAACACCTTGAGCCATCTTCGACGCTTGTCCTTGCAGCCAGAGCTCGAGCTTTAAAGGCCGATGGAGTACCCGTTGTAGACCTTTCTGCCGGCGAGCCTCAATATGCATCCCCTGCGTTCGCCCTGCAGGCAGCGACTTCCGCTATCGAAGCGGGGAAAACAGGATATCCTCCAACATCCGGCCTCCCAGAACTCCGACAAGCCATTGCAGCATACCTCACCGAAACTACCGCGACCACAGCCGTAGACCCAACCGAGGTAATTGTCAGTGCCGGAGTTAAACAAGCGCTGTTCAACTGCTGCTATGCACTCTTTGGCGAGGGAGACGAAGTTCTAATCCCAACTCCATATTGGGTGAGCTATCCAGCACTCGTTGATCTCGCAGGGGCGAAATCGGTCTTCGTAGATACCGCTTGGGATGACGGATTATTGGTCTCAGTAGAACAACTCGAGGCAGCTCGTTCATCAAAGACTCGCGGACTATTGCTAAATAGCCCCTCAAATCCCAGCGGGGCGGTCTACGACCTTAAACACCTTACTGAAATACTCGTATGGGCCGCTGAGCATGACATTTGGGTTTTGTCCGATGAGATCTATCGTCGACTAGCCTACGAGAACGCTGCACCCTCTGTCTTTGATATTCCAGATCGTGGTGACCACGTAATACTCCTCGATGGTGTGTCAAAGGCTTTTTGCATGCCCGGATTTCGAATTGGTTATGCGGTAGGGCCGGAACAACTCATTCGGAAAACCACAGACCTTCAAGGACAGACAACCTCAGGCGCCGCTGGCCCTTCCCAATACGCCGCCGCCGCCGCCCTCAATCAGAGTGACGCGCGAGAGGCCTTTGTTACTAACCTCGTCAGTCAATTGCATATCCTCCGCGATATTGGGATCTCGAGGCTGCAAGCGATTGATGCCATAGAGGTCCAACCAGCACCTGGCGCACTTTATTTCTACGTAAAATTACTAGATGACTCCAAGTCATCCATGGAGGTAGCCGAGGATCTTCTTCTGAATGGGCTTGTAGCCTCCGTGCCCGGCGAACCCTTTGGATCCCCCGGACACTTACGATTCAACTTCGCGGTAGAGCGACCAGTCCTAGAAGAGGGGCTAGAGCGCATCACAGCATTCTTCGAATGATCCCCAGTTAACGGGGGACTCTAGCCATTGAAGGCATGAGAGTACGACACAACCCAACCACTATATTTTCCGAAAACAAGCTTCTCTACTGGTGTGTCTTTTCAACTTCCGCCTTGAAGAGCCGAGAAGGCTTGAAAACTGGTACAGCCCTTGCCGGGACTCTAACAGGTTCTCCCGTACGCGGATTCCGTCCTAATCGCGGTCGCCGGTCGCGCACCTTGAAGGTCCCGAACCCGCGGATTTCTATGTTCTCACCCTCAACCATGGCTTGCTTGATGGCATTGAGGAACCCATCTACTAGCACAGCACAGTCTTTCTTCGTCACACCAGGTCCAATGGCCTCGTGGACACGTACTACCAAATCCGCCTTCGTCATCTTCACTTCCTCGAAAAGTGATGTGCCACCTGGCACTGGTAAGCCTTCAATTATCCGGAAACGACTAGTTCTTCATCTCCACTCATAAAGTAAGCGTGGCGTGCCTCGCTGAATTGGCAAAAGCGATCCTACCAAACCTTGAGCCTCCAAACCGGCAATTCCAAGCAGGAGATCAAGCAGCCCAACAGTCGGATCTTGTGGCCGCACGACTTTAGGATCCGAGCCTAACCCTGCCATAACTCCCGTCAATGAAATCACAGCGCTGAGCGTCGAAAGCTCATCGATGAGTCCCAGTTCCTTGGCCTGGCGGCCCGAGTAAATTCGTCCATCGGCCAATTCTCGAACTTCTTCAATACTAAGTGGGCGATTGGCCGCTACCACCTCAACAAACTGTTCATAGACATCTGTTATGAACACCTCAAGGACCTTTCGATCAGTATCCGACAGAGGACGACTTAAACTCCCCATATCTTTAAACTCGCCACTCTTTACGACCTGCCAATTCAACCCAACCTTACTGAAAAGCTCCCCCGCATCTGGAAACTCCATCAGAACGCCTATTGATCCTGTAATCGTTCCTGGTAAGGCAAAGACACTGTCCGCTCCCATCGCGGCGTAGTAGCCACCTGATGCGGCGACATCACCCATCCATGCTATGACGGGCCGTTCATCCCCATCACGCAAATCACGAATGGCCTCGTAGATGGATTGAGAAGCTCCCACCGTCCCCCCCGGCGACTCAATTTCGATTATAAACGCTTGGACACCATCATCCTCTTTGAGCGTTGTGAGGTTTTCGATGAACTGGTCCTCGTCAGCAATGGAGCCAAGGAGAGGAACAACCGCGACCGCCCCACCAGACGACAATCCATCTCCACTGGAAAGCCAACGAATGGATATGACGAGTCCAATCAAAAACACACCAAACACAAGAAGGAGTGCCAGGCGGGTATTTCCTTTGAGCTTATTTATTATTTTCATACACTCAATCTAGACAGCTAATAGACATCGTTCAAGTTATTGCTATGATTGACGTTCGGACATTGCCTCCAAGAACTGCTTGAAAAGATACCGGCTATCGTGAGGTCCTGGTGCAGACTCAGGGTGATACTGAACCGCGAACACTGGGCGCTCCGAGTGAGCGAGGCCTTCTACGGTGCCATCATTTAGATTGCGATGAGTAACTTGGAGGTCTGGGGCACCAACGATCTCGCCATTTTCTTCCTCTACCGCGAAACCATGGTTTTGGGAAGTAACCTCAACCACCCCAGTCGCGTAGTTAAGCACTGGATGATTTCCACCTCGATGCCCGTAAGGAAGTTTATAGTTTTTCGCACCGAACGCGCGAGCAATCAATTGATGTCCAAGACATATTCCGAACAAAGGCACTCCAGCATCACTCAAGGACTGGATTCGTTCGACTGCCCCCGGAACAGCTTCAGGATCTCCTGGCCCGTTCGAGACAAAAACACCCTGGGGATCAGCTTCCAGTAAAACTTCGACAGGCGTATCACAGGGTAGCACTCGCACCCTATAACCCTCACGCCGTAGCAAATCCAAGCTGCGAAGCTTAACCCCGTAATCCAAACACAAAACGAGACCATGGTCTATTCCTGGGTCACTAGAGCCAAGTTCGTAGGAGTCCTTCGTTGACACTGTAGTAGCAAGATCACGGCCCTGCATCTGAGGCTCGTCCTTCAACCGCTCGAGTGCCACCTTGGGTAAGATCCCATCATGGGCCAATATCGCTCGCATGGAACCCACATCTCTGATATGTCGGGTCAGCGCACGTGTATCCGTACCGATAAGAGTTGGGATTTTATGTTTGGAAAGGTAGTCCGGTAGATTGGAATCCGCCGGGCCCGATCCAATGCGCACAGAGAGATCGCGTACTACGAAACCTGAAACCCAAGGTTTTCTCGATTGGGTATCGGGGTCGCGAACCCCATAAACCCCTTGCATCGGGGCTGTCATTATCACTATCTGACCAGCGAACGAAGGGTCCGTAAGAACTTCATGATACCCAGCCATTACAGTTGTAAAGACGGCTTCGCCCGCAGTTTCCTGGTCGGGGCCAAGATATCTACCGTCGAAACGGCGTCCATCTTCTAACAACATATATCCCAACTGTCCTTGCATCTTATGCACTCGCCTGGTCCAATTGATTGTTAGAACTGTTCACTTGCGACGCGAAAATACTTTTCGGCGTTACCGGAGACCCGAGACCGCGGGAGTCAAATTGACGCCCTCTCAAAAAATGCCCAAGCACCAGGAACACGAGTCGCCCCTTGTATACATCTTCGCGGACGAATCCTGTCTGGGCAACCAGTTCGAGGAAC
This sequence comes from uncultured Gemmatimonadota bacterium, assembly GCA_913043255.1. Lineage (GTDB taxonomy): Bacteria > Gemmatimonadota > Gemmatimonadetes > Palauibacterales > Palauibacteraceae > Palauibacter. The sequence continues at coordinate 100,970 of CAJWLK010000001.1, forward strand.
GTAGTAACCCGGGCGCAGCTGCAGGCCTGATCGAAAGTTTCGATCACGAGGAAGGGTGGCACCGGAGAGACTTCTCCCACTTCGACCCTGATACGACCAATAATCGTATGGCCATAATGTCCGGCATTGTAGGCTTGCAGCAACTTCGCCAGCCATGCCGAGTAATTTTCACCAGCGACAGCCAATATCTAATCAAAGGGATGAAGGAGTGGATCCACGGTTGGGCACGAAGGGGTTGGAGACGAAAAGGTGGCCCCATAGAAAATCTTCAGCTATGGCAAGACCTCATACGTGAAACAACTCTCCACCAGGTCGATTGGCGCTGGACTCTTGGTCACGCTGATGATCCGAAGAATGAATATGCTGATTCGCTCGCTGTCACGGCCGCACGTACAGGTCAAGGCTCCAGTGGCCTTGTTCCATCGCATTTTGATGCTTGGTTAGCCGAACAACAGGAACATAATCGATTTCCCGATTTTCTTGACCTTCCAAGCGTTCGGGAGTTCCGAGCGAACAAGCTACCACCGCGAGTTTAAGCTCCCGCTAGTTTTTCAGCACGGATACAGAAGGGCCGTTTACGAACTACTAGAGTCTTGGCTGGATCCATCAGCTGGAGCACTTCCCTCCACGTTACCCGGAATAACTTCAGAATCTGTTTCGGTCGAAGATTCCATATCCAGTAGCGCTGGAGGCGCTTCCGGCAGAGTTGACTGGCCTGGCAACCCGTCCCCTCGGAGAATTGATTCGGGTGCAGCCGCCGGACGAGAAGAGAAAACCGCCAAAACCAATGCCAAGAACAAAAACCCACCGCCGCCAATCCAAGTCATCTTTGTTAGAGCCGTCGCAGCTTGGCGCCCACCCATGAAAGAATCAGTGGACGAGGAAGCCCCACCAAACGATGCGGCCAACCCCCCACCCTTCCCTGATTGGATCAAGATTATCAGGCAGAGAAAGACTGCCAGGAGTGAGATCACAACAATTAGAAATGGAAACATCTTTCCACTCGACTCGTTTACATAAAAACGGCGCCCGAACGGAGACGCCCGCACGACCACCTAGTACCAATTACAGTCAAGCCTAAAGCTAGGTCTAGTAAGTCCTCCTGGCAACGAAAAGCCATGCGCCGCCCTGCCAGGCTTAACCGCGCAGACCGCCATATTTCGCTACTCGCACTCTAAATGCGCTGTTTACGGAGGCTACCGACCACAGTCGCAAATAACCGCCCAACTTGCCGGATCGAGACTTGCTCCGCCTACTAGAACGCCATCAACACCTGCGGCGGTGATGAGTTCTTTAATATTTTCCGGTTTCACACTCCCGCCATAGAGTATGGTCACAGCTTTAGCATTTTCTTCATCAACGATTGCCGCCACCACCTCTCGGACAATTGCATGTGCCTCCGAGGCATCAGATGGAGTCGCAGTATGACCCGTTCCGATCGCCCACACTGGCTCATATGCATATACCAATTCTCGTCGCACATCTTCAGAGAGCGGCTCTAGGGCACCTCGGATCTGTCGTTCCAAAACATTGAAGAGCCGTCCTGCTTCGCGCTCTTCAATGGTTTCTCCCACACACAAAATAGGTTGGATACCTGCATCGAATAGTCGGCCTAGTTTAGTCCCAACCATGGCATCTCCATCTCCAAACTCGCTTCGCCGTTCAGAATGTCCAGCTAGTCCCCAAGTGGCTTGGGTGCCGGATACCATCGCGGCCGAAATTGCGCCCGTGTGTGCCCCTTGCACTTCGGTATGGACGTCTTGGATCCCAAATTCCAGATCCGAACGGCCTTCGACGGCTAGAGCAAAAGGCACAAGACTAATTGATGGCGGAAAAATGACGATCGTAGCATCATCCCGGGGAGCAAACAGTGTCGTGTATTTTGAAATAAAGGCCTCCACCTCATGGGGGCCCATATACATCTTCCAATTAGCCGCGAACAAAGGCCGCTTCCGATCCCTCACCCAATGCTCCTTTCTAGTGCCAATCTTCTTGAGATGAAGCCAATTCAATCGCTACTGATCATTCGTCGAGTAACGCTCTAAGTCACTATGCCGAGTACGAGGACAGGGCCGTAAGGCCCGGCAAGCCACCCGTTGACACGTATTCAAGGGCTGCTCCACCTCCGGTCGAGACGTGGGAGATACCCTCTGCAAGTCCAGCCAGTCGAACTGCGGCCGCCGAATCTCCCCCGCCAACCACGGTGAGAGCACCGCAGTTTGTAATCTCTGCCGCCGTTCTAGCCAAAGAAAAAGTCCCCTCAGTAAAACGCGGGTCCTCAAACAAACCCATAGGTCCATTCCAGAAAAAAGACGAGCACTGCTTCAAATCTTTTTGATAGCGTTTCCTAGTAACAGGGCCGATATCGACAGCCGCGAACCCTTCAGGAATTTGATCTACCGCTACTTCGCGAACCATGGCAATCGGGTCTTTTATCGAACTCGTGACTATAACATCCATTGGCAACTGAATCCGTTCACCCGCTTGTCTAAGAAGATCAGCGGCAAGGTCAACAGCGTCATCTTCAACTAGTGACCCTCCCATATAATACCCTTGAGCCCGTAAAAACGTGTTGGCCATAGCCCCTCCCACGAGAATACGATCGGCCCGTGAGAGCAACGCGTTTAGTAGATCAATTTTGTCACTAATCTTCGCCCCTCCAAAGGCCACCACAAAGGGTCGCGGAGGATCTTTGAGCACGCGCAAGGCCTTAAGCTCTCTTTCAACCAATAGCCCCAAAACAGCAGGAGACAGAACTTGCGCCACGCCAGCGGTAGACGCATGCGCTCTATGCATAGTGCCAAATGCATCATTCACAAAAAAGTCCCCGAGCATTCCAAGTCGTTCCGCTAGCGTCGGATCATTGTTCATTTCACCTGGCAGAAAACGTGTATTTTCCAGCAGTAAAATTCCTCCATCCTGTATTTCTCGACTCGCACTTACAGCCTCAGGGCTATCGCAGGTTCCAACGAAACGGACCTCCGCCCCGATCTTGTCCGCAAGTGCATTAGCAACCGGTTTTAGGGAGAGCGCAGGGTTCGGAACCCCTCCCGGTCGACCCAGGTGCGATAAGAGCACCGGCCGGCAACCACGATCCAGCAACCACTGCAGGGTCGGAAGTGAAGCATCTATCCGCATCGTGTCAGCAACTCGCCCACTACTGATAGGGACGTTGTAATCGACACGAACGAGGGCGCGGTTTCCAACCAAATCGCCCGTCAGATCACGGAGAGATTTTGGCATCTCGCTAAAAGGTGCCCCCCCCTACGCGCCAGTAACGCCAGAACGACGTTCACCAACGAAATGAGCCAAGTCTACGAGACGATTCGAGTATCCCCACTCGTTATCATACCAGGAAATTACCTTCACCATGGAATTTGCCATAACCGATGTCGACTGGGCATCGACGATAGAACTCGCCGGATTACCATTGAAATCAGAAGAAACGAGGGGTTCATCGGTGTACGCGAGCACACCCCTCATCGCTCCCTGAGCTGCGGAAGCGAAAGCCTCATTGACCTGTTCTACGCTAATCTCGGAGGCAACCGTCGCAACGAGGTCTACAATCGAGACATTGGGGGTCGGAACTCTCATCGCCATACCATCCAACTTCCCCTGGACAGTCGGAAGTACCAAACCCACCGCTTTTGCGGCACCGGTAGTGGTCGGAATGATTGACAATGCAGCTGCACGCGCCCTCCTCAAATCCTTATGCTCGAGATCCAAAAGACGCTGGCCATTCGTATAACTATGGACAGTGGTCATCAAACCATGTTGAAAGCCAAACTCATCCAGCAATACCTTGACGACTGGCGCAATACAGTTCGTTGTGCAACTCGCGTTAGAGATGATGTGATGTTCATCGGGATTATAATCGCCGGCATTAACTCCCAGCACTATGGTGACGTCCGGCTCCGGCGCCGGAGCGCTAATAATCACCTTACTAGCACCCGCCTCAAGATGTTTACTCGCTTGTTCTCGAGCGCGGAAGATCCCCGTCGATTCGATAACTATATCCACTCCTAAATCGCCCCATGGAAGTGCGGATGGATCACGCTCCGAGGATACACGGATGCGGACACCGTCTACTTCCAAATCTTCGCCAGCGACACGAACTTCCCCCGGAAAAATTCCGTGCACGGAATCGTACTTGAACAAATGTGCCAGTGTCGCAACATCTGTGAGATCATTCACTGCCACGAACTCAAGATCTCCCCTTGGGTCCTGTAGCGCTGATCTCAGAACATTCCTTCCGATACGACCGAATCCATTAATGCCAACTGTAACGCTCATGTTTTCCTCTTGTAGGTCCTTTGAATACTCATTAGTGGTCCAACCATATCGATTGAGATACAAGAAGGACACGCTAAACAGCAACTATCTGGATGTAACAGAATCGAATATTGAACTTCAACTTATACTGGGCCTCAAGCTTCTTCGAGCGCTACTCGGGCTGCGGTCCGCATCGCCTGAATGGGCGGCTCTTGATCAGGGAACCAATGCCGAAGTGATAATGCTGCCTGCATAATCAACATACCCAACCCATCGGACGCTGGAATCCCACGCTTGATCGCACTACGCACCCAAGCCGTCTTACCCGGAATATACACCATATCATAAACTGACTTACAAGTTATCATTCCCAGATCAATGGGATCGGGATCAGTTGGCTTCAGACCCAGTCTCGTGGCATTCACTACGAGGTCATAGGTGACATCCAAGACCTCTCCCTCCACTACCAATGTTGCAATATTTGGAGCAGTCTTCTTAAGCGCTAAAGCAGGCTCTAACGTACGGTTTTGTATGGCAACCGAGGATACACCACCTTCTACAAGCGCATGAAGGGCCGCCCGTGCGGCACCACCTGCACCCAGAAGCAACACACGACTCCCCAACACATCAAACTCACTTTCACCCAAGGCCGCGGTAAGTCCAGCAACATCAGTATTTGCGCCGGAAAGAACTCCCCCCTCCGTCCTCCAGTAACAATTACAAGCGCCCGTAGCTTGAACTTCATCAGACATTTCATCCACTATGGATGCTGCCAAAATCTTATGTGGCAGTGTTACATTTCCTCCGCATATCTGCGGGTTCCGCATCGCCTCGCTGAGATCATCGGATGACACCCGAGAAACTTCATACTCAGCATCAATCCCCCATTCCGAAAAAGCGGCAGAATACACATGAGGTGATATCGAATGAGCTATTGGATCACCAAGAAGATGGAATTTCATTTTCATTAGTTCTGTGTGGTCATCCTAGACTCATACCGAGCCATCGTTTAAACATCGTCAGTAGAGAACGGTTTTGGTGGTAGCGAGCCCTCCACGTTCGACTCTTCATCAACACTCAACATGTCAAAAATTCCGCGTATGGCGACTTCCAACAAAGCGTACGTTTCACAGTAGACATCGAAGTCCCCACCGTAAGGATCGGGAACGCCATGTCCATACTGTGCGTGGCCATCGGGCAGAAAATGTGTCAGCAAGAATGCCGGAAGATCGGATTGCAGGTGCCGTACACGATCTATATGAGACTGATCCATCCCGATCAAGTAGTCACCCCAATTCAGAAGCGCCGAGGTCAATGGTTGAGAACTGTGGTTAACGAGATCCAGACCATGTGCTGCTGCCACGTCAATTCCTGGAGCAGTCGCACGCTGACCTATGCATGCAAACGTTCCGGCCGATGCACATAAAACATTGTCCACTCCTCGCGCACGCGCTTCTGCCTTCCCAATCACTTCTGCCAGGGGACTTCGGCACGTATTTCCGGTACAAACAAAAAGCAGGTTCATAACGGATCTTGCCCCATTACTTTTTTCTCCAAAACATTTTCAATGTCTTTGTTCTTGATCACGCCCTCTCGAAGGATAAGAGGATTTCTTTCCCTAAGAGACACCAATGTAGAAGGAACCGAAATCGGCAAATCCCCAGTATCGAGCCATCCTCCAATTCCTACTGGAAGCACCATCTCGCCGAGCACTGTGCGCACCTCCTTACTCGTACGAGCTGGACGACGACCACTTAGGTTGAGGCTTGTCGATGTTAACACATTTCGGGTTCGCTCCAAGAGCGCCCTGGTAACCGGATGACCATCGATCCGTACGGCAATCCCCGTTGCCGTACCATCCGCCAACACGATGGTTAATGGGCCCGGCCAAAATGCCTCAGCTAGATGACTTGCATCAGAGGGCCACTCGATATTCGGCAACTCTTTGTGAAGACTCTCCATATCATAAAGAAGATGGATCAGCGGCCTAACCTTGCGCCTCTTTGCCTTTGAAATTTCAGCAGAAGTAGCGGGATCCCCTCTGCCGCCGATCCCATACACCGTCGACGTCGGGTGGACGACAGTGCCTCCCCTATTTAGACAAACTGCAGCTCTTGTAATCGCCTGATCATCTACGAGATGAGGGCTATCCAATTGCAGTGGACTGCCGCCTTCCACTGGCCTTGAGAAAGCCTCCCACTCATACCAACCGACCGATAGAGTACCGATACTGATTTAGTTTCCGTTAATAATCCGGCCACTCTCGACTAACCAACGTGCTCGGGCAAGATCATCTTTCGTTGTGATTTTGAAATTATGTGGATCCCCCACAACTGTTCGCACTCGTACTCCAGCCTGTTCGCACAAGGCCGCATCATCCGTCAAATCGGCAAGGTTCTGTCCTCCCGCATAGGCCTCATGTAAAACAGCAGCAGGGAAACCTTGTGGTGTTTGAGCCCTGCGAAGCATCGATCGTCGAGGTGTATCTCGAATCCAACCACGGTCATTTACACGTTTAATGGTGTCCGTTACCGGGAGAACTGGGATCACTGGCCCCTTCCGTGCAGCTTCAATGACGCGAGAGATCAGGTCGCTCATCACAAATGGCCGTGCACCATCGTGTATGAGGGTCAATTGGCAGTCAGCCGGCACCACGGTTAAACCAGCTTGAACCGACTCCGCCCGAGTTGGGCCACCTGGGATCACAATGGCGATATCAGACAGCCACGGTGGTGGTGATTCTGCATACTCCTTGGGCAACGCCACGATAACCACGTCGACTTCCGGATGATCTGCAAATGTTTTCACAGACCACGCAAGTAAGGGTCTTCCTCCCAAATCGAGAAACTGCTTGGGTAGTTCACCCCCCAATCTTTTCCCCTCTCCCCCCGCGACCACTATCGCGGAGGCTGGGTTACTGACCTCCGAAGCGTCTCCCACAGTTCAGTCGGGGTCCGGGCGCGTAGCAACCGACTCAAATGCCGTAAACGCTTTGTGGAAATACAGTTCGACATTCCCAGTTGGCCCGTTTCGCTGTTTAGACAAGAGAAGCTCTGCTCTTCCCGCCAGTCCTTTTTCCTCGATCTCTTGAGGGTTTCGATACATCTCTTCTCGGAAGATAAACAGGACCACATCAGCATCCTGTTCAATTGCGCCAGAATCTCGCAGGTCCGACAAACGAGGCCGATGACTTTCACGTTGTTCAGGCTGGCGAGACAATTGAGAGAGCACGAGAAGCGGGATCCCAACCTCTTTTGCAATAGCTTTAAGTGACCTTGAAATGGCACTAATTTCCTGTTGTCGACTCTCGACTCCTGACGGTCCCCCCATCAGTTGCAAATAGTCGACGATAACCAGACCAATTCCCTCCTCAGCGTGTAGTCGCCTCACCTTTGCGCGTAACTCCACTGGAGAAAGGGCTGCGGTATCATCAATCCAGATTGGCGCTGTGTTCAAGTGTCCTGCCCCACGGGCAAGATTCGTATAGTCGTCACCTGACAGACGACCAGTGCGGACTCGACTGGAGTCAACTTTTGACTCAGCACAGAGCATACGCTGAACTAAGGACTCTTTTGACATTTCAAGCGAAAACACTGCGACTGGAACCTTTTCTGCTATTGCGGCGTGTTGAGCGATGTTAAGTGCGAGTGCCGTTTTCCCCATCGAAGGCCTACCCGCAAGGACAATGAAATCCGCAGGTTGAAACCCAGCGGTCAACCGATCTAAGTCCAACAAGCCTGATGGCACCCCAGTGATTGCACCGGGGTTTTTGGTCAGGTCATCAATCCTATCCATAGTGGACCGGAGCACTTCTTTGATACGGCTAAATCCTCCACGCTCTTCAGCTTCTGCAATCTCAAAAATCCGCTGTTCCGCCTGATCGAGCGTCTGGTCTACTTCCCCACTCGATGCTCCATATGCGTCTTGGATGATGTCAGTAGCACTTCTAATCAGGTTACGTAAAACGCTCTTGTCTCGGAGTATCTGACAGTGGTATTCAACATTTGCCGCGGTAGGAACTGCGTCGACGAGCCGTGCCAAGTAGGCCATGCCGCCTACGGCATCAAGCTCTCCTGCAGTCTTGAGTTCATCGGCCAGTGTGACCGCATCAATGACATCGCCTTGTTCGTACAGACGGATCATCGCACGAAAAATCCCGCGGTTCCCTTCTCGGTAAAAGGCAGAATCATTGATCTGGTCGACCGCTATGGAAACAGCATCGTTGTCGATAAGCATCGCGCCGAGGACAGACAGTTCCGCCTCTTCGGACCAAGGGGCCTGCCTACCCTCGAAAACATTGATCGGGAGGGGCAACGCTGTATCAGGCATGTGCTCTATCACCATCCAACATGGACCTCACGATCTGCAGATCCTCCCACGTCGGCCGTACCCACGCCGGGTTTCGAAGTAGCGCAGCCGGGTGATACGTAGCTACTACAGGATATCCTCCGTATTCGTGCACGCGACCACGTAAACGACCCAACGCCAATTTCGTCTGGAGAAGAGTCCGTGTCGCAAAAGCTCCAAACGCCAATATGACCTCCGGTTGAATTATATCGAGTTGACGGATGAGATAGGGTGAGCAGGCTTCAACCTCCTCTGGCAACGGGTCCCGGTTCCGTGGCGGTCGTGATTTCAGCACGTTACAGATGTACACCGTTTCCCTCGGCAAACCAATGGACAACAATAATCGATCGAGCAACTGACCAGCCCGTCCTACAAACGGTCTCCCCGTCTCATCTTCTTTGGCACCCGGCGCTTCTCCCACACACACGACTCGAGCATCAATGGCACCCTCCCCAAAGACTGATCGGTTCCTCTCCTCGTGCAGAGAACAGCGTGTACAACGCGCTACTAGTTCCGATAGCACTTCGAAATCTTTTGCTTCCAGTATCTCTACATCACTAATGCCGGGAGAATGCCCCCCCCTGGTTCCTGTGGAAGAGGACTTCTGGCATCCAGACCCTGAATCTGTAGACTCTGCTGGCATAGCTCGTAACGCCTCAAGCGTAGCCTCACGAGTCAAATTCTCTAGGGCTACTCCTTGACCCTCCATCTCGAATGTTTGAGACAGGTAGCGTCGAGCTAGTTCAATGATATCTGGTGTCACTTCACTCATCCATCGCACTCTCAATGTGGTCAAGGAGCTGATCGGCAAGCTCTTCCTTCGTGGCCAGCGGAAGTTCCTCCACCTTTCCCGACGAATGCACTAGAGAGATTCGATTCGTCTCCACCTCAAAACCAGCGCCAGGTTCATTAGCTACGTTAACAGCAACGAGCTGCATCCCCTTCCGCTCCATTTTATCGCGACCATTCTCAATGGCATCTTCCGTTTCTAGCGCGAAACCCAGAGTGAAAATTCCATTCTTTTCTCTGAGTGATTTAGTTTCCAACAAAAGATCAGGTCCGGGGTGAAGCGAAAGGGTTAGCCCCTCAGAACCCTCTTTTTTGATTTTAGCATCAGGCATACGGACAACCTCAAAGTCTGCAACTGCAGCTGTCATGATTAGGACGTCCGCTTCCGCCAGCTCAGCTTTCAATGCCTCCTGCATCTCTTGAGCAGTCTCAACTTCTATAACAGACAACCCAAATGTCGAAGTCGGCATTGCGGGACCTGTGATCAGGGTCACACTACCACCACGGCGCCATGAAGCTCTGGCCAACGAATAACCCATACGTCCGGAAGATCGATTTGAAAGAAAACGAACAGGATCCAGCGAAGATCTCGTAGGCCCTGCCGTTACCACGACCTTCAACCCCTCAAACCGAGAGTGTGACTCAAGTGCTTTGCCAATACTGGCCATAATTTCTTCTGGCTCAACCAATCGCCCAACACCACTTTCACCTTCCGCAAGTGGTCCTTCAGCCGGCCCGACAATGTCATAACCAAATTTTAACAGACTACAGATATTTGCTTGCGTGGCCGGATGCTTCCACATCCGGGTATTCATCGCAGGGCAAACAATCACCGGAGCTTCTGCCGCCAAGAGGGTGGCAGAGGCGAGATCCTTCGCGCCCCCTACTGCCATACTTGAGATGAGATCGGCGGTCGCAGGTGCCACAACAATTACGTCAGCACTTTTCCCCAGATCGAGGTGAGCCATGGCAGTTTGCCACAACTTGGTATGAACCTGCCGTCCTGTAATCCCCTCAAACGTTTCAGCACCCACAAAACGTTGTGCTGCTTCCGTAAGTATTACGTCTACAGAAGCTCCCGCCTGAATCAGGCGGCGAGAAAGAAATGCGCTCTTGTATGCGGCAATCCCGCCGGAGACGACGAGTAGGACGCGACGACCGTCAAAAGGCCGCACGTTCCCGTCCCCCGTCAGGCCGTAGGTGCCGAACGCATGTGGTGGACCAGCCTATACTGCAGCTTCCGGTCCTCCGATGTCAGAGCCTCAACCGCAAGCGTGGTGAACTTCACCGCACCATATGGTGACCGCTCCAGCGGCAGCGCGTTCAGCTCCCGGGCATATTTCGCCGCAACCAGCACGCCCAAGTACTTGTTCGTGGCCGCCGTGGCTACCTCATCTGGTGTAAATACCTTCATGGAACCTCTCTCACAAAGTCTTCTCGCGGCCCCAAAACCGTATTTGATTCCGCGGGGGGTAAACAAGATACCACATTAGTCAAACCTGCTTCAACTCCTCAACTAAATCCGCTATTAAATTTGAGTCTGGAACAAAGTCTTTTCCAGGTAAAACATTTGCTCCAAACACAATCTTCCGGACCGTATTAACCGCATCTTCCAACCGATCATTTACCACGAGGTAATCAAACTCATCGGCAGCCTTAAGCTCGGTACGAGCGGTTGCAATCCGCCGCTCTAACTCATCCTGCGATTCACTGCCTCGCCCCTCCAACTGTTTAATGATTCGAGCACCCGTGGGTGGAACTACAAAGATAGATACAACCTCGGGGATCCGTGCCCGCACCTGTCGTGCCCCTTGTACGTCAATGTCGAGCAAAAGATGTAGACCTCGTCGGACCGCCAAATTCAGATTCGTAGACGGGGTTCCGTACCACTGACCGTGTACTAGAGCATGTTCAAACATGGCTTCCGCTTCGACAAGAGATTCGAACTCCTCTCGCTCGACAAAACGATAGTCGACGCCGTCTCGTTCATTCAGACGCGGACGTCTTGTCGTCATTGAGATGGAGAACAAAAAACGCCACCCGTCATCTCCAGCTAGCAGGCGTTTACGAACCGTAGTTTTCCCAGCCCCTGACGGACCGGCAAGGATAACTGGGCGGGCTTGTCCCGACACCTCTGTCAGTACTGAGCTACCCTCTGTCATTCGACGTTCTCTACCTGTTCCCGCAACTTGTCAATCTCGTTCTTCGCTTCCACAACCAAGCGTGAAATTTGCGCATCGTTCGCCTTCGCCCCAAGAGTGTTGACTTCCCGTTGAAGTTCGATGGCGAGAAATCCCAAACGTTTCCCCACCGCCTCTCCATCTCTATCTAAGAACTCTTCGAAGGCTTCAAGATGCGAACGGGCTCGCACCAGTTCTTCACTAACGTCCCATCGGTCAGCGGTGAGTACGATCTCCCTTGTTAGGCGGTCCTCTTCAAGTCCTTTTCCAGTCAGTTCCTCGACCGCCCGCCGTAATCGATTACGCTCCTTGGCAAGCCGCCCCGGAGCCAATTCTTCGGCAGCCTGTAATGCGTCCCGGATAGCATCCACACGTTCACGGAGATCCACTTCGAGCCGCGCCCCTTCACGCTCCCGCATCTCGACAACCACTTCGAGTGCCCTGTTCACGGCATCCTGTATCATTTCAAGGCCAGGTTCGAACCCAGAGCCAAACCCATCATCTCGAAGAATGCCAGGGGTTCGAAGCATCGACGTCAGATTCACTTCACCCTGTACCCCGAACTCATCAGATAACTGGGCACAAGCCTCGATGATGGCACGGGCCCGGTCCCCATCTAACGTCGGGCCCAATGTCTTTCGTGCATCTTCCACCCGAATGTGGAGATCAATCCTACCTCGATCAGCGTACTTTTCGACAATCGGTTTCAATTCCGACTCCCAGCTTGCAGAACTGGAAGGCCCCTTAACGATGACCCTAAGTCCCCGAGAATTGACGGAACGCACCTCAACCGTCACGGAACCTTCATCAAAAGAAGACATTGCCGAGCCATAGCCTGTCATGCTTCGAATCACGCCAGTCCTCCCTGGCATACACACATCGTATGACTCATCAGTTATAGAACTCCCACCTAATCCCAAAGATATTGAACTGGGCCGGAAAATTCGCCCCTGGGATATCGTATACGGTCATTCCCTTAGGGTTAGCGAACCTCCAGAAAAAACGGAAATTGCTTATCCGAAACATGAAGTGTCCCCCTAACCATGAATCCGATCCAACGATTAACGGATTGACTTGACCTGGCATAGGCAGCAAACGCTCACCACGCCGTTGTAGATAACCAACAAGCCATAATTCCAAGTTGTCATCGAAGAACGACTCATAAAGACTCAATTCAACCCGCATCTGGTCAACAGGCATAAACATAGTCGCCGCCCCTCTCGACTTGTTCTGCCGCCAGAATGCACGAACCCGGACCGGTTCCGCACCTCTAAAAATGACCCCCAAAGGTAATACTGGGCCTGCCACTCGAGCCTCTATTGACGTAACGTCAACTTGGGATGAGTCCACTATAACAGTGCGATCAAAGGACCCACCGAATCCGACTTGGTGATCAAGGCGTTGCCCAGAAAGACGGCCAGATAAATCAAATTCGCCGAGTTGGAGATTGGCGGATGCCCCAAAAGATTCAAAACCAATACTGTCTGAAGAAGACAGTTCCGGAAAACCAATGCCACGGCTTCCGCTAGTCGTGAAAGCCCTCAAGGTAATAGGCACAACAGTCGAGTCCTGGAATGCTACTCCCGCGCGCAACGACTCAGTTGAAAAATCATTCCAGCGCGCAATCTTAGCTCCCCCCTCAAACGTAACGGGGCCGAGCGGATACCACCCTGTGAGGTCTGCCGAGAGCGACGGATAAGCGGCCCGCCCCATGAACCTAGCAGATGTACTCAGCCCCCCTTTCCCGGGCAGTGCTGAAAAACTGAAACCGACAGCATCCGCACCTCGAGGCCTCGGTGCCAAGCTATCTGGAAGACCTGGGACCAGAAGCCGCTGTGTCGATGTTGACGCATATGCTTCAACTTGTGCTCGATCCCCAATATTGCCACGTGTGCGCAGCACAACTTCACGACGCCGGATATCCGCCGTGTCGGCGGCGGTTCGATCGACGCTCGCATTGACGAATTCAAACTGAACACCAAAATCATTCGAGCGCGGCATCCACGAGAGGCGTCCCAATAATCCAAATCGATCATTCTCGACGTTGTCCGCCTCAACGTCGAGCAATTCGAATCCGCCCTCAAAATTGAAAGTCTTTCCCAACCCGTTCGCAAATACTCCGTCCAAGATATCTGCGGCCGGTGTTCCAGTACCGCCACCAATCCGAGAATACGCCTGAGTTCCATCATGGCGGACTAAATCAACATCGATAATAAAGCCATCTGCACCACGATATACGTGCACACGTTCTACATAGTTGAGCGACAGACGTCGCAAATCCGTTTGCGCCCGTTCTAGGGAAGGAACTTCACGGCCATCTATGAACAGTGCTAAGAACCCTGGCCCGAGTGCACCATCAAAACCGTGGTGGGGGCCAACAAAAAACCCTGCCCGTAGCGGAGAAAAACCGGGGACAAACTCTTGCAAGAGTCCTACAAGGGATAATGCACTTGAACTTCTCACACACTCCCGGTCGCAAGAAAAGACTTCGTGGCTCGCTCCTCGAAGAGGCACCAAACGGGCCGGGAAAGCCGGAGCCCTTAGTGAGACCGGCTCGATAAACGCCTCTCTCACCGAGTCCGGGGCCACTTCTAATGTATCTGATCCTGGGGGGGTTTGGGCGTAGGCCAGGGATGTTCCAGAATATATAGCGAGTGCAAACCCGATTGCCGCCCAAAAACGCATAAGCCTACTCAGGTGCAGTCCCTTAACCATTCATGAATGAGCCGAACTCCTACACCGGTCGCACCCTTCGGCTGCCAGCCTCGAGCATCGCTTGCCCAAGTAGTTCCCGCGATATCGAGATGTGCCCATGGAACTTCGTCATCGACAAAGTCACGAAGGAACCAACCGGCAGTAATCGTGCCCCCAGCACTCCCACCTGTGTTTTTTATATCGGCAATCCCAGAATCCAACTGAGACCGGAACTCAGGCCACAGAGGCAAACGCCATATGCGCTCACCACTAGTGTTGCCTGCCTTGAGCAGCTTCTCGGAAAGTTCATCACTGGGGCTCATCAACCCGGCTGCGTGGTGACCCAACGCAACAACGCAAGCTCCAGTCAACGTAGCCATATCGACAATCACTTTAGGGGACAATCCTTGAGCATACGTTAGTGCGTCCGACAAGATCAGCCGGCCTTCTGCATCGGTGTTAATCACCTCGATTGACTTTCCGGACAAACCCCGAATCACATCGCCGGGCTTGACGGCAGAACCTGACGGAAGGTTTTCAGTGGCCGGTATCAGTCCTACTACGCGCTGCGGGATATCCAATCGAGCAGCAGCAACGAGAATTCCAAATACAGCCGCCGCTCCTCCCATATCATACTTCATTTTTTCCATCCCTTTGGCCGGCTTCAAAGAGATGCCACCAGCATCGAAAGTAACACCCTTTCCAACCACTACGTACGGATCACCCCCCTGCCCTGCATGCTCAAGAACTAAGAAGCACGGCTCTTCCACTGACCCTTTCGCGACGGCAAGCAAAGCACCAAACCCTTCTTCACGAAGCTTGTCTATACCCAATACCGTAGCCTGAAAACCAAGCTCACCAGCAAGGCGTTTCGCTACTGTTGCCAAATACTGAGGAGTTCCTACGTTCGCCGGAAGTGTAACAAGTTCCCTCGACAGATTTTGTGCCTCAGCGAGTACTTGCCCACGCCTTACCGCATCGGTGACCTTTTGAACTGGTTCGCCTTCGGTACAGAGAACGCGGATTTCGGGAGCAGCGTGTTGGCCTTTCGAGTCACGAAGTTCGTCATAGCTCCAATCCCCTAGTACTAGACCTTCTGCAACTGCCTGCCAGATAGACAACTCAGCGTCATGGGGGACGCGAACCGCGACAGATCGCAACCCTATTTCACGTGCAGCCCGGACACCTCGACCTGCCGCCTGCCTAAAAGATTCTTCAATTGGCCTAGCGCCTCGCGCAATCTGAACCAGAAACAAGTCAGGGCGACTCTCTCTCCCGAGGACCGCCCAACCAGTTCTGTCTTCAGACGTCCGATTTGCCTCCAACCACTTCTTCGCCGGTTTTTCCCACCATTCATTCGACGTCGCCACATCGTCGATCCACGGCACAACAAGTGCGTCTACATCCCTCGACACCGGAACACTGGATCGAATCTCCATTGGTGATCCTCTCTAAAACGAAAGAAGCGGGCCTCGGGACCCGCTTCAAATTGTCGCGTCATCCCCCTCTATCAAAGCATTCAGCGCTAGACGCAATCATACCCTGGACATTGTCCAGCCCTTCGGGTCATCGATCCTCGATCGCCACCCAGCGTAAATCTTTCTCTCCTACATATTCGGCTCTCGGCCGGATAAGCCGATTGTTCGCGTGTTGTTCCATTACGTGGCCGGTCCATCCCCCCATTCGACCTATTGCAAAAAGCGGGGTGTACAGGTCAATCGGGATACCCAGTGCGTAATACACCGTGGCACAGTAGAAGTCTACATTTGGGTTGATCCCCTTCTTCGAGATCATTTGTTCCTCTAGTTCGCGCGACATTTTATAGAACTTCTCTAATCCAGCCTGCTCCGTGAGCACTCGAGACATCTCGCGAAGATGTGTTGCCCGCGGGTCTTCAGTTCTGTACACGCGGTGACCGAAACCCATAATTTTCCGCTTCTCCGCAAAAGCCCTTTCGAGCCACGGCGTCACGTTATCAGGGTCACCGATTTCTAAAAGTGTGTCCATCGCTTTGGCGTTTGCGCCTCCGTGGAGTGAACCCTTTAGCGCCCCTACCCCTCCCGCAACAGCTGAGTGCATATCACCGAGTGTAGCAGCGATCACTCGGCAGGCAAACGTCGATGCATTGAACCCATGGTCCAGATATAGGAGAAGCGTCCGATCCAACGCGGCGACTGCCTCATCCGACCCGGCTTCACCCGTAGCCATGCGAACAAAATCTTGCGAGAAAGAGAGAGACGGGTCCGGCGCAAGCGGCTCCATCCCCTGACGAATGCGGTGAATAGCCGCAATGATTGTTGGCGTCCGTGCCACCAGTCTCTTTGCCTTTCGTTCGTTGGCGTCCGGCGAATTATCCTCGGCATCCGCATCGAACATCCCTTCGAGAGATATCCCAGTACGTAGGGCGGCCATGGGGATAGTTTTTTCCGATACACACTGCAATAGCCCTTCGAGCGTCTTAGCATCAATAGCACGTTCTACAGCCAAATCGCCTTCGAACCGCTCTAATTCCTGATGGTTTGGGAGGCGACCATGCCAAAGAAGAAACACGCTTTCTAGAAAAGACGCGTGTGGAGCAAGCTCATGAATATTGTAGCCTCGGTAGACGAGAATCCCTTCCAGTCCATCAATAAAGCTCAGAGACGTCTTCGAGGCGACAACACCTTCAAGTCCTTTTGCAGCCGACGCGGTCATTCTTTATTTCAAGCCTTTCGGTATTAGAGGAGAACCAAACGGGATCCAATGAAACGTTTAGCCCTAATTAGCGGATGGCGGGATCCACTTCCGCCTTCTTAAAATGTTTTTTGAGTTGCTCCAGAGTCAGGTCTTCAAAAGATCCTTGGGGCAACCGCAATCGACGCTGAGCTTGATCAGGATCAGAAAAACACACAAACACTACTGCTTCCAGATCTGAAGCTGGGATCTTCTCCTTTGGGTCTGGCCAGAAGACCTCGCGTGAAGCAAGCCACGCTTTCCAACGACGACCGTCATCATCCTGGAAAGTTTTTGTCATAATCGCCTCATTATAAATACCTATTTATAGATATGATCGATCGCCCCACGGAGAGAGATACGAGCTCCCTCTAAGGGAAGAACCGTTTTGAACTCAGCAAAGTAAGATAGCGTTTGGCTGGATAATTTGGAAGATGAGCCCGCTAAGACTCGGAGTCTTTCTCACCCCCCTCGTCGAGCTCGCGGAGTCGGCATCCAAATGCGAACCCGGCACCGAGAAATAAAATTAGAAGCCCGAGGAGAAGCGTAATGAAAACGTAATAGATTGTGATTGACATACCTCAGACTATGCCTCTTAAAGGGTTCATTGTCCAGCACTTCCCTCAAGGCGCCTTAATACACGACGCTGGAATGAGATTCGGTTCATTACTCTATCTACAATTTCTTGGGCCGCCTCTCTCGACCGCTCCCTATTTTCGAGATCATCGTAATTAATCGGTCGCCCAAAATAGATTGCCACCTTTTTCCCTAGGCGTGGGAAACTCGCTCCGATTGGGAGTACCTGATCCATACCCTCAATCGTTACCGGGATCACCTTAGGCCCTGTCCCCAAGATGACCAAACCTGCTCCTGGTCGACCTCGGCCAATACTCCCATCACGAGAACGGGTTCCAGACGGAAACAAGATCATTGTGCTATCGCGCAGGGCACGGACTGAACGCGTAATTGCTTTCAGATCACGACGACCTGGTCGGACCGGAATGCATTTGAGATGGTGGAACACCCATGCAAATAATCTGTTTCGGAAAAAATTCTCCTGTGCGGCCGGATTCCACGGCACAAGATATGTCTTAATCATGTCATACGGGAAAAAAGCCGCATAGCCTATGAGGAACGAGTCAATCATCGACTGATGGTTAGATAGCAATAGAGTGTTAGGCGCGTGCGGCAACCTCGAACGTCCATATACACGGGTCCGGTTCAAAACCCAGAAGAACAAGATGACAACAGGCGCTAAAATAATATTGGTAATGACCCAAGTTATGATCGGCCATAAAAAATTCGTCAACCACCCCTCATACTCACCCCTGTATGGTCGATGATCCCTAGGCCTCTCTACCGAAGAGACACCATCTCGCGATCCTGAGCCCACTTGCCCGTAGCCAGACGCTTGAGTGCTACTTTGGGAGGTTTCAGTTCGGTCATTCATGGTCGCGCTCACTCATGGGCTGAGAGTAGGTTCTGTTCCGTACAAAGGGAAGATGAAGGAATCGAATGGAAACGAATACAAAGGATCACAGCCACTCCATGAGAAGCACCACAAGGCAAGCCCATATTCACGATCTAGCAATTGTTGGGTTAGGGCCTGTCGGACTCGAAGCAGCTTCTGCTAGCAACGCCCTTGGACTAGACGTGATCGGGTTTGAAGCTACTAAGGTAGGCGGACACGTCGATCAGTGGGGGCAAGTCAGACTATTTTCCCCCTTCGAACTCAATGCAGGGCCCGCTGGTGAACAGGTATTAATAAACGCCGCAAAGACATTACCTGAGCCAGACGAAATAATGACCGGAGCAACCTTCCTCAATAACTATCTCCAGCCTCTTGCAGATCAACTCTCCGGTAGCGTAGCCCTACTAGAGGGAGTCCGTGTCCTAGCCGTGGGTCGACAGGGTTGGCTCAAGCATGAAGGTATTGACTCTTCAGCACGGGCTACACAGCCGTTTCGAATCCTCGTTGAGGAGAATGGAAATGAACGCGAAGTTCTGGCTCGGTCAGTGTTTGACTGCTCCGGCACGTATGGTCGCCCCAATTGGGCTGGAGGAAGTGGAATACCCGCCCGCGGAGAGCGTCAGATGCGCAACAAAATCGAATACCATGTACCTGACCCAACTCACCGAAATCGTGATAAATTCGAATCATCTCGAACCCTTCTCATCGGCGGTGGGCATTCCGCAGCTACAACAGCACTAGCTCTGGCTGAACTGGCGATAGAGGAACCAAAGACCAGTTTCGTATGGGCCACTCGCGGAGGAGGAGGTACGCAACTACACCCACTTACCAACGATCCTCTCCGCGAGCGTGCCAAGCTTGTGGATCAAATCAGAGACCTCCGAACCAATCTTCCATCCGGATCTGAATGGCTAACCCAAGCTCAGCTTGTGGCTGTGTGGGCAGAAGGCCAAGGCATCGGTGTTGAGGTGGCGGTGAACGGTGACATACGGCGGGATCGATTTGACCATATCGTAGCTAACGTCGGTTACGAGCCCGACGACACAATTTATCGACAACTACAGATACATGAGTGCTATGCTTCACGTGGGCCAATGAACTTGGCTACCACTTTGCTCGCCGCCTCTGGAGATGGTCCTACTGATTGCCTTTCCCATGACGGATTAGGGAAGGATACCATCCAAAATCCGGAGTCTGGTTTTTTCATCCTGGGCGCCAAGAGCTTCGGGAAAAACTCTTCCTTCCTCATGCGCACAGGTTACGGGCAAGTATCCGCTGCGTTGTCTCTCATAGTTTCTGAGTTACACTTTACTAAATAACACTCCTGAAACGTACTCACATCCGTTTATAGCTAGGTCCACTCCCACCTTCCCTAGGAGTCCATCGCGGACCGATGACGTCCGTCGCCTTACAATCGATACAATTAGGTGCCTTTACCACCAAACGGTCACCATCTCGTTCATAAACACCTGCTGGGCATAACCGCTCATACAACGACGCCATCTCCGCTGATATTTCACTTCCCACGATAAGGTGCGACGGAATATCATCACGGGTCGCGTTCCCCGAACGAAAAACCCCATCGAGCTTGGAAAATGTTTTTTGACCATCGTATACCGGAGCTATTCCAAGTTTGTGGATCCTTGGGTAAGACGCGTCTTCCGCACTCGGAATTCGTCCCGAAGGAAAACTGCCATGAGTCAGTTGCATCAGTCCCGCTCGGAGCCCACCCGAGAAGAATCCCTTCTTGAAGGCGAGTCGCATATTTCGAGTTCGATATAGCGCATCTTTTTTTAGACTAGACCGGATTTTGATATCGTATCCAGAGAGTGCCTCTGCAGAAGTGTCCCCATCAACTAAGGCATCGTATATCGTATCTGCGGCGAATATCCCCGACCGCATTGCGTAGTGGATTCCTTTCAACGCTGCAACATCGACAAATCCGGCCGCGTCTCCGGTCAAAACTAATCCATCTCCACTTAGCCGATGAGGAATCGCGTGGTACCCCCCTTCTGGAATCGTTTTTGCTCCCCACTCGACCAACTCTCCTCCATCGATCATCCTTGCTACAAGTGGATGTCCTTTGAATGCTTGCAACAAATCGTGCACATCTAGATCAGCGTAAGGCGCATCTAATCCAACAACCAAACCAAGTGCCACGAGTTCGTCGCTCATTGGATAGATGAAGCTTCCGCCAAACGCATTACGAGGGAGAGGCCAGCCGAGTGTATGAGTGACCGCACCTATCGGTCGGCAGACTTTCCATAACTCCTTAACTCCAAGGGCGAAAATTTGGGGATTATCCGAACCGACCTCCTGGCTCTCGAGCCAAGCCTGACTCAACGGCCCTCGTGTCCCTTCTGCTAACACTGTTACACGAGCCGAAATATCCATCGGTGGCATGTGTCCAGTATCCGCTACCCCATCACGATCCAAGCCACTTGCTGTTGTTCGCACCCCGTTCACACGTCCTGAATTGGATAACAACGAGGCTGCTGGGAAGCCCGTAAAAACATTGACACCCAATTCCTCTGCCTTTCCACCCAACCACCGAACGATTTCGCATAGCGAGGCCACATAGTTTCCATGATTTTTCATCGTCGGTGGCGTAGGAAGTCGAATCTTCGAGTTCTTTGTGAGCAGGTAAACGCGCTCGGTCGTGACCGCCTGCCGAAGCGGAAAATCATTCAGGCTCATATCTGGATACAAAGCTTTCAAAGCCTCCGGGTTCACAACGGCCCCCGAAAGACAGTGTTCACCCAGTTCGCTCGATTTTTCGAGCACTCCAATCTCCAAGTCAGCTAACGGACCTCCGGTTTCACGATCAACTTCAACCCGTTGGGCTAATCGAATCGCACCGGCCAACCCCGCTGGGCCACCGCCAACAAACAACACATCGAGGGGAACAGATTCTTCGTCAGGCGACTCCTCGAGCAGTAGTTGATCACGCGGGAGCGGGGGCTGAACAGACGCCGGGGAGAGCTCTCTCAAAACTGTTCTCCGATTTCCGAAGACACGTCACAGTTTTTTACTGTCCCAGACGGAAGCACTTCACTTAGCCTCAGGTTTCTCGGCAGTAAGCTAGCGTTCACGCCGCATTCAATCATTATCGATGATTTCTGCTAGTTCAACGTAGTCGAGATGTGGGAAGTCAGCTTTCAGATATTGGTTGCCACGAGATTGAATAAGGTTTTGTTCAGGACCGGATCCTCTGCCACTACTCGCAGCTTCCCCATACCCTGAGTACAACTGGTCTACGACATCCATACCTTCGACCACTTCACCAATTGGGGAAAACCCATCACGGTCTAGGCGACCATTGTCGCCGAAGTTTATGAATAGCTGGGTACTTCTACTGTTAGGCGCACCCGATTTGGCAAATGTCACCCGACTCCGAGTATTACTTTCTACGGTGGAGTCATCCGAGATGTTCGCCCCTCGCCAGTGTCTTTGGATTGCCGGATCACCATTAATGCCAAATTGGGCCATGAAGCCATCAAGGACCCTGAAAAAGCGAGCCTCATCGTAGAACCCATGTCGAACAAGATTAAAAAACCTGTCGACCCCCGCGGGCGACCATTCACGATACGCCTCAATGACAAACGTGCCTTTCGACGTAGTGAATCGCGCCTGAAATGATGCCGGCGCCATCATGTTCATCTCTCCCGACATCGGATCCAACAACGGCGATCTCGGCGGGTCCGGATCAGCAGGGGGCTCCTCTGGGAGAGGGGCTTCAGGTGGTCTCATCGCTAACGTCTCCTCATCGGGAGCCTGGCCTTCGGACTCAACTTCTGCATCGCCATTGCATCCCACCGATACGAGATACAATCCCAGAAACAGATATACCCAAGAGTTTCGTATCCACCGTTTCATCTATCCTCCTGTTTGTCATATTCACTTTGTTCTGTTGATGTTGATACACTCATTGTTTTGGAACATAACTCTGGCGCCCTCCGAATACCCCCACGGAAAACTAACTGTCGCGAAACGTCCGAAGGTTTGGCAATATGCTCGGGTTCTCACCAAACTTGAACTCTTGAAGTCTGACCGACTTAAAGCAACTCCTATGGAGTTTTCATGATTGAACGAACTGACGAAGATGGAATCAGTTTATTTCGTATGGCACATAAGCCTGCAAACGTACTCACCGCCGAGTTCTCTGACACTCTGTGGAACGACATCAAAGAAACACGAGAGGACCCAACCGTACGGGCCATAGTCCTGTCAGGAACCGGGTCGGCTTTTTCCGCTGGAGTTGACCTCTTCCGAGTGATCCAAGATGGACCCGATTATGTCGATGCACTCCTCTCATCACTCAGTGGTTTGCTTGATGGGCTGCGAAAGTTCCCCAAGCCGCTCATTGCTGCTGTGAACGGACATGCGATTGCAGGAGGCGCGGTAGTCGCATGTGCCTGTGATTACAGAGTAATGGTGCGCGGCAATGGAAAAATCGGTCTTCCTGAACTACAGGTTGGCGTACCCTTCTTCTCCGTCGCTCTCGAGATCATGCGAGAGATAATTCCAGCACAATACCTACGTGAAGTTCTCCTGCTAGGTAGGAGTTTCAATCCCGAAGACGCGCGTGAGCGAGGCTTGGTCAATGAGACTGTTGACTCCGAGGACCTGCTTCCACGGGCACTTGAGATCGCTCGCAGGCTTGCCACTATCCCTGAAGCAACATTCGCTTTGTCGAAACGTCAGCTATCGATGTCACCGGACACCATGCAGGACCTCGACGAAGAACTCCAGGCCATCTGGCAAGCAAGAGAGACTCAGGCTCATATACGAGCATACTTAGAGAGAACTCTCGGGAAGTCCTAGTGCGACTCGTTGGTTAAACATTTTAGTTGTTTCGGTCAGATTCATCCCAAAAGCCATAGCCTTCCTTGCGCACAACTTCGACCGTCGTGGTATGGGTCTCGTCGCCTAGTCTGACCAAAACCGTATAGGTTCCTGGATCCACGAGACCACCACCACCACGGCCACCACCAAAGAACCGACGGAACCCGCCAGCACCACGGTTGCGAAGTGCTCCCATTATCTGTTGAAACACCTCACGCATAGCGCTAGGACCACTAGCCTCCGGGCCTCCTGATCCGCTCGTACGTGGGCCTGGCTGCGGATATCGCTCGGCCGGCCGCTCCTGCCAAGCAGACGGATCTGCCCCGCCGCCGAAGCGGCCACCTCCGCCAAACATGCGAACAATCGCACCCTGATCGCCTCCCTGAATCATTGCAAGGGCCTGATCCATCGCAAGCCGGTTAATTCCTTCATGCAGGACCAAAGAATCACCGACCTCTTTGTACATGCGAGCGTTACGGACACTGTCAGCTCGCTCGGATGGGGACATTTCAGTTTGTTCTCTCCGTCGACTCAGATTCCAGTTCACCCGGTTGATCCCAGCGGCGACCGACCCGTTCAGGGTCTGCACCGTATCCCCTGCCGCATCGAGAATGACCAGCGACGCCTGTGGTCCTCCGCGCCCACCACCACCTCGCCGCATCCTACTAGGACGATCTACGGCCGAATCACTATTTTCACGGGCCGCTCGCATCCGCTCCCGCATCTCTTCCCGCGCAGTTTCGGCCAGTTCGGTCGCCACCGCTTCAGGAATGTAGTAGGCAATCTCCGCCCCATAGTCGCCCGCATCACCCTGAAAGTAGCGTTGAGCGGTGAACTCACCACCGGCCGGTGGATCCCCGTGTTGTGTAGCCGTCCTGGGATTGAAGATCGTGACCTCAGTCGGCAACGTCTCTTCCGTGAGTTGTTGGAGCGGTGCAATGTCCGCAATGAAAATGGACCGTCCATGTGTGCCCGCGATAATCTCCTGATCACGTGGGTGAATCTTGAGGTCGTGGACCGGAACCGTGGGAAGCCCATTCATAAAGCGCGTCCAAGACTCTCCGCGATCCGTCGACACATACGCACCCACATCTGTTCCCACGAACAGCAAATTGGGGTTCACTGGATCCTCTCGGATCACGTGCACAAAATCGGGGCCGCCAGTGGGCAAGTTCGAAGCAATGTCCGCAAACGTCTCACCTTGGTCGTGCGTTACGTACACATACGGCGCATAGTCGTCTCGCCGATGGTTGTCGAACGTTACGTAGAAACGGTTTGGGTCATGGTTCGATGGTTCAACTCGGCTCACATACGTTCCTTGCGGCACACCCGCAAATCGATCCGTGAGTTCGATCCACTCTGTACCTTCGGGCGTCCGCCATACGCGGCCGTCATCAGTTCCCGCATAGATCTCGTCTTTATGAAACTTTGATTCGGCGAGCGCGACGATCGTTGCGAAGTTCTCCGCACCGGTCACGTCCGGTGTGATTCCACCCGTCGTGCCGTACGCAACCTCAATCTTTTCCGGGTCCGCATATGTTAGATCATCCGAGATGGGCTGCATCTCGTCGGTCTCATACGTCCACTTGAGGACACGATTGGAACCGATGTACAACGTCTGTGAATCATGAGGGGAAAGCTCAAGAGGTGTGTTCCAGTTAAATCTCAGATCAAAAAGCAAAGAATCATTCGCAACACGAGTTTGGAGTTCAGCAATCCGTGCTTGAGCGGAAGCAGGCGGGTGTGACGGGTCATCCCCGGACAGGATCGCGATTGAATCACGTAAGGCCTTAGTGCGTTCACGCCAATCTGGCTGTTGTAGGCTGTGTTGTTCGCCCGTCCGTGTATTTCTCCAGTAGATCCGACCCTGCTGAGACTCCCCGAAAACAATATCTGGATTCGTTGGATCTTGAGGCGCATAGAACCCATCACCGCCTCCAATCGAATACCACATATGATTGTCGATCGACCCCCCTGCACGTCGGCTCGGTCCACACCATGTGTAATTATCCTGGAGACCACCGCAAACGCGATACGGTGTGTCCATGTTGTAGCTCACGGCGTAGAACTGGCCCATGGGGATTGCGTTTGGGAAGTCATAATTCCCACCACGGTCCCACGTGATTGCAATGCCCCCATCGTTCCCGAGTATGAAGTGATCCGGATTCTCCGAGTCCCACCACAGTGCGTGGAAGTCGCTGTGGACGCTCTGTCCTGGATTCCCTACAGTCTTGCCTCCATCGCGTGAGAAGAAGAGAGAGGACCAGAACACAAGATCTGGGTCGTCCGGCGCCACCCATACGTTGGAATAATAGAAGGGTCGAGAGTTATTCGAATTCATGAACTCCCAGTTTCCACCTCCGTCAACCGATCGATACAGTCCCGAACCATGCTTCTCCCCGCTCTCATCGGGCTCTTCAGGCATCTCAGCCTCAATCAGGGCGTAAATCACCCGAGGATAACTCGGTGCTATTGCGATCTCGATTCGCCCCTTCTCAGTCTCAGGAAGGCCACCTCCCAATACTTCTTCCCACGTATCACCACCATCGATGGTTTTCCAGATCGCACTCCCAGGTCCCCCACTCTGGAAGAAGTATGGACCCCGAACGCGTTCCCAACTCGTAGCCCAGATGATGTTTGGATCATGGGGATGCATGTCTACATCAACGAATCCTGCATCCTCACTCACGTGATGGACGCGCTCCCAGGTCTCACCACCATCTTTGGTGCGGTAGAGTCCGCGCTCTTCATTCGCACCCCATGGGTGGCCGAGTGCAGCCACATAAACCCAATCGGCATTCGTCGGGTGAACTACGACTCGCCCAATCGCTTGTGTGTCCTCAAGTCCCTTAAGCTCCCATGTCAGACCACCATCAGTGGACTTATAGATCCCCCCCCCTGGCGAGATCGAATTCCGTGAGTCTTCTTCCCCTGTGCCGGCCCACACGATGTCTGGATTACTGGGAGCGATCGCAATATCGCCCATCGAAACAACACGTTCATTATCGAACACGGGCCGAAACGTCGTCCCGGAGTTTGTAGTCTTCCAGATTCCACTTGTCGCACCAGCCACAAAAAAAGTCCGTGTCCCCGGCACACCTTCGACGTCGGTCACACGACCTGACATGTTTGCAGGACCGACCGACCGCCAACGCATACCCTCCATAAACGTGTCGTCGTCAACGGCTCGTGTCTGAGCCTGCAGAAGCATTGGGACCGCGACTGACGCGGTGACGACAACTAGGCTTAGGCGCTTGAACATTTTCTTGTAACTCCTTCGTCAGGAACGTGCTGGTCAAATCGGTGAAACATGCACAAGAACTATAACACTCACTTGTCGAACAGCGTTTGGCCATAACGACAGAGGACTAGCGTTGTGGCAAATAGGCCAGCGGTCTCATGTTAAACGATAGTCGCAATCCCTCCAATCGAGAGCAGGAACATGAAACGGTTGTTTATCGTCATTCTTCTTATTGCCGTCGCCAAGCCTTTTGAAGCTCAGCACATTAGCGAACACCCACGAGTGCAAGAGGCAACCAACCTCTTGGATCTATGGATCGATGCCCAAATTGCGTACGAACAGATCCCAGGCGCCGCGGTGGCGGTAGTCCACGACCAAGAGTTGATATGGAGTGCCGGTTATGGTTTCGCAAATGTCGAAGGTGGCGTGCGATCTACACCACGAACGAGATATTCCATCTGCTCAATCTCAAAACTCTTCACATCAATCGCAGTCTTGCAACAACGAGATGAGGGAAAGCTTCGACTTGATGATCCACTCCGGGAGCACTTACCGTGGTTCAACATCGCAAACACACACCCCGAGGCCGGCAATGCTACTATCGTAGGGGTCTTAACCCACTCATCTGGCCTTCCTCGAGAGTCCAGCCACCCCTACTGGACGGCACCAAACTTTGAGTTTCCTAGTCGCGAAGAAATCATCGATGGGCTCTCGCGGCAAGAAACTCTTTATCCTACTTCCACCTACTTCCAGTACTCGAACCTCGGACTCACACTTGCCGGTGAAGTTGCCGCGATAGTCTCGAATACAACCTACGAAAGCTTAATACGTGACCGTATACTAGAACCGCTTGGACTAACCAGTACCACCACAGAAATGCCCGCCGAACTATGGGGGAACCAACTCGCAGTTGGGTACAGCGCCATTACACGAGAAGGAATTCGAAAGCGCCTCCCCCTCTTTCAGGCACGAGGGATCTCACCAGCTGCCGGATACGCTTCAACCGTAGAGGACCTCGGTCGTTTTGCATCCTGGCAATTCCGCACATTGGATGGAACCGAAGAAAACATCTTGAGTCGAAATACACTTCGAGAAATGCACCGCGTACATTGGGTCGACCCAGATTTCCAAGGTCACTGGGGGCTCGGTTTTTCCACGTGGCGGTCTGACGACAAAACTTTCGTTGGCCATGGTGGAAGCTGCCCAGGATATCGATCACACCTCGCACTCCAAATTGACGACAAGGTCGCCACCGCCTTCGCAACGAACGCACTCGGCGTAGGGGCTCAACTCTATACAAGCCGTGCGTATGATATCATGGCTCCCGCGATAAGCGCTGCAATTGAAGGTCGAGGCAAAGAAGACTTGACCGAGGATCAAGTTCCTGATTGGACTCTGTATACCGGCACCTACGGTGGATCGTTCGGCGGAGAGACCGCAATGCTTGTATGGGAAGGTGAGCTCGTTGGAGTGACCTTCCCCACAACGGATCCCCTCGCTTCTATAACACGGTTACAGCACATCGACGGGCACATATTCCGACGCATTCGTGACGATGACACGCTCGGCGAAGCCTATATGTTTCAGATCGAAGGTGGCGAGGCGACAAGTTTCGTACGCCATAGCAACCGGTATGAGCGAAGCAAGTAAGAGGTAAGATCGAATGTGAATGGACAAACAAAGAAGGGCATACTCGAAAAAATAACGATGCTATCCGTCTTTAATTAATACACATCAGTTATTTACACGATTTATATAATGCGATTTCTAGCCACCCCCTTGCAGTAGAAGCTCTATCAAAGTGGGGGGAGGGTCATAATGCCGGAGGAGGGACTCGAACCCTCAAGGGATTGCTCCCACCGGATTTTGAGTCCGGCGCGTCTGCCAATTCCGCCACTCCGGCTAAGCGCTAAGACATTTAATCTCCCGCCAGGCTCTTCGCCACCTCACGTTCACCGACTCGCAGATTAGAAGGTTGAGAGACATAACCTACTATTTACCGATTTGATCTAGTGCGCAGGTCACACGACAAACAGTGGTAGCAGGTCTCATCTAGTTATCCACCACAGCTTGGTAGACTAATGTCCGTAACTTGGCGTGATCATCTAAGTCGTTCGCTGGATTAATCTGTGTGAAGTAGACAACAATGAGCTGTTCTGTTGGATCAACCCAATATACGGAATGGTATGCCCCCCCCCAGCCAAACTCACCCACGGATCCTGGAGTACCTCGCTCCCCTAAGTCCTCAAGGACGTCAAACCCCAGCCCAAAGCCTACCCCACTATTTTCCAACTCTTCACTACGGAGATCTCCCACGTGATTCACCGTCATGAGTTCCACTGTTTTTCGAGAAAGGATGCGCACTCCGTCTAGTTCCCCTCCATTCAACATCATCCGCAAAAAACGCGCGTAATCTTCCGCTGTGGATAGCAGGCCCGCACCACCTGAAAAACTCCTCCTGGGCCCATCCACATACGCGCCTTGACTGACCATGTCGTCTATGCCACCGGCATTTGGCGCACGAGTCAAGCCTCTCTCATCTAAGGAGTAAACAACGGCGAGGCGGTCGTGCTTTTCTTCGGGAAGATAGAAATGCGTATCAAGCATACCCAAGGGCCCAAATATCCGTTCCTCAAGAAACTCGTCCAACGTTACTCCTGCGACCACTTCAATTACAGCACCAAGAACATCAGTAGAGTACCCGTAAACAAATGCTTCCCCAGGGTGTGCATCGAAGGGCAGCCCGGCCATACGTCGTACGGTTTCTCCCATCGGTTCGTGGCGGTGGGCAAAGTACCAACCTTGGAGTTCAGCCTTTTCCCAACGATCACTGGCAACACCATAGCCGTACCCAATACCTGAAGTATGAGTCAGAAGATCACGAATTGTGATGGGGCGATCTGCTATAACAACCTCATATCCCTGGGGCCTCCAACCTCGATCTTCGGGAACGGCAACTGTCGTCTCTAAGAACTCGGGGATATAACGGCCTACGGGGTCTGAGATTAGTAAGCGCCCTTCTTCCTGAAGTAGCATGATCGCGACGCTAACGATTGCCTTCGTTTGAGACGCGATACGAAAAATATCGTCAGTACGCTGTGGGACTACCGCCTCACGATCACGAAATCCAAAGGCTTCCAGGTAAGCGACCTGGCCACGGTGTACGACTAAGGTCACTGCACCCGGGATACGTTCGGTATCGACGTAATGTTGGAGGACGCCGCTGAGGCGTTCGAGGCGTTCTTCAGACAGGCTTGTTTGAACCCGTTCCGTTTGAGCAAAGACAAGCGCTGGGAAGATGCCCAAGATGAATAGCCCGGCACGTACTAGACCGAAGCTGTTTTTTACTGTCTGACTCATCGTATCACCTATGTAAGAAACTTCAGTCGAGCGATGGGTGACGCGTATGCCAATCAGTTTTCGCTTGAAAGGCATGGGCTACCGATAATATCTGGTCATCAGCAAATAAATCCCCAATGATTGTTGTCGTTAGTGGTTGTGGGTTTTGATCCGTATCATCTGGGTCTCGCAACCCAAAGCCATACTGTACAACTGCCGCCGGATGCCCCGTTTGATTTGTAAGCCCAACCTCTCCGGATCCAGTCACGAACATATCAAACCCATCCATAGCCTCGGCCATCTGTTTCATCACAATCAAACGGCGGCGTTGCGAGTGCACATAATCCATCCCGAGTTGATCTCGGCCACGGCGAAACCGAGTGAAATTACGCTCTTCCGCCTCAGTCAATCCCTGGGGGATCGGAGGCAGCTCACCTCCCGGAGCAATGTGGTAGTCGAATGCTGAAGAGGACTCCACACCCAATGCGCTCGGGACCATCTCTGGAAGGGCCGGCAGTGGTTGAGGATCAGCCCCCAACCGCTTGAGTTTGTCGACAAATGATTTCGGTGCTGTATCAGTATACCCGATCATAACAGCACTCAAGTCAACTTCACGCTCAAATTGAAAAGGGGTAGTCAGAGAAGAAGGGTCCTTCACATCTGCACCGTGTATCGCGTTAAAAACAAGCGCGCAATCTTCAATGGTTCGGCACATGGGCCCAGTTTTATCCATACTCCAGGATAAAACCATTCCGCCATATCGACTCACACGTCCAAAGGTTGGACGTAGCGCACTCAGACCACAGCGTCGTGAAGGGGATACGATGGAACCCCGTGTTTCAGTACCGATGGAAAAGGCGACGCAGCCAGCTGAAGTCGCCGATCCGGGTCCTGCAGATGAACCACTTGAACCTTCTTCAGTATTCCACGGATTGCGAGTTTGACCACGATACCACCGATCTCCACGTGCAAACTCACCAGTGGCCAACTTTGCAATCAGGACCGCACCAGCCTCGCGCAACCGGACGATCACTTCAGCGTCTTCAGAAATCGTCCGATTTTCAAAATCGGACGATCCCCACGTCGTGCGTACCCCAGCCACAGAGAACAAATCTTTAACGCCATAGGGGATCCCGTGAAGTGGGCCACGCCATACACCTGAACGAAGTTCCGCTTCTGCCTCCTGAGCTTCTTCTCGGCCTCGATCCTCCATGATCGTGACAGCACATAACAAAACAGGGTCATATCGCTTAAGTCGATCAAGATAAATTTCAAACAGATCAGTGGGAGAAATTCGACGTTCACGGATAAGTGCAGCTAATCGGTGAACAGGCAAAAAAGCGATTTCTTCCTCAGTAGTGGGAACCTCACCAATCCAAGGATCGATCTCAATTTGATCGCGTTGAAAAGGGTTAACCCCCTCACGCCAAAACTTTTCCATCAGGGCTCCTGTACCACCCGGATATGCCTGAAATTGGGTCGCCGGAGGCTCCCCATTACTCAACGGAATTACAATTTCTTGATTCTCTTGCAATCGACCAGAATGAGGCACCGCACCAGTGAGCGGTGTGGCGCCAAGTAATGGACGTGGCTGAAGGGCAGAGACCGCTGCAGAGGCTGCCGCAACTCGGAGGAAGTCGCGTCGCTCGATGTTTTTACCAGCCTTCTCTCGAATGGAACTGTCAGGGGTGATTGCCACAACTTTCTCCTATCTCAAGTCAAAGAGCGAAGATGATCCCCTCTCCCAGACTGCGAACGGTCACATTCGACGACAAATGGAATACGAGCGATACTTGCCTATCCAACCCTCGAAGACCACGCGCCGAACAATTGGAACATCTACGGTATGTTAAAGAAAGCGAAGCCCAGGATAACGTAGACAGCAAGCAGTAGAACTCCTTCCATCCAATGGGTCTCACCATCATCAGAGATTCGACCAACTACTAGCACAGAAATCACCACTGCAACCACTTCAAGTGTCGAGAAGACAAGGTCCAATGGTCGGGGACCCATTATATACGAAAGAAAAACGAGGAGGGGCGCTATAAATAACACGATCTGAAGCGATGATCCAACCGCAATTTGGAGCGCCAAATCCATTTTATTCTTAAGTGCAACTAGAACTGCGGTGGAGTGTTCGGCCGCATTTCCAATAACAGCAACGATAATCACTCCGACGAAAACCTCGTTCATGCCGAGGGTCTGAGCAGCCTCTTCAGCGCCGGACACGAGAATTTCACTCATCCAACCAACCAGGGCAGCTGCAGCCAGAAGCAAACCACCAGACTTACGCTTCGACCAAACCTCGTGGCCTGCACTTTCTCCGGTTGTAGCTATCGACACTCCGGGGTCCGTCCGTTGGTATAAATGCCCGTGTGTACGGAATGCAAACACTAACGAGAGTATGTAACAGACGATGAGAACAACCGAGATCTCAAGACTCAGGGACCTCTGAGCAAGAGACCCTGTGTCATTTGCACCTTGAACCAAGTGAAATGCAGTAGGGACGACAAGAGCAATTCCGCCGAGAAGAAGCATGGTAGCGCCAAGGTCCGCCACGGTCCGATTAAATACCTGACGACGGTATTT
The DNA here is from genome assembly GCA_913043255.1 of uncultured Gemmatimonadota bacterium. Classification (GTDB taxonomy): domain Bacteria; phylum Gemmatimonadota; class Gemmatimonadetes; order Palauibacterales; family Palauibacteraceae; genus Palauibacter. The sequence continues at coordinate 133,449 of CAJWLK010000001.1, forward strand.
CAACCCTCCGAGTAACACACTAAGACCAAATACCAGAAGTATATTGCCGATAATCGAACCGGTGAGTGACGCCTTTACCAAGTCGTACAACCCTGCCCGGAGCGCAAAAATCGCGATGATCAACTCAGCGGCGTTTCCAAACGTCGCATTGAGGAGACCACCCAAACCATCGCCAACCTGTTCAGCCAACATTTCAGTCGATTTCCCCATTAGCCCGGCTAAGGGAACAATAGCCAGGGCCGAAGCAAGAAAAAGTAATGTCGGCGATGCGTGAACTACGTACTCGAGAAAGAGTGTGATCGGAACAAATATTAGAAAAAACATGAGGGCATTATTCGCACTAACCCTTTTTGTCACACGGCCTCCCTTCAATACCAATATGCCGGATCAACTAACCTCAAGGCGCCGTCCGGATTCGAACCGGAGTAGGGGGCTTTGCAGGCCCCTGCCTAGCCACTCGGCCACGACGCCACATCCAAAAATCCTAATGAGTCCCGTAATTCCGGGAAAGTCTCATTATGTACGTATGGAGCTATAATACAACCACTTAGAAAGACCAGATTTGGAACTTATCGACGGATTGTGTCAACCTTCCGAAACAGGATGTGATCGTACGTCTCCCCAACGAAGCTTCCGACGGAGCACCGTAAAAAAGGAGTAGTCCGACAACCTTACTAGCTTTACAGGGTGTTTCGCACAGGCGATATCGACACGATCCCCAACTTGCAGGAGGCACCCTCGCTGTCCGTCGACTGTCAGTTGTAAATCATCATCGCCCGAAAGAAGTTCGACGGAAATTCGAGCATCTCCAGGAAACACTACAGGACGAACGGCAAGCGTGTGGGGCGAAATTGGAGTTGCAACGATCCCTTTCACTGTGGGGGCTACGATAGGTCCACCCGCAGATAAGCTATAGGCCGTAGATCCTGTGGCAGTTGCGAGGATGATTCCGTCTGCGCTGTAGTGCCCGACCTCATCGGAATCAGCGCTTAACCGGAGACCAATAAGTCGTGCGAACCCGCTTTTGTGAACCACCACATCATTAATGGCATAGAACTCTTCATCATGAGGCCCACTGGACCCTTTCCCACATACTTGAACTGTTAGGGCCAAGCGTTCCTCAAGCTCAAAATCTCCTCGAAAGACACTTTCCAAGACAACCTCTAGCTCCTCTTGAGGAACAAGAGTAAGAAACCCTAGTCGCCCAAGGTTACACCCCAGAACAGGGATGCCCAAAGGCCCCGCTACACGTGCAGCTCGTAGGAGCGTTCCATCACCCCCAAGGGTAAGAACGAGATCCACATCTTTCTCGATTTTATCCAGCGGCATTACGCGACGTACCTCTTCCCTGGCAAGTTCTGGCTCGAAACTGAGCTCAATACCCAAGCTCTCCGCCTGTTTCTCCACTCGCGTTAGTAGAGATTCGAGAAGCGGGTACTGAGGATTTCCGATGATAGCGACACGCATCCGTTTAACCCTATCTCTCTCCGTGTAAGATCTTCAATCTTCCACCTCGCCTACTTAAACCCTAGATCAACGATCACGGTCCAAAATCAGGTGGGTGATCCGATGGAGCCCCTCTGACCCTGGCAAAAAATCAAGCTCTGCCATCGCCTCATTTCCCAACTGAGTAGCTCTTTCCTTCGCTCCGGAAAGACCCAATACCGAAGGAGTTGTCACTTTCCCCAACACCTGATCACGTCCGCCAAACTTGCCTAATTTTTCCGTTGATCCAATGACATCGAGGATGTCATCTATGGCTTGAAATGCCAAGCCAACCTTGAGCCCGTAGTTGGCAAGGCGTTCGAGTACATCTGGCCCTGCTCCTGCCGCCAAAGCACCTATCACACATGAAGCAGAGAGAAGACGAGCGGTTTTACCCAGGTGTATTTCCTCTAAGGTATCTAGATCTACCTCTCCACCCTCTGCTTCGATATCTAGTAGTTGTCCGCCAACCATCCCCGCACCCCCGGAGGCAGCAACCAACGTTTTAATCATCTCCGTCTTAATATCCATACCAACACCTAATCCATCAGCCGCAGACCCAATGGTACCCACGGCGAGCGGCATCAAGGCTGCTCCTGCCAAAATCGCCGCACGAACTCCAAACGACACGTGAACGGTCGGCCTACCTCTCCTTAGGTTATCATCGTCCATACATGGGAGGTCGTCATGAATTAATGAATATGCGTGGACAAGTTCGGGCGCACAGGCTAAACGGTAGAGTGCAGGCTTTGTATCCTCTACACTTTCCCCACGTACTGCCTCCCACGATGCAATGACCAGTAATGGGCGGATCCGTTTTCCCGGACTAAGAACCGCATATTCTATTGGAGCCGCAATTGAAGATGGGGCGACTCTCAACTCTTCCGAAATACAAGCTTCCAAGGCTCGATTTACTTTCTCGCGAGCCCTTTCAAAATCCATGTCAGTCTGAAGACTCGGACTCGTCTATCTGGCCCTCTCTCCTCTCATCACTCTCTACAAGTGGAGTGGTACCAAGGACCCCCTTCGAGTTAGCAACCAGTTCCTCTACTCGACCAGAGACTGCGTCTAGCCATTGATTAGCCTCACCAAGGCGTTCGACCCCTCTTTCGAAGAGTTCAATCGCCTCATCCAAGCCCACCCCATCACGATCTAACTTTTCGACGATGGCTTCAATCTCCTTGAGGCTTGTCTCGAATTCGAATTCCTCAGATCCTGGCATGTCTTTAGGTTTGGTCACGTCGTTGGCTCAACTTGCTCTGTCCTCGCCCTTATCTGTCCATCGTGCAATCGTAACTGAAATGCCTCTTCCTCATGGAAATCTTCTACCCCAGAGAGTAGCTGACCGGCACTCCCAGTTGGGACAGCATACCCCCGTGCAAGGGTTTGCAATGGACTGAGAGCGTGCAATTGACCAGCAAGCACGCTCACTTGATTTCCCGATGTCTCAAGCACACCACCTATCGATCGTGGAAGATCTTGTCCGAGACGTCGAAGTTGGACCCATGAACTTTCTACCCCTCGTACTGCAGGCCTCGGCAATCGTCGCTCCACCAAGCGAACACGATCCCTCCCTCGGCGCACACAACGCCTAAGCCCCTGGACTAGCCCTCCGTTGAGCTGGACCAAACCTCGTTTCAATTCCCTTGCATCAGGAACTGCCAGTTCTGCCGCCACCGACGGTGTTGGAGCCCGCAGGTCCGCTACTAATTCACATAGTGTCACATCAATTTCATGTCCTACCGCACAAATGACCGGTATCGGACACGCTGCAACAGCTCGCGCTGCCACCTCTTCGTTAAAACACCAGAGGTCTTCACTAGACCCTCCTCCGCGAGTCAGTATAATCGCATCACAGTCTCCCCATGAACCGAGGCGTTCTAGTGCATCGCGAATTTCCAGTGCCGCCCCCTCCCCTTGGACACGACAATGCTGGACGACAATATCAACCCAGGGACTCCGGCGTCGTATCACGGCAAGAACATCACGGAGAGCAGCCCCCTTCTTTGACGTGAGCACGCCAATCCGATGCGGAAATGCGGGAACAGCTCGTTTTCGCTCGGAGCTTAGTAAACCGTCGGCGTCAAGAATCTTTCGAAGCCGTTCAAAAGCGACCCGCCACAAACCTTCTCCAACTCCTTCAAGAGAGCGTACAATAATTTGGAATCGTCCGCTTACTGGATATAAGGTGGGTTGTCCGAGAGCCAGGACTTCCATGCCATCCTCTGGATCTACAGGAAGCCTCCATGCATCTCCCTTGAAAAGAACGCACCGAACTTGGGCACGATCATCGCGAAGGGTGAAATACCGGTGACCTGATGCAGCAGCACGCCAATTAGCCACTTCTCCACGTATCCATACCTGTGGGAGGTGGCCATCTAGGAGTCGCTTTGTGGCCTCATTCAAGTCTGCGACCGATAGCGCGCACGCGCGCGAACTACCATCAGAAGTTTGAGGGTCGTCCAACTGAGAGTCGAATCCATTAAAAACAGAGAACCGACTGTTTTCATTCATCTAGGTAACGAGGGTTGCTCCAAGGCGTTCAAGTGGGTAGCACGCTCAGCCGCTGCTACCGTGTTCTTTAGCAACATGCTGATTGTCATTGGGCCCACACCACCTGGCACAGGGGTAATCCAGGAGGCCCGATCTGCTGCCTCATCAAAAGCGACATCGCCAACCAAGCGGTATCCTTTGTCTGTTGTCAAATCTTCGACGCGATTAACACCGACATCAATCACCACTGCTCCCTCACGCACCATCTCACCCGTGATCATTTCTGGACGCCCGACCGCCACAATCAGGATTTCTCCCAACCTAGTGACCTCAGCAAGATTTTTTGTTCGGCTGTGAGCAACGGTTACTGTCGCATTCGCGCCAGCTTCTTTCTGCAACATGATGAGGGACATTGGAAGACCAACGATGTTTGATCGCCCAACTATTACCACATGTGCACCTGACGTTTCAACACCTGTTCGCTTGATGAGTTCTTGGACGCCAGCAGGGGTTGCCGACCGATATGCACTTTGATCTCCTTGTGCAACTCGTCCCTGACTTATGGGGTGGAATCCATCTACATCCTTGAGAGGATGAATCCGTTCGGTCACTTCCGTCTCATCTAAATGTTCCGGTAATGGCAACTGCACCAGAATGCCATGAATCTGAGGATCATCATTCAACTCATCTATAATCGTGAGAAGCTCTGCCTGCGAGATGTTTTCCGAAGGCTTAATGTCCCGCGTTAGGATGCCCGCTTCTTCACAAGCCCGGGTTTTCATTCCAACATAAACCCTAGATGCTGGATCTTCCCCCACCAAAACCACACCCAATCCCGGCGTCACTCCGCACTCACTAAGTGCAGCAGTTCGCTCGGCGACCTCTGCCCGAATCTCTGCCGCAATCTTATTCCCATCTATCAGCTTTGCCTTCATAACACTCCTACCTAGTGTTCCACACAGAGATTATATAGGAAAAGTCCACCACAGGGACAAACCGCACAAACCCTATTTAACGAGCGAAATCAATCGTCCGGGTTTCCCGAATAACGACAACTTTGATTTGGCCAGGATATTGTAGTTCGTTTTCGATACGTCTTGCTGTCTTTTCCGACAACTCAGCCATCTCTTCGTCAGAAATTTCGTTTGGCGTTACCATAATTCGGATTTCACGCCCTGCTTGGATTGCGTAGACCTTCTCGACCCCATCATACGAACCGGCGATCTCTTCTAGCTTTTCAAGTCGTTGTACATATTGTTCGAATGAAGCGCGACGTGCCCCCGGCCGAGCGCCTGAAATGGCGTCCGCAGCTGTGACAAGGAATGTCTCCGGATACCGAGCCGGCTCCTCTCCGTGGTGAGCACGAATCGCATTGAGAACCGCATCTTTTTCACCGCAACGTTTACAAAGCTCGAAGCCAATCTCCACATGACTTCCCTCTTGCTGGTGCGTAAGGCCTTTTCCAATGTCGTGGAGAAGCCCCATTCGTTTTACAAGTTGAGTGTCAAGTGACAACTCAGCTGCCATATTCGCTGCAATGTTCGCAACCTCACGGGCATGCGAAAGTTGATTCTGACCATAGCTAGTTCGGAACCGCAGGACTCCGAGGACTTCTACCAGATTCGGGTGAAGGTCGTGGATACCTAACTCGTAGAGGACTTCTTCCGCCGACTCACTCATCGTCTTCTGGACTTCTGCGTTGGCCTTTTCAACGACTTCTTCAATACGACCTGGGTGAATCCGGCCATCTCCCACCAATCGATCCATAGCAACTCTTGCCACCTCTCGTCGGACTGGATTGAAACACGATAGGATCACGGCCTCAGGTGTATCGTCGACCACAACATCAACTCCAGTCGCCTCTTCAAACGAACGAATATTACGACCTTCGCGACCAATTATACGCCCCTTCATATCATCACTAGGGAGTATTACGACGGAGACGGCGGTTTCGGAGGAATGGTCTGCTGACAACTTTTCGATAGCCTGCGAGATGATTTTCTTGGCTTCTCGGTCGGCAGAACGCCGCGCTCGTTCACGAGCTTCTCGAACGTGTTGGGCGGCATCAGCACGAGCTTCATCTTGAACCTGGCTGACAAGTTCGAGGCGAGCATCTTCACGACTTAATCCTGCAAGTTCCTCAAGTCGGGTTGTCAGGTCCTGTTCTTGTTTCGCAAACTCTACTTGATTCGACTCAAGTGTTTCTCGTTCCTTCTCGAACACTTCGCGTCGCTCATCTAAACGGTCCTGGCGCTGATCTAGCACTTCGAGCTTGCGCTCTAGAATTTCACCGCGTTCTTCAGTCCGGAGTCTTATCTTCTCCAGTTGGGTTTGTCTTTCCTGTGCCTCGCTTGCCCACTCCTCACGCAACTCTTCCGCTTCATTGCGACCTGCAAGCTCAGCAGCCCTCCGAACATCGGCTGCTTTATTATGTGCCTCTTCTAGGACGCCACGAGCCTCATCCTCAAACTTCCCCTGTATTCTTCGCATACCTTTACGTTCAATCAGGACTGCGATGAACCCACCGAAAGCCAAGCCAATCAGCACCCACAGAGCAATAGCCACGGATTCTGCCAAGACGCGACTCCAATCTCGACCATCTATATAAAAAAACCGGTGGATTCGTCCACCGGTGCACGTCGCTCGGGATCAAGGTGCGAACATGTGAACTCACCTCAACCATCTATTTAAGATGCGGCACGAATTACATCGCCACCGCCTGACCGATCACACAGACGAAAATCCTAATATGTGAAAAGTGAGCAAGCCGTGGAACAGCCGCAACCGTAGTGGGGGTTCCCTTTTACATATCAAGCGTGAGTTCAAGTGGTTCTCGACTCGACAAGTCGTCCCCTTTCGCCACCGCCTCAAGCTGTTTCGCCAGTTCTGAAACGCGCAGTTGAACCACTTCACTGAGCTTGTCTACATCCTCACGACTTTTGAATAATTCATCTGTTATCTTAAGGGCAGCGAGTATGGCCGCGCGGTGTGGTTCTGCTATATGGCCGCGGACATGGGCTTCCTGGATCGCATCATCTACGTACTTAGCACACCCAAGCGTGTACTCTTTACCTAGGTCTGTACGAATCTGGTATTCTTCCCCGAAGATTGTGACGCGAACGAGGGAGCTGTCATCCTTTCCACTCATACCTCGTCCTCCACCACAGCGAGGCGGTTCCGTAGGCGTTCCGCCTTATCACGCGCACGTCCCAACGTATCCCGCAGGCGTTGATTATCGGCCGCGACACGGTTGATCCGTTCATCAAGGTTAACCGAGGGTTGTCCCTCTGAGCCACTCATAATTTTTTGCAAGTTACTGCACTCAGATTCGGCTTCCTTAGCCCGCTGTCGCGTAGTTCCAACCTCTTTTGTAATCTCTTCAACCGCGGTAGCGAGCCTATCCAAAATCTGCTCGACTTCCTCGTACCGTTTAGGACTTTCGGATTCTGGCATCGAATTGTTCCTCCAGCGCATCGGAGAGTCTTAACATCTCCGACTCAACATCCTGATCCGTGAGCGTACGATCGGACGCCCGGAAACGAAATGCCCACCCTAATGCGCGCCGTCCTTTTCCAAGCTCGTCACCCTCATAGACATCGAACAGTCGAACACTCTCGAGAAGGTCAGACGTAACATCATGCAATGCCTTCTCAACTGAACTGGCCTCCACTTCAACCGGTAGAGTAACAGACAAATCGCGCTGAACTGCAGGATATTGTGAGGTCTCATAGTATGAAGTTGGAAGACGCTTCTCCACAGCTTCGAGTTCAAACTCCAGCCCAAATACGGATGCTGCCCAAGGTGGGGCATCGACTGATGATGAAACCACTCTCCCAGCAACCCCAATTGTTTTCCCACTCTTCACAGCGCGGAATCGAGGCCAATCCAACCAAGAAGTGCCTAAAGAATCCAACTCACTCATATCATTTTCATGGACAGCCAACAGTCTAGCACCGCACAGCTGTTCTGTGATTTCTTCCGCCAGACCTTTTACGTCCCAAACATCAACATCAACTAAATCTTGAGACCAATGTTCCGGGTAACGGCCTCCCGTGAGAACAATTCCAACACGTTGTGATTCCACAACCCGTGCACCCTCTATGTCCGTTTCATTTGTGCTACTCAACTGTTGATCACAGAAAACAGTCCCGATTTCAAATAAGCGTACATCCCGGTTACCTCGCGCAAAATTATGCTCCAGTCGTCGCAACAAGACTGGCACCATAGATGCCCTCAGATAACTCTCCGCTTCTGAAAGAGGATTTGGCACCGCCACGATCTGGCGATTTCCTCGGTACTCCTCAGGCATAAAGGGAAGACTCCGCGCCTCAAATAGACCACGACTAACAAGAACACGGCGCACGCGGGCCGCTTTTTCTACAGTGGGATCGTTAGGAACGACACTCGGTCGAAACCGCCGCTCTTTCTCCGGAAACTCTTCAAATCCAATACGGCGGGCCACTTCCTCAACGAGGTCAATCTCTCGAGTAATGTCTGTTCTCCAACCGGGAACCTGGATGCGCATAGTACCATCTACACTCAAGAGATCGGGAGATGTGCTATCCGGGTGGACAGTGGCGAGTCCAATTGGGGTTAACGCTCGATCGACATCCGTATCTTCTAGCTCAAGCCCAAGAACTTGGTTTACGCGCTGAATTCGAAGCGGGAGATCTTCCGTTGGAGTGGGTTCTATTCCAACTCGCACTCCTTCGAGGTCAGCTTCGCCTCCAGCAACAGCCAGAACAAGCTCAACGCACCGAATCAAGGCACGCTCTTGTGCGTACTGGTCGATGCCCCGTTCAAACCGGTACGAAGCATCAGTTGACAACCCGGCTACCCGTGCAGTCTCTCTGACTCCTTTAGGGTCAAACGCCGCACATTCAATAAGAACGTCGACCGTATCAGTTGTGACTTCCGTATCTAAACCGCCCATCACTCCTGCAAGTGCAACAGCTCGATCGGAATCAGCTATAACTGTAGCCGAACCCATCAACTTTCGCTCTTCCCCATCGAGTGTGGTTAATTTCTCCCCATCTCGAGCGGCTCTGATAGACACTTGAGATCTTCTAAGTGACGTCAGATCAAATGCGTGTAGTGGTTGATTGCGCTCTAATAAAATGTAGTTCGTAGCATCGACCACGTTATTAATAGACCGAGAGCCTGCCGCCATGAGGCGACCGGTAAGCCATGGAGGAGATGGCCCCACGCGAACCCCTCGTACCACTGCCGCCATGTAACGCGAGCACCGATCTGGCATCTCCACACAGATCGTGACGCCCGCCCCCTTTGCCCGAGAATCCCCATCTTTCCATTTAGGCGACCAAGTAGGACCGTCAAATACTCGTTCTTGAATCTCATTCGAGTGGCCCACCTCTCGAGCTACACCAATATGACAAGCGAGGTCGACGCGATTGGGGTTTAGATCGAGCGTCAATCGAGTGTCAGGAAAGCCCAATACATTTGCTACTGAAACACCTGGATTGATTTCATCAGACAACTGCATAATGCCGCTCTTGTCTCGCCCCAACTCAAGTTCCACCTCGGAGCATAACATCCCATGGCTCAGTTCCCCTCGTATCTTTCGACTCTCAATGGAAAAACCGCCCGGCAGCGTTCCGCCTGGAGCAATGTGTGGATAGAGCCCGCCTTTTACGATCACCGGCGCACCACACACCACATCAAGTACCAACCCATCCCCACGGTCAATTTTGCAAATGCTCAGCCGGTCAGCATTCGGATGGGGGCCTACTTCGAGGACCTTTGCTGCAACAATCTCGTCAAGTCCTGCGCCTACAGTTTCAACCTTTTCTACGGCGGCCGCGATCATCGTTAAACGGTCTGCCAGGACACGTGGACTCTTAAGCTCACCATCGAGCCCAGCTAATTCATCAATCCAGTTAAATGAAATGTTCATGAGAATTGTTCCAGAAACGCCATGTCACCCTCATACAACAGTCGCATGTCGGGTATGCCATGCCGAACCATAGCGATACGGGCCGGTCCCATACCGAATGCATATCCTGTATAACGTTCCGGATCATAACCAACCGCTTCGAATACGGCCGGATCCACCATTCCGCTCCCCATGATCGTCACCCAACCAGTCCGCTTACAGGTTGAACAACCACTTCCACCGCAAACGGTACAAGAGACATCGACTTCCGCCGACGGTTCAGTAAAAGGATAGAAAGACGGCCGAAAACGACTTTCAGTCGACTTTCCAAAAAACTGATGCACAAAGTGCCGAATCGCTGAACGGAACTCGATGAAATCAACACCTTCATCAACTGCAAGTCCTTCGATTTGCTCAAATGCAGGTGCATGCGAAGGATCAAAAGAATCTCGACGATAAGCCAGTCCCGGCACCATGACGCGGACAGGTGGTTGATGATTTTCCATAACACGGGCTTGCATCGGAGACGTGTGTGTCCGCAACACGAATTCATCATCCAGATAGAATGTATCCATCGTATCTGCGGCAGGGTGATCCAAGGGGATATTTAGTGCCGAGAAGTTATACCAGAGGGATTCAATCTCTGGGCCTTGAACTCGAGAGAACCCAAGATCTGCAAATATATCACAGATCTCATCGATGACTCGGGTTACTGGGTGAACACCACCTACCCATCGTGTTCGGGCCGGAAGCGTCGAGTCCCTGACAGTGACCCCTTCAGAAGCATTCCCTGTGAAGCTCTTTGCCTGCTGCTCCAAGGCAGCCGTCAAACCTTTCTTGACTGCATTAGCCCTTTGTCCAACCTCGCGACGAGCGTTAGACGGAACATCGGCAATCAATGCCATAGCATCGGCCAATTGGCCGTTGCGACCCAAGTAGTGGACACGTGCGACCTCGAGCATATCTGGATTGCGCGCCTTTTGGATCGCGTCGAACCCACTCTCCTCAACAGCAGAAAGTTGATCAAGGAGAGACGCTCCACTTAGGGTCATGGGGCGTGCGCTTTGGCCACCTCGGCAAGCTCAGTAAAGGCTGCAGGGTCACGAACGGCTATATCCGCCAAAACTTTTCGATTTAGGTCGACCCCCGCCGTCTTCAGGCCACTGACGAAGCGTGAATAAGATATCCCATTTGCCCGAGCAGCAGCATTAATTCGAGCAATCCACAAGCGCCTGAAATCCCGTTTCTTCTTCCGGCGATCAGCGTACGCATACGCCCAACCCCGCTCTACGGAGTTCTTGGCCGTGCGATAAAGTTTGGATCGCGCCCCAAATTGGCCACGGGCTTCTTTTAGAATTTTCTTTTTACGATTGTTCCGAGCAACACTATTAGTTGAGCGCGGCATCCCCGCACCTCCTGCTAAGAATCATTCTGTCGATGCACAACCAAACCTCATGGACCGCACCGATACGTGTCTTTGATGGACGCATGAACCGAGTCCAATTACTGCCCGAGAAGTCGCCTCACTCGTTTTTTATCAGCATCAGCCACAAGTGCCTTTTTTCGGAGACGGCGTTTCCTTTTGGGGCTCTTTTTGGTGAGGATGTGGCTACTATATGCGCGCTGACGAAGAAATTTTCCGCCACCCGTCTTTCGGAACCGCTTAGCCGCAGACCGGTTTGTTTTCATCTTTGGCATCGGTCAGATGCTCCCTTCCCGGCTCCCTTTGTCGGGGCCGCATTCTCATCACATCATCAAAGTTGATTCGAGACTGCCTCTACCTCTTGAATGCCCGCTTAATGCTCTCGCGACGGGCCCATCAACATCGTCATCGTACGCCCTTCGTGCGCTATTTCAGATTCTACCACCGCCACATCCGACAACTCTCCTTTAACTTGTTCCAAAAGCCATCGGCCTCGCTCTGGATGTGTCACCTCTCGCCCACGAAACATCAGCGTGAACTTCACCTTGTCTCCGTCCTCTAGGAACCTTCTCGCATGGCGCATTTTAAACTCGATATCATGAGCCTCAATTTTCGGCCGGAGTTTTACTTCTTTCACGTGAATCACATGCTGTTTCTTTTTCGCTTCACGTGTCTTACGGGCCTGTTCGTATTTGTACTTGCCGAAATCCATAAGGCGACAAACGGGCGGACGAGCTCCCGGGGCAACTTCGACGAGGTCTAGCCCACGCTCAACCGCGAGTGAACGGGCCTCATCCGTCGCGACAATCCCAAGCTGTTCACCTTCCTCATCGATCAAACGAATCGGACTTATACGAATACTATCGTTAACTCTAGGCTCTTCGTTCACCGCACCTCATTTCCATTAGACACTACCTTGTGGTTGCTCTAACCACCGGTTGGTACCTCTCACAAAAAACCCGGTCCAGCTTTCACTGACCGGGGGCGGACACACGCCTCCTTGGTCAGGAGCCGCGCTTACCTTACCCGGCAGCAACGCAAAATTCCGCGCGCCGAAAGGGTGGGGGTCAGTCACCCCGCTTCACTCTTTTTTTCTGAGCAGAAAAGTTACTTCACAGCGCCATGTTGTCAACGTGGGCAATCTAGTCGCAATTTATCCTCAGTATAACCAGACCGCAGTTTGTTTAGTTAGTCCAAGAATGTGCCCGTGCTAAGAGACTTAGATTCTACTTGCTCATTCAGATGCGTGACAAAATCATCGACTGAAATCACAATTTGTTTCTCTTTAACACCTCTCGCACGTACTGCAACCGTGTCCGTCTCAACCTCCCTGTCTCCCACAACCAGTACATAAGGGACTTTCTGTAACTCCGCTTCCCGAATTCGATAGCCTAGCGTGTCCGACCGAGCATCCACTTCAACCCGAAAACCTTGAACTTTGAGTCGTTCTGCGATGGCCTGAGCCGCGGCACTCTGTGCATCAGTTATTGGAAGAACACGTGACTGAACCGGGGCAAGCCAAGGCGGGAACGCACCAGAAAAATGTTCAATCAGCACACCGGTAAATCGCTCCAACGTCCCAAAGATAGCTCGGTGAATCAACACAGGGCGGTGTCGTTGATTATCTCGTCCAATATACTCAAGCTCGAAGCGCTCCGGGAGATTGAAATCAAGCTGAATCGTTGCACCCTGCCACTCTCTACCAATGGCATCTTTGTATTTCACATCGATCTTTGGACCGTAAAAGGCTCCCCCTCCCTCATCGACACCATACTCTAGCTCTGCTCGCTTGAGTGCATCATGGAGCGCCTCTTCCGCTCGATCCCAGATGGAATCGTCACCAATACGTTTATCATCGTCGGGTCGTGTTGATAAATCGAACCGATAACTGAGCCCCAAAGTGGTCATAACTGTATCGACCAGTTCAAGACACGTAAAAATTTCACTCTCAACCTGTTCAGGGGCACAGAACACATGTCCATCGTCCATCGTGAGCATACGCACACGTAATAATCCGTGTAGCGTGCCAGATCGCTCGTACCGGTAGACGTTTGCAATCTCCGAGAGTCTCAAGGGAAGGTCCCGATAACTTCTAGGCTGCGCCGCAAAAATCGTGGAATGACCCGGACAATTCATCGGTTTGATCCGGAACGCCTCATCTTCGTTTTCACCCCGCATACTCGGGTACATGTTTTCAGTATAATTGGGCAGGTGACCCGAACGTCGAAAGAGAGTCTCATTGGACAGATGCGGGGTGTACACAACGTCATAACCTCGCTCAATAACGAGATCTTCTATCCAACGGCGGAGCTGAAGTTGGATACGAGCCCCCTTTGGGTGCCAACATACTAGACCCGGCCCAATATCATCTTGGGTCGAGAACAAATCGAGATCTTTCCCAATTTTCCGGTGATCCCGTTTCTTGGCCTCTTCTAGACGGACAAGATGTTGGTCAAGTGCTTGAGACGTGAAAAAAGCAGTCCCATAGATACGCTGTAACATCTGGCGGTTCTCGTCACCTCGCCAATACGCTCCAGCCGCATTCAATAATTTGAAATGCTTAATTTCTCCCGTGCTCGGAGCGTGTGGACCACGACACAGGTCAAGGAATGGGCCATCCTCATATACTGAGATCGTCTCAGTTTCAGGAATTTCGGCAAGTCGTTCAAGCTTTAGTGGATCATCGGAGAAGAGGAGCTCAGCCTCTTCTCGGGTAACTTCGCGCCGTTTGAACAAATGGTCAGCCTCTACGACCTCCCTCATCCTAGACTCAATCATATCAATGTCTTCGGGAGTAAATGGTTCTGGAACTGCGAAGTCGTAGTAGAAGCCTTCTTCAATAGGCGGTCCGAAACCTATGCCGACATCTGGATACAACTCGCGAACAGCCGTAGCCAGTGCATGCGCAGCCGAGTGTCGGAGCACATAAAGTGCATCCGGATCATCATCTTGTCGGGTAACGATGGAAGCTGTGGCATCGTCAGGGAGCACACTTGAAAGATCGACAAGTCGCTCATTAACACGAGCAGCTACAGCTGCCTTAGCTAATCCAGGGCCAATGGACGCTGCTAGGTCGGCCACTGTCGAACCAGCCTGAAGCGCCTTACTGGATCCATCTGGAAGCGTGATCATGATCTGAGAATCGTTCATCGGCCTACCCGTCGATGGACGTAGGGGAAAAAATCTGTACGAATGTACGACACTTCTGAAAAGTAGGCCTCAACCCAACCACTCGCCAATCCCTTCCTATTACCGCGTCTGGGATATGGCGACCTCCAAAACCGCCACTCCACCCACACAATTCCTACTTAGTGCGAATAACGATGATGCGTGCCGCTGCCCCATTCGGGACGTTCCCGCTAGTTTGTTGATGCATAGTCTCCATCACCATGCGAGGGTGTGACCCTTCCGAGCGCAGTGTAAAGTACTTTGCCGTCGAAGAAAGCAGGTCGAAGTCGTTGGTGGACGAAACATTGGATCCCATCTGAATGATCCGAGAGGCCAGTGGATATCCACTCGAAAGCCCTGAGATCGAAGCTGTTCGCATCTCTTCCCACAATTTTGGAAGGTTCCACGTACTGAACTGAACTTCTGCAGGCAACCCACTGACCGCGGCATCGTCTACGGCTTGTGCAACAAAGTACTCAGAGAGTACATCCGCCCACGTAGGACTCTCTCCAGAAACTGTATTGATCGCCTGGAGAACGTTCGCAATGCCCGACAGATGCTGCGAGCCACCTCTTGAAAGCTCACGGAAGAGTGCATCTTCTCCTGACCCGGGGAGGATCCCCGGAGGAGATGCAGGACCGTATCGGTCCCCTAACCAGCGTAGGAAGAAATACCCAAAGCCTCGTATAGAAAATCCTCCCCCACTGAGCGGATTGATTTCGGTCGTTGATTCCAGATATTGTCCTACGTTCCAGAAGTTACCGCTCTGAAAATCATCGAAGGCCGCCCTCTCCACAGTTCCGGTAGCAATGTCATCGAAACCGAAATTGGCTCGAACCCCCATTGCGATCCGGTTCAGCCCTGACACTTCTTCAGCGATGTGCGACAACCCTTCGTTCACCCAGAAAGTCTCTTCGCCGGAACCAGCCGTGCCGAGTGTCACTCGTTGTTGCGCATTTAGCAGATGTTGGAACTCGTGAGCTATAAGACCACGTGCAATTTCTTTCACGAATCCGGTTGATACCCTAGGGCCGTGTTCACCATCGGGATCCGGAGCGATGAGCCAGACGATCTCTGCCTCGTTACTCGAGGGGCAATCGACGGGATCCCAAAGATCTAACTCGGTAAAGAAACCGATGATGATGCCGCCACTTCCCTCTTCGCTCATCCGGTTTACCTGGCGCGTAAAGAAGGCGATCGTGCGTTCATTCCCATCGAGGTCAGCTGGCATCCCAAAGTATGAATGAGTGACCGGGGCCACGAAGTCATCTACTTCGGCGTCCAGTTCGACATAATCTTGTTCAGTAAAAAACCCTGCCGCTGCGGGATCTTCCACGATTACAAAGTTATCACCAACAGTTTTGACCACCCCATCGATTGGAGTGTTCCCATTGCACGACAACCCACCTCCCGGGGTAATAGCCGATTTAATCCTTACCGTGTCATTAACGTTCGGAACCGCGATTCTATTTTGGGTGCGTGAGGCCCGAACCGCGCCCATTCCACCTCCAAGTGTTCTCTGTGAAGGTCTCCCGCCAACATAACGCAGTTCATCAAGCATCTGCGCCCGTAACGCAAGATGGTCAGGCCGGAGTTTCATACGATCTTCCAACGAAAGCCCTTGAAGAGGAGACCTCCCTCTTAATCCACTTTCAGCCCGGCTCGGCGCGAGACCACTTCCTCGATCTGGCACTCGATTGGCACTCGCCCCACCTACTGCACGGAACCTGATTGGAGTTGATCCATCTCCAGTTTCCGCTGTGCTCATAACGATAATCTGATATTCGCGCGCATCCGAAGCACCCAAGATCGCAAACCTTCGAATCGACGCGACGTCGGTTAGAACGCGGACCTCTCCAGGCTGAAGACTGAGGGTTGCACCGATTGGTGGTGGGGGTGGTGGTCCTGTCGGTGGTGGGGGCGAGTTTGGCCTAGATCCTCCTCCTGGGCCCACCGCACCATCGCCGCCACACGCAGCAAGGACAGCTCCGGGTATGATCACGCACGCCAACCGTACAAGCGTGGAGCGGACATTCATCATCATTACAATCCCTCTATCCTTCAGTTCATTCCACAATGGAAAACCCAAGAATCCGAAGATATGCGATCTTCCTCTAGTACGCGCTACCCCGTTCGAATGATCGTCACCTGTGCTCTAGCATCTGACAGTAAGGCGCCACCCGACGGGTTCATCACTTCAAAAACAACATCAGGTGCTACCCCAGAACTGCTCATACTTATGAAACGGCCTGTAGCCGAATTCACTGTGAATGAAATTGTCTGATTTAGTGATGGAGTAAGAGTGACAACGGCCGGGAAAAGAGGATATGTCCGATCGAATGGACAACCGAGATCAGCAGGGTTGTCGTTTGCCTGCTGAAATAATCCTCGCATATCCCAAGTCGCAAACTGCGTTCGCGGGTCTACCCCTGCAGGCGCTGCATCATCTACAACAAGAGATGCCATGTAGGAGGCCACCAATTCCCGCCATTCCACGTTTGATCCCGATACGACCTGGATGCCTCGCAAGACGTTCGCTACACCACTCAAGTGACTCGGGCCTCCAGAAGAAAGTTCCCGAAACAAATCTTCCTCACGACTGCCGGGGATCTGTCCTGATCCTTCTGGGCCAAACTGATCTCCAAGCCAGCGAACAAATCCATACGCGAAGCCCCTGAACTTAAGAGACTCAACCCCACCAGGATCGCTTCCTCCTGTAGCACCGAGTGCTTGTGTATTTGCTGGCCCGACACTCTTCGCTGGACAACCTCCTTGAAGAAACCGGCCAAAACGATCGAAATTAAGCAGATGGAAATCGTTAAAAGCATCGAGTTCCTCATCCGAATTAAGCACGGCCGACAAATCAAAATTTGACCGTGTTCCAAGACCTACCGAGGCTAGACCAGCCAACTCTTCTGCAAGATGCGCCAAACCTTCATCTAACCATGAATGTTCAAGATCCGTATTCAAGTTTCCACCACCTTTGGTAATGCGCTGCTGGGTGTTGAGCAGGTGGAAAAACTCATGGGCAACCGTCGTTCGCGCGAGCGTATTGGCGAAGTCTAGGTCAATCTCAGCTCCGAACGTGCTATTGGGATCCGGGCCCGCAAGATAAAAAATTTCTCCTTCATTTGATGCCGGGCATGATGCCTTGCCCATCAAATCTCCAGACCAAAAGAACCCCGCAATAATACTGCCACTCCCCGCCTCGCTCATTCGGTTCACTTCGGCTGTTATCAAGGCGATCACAGTCCCATTGCTATCAATATCCGCCGGTCCACCGAAGTAGGCGACGTGGGTAGGAAACACCACGGTATCAAGCTGGTCACCAATTTCCTGATAATCCGCACTAGAAAGTCGTTGACTACTCGACAATTCCGCTGCGAACTGGACATCTTCAACGATGGTAAAGTTTTGTCCTACATACATGACCTCACCGGAAATGGTAGTAGGATTCGAGCAATTGCCATTGAGGTTCTCATCAACTCCAATACTAAAGTCCAACACTTCGCCGAGTTGGGGTGGCGAGCCCGATGATACGATGGACGCAGAAGCGTCGTGTTCCAAGCGCAACGGGCGGGCGTCCACTCGTAAAAGCTCTCGTCGAGTACTCGCCCTGAGAGCTCGTTCTCGCGAGAAAGATGACGCCCGCAAAACCCGTTCACGCTCAAATCTACTAAGCACCGGAAAAATTTGTGGCTGTTCAACTGGAACCACGTTCCCAGAAGCCCCTTGCGCCTTGATCTTCACTTGCATGTCCGTCCAACCACCGAACGAGGACGATGCGCTCTGGACAATCACCTCATAATCGCGTGACTCACCACCACCATTGAGTTGGAAGATCCGGACTTGGTTAGGGTCAGTCAGTGTAACCACTTCGCCTAACGTCATGTCTAGACTTATGGCCGGTGTGACAGGCTCGGGTGGTGGTGGTGGTGGCACTGGAGGGGGGTCCGTAGCCCCTTCACCGCAGGCAGCCAAGACCACTCCACCAATAGTCAAGATGGATTTCAATGACCAACTCGATCGTATCACTCCATGCACTCCAATCCGTAGTCCCAAATTGTTCTATCTAAGCTAACCTTGCCCTCAATACAAAGGGCAATCCTCCAACTTCATATCGCCATCGAATAAAGGAGCCTACATGCCGCGCATTCAACTCACGTAAAAATAACGCATGCCGATCGCCTTCCCTAACGTATCTTAAGAAGTACTAACTGAAGCATTGCAGATGATGGGACTCGCTCCCCACTGGCCGTAGTCAAAGCAATATGCATCAAGGGATGACCAGCTTCACTCTCGAGCAGAAAATAGCGAGCCGTCGAGGCTTTCAGATCAAAAGTTTCTGTAACGTTGGTTTTGAGACTAAGATCAATTTCAGCTCTGTTAAGTGGAAACGGTTGCGTAAAAGGATCGTCATCGCCCTCCTCTCGGTTAAGACCTCCGAAAGTGTCTCGAAGCTGGAAAGACGTAAACTGCGCTGAGGAAGGCACTTCTTCAGCGAAGTCATCCGCGAGTGGCGCTAGAGCGTAGCGGGCAAGCAAGTCTTCCCAATTTCCTGGGCCTCCTACAATGCGTGCGACACGTTCAAGGTTAGCAATGCCCCGAGCCCGAGTAGGCCCACCCACTGCCAGGTCCCGAAAAATCTTCTCTTCTGCAGGTCCGCCAAGAAGCCCATTCTCGGATGGCGAAAATTGATCTGAAAACCAACGAAGCAGAAGCCACGAAAATCCGCGCATCTGAAGAGATGGGACACCCCCCGGATCAAAACCAGACTCATCCCCAAGCGCAGGAGTCTCATTCGTATCCATGAAATAGAACCCAGCACGGCGCAAATTAGCAAAATGATACGTGTCGAATGCTTGACGATCAGCAGTAAGATCAAAGAAGCTCAGATTCTCTTGCGGATAAAGACCGGCGGACATAAATCCGACCGCCGTTTCAGCTGTATGTGCAAGTCCCTCGCTTAACCACGACTCTTCAAGGTCCGCAAAAGTTCCATTCCCGATCGTCACTCTTTGTTGTGCGACGATGAGATGTTCAAGTTCATGAGCAGTGACCGTCATAGCACGTTTCGTCGCAAAAGCAGAGGGAACCGGATCTGAGAAACGTCCCGAAGGATCTGCAGCCAACAGGTAGAGAAGCTCGGCTTCGTTAGAACCCGCACAGGTGCTGGAGTCCGAAAGATCACTCGGGTTAAAAAAACCGGAAATTCGAGTGGGGCTATCACGCGGTGTTACCCGATTTACGATAGGTGAGAACAACACCCAAACGATTCCGTTATCATCGAGATCTGCAGGAGAACCGAAGTAAACGGTATCAACTGGATAAACAATGTCGTCGAGTACCCTAAGTAAAGATGCATACTGTGCCAGCGTCACTAAACCGGCGACTTCGACGTCCTCAACAATTCCAAAATTCTCTCCTACTGCACGTACCACGGAGGTGATATCGTGGATCCCCTGACAATCAACGCTAAGATCAGTTGCGACCGTATTCGTGAAAATAACTGTATCTCCGACCACAACCTGAGATTGGGCCTTTGAGATTTCAGAGGCCCTTGAACGATCAAATCCGCCGCTTGAGGCATCTCCATGACGGAGCGGTTTCACATTGATCAATGCTTGGCGTGCATTCGCCCGAAAAAGTAACTCGGCACGGGAAGCTCGCTCCATATCTTCTGCTTCATCGTCTATCCTGGGTGGTGCAGGCATTGCGAGGCTCGAGGGTTCGTTTCCCGTAGCCCCCTCCTCCGCACTAACTTCGATTTTAAGGCTCACACTGCTCTCCGGGGCCTGACTCCCACTTTGAATCACTGCCAAGTACTCCGCTGATTCGTTTGATGGCACAAGTTCAAACATTTCAACATCCGCAGGCACAAGTTCACAGATGATCCCCGGAGTGAGCGATACAGTGAGGACTCGTCCTTCGGGACGCGGTAACACACAAGTCGCCAGCTCCGGGCCCGTGTGATCACCACACCCTCCCGTAACTACAAGCACACCTATAAGCCCTAAAAGACGACGCATTCTAAATCCACCCTATCGTTCGACAAACTTCATCCAAGGCATCTCGCAAACACCTAAAAAACGTTCTCGTCTTAACTAGCGTGACGAGATGCATGTCGATCTCGCAAACACAGTGACAGAAAAACACATCAACATATCGATCCGCCTTTGTGCCACTCACCCATCTCTAAAACAAGACCTTACCTCAGATCATAAAAGGAGTGATTGATCAGGCGCCCACATACACGAAGGCCCGGCGATGCCGGGCCTTCGTGCCTTCTAGATAAATGGACGAAAAAACTCATCCCTTTATTTGCCGATTAGTACATCCCTTCCATTCCACCGCCTGGTGGCATAGCAGGCGCCGCCGCTTCCGGTTCAGGCATATCGACAACGACAGCTTCCGTCGTCAACAGAAGGCCCGCGATCGACGCCGCATTCTGAAGTGCCGTACGGGTGACCTTTGTCGGATCAATAACACCAGCCTTCACCATGTCCTGATACTCGTCGATGGCAGCGTTATAACCGAAGTTTTGCGCGTTTGATTCACGCACTTTTTCAACGATAATCGAGCCTTCTGCGCCGGCATTGGCTGCAATCTGACGAATCGGCTCTTCAATGGCTCTCCGCACAATTTGGACCCCAATCGCTTCGTCGCTATCAGAAACTTTCAGGTCGTCTAGTGAGCCTTGGCTCCGGAGGAATGCAACACCACCACCTGGAACGATACCTTCCTCAACCGCCGCACGTGTTGCGTGGAGCGCATCTTCAACACGAGCCTTCTTCTCCTTCATTTCAGTCTCAGTAGCAGCACCAACGTTGATGACGGCAACACCACCCGCCAACTTTGCAAGCCGCTCTTGGAGCTTTTCGCGATCATAGTCCGAAGTGGACTTGTCGATCGCGACTTTGATCTCACTGATACGGCCCTGGATGCTATCTGTGTCACCAGCGCCATCGACGATTGTGGTATCGTCCTTATCAATAACAATGCGCTTTGCGGAACCGAGGTCCGTGACGACTGTATTCTCTAATTTGAACCCGAGTTCTTCAGAAACCACCTGGCCGCCCACCAAAATTGCTATATCCTGAAGCATCTGTTTGCGTCGATCACCAAACCCGGGTGCCTTAACTGCACACACCTTCAGCGTGCCTCGCAGCTTATTGACTACAATCGTAGCAAGCGCCTCACCTTCAATATCCTCCGCGATGATCATAAGAGGCTTACCCATTTGGGCGACCTTCTCAAGAACCGGGAGGAGATCCTTCATAGCTGAAATCTTCTTGTCATGGATCAAGATGATGGGGTCATCAAGGACAACTTCCATCTTGTCTGGGTCCGTAACGAAGTACGGCGAAAGATAACCACGGTCGAACTGCATTCCATCAACGGTTTCCAGTTCAGTCGCGAGGCCGCGTGCTTCCTCAACCGTGATAACTCCGTCTTTCCCCACCTTCTCCATGGCGTCGGCAATCAAATCACCAATTTCCATATCACTGTTGGCTGATATGGCCGCAACTTGGGCAATCTCTTTCTTGCCGGAAGTTTCGACCGAAATTCCGGTCATGTGTGCGACAATGGCAGCGACCGCACTATCTATCCCACGCTTGAGGGCCATCGGGTTTACCCCGGCCGTCACACTCTTGAGGCCCTCCGTGAAGATCGCTTGTGCTAACACAGTAGCAGTTGTCGTCCCATCACCGGCCGCATCCGAAGTCTTCGTCGCTACTTCCTTTACCATCTTCGCACCGAGATCCTCAACAGAATCCTCGAGCTCGACCTCTTTTGCGACTGTCACACCATCTTTCGTGATAGTCGGGCTACCAAACTTTTTCTCAAGAACCACGTTCCGACCCTTGGGCCCGAGCGTGACCTTAACCGCGCGGGCAAGCTTATCTACGCCCGCCTTAAGGCGCTGACGCGCCGCGGTATCAAATTCCAGCTCCTTCGCCATCTTAATCTCCTCCGCCCCAACGGGGCGTATCGTTCAAGTGTTGTAACTGTCTAATTAACAAAGTGTCACTTCGTACACCTTCATTATCTTGTGAAGTTCGAGCGAAGATTCGACGATGTACACACGTGCTTACTACAGGACTGCGAGAATGTCGCTCTCTTTGACGATTAGATAATCTGCACCTTCGAGTGCTACCTCGGTGCCTGCGTACTTACCGTAGAGAACGCGATCTCCGACCTTGACTTCCATCGAGACTCTGTCTCCATCGTCATTTAGGCGTCCAGGTCCAACCGCAACGATGTTCCCTTGTTGAGGTTTCTCTTTTGCCGTATCTGGGATGTAGAGTCCACCGCGCATCTCCTCAGTCTCTTCGAGCGGTTCAATGACTACGCGATCCGCCATAGGAGATATGTCCAACTTCGTTTTCGAGGCATTAGCCATCTTGCCCGTTCCTCCTGATTAATTAAGTGACTTGCCGCACCCAGCTGCGCGCGGCGTTGACGTGATTAGCACTCTTATTTGGCGAGTGCCAAGCAGGGTAATATGGAGCCTAAGCGAATTGGAAACAAGGTTTCTTGGCAACCCATGACCAAAGAGGATCCGCAGGCCCATTATGCATTTTGCATGCCCAAATTGTGCTCCCTAATGAGGCCCTTTTGGCAGCAATTCAGCTATAGAGCAGGCATCGTGCTGCCGTCTTGGCGCTACGATGTGTCAGATTGTAGTGGGGGCTTATTTCGACAAGTATGAAACGATGTTCACGCTAACCATACCGCTCAGGCAATCAATCAAACAAATATCGATCTGCGATGGCCAGGCCGGTTACAGTCAGAACGGGCTCGATTTGATCCACAGATTTACAGTATGGTACTACAACATCTGCGAGTCCTCCTGTAGCCACAACAAGTGGCTCCTCACGATCCCATTCTTTCAAAATCCTCGTCACAATGCCGTCAATCCCGTCTACGACCCCATAAAACCCACCACTAAGGAGACAATCCAATGTGTTTGTCCCGATGACACTCGCTGGCGGTTGCAATTCTACCTGAGGGAGTTGAGCAGCAGAACGTGTCAGTTGGTCTAAAGCCGTGAGCGGGCCCGGAGCAATCACACCCCCGAGGAAAACACCGTCAGCAGAAATGCAATCGAACGTTGTTGCGGTTCCAAGATCAACCACAATGGTATCTCGCGAGAACAATTCAACCGCTGCAAGCGTATTAGCGATACGGTCGGCTCCGACTTGGCTGGGGTGATCAATTCTCAGACGAATGGGGACGGGAGATGTACCATCGAGAAACTGAAGTGGCAGGCCTAGAATCTCAGCCATTGCACTCCAGGCACGGTTCAGAACGGGAACTACCGACCCAACCACGATACGGTCAGTGGCATTCACTCCATCTGACCCAAGTAGACCTCGCACGAGTAGGACAATTTCATCTGCGGTGCGCTCACGCTCAGTCGCAACACGCCACACTTGAACTGCAGCGCGCCCTTCAAAAAGTCCAAGGACTGTTTCTGTGTTTCCGATATCGACGGTGAGGATCACGCGTCGTCTCCTCTCAAAGAAAACACTACTAAACCAGCCACTCCCCTCATTAACCCGGCAACACCTCAACTGAGCCCGTCATCACTCGAACTAATGGGCCGTGATCAGGCCTGAGCAGAAGAGCTCCATCTGGGGCGATGCCCGCCGCCACTCCCTTCACCGGTGCGGCCCCTGGCAACCGATGACAAATTCGACGGTTTCTCAGCCAATCCAGTTGATCAAACTCATAAAGTGCAGGCTCGTCTAGCAAGATTGGTAAACGGGCGATTCGTTGTTCCAATCCACAAACGATAGCATCTGCTACCCTGATGAGATCAACCCCTTCCACAAACTCGTCGACAGCCGCCGCCCTCGTGAGTTCCTTCGGCAGCTTCGCTTGTCGAACGTTTACTCCAACTCCAAGTATGAGGACGAGCGAACCATCTGATGCCGCACTAGCCTCGGCTAGTATACCACCAAACTTGCGCTCACCTACCATGAGATCATTGGGCCACTTGATCGAAGGAGTCAATCCAGGGAACTCTGCCGCAAGAGCAGTGGCTATATCTACTCCAGTCAAAACTGTGACAAGAGGTTCTATGCACTCCCCTTTAGGCCTAAACAGCATACTTAAGTACACTCCAGCATGTGCTGGTGACGCCCAATCGCGACCGCCACGCCCCCGCCCCTCGATTTGTTCTTGACAGATGACGATGGAGCCCGTTAACGCCCCATTATCAGCCAGTTCCCGAACCACATCGTTTGTGGAGGTTACACTTTCAAAAACATAGACCTCCTCACGATCCCACCGTGATCGGAGATCTGAAACGCGGACCCCCTGCCAACTACTCACCTGACGTGAAGTCATAGGTCGCTAACCATCTACTAGTAATGAAAGGTCAAGCGGAGGGGCCGAATGTGTTAGACACCCAGCGGAAATCATATCCACTCCTGTTTCTGCGATGTCCTGCACATTTGCTGCTGTAACTCCACCTGAAGCTTCGATAACTGGCCGAGGGGGCGGGCAACTCCTGATAATACGGACAGCCTCACTTAACTCATCGGTCGACATGTTGTCGAGAAGAATGCGGTCTGGTTTGCGATCCAAAACCTCCGCGAGTTCTGCAAGCGTCGCCACCTCGATCTCTACTTCAAGCCCCTCGGCGAGCGCCCTCCGTTGAACTGCTTCAAGGGTTGGACCAATGCCACCAGCTGCCCGTAGATGGTTCTCCTTAACAAGCACCATGTCGAACAAACCTCTGCGATGATTTTGGCAACCTCCGGCGACAACCGCAGCTTTCTCAAGAGTGCGCCAGCCGGGCGTCGTCTTGCGGGTATCGACCACTTGGGTACCGGTCCCCGCAACAGCATCCGCAAACTGCCCCGCCATAGTCGCGATACCCGATAATCGGCCAAGAAAGTTTAGAGCCGTTCGTTCAGCCATTAGGATCGATTGCAAACATCCGTGCACCTCCACGACTTCCTCTCCCACCGCAACATGAGTTCCATCCTGCCTGCTCCACTTCGTCACCAAATCAGCATCCACCTCGTGGAGGACCAGGTCGAACGGTTCCGTTCCAGCGATGATCCCTTCTGCTCTTGCTATCACACGTGCATAACCGCGCACATCGGAAGGAACAGCCCAAAGCGTCGTGCGATCCCCATCCCCAATGTCCTCCTCCAGTGCGGTGCGCACGAGTGAGATAGTTGACTGAAGGGCCGTATCGATTGTGATCACCGGAGTTCCGGCCAGATTGCGGCTGCCAGCAGATAAGCCAACCCAACACTCCAGCAATAGTAGGCAAATCGATGGAACGTTTGACGTTCAATCATTCTAAGAAAAATATGGATCGCAAAGATGCCGGATATGGCTGCCACTGCGAACGCGATGGCGAGAGGGCCTGCGCCAATCGCGGCACCAACGGAACTAACGTCCCGTAGCTGTAGTATTGCCGCACCACCGATTGCCGGAATCGAGAGGAGAAAGGAAAACTCGGCCATTCGAATCGCATCTATCCCCAGTGCAGTACCAACCGCGACGGTGCTTCCTGAGCGTGAGATACCAGGAAAAATAGCCACTGCCTGTGCGACTCCGACAACCAGAGCATCTCGAGGTTCCAGCTTGTCGCGAGTAGCAAGTGGGGCACGCTTTCGAACCGACTGCACAAGACAGCCCGTTACCAATAGCAATCCCGCGGCGATAATCGGGCTTTCGAAAACAGCCTTGACAGTGTCGCCCAACGAAATGCCAACGATAGCCGCAGGGATTGTAGCAAGCGCCAACATTCCGATATACACGAGCTGAGCCCTATCTCTCCTAATGAGACCACTTGCGAGTCGCATGAGGCGTAACCGATATACCCAGCATACCGCGCATAGGGTCGCCACATGAACAACCACTTCGAACAGAACGCCCGGCAATTCGACACCCATGAGAGATTGGGCAAGCACAAGATGGCCAGAGCTCGACACTGGCAAAAATTCAGTGAGCCCCTGTATCACACCTAAAACCACAGCTTCAAGATAGCTCACGTTACGAAGCGTCCGACCCTAGCGTGTCGTCCGGCTGCGATAAGCCAAGTACATCCCGATACAGTTTTTCGTATTTTGGAACTACACGAGATGTCGCAAAGTTCTCAACTGCCCAGGCTCGGGACGCTAGGGAAGCAGCAGTCCAACGATCCTTATCCGTCAAGAGAGCTATTCCAGCTTCAGCCATCGCATCTACATCACCTACTGCATGCAGCGATCCAGTCACTCCATCCTCAATCACTTCCGCGAGGCCGGTGTGCGCAGATCCGATTACGGGAACTCCGGATGCCTGAGCCTCGAGAGCCACGAGACCAAAAGACTCCTGTTCACTCGGCAAGAGAAACAGGTCCGCGCTTGCGAGAAGCTCTGCAACTGACTCGATCTTACCTAAGATCACCACCCTGTCTGAGATACCCAGCCTCTGGGCCAGATCTTCCGCTGCCTGCCGCTCTGGACCATCCCCAACGAGTACGAGTCGTGCCGGCAACTCTGACTGGACCCGGTGAAAAATCTTGATGACATCAGGAATTCGTTTCACTCGTCGAAAATTCGAGATATGCATCACAATCCGTTCGTCCGGTGAGCCTAAAACATGTTTTCCAGCATAGCGGTCCCGATCGTAAACGTCGGGATCAACGAAATTTGGTATTACATCTATGGCACTTTGTTCGCACTGGAAATCCTGGTAAGTCCGATCACAAAGCCAACTCGAGACGGCTGTAAGACGATCCGATTTTTCAATCGAAAACCGAACAATTGACCAATATGACGGGTCTTGCCCAACGAGCGTAATGTCGGTTCCGTGCAGCGTCGTCACTAGTTTTACATCTTGACCACTAGCACGAAGCATATCACGCGCTATCCAACCGGCAGTCGCGTGAGGGAGAGCGTAATGAACATGGAGAAGATCAAGTTCTTCCCGGCGAACAACCTCATGCATGGTGACAGCAAGAGCGAGCGAGTAAGGCGGATACTCAAACAACGGATACTGGTTCGGTTTGACTTCATGAAAATAGACGCCGTCTTTAAATTGGGTTAGACGAAAAGGCTGAGCGTACGAGATGAAGTGTACCTCGTGTCCGTTTCGAGCAAGCTCCAACCCAAGTTCTGTAGCGACAGCCCCAGAACCACCGTAGGTCGGGTAGCAGGTGATGCCAATTTTCATGCTCCCCGCACTTTCATAGGCCGCCTCCAAGATCCACACCACGGACACAGCCGTAATATACTATGGTTCCGTATGTAATCCGTTCCAGTCTTCCGAGATGCGTTTTGTAAGTTGTTCGATCGAGTCAGACCCGTCCAGTACAATCGTGTCTTCCGGCAGTTGGTGTCGAAACCAAGTTCGTTGACGACGCGCATACGCCCACGTGTCGGAAAAGATTTGGTCCACAGCTTTTTCTTCGGTCATCTCACCTTTTAGAAGGGCAGCAATAACACTATAGCCAAGGGCACTGAACGCAGGAGACCGATCGAGGCCAGTTTTGACAATTCCGCGAACCTCCTCTTGCCACGCACCAGACGTGACCATTGCTAAAGCTCGATTTCGGATCCGGGCTCGGAGGACATCGGTTGATAATACCAATTGATAAGTGCGCACCCCTAACGGAACCTGATCAGTCCTACCATTCTCAATCCACCAACTCAATGGGGCGCCACTAAGGAGGGCCAATTCAATGGTTCGGTGAGCCCGTTGGCGGTCGAAACGCAACTTTGCACGTTGAGCCTTATCCAGCCGCCTAGCCCAACGCTCTAACTCTCGAGCGCTACACCCTACAAGCCATGCTTCTAGTGCAGCACGACGGCCCGAATCAATTTGCGGTTCCTTGAAGATCGGGTGCGTCAATGCTCGCAAAAAGAGCCCAGTCCCTCCGGTAAGAATTGGCGTGTGTCCTTTAGCCTCGATATCCAACAACCATGCTTCAGCGAATCGCACAAAACGGCCAGTTCCATAACGTTCATTAGGATCTAGGAACCCTACACCGTGATGAATAGCCGATTCCCGTTCGGCCAGTGTGGGAGCAGCCGTACCTACGACGAAACCCCTATAGGCCTGTCGACTATCCATAGAGATTATCTCGCCCTCAACCTCATGTGCGACTCTGACTGCTAATGAAGTCTTCCCAGAAGCGGTCGGGCCTACAATCGCGAGCGCCCGTGGCATCGATGTCGGAACCGACTCATGCACATCTAATGCCGGTTCAACCACGGCCAAAACGACGATCAAGCTCAGAAACCGTCAATCGTACTATCGTTGGCCGGCCATGGACATCGTGCCCGGGCAGCTCTGTTGCAAACAAGCGATCAAAAAGCTCTCGTGCCTCTTCTGCTGCCAAATGCTCACCAGCTTTTATTGCACCTTTACACGCCATGCTTTTCGCAATTCTTTCGTGCTGGTTTCGGGCAGAATCAACGAGTGGTGACCCTTCTGTCAGTTCGCGAACCATATCTCGAAGACAACGCTCCGGATCAAAGCGTGCGTGTGGCTGAGGGCTGGCATGCATGATAAAGGTGCGTTCACCGAAAGGCTCAAGTTCAAATCCAAGTCGGGTGAGTAAACCTAGAAGCTCCTCGACCGCTGCTGCTTCCGAAGGCGAGAATTGAAGTGTGATGGGGAATAAGAGGGCCTGTGCCCACCCTCCCCCGGACTCAAACCGCTTCATAATCTCTTCGTATAAGACCCGCTCGTGCGCTGAATGTTGATCAATTAGCAACAAACCTTCTCGAGTGGCGGCTAGAATATATCGATCATGCAATTGCCATAGCTCGGGTCCCTCAAACGTCGTTTCCGGTACGGCTAAAGTTTCGTCAACATCTCCCCCCGCTCCACTCTCGGTTCCCGATTCCGTGGCCTTCCCCGATACGAATAGTGCTAGTTGAGGCATACTATTCGTAGTTCGTCTAACTCGCTCCTCACTCCGATATCCCAATCTTTTATCCGTGCTATCCCTATTGGCAGGGTTCCGTTGAGTTTTCCCAACCACCCCGAGTGGTTTCATTGAATCAAGTCGAGACAGGCCTTCGCGCACGGTTGCAGATATAGCCGATTCTACCGACTCACGGTCCCGAAATCGCACCTCTGCTTTTGCAGGGTGGACATTTACGTCGACATTGGGTCGGTCCATTTCAATCATAAGGAATGCGGATGGACGAACGCCTTCAACTACAGTGGTCCGGTAGGCTTCATCCACAATTCGGAGCAACCCCACATCACGGAAGGGACGTCCATTAACAAAAATGTATCTCCGCCCACCTCGTGGTCGTGCCGCATCTGGCCTCTGTATAAAACCTCTTATCTTCACTGAGCCTGTGCGACCTTCGACAGGGATCAAAGTCTCAGACAAGTCCCCCCAAAGACGACTGATCCGTGTGAGCAAATCCTCTTTTGAACCCAACTCGAGTAACTGTCGCCCGTTAGACTCCAACCGAAAACCCACCGTTGGGTTTGAAAGTGACAGGAGGACTAGAGCCTCACTCACAGCCCTTGTTTCAACGGCTGCAGTCCTCAAAAATTTTGCTCGCACTGGCAAATCATGAAACAACGCCTTTACCAATGCTGTCGTACCTCGTCCACGTGCGAGTTCTGTAGAGCTTCGAACCCTGCCAAAGTCGATCCGCACTCGGGTACCCGGGCCAGACTCCGTTGCTGTGTGGATCTCAAAACGGCTTACCGCCGCAATAGATGGAAGCGCCTCACCTCGAAACCCAAATGAATCAACTCTACGCAGATCATCGGTGGTTCGGATCTTACTTGTCGCGTGTCGATCAAGGGCAAGCAGTGCGTCAGCACTCGACATTCCGTGACCATTGTCGGACACTCGAATTTCCGTTTTCCCGCCGTTTCGCAGAGACACCTCTACGCGTGTAGCACCCGCATCAATCGCATTCTCCACCAGTTCTTTTACAACTGATGCAGGACGTTCTACCACCTCGCCGGCGGCAATTTGATTTGCTACATGATCCGGAAGAATCTCAACCGAGCGTGGCGAGAGGTCATTCTCCATCATCAAACTGCGCGAGGTGATTTCGTCAGACTGAGGAGAAGCGTCTTATTCGTCGTTCCACGCCCACTAGGAGCCATCATCCGTGGTCACTCAGGTGGTAGAAGCGGCAGGAATTCTTTGTGGTCGCCATAGCCATATCATCAAAAGATATGCCTAGGATTTTAGCAAGTCGTTCGCAAATATACGGCAAAAAGCTTGGTTCGTTTCGTCGACCTCGTTTGGGTGCCGGTGCCAAATAAGGAGCATCGGTTTCGATAAGAATCCGGTCAAGTGGGACTTTTCCAACCAAACCTTCGAGTTCACTGACAAACGTAACAAGTCCAGAAAAAGAAACATACCAACCCATCTCTACCGCCGTTTGTAGCAACTCTTCTCCCCCCGCAAAACAGTGCAGTACCCCGTTCACTCGGTCTCCATATTCGACGACTAATCGAGCCGTATCTTCTTCTGCCGAGCGCGAATGAACGACGATGGGAAGGCACACATCTGCCGCCAACTCAAGATGTCCACGAAAACTTGAGAGTTGAGTATCACGAGGCGCGTGATCGTAGTGAAAATCAAGCCCAGTTTCACCTACCGCTACCACGCTGGCTTTCTTGGTCAACTCTTTCAGTTCTCCCAAGAGATTCTTCGATATCCGAGATGCTTCATGAGGGTGGAGTCCCGCCGTGGCCCAAACGCCGGGTGTGTTCGCGGCAAGCGATTCCGCCACTCGCGCATCTTCCGGGGTGGAAGCGATAGTAACCATCTGAGTGACACCAGCACTGCAAGCACGAGCCAGCACATCGGGACGATCCTCATCGAATCGCCCCGCTGTCAGGTGGAGGTGTGAATCGAAGAGAGACGGTGAAGTCACCCCGCCGCATGAGCGGCAGAAGCCGCCCGCCGTCGTGCCCTCTCGTGGAGTTCGAGCAGGACCGGAGATGCTACCAAGATCGAGGAGTACGTCCCGATCGCCACCCCTAGTATTAACACTGTCGCGAAGGGGCGGATCACGGTTCCACCGATGAGGGCTAAAGCAGCCAGAGCTATAAGCGTAGTCCCACTGGTAAGCACAGTCCGTGGCAACGTTTCGTTGAGGCTTCGGTCCAGCGTCTCCTCATACGACTCTTTTCGTTTCTTCTTCAGATTCTCTCGAACACGATCAAACACAACGATCGTATCATTAAGCGAGTACCCTATGATCGTGAGAATCGCAGCCACCGTAGCCAGGCTTATTTCGAAACCAAGCAGGGAGATGAATCCGAAAGTGATCATCATATCATGCACAGTGGCCACCACCGCAGACACTCCAAACAGCCACTCGAACCGGAAAGCAAGATAAATCAATGTCAAAAGAAAGGAGAGCAGAACAGCAAGAACCGCTTTCCTCTGAAACTCACCCCCAACCTTCGCCGTCATCGCATCTCCGCGAACAATCTCGAAGTTAGGTCCAAAACTGGAGGCGAGGGCCGTCTCCACTTCAGACCGCACCTCATCCTCACCTGCATCATCGGCGGACGTAGGAACCCGAAGCAGGTAGTCTTGGCTAACTTCACCTATGCCACGCAACTGTTGGATCTGGGCGCCAGAGATCTGAGCATTGGTCAACGCGTCACGAATCTCAGCGATGTCCGTTGACGTTTGGAACTGTACCTCTAGCAGAGTTCCGCCGGTGAATTCAACCCCCGCATTTAGGCCACCGCGGAGAATTATCGATACGAGACCCACGGTCACAAGAATGCCGGAGACGACATATCCCCGCTTCCGGATACGAAGAAACTTGAAACTGGCCTTATCGAATACCCTCATTATACCCCTAGATACTCACTGACTCGCTAGAGCCTCGTCGGTTCAAATAAATATTGAAAAACGTCTTAGTTACGTAGAGTGCAGAGAAGAAAGATGCGAGAATCCCAATACACAATGTGACTGCAAACCCTCTCACCGGACCCGTACCGAATTGAAATAAGATGATACCGGTAATGAGTGTAGTCAGATTCGCATCAACAATTGCAGAGAGCGCATTATTGAAACCAGATTCTACCGCTGTTCTCGGTGTCTTTCCGGCTGAAATCTCTTCCCGAATCCGTTCAAATATGAGCACATTCGCATCCACCGCCATCCCAATAGAGAGAATAAGCCCGGCAATTCCCGGTAACGTCAGAGTCGCTTGTAGGCCAGCCAGCCCTCCAAGCATCAAGACCACATAGACAACCAAGGCGCCAACGGCAAGGAGCCCTGCTAGCCGATAGTACCCAATCATAAGAAAGATGACACATACGATCCCAATAATGAAAGCAGTACTTCCTTGGCGGATCGAATCTTCCCCGAGGGAAGCACTTACATTTCGTTCCTCCACAATCTCAATGGGCATCGGTAGAGCACCCGCTCGGAGGACCAGTGCAAGGTCTTGAGCTTCTTGAAAGGACGAGCCGGGCGTGAGCTCAATCTGAGCTCGGCGGCTCAAGACACTCCGGATGACCGCATAACTTTGAACGCGGTTGTCCAAAACTATGGCCATATTGTTATTGATGTTTCGTGCCGTCCCACGCTCAAATACCCGCGCACCACGGCGAGTTGTCTGGAACGGAACAATCGGCTGATTGA
Source organism: uncultured Gemmatimonadota bacterium (assembly GCA_913043255.1). Lineage (GTDB taxonomy): Bacteria > Gemmatimonadota > Gemmatimonadetes > Palauibacterales > Palauibacteraceae > Palauibacter. The sequence continues at coordinate 166,521 of CAJWLK010000001.1, forward strand.
ACGTTGGATCCCGAGTTGCGGGGCCAGCATCCTCAAGGAGATCACCCGTAATTAATGGCTCAAGCTCGAGCACATAGAGCGGCGTATAAGCATTTCCTCCCGCACCGATATCTTCCGCCCCCCAGTGCAGCGTAACATTACGCGGGATTAATTGTTGTACACTCTCCAACTCGAGCCAGCCCTCGACCATGGGTTGATCCTGACTCGTCACTAGAAATTCGCCCGGGATTCGCCCCGGACTCAACAATGCTGTCAATACACGTAACGTCGCAGGATCCGGGACAACTCCAGTCTCTGCCGATTCGGCCGCGGTCTCTCCCGATGGCACCTCCGCAGGCAAAGAATCAATTGCCGCTGAATCCTCCGTGGCACCTAAGATCTGTCCGAGGTCAACTTCAGGTGCTGTATCGAGGGGGCTCGTATCTAGGTTCTCCACACCCACCTCGTTTACAATCGCCGCGTCGATCCGCTCAAGCGCCTGAACAAACGATTGGCCATCGGTAACAATCTTGAACTCCATAAATGCCGTTTGAGCTACAATCGCCTTCGCCCGATCGGGATCAAAGGCTCCCGCAAGCTCAACAACAATACGATCACCGACGCGTTGGATCGTGGGCTCCCGAACACCGAACTGGTCGATCCGATTTCGGATCGTTGTCAGTGTGCGTTCGACTGCATCAGCCTGCGTATCCTCGGTGAGTGTACCATCAGGATCGACGATCTCGACGGCCAGGTGCATTCCACCCTGGAGATCCAAACCAAGATTCAGCGGCGAGACTCGCTCCCCTAGCTCGTTTTCCTTGGGCACAAGAGCCCAGGCGCACATTGCCAAGAGGACGCCAATCCAAATTAACCGCCAACGTACTGAGGTTAACATCTATTCATTCACCGTTCCGTGGGTCGCTTTTTCCCAGCCCGCGGCAGGGGCCAGTCGTACCGGCTCATAAGCCGATTCGTCGCGAAGGAAGAGAAAGCTATCTACGGACCCTCCGAGATGAAAGAAAGGAGTCAAACTGCCTTTCATACGCAATCGAATCGGGCAATGAATTGTCCAATGTTCATGGCACTTCTACTCCCAAGGCGGTTGGCAATAACCACATTGTTACGACGAATATAAGCACGGACATGATCAGGTTTACCCAGATGCCCGCTCGTGCCATCTGTCGCATGCTCACCTGCCCACTCCCGTAAACAATAGCATTCGGTGGTGTGGCGACCGGAAGCATGAATGCACAGCTGGCAGCCAAGGCTGCCGGAACTACAAGTAAACGAGGATCCCACCCAATCTCAATCGCTGCAGCTGCCAGAACCGGCAGAAACGCCGCCGATGTCGCTGTGTTACTAGTGATTTCAGTCAATAAAACTACTACAACAATTACTAAGAACAGGAATAATCCTGGCGGCCAATTGGCTAACCCAGCCACTTGTTCTCCCAACCACACATTCAACCCCGTTCGATCGATCGCTGAAGCCAGACTAAGCCCTCCACCAAACAGGAGTAGGATCCCCCATGGCAGATTCTCCGCCGTCTCCCAATCCATCAGGGCTTGGTTTCTCTTCCCCGACGGAATCAGGAAGAGAAGAAGGCCACACGTAATCCCAACTCCTGCATCTGACAGCCCTGGAACCCACTCTGTGAGCAAGGGCCGTACCAAGAACAAAATCCCGAGCAATAAAAACACAGCGCCGACTCGTCGCTGCGCAGTCGTAATCGGACCCAAAGCGCTCAACTCATACGCTATATGCTCACGGGCTCCTGGAAGCTCTACCCGTTCCACTTTTACAAGGAATCGGACGAGGACCCAGAAAACCACGGGAAGAGCAATAACGACTATAGGCAAACCAATTTTCAACCAAGTAACAAACGAGATCTCAATCCCGTAGATCTCCTCTAGAAATCCGGACATAAATACATTTGGAGGCGTGCCGACAAGCGTTCCCATCCCTCCAATCGAGGCCCCGTACGCAATTCCTAGCAGAAGGGCGAGCCCAAAGCGTGAAGAATCGACGTCCTCCGAATCACCATTCGCAAAGCTGATCACAGAAAGACCGATGGGCAGCATCATCAGGGTGACTGCAGTATTTGAGATCCCCATGCTCAGGCCTGCTGTTACGAGCATGAAACCAGCGATTAATGATATCTGGCGAGCCCCTACTCGACTCAGAAGATGAAGGGCAATTCGTCGGTGGAGATCCCACCGCTGCATGGCAAGAGCTACGAGGAATCCACCCATAAAGAGAAAGATGACCGGGTTAGCATAGGGTAGTGCTGCTTCACGCATAGTCCCAGCCCCAACCAAGGGGAATAACACTAGTGGGATTAGCGCCGTAACCGGGATGGGGACCGCCTCAGTTAGCCACCAAATTGCCATCCAAATTGCAACTGCTGCAGCACCCCATGCCGGAGCCGACAGGCCGGAGGGATGGGGAATCATCATCATCAATGCGAAGACAACCATCCCGGAGACTAGTCCAATACGCCGTGGGTTTAGCATTTGAAGAGGATTCAGTCCTTGTTGCCTAACCGCAAGTTCGGCCCGAGCGCATAGGCCGGATCACGGGCGATCCTCCGCTGGAACCGTCGCCTCAGAACTAAACGGGCCGCATGGAATCCGCACATCCCGTGAACCCCTGCCCCTGGAGGGGTTGCTGCGGAGCAAAGAAACACGTCGGCGAGCGACGTTTCATAGGGAGCGTGAGGTGCAATCATAGGGAGTAATAGGCGACGGAGGTTGAGAACTCCAGCACCTACATCTCCCCCCACAAGGTTTGGGTTTCGACTTTCCATATCCATTGAAGACAGCGTTGACCGCTCAATGATACAATCCTGAAACCCCGGAGCGAATCGCTCTATCTGTCTCTCGATCGAATAGGACATATCCCGTTGTGATCCCGCCGGCACATGGCAGTACGCCCACGCAGTGTGTTGGCCAAACGGAGCACGACTGTCATCGAACAACGAGGGTTGAGTGACAAGTACAAAAGGCTGGTCCGGGTGTTTACCGAAAAATGTGGAACGCTCCGAACGCGCTACCTCATCAAACGACCCTCCTACGTGAACGGTCCCCGCCCGGGCACATACTGGATCGCGCCACGGGATCGGATTAGCGAGTGCCCAATCAAGCTTAAAGACACCCGGACCGTATTGGTACTTGGTCATCCGCCTCCGGTATCCGGCAGATAATGATGTGCCCAGTAAATCGAGTGCAGGCTTTGGAGTCAGGTCAAGAATGGTCGCACGAGCCGGTGGCACATCAAGCAGTGATCGAACTGAAGTCCCACAAACGACATCTCCCCCCATCGCCTCTAACAAACGGACCAAAGCCGCTGCCAGTTCACCAGCCCCGCCCCGTGGCATTGGCCAACCCACTGCATGTCCGGCGGCACCAAGCACCAACGCAATTGCAGCCGAGGGCGCATGCTCTAACGGAATCATTGAATGGGCAGCAAGACCTGCGAAGAGTGCTCGGGCACGTTCGCCTACAAATGCCGATGCCGCATAATGGGCACTAGCCAGACCCGGCCAAGCCCAACGGACAGCAGGAAGCGCCGAGATGTCAGGTCGAAGTGGCCTCAACAATTCGACTATAGATCGGTCCCAATCTTCGGCTAGTGGCTCATAGAGTTGTTGATAACTGGAGCCGTCGGGCCCAAGACGGTCGACAGTATTTTCGATAGAGCGCTCGAGTACGGGAGTCGGATGCACATCTAATGGATGCGCCACTGGAATTGGGGGATGTACCCACTCGAGCCCGAAGTTCTCAAGTGGCAAAGCACGAAAAAGAGGAGATCCAATACCTAAGGGATGGACGGAAGAACACACATCGTGGACAAAACCCGAGCGAGTGAGTTCTTCAGACGCTAATCCACCACCCGGTTGATCCGCACTCTCAAGCACTCGAACACGTAGCCCATGCGAGGCAAGTGTAATAGCTGCGGCCAAGCCGTTCGGGCCAGATCCAACGACTACGACGTCGAACCTCATGAAGAAATCAAAATGAGTATGTACCGAACATGTGGGTCCCCTCTACTAAACGTCACCGCACACCTTTGAGTCCCCCGATGATGTAACAAGGCGGCACGGACCCCGAGGAACGTGCCGCCTTTTTTACCATCCACCGGCCATGACCGGGTCGCAGTTACCTCTTACATGCCAGAAGGGTGATTTGAAATCAGAAGCCAGTGTATCTGTAGGCCACCATCGTCAGCACGCTTATAGAGTCCTGCAAAGTGACCATCGGCCATTCCTGCGGACCCGCCGACAGCAAATGTGCCAACCCCCATCACGTACTGATCATCCATTTCCCGCGCTTGCCATGCCACTACATCAGATATCTCCGTACCGGCATCGAGCATCCCCTGAAGACGTGCTTCGGCTGCAGCTCGACCCATGGTGGCCTCAGCACCGGAAGCCATCACAACGGCATCTTCGGTGTATTTTTCTGCCACCATCGAAGGGTGTCCCATATTGAAGTGCGTCTTGTAGTAGTCGAGTTCACCTTGGATGAGCGCTGCACCTTCGAGCGGGTCTCCTACTTCCCCTGTCCCACCCGACAGAGCCTCACCCTCAACGATATTATTTATGACCCCGCGCGTAGTCCATTCACCTTCGACATTTTCATTCAAAGTGATGTAATAACCCTTAATCATCGCATCGGAGTTCCCGACTTCATATGTGCCACGAGCGGCGGAGAAGTTTCCCGCAAAGATGACCTCTTCCGTATCAACTTGCAGTTGTGATCCCCCTGCTTCCAACTGTTCCTCCAACCGCGCCACGATAGCTTCCTTACCGAACAACATGTCTCCGCTACCGGTCCAATGGATCGCTGTATCAGTCAAGTGGCTCACTGCCATGCCACCATGACCGGCACCCATGTTGTAGTGTCGCTCCCAGTTCTCGCCTAAAGCCTCGACCGCGGCGACAGCTTCTCCATCTGAGCTTTCAGTGTGATCGGCAGCGGCGTCATCGGCAGCTTGGCCTCCACACCCCACAACAAGCATCAGTGCGAAAAGCGTCAAAAGATGAGTACGCATTCATTTACCTCCTAGAAACGGAAACAGTGGACGACGACGGGCCCATAAGAGCACTTGCTGGGATCGTCCACGGGACATCTACGTCTTTGGTCCCACATAACGCTACGCCTAAGAGCGTAGAGACGTCAACGCTCAAACTCACAATCGACTTCCAGAGTTGTATTCCCGTTTCTACACAAAACGACAACCATTGATAGGCATCTGCCTATAGCTAGACCCATCATTAGCCGTCCCATAGGTTCGGTGGCCTCATTCGATGGCCACGTATACTGGCTCACACAGTCATTGGGGAAGACCAATAAATGGAACGCATTCCGATCCGGACACGACACTTTGTAACACTCTGCCTAGGGCTATCCGTTGCGTTCAGTGCATGCGTCCGGCCCGCCCAAGGTCCTGAGACAGGCCCTTCGCCAGGGAATGGCGAGTCCGGCAAGCCCGGATCTCGTGGTGGAGCAGAAGATAACCAACCTAAACCCTATGCCGAGGTTATCACGGAAGACGCAGTCACTGATTCTGGTATGGTCCATGTGCACCGGATTGACGAGAAGGTCCTATTCGAAATACCCGACGACCTCCTTGATCGTGAGATCCTCCTCGTCACACGTACCGCTCGCGTACCAACGGGTTTTGGTTACGGCGGGTCGAAGTTGAACACTCAAACGCTCCGGTGGGAGAAGAACGGAACCGATGACGAAAGAATTTTCCTGCGGGTCGTCACCTACGAAAACGTTGCCGATGATTCACTTCCCGTCTTCCAAGCTGTACGCAATGCCAACTTCGAAACGATCCTCCATGCGTTCGACGTTGAGGCCTATAACGAAGACACAACGTCCGTGGTGATTGATGCCACATCACTTTTCATAACTGACATCCCAATGCTCGGTCTTCGTCAAAGCTTCCGGGACCAGTACCGAATCCGATCTCTCGATTCTAACCGCACCTACATTGAATGGGTAAAAAGTTTCCCTCGAAACGTGGAAGTCCGCCACGTTCTCACGTACTCCGCTCAACGTCCACCCGCGAACGCCACAACAACCGCCATCTCGATCGAGATGAACCAGTCGATGATCCTACTCCCCGACGAACCTATGCAACCACGAAAATGGGATGAGCGCGTCGGCTTCTTCAGCGTGAGCCAAGTGGATTATGGGCGGAGTGACCACGATGTCGTAACACGACGGTATATTACCCGCTGGCGGCTCGAGCCCAGTGATCCGGCCGCTTTCGCCCGTGGGGAGTTGGTAGATCCTGTTAAGCCGATCGTTTATTACATCGACCCATCGACACCCGAAAAGTGGCGATCATACTTGAAGGCCGGCATTGAAGATTGGAACATAGCTTTTGAAGCAGCCGGATTCCGTAATGCGATTCAGGGCCGTTACCCACCCTCATTTGAAGAAGACCCTGAGTTCAGTCCAGAGGACGTTCGATATTCGGTGATCCGGTGGTACCCGTCAGAGATCCAGAACGCATCAGGCCCTCACGTTCATGATCCACGCACGGGAGAAATACTCGAGAGCGACATCAACTGGTACCACAATGTCGCCAACTTGTTGCGCAACTGGTACTTAATTCAGACTGCCGCCGCGAATCCTCAGGCAAGACGCGTGATGTTCGATGACGATGTGATGGGAGAACTGATCCGTTTTGTCGCAGCACACGAAGTCGGGCACACGCTTGGACTCCCCCATAATATGAAATCGAGTTCTGCTTTCCCCGTCGATTCCCTTCGGGCACCCGGTTTTGTATGTCGAAACGGGGTTGCCCCATCGATTATGGACTATGCCCGCTTCAATTACGTCGCCCAACCGGAAGATGAAGGTGCCTGCTTTCACCCCCGAGTCGGCGAGTACGACAAGTATGCGATCAGTTGGGGGTACCGCCCAATCCTGGAAGCGTCATCTACTGATTCAGAAAAAGAAACACTCGACGCCTGGGCCCGAGAGCATGAAGGAAATCCGATCTACTATTTCGGAGATGGGACGCCTATCGATCCCACATCACAGACTGAGGCCATTGGGTCCGATGCAGTAGAAGCCAGTGCACTCGGCATCGAAAATCTCAAACGCATTCTCCCTGAGTTGATCGAGTGGACAAACTCGGGACGCCAAGGAGAGGACTATTCAGAGCTGGGGGAACTCTATAACAACGTGATCAGTCAGTGGAACCGCTATATGGGCCATGTGGCCACGGTCATCGGTGGTGTGACACGAACACGTAAAGCCATCGGACAGGAGGGACCAGTCTTTGAATTCGTCGACAAAACCACGCAGCGACAAGCCATGGAGTTCTTTGTGGAACAGGCATTTCACGCTCCTTTGTGGATGATCGATGAAAACGTCCTCTCAAAGATCGAAAACCCATCGACGGTAGAGCGCATCCGTGGTCTCCAGGTAGGCGTCGTAAACCGAGTGTTAGACCCTGGTCGGATGCAACGTCTAATAGAGTCCGAAGCTCGGAACGGTCCTGACCACTATAGCCTAGGCGAGATGTTCGAGGACCTGCGCGCAGGCGTATGGGGGGAACTCGCAAACGGTGAGTCCATCAACGTGTACCGACGAAACCTCCAACGCGGATATTTAGAGCGCCTCGAATTCCTTATGACCTCCGAACTGACTCTCCCCATGGTCTTCTTATTGCCACCGGGATGGACGAATTTCTTCACCCGGGTAGATGTATCCCAATCAGACATCCGAGCATTCGTTAGAGGAGAACTTGAAACTTTAAAAAGTGATGTTGAACGAACACTACGTCGTCGTATCGATCGAACGACACAGCTCCATCTACGAGACATAGTGGTGAGAATTGACGACATCCTCGACCCTAAAGGTTGAGTCATCCGAGGGGTAAAACAGGGGTACAGACCCAGTCACTTCAACTCAAGAGGTTTCGACAGAGACTAATCAAATTTGATCGAGGCATTTCAGATCCTATACTCATGAAGTAATTTAAATCTGTGTTGGGTGGGGGGATCGGGTACGATCGCTTTACCCGCCCCCCCCGCAGAACTCCTGCAAGAGGTCATACCATGCATACGAAATTTCGTCCTTTATACGGCCACTCCATCGTAACCGCCGTCTTCCTAGGTCTTATCGGCTGGCCCATGCTTCTGTCGGCCCAAGCTTCCGACATGGAAGCAGCCACGGCCGCTCTAGAGTGGCGCGAGGTAGGTCCCACAATCATGGGGGGACGCGTCGCTGACGTCGCTGTCGTCGAGTCTAACCCTTCCATCTTTTATGTGGGCACGGCTCACGGTGGTCTCTGGAAGACGATAAATGCTGGGACGAGTTTCGAGCCCATATTTGATGATCAACCGACTCCATCGATTGGAGACGTGACGATTGCACCCTCTAACCCTAACGTCTTATGGGTCGGATCGGGTGAGCCACAGAACCGGCAGAGTTCTCCTTGGGGGATGGGAGTATTCCGTTCCACGGATGCCGGTATGACGTGGAATCACCTGGGACTGGAGGAGACGCAGGCGATCGGACGGATTCAAGTACATCCACGGAATCCTGACGTGGCCTACGTGGCAGCAGTTGGGCACCTGTGGGGCCCAAACCCAGAGCGGGGCGTGTACCGAACCACCGATGGGGGTGAGACTTGGGATCACGTGCTGTTCATCGATGAGCATACCGGTGCAATCGACCTCGCCATGGATCCGGGTGATCCGAAAACACTCTTCGCCGCCACGTATCAGCGCCAAAGGACCCTCTGGGGGTTCAACGGCGGCGGCCCTGGCAGTGGCATCTATCGTACCACTGATGGGGGCGACAACTGGGCGGAAATGACCGATGGTCTACCTCAGGGTGATAAGGGACGAATCGGACTGGACATCTACCGCCGTGACGGAAACCTCGTCTACGCAATCGTAGAAGCTGACGCCCGCGTACCGGGCGGAGGGCGTTTCAGCGACTCCGCACCAGATCGCGAATCAGGTGTGTATCGGTCGGATGACCGAGGTCTGTCCTGGACGCAGGTGAACACAACCAACAGCCGCCCTATGTATTACAGTCACATTCGAATCGACCCTAACGACCCCGAGCGGATTTATCTCGGTGGCACACAGGCGTATCGATCGTCAGACGGCGGAAACACCTTTACTCCGGACGCTTCCCTGGAGGTCCACTCCGATCATCACGCCATATGGATCGACCCATCAAATTCCAATCATATGATTCTTGCTGGCGATGGTGGGGTCTCGATCAGCTGGGATCGATCGGACAGTTGGCGACAACTAACCAATCTTCCGATCGCCACATTTTACGAGATTGGTGTCGACAACCGTGACCCCTATCACGTCTGCGGTGGTCTCCAGGACAACGGCGCCTGGTGTGCGCCTTCGGATACCTGGTCCAATCAAAACATTCGCTCACACGACTGGTACAATGTGGGAGGAGGGGACGGGTACCATACCATCCTGCACCCCGATGGCGGCACCATGCTAGCAGAATCACAGAATGGCAACATCATGCGCGTGAACCTGGCGACGGATGAACGACTTCGGATGCAGCCTGTCGGCCGGCCAAGTATAAACGAGGAAGGCGAAGAGGAAGAGGCCTCGTACCGGTGGAACTGGAACTCGGCCATGGTCGTGTCCGCACATGATCCGAACACTATCTACTATGGCGGAAACCACGTCTTCAAGTCGACGGACTATGGGCAAGTCTGGGAAGAAATCAGCCCGGACCTAACCAAAAATATTGATCGTACAACACTGGAGATTATGGGGGTTCTTGGATCAGAACCAATGATGTCAGCGAACGACGGGACCTCCTACTTTGGCAATATCGTCGGACTCGCAGAATCTCCGATCGACCCTAATGTCCTCTATGCCGGAAGCGATGATGGAAACCTTCACGTGACCCGTGACGGAGGAACAACGTGGACCAACGTAGCACCCAACATGCCGGGACTGCCCTACCAAACGTACATCACACGAATTGTCGCCTCACATGCCGACGCCGGCACAGTTTGGGCTGCGGGTGACAACCATCGCAATGATGATTTTACCCCATACATCTACTCCTCCAGTGATTTTGGCCAGTCCTGGCGCCTCATCACAAATGGGCTTCCAGACAACTGGTCCGTGAACGCCCTCCAGCAACACCCCAGGGCAGCAGATCTACTCTTCACTGGCACCGAGCATAGCGTGTATTTTTCTGTTGATGCCGGCGCGACCTGGCTTGCGCTTAAACAAAACCTGCCGCCGGTAGCTGTTGATGACATTCAGATCCAAGCTCGCGAGAACGATCTCGTGATCGGAACTCACGGACGTGGTATCTGGATCATGGAAGACATCACACCATTGGAAGAAATGAGTCAAGCCGTACTTACTTCCAATGCCCACTTGTTTTCGACGCAAAAGGCAACTGTCTACAACCAAGCCAGACCACAGGGTTGGACACCGGGCGCTTTTGAAGTATCGAACCCACCCATGGGTGCCCGAATCCGTTACTGGTTAGGGCAAGATCTAGCTAGCGACGCAGCGTCCGAGGACACCAACAGCGACGAATCACAGCCGGGCAATGCAAACATTACCATCCTCAACGCAGATGGCGATGTCGTGCGTGAACTTGAAGGGGGCGGGGAGCACGGTCTCAATGAAGTGATCTGGGATCTTCGATACGCTGCTCCGGGTGAGGCGCCCGACGGCGGCAGCGCTTTCCGCGGTACCGCACAGGCGGCTCCAAAAGTCATGCCAGGCGTCTACACGGCGCGACTCCATGCTGGCGGAGAGACCTTAGACACGTCAGTCGAGGTCCGTCTCGATCCTCGAGTCAACATTAGTCGTCGAGAATTAATCGCCCGCCAAGACGCCCTGATGAGCGCCTATGAACTCACGACGCCGGTCAACGAAGGGTTACGAGCTATTGGGCGAATCCGGGACCAGCTATCCGATATCCGAGACCGACTTGAAGGGCACGATGTGCTCGAATCGCTCAATGACGAAATTGATGCGGTCGGCGATGAAATTGATGAGATCAATGATGAGTTAGGTAAAGCGCGGAGGGGAAGCTCAGTCTCAGCATCGCTTGGGTCGTATTATACAGCGCCCACAGCGGACCACCTCCATCTACTCGAGCGTGGTTGGGGCGCGTTACCCGACGGACTCCGGCGGCTCAATGCACTGATCACAGACCGAATGCCAACACTACACCAGGTGTTGAACGACGCGGGGGTCCGACCGGACCTCGGTGATCCGATCAAGGTGCCTGTCCCACCCAGGAGATAGATGTCTTGAGGGGCAGGGCTTCCCGGCCCTGCCCCTCAGACTTCGGAATCACTTATCAGGCTGAAACCCGGGGGACCCCTTTTTCTGCAGCGTCTTCCAATGCGGCCATAAGCCGTTCTATCTCTGCCGTTGTATTATACACATGAGTAGAAACACGGATGGCGTTGTGACCGTCTCGCTGATGTTCATCAATATGGATGGCATGTTCTTCATCAACTATGGGCACAAGGGCCATCGCATCAACGCCCTCAATCTCAAAGATCGTTGAGCCCGGACAACAGGTGTCCGAAGTTGGCCCGCTCAACAAGTGGACCCCCGGTAACGTCCCCAATTGGCTCTTTAGGTAATCCGACAGAAAGCGTGTCCTACGTTCTACATTTTCAACACCAAGTTGTTCAACAAAGTTGAGTGCCGACTCGAGTGCTGCCCGGACAGGGAGATCCGCTGTACCCGGGGGAGCTAACGCTGGATTCGACGGGGTGGCATTGAAAGAGAAAGTTGAACGGATCTTTTCACGCGCACCCTCTCGGACATACAAAAACCCAGTACCGATCGGACCGAGCATCCATTTATGAAGGCTGGCCGAATAAGCATCGCAACCCAAGTCGTCCAAATCAATGGGAAACATCCCCACTGCCTGAGCACCATCCACTAGACTGATGAGTCCGTGGGCTCGTGCCATATCTACTAGTTGTTTCACTGGGTAGAGGTGCCCTCCGCGCGTGACATGACAAAAAGCGATGGCCCTTGTACGCGGTGTGATCGCTCGTTCGAAGCTCTCAACCACGTCCCTTGCATCCTCGAACGGACTCGAGACGAAAACCTCCGTCACCTCAATACCGTTACGCTCAACCCGAAGGAGCCAAGGGTTGCGTCCTGCGGGATGTTCTTGCGATGAGATTAAGACTTCGTCCCCTGCATTAAGGTTCGATCCCATCACTTGAAGATGAAGTGCCTCTGTCGCATTACGTGTAAGCGAGAACTCACCTGGAGTTGCCCCGAAAAAATTTGCCAAGCTTGGGAGCACTCGACTATCGACGGCTTTTTGCAAACCGCTACGCCCGCGAATCGGGTCCCGTGAAACCAACTTGTACCCTGCAGCAACGGCCTCTACTACAACTGCGGGTGGCATACCAAGACTCGCATTGTTCATATACGCCATACCCGGTTCTGGGATGAACTGCTGACGCACATGGGCCCATGATTCGTCCTCCGGCCCTTGGGGTTGACTTAAGGCTGGGTATGGAAGTTTGTCTTGGACCGTAGAACGTGTATCACAGCCAAAGGCGGATAACCCAACCACACTCGAGGCCCCCGTCGTAAGGAACCCGCGCCGTGAGACTCGGGACGGGCTTGATGAGTCCGATCGCGTCACCACCTTACCAGGCGATGGCATGACCGTCCCGTCTCGGATCCGATCCGCCGGCCAGAGCCCCTGTTTCCGTATCGCGATACACGGCTTGAACACCACCAGCATTCCCTGGTTCAACCAGATTATGACCGAGCCTCTCGAGTTCTTCATATGCAGCAGGAGGAAATCCGTTTTCGAGGTACGTCTGCGAATCCTCTGGTATCGGTGCCCGCCCACCATTTCGATTGAGCAATAAGCGTGGTGAAGCGATCGCTAGCTGCATATCCATTCCACCCACAACCAGTTTTGTGATTACCTGACCCACCGTTTGAGGAATCGTATACCCCCCCGCAGCACCGACCGCCGCAACGAGTTTTCCTTCCTTCATCACAATCGCCGGAGTCATGACTCCTTTAGCCCGCTGACCACCTTCAAGGAGGTTCACATGGCCCTCCGGACTGAGTACAAACCCGTACCGGTGTCCATTATTCAGAAAAATCCCTGTGTCGCCAGCGATCACGCCGCTGCCAAAGCCGCTGACCAGAGACTGTGTAAACGCGACCGCGTTCCCCCATCTATCAGCTGAAGAAAGACTAGTGGTACCTTCGGTAGAGAGAAGAGGCCCCGGAAACGCCGCTACGCTGGTCGGGTCAATCTTTGCTCGCTGAGCATCGGCATACTCCTTCGAGATGAGGCGTTCAACTGGGATATCGACATCCTTGCCCGTGTTGTATTGGTCGTCATCAATCAGAGCGAGCTTGTAAGCCTCCAGCCATAGGTGCAGAAATTCGGTACCGTATAGGTCCATGTTTGGCAGGTCGAAACCGTCCATGATATTTAGCGCCTGAAGCATCGTCATCCCACAGGAACCTGGCGGCATCGCATGCAACGTGTGTCCTTGAAAATCGGTACTGATCGGCTCACGCCACTGAACCTCATAGTTCTCGAAATCAGCCTTGGTGAGAAAACCGCCGTTCTCTTGGAAAAATCGAGTAATGCGATCGGCAAGCTGACCCTGGTACAGGTCCTCAGCACCAACGCGCGCTAACCGACGCATACTTTCGGCAAGCTCTGGCTGCCGGATGATTTCTCCCATCCGTGGTGGTTGACCATTGGACAGGAAGACTCGCGCACTGTCCGGAAACTGGGCCAGCTTCTCGGCACTACCGCGAATCACCGATTCGTCAAACTTTGATACCACAAAACCATCCTCGGCGAGTTGGATAGCTGGCTCGAACACATCACCGAGACTCATTGTTCCGTAACGCTCTAATGCAGCCGCCCACCCCTTCAGTGCCCCAGGCACTATCGGTGCCAAGTAACCCGCATCACAGTCGTCTTCCGTCATCAGTTCTGGGGCTGCAGCAGCCGGACTAACTCCAAGTGCATCTAACGCAACTACGCGTTGCTCTTCCGCCAGGTAGATGAGCATATATCCACCGAACCCGCCGATTCCTGACATGTACGGCTCTGACACGTTCAGAGTCGCTGAGGCGGCTACGATTGCATCGATCGCATTGCCACCTTCCATGAGGATCTGTACTCCGGCCAGCGAAGCGTAATAGTCTGCTGCCGCAACTACACCACGACGTCCCCACACGGTTTGGTGAGCCGTACCAAGGAGACCAGGGACATTCGCATCGCCAGTTGGCGCCAACTGGCCTGTTCCGACAGTCACGCCTTCGCGTGTATCACCTTGCTCACAACCGAGAAGAGAAGAACCAAGTGTCGCGGCGGCAGAGGTGGTGAGAAAATCACGTCGCTTCATAGGACAACTCCAGCAGAGGGTAGCTAATCCCTAACCCTAGCGAAAAGGATGGGGAACGTTCAAGGGGTAGCCCTCTCAAGATGGAGGTCGCCACGAATCATTTTAAAAAAATCGAAGGGAATGGGCCCGGTAGGATTCGAACCTACGACCTTGGGATTATGAGTCCCCTGCTCTAACCAACTGAGCTACGGGCCCGTACGTCAGTTTATGTGCAAACGGTAATACCAGTGGTCATTGAGTCAACCGTACGCCCTCTACTCGTAAGATCTAATGACCAACCTTACCGTCCTGTCCTGGTTCGCGAAATCTCAAACTAAGAGGATAGCTGCCCTTCTCCAGATATTAAGATCCATTCCTCCTGAGGATCGATCAGCCATTCAGCTCCGTCGGCGGTGATCACTACCATCTCTTCAACTGAGATCGTCTTCGTGGTGCCATCCTCACGGGTCCAGCCAAAAAAACCATCGAAAGCAAAGGTCTGGCCGGGCCTCAATTCGCGAGCCGCATCGCCCGACGGTGGCGCACCACCCGCTGCTCCACCTAGTCGTGGACCTACGTCGTGCGCCCAGTAGCCGACTGGGTGCCCAGTGCTCCATATGATTGGGATTGATCCATGGCGTTGTAGGACTTCACGCTGCGCCAGGTCTACATCCCATCCCCGCACCCCAGGGCGCATCGCTGCCTTTGCGGCCCGGCTTCCTTCTCGAGCGTGCTCCCATCGAGCCTTTACCTCAGGAGGCGCCTCTGATTCACCTGGCCGCAGCACGTAGGCGAAACGCTGGATGTCAGTGACCCACATTCCATGCACACCTATTCCGAAGTCTGTCTGAATCACATCTCCAGGCATGATGACCTTTTCCGTCGAGTGTGAGTGCCCTCGGTCCGGTCCCGAGTTGACGTTCGGGTTCTGGTCGGGTGCCCATCCGTCGACCACTCCAAGTTCAGCCATACGAGACTTGAGGAATCTTGCCAGATCTGCGTCAGTGGTTTCACCAGGTACGACCTGATCGTATGCCTCGAGCTCCAATTGCTCGGTCAGTTTCGCTGCCCTCCGCATGATCTCGACCTCTTGAGGCAGTTTCACTGAAAGCCACTCGATGATGATTTCCTCTGAAGAAACCAGTCGACTGGAGAGCGTGGAGCCCAGAGCTTCTTCAAGTGCCACCCTCTGAGTGTAAGAAAGCCCATCTGCAATGTTGCGGTTGCTGCTGTTCACGGCGATTGATCGAGGATTACGATTCCTGAGCTCATCTGCAGCCGCAACGTACATACTTGTTCCTCTCGGCACTGAGCGGACATCGTCGAGTGGGCTTACCTCAGACAGAGCAGTGGCTTCAGTCTCTGGTGATATAGCCAACGATTCGAGGTTTCCTTCAGCATCAGTGAAGAAAAGGAAGGCCGCTAAGCCGCCAGCATTTTCGGCTCCAATGTGGGATGCTATTGGGTCGTTTGCATTCTCCCTAGCGAGTACGATCCAAGCATCTACACCCGCCCTGGCCATTGCCGGTCCGAGCAGTGTGCGGATCCGCTCCTGGCGAATGGAGGGCCACAAATCGGGGTTGTCCGGAAAAGGTTGATCTGTCACCGTTTGCGAGTCGGTCTGCGTGCTTGGAGCGGTACAGCCCGAAGTGGCGTAAAGGGCGGTGATGACGAAAGCAAGACAGAACCGTGATAACAGCAGAAACCGTCGTGCACAGGGTTGTTTCGGCATGTTAGAACACAACCAATATAAAAGGGTTACTCTGCATATCCCGGCATTGTGTTATCAAGAACACGTTTCATTGCATCAAAGTACAAACGTTCCCGTTCACTACGATTGAGCGGATCATGATCCACGGGCGCCTGAAGCTCGTGGATCATCTCTTCGGATATGGGGGCGAGCGGTTTTCCTGTCGACATGGCGAGTACCTGAGCTTTTGCAACACGCTCGATGAGGTATAGACGACGAAACGCCTGCCCCACCGTATCTCCGACCGTCAACACACCATGATTTTTCATGAACATGACCTGCTTCTCCCCCATAACCTCTGCAAGACGATCACCCTCCGCAGTAAAATCGGCTGTCCCACTATAGGCATCGTCATACGCCACACGACCATGGAAATAAGCTGAGGTCTGACTAGCCGGAATAATGCGATTGTCTTCCAACATGTTAAGGGCAAGCGCCCAAGTCTGATGCGTGTGGAACACCACTCGTGCACCGGTGATTCGATGAATAGGAGCATGAATACAATAGGCGGAAAGTTCGACGACGCCCTCGCCGTCAACGACAGTTCCACTCTCATCAAAAACAATCATGTCGCTCGCGCGTGCCTCGGCCCAATGAAGACCAAACGGCAAGATCAAAAATAGATCATCGCGTCCAGGTACCGTAACGGAGAAGTGATTATCTATTCCTTCTTCAAAATCATACATCACGGCAAGTCGGTGAGCTGCGGCAAGATCCACCTTGGCCTGGCGTAAGGGATCATTCACGAGATGTTCAGCAACAGCGGGCACAGACATTGACTCTCTCCCTTCCATCTGGTCAGCCTTTGAATTCCTCATAATTATAGTAATCCATGCCAGACGATGTGAAATATCCAACCATCCACCGAGGAGGATAGGACTTCTTCACTCACCGAGTGAAAAGAGGGGCACTTCCCTGCCCGATGATCTGCGGGTGTGCATGAGAACGCATCAAATTTCCAGAGCCCAACCTCTCTCCGAACTGCCTCCTCTTGGACTTCGCGAAACTGATCGACGTATTTCACATTTGGCGGGTAGACGCTAACTAACGCAACACCCATCCGAAGCAGCTCCTTATTCACTATACGCCCATCCTCTAGATAGAGGTAAGCCAATTTCCGTCCGTACCGGTCTTTCCGCTCTAGATCGTATTCGAGGTATAACCGAGTACCTACTGCGACCAAGGATTGAAGTGCATCCTTTGCAACTTCCCCCCACTGACCTTGGTCCATTTCCGGTGCGTCAATCAACAGAAGACGAATTGGGACGCCACCGCACCTGAGTGTATCCCCATCCGTCACTGAATCCACTGAGCAGAAATCCAAACTACTGATCGGAACGTGTCCAATCTCCTGAGAGACTGCCGTCCGAAAGACTGTGCTGAGGAGAATTAAGGTCCACGCACTAATACGAACTCTCCTTGAAAGGAGAGTCCCAGAGGTGACGAACTCTAACATGCCGGTGGAGTACGGTTTCATCTTTGTGGGCGAGTGTCACCGCCGTGGGCGGCTGCTCTTATAACGTTCAGGGAGAGGCAAGTCAGGACGTTCGGCTGTCCAAAATATGTTGACGATGTACCACCGTTCACCGTTATGGAGGAGTTGAATCGAGTTGATCCCACGAGTGAACGGTTCCACGTCTGTTTCATTTCGGCGAGTTGCATAAGTCGAGAAAGCGTGAGCGATGTGACCAAACCGTTCAGTTGTACGGGCCGTCTCGATCTCAAAAAAACCAGCTTCTTCGACCATCGCGCCCACGCGGTTTGCAAACTGATCGGGAGTCTCGAAGTTGTGCTCCACATCGCCGCTCTCATTCAGAGAGCTGGGGATAAAATGTGCCTGAGGGATAAAGAGTGATCGAAACCGGTCCCAGTCGCGGAGTTCTCCGCGCGGGCCTGAGATTACCGCGTAAAGTGTTGTAATGATCGCATCGATTGACTCCACATCTTCCGGTTGCGCCGCGGGCCATGGCTCATAGGTATCGTCCACCTGTTCGTCGAACAGCATCTGAGCATGGGCGGGCCTAACATCGGTTAGAAACAACACCCCATATAACAGTGCGCCCAATAGTACAAATCCTCGGATTGTGCTCATCACAGTCTCTCGTTTTGAAGTCCGTTTCCTTCAATCGTCCCTAAATATAAGCAGCGTTCGTCAAATAACGGATAGTGACCTGGCGCGTGAGTTTAGTGACTGGTAGGGCGAAATCTCCCGCATATTATTACATTCGGCCGCGGCCGTTCAGGAAAAAACGGGGGAAGACGACGGGGTCGGCACTAAAAGCTAAAATATGCGTTCTTTTCGTATCATCACGATATTGATCCTCACAAGCCTGGTCGCGAGCGCTGGTAACGCCCAAGACCTAACCCAGCGACGTATACCTATAGACTTACCCAGAATGGCCGGCCCAATTGATCTCGATGGGGTGATCAATGAACCAGCTTGGGCCGCGATCGAGCCTTACCCCATCACCGTTTATTCCCCAACCTACGGCGCACCACCAACCGAGCGGACTGAGTTTCGGGCAGGATACGATGACCAGTATTTGTACGTAGCAGGTCATATGTACGACTCAAACCCCGACGCTATTGAATCCAATTCGTTCTACCGCGACTCATCAAGCGGAGAAGATATCATGGGCGTCGTCATCGATAGTTACAACGATTATGAGACGGCCCTTTCTTTTATAGCCAACCCCAACGGCGCCCGCACAGATCGAAGCATAGCAAACGACGCCCTATGGATATTAGGGCGGCCTTCCTACAACAATGACTGGAACGCACCATGGGACCTCGCAACCCAACGTACCGAGGAGGGCTGGTTCGTCGAGATGCGAATCCCTTTCTCAGTCCTTGGGTTCCAAGTCGTGGACAACACGGCCATCATGGGACTCGGCATATACCGGACCATTCAGCGTAAGAACGAGCGGCATGTTTATCCAGACAACTCACCTGCATGGGGCTGGATGGGCTTTGGAAAACCTTCTCTCGCTCAACGTGTGCGGCTTACCGATGTGAAGCCTGAAAAACCACTCTACATAACTCCCTACGCACTTGGCGGATTAACGCAAACTCCTATCATTCGAGGGTCCGCACAGGAGGGCAATGAGTTCTACGACGTTGAAGAAGTGCAAACAGGAGAGCTTGGACTCGACATTAAATATTCCCCTTCATCGAGTTTGGCCATCGATCTCACCGCCAACACCGATTTTGCACAGGTAGAGGCAGATGACCAACAGATAAACCTCACGCGGTTTCCACTATTTTTCCCTGAGAAACGCCAATTCTTCCAAGAACGGTCCTCGACCTTTGAATTTGGGGTCGGAGGATTCACTGACCGCCTGTTCTTCAGCCGCCGGATCGGCCTCAAAGCGGGCGAACTCCAGCGCATCTATGGGGGCGGGCGGCTCGTGGGTCGAATGGGTGGACTCGACTACGGTATGCTCAACATGCAGACCGCAGACGAAAACATGGGCGTATTCCGTCTCAAGCAAGAGGTCATAAACCCGTTTTCCTATGTTGGTGCGATGGTAACGACACGTTTGGGGGCATTGGGTGAAAGTAACATCGCATATGGTCTCGATGGTGAAGTTCGCCCGTTCGGGGACGAATATGTGACCGTCAAATGGGCACAAACATTTGATGAAATCGTTAACGAAGGCAGCCCCCTTGATGCAGGACTCATTCGAGCGCGCTGGGAACATCGGAAACAAGAGGGCTTCGCATACTCAGCTGATTATGGGCGCGTCGGACCTGACTACCTACCTGGACTCGGTTTTCAGTCGCGGAAAGATTTCAGCTTTTACGGTGGCCAGGCGGGTTATACGTGGTTTGGAAAAGAGGGCTCAAAGCTTCGGGCTATCGCTCTTGGTACGGAAACTGAACACTACTACCGGAACGAAGATGGGACACCCGAATCACGGAAGATCAGCCCTTCGTTTATGCTTGGACTCAACTCTGGTGGATTTTTCATCTTTTCACTGAACTCTAGCTTCGAGAGTATCCGCAATCCTTTCCGGGTAGCAGGGATCACGATAGACCCAGGCGAATACTGGTTTCAACAGTCGGAACTCATGTTCCGATTCCCCTTGAGTCTACCGTGGCGAGGTTCATTCAATGCATCGGCAGGCAGTTTTTATGATGGCCGACGTGTAAGTGTCGGAGTAAGTCCGAACTTCAATATCACAAGCCACCTAGAGGTTGAAACAAGCTATGAGATCAACCGCTTCGAATTTGAGAACCAGGATCTAAGCACACAACTCGCATCTCTCCGGTTGAACTTCGCCCTGAATACACATCTTTCGTTACGAGCGTTCGGCCAATACAACTCCGTGGTCGATCAAACCACACTCAATGCACGAATACGATACCACTTTAGCGAAGGAACCGACCTCTGGATTGTTTATAATGCGGGCTTCAACCTTGAACGAGACAATCTCAGCGGTCCAGGCCCAAACCGCCTCCCACTCTACTCCGGCCGGACTTTGATGGTCAAATATTCACACAGGCTGACCTTCTAACCACTAGCCTTTTACGTGCTACAGGTCGGAATCTGAGGGGATCAATAGCCTCGTGTCAGGTCCACTACATTCAGCATTCGTTCTCCCGCGATGTATCGTCGCAGATTCTCACGATACAGAAGGAATTGATTGTCGCGATATCGATTCGAGTAGTCCGATACGTGGGGTGTCATGACAACGCGCGGCATATCCCAGAGCTCGAAATCCTGTTGAGGCAAGTCGTCTGTTCCATATCCAGCGATCGCCTCCGAAGCGAGAGCCGCCTTGAGGTCGTCCCAGTTGATAACAGGGGGGCGGACAACGCTGACGAAGTAAGCCGTCTCTTTCATGGAGTCGAAGAACTTGGCATCAAACATCCCCTCCGTATCAGCTGTCATTGGCACCGAGGCAAACACCACATCGGCTTCGGAAGCCAGCGTGTACATCTCGTCCGAAAGTCCGACATACTGCACGAATTCGGGCCCTTCCGCACGGGTATTCCGTGTCGCTATGACCCTCATCCCCAGCGCATGTGCGAGGCGACCCACTTCAGTCCCGATGCTACCCAAACCAATGAGCAGGAGAGTGTTATCCTGAAACTCGCGGTCGAGGTTTGCGTCCTTCACAACATCTGTGATGGCGCGCCCCCACACATGATCTCTCTGTCGATCGAGATGGATGTCCATCCCACCGATCAGCGATAGAATCAGTGTAAGCGAGTGCTGGGCACTAGCCGATGCAGTCATGCTGCGGATGGACGTGACAAGGATGGCGTTCTCTTGCAGAAACGCATTGGTCGCTGGCGCATCAGCCCCGTTGGTAAAGCACCGATCAACCCCCACGCTACCAGATTGAATCCACCGGATATCCGGACCAACCACAGCTACCGTGCTCGCACTGCAACCAAGCCCCATAACGACCTGCGCGTCTGCCAACACACCACGATCCACCGCATCACGCTGGTCCCTCACGGGGATCAGTTCTACCCCCGGTGCAACGGCTTGGAGAAACGCCATGCGTTCCTCTCGAACATCCCATTCCTCAGGCACCACAACCACAACATTGGTCGGCGGAGCCCAACGAGGCATATCACGCACAGGCACTTCACTCTCCCGGATATTGAATACACGGACCAATTGTTCCGGCGTAAAGTCTTCGTACGAGCCGCTCGGGAGTCCCTCCGGTTGGGACATATCTTTAGCGGGAGGTGCACAGGCGATCGCGAAAGTGCACAACCCGATCATGACAGGAGGTACGATCTTCCGATGAGTTATGGGCATCACGATGCCTCGCTTTGCAGGAGAAACCAGCTTAGGGCTAAGGGGCGCCTTCTACCCATAACCAGTTTCGAGGAAGGGTATCGACCGCTAGACGGTCATACACCTCTCGGACAGATCCAACCAAAGCCTCGCTCCGCATGCGAAGTGTGATGTCCGGTCGGTCCGGTATACTGGGGAGAGCGTTTTCTACGTAGTCATCAAAACAGGCGATGGCTTCATATACTTCCGGTCGGAGTTCAAACCTTTCTAACCCAGCTCTAACGTCTGTAAAACCAGCCTCAGAGAATGCCGTAACATACTCCGCCAATCCTCGGACACGTCTCATGCTCATGGACTTGGCTCGCCGCCGCTTCTTCGTATCGACACCTAACCGTTGATAAGCAGCACGAACCCACAGCCCGGCGAATCTAGCTGTTCTCCCGACATAAGCGTCCGCCATAAATGTGGTCCACGCTCGAAATTTTACCCCAGTGCAACGCCGAATAGCCTTCAGGACATTTGCCAAAGCTTTTTGATCCACTACGTAGTGAATTCCGTTACTCCATATTGTGAAATCAAATGCACGACGATCGAGATTCAGGTGCTCCAAATCCTGAGCATATCCATGAATATATTTGACCGGTGCGTCTCGAAGACGCGTTTGGGCCACCTCAATCAATCTTTCTTCCGGCTCAAGTAGAGTCACGCTGCCATCCCAACCAACAGGCCCTTTCAAACACTTGAGGATTGCTATTGCTGACTCTCCCGTCCCTCCTCCCACATCCAGAATTCGGCTACCAGGTTGGATGTCTAATTTTTCTGTGAATGATTCAATGATGTGTTGTGCAAGCGGGAGTTCCGCAAATGGATCATAGTCGACGAGAGAGGGCGCAGCTTTATCCACCTATTAAAATCCTTTTGTTAACTATAGCCTCTACCTCTGCTTCTCAAATTCAGCGGTCCAAACAATTAGCCTAAACCGCGAATAGCAACACCCCTATCCGAACTCTCAACGAACTCTCCAATCATAGATGCTGCATATCCTGCAGCATCGAGGGCACTGGCAGCATCTTCAGCTTGATCCGGAGGGACAGCCGCCATCAGACCACCAGACGTCTGAGGATCTAATAGCACAAGGCGACGCGACTCAGAGACTGACTCATCCCACTGAACGGAACCACCTGCAGCACTCTCATTGCGATGGGTTCCATCTGGTACACAACCCTTATCTGCGAGTTGAAGTGCACCCGGTAAAACTCGTGGTGCCATCGTATGAATGTGCGCACTAACAGCAGATGCACGACATATCTCCAGTAAGTGTCCAAGTAACCCAAAACCTGTAACATCAGTGGCCGCGTGCACATCGAATCCTCTTAACACTCGAGCAGCTTCCGCATTAAGCTGACGCATAGACTGGACCGCCACTAATAGATCTGCTGGGTTCGTGAGGTCACGTTTGACCCCAGTCGTGAGGATTCCGGTTCCGAGTGCTTTTCCGAGGACAATAGTGTCGCCCGGTCGAGCCCCTTCTTTTTTCCAAAGGGAATCTGGGTTTGCTAGCCCAATGGCAACAAGCCCGAACTTAGGCTCCGTATCATCGATCGAATGCCCACCCGCGATTGGGACTTTCGCCTCTTCACATATCTCGCCCGCACCCCTTAGTATCGCCCCAATGATTTCGGGTGCGAGTTCACTACTCGGAACCGCTAATACGTTAAGCGCGAAGATCGGGCGAGCCCCCATTGCATATAAGTCACTCAACGCGTTGGCCGCAGCAATAGCCCCAAAATCCGCCGGGTCGTCGACAATGGGCGTAAAAAAATCCAGACTCGCAACGATGGCTTCACCGTTATCAAGTAGATAGACAGCGGCATCATCCGGCCCATCCAAACCCACGGCAAGCCGGTCGTCACGCAGCAACGGGACGTATTCCAAGATACGGCTCAGATCCTCTGAGCCGATCTTACACCCTCAACCAGCGCCGTGTGAATATTGTGTTAGGCGAGCCAATTCCGCCGACGGTGTATTCATGAACGCGAAGCTACCGCGGCTTCACCTTTACCGCGACGATTCATCGTTTTATCGACATCGCAATTCAAGTGTTAAAACCGGACGGCGGCGTATAACAAAAGGACAAATACGTACGATAGACCAGAAGTTTCAATAAACGTTGTGGCGGAGATAATACTTTGAATTCTACCAGTTCTTTTCTACTACTGGCTCTTGAAATCGGTTCCGGCCCATAACGCGGTCACGAAGGGCAGCTTCCGCCTCGCCGGCCTGCTCCAAAAGCGCAGCTGCCTGCTCAGGAGAGAGCATTTGCATGTCACCTGCCCCACCCGCTTGTGCAGCGCCTGACCCGCTCCCCTGAGGCGAATCACCCTGCCCCCCGGCATCACCTCTACCGCCCGTCTCTTCCTCTTCGAGCCAAAGTTCAATCAGTTCGAGGTTCCACCGTGCGTCCTCGTGGTCCGGGCGATCACGTAAGACCTGGCGAAACGCCTCACGCGCTGCCTCAAGTCCTGTTCGTCGCACATTTGGGTCACTCTCTGCGGACCGTCCGTCAAGTGCAGCACTCAGGCCATAGTTATAGTACCCTTGTTCGCGCACAGCCGTGCGTTCACTCCCGAGCGACTCCTGAAGAGGATACTGAGCTTCTCCGACTTGCCCCTCCCTAAGAAGTGCCGTCCCAAGGTTATAGTGATCGATAGGACGATTTCGTTTTTCAGCCACCTCACGGTAGCGTCGAACCGTCTCTGATTCTTGCGCTGACGGATCTGCCTCTTGCTCTTGCGGTCGAGCCAAATCAGGGCCCCACACGAATAAGAGAAGCCCTACAAGGGCTAGCCTCGCAGGATTTCTCTGTCCCCGACAGACGCTTTTGATGAGATTCATTTTCCCTCCATCATCCACGCGGTAGCAGAAAGGCCTCAGCCCATAAGCTCACAAAAGCGACGAAGAGCAACACTCCAATTATACCATCACTACCTGACGATAACGGATCGAGTGACCCGCTGACGAGTTCTCGTTCAATTTCAATCACTCCATCTGTACTCCTGACGTAACGGCCACCCGTCGCACTTGAAGCTCGTTGGAGTGAAGCTTCTTCCAATCGTGTCACCACCGGTTGACCGTCTGGCCCTTGAAGAACCGCTCCACGGCCTCTTCGACGCGATGCCGTCGAGGGATCTAACGAAGCCTCTCGCGTCAGTGGAATCTGACCTCCTACCTCCGTTCCAAAGCCAACGGCGTGGACAATGATTCCCGTTTCCCGTGCTCGCCCGATTGCATCGTTAATGGACTGCCCGCTTGTCTCTTCTCCATCGGAAAACACAACAATGCTTTTTCGTGTGTCTTCTGCACCTCCAGCTAATAGATCAATCGCTTGCGTGATGCCAGCAGCCAAGGAAGAGCCGCCGAGGCCAACTGCAGCGGGTCGGACCCCTTCTACCAACATCTCAACCGCACTGATATCAGTCGTAAGCGGGGAAAGCACATAAGCCCGGCCCGCAAAGTAAATGACCCCGATTTGACCTGGAATTCGCGTGGCTAGCCTACCCGCCTGCAAGCGCATCTGTTGAAGTCGATTCGGTTCGACATCCGTAGCCAACATTGAGTTCGAAGCATCTAAGACAAGAATCGTTTCAGCACCCTCAGGATCTGTACGTCGTTCCTCAACTCTCCCCGATCGCATCGCCAATGTTATCCCGATCACCCCGATGGCGAGAAGCGCCATCCGAATGTAAGGAATGGATCGTTTTGGTAGTCGTACGTACCGTTCCAAAAGGGACTCATCGGCCAATCGATGTCGGTCTGCGTCCGATCGTGTTGTCGCGACTAACCGCAACGCGACCACTATACCGGCGAGGAACAGAGCTATCGGAAGCGCGGTCATCTCAAGCCCACACTCGACGCGACCGAGTCGCACTAGCTAATAGCTCGAGCAGCAACAATCCCATAGCAGCGAACAATAACTCGCGACGCAATCCGACCCGCTCTTCCGTCCGAACCTCTTTGACTGGCGTGGTCTCGAGCTCGTTGATCCGCTCGTATATTCTGGTCAACCCTTCGGGATCAGTCGCACGGAAATAGAGACCCCCCGTCTGTGTAGCCATCCGGTCAAGCAGGTCATCGTTTACATTTACACGGATGTTGGCGTACTGATATCCAAAGGCGGTACGGGCGACTGGCACAGGCGCGACCCCATCACGTCCCACACCAATCGTGTACACTCGAACCCCGAGAGAGGCAGCCGCAGCAGTTGCCTCTTCCGGAGAGATTCCACCGCTGTTGTTATCCCCATCCGTCAGCAGTACCACAATGCGGGATTCAGGCTCGAGATCTCGCAGTCGGTTTGCTGCCGTTGCCAGCGCAACTCCAATGGCAGTGCCGTCTCGAAGTTGCCCGGCTTCAAGACGCTCCACTGCGTCTTCCAGGACTGGGTGATCTAGCGTTCCCGGAACCATCGTGAGAGCCTCACCTGCGAAAGCCACCAACCCGATCCAGTCGGACTCCCGACCCTCGACAAACCGGATGACTTCCCTCTTAGCAACTTCAATCCGGTTATCCGGCCGAAAATCTTCAGCCAACATCGAACTTGAGATGTCTACCGCCAGCATGATCGCAACACCTTCCCGTTCAGACTCCACTCGTTCCCACACACGAACGGGGTGAACCAGTGCGATCACGATAAGTGTTAAAATCGCCGAGCGAAGCGCTGCGGGAAGCACCCACCAGAACGATATGCGTTTTCTTGCACCCAAGAGCCGATTGAGGTTCGGGTAAGGGAGTCGCACACGCCCCACCTTCATTAGACGCCACCCCAATGGAATCAAAAGGAGGAGGAGCAAGAATGGCCAATCCGTGAGAGCAAACCCCTTCATGGCTGAAACTCGTTGTTGTCAGAGTCTGGCTTGGCCTTATCTGGTTCATCGATGGGCATCTCAGATCGAATAAACGCCTCACCTGCAGCCAGATCCCGAATAGGTCCTTCACTCTTGGGACGAACTCGTGCGAATCTAGCTAGAAGCGAGTGTCGCAGCGCACTTAACAAGGATGGGTGATCTAGAGCAAAACCCTTGAGGCTCTGTGCTGGAGACCAACCCCTAGTCACGCTGACATACCGCCGCAGGGTTTCCTCATAGCCATCATAGAAGTTAGCCGCAGCAAGTCCACCTTCTAGCCACTCTTTTCGCAACCGCCGCAACTCGCGTAACGCGGATCCACCTGGCCCCAAAGGCACAATAGCAATCGGATCCCTCTTACGACGCCGGGATAACCACCAGCCCAAGATTGCACTAATGGCTACCAATCCCATTAAGAGCCACCATGAGAAACCACGTACCTGTAAGAACGACCGGGGATCCCGTAACTCAAGGTTATTCGTCTCCGCAGGCAATACACCATGCACCGCGAGTTTTGGAGGAGTTACTAATACGGTTGATTGGTTGGTGCCGTCTAGTTCAATCTCTATCGAAGGGATCGGTACCGTGTCCGCACGCCACGCTACAAGAAAATAGTCAGCTTGCCACTCAGTTTTGACCTCCCTCGATCGAACCTCTACGGATCTCCGTTGTTCCAACTCTTCGGGGAGATCTAACACAGATGGAAATTGAACATCACCTCCACTTTCCCTCGTAATCACAACACTCAACGTGACTACCTCTCCGACCCCTATAGACTCGGGGGTAAAAAACGCCGTTCCAGCCGGTGCGTTCTGCCCCACGGCGGGTTCTCCCATTGAGCACAAAAGACATGCCACAACGAGGCTTTGAACATTCATCGGAAACGGCGGCGACCTCGAGCCGCAAAAAAAGCTGCCAAGCCCGACTGATATGGTCGATTCGTCTGCAACCGAACAAGATCAACATGACAACGCCCCAAGAGTTGTTCAACTTCCCTATCTCTCGCACGTGCTTGGTCCGACAGATCCTTACGTACGGCCGGATTTGAGAGGTCCACCACAGCCCGCTGCCCCACCTCTGGATCTTCGAATTCCACCCACCCTGACTCAGGCAACTCTCTTTCCGCAGGATCGGATATATCAATGGCGATCACATCGTGCCGAGCTGCCAAGGCTAACATCGGCCTCACTAGATCCGTAGCATTTACGAAATCAGAAATCACGAAAACGAGAGAGCGGACCGATAACATCCGTGCTGCAGTTGTGAGCGCCAGATTCAAATCAGTGCGGCGTCCTTCTGGTTCGAATGACACAAGATCGTAGAGCAAACGAAGGTTACGGTCCCGCCCTCGGGCCGGCCGGACATAACGCTCGATGCGATCGCTGAACAGTAACAACCCAATGGGATCTCCACTTCGCATTGCTGCAAGCGCCAATACGCTTGCGACCTCGGAAGCCAAATCACGCTTGAGCCCGCCTCGTGTCCCAAAGTCATTGGATGCCGACACATCAATCATTAAGAGTACCGCCAACTCACGTTCTTCGACAAAACGCTTGACGTATGGTGTCCGCATGCGTGCGGTGACCTTCCAGTCGATCGCCTGAAAAGGGTCGCCTGGCTGGTATAATCGGACCTCTGAGAATTCAATTCCATGCCCGCGAAACAGAGACTCGTATGGGCCCAATGCAGGGCTATCCATAAATCGACGACTCTTGAGCTCTAACCGTCGAACATCATGTGCGACCAATTCGCGGGATTTCAGAGTTGACGATCGAGGGCGCCAAAAAAGATCCAACAAACTCACGGCACAGGAATGGTCTCTAAAAGACAATCAAGCACGCTTTCTGAATCGACCTGTTCCGCTTGAGCTTGGAACGTGAGGACGAGTCGGTGCCTGAGAACGTCTCGCGCTATTTCCTTCACATCTGCCGGAGCGACAAACGCGCGCCCTTCGAGAAATGCCTGAGCTCGGGCCGCACGTGCAAGAAAGATAGTCGCGCGAGGAGAAGCACCGAACTCAATCCAATCGACCAACTCAGGGAGGTCATATTTCGCAGGCTCGCGCGTCGCGAGCACAAGCGCCAGGATATAATCTTCTAAGCGTTCATCGATATAGATATCTGCTAGAAGTTTGCGTGCGGCCAAAATTTCTTCGGGTTGCACAACAGCACTAATCGCCGGCGGATCCTCTCCTGACATCAACCGCAAGATCTCTCGCTCCTCTTCACGGTCTGGGTAATCAACTCGAGTTTTGAACATAAACCGATCAACCTGAGCTTCGGGGAGCGGATACGTACCCTCGTGCTCGATCGGATTCTGGGTCGCCATGACAAGGAATGGACTTGGAAGGGGGTGTGTATCTTCCCCAATTGTTACCTGTCTCTCCTGCATCGCCTCAAGCAAGGCGGATTGGACTTTTGCCGGAGCACGATTAATCTCATCAGCCAAAACAATATTGGCGAATATTGGGCCTCGTTTTGCCGTAAAGGCGCCTGTTTTTTCTTCCCATACAAGAGTACCTATGACGTCAGCTGGAAGAAGGTCAGGCGTAAACTGAATCCGTCGAAAAGTAGTATGTACTGCTTCTGCCAACGTTCGAACCGTAAGCGTCTTGGCAAGACCCGGAACGCCTTCTAACAGGATATGCCCCCCCGTAAGCAAGCTCATCAGCACACGATCAATGAGCTCATGCTGACCGACAATCCGACGGGCCAAACCTCCCCTAACAGCACCCACGAAGCTCCCGGCTTCGCGGATCTTTTCAGCTTGGGCTTCAAGGTCCTCTTCCGAGATCCCCGCGACAGCCAAGGCTTCAGAATTCATCCGCTCTCTCACTATTTCTTTCGATATTCGGTCCGGCTCAGTTCGGACCGACGACAGATTTTATGGACGCCATCCGTAGGCTATCCTCCCACCCCTCTTCAGCGTGTGACACCTCTATGACATTTCCGTCAGAGGAATCTATTACAGCCTAGTGGGGGGTCCGATCTTTATCGCTCAGCGTCAATGGAGCAAGACACCACACTTTTAAGCTACCCTAAGATTAGCGCACCGCCCCCTTCTTATGCGATGCGTTTTCCTAGATTCTTCCTGTAATACGGTACACCGCAGCCCTTTCATCCTCCGAAAGCATTCGCATAATACCTGAAGCCAGATTCCCCAGCTCGATTGGACCAAAGGCAATGCGGCGAAGTGTCCGAACCTTGAGATCAAGCGCCGAAAACATCCGGCGTATCTCTCGGTTACGACCTTCGGTAAGAGTTAGCCCTATTTCGGGAGCCTTGTGATCCGGCCCTATAATCCAGTCGGCCTCGCGGGCGATAGCTTTTCCGTCGCTGAGTTGGACTCCGGCAATGAGCCGTTGCGGAAGATTCGCAGGGACGGGTCCCACTAACGAAATAACATAGCGCCGCTTTACTTCCCGGCTCGGGTGGAGTAATTGATGTGCGACATCTCCTTCGTTTGACAGCAAGAGAAGCCCCTCGCTCATAAAATCTAATCGGCCCACATGAAAAAGATGGTGCAATCTACGTGGGATGAAGTCGTAGACGGTGGAACGTCCTTCAGGATCTTTGCGCGTACACGCAACCCGTGCAGGCTTATGGAGGGCGATCCAGTTGACTTCACGAAGCTTTACCGGCCTACCGTCCACCTTGACTTGCTGGACTTGGGGGTCGATGGTCGTTCCCAGCCGAGTAATGACTAGGCCATCCACTCGTACACGACCTGCTTGGATTAACTCTTCACTCTTACGACGCGACGCGACCCCGGCTCGGGATAGAAACTTCTGGAGACGCACGCTATCGCGATTCGGTTTCGACCTCTTCACCACTCATCGACCCCGTGGCTTCCGAGGTTTCAGGCGAGCGAACTAACGACCCAATATCGCTTTCAGTGACCTCTTCAGCGGTTGTTCGTGCTAGGGAAATAGGAAGGTCCTGCGCACGTGGAAGGTCCGAAAGAGACTGCAGAGCAAAATGATCGAGAAAATGTTTTGTTGTCCCGTATAACAAGGGTCGTCCCAACCCTTCACCTCGACCCACCACCGCAATCAATTCCCAGTCTTGGAGAGTACGAAGCACTGACGCCGACGCAACACCACGTATCTCCTCAAGCTCGATCCTTCCAAGCGGTTGTCGATATGCAATAATTGCAAGTGTTTCCAGTGCAGCCCGGGATAGCGAAGGTGGCCGCGGAACCGAGTCAAAACGTTCCAGGTATGGAGCGAACTCAGGTCGCGTGAGAATCTGGTATCCGTCACCAAGTTGGTACACTTGGAATGCCCGACCGTCTCCTTCATAACGTTCGCGAAGCCCATCGAGAGCTGTCCGAACGACCCCCACATCAAGAGACTCATCTGCTCGAGCAATTTCACGGGGTGTGAGGGGCGTCTGACTGGCAAACAGGGTGGCTTCGACGATTTGTTCAGGGCTCATAGATATAGATTTCTTCGTTCTGTGATCATGAGTCTACAGGTGCCAAAGACAACTCCGAAGGCGTTTCAGTATCGTGCACATCTGTCAGTTTCGAAGCATCCGATGGCCTAACTTTATTAGTTGTCTTGGAGCCAGACCCTGACTTCTTACGGTCATTATCTCCAAAGAGCCAAATAAAACCAAATCGCTTCACTTGCTCAATTCGCAAAACTTGCTGTCGCGCCAATTCGAGACACGCCAGCAATGCTGCAACCACATGTTCCCGGTCACGCCACGAGCCAAATAGACGGCTGAACAAAAGGCGATCAGTTTGGTTGAGATGGGTGCGAATTGCACTCATTTTCTCCTCCACTGTAACAACTCTAGTCGGGGCCACGTGCGTAGTTACCGGATCAGGTTCAGGGATCGCGCCTGCAACTTCGATCAACTCTGCTAGTGTAGTTGTCAGTTTGCCTCGGACCTCTTCCGGTTGCTGGCGCAGCGCCAGATATCCTTTCCCAAAATGGCGTCGTCGCTCTGCTTCTGCGCCACCTAGTACACCTGCAACCTCCTGGAAAAGTTCATATTCAAGCAGGCGCCGAACAAGCTCCGCTCGTGGATCTTCATCCCATTGCACATCGTCTGGTCTCGGCAAGAGAAGTTGCGCCTTGATCCGGATCAAGGTCGCGGCCAATTCCAAAAACTCGCCGGCACGATCCAACTCTAAGTCCTCGATGCCAGACTCTATAACGGCTTGGAATTGTCTCGTAATCTGGGAGATGGGGATGTCGAAGATGTCGATGTCTTGGGAGCGAATCAGGTGGAGTAACAGCTCAAGCGGACCACTGAAGCGGTCTAACTCGACCAGAAACGTGTCTTCACTTTGCTGGCTAGACAGTCGATTGGGAACTGCCGTTGACAATCCTTCCATCCCCACCTGACCCTCTAATGAAGGCTAGCTTCTTTGCTTGTTGATAGATCGAACGGTTTGTTCGACCCTGCTGCACACGCAGAGCAAAGGTAGCACGGTTTGGAGAGGGATGCGGCCACTGAGGCCAACTTCCCTCAGAATAACGCGACGAACTTGAATCACCTTCTCATTGGGTCTATCTTACTCGACTTTTCCGACCCACGGCAGTGGGTTGTCGTTCGTGTACCGATTAAGGGGTGAAGAGCACGTGCCCAACAACGCCAGTCAAAAAAAGCGGCTCCGCCAGTCGGAGGTCCGCCGACTTAAGAACCGAGAGGTTCGGTCAGAGATTCGCACCCGAACCAAACAGCTCCTAGCGATGGAGTCTCATTCAGAAGCAGATGGTGCCTTGTCTGAACTCTACCGGATCCTAGACCGAGCCGCACGCCGTGGGATCATCAAGCTCAACACTGCATCCCGACAAAAAGCGCGTATCGCCAAACACGTTCAGAGTCTCACTTAAGAAACACGCCGATAAAATTAAGGGGGTTGGCTATTATCTTCCTTCCCGCTTCCCGGAAAAGCGAAGGTTCAGTAAGCCTATAAAGTACTAGGCTTCTCCCTCGTATCTTATCTCGCCCGCAACGATGGTCCAACGTACTCGCCCTCTGACTTCCTTTCCTACGAATGGTGTATTTTGGCTCTTCGAGTGAAACTGGCCAGGATCAACGGACCATTTTACATCAGGATCGAACACTACAATGTCTGCGGGACTTCCCGGCTGTAATGTGCCTCCATCGATTCCCATTGTCCGTGCGGGGGCACAAGACATTCGATCAATCAGTTGTGACAGTGTGAGATCACCCGTTGAAACCAATTCGGTGACACATACGCTCAAAGCCGTCTCAAGCCCGACGATTCCAAAGGGAGCATCATCGAACTCTCGTTCTTTTTCTTCGTAATGATGTGGCGCATGATCTGTTGCAATTATCCCGATCACACCGTCGATAAGTCCTTGGCGAATCGCCAAACGGTCTTGTTCCGTACGAAGCGGAGGGTTCATCTTCGCCTCCGTCCGATACCCACGCACTGCCTCTTCAGTTAAGGCGATGTGGTGTGGGGTAACTTCGGCGGTAATACGAACGCCGCGTTCGCGTCCACGGGCAATCAAACCGACCGCTTCACGGGTTGAGATATGTTGGATGTGAACATGCCCTCCCGTCAGTTCCGCGAGAAACATGTCGCGTGCCACCACCGCTGCCTCTG
The DNA here is from genome assembly GCA_913043255.1 of uncultured Gemmatimonadota bacterium. Taxonomy (GTDB): domain Bacteria; phylum Gemmatimonadota; class Gemmatimonadetes; order Palauibacterales; family Palauibacteraceae; genus Palauibacter. The sequence continues at coordinate 199,891 of CAJWLK010000001.1, forward strand.
ACACATTGGGAATCCCTCGCAGCCCTAACTCAGTGGCAACCGCGCCCTCGTTCATGACACCCGCCGCCGTTAGCGCCATGTCTTCGGCGTGTTGGAGAACTGGGATATCAAACCTCTGTGTATACTCTAGAAGTCGACGCATGAGCAACGGATCCGCGATGGGATAACCATCGTCAGTCACCGCGACGGCCCCCGCCTCAACCAACCCACCAATCTCCGTCATCTGTTCACCCGCGAGCCCTTTTGATGCAGCTCCCACCGGACTAACTCGCGCTCCACCTTCTCCCTTTCGGGCCCAACGTCTGGCCTCTTCGCGTACATATCCAACCGCAGCTGGGTCGTCGAGAGGTGGGTCGGTATTAGGCATTGCCCAAACAGTGGTGAACCCCCCCGCAGCGGCGGCCTTAGCACCTGTCCGAATTGTTTCTTTATGCTCACCCCCCGGCTCACGAAAATGCACATGGACATCGATAAGTCCCGGGGCAACCACCAGCCCTTCAACTGAGATCCGCACAGCATCATCGGGACCGGAAATCCCTTGCTCTACAGCCATCACGCGCTCATCGACCACAAGCAAATCGAGCTCAGCATCCGTATTGGTGGAAGGATCAATAACACGACCACCGGTCAAGAGAAGAGGACGAGTCATTTGTCCTCACCTTTGGCAGACTCCGCGAACTCTGGCTGGCCACCCGCTAAGAGATAGAGAACAGCCATACGTACCGCGACACCATTGGTCACCTGCGGAAGAATCACAGATCTAGGGCCATTCGCAACAGCCGAATCAATTTCGACCCCTCGGTTTATAGGTCCTGGATGGAGCACAATCATGTCGCTCGCAGCCTGCTGAAGCCGGCTCGATGATATGCCGAACACACGGTTATATTCCCTAAGCGATGGCACATACCCCCCTTGCATACGCTCCAACTGCAACCGCAGTACGTAGAGGACGTCACACCATTCGATACCTTCTTCAACCCGTCCGAACACCTGAACACCCAGGTCCTCAATGCCTGCTGGAATGAGCGTTTTCGGCCCACAAACCGCAACTTCAGCCCCGCATTTGAGTAGCCCCCAAATGTTCGACCGTGCAACTCTTGAGTGTTGTATATCTCCGACGATACACACTCGCCGGCCTTCAATATCGCCAAATCGGTCGCGAATCGTGAGCAAGTCAAGCAGAGCTTGGGTTGGATGCGCATGCTGCCCGTCTCCAGCATTGATCACATTTGAAGGAATCCGATCTGCCAGAAAACGCGCCGCACCAGACGATCCATGACGTACAACAACCATATGAATCCTCATGGCTTCAAGGTTTCGTGCCGTGTCTACGAGGCTCTCACCCTTCTGCACAGATGATCCGGAGGAAGAGATGTTTACGGTGTCAGCTGACAACCGTTTTTCTGCAAACTCAAAACTAATCCGGGTGCGTGTCGAAGGCTCCATAAAAAGGTTGACTATCGTTTGTCCGCGCAAAATGGGGACCTTTTTGATCGGCCGCTCACTAATTTCTTTGAAAGGCTCAGCCGTATCTAGTATCCCAAGAATCTGCTCTCGGCTGAGATCCTTCAACCCGACAAGATCTTTGCCTAATCGTAGACCTTCCCCATTGTCGGTCATTCTTCACCCACCTCACTGGAGCCGGCTAACGCAGCGGAACGATCGACAAGATCAACCCCCCAGGCCCCATCAATGGTGGGAACACGAACTGAGATCTCTTGTCCAGGAGCCACTTCCGCGAAATGTCCAGCGTAGTCTGGTTGGATTGGAAGCTGACGCCCACCCCGATCGATCAGTACGCAAAGTTCTATTTTGGTGGCCCTTCCAAAGTCCGCCAACTCGTTCAACGCAGCTCGGATAGTTCTTCCGGTGTAAAGAACATCATCGACCACCACGACATGGGCACCATCGATACTGCTTTCAATGACTGTCGTCCCAACCCTCGGCAAGGAATCTATCTGGCCAAAATCATCACGATAAAGCGTAATGTCGAGCGATCCGATTGCAAGTGTTCCTCGGATACCACGTAAATGCTCTCCGATAGATTCGGCAATCGAATCGCCTCGTCGGCGAATTCCCACTAGAACAAGGTGTGCCGCAGGTGGAACGGTCTGGCCTATTTGCTGGGCGAGTTCAAGCAAAAGGTTTTTCGTCGCAGATTCATCGAAGAGGGTCTGCGTGATTATTGGGTCGGTAGGCATTCGGTCGATTACAGCGGACCTCAATTCGATCGGGTCGGTGGGCTGGGCACATGGCCGGCCTCGGTCGAGCGGGAGTATATGATGCAATAGCCATCTGATCAACGTCTCAACAAAAGTTCATGACGAACCAGTCTCTTGATTGGCGTAGCTCGTTGACCACTTCTGCAACTCGCCGGTACGTTCTGGTTATGCGTATCCTGCAAATTAATCGTCCCCGACACCGGACACCGATTGCGTCTACAATCTTGTTTGGGGCCGTATGCATCTACGGATCAGTACTGACCCCCCCCCTGACCGGCCAGGAACCCCCTAGTTTTTCGGTAGATGGACCTATGGTCGTGCTCACTGAGGTCCCCTTCAACCTTACAATTCGAACCGATGATGAGGCAGCAGCTTTTTACAGTGTCTCATCTGTCAAGGGAGAGGTACTTGTCTCCGGCGAACTCCCCACCCGCAGCGACATTACCACACCAGATATCGAATTGGCCTCAGATGACCTGCCGTTACTTGTAAAAGTTCAATCAGAGTCTGGGGAGGCGGAAGCTTCTTTTTCCCGGCCACAGTTCCCCGGATGGATCAGTCTACTCCCACCACTTTTCGCAATCGTGCTAGCGCTGATTTTTCGTGAAGTGGTGATTTCTCTGTTCTTTGGGATCTGGCTTGGTGCCTGGTTCGTCGCCGATCTCAATCCTGTTATTGGGCTTTGGCGGACTATAGACACATTCGTCGCACCATCCCTCGCCGATCCAGGGCACGCATCGATCATTGTATTTTCAGCACTCCTCTTCGGACTGGTAGGTGTGGTGTCGCGCTCCGGAGGAACTCGAGGAATTGTTGAGGCAGTTCGGCCACTGGCGACGACTCCTCGTCGTGCACAACTAGCCACATTTTTTGCGGGCCTTGCAATTTTCTTTGACGATTACGCCAACACACTCATCGTCGGGAATACCTTTCGACCTATATCGGACAAGCTCAAGATATCTCGCGAGAAGTTAGCCTACCTAGTCGACTCAACGGCTGCTCCAGTTGTAACGATTGTATTTGTATCCACCTGGGTCGGCTTTGAAATTTCACTCATCGGCGATGGTCTAAAGATCGCGGCAGAACAGACAGCTGACCCTGCACTTTCAAATACACTCGCAACAGCAAGCCCGTTCACCCTGTTTTTAAGCACCATCCCTTATCTGTTTTACCCAATTCTATCTCTGGTTATGGTGGGGCTCATCATTGCTATGCAGAGAGATTTCGGTCCAATGTATGGGGCTGAAAAAAGGGCTCGCCGCGGCGGAGGCGTCTTTCGACCAGGGTCACAACTCTTGGTAGATACGGAAGAAACTGGTCTTGACGTCAAAGAAGGCGTTCCACTCCGTTGGTATAATGCGGTGGTTCCCGTTCTCACTGTTGTCTTCGTTGTCCTCTTTGGTCTCTACTTTGATGGGCGCAACGCGATTGGAGCCACTTCGCTCTGGGACGCATTTGGGGCAGCTGATCCGTTCAAGGCCATAATGTGGGGGTCCTTAGCTGGTTGTATGGTTGCGATCGGGATGCCCGTTGGGCAGAGAATCATCACCATAAAAGAGGGACTTTCCGGTTGGCTAGCAGGGATCCGTGCGATGACAATGGGGTTTATCATTTTGATACTCGCATGGTCTCTTGGCGCGGTAACAGAACAACTTGCGACGGCTAGATATCTCACTCAGGTACTTGAAGGCGGACTATCTCCGGACTTGCTTCCAGCCCTCACATTTTGTACTGCCGCACTCGTCAGCTTCTGTACTGGGACTTCTTGGGCAACGATGACGATTCTGTTGCCGCTGGTCATACCCTTAATGGTCGCGCTTGGTGGGGTCGTGGGCTTCGAGGGCGGGCTCGGTGGGACAGCACTTCCAGGCGTAGTCAGTGCAGTGCTCGCGGGATCAATTTTTGGTGACCACTGCTCACCAATCTCGGACACAACCGTTCTCAGTTCGATGTCGGCGGCGTGTGACCACATGGACCATGTTCGGACACAGATGCCCTACGCATTGCTTGTAGCCGTCCTAGCTCTGCTATTCGGGCACCTGGCTACAGCGTACGGAACCCCAATCTGGATAGCCTACGGTCTATCTATGTTAATCTTAGCGGGTTCAGTCCGATTTATTGGGAAACCAGTCTCAGGATTTTAGGCTGCACCAAATATGCGGACATCAACTTCCAAATAAATCAGGATTTTCACGAGCCGCTAAGATCTTCGAGCCTGGAAGAAGCGTTGCAGTATATGGGCCGACTCTCCGGCAAGAATTCCCTCAATGAGTTCAATGTGATGGTTGAGACGAGGATCTTGAGCGAGGTTTGCCAGCGAACCACACATCCCCGCCTTGGGATCACGCGCACCAAATACAAGTCTTGAAATGCGAGACAAAACAGCTGCACCTGTGCACATAGAGCAGGGCTCAAGAGTCGAATAGAGCGTATGTCCCTCCAATCGCCAGTCCCCAGTGCGGATCCCGGCTTCACGTAACACTAACATCTCGGCATGTGCTGTTGGATCGGATAGTTTCCGAGTCCTATTGTGCGCTTCTGCCATAATGTCTCCGTTTGGAGAGACAAGAAGCGCTCCAACAGGGACTTCGCCCTGCGTGGCAGCCGCATCCGCAAGTTCAAGAGCGTGCCGCATGAATGACTCATGTGGAGCGCTCACCCTTCAACCGCCTTGGCATCGAGAAAACCGGTTGCCGCTATAATCCTTTCTTTGACTCGATCACGTCCCATCGCGACGACAACCTCGAAGATACCTGGACTCACACCCTGTCCCATCAGTGCTACGCGCAATGGATTGATCAGTCTTCCCGCACCAACTCCAAGCCGTTCAGCTAGTGCACGGGTGACTATTTCCAGGGATTCGAGGCTCCATTCGTCGAGTTGATCAAATACACTGCCAAGGTCTCGCAATGCGTTAGAAGCTGCTTTGGGTTCTGTCCAGAATCGATCTACTGCAGATGACTCATAATCGATTGTTGCGGCAAAAAAAGGAGAAACCTGTCCGGCGAGAGCTGGAATCGTTCTCGGACGATTTTTCACAAGATCTAGTATCTCTGCGAGTCGATCTCCTGAGGTCTCTAGCGTCGGATGTGTTTTGGACAAAGATAGACCTTCGTCGACCGCACGAGCCCTAAGCTCACGAATAACATCAGGGGCGAGCACCGAGGCAGGACTATTCGCAATATGCTGTCCATTTAACCATTCGAGTTTTTCAAGGTCAAAAACAGCACTCTTTTTGAGTACCCGGCCGATCTCAAAGACGGAAACCAATTCATCGGCCCCAAACAACTCGCGATCATCACCCGGTGACCACCCCAAGAGCGCGAGGAAATTAATCACACCCTGAGCCAAAAATCCCTGCTCTTGGTACTCAAGCACAGACATCGCCCCGTGCCTTTTTGAGAGCCGTTTTGCATCCGGACCCAAAATCAGTGGCACATGGGCAAAAATCGGAATCGAACTCTCAAGGGCTCGATAGATCACGATCTGTTTGGGTGTATTCGAGATATGATCATCTCCGCGAATCACATGGGTAATTCGACTTTCCCGGTCATCGGACACCACAGCCAAGTTATAGACCGGCGTGCCATCGGATCGGAGAACGATGAAATCATCCACTGCGCCTGCCGGGAATGACATCGGACCATGGATCAGATCTTCCCAACCTATAGCTTCGTTGGGCACTCGTACTCGCAGAGCGAACGGTTCCTCAGCTGCAGCTCTTGCCTCAGACTCAACCACCGACAGGTCACCACATCTCCCGTCGTATCCAAACCCAGAACCTGTTCGTTCAGCTTCTTCCCGACGAGACCTAAGATCCTCTGAGGTACAGAAACAACGGTAAGCCGCACCTCTATCTAGAAGTGCAAAAGCCTCTTCTCGATGTCGCTCTACTCCGTCGGCTTGAAAAACCGGCCCCTCATCAATCGTCACACCTAACCACTCCAACCCATCTAAAATGATTTGTGTCATTTCAGGACTAGAACGGGCGCGGTCGGTATCTTCGATGCGAAGCAGGAAAACACCTTCCTCGTGCCGAGCAAAAAGCCAGTTAAACAGTGCCGTCCGTGCACCTCCGACATGAAGGTACCCTGTAGGACTTGGTGCAAAACGCACCCTTACGGTCATCGCTTCTTCTCTAACCTTTTCGACTAGATGCTGTCCTGAAAAACATTGGCATCTCCATCTCCGGTCTTATAAGCATGCACCACGAGTGTTCCGAAAACCGCTGTACCAAGCGCCACGTGCGCAATCCGCCAGGATTGGGGCAAAATCTCCAAGACCATTACCGCACCAACAATCACTTGTGCCACCATCAAAAAAGTTGCGATCCAAGCACTAACCCGTACTCGTTCAGGTCCCACCCACGGTAAAGAAAAGATCCCTAACATCAGAAGATATGCACTAACTCGATGGACCCAATGTAAGTGGATACGCCAATGCCCACCCGGAAAAAGTGACCCATTGCACAAAGGGAATCCCTGGCATGCAGGGGCTGCACCAAGATTAGCTACTAAACCACCCAGCATCACGGTAACAACTCCAAGACCCACTAGTAGCCACGCCATCCGCACAGCCGGAGTAACTTGATTCACAAGCGGCGAACCATCGGCGACTCCAAGTGAAGCAAGCAATAGGCTCGCAAACAGAGCCATCGCTGTACCCAAATGCAGAACGACAGTTGTGGGAGGCAATTCTAACCAAACGGTTATGGCACCGAGAAGAATTTGCACTACCAGCAAAAAGACAATCCAGCTGACGAGCCTAAACCGACCACGCCATGCAGGAGCCTGCCGATTTAAGCAAGCCCACACAAATAGTACTCCAATCAAGACAGCAATAAACGCCGCGACCAGACGATGCCCCCATTCAATCCACGTCGCAAAGTCCCATGGAGGAAACAATTGGCCATTGCACAACGGCCAGTCGTCTCCACACCCCATACCACTGCCTGTAATTCGCACAATTCCACCTAGTACGATAAGCAGATACGTAAAAAAAGCGGTGAGTGCCGCGTGCCGACGCCATGCATCCATCGAAATCCTCAAAGACCTTGTCTCCTTTATTAATTCGAGTGAGGGGTTCTGTTTTATAAAATCTAAGAACCATACTCAGTACGCGTTGCCCGTTTTCAAAGAGCGTGTAAGTTCTCGCTCCTCCCGGAATGACCGGGCGCGGAAACTCGGGTGAGCACCGCTTAAGCGCTCAAGGCAGAATTTCCTCAATATCAGCAGATAACGACTCTAGTGTCTGTGGGCCTATATACTCTTTCCGAACCCAACCCTCAGCGTCCACAATAAGGGTAAAGGGGAAACCAACGGCACCAAACTTGGCAACGGCCGTTGCCATGTCCGTCACCCAAATCGGATAATTCACCCCATACTCAGTAGCAAAGGTGCGAATGTTCTCGGGCTCACCTGAGTCAACCGCGATCCCGATGACATGGACCCCCTGCTCCTCGTACACGTCCGCCAGTTCAGACAACTCGGGAAGCTCCGTACGACAGGGCAAGCACCACGTCCCCCAGAAGTTGATCACCGCCGCATCTCCCGACAGATCCAAGATGGAGACTGAAGTTCCCTCCAGGTCAGTGAAAACATGCGCAGGAGCTTGCTGAACCCCCGAAGGCCCAGCATCGAGTGCCGGAGCATCTCGCTCAGGAGAACCCGTGCATGCCAACACGAAAACAAAGAGAACAAAAACAGGCCAAAGAAGTGTCACGTAATGCCTGTCAGTACAATCAACGCGGCGCACTCGGATCATCATGAACCGGTCCGTCCTGCTTGTGTCCGTGCGTCTTCCGGCGTCAGGATTACACCTGGGAGAGCATACGTAAGCTCTCCCTCATCCACTACCAGTTCGCCGTTCACAAATACCAAGTCTACCCCAGACGCATACTGGTGCGGTTCAAAGAACGTTGCATTGTCTTGAAGCTCATCCAAATCAAGGACTGTAACATCAGCGATGAATCCTTCGCGGATCATACCTCGATCTTTAAGCCCAAGTACCTGGGCTGGCAAAGTGGTCATGGACCGTACAGCACTTTCGACGGAAAGCACTCCTAAGTCCATGGCGTACCGTTTAATCTTACGTGGGAACGTCCCATAAAATCGTGCATGGACTGGACCGTCACTTGGCAACGCAATTCCTGCATCTGAAGCAGTCACCAACCATGTCTCTCCGGAGAACGATTCGACGTCGAGTTCCGAAAGCGAAAAACCTCTTACCCGAGCGCCTCCTGGCCGACTTCGATCTCCTTCCAGTTGGAGTCGAATCGCGACTTCTACCGGATACGCATCCCACTCAGCCGCGAGTTCTGCAACTGTACGCCCTATTTTTTCTGGGTCTGGATGATCCATAATAACAAGATTTTCCGGACCACCTCGGCGACTAATCTCATGCGCAACATCTTGGCGTACCTGCTCACCACGACCGGCATCATTCAACGCCGCTTCAAGGACAGCCCCAAAATCCGAAATCGTGGAGTTGGGGGAAGGACTCATGTTTTCGAACAGCCACCTCGGGAGCAAAACCGTCCCTCCATCACTTCCCGTGGTATTATAGGGGTATTGGTCGGCCCAGATTGGGATGCCGCGAGAGCGCGCGCGCTCAATTAAATCTGCCAAGACAGTCCCTGCACCCCAAAAGTCAGAGCCACGGGCCTTTATGTGCGTAGCAACGGTTGTCACCCCCGTTCGCTCCGCGATATCAATATCCTCAAGTATCGTCTGGATCATGGTAGGAGGCCCTGGATCATCCTGACTTGGCCAGAACCACATCGGAGTCATACCAGAGCTTCGTTCGTGGACGATATAGATGCCACCACCAGCTCCAGCTGCCTCAACCAACGGGTAGAGTTCAGATGTTTCACTCCACCTGCCAGGCACATATTCTAGTCCCGCACTTAGTCCAAATGCACCTTCTGCCATTCCCTGCTCGACCATCCCCGCCATCTGTTGGACCTCGGCGGGTGTCGCAAAACGGCGATAGTCTTCTCCAAGTGCTAGCTCGCGAATCGTATTATGCCCAATCATAAGCGCCGCATTAGGCCCGTGTCCGCGATCTTCAAGCCTCGCCCGTTGATCGACAATCGGCCACGGAGATCGACCATCTTGGTTAACAACCACCGTGGTTACCCCTTGACTGACCAAGTTAGGGGCTGCCCGTCTCCGTGCCCCCTCACTTCCTTCAACGCCGGGGGCATCAAGGCCATCATCTGCATGTGAGTGGAGGTCAATGAATCCTGGAACCACATAACGACCTTCCACGTCAATCACCCGATCGGCACCAGTTGAAGCAAGATCTCCGATCGCCACAATGAATCCGTTTTTTAATCCCACATCGGCGCGGAACCATGGGTTTCCAGTTCCGTCGAGTACTCGCCCTCCTCGAAGGAGAGTGTCAAATTGATCGTTCTCTTGCGCGACGGCGGGGGAGGCAGCAACTAGAAAGCCAAGCCCCATAAGAGTGATTTTCACAAGCCTCATCGGACAATGAAACCCAGATTCCAACACACTTCTTGTGCAACGTGACATGATTCCCCCACGAATAAATGCGAGCTCCTCACAAGAGTTATGCTCCCAGTGCAAAACTGATGACAACGCGGAGAACCGCGCTCGATTGGGAAGCTACCGACCCCATGACAATAGATCCAATCCTGGTCGCTTCGTTTGCGTTAGAAGGGTTTGTCGGATAGATGGCAACCCATGAATGACATATTCCTTCGAGCCCTAGCTCGCGAACACGTTGAGAGAACGCCCGTATGGTTCATGCGACAAGCGGGTCGGTGCCTACCAGCCTATCGTGAAGAACGGCGACAATTCGAGTTTCTAGATCTGGTTCGGAATCCTGAGGCCGCCGCGCGCGTCACTGCCCTACCACTTGACTACTTTCCTGTGGATGCACTGGTGCTCTTCCAAGATCTTTCGACTCCATTTGAAGCGGCGGGACTCGACATCGAATTAAGGCCTGGTGTGGGACCAGTGGTTCTGCCACCGTGGGGTGGACTTGAAGACGTGGATCGCCTGGAGCCATTCGATCCACGAGACCGACTCGCATTCGTGCTTGAAGCCATCCGAATTCTGCGAAATAGGCATGCGGTGCCCATTATCGGCTTCGTTGGAGCCCCTTTTACCCTGTGTTCGTATCTCTGTAGCGGCCCTCGTGAAAGTAGGCTTGCCCAGCTTCGTGCGGTGATGACCGGAAAGACAGATACATGGGACCGCTTAGCACGTTTTTGGGTGGACCATCTTGCAGAATTTGCAATAGCGCAACATGAGGCGGGAGCTGGAGCGATCCAAATCTTTGATTCGTGGTGTGGAATCCTAAGTCCACAGGACTATAAGCAATACGTACTGCCCTATTCGAAGTCGTTACTCCAGCGCATCGGAGATGCTCAAATACCAACCGTACATTTTGGATCGGCCTACCAGACTATGCTCCCATTACTTGCAGAAGCGGGAGGGGATGCAATTGGTGTGGATTGGCGCACACCACTTGATGATGCATGGAAAGAGATCGGACTAGATCGTGGGATCCAGGGGAACCTTGACCCTGCAAGCATTTTGGCCGGCGAGGAAACCGCCCTAGTCGAAACTCGGAAGATTCTTACGAAAGCAGCAGGTCGCCCGGGGCACATTTTTAACGTCGGCCATGGACTTCACCCAAACTCAGACCCCTCTATAATTGCAGCCGTCGTAGAACAGGTCCAAAATGGACATACTTAACCCTTCTAGAATGACCGATTCAGCTGGCGTGTTGCTCATCAATTTTGGAGAACCAGAGACCACCTCTTTGGGTGAAGTCGTTCCATTTCTCGAACGGATTTTCACGGCCAACTCCCGACTTGAGCCAGGTGATGACCCAGAGAGCGAAAGATTACGAAGCCGTATGTTGGCCAAGCAGCGCGCACCCAGCCTGGCCCGCTCTTACGCGCGTATTGGCGGATCTCCCCTCAACGCACAGGCCCTAGAGCAGGCCCGTATGCTATCGTCGGAACTCGCATCAAGAGGAGTCGAGGTTCCAGTTGAAATTGGGATGCAATTCACGGAACCGACAATCGAAGATGCTATCACTCGGCTAAGGCGGCATAATCCGAAGAAAATTGCTGTTCTCCCCGTATACCCATTATGTGGTCCGTCCACTACGGTCGCTTCACTAGCCAGCGTTACCACGACAATTGAAAGCCTTGGGTGGGAACCTGAAATCCTTGAAGTCACGGGGTGGCATCGGCACCCCGACTATCATTCACTCCGGGCAAGAACAACACAGAACGCAGCCCAAGATGCAGGACTGGACCTAAACACCGAAACTGACCGGCTCCTTTTCAGCGCCCATGGCACTCCGATCCGATACGTTCGCGAAGGAAGTCGGTACGTGAAATACGTGGAAGAATGGTGCAAAGCCCAAGGACAAACACTCGGCGTCCACAACTGGGATCTCGGATATCAGAATCACTCGAATCGAAAAGTAGAATGGACTCAGCCGTCTATTGAAGAGGCACTCCAGAGTCTCGCCGGGGTCAAAAATGTGCTCGTAGATCCGGTTAGTTTCATGCACGAACAATCTGAGACCCTCATGGAACTTGATATTGACCTTCGTGACGAAGCCGCCGCACTAGGCATACGATTACACCGGGTACCCGTCCCCCATGATGATGAGGCATTTTCTTCGGTGCTCGCAGACCTCGTTCTAATGGCGCTGGGGCAAGAAGTGCGAGGAATTCACACTTTGACTCGGTGTAGGTGTAGGCCTGGGGCCACAGTTTGCTTTAATGGGGCCTGAAGTCTCCCGTAGTATTGGATTGATTGTAACACAACCAATCCATGAAGGATTGCGCACCCCTCAATTTCAGCTGCGATTCGTTAACCGGAAGTCGGAGTAGTGAGTTCCTCAATCACCCGGTCAACCGCACTACTAACCTCACCTCGAATTACACCAGCCAACATGTCGGCTGCTTCCCGAAGAAGAGAGTTAGGAACTCGACGATCCTGGTCGAAGCGTACGATTTCTCCTAGGAATACTCCAACGAGCTGGCTGGCCGGTTCCACGTCTGAATCAGTTGATTCCTGAGCATCGAACGAGATATCGGGCACACTCGCCCGCCACGGCTCGTCTTCTTCGTCGGCCCCCACTTCAGCCTGTTCCATCGGCACGAGAGCAAGTAGGCTGCCTTCAACACCTGGTCCTCCAAGCCGCGCATTAAGTGCCAATGAAACGGGCTTGTCAAAAATAGACAGGTCGAGAAAATCCCTAACACTCTCATCGGGTATTGCACACCGACCAATCGTGCGACCCTCATGGAATGTTCCGATACAAACTGTGTTGTCGGGAGTGAGATGATGGTCTACGGTGCGCACCTCTATTTGCACCGGGGATGCTGTTCCGACTAGCACATAGTCATGCTTGGACTGATCATCCCTCGGCGGCGGGAGCATGTCTCCGAAATACACGTTCAACATTCCGTCACGTCACATTCCCCTTAACACACCTCAGACACTATTATCGGACCCTCAACCGTCCTTCCGAACCACTTATTTACAACACTTCGGTAGCCCACGTGAACATCTGGATCGACCAGTTCATTAGACGATCACCAAGTAAGTGACGAAAAGCAATCCCAATACTGAGCGAATCCCTCGCGATTCATTTTATCCCTGAAAATTCTCTGGATTAGACACACCTACTATTCCCTTAGGACTGCTCATCGAGGAAACGTTTTGCCCTACGGTGAGCGACTCTCGAAGGCGAATCATCCAGTTCGTCCGCCTCGGAAAATATATCGTTCAAAGCTGTTTCAATTTTCTCGACTGCAGCCTCAAGTTGTCTTTCGTCTCGCTCACCCTGGTGTATATGCCCAAAGGCCACTGCACCACCGGCATTAATCACGTAGTCAGGCGCGTAAAGAATACCACGATCCTGCAGTGCCTTGGCATCAGAGAATGACTCCAGTTGGTTATTCGCGGAACCGGCAACAATCGCGCATTTCAATCGTGAAATTGTATCTGGGTTAAGCGTTGCTCCGACCGCACACGGCGCATAGATGTCAAGTGGCATATCATAGACCGTACCTGGTGCGACAGCAGTCGCTCCGGTTTCTTCGACAGTCTTAGCAACGACAGCCTCATCAATGTCCGAGACAAAAAGGTGGGCACCAGCCGCTTTTAGTCGATCGACCAAAGGCAAACCCACGTCCCCCAGCCCCTGGATGAGCACAGAGCGTGATTCAAAACTCTCTGAACCAAAGTGGTACTTTAGAGCGGCACGCATTCCTACAAAAACACCCAGCGCCGTGTATGGACCCGGATCAGCTGACTGCCCCTCCCTGACTCCAACTGCATGACCGGATATCGCACCGATTCTGATCATATCTTCAGGAGTGGTCCCCATATCTACACCCGTTTGAAACGCACCCTTGAGTGACTTGAGTCGCTCTGCATATCTATCTAGTAACCCGTCGCGCTCACGAGTCGGCAATCGGCCTGGGACAGCAAGTACAGCTTTCCCACCTCCAAAGGACATGCCTACTCCAGCCCACTTATATGTCATCCCTTCAGCCAAACGAAGTGCGTCCTCCAGCCCAGCGACAGGTGAATTATAGCTCTTCATACGAGTACCACCTGATGCCACCCCAAGCGTCGTGTTGTGAATTGCAATGAAAATCCAAGTTCCCGTGGGTTGATCATACGCAACCACCACAGACTCACCATCCCACGAAATAATTTTGTCTTGCAAAGTTTCAATCATCTCTTCTCCAGCTCGTCTCGCCGTCACCGGATAAAAACATGTGACAAAGCGCTAATATCAGTGACAGGATAGACTTCCCATACGAATGTGAGGACTGTCCAGCCACGCCATTTTCAGCGGTAAGTGACAATCTCAAGTAGCGACTTTTTCGTTATATTTGGGACAACTGCTTTGTCCGAAGGGTACCCAACTACCAGCATGAGAAATGGACGTTCATTCTTAGGACGATCAAGTATTTCGTTAAGAAAACCCATAGGGCTCGGTGTATGCGTCAGTGTTACCAAGCCTGCGTGGTGAAGCCCAGTGATCAACATCCCCGTCGCGATACCCACAGATTCCGATACGTAGTAGTTCTTGAACTTCTTATCATTCTCTACTGCATAACTCTCTGCAAAAATCGCAATAAGTACAGGGGCCTCCTCCAAAAACGGCTTTTTTTCATCGGTCCCAAGGGCAGCTAATGCCTCCAACCATTCAGGTGGTGCTCGGTTCTCGTAAAAATCTCGCTCTTCCTCTTCAGCTGCTTCACAGATCTCGCGCTTCAATTTTGGGTCTCGAACCACAACGAAATGCCATGGTTGTTTATTAGCTCCGTTTGGAGCTGTTGACGCAGCCTCTATACACGCGTCAATCACTTCCGCGGGAACGGGGTCCTCGGAGTATTCACGAACGGTTCGTCGTAACCGAAGTTGATCTCGGAAAGCGCAAGCAAGTTCGACCATCTCCGCAGGATCACGCCTTCTGAATCCTTTGAGTGGGACCGGATCGTAAGCCTTACTCATGACAGGAACATTGGGTCTTCCACGTATAGCGCATCAAAGAAGACCACCAATGTTAATACTCGCCATTGGACTCAACCCCGATATCCGGCCCCATACCCACCTGATGTTCTTGGCAAGTCACCGGATCCCAACCAACCCCTTTACGGAAGCGATCAGGCGCTCAGAGTCATACCCGACACCATCTTTAAATACCACAGCAACCTGTTTAATGACTTCCGAATCGACCTCGAGATCACCATCAAGGACTACCAAGTCAGCCAACTTCCCGGGTTCCACCGTACCGAGCTCATCATCTATGCCCATGATTCTCGCGCCGTTTGGTCCCATGATTTGCACAACCCTTGGAGCACTAAACCCAGCTTCAATCAGCAGCTGATAGTTACGCTGATCTCCAAACCCCGCGATCGCACCACCGATCCCTGTAGGATCCACACCAGCAGCGAGCACACCTCCCGCCTCAACAAAGCCTCGCTCGAACGCCATGCCCTTCTGCAAGTGTTCTTCGGTCATCGCCCAGTCAGGTGACGATTCAATCTGGTCAACCATCTCCAGGTAATCCTCACGGACCTCGGGTGCCATTGCTTCGAGCGTACGCTCGTCAAGCACCCTCCTTCCCTTTGTCATGGGTTCGACAACTGCCATGGTCGACGTCATCCCCACACCTGCCGCGACCATCTTCAGAACTACGGAACGGGCTATCTCTCCTTCCGGATCTCCTTCTTCACCTACAACAACCATCGAATTGTCGGGACACTGATCTGGTTGTTTTCGCGGGTCAAAATCCGTCGCGGTCGCGAATCCGTGTTCAATATTATCTATCCCGAGGTCGACCGCTTCTTGGAACGTCACCGAACAGATATGGCCAGTAACCCGAATTCCCTGGGCGTGTGCCTCCTCGATAATCGCAGCCAGTTCTGCACGGCGGATTGTCGTGTATGCCTTGATCCACGTAACACCCTCAGCAGCCCAGTACCGAACGAAACGACGAGCTGCTTCTGGTGAATTAACCTGTGCCATGTCACCGATACTGGGGTCTGGACCCGTGACGTATGGAGCAGTCACATGCATTCGAGGGCCCGGCTCAACGCCTCTCTCGATATTGAACTTTACGTTGAGGTCCGCATAGGGTGAGACACTTCCTGTAGTCCGAATCGTAGTCACGCCCGCCGCCAGGTAGAGTCTTGGTGCCGAGACACTCTGCTGAGCCGTTCGACCACCGGCCCCCATGAAAAACATGTGATTGTGGAGACCAATCATGCCCGGGATCACCGTATGACCAGACATATCATGGATATCCGCACCAGCGGGGATGGCGACATCATCGGTAAGCCCCACTGCAGATATCCGACCGTCCTCAATTAATACCGTCTGGTTCGACCGAGGGCTTCTTCCCGTCCCATCGATGACCTTAACCCCAGTAAGAGCAACCGCGGGTCCTTCGATAGCTACAAATTCCTTCACCCCATCGGACAGTTCAGCGGTAGCTTGTGCAAAAACAAGTGACGGGGAAATCAACATGATCAGGGGCACTATCGTCCATGTAAGCTTTTTCATTTAACACTCCTCCTTCGGGTCCAATAAGGGCAACCTCAAAATACTTTATCCGCCGTATCAAAACAGTCGATCAGGTCATTCATCGACAGTAAAGATCATCTTCATCCCAGCCTCAAGGTGCTCCGCAATATGACAGTGCAACATCCAACGACCGGGGTTTGACAGTTCCAATAAAATGTCCATCGTTCCACCGACAGGCACTAGAGCAGTGTCTTTCCACGCCAAGTTCTCATTTTCAACTCCGTTAACAGCCAAAACCAGAAAGCGTTGCCCATGGATATGAATCGGGTGCTGCATTTGGTGGAGGGTCTCACGTCGATTGCGAATGCGTAATTTTACGATGTCGCCGACCTTGAATTTCCAATTAATTTCTTCGTTCTCCAGCCCAGTGTCTGGTTCACGGAGAATCCACGAGACCTCATTCGGCGTAGCCATGAGATTCATCATCGGCATGGTCCCCGACCATTCGATCGGGTGAAAATAAGATGAATCGACCGTCATTAGACGCTCGACAACCAAAGGGAGATCATTCCTCGTCATATCGAGCGTTAGCGTCTTTTCGATCGGAAGATCAAAGAATTGGCGATAGTTATTTATCTCGTCACGAGCTGCCCGGTTAGCCCGTAACACCTCAAACGACGCCACCAGGTCCGGCAAGGTTGGACCTGGCCCTGTTTGGACAACACCAAGTGTATCCACGTCCAAGAAGAACTGGCCAGCTATGTGGTCAATCCCTTGGACTCTATTCAACATCTGATAATTGCCGTCGCGGGGAAATCTTACGTGCACGATGTACCGCTCGGCCGGGGCTATCACGAGGCTCTCAATCCACTCCTCTCGCTCGAAATTGCCCACATCTGTACCCACCAGTTTCATCGGTGCCCCATCGAACGAAAGGTTAAAGGTTCGCGTATTGGAAACATTCGTAAAAAAGAAGCGCACCACTTCACCGCTCTGCACCTGGAGTGAATAGTTGGATTTTCCGTTAAGAAGCATCGTATTTCCGAAGCGCCCCATGAGCGTGTGCGTGGCGCTCTCGAAACCAAACGGAACGATTCCATGTTCTCCTAAAAGCAGATCGTCCAACATAACGACCTCTTCACGATGAACCGGCCCGTAATATTCAGGATCTCCCGACCGTACCAACAAGTTTCCGGCGAGTCCTAAGTCCTGCAGAATGTCTTCCCGGTGGTGTGGGTGGTACCAGTAAAGACCGGGATCAGGAAAATTCACTTCGTAGCGGAAAGATTCTCCTGGTGCAACCGGATCCTGAGTTATTCCCGGCACTCCATCAAAACGGTTATCCAGCCGAATCCCATGCCAATGGATCGTTGTCGGCCAGTCTATATGATTCGTGAAATTGATCGTGACGGTGCCACCTTCTGGCACCCACAATAAGGGGCCTGGAATCTGACCATTGAAGCCATACCCTAAAAGTTCTCTCTCCCCAATTCGCCTTCGCACATATACCGCCTCGAGCGAAAGCGAATCTCCATCGTTCAGTTCAACCAGTTCTCTTGGACGGGCATCCATGATTTCACCCTTCCAGTCAGTGCCTGGATACCAGGGGGTGACGATCGGCCTAAGCCGCATTAGAGAAGGAAGCATCATGCGTCCCGACATCGGCATGGGGATGGGACCCCACGGATCGTTCAATACACCCTCGTGACCCGCCATCGTCTCCCTACTCGCCGAATTGGGCGAAGCAAGCGGAATCGCGCCGAGTGCGAATTCAAGAAAATCCGCAGGCTGCATTCGACTCGACGGTGATTGGGCTCTAAGAACGAAGGGACCCGTAGGTTCGACCCCAACACTTCCCCCTTCGGCCGTAACAAGGATCAAGAACTTATTAAAAGAGACCTGGCCTAGGTTGACTTGACCGTTCGCAGAAACTTCACCCAGCCGGTCTATCGGAGAGAGTACAGGAGTTGAAGCCCACGCAACGTAACGGTCGTATGGTCCCAACTCTGACGGTGGAGGGAGTCCCCGGGTTGTGAGCACGATGTTGTAAATCAGATGCCCATCCCTTGTCGCAGCCACCGAGAAAGGACCCACAGGTCGACGGAGTTCCACAACCCCCGAAGCGCCAAATACACGTGGGGTGGGAATGAGGGAGATACAATACAAATCAGGATTGGCGGTTTCGCTGGCTGAAGTTTCAGTCAGACAGGGGCCCGACTCCTGACCACGAGTGGGATCAAGCGGGGCGACACCTAGAAGGAGTCCGACAGCCAGAAGCCCCAGTGACGAATTAAAACTTTTCCTCATAGTTATCACCGCTGAATCCATCTTAAAACATCGCCAGCCACATCAGCATATTGGGGATCGTTATGTGGTTCGTGGAGTGAGCCATCGTACACAATCAAGTCCGTTTCTCCTCCAACCCGTTCAGCCAACCACCGACTACCGTACGCTTCGGATAGCGGATCAGAACTACCATGGATTAGCAGCATCGGATCAGAAATTCGGTCTGCTTCACGTTTAATGAACTTTATGGTATCCAGTGCTTCAGTACCCCAACGCACCGTTGCTCGTCGAACAACCAAAGGGTCGTCATCGTATGCATCGACTATATCTTGGTCATGGGAAAGTGCTGTGGAGGGGATCCCCAAATCCATTGTTAATCGCGGAAATATGCGAGATAGGAGACGAGCCATGACCACTAAATGACGCTTTGCAACACCGCTCGGGAAAATACTCGCCCCGCTAATCACCCAACCGCCGAAACCATGGTACTCTCTACCAAATCCCCCGATCGCCATCTTTAGACAGATGAGTGATCCCATACTGTGCCCATACAAATAAAAGGGAGTAGAGAGTTGATCTCGGACGACTTCATCCAAGAATTCATGAACATCTGACTCGTAACGATCCCAACAGTCTACGTGACCACGGGGACCTGTCGAACGACCATGTCCACGATGATCAAATACGAAACAAGCAATACCTCTGGCCCCCAACCCGGCGGCTAGAGATTTGTAACGACCACCGTGCTCACCCACTCCATGCAAAATCACCAAGACCGCCCGACGAGGCTGGGTGGCAGGCCACTCGCGCCAATAGAGTTCCACTCCGTCAGATGCGCGGAGCGTTCCCGAGATCACAGAGTCAGAAACCTTGAACCATCCAGAAGATTACCTGGCATACTAGAGGAACCAGTTCAGGCTGACTCGTCGTCTTCCGGCACTTCAGCGCGTTCCGAGAGTCGACCATCAATCACGAAAAGGGCACTTACATCACCATCGGCAAGCTGAAGCTGATCGACAATCTCACCCGCCGCCTTCTCCTCCTCTACCTGTTCAGCAACAAACCACTGCATCAAGACTTGTGCGGGATAATCATTGTGTTTGACAGAGAGCGCGTACAGATCATTGATCATGCCCGTGACTTTCTGTTCATGGGCCAACGCTATCTTCATAACCTCAAGCGGCCTCAGTTTTTCTTCCATCTCCTTGAAGTCAAGCCGGGGGGATTCAATCGCATCGAGTTCGACCTCGCTTCCACGATCAATCAGGAAATCGACCAACCGCATCGCATGCGCCAATTCCTCTTGTGCCTGCAGACGCATCCAGTGCCCGAATCCGGAAAGACTCTTAGACTCGAAATACGCCATCATTCCGAGGTAGGAGTAGGCGGCGAAAAATTCGTCGCGAATCTGACGGTTGATTCCGTCTTGGATCTCTTTAACCATTATTCCTCTTCTACGCGTGGCCTTAGGGGCACGGTTCAACTTGTTCGACATCGCTATTCCACCAACATCCAACATCCGCACATCGTGATCATTGCTTCCAAATCTCATAGATTGATGTCGCAAGATCAGACCTGTTAAGGAGCATCATGTCTTCACTGGACCGCTGCGGCAACTTTCGCATCCAGTTTACTCCACACTAGCGTTGTGACTGGTATGACTTGAAGGCACCATGTAGAGTCGTAGTCACAGATCAGACAAATCGACACTCATTGGATAAAGTGGCTACCGTCATCAATCTAATCCTGAGGAGTTCGTCCATGAAGACCTGCGTTACACTTGTTACTCTTGCGGTTCTAGTCTCCACATCTTGCGCATCGAATCCTCAACCTGGCGAACCGGGATACAGCTTTAATCTAAACGGGCAATACACACTTCAGATGACGGCCAGTGACGGGAGTTCTTTTGCAGGAAACTTTCAGTTAAAAACCTTACGTGGTGGCGCTATAACAGGCACAATGTCTATCACGACCCCCATGAACATATCTGGCCAAGTGGAAGGATCACTCCTCGGGTCCGAAGTTAGGCTCCAGACACAATACGAAGTGACTGGCATGGGATGTGGTGGACTTGTGGAGGGCACAGCAGTGGTCTCCGAAAACGGCATTGGCGCCGATGGTTTAATGGAAGTCATCGAAGACGAGTGTGGTGGCGGTTTTTCGACAATGACCTTCTCACTCATAAAAAACTCATAGACCGAAAAACTTATCCGAAGGGCGTACAGAAACTCTCAAGAACGAGGTTGTGGCAGTCTTCGTGAGTCTCCTCAACACAGACAGCGTCAGATTTTTTTGGCTTCAGGCCCTATCAACACTCTAGTACAACGCCCTCGTGCGCCCTCCGTCTACCGCTATCGAAACCCCTGTAACATAGCTGGCGCGCTCAGACGCCAGAAAAGCTACTACTGCAGCGAACTCTCGCGGCTTACCTAACCGACGTGCAGGGATGACGCTATTCCAACCATTTTCAACATCTTCTGTCGAAATGCCTCGTTGTTTTGATTGGGCCTCAGCTAACTGCAAAAGTCGATCTGTTCGGGTGAATCCAGGCAAAACGTTGTTGACTGTGATACCAAAAGAAGCCACTTCATTGGCGAGGGTGCGAGCGAAACCTGTTACTGCTGCACGAACACTATTTGAGAGGATAAGCCCGTCAACCGGCTCTTTAACCGCTACTGAAGTGATGTTAATTATCCTTCCCCAACCCCGCTCCTTCATCTCCGGAAGGACTCCTCTCGTCAAATTAAGAGCACTCTCAAGGTTAAGGCGGACAGCAGCCTGCCACGCTTCAGGAGGATGATCTTCGAATGTTCCATAAGGAGGGCCACCCGCGTTGTTAACAAGCACATCTACGTGCCCGAAGCGGGATACTGCCGCATCTACCAGAGAGCTGATTTCCGCAGAATTCAACAAATCAGTTGGCAACGCTAGAACCTCCCCCGACCCACAACTTTCGACCTCGGCGGCGGCTTTTTCTAACGCCTCGACTCCGCGTGCACACATGATCAAGTGCGCACCTTCCATCGCCAATTCCTGTGCTACTGCGAGCCCAAGCCCTTTCGATGAAGCTGCGACAAGGGCAACTTTTCCGGCGAGCCCAAAGTCCATCAGCTTTCTCCCTCATGAAAATAGTCATCAGTCCCGTCTAGCCAGTCCTGCCGCGGAGGAGAAAAAATGTCGACATCGAGTGTATCCTCTAACGCCTTCGCCTTGTGAGGTACCCACGACGGGATGTGTAGTATTTCACCTTTTCGGACTACAACTTCCTCTGTTCCATCTTCGCCCAACCAGAAGTGAAGTGCTCCTTCTAGGATATATGTGAACTGTTCATTCTCATGCGAATGAGTGGGGACAACTGCCCCTTCATCGATGTATACCTGAGCAACCATCACCCTGTCCCCTGACACCATCCGGCGGCGGATTTGATCAGTGACAGTTTCACAGTCAAGGTCATCCCAACGGACGTGACGCACTTTCATCTCGCTCATTGATATCTCCTTCAGAAGATGTTTATGGCAGTATGCTAAAAGGGGTCTTATCAAATATTTGGAGGAGTGATCAGAACTCAGCGGGAGTTGGTGTTAAACATCTCGGCAATTGCACGCCACACTCCCGTCTCTTGACGTCGGTAGACCACGATAAACTTTCCGTTTTCCTGAAATGGAGCCCCATGGCGCGGCCGTAGCGTTCGATTGAACCTTCCGACCTCGAATCCAATATCTCCCGAGACCTCCGTTGTTTCCGACTCGATTGTCAGCGAGACCAATCCATGATCCGGGGCCGCACGCCAAAACTCTCGGATAGCATCGATCCCTTGAATCGTCGTGGCACCAGAAGGAAGAATTGTGGCATCCGTCGCATAGAATCCGGTGACCATATCGTCGAATTCACAACGGCCAATTTTCGATGCGCGGGCTGCAGACAGTTCGCGGATGGTCGTATTACTCAACTTATTCTACCCAGTCCAGGTTAATGGTCAAACCCACGATGCCCGTCCGCCCTCTAACGAGCAAGCACCCAGGTCATCCCCCCCTCCAAAAGCCAATCACTACTATTCTGAGTGAACCCATGCCCGAATCCAACATCGAGTAGGAGCTGCCCGGTCTTCCATTCCCCACTAGCTAGGAACTCACCAAGGTCTTCCGTTCCAAGCGGGACCACCCCTCGAGTGCTGGTTCTCCCTCGCGCACCTACGGCCACGCGGAGATGTTCGTTCATCCGGTACAACCATTCAACCGCGTAGGATAGAACATCATTCTGTTCGAATGATTTGATTGGGGCCTCAAGTATCCCAACACCAATCCATCCTGTGGCCCGCCAGTTCTGAGCTCCCCATGAGAATAAGCCCGCGATTGTTACATCTGTGGTATTGGGGCCAATCCCTTTCGTTTCATCGGTATTGGGGAGCTTGGAGACGATATGTGCCCCAGCTGAAAATCCACTTGGTGACCCGATCGGGAGGAATGAAAACGAGAGTTCAAAGTCACCTACATCAGCAGTACTTCCATCCGTGACACCTGGGTCAAGGAGCACTGCTGGGTTCTCCTGTGAAGATTTGACTGACAGCATCTGCCATGCAGTGCCCCGGACCTCAAACACTGAACGGTCGCTAAGGGAGTACGCCAAGTGAATATAAGGTGCCGAAGTGAGGTCCCCCTGTAGTCCACTCAACGGGAAACGGACATCGGTCTCATAGCGCATGCCAAGCGAAACAAACGCAGCCCCCTGAGTGGCCTCAGCCACCGGTTGAACTGCTGCATTTCGTCTTAGCTGACCTTGGACTTGTGATCCGGCAACGAACAATAAAAACGCAGCGATCAACACACCCATACACCAAATCCGATAGCCAGGACCCCTACAAGAATGTCGCCAGGTAAGAGGTTGATTTGTGTTACTGGATATAGTCAGCTGTGCCCCCCTTACAAGACCGTTAAACACTAAACGTCTTTAACATCCGGATCGCATAAGCACGTTTCAACCAACCTAGACCGATACAGCAATCACGTCGAACCTCGGATGAATGTGCAGTGATAAAATGAATCTTATAAGATTAGAGCAGCACTTTCCTTTTTTCACTTCCCAGCCATGGGTACCTTCCGCCCCATGATGCTTCGAGCGAAGTTTGTGTACTTCACGACCCTGGCAACCTTTTTGCTCCCTGCTCTAGCCTTGGCACAAGGCTCCCGGCTGCCAGGGTCTTTGGAGAGTGGGCTGATTCTTCGCCAGCTGGATGGCGTCAAACGAGTGCTACTCGTTGCGGCTCATCCTGATGATGAAGACACTGGGCTCATTACTATGCTGGCACGCGGCCAAGGTGTCGAAACAGCCTATTTCTCATTTACGCGCGGTGAGGGCGGTCAAAACGTCATCGGGACCGAACTCGGTGAAGAGTTAGGAATAATCCGCTCCGGTGAGTTACTCGCCGCACGAGCAATCGATGGTGGCATTCAATACTTCGGTCGTGCCTTTGATTTTGGTTATTCTAAATCAGCTGATGAAACATTTCAAAAATGGCCCAAAAACACGATTCTTGCCGACCTAGTTTGGGCGATTCGATCATTCCGACCTCATGTTTTGGTCACGATGTGGGAGGGAACATCGCGGGATGGACATGGGCAACACCAAGTTGCCGGAGCCCTTGCGCGCGAGGCATACGAAATTTCCGGGGACCCCGAACAATTCCCCGAGCAAATCGTGAGCGGCCTTCAGCCGTGGTCGCCGTTGAAGATCTATCGACGCACGTTTTTCGATCGTGAATTGGCAACGCTTGAGATGCCAACAGGATATCTGGACCCCTTGTTGGGGAAGTCATACCACCAAGTAGCGATGGAGAGCAGGAGCCAACACCTATCACAGGATTTCGGGACGGCAATCCCACCGGGTCCCCGATCCACCTATCTGGCCTTGATCGAGTCACGCGTCGACACCTCAGTTTCTGATCCAATTTTCTCGGGCATCGATACTACTCTAACAACATTGGTAGCACCCCTCGGTAATGAAGCGCTCAAGCATGTCTTGGATTACCGCAATGCGATTTCCAAAGCGAAGACTCAACTTTCACCGTTGGACCCCAGTCAAAGCCTACCTGCGCTCTCGCAAGCCGCAGAACACCTCGAACAATTGCGTGAGAGTGTTCTACCCACCTGGTTTCAGGGATATCAATCCCAGGTCCTCGAACTCACACGTGAGCTCAATCGAAAACACGAACTTCTTGGGCGTGCGATCTTGGCCGCTGCAGGAGTACGAATTGAAGTGCGTGCACGAGATGACATCCTAGTCCCAGGACAGAAGGTTCTCGTGGAGACTCGGGTTTGGAGTGGGGCGGGTGCCGAAGTACACCTTTCACCCCCCAAGATCGACGTGCCCGACGGGTGGATAGTGGAAAGGATAGGGGCGGATATTGACGTCGGACCAGACTACGCAGGACCTTTTGACCGTTTCTTGCAGCGAGAGGAACCAGTCGCCGACCCTTATTCCGACACCTTTGTACCAGCGGGCCAGATGAACCTGTGGCGATACATGCTGACCGTACCTGACGATGCTGTTTATACCACACCGTACTTCCTCGACACGACGCGAACCGGGTCCATTTACCGCGAGTCTGCAACCCCCACATTACGAGGCCAACCTTTTCAACCTCCACTCTTGATGAGTTCCGTAGTCGCAACCGTATCGGCGAACGGAAGCTCGACCCAAGTCAACGTCGATGACCCCGTTCGCTATCGCGGAGTAGTAGGCTCCGTCGGGGAGTTCTGGAACCCGATCATCATTGCACCCCGCCTCTCAGTCACTCCAATCCGAAAGTCGGTAATTTGGTCTACAGTTGACCAAAAACCACGGGAAATCTCTTATCGACTAACGAACCGAGACCCGCGAGGGATATCCGGCTCGATCGACCTCGGGCTCCCGCTGGGGTGGCGCACTACACCTATTTCCCACGATTTCGACCTATCAACGGATGGGTCGGAGACCACCTTAACATTCGTGGTCCACCCCGACAGTCTCGCAGTAGAAGGTGAGTTTTTCATTCCATC
Source organism: uncultured Gemmatimonadota bacterium (assembly GCA_913043255.1). Taxonomy (GTDB): domain Bacteria; phylum Gemmatimonadota; class Gemmatimonadetes; order Palauibacterales; family Palauibacteraceae; genus Palauibacter. The sequence goes on from CAJWLK010000001.1 coordinate 225,475, forward strand.
GTTCGTCCGAACTGATTCCGAAACCAACGAGGGCATCCAAGCGAAAATCATCACTTACCCGCACATCGAACCACGCTTGGTCACATCCGAGTCTAAGATCCGAATCAAACGCTTCCCCATCCAAGTAGCCGACCGCACGATTGGATACGTGATGGGGTCAGGTGACAACGGTGCTGATGCTATTCGTCAACTTGGTCTCGATGTAGAACTATTAGATCCGAGTGACTGGACACCGGATCGACTGGACCACTTCGACACGATCGTGCTCGGAGTGCGTGCCTACGAGGTAAGACAAGATCTAGTTGCAGCTAACCCGTTGTTGCTTGCATGGGTAGAACGGGGTGGAACGCTCGTCGTTCAATACAACCGCTACGAATTCAATCGAGGAAATTTCGCGCCATATCCGCTCGCGATTGATCGGCCGGCACCTCGCGTAACAGACGAAAAGTCCCGAGTGACAATTCGGGACAGCACATCAGTGGTCTTCCAAGCACCCAATCGTATCCGATTGTCAGATTTCGAAGGCTGGGTTCAGGAACGGGGACTCTATTTCCCTAGTGAGTGGGACCAACGGTATCAAGCGTTACTCGAAATGGCCGACCCTGGGGAGTCTCCGCTCCACGGAAGTCTACTAATCGCACCATACGGAAAAGGAATCTACGTGCACACGTCGCTTTCATTCTTCCGACAGCTACCGGCGGGCGTTCCAGGAGCCTATCGCCTGTTTGCCAACTTGATCTCGTTAGACTCATCTCGGTGGCAGAAAAGCTCTAGCTCTGGGTCCCGTGAGTGAACGCCTCATGATCCAGCGAACAGACGAAAAATGTTCCAACGAAATTGAAAGCGCTGATAAGGACGAGGACACACGCATCGGCATCTTTCCCAGTTGGCGTGCACTTTATATCTCAGTTCTTCTCTACACCTTAGCCCTCATCGTTCTTCTCTACACCCTTACTGAACTACTCAATCACAGCGACATATGAGCACAGTCGACTGGATCGTGTTTGCGGTTTATTTCAGTGGTGTAATCGGTTTTGCCTATCATCAGAGTCGGAAAAATGTAGGAGTAGAGGGGTTTTTCCTCGCAAACCGCCGCCTCGGTTGGGGGGCCATTGGGTTATCGGTAATGGCCACACAGGCAAGCGCTATCACCTATATCGGAACTACTGGCCAAGCTTTTGACGATGGAATGGAGTTTATCCAAGTCTATCTGGCCCAACCCATTGCCATGATCATTCTATGCACGGTGTTTGTGCCATTTTTTTATCGTGCCAAAATCTTTACTGCCTATGAGTACTTAGAGAGGCGGTTCGATTCCAAGACACGATCCCTCACCAGTTTCCTATTTCTCATGTCGCGTGGCTTAGCTGCCGGGATCGTGCTTTATGCCCCAGCAATCGTCCTTTCAGTTATCCTAGGCTGGGACGAGACAGTTACGATTTTGATCATGGGAGTAATCACGGTTGCCTATACCATGCTGGGCGGTATCACAGCGGTGATTTGGACAGATGTTGTTCAGATGTTGATGATGTTTGTCGGGATTGGTGTCGCACTCGCCGCTCTCTTCAATTCCCTCCCTCCAAACGTCGGATTTGGTGACGTAGTTTATATTGGGGGCATTCGTGAGATGTGGACGAGCATTGACCTGTCGTGGGATCCGACCAACCGATACACGATTTGGTCGGGTTTGATCGGGGGCCTGTTCCTTGCCCTAGCGTACTTCGGTACAGATCAGAGCCAAGTGCAAAGATATCTAACAGCCAGCTCTCTCCGACAAAGTCGGCTCGCGTTGATTTTTAACGCGTTTTTCAAGGTCCCAATGCAAATCTTCATCCTTATGATAGGGGTCCTGCTTTATGTCTTCTATCACTTTGAAAAGCCACCCCTTGTTTTCAACTCTGCAGAAGTTGCTCAGGTAACAGCCAGCTCTCGAGCAGACGAGTTCACCACGCTCGAAATCCAACACGAAGAAGTGCACGAGCTACGACGATCTGCAACGCTCAAGCTGGTGGAAGCGCGAGCAGATCAAGTAACCATGTCCGCCATACAACCCCTACAACGAGAGATCGCAGGATACGATGAAGAACTGGCTACGTTGCGAGCACAATCGAAAGCTTTGATTTCAGAAATTCGAGGAGCTTCATCGAACGATGTAAACTATGTATTCCCCTCATACCTTATTACCTACGTTCCCGCCGGGTTCCTAGGCCTCTTAATTGCTGTCATCTTCGCAGCTGCCATGTCATCGCTCGACTCTGAACTCACCGCACTCTCGAGTGCGACCGTAATTGATTTCTATCAGCGTCACTTTAAAGATGACGGTACTGACCAACACTATTTGATGGTCTCTCGAATCGTGACTCTTGCATGGGGCGGATTCGCTGTTTTATTCGCTCTATATGCGGGGCAACTTGGATCACTCATTGAAGCGGTAAATCAAGTCGGATCAATTTTTTACGGATCATTACTGGGAGTCTTTTTGCTCGCGTTTCTCGTAAAACGCTCCACCGCAACCGGAGCATTCGTTGGTCTTCTCGTCGGACTAGGATCGGTTATTATGGTTTCCCTTTTTACCGAGATCGCTTGGTTATGGTACAACGTTGTTGGGACTGTAATCGTAATGATCGTAGGGATCGCCCTTCAGGGCGACGAATGGCAAGATCCAGCGACAAGCAGCTAATAGACGTTACTTTATATTCGTGTTAACCGATCGGATCTCCACATGCTCGGGTTTTGCAGTCGCGGTGTGGACCGTAAAGTCTTCCGCTCGGACGATGCCCTACGACGGGCTATATAAATGCCAAATATGGCTATGAGATTACCCAACATTGGATGGTATGGATGCTGACGGACATACAGATCGCAGAGGCAGCTTCACCTCGCCCCATTAGTGAAATCGGTGAGCTCCTCGGTTTGACTGCACAGGAACTTGAGCCTTACGGACATTACAAAGCCAAGGTCCGACCTGAGACAATCTTCGCGCGCGAACCGGGAGCGGGGCAGCTGGTGCTTGTGACCGGAATCACACCAACAGCGGCGGGGGAAGGAAAAACAACGGTAGCTGTGGGTCTCGCAGATGGTCTGCAACGTGTGGGCGCAAAATCAGTACTGTGCATTCGAGAACCTAGCTTGGGGCCGGTCTTCGGGATCAAGGGAGGCGCGGCCGGAGGAGGGTATTCGCAGGTCATCCCAATGGCTGATATCAATCTTCATTTCACCGGAGACCTTCATGCCATCACCTCTGCCCATGCTCTGCTTTCCGCTGCGCTGGACAACCATTTGCAGCAGGGAAACCGGCTCAACATTGACCCTCGCCAAATAACATGGCGTCGAGCTGTGGACATGAACGATCGCGCACTCCGAAATGTCGTCATCGGTCTGGGCGGCCGCATTGCTGGTGTGCCGCGTGAAGACGGTTTCCTGATTACTGCGGCATCGGAAGTGATGGCAATATTCTGCCTCGCAGCAGGTATAGAAGACTTAGAACAGCGGCTGAGTAATATTATCTTGGGCTACACGTACGGAGGAGACCCTGTTCGGGCCGCCGATTTAAACGTAGCTGGAGCGATGACCCTCCTCCTCCGTGAGGCCCTCGGACCCAATCTGGTCCAGACACTGGAAGGAACTCCAGCATTCGTCCACGGTGGGCCATTCGCAAACATTGCACATGGCTGCAACTCAATCATGGCAACTCGGGCTGGACTCGCTTTCGGAGACGTCGTCGTGACTGAGGCTGGATTCGGGTCAGAGCTTGGCGCAGAGAAATTCTTTGATATCAAATGTCGTGTTGGAGGATTGACCCCACGTGCAACGGTTTTGGTGGCCACAATCCGAGCACTCAAGTTGCACGGTGGTAGCGCGTTAGATGCTCTAGGTACACCCGACGCAAATTCAGTGCGTGCAGGTTTGATCAACCTTGCGGCTCACGTCGAGAACATCCGGGGCTTCGGGGTCGAACCTATAGTCGCCATTAACGTATTTGGCACTGATTCTGAAGACGAGATTGAAGCAGTTGCAAAAGCATGCGACGATCTTGGTGTTCGCTACGCACGTTCAGAAGGACATGCGCGAGGCGGAGAGGGCTGTGAAGACCTAGCTCGAACAGTACTTGAGGTGCTCAGCTCAGGAAAAAGTAATTATCAGCCGAGATATGAACTTGATAGCACCATCAAGGAAAAGATCGAAAAAATTGCGCAAAATGTTTACGGTGCCGATGGGGTTGATTATACAAAAAAAGCAGAAAAGGACATTGCGCAACTCGAGGCGATTGGCCTCGACAACACGCCGATCTGTATCGCCAAAACCCCTAACAGTTTGAGCGATGACCCTGCAAAGCTTGGAAGACCAACCGGTTTCCGTATTACAGTTCAGGATGTAAGGCCTTCCGCTGGCGCAGGATTCATTGTGGCCCGAACAGGGACCGTTATGACAATGCCGGGGCTACCGAAAATCCCCGCAGCTGAAGGGATGCGCATCGAGGAGAACGGGAGCGTCGTTGGGCTGTTCTGATTTCCACCTCTTGGTGACTTTGGACGCTGCAAAAGACGTTAAATAATTCGCAACGAGACCTTAATCTCCATTTCTCTCAATTTTGATACCGCACGACTTCACCAGTGGAGCGACATACAGCCTTGAATATGTATGATTGACATCGATTTTTCGTTGGGTGCTACTGTTGACCTAGAAGCTCGGTTTCGCGACTGGACTTCAACCGGTGCAGTCCAACGTCTATGGGATAAAGACACAACCCTGTGGCGGGAAGATCCGACGACACCAGAACTGGCAGACCGCCTCGGATGGTTGGACCTTCCAGAGACTTCTGTGTCCTTAATAGATTCGCTCCGGAAGCTTCAATCTGAAATTCCATTTTGGATCACGGACCTCCTATTAATTGGGATGGGAGGCGCGAGTTTGGCTCCCCAAGTCATCGCACGGACAGTCGGCGGCGAAAAACTACCGCTCACTCTCCTTGATACGACTCATCCCGAATCTATTCGAGATATGGACTGGCTCTCTCCAGGAAACTCCGTGTTCATCGTAGCGAGCAAATCAGGAACCACGATCGAAACTCTTTCACTATTTCAACACTTCTGGTCGCGCACAAAGGAGGTAGTAGATAATCCGGGCTCCCATTTTATTGCGGTAACCGATCCAAAATCACCTCTCGCAGACTTAGCGGAAGCACACCAATTCCGTGCTATTTTTGAAGCTCCCGTTGATGTCGGCGGTCGTTTTTCTGCACTAAGTTCCTTCGGGCTCGTACCATCTGGGCTTGTAGGGGTTGATGTTGGCTCGCTCCTGACATATGCGAGAGAAGCCCGAGAGGTCTGTAGAGAACCTCTTCGAAACAACCCAGGCTTCCAGCTGGGGGCAGCTCTGGGTGAACTCGCAATGGTTGGACGTGACAAGGTCACTTTTGTCACGAGCTCATCTTGGACTGCATTTCCCGCATGGGCCGAGCAGCTCATCGCGGAAAGTACAGGCAAAGATGATATAGGGATCGTACCCATTGTAGATGAACCTCATTTCGATCCTGCTATATATGGTTCAGACCGTGTTTTCGTAGGCCTTCTGACCACTGGAGAAGCTGCCCTCGAGGCTGCGCAATGGGGAGAAGAGGACCATACGCCAGCGCGCATGGACGCACTTGAAGCAGCCGGACATCCAGTTATTCGTATTCGATTGGAAGAGCCCGAAGAGCTTGGAACACTTTTCTTCATCTGGGAAGTTGCTGTGGCAATGGCAGGGTCGATTCTCAGCATTAACCCATTCGACCAACCTGCGGTCCAGTTGGCTAAGGAATTAGCCCAGGAGGCAATGAGCGGAGAAATCACTGGGGAGGACATACCCCCAGACTCCGAACTAGACCTAGTCTGGGACCAACCTTCCTTTGGTCACGCGATCAGTGCAACCCCTTCACAACCAGCGGCCGGAGAGCTCCAAGAGACGTTGCATGATTTCCTGGCTAGCGTGAAAGACGGAGAATACATCGGCGTCCAGGCATACTTGAGAGCAGATGATGAAGAACATGAAGATATCTTCGCGAAACTTAGGGAAGCACTGACCCGAGTCACGGGTGCGGCGACCACGCTCGGATATGGACCGCGTTTCCTTCATTCAACTGGACAATTACATAAGGGAGGCCCTAATACTGGCGTTTTCCTACAAGTCATGGATAACGCAGCTACCCACCTACCTGTCCCTGAAAGTCACTACACGTTCCGACAGCTCATTCGCGCTCAAGCTCAAGGTGATTTCAACGCGCTCAACCAAGGTGATAGACGTGTGCTCCGCATTCGTGTGGGTCCGTCAGATGGAGTTGGCCTTAGACGTCTAGTTCAACTGATCGACGAAGTGGGAAAAGAGTACAGGGTAGAAACGTGACCCTCCAATCGAACATGACAGCTTAAAATTCCGTGACCCGTTCGATATTGAGTAGTAGTGTCTTATACTGAATCCCACCTGTATAGCCACCTAGTGAACCGTCACTTCTCACCACTCGGTGACATGGTACGATGATTGCCACCGGATTCTTGCCCAGTGCATTACCTACGGCACGTACGGCCTTTGGTCTACCGATGCGGTTTGCAATCTCGCTATAGGTCGTAATCGTTCCGAAATCAACAGAACTAACTGCACCAAGCACCGCACGTTGAAAAACAGTCATACCGGCAAGGTCAACAGGCACATCAAAGTCGTGACGTTTCGCTCCAAAGTACTCGAGAAGCTGCATTTCCACGCGCTCAAGCTCATCCGAACCGGGGGTGATCTGCACTTGGGGATGTCGACACTCTATTTGCGTGATAAACGCAGCATCACTCATAGGTCGCCAAGAAAGCATAACCAACCCGTTGTGACTCGCTGCGAGTCGCACTATCCCAAATGGCGCCACAAAACTGTGCCAACAAATCATTAATGTTGAAACGCTTGGACAAGCTTCATTTCGACGAATCGAAGATGCATCGATAATTCTTCATCTTATTGTTATTAAGCATTATACAAAACTTATCTAATGTTATTTATTCCCCATGGGCAGGTCTGCAACAAACTGAACTCTCACATTTCCCAAGGGTCCGAAATCAGCCATCGCTTCATCTCCCGGTTGAACTGGGGCGAGACCGGTACAGCTTCCCGTGCTCACTAGATCACCGGCGTTCAAACCGAAACCCAAGTTAGAGCGCCAATTGACGAGCCAGGTAAGTGCTGTAAGAGGGTGGCCAAGTACATCAGTACCATAACCCACGCCATACGATTTCGCGTTGATGTACATACGAACCTGTTGACGTCCAAGATCAATTTCCTGCCATTCCACCACAGGCGCACCATAGGCAAAAGCAATGTTAACACCACTGTCAGCGATGACCATTAAAGCCCCTGCCCCACCTAGCCCACCCGGTATTCGGGCACCAACGATCTCAATGCCCGGACAAACAGCATCGACTGCATCTTTGACCTCATCGGGAGTGTAGATTTCCGTTCGAGCCGGCAGTGATTCGCTAAGCCTAAAGACGAATTCCGCCTCTACATGCGGTCCATGTGCAGAGAAAACCGGAACAATCGCGGGGCTAGGGTGGCTAAACCGCTCTAACAGCGCACCAGACATCGGCTCCCGGATCCCGAGCTTTTTTTGAATCTCACGACTCGTCCCCCCAACCTTCCAGCCAACGACATCCGACTTCGAACGCTGAATCAAATCCGCCTGAACCGCGTAGGCCTCAGCCTCAGTGTGCAGTTTTTGTGTTGCAGTGATTTTAACGAGGGTGCCATCACATTGTGCCGCCCAGAGAGCCTCAGCGAGAGAAATAGACATCTTGCTATCCTTCCCATTTGGCACCATAACAGATCGCAATGCAGTATGGTCCCACGGTCATTAAAAACCCAGACAGCAATCATGCTTGACTCTTCGCTAGCATAGGATCGCCATACCCCCTACCGTATGGCCCAACTCTCATACTGAACAGAGGTGAACGTGAACCACACTACCACGGCGATTGCAGTCTCACGATGTGGAATTGTCCTCCTGTTTGGAGGACTCGCTGCCGCCTGTATAGACCAAGGAACTCCCCTTGAAGAGAACACGTTAGAAAGTAACCCAAGTATAGAATCCCTGAGCAGTAGCGTTATACGTGTACCCCTCCCCGGAGAGACCCACTTCGCCAATTTGAAGCAATTAACTTTCGAAGGAGAAAACGCAGAAGCCTACTTCTCCTCCGATGGGGAGCAGTTGATCTTTCAACGACGACACCAAGGCGAATACGACTGCGACCAAATCTTTACGATCAGTGTCGCAGGTGGACAACCAACTCTTGTTTCAACTGGCCTCGGTCGGACCACGTGCGCATATTTTTTCCCCGACACAGAACGGATTCTGTATAGCTCCACCCACCTTGCAAGCGAGGAATGCCCTCCTCCACCTGACTTCCGACAGGGTTACGTCTGGGCGCTCTACAACTTCGACATTTTCACAGCAGCTCCGGACGGTTCGGACATCCAAATACTATTCCAGACCTCGGGTTATGACGGAGAAGCCACAATCGCCCCGGATGGGTCACAAATCGTTTTCACTTCGACGATAGGTGGGGACTTGGACATTTATTCCATGGATCCGGATGGACAAAATGTACGACAACTCACAGATGAAATCGGATACGATGGAGGGGCATTCTACTCGCCCGACGCATCAAAAATAGTCTACCGAGCCCGGTATCCTGAAAGTGAAGATGAGCTGGCTGATTACCAACGCCTTCTCACCGACAATCTTGTTCGACCAGGAGTGTTAGACATTTACGTGATGGACGCAGACGGATCCAACAAACAGAGACTCACCGACAATGGGGCAGCAAACTTCGCACCATTCTTTCACCCGAGTGGCGAGAAGGTGATATTTGCTTCGAACGTGCACGATCCAGACAGTCGAAATTTCGATCTATTCTTAATTAACATTGATGGAACAGGACTCGAGCAAATCACCTTTAGTGAGGAGTTTGAAAGCTTCCCGATGTTTACTCCTGATGGTGGGCACCTCGTATTCGCATCGAATCGTAACGGATCACATGATGGGAACACCAATTTGTTCATTGCCGAGTGGATTGAGGATTCCCGATAAATGAAGAGTCTTCTTAACCCCGGCGCAGTGCTGTCAAAAGGACGACGCACCGACTCTAGGGCATACCTGTTGATTGGGGATCTCAAGAATCCGAGACTCCCCATGCACTGTGCACACAATTACTAGTCAGGAGACCTGCTAGAATGTTGAACACCGGTGATACTGCTCCAGATTTCGAACTGGAAGCCGATGATGGCCAGTTAATCCGTCTCAGCGACCTCAAGGGACAATCAATCATCCTGTACTTCTACCCCAAAGATGATACGCCAGGATGTACCATACAGGCATGTGACTTCCGGGATAATCTTTCCCAATTTGAGACGCAGGGGTGGAAAATATTCGGTATAAGCCCCGATGATACGGCATCACATAAAAAGTTTAAGAAAAAATATGATATAAACTTCCAACTTTTATCTGACCCAGAACATGAAGTAGCGACGTTGTATGGGGTGTGGGGAAAGAAAAAAATGTATGGCCGTGAATATGAAGGGATCATCCGCAGTACATTTCTGATAAACGCGTCAGGTATACTCACTCAAGTGCAGGAGAAGGTAAGACCCAAAGGCCACGTGACATCATTATTGTCTAACCTCGCTAACTCGTAGCTTATTGTGAAGACTCAAAAACCAAAATCAGACGGTCTATACTCTAGGGAGGATAAATGAAATCGAGGGCCCTAATTGCGGAACTTTTCGGTACGTTCATCCTTACTACAGCGGTCCTCACTTCCATAAACAACCCTGGTTTCCCTGTTCCAACACCAGTGATAGCGGGCCTTACCCTTGGGCTTCTTGTTTACACGATTGGTCCAATCTCCGGATGTCACATCAACCCGGCAATTACGGTTGGCCTATTCTCGATAGGCCGAATCGACATACGAGATGCAGGGACATACCTCGTCGCTCAGTTTGTGGGTTCAGTGTTAGCTATGATGCTTGGAAACATCTTCTTCAGCAGCCCCACCGAGCTAGTTGTAAACGGAGCACCCTTGACCGGACTCGCTGAACTGTTTGGGACTGTACTTTTAGGATTTGCAGTGGCAAGCGTGGTAGTTGGAAGAGTTTCTGCTAATCTCAGCGGGTTCGTAATAGGGAGCGGGCTCCTCCTCGGAATTTCATTTGCAGCGACCCAGTCGAACGGCGTACTAAACCCAGCTGTCGCACTCGGCATTGGATCACTTGGTCACACCTACGTTTGGGGCCCCCTCGGAGGTGCACTTATCGGCGCCTTCATTGCCAACTTCTTCGCCAATAAAAAAACGGCCTGAACAAAATACTCGTCATATGGAAAGGGCGGCGATCAACCAAACACCAAACACCGGCGGCGAGAGAGCGAGGGGTGCACAGATCAGCTAAAAAACAACCTCTTCATCCTCAGACTCGGGCTCCGAACCATCTGCCCGCGACCGAAAAATTCGGCTCTTTCGCATCGTCAATCGCTTTCCGTTCCCACTCGTATATTCAACCACCCATCGATAGTAGAGATCATTTCTACGTAAGACACGCGAGGGCAGTCGAACCTCCAGATGCTGCAGTGCAGCACGGCGGGCCACCGCATCTTGCTCTTCGTCATCGAGGGGTTCCTCTGCTATCACTACCTGTAAACCCACCAGTTGACCATAATCATCGATAGGTGGTTCAGAATCTTGAGGGACTGGAACATACTCTAAACGACGGCTCGTAACCTGGTACGCACGGCCCAGATCAAACGTTGACTCGATTGTCACTTCAGATCGTGTACGAAGCGATTTACTGGAAGAAAAATCAGCCGCACGGTAGGTATCTATCAGTCGTTTCTGAGTGCCGTGGTCACAGGCTGAAACTGTCAGAAGCAGTAACAAGACGAACCTGAAAATTTTGCGGTTCATACAGATCTCCCATGTTCTGCCCGCTCTGTGGCGAGCCATCACCCCACCCTGTCTGATATCCCGCTCTGTTCTCTGAGATCCCTAGCGGTAATTCTTCATGACTTGATCTAGAGTGTCCGTTCCCGGGCACAAATCTTCAAAAGGTAGATCCCAGAGCGGCGTCTTGACCGTACCCAAAACTTCATGATGGTCACGCGAATCTGGGTCAATGAAAAGAAGACCGGTTGCCACTTCCCCCGCCAACCTACACTCGCTGACATATGCATAAGCACGTTCTCGATCAGTTGGATCGTAATCGTGTTCAGTATGCCGAAATCGAACCATACTCCCATCATGCATCTCAACGTCACGCGTTTCACCCGGCGCTATATCTGCGGTGATTTCCTCCGCCTCCGGCACCAGATCTGATGGTGTTACAAATGCCAACTCGGCCGCCTCTCGGAAATTTTCCCGAGTGTAGGCATAGCTTTTCGTTGATCCAACATGGTCATTAAACGTCACGCACGGAGAAATCACGTCGATAAGCGCAAGCCCTGGGTGTCGAATACCGGCCTGAAAAATCGGCACCAGCTGTTCCTTATCGCCCGAGAATCCACGTGCGACAAATGTCGCTCCGATCGATAGCGATAGGAGGACAGGATCAATTGGTGTCTGCACATTGGGGACCCCCCTCTTTGATTTTGACCCAATGTCGGCTGCAGCCGAAAACTGACCTTTGGTCAATCCGTAAACACCATTATTCTCTATGATGTACAACAGGTTCAGGTTCCTACGGACCGCGTGACACATCTGACCAAGACCGATCGATAGCGAATCCCCATCGCCCGAAACTCCGATGTAGAGAAGGTCGCGATTAGCCGCATTTGCACCTGTCGCAATTGACGGCATACGACCATGGACGGAGTTAAAACCATGAGACTCAGACATAAAATAAGCAGGTGTCTTTGAAGAACAGCCAATACCACTCATTTTTCCAGCTCTATGCGGTGGGATAGACAACGCCCAAATGGCCTCTATCAATGCCGCCGTTACTGAGTCATGTCCACAACCTGCACACAACGTCGACATCTGGCCCTCATAGTCCCGTCGCGTAAGTCCGAGCTCATTCTTTTCGAGCCCAGGATGCAACACCCGTGGTTTTGCAATGTGACTCATGACTTCACCCCATCTAAGGAGACTATACCAGCCAATTCGAGCTGCTCTTTAACGCCGGTAATCACGTGATGAGCGCTCATTGGCAATCCCCCATAATACGTCACCGACGCCAGTTTTTCTTTCGCGACAGAGGTCTCGATTGTAAGCAACGATAGCAGTTGCGCATCACGGTTTTGTTCAATGACGATGTTCAGCTCGTGATTCTCTAAGAATTCCACGACTTCTTCAGAGAAGGGAAAGCCTCGGATACGCAGATAATCTATTCGGTCACCCTCCGCTTCAAGCACTTCGATTGCCTCGCGAACTCCTCCATCGCAACCCCCAAGCGTAACCAAAGCATATCGACCATTTCCATGGGAACGAATTCTTGGGGCAGGCATGGCGCTGGCAGCACTCTCAATCTTGCTGCCCACCCGATCTAAAACTTCAAGATACTCCTCTGACTCTTCCGTATATGCCCCATATTTTGTATGCCCTGAACCTCGCGTAAAATACGCGCCCTTCGGGTGCTCCCCAGGGATAGTCCGATAGGCGATCCCGTCACCATCGACATCAAGGAAGCGATAAAATTTTTCTATCTTATCAAGATCTTCCGGACTCATAACCTTGCCTCGATCCGGCAGGTATGAATCGTCCCATTCAAACTGAGGAACCGCCCAATCGTTCATTCCAATATCTAAATCAGAGAGGACGAATACTGGAGTTTGAAACCGTTCCGCTAGATCAAATGCGAGGACCGCAAACTCAAAACATTCCTTGGGGTCGTTGGGATACAGACAGATGTGTTTGGTATCACCATGAGACGCATATGCACACATCATAATGTCACCCTGTTGGGTCCGTGTCGGCATCCCAGTCGATGGTCCTACCCGTTCAATGTTGAAGATGACGCAGGGAACTTCTGCATAGTATGCGAGCCCTATAAACTCGTTCATCAATGAGATCCCGGCGCCGCTCGTAGAGGTGAATGACCGTGCTCCAGCCCATGCTGCTCCAATCGTTATTCCTAGAGCTGAAAGTTCATCCTCCGCCTGGATAATTGCGGCTCTATTCTTCCCACTGTCCGGGTCAACCCTCAACCGTTTACAAAAGCCAGTAAAGGCATCTACAAGCGATGTTGATGGAGTGATTGGGTACCACGCAGCCACAGTCGCCCCCGCATATACACAACCTAAAGCCGCAGCCGTGTTTCCATCGATGAGTACCGAATCATCGTTCTCCTGCATTGTTTCCAATCGGATCGGAAGCGGACACTCGAAATGCTTGTTCGCATAATCGTACCCCAGTGAAATCGCCTTGAAGTTTGCATCTAATAGATGTTTCTTTTTTTCTCCGAAGGTTTCCTCTAGAAGCTCACGAATCACCTCCATATCGATCTGGAGGAGTGCAGCCAAAGCCCCCGTGTAAGTGATGTTCTTCATGAGTATTCTCGTACGAGAACCTTCGAAGTGTTCGAGGCACATCTCTGCCAGTGGTATCCCTAAGAAGGTGACATCTTCACGTTGGAAGTCAGTAGCCATAGGCCAACTTAAGTCATATAAGAGCCACCCACCTGGCACCAATTCTTCGATGTCTCGCTCGTACGTCTCAGGGTTCATGGCAACGATTAGATCAAAGTCGGGAGTCCGCGCCACATGACCTTCAGAGTTCACTCTAATCTCGTACCAAGTTGGAAGCCCCTGGATGTTAGACGGAAAAACATTCTTCCCCGACACTGGGACTCCCATTCGGAAGATTGCCTGCATGATGAGACCATTGGCGCTCGCTGACCCCGTACCATTTACGGTGCCAATCTTAAATGCGAACTCGTTGATACGGTCAGCCTTCATGCGGCACGCTCCTGCGTCATGCTCAGTTCCTTAGAGGAGATCAAAAAGAGTGATGTCGAGTCGTAGCCGAGCTCTAGAGGCTCGCGTGCATCAGATACTCTGCACGGCCGCACGGCCGGGCGCTATTTGTTCTAGTCCCATCTGAGAATATGGGTGGTCATCCTCACGCCCAGCGTAGGGCTTCAATAGATCAAACGTCTGCATGTCCCAGGCGGCGGTCGGACATCTCTCTGCACATAAGCCACAGTGGATGCAGAGATCTTCATCCTTGATCATTGCACGACCCGTCTGAGGGAGCCCTTCTGAAACATAAATAGCTTGATCCATGTTGTTCGCAGGAGCCATCAATCGCGTTCGGAGTTCTGCCTCTTCACCGTTATCCGTAATAGTCAAACAGTTTAGCGGACATATATCGATACACGCATCGCACTCGATACAAAGACTGCCAGTAAAGTGGGTTTGGATATCACAATTCAAACATCGCTCAACTTCCGTTAGCGTCTGTTCAAGATCAAACCCCTCTTCAACCTCTGTTTCTATGCTTTGGAGTCTCTTTTCCAACCTTACGTGTCTCATTCGGGATCGGCCAGCATACTCATAGTCGTTGGAATACGCCCACTCATGGAGGCCCATCTTCGCACTCATTAGGTTCATGCGATCAGGGGGCCGAAGAAGAAGGTCTTCCCCGTGACAGTACGCGTGGATTGAGATAGCTGCCTGATGTCCATGTTCCGCAGCCCATATGATGTTCTCGGGCCCCCACGCAGAGTCGCCTCCAAAGAAAACCCCATCACGTGTCGACATGAAGGTTTCCTTATCAACTACGGCCTCGCGCCACTGATTAAACTCAATCCCCACATCATCCTCGATCCATGGGAATGCTGTCTCCTGCCCAATCGCCAAGATCACCGCATCAGCCGGGAAAAATACTTCATCCAACTTGGTCGCGCGCAATCGTCCGTTATCATCAGGGTGCCATTCAACAACATCGAACTTCATTCCCTTGAGAACACCCTCTTCGACGACGAATTCTGTAGGCGAGTGGTTCTCCACAATATCGATGAGCTCCTCTTCCGCATCTTCTAGCTCCCATGGAGAGGCTTTGAAGTATGGTTTGGATTTGCGAGCCATCACCTTGACGTTTGTTCCTCCGATACGCTTAGAGGTTCGGCAGCAGTCCATAGCCGTGTTTCCTACACCGATCACCAGGACGTTCTTCTCGATGGAGTCGATGTGCCCAAAAGCAACTGACTCTAGCCAATCAATCCCGATATGGATGTTATTTGCCTCCCATCGCCCAGGGAGATCCAACTCTTTTCCACGTGGTGCACCCGAGCCCACAAAAATCGCGTCAAAGCCGTCATCTAAGAGTGACTTCATCGAGTCTATCGGAGTATCGAGCCGGAGCTCAACTCCCATGTCGATGACATAGTTAATCTCTTCCCATAGAACTTCAGGTGGAAGACGAAACTGCGGGATGTTGGTCCACATCAGACCACCAGGGCGGTCATTTTTCTCGAAAATTGTAACCTCGTAACCCAATGGCATAAGATCACGAGCAACCGTAAGCGAAGCTGGACCGGCACCAACACAAGCGATCCTCTTGCCATTTTTCTTCTTGGGGATCTTCGGAAAGCGGGAAGTGACATCGCCTCGGAGATCTGCGGCTACTCGCTTAAGACGACAGATGGCAACAGGCTTATCTTCAACTCGAACTCGACGGCAGGCAGGCTCGCAAGGTCGATCACACGTGCGACCCAGTATCCCGGGAAACACGTTAGACTCCCAGTTGAGCATATACGCGTCATCGTAACGACCCTGCGCGATAAGGCGGATGTACCCAGGTACGTTCGTATGCGCAGGGCAAGCCCATTGGCAATCAACAACTTTGTGGTAGTAGTCAGGATGCCCGACGTTCGTTGGCTTCAATGTCTTCCCCAAAGAGGAGTGCTCGGTGGACCAGGGTTTTTAGCCTGGACTGACGAAATACACAATGGCCTATGAGAAGAGAATCCTAGGCAACGACTAGGCGAGTTGCCAGTTTTAAGGCATCAACGGACAGCCTTCCATCTTCAACCTTATGGAGTCGCCAACACCCTTCCACAAAATGATACGCAAGGACGACCAAGTCATGGCCCCGCAATGTGGGCAGGCAAGTCATTCAGTGAGCCCCACACTGCGGACTCGAATACCACCTTCTTCATCAGCAAGCGTCCACGCCAGTAAAAGCTCGTCCCCCACACGGGTCATGCGAGGAAAACCGCTCGCACGCATTTGTGAGGTTTCAGAGATTACGAGCGCCATATCGAGTTCGCCGGATGCAGTGACCCTCCTAGCCATGACTCTAGGTGAATCATCCGAGGCTTCAAGCCAAACCACAACCGCTGAACCATCGTCAAGTTGCTCTACATCAAGTCGGCCGAGAGGCAGGCCTTCATCGATTCGAATCCGTCGACCAAAAGTGGCGCCACCATCTTTAGAGAACGCTACGTACGCTTTCGGGTCGCCACCGACTCCCGTATACCAGGTGGCCACCAAGCTTTCGTCAATGGCACTAAGCTGTGGCCCATTAACGGGACAGCCCGGCACCTCCCACCCATCTTGTGAAATAAGGGATGGATTGCTCCAATGCTCTCCCCCTCCGCGGACTATCGCTATATCTCGAATTTCTTCCATACTGCGGTCTCTATAGGCGGCTATGAGTCCCTCATTTCCGCGCGCCAGTGCAGTTTGACAACATTCACAAGTTCTATCGTCGAGGAGCACTTCTGGTCCGAGTATCCCTTCCGAATCGACTGTTCGGAATCGGACTGACATCGCTCCAGCCTCCAACCCTTCATCTTCCTCTTGCTTCCACATTGCTCGACCATCAAGCCAAACGAGTGCGGCCCCACCGTCCCATGGAACCAACGAGACAAAGCCGTGTTCAGTTGGAGATGTATCGTCATGCGCACGGAAGGGCTCTGACCATGTCACCCCACCATTAGATGAAAGTGACAACATTACGTGGTATGCGTACCGAGCATCTGCGGATCTCTCAAGCCAGTGAGCGATGATCGATCCATCTGCCATTTCTACCGACGATGGAAAGTCTGCCCAGTTAACGAAAAGTTGGTCCGAAGAGTGGATTGTTTGTGGCGTTGACCACTCACCTCCGTCTCGAACGACAAGACGAAGGGCCCATATCGCTTCATCTACAGGTTCAAGCCATGTCAACAATGCACGGTCACCTGCTGCAGAAGTCAGATGCGGTTCACCACTCGGGGCAGGCCTTTCAAATTCCACGTCGTTCAGCTGAAGAACAATTGAGGGACTTTGCGTATATCCACACGATACCGTGCTCATGAGAATCGCCACGGCCAAACTGATGCCCCACCACGATACACCTCGATCAGACTTTAGCATTCCCCCTCCAAGTCATAGATGAACGGACTGATCTCTCTCGTGATATCACAAGAGCTCCTGGGTCAATCCGAACAACATTCAGTATTCGAAGCAACGCTATAAGATATCTCACCACTCCGATCAGAACGAGGACTAATCTTCCAGCCAATCTTCCGCAGAGGCTTCTAGTTGAACAACTAGATCGCGAAGCAACTCTAGCATTAGATCAATTGTATCCAAATGAGTTCGAAAGACTAATACGGCGAGCCGGAGCGTAAACTTGCCTTCGATCATCGTGGAAGAGAGGAAAATACGCCCATCACGATGAATCTCCCGGACTAAGGCTCTATTAAAGGCGTTCGCATCTCCATTTTCTGGAACCCACCGGAAGGTGACAACTGACAGCTCAGGTTTGGGGCCCACTTCAAAACCCAATTTCTTTATTTCACCATAAAAATAGCGTGCAAGTTCAAGTTTTTCTTCCAAGCATGCCCGAAATGGTTCCACACCATGAAGTAAAAGCGGTAACCACACCCGCAAACCTCGCCAATGTTTTGTAAGCTCTGGAGAGAGAGCAGCAGGTGCTCGATTCTCCTCTGCTGCTTCCATGTCCTGTAGATAAGGAGCGTCGTACCCATGCGCATCCCGGAGCTTCTGCCCATCACGCACAAGAACTGCGCCCGTACCATAGGGTAGGAAAAGCCCCTTGTGTGGATCCAGCACGATCGAATCCGACCGCTCCATTCCCTCTAAACGAGGTCGACACTCGTCGACCAGTGCAAAGAAAGCACCGTAGGCAGCATCAACGTGAAACCAGAGGTCTTCTCGCCTCGCAATCTCCGCAATTTCAGCAAGAGGATCTATAGCACCAACGTCAGTCGTCCCCGCTGATGCGAGGATCAACCATGGGCGGAGGCCCGCAGCACGATCCGCAGCGATCAATTGCACCAAGGATTCGGGGACCATCCGGTAGCGTTCATCGAGTGCTACTTGTCGATGGACGGCCTTTCCTAACCCCGCCACATAAACAGCCTTTTCAACACAGTGATGGCCGTGGGAAGTAGAGTAAATAACGACTCCCTCGTAGTCCGCAGGGGTCAGCGCTGCGGCTTCACGAGCAGTCACTACAGCAATGAGGCTCGCAATAGATCCGCCCGATGCCAGATTCCCTGCTGCATCAACAGGATATCCGACAAGATCTGCCATCCACGCCAGAGTCGCGTTCTCAATTTCTACCGCACCTGGACCAGCAAACCAAACACCCACATACTCGTTTGTAACATCGGCAAGGTAGTCCGCGAGCGCCGATGCATAGATGCCACCACCAGGTATGTAGCCAACATGTCCAGGGTGCGCTGGCAGGATTCCTGTTCTAACAACCGCCTCATCGAGCAAATCAACCAAGGCCTCAATTCGGTGCGTCGCTTCACCTATAGGCAAGTCTCTGATATGCGACGCAGCAGACTTTTCATGACCATATGCAAGACGGTCCGACAACTCGTTCAAGAGACCCTGTGCATAACCGTGCGTGACCTTCAACAAGCGATCTCGTTCCCGTGCATCCGGGTCAAGTAAACGCCCCGCCGCCTCCAGTTGACGGATTCGGTGCCGGTGGGCGTTCCAGTCTGAGGATGAAGATTGTTTGATCAAAGCCTTCTAAACCAAAGGAAGAAGAGTATGATTGCGCTCATGGTTGGCGCGTAAGTTGTACTATTGTTCTGCGATCCTATGTCCCTCTAACCAACAGCGCGAGACTCATTCTGGGGATATCATGTTACCCTAGTTCGACCAACGAGGGAGTCAACCTAAACGCTAAGCGGTCATTGCGTTTTGTATCCTCTGTCGAGCAAAGAACGGTCGTCTCAAACTTGGAGTGATTCCTTGAGCATCGCGTCTCGTCTCATCATCGGACTTTTGTTCAGCGCCGCAGCCACTACTGCCAGCCATGCTCAAAGTCGAAGCGTACGGGCCGAAGCCTATCTCCGTTCATTTCATGACCTCGACCGCTTTAACGGAGCAGCGATCATTGTTGACGAAGGTCGTGTTTTGTTCGAAGGCGGATTCGGGCTCGCAGACATTGAGAATCAGCTGGCCGTCGAAGCTACCAGTCGTTTTCCAATAGCTTCTCTGACTCGACAATTTATGGCAGCCTTGATTTTGAAGCTTAACGAACAGGGCCTCCTCGACCTTCATGCCCCAATTCACAGTGTTATCAATGAGTATCCGTTACCGAACGGAAAACGGATAACGACACACCATCTGCTGACGCACACATCTGGCCTGCCAATGGTGCCCAACAGCCCTGATGCCGCAGACGCATTATCCCCTGCTGAAATCGTAGCACTCACCTGGAACGAGGCTCTCCAGTTCGAACCTGGAACGCAGTCTACATATTCCAACTCCGAATCCGTACTTCTCGAATGGATCGTGGAACGAGTCACTGGAATGCCTTATGGCGAAGCCTTATCCCTGTTTGTGTTTGATCCAGTTGGCCTCAGTGATACCGGCTATGAGTTTGGACTCACCTCCACTGGAACACGTGTAAAAGGTTATACGCGCCAACTCATGGAGTACGAACCTGTTCAAGATTCATACTCAACACTCCCGTACGTCGACGAAATCTTATTTTCAACGGTTCGCGATCTCCGGAGGTGGGCAAGCGTCATCTCCGAGTGGGAGGAAACACCAAGTCTGTTTCTAGAGCAAGAAACATTGGAACGGATGTTGACCCCCAGTCCCGGATCTTATGGTTATGGTTTCCACATTCGCCATCAATCGATCGGACGAGAGGAGAATGTAGAGCTTATCGAGCATACAGAAGGAATACCCGGGTTTTCGTCTTTCTTCCGAGTTTTCCCGAAACATCACCGATTGATAGTGCTGCTGGACAATACGGCATCAGAATTAAGTCCAATCATGGAAGGGCTAACGAGTCTACTCTGGGGTGCCGAAGCCGAACCTCCAAAACCATCGATCGCTCAACGCATTCTTCCAATCATCGAGTCCGCAGGGGTCGCGCCCGCGATCGAACGATATCGGAATTGGCGTCAAACACGCCCTACCGAATACGACTACAGTCCCAATGAACTCATGCTCCTTGCGGAACACTTTCAAAATAAAGATCCCACAGTCGCAATCGAAGTCCTCGAAGCACAAGCAGAAGACACACCCGAAGTTCCACCCATACGGTTTGCGCTCGCAGCACTTTATTCAAACCAGGGAGATACCGCCCGCGCAATATCGCACGTCGAGGCAGCACTCACTTTTAGCCCTGGGACGCCGGATCTTATCATGAAAATCCAAGAGCTTGGGGGCGAACCCGACCCAGCGCTAATCTTCCCAATGATCCCGGTTGAAATGACCGAACTAAAACGTCTTACTGGCGAGTACCGTATTGATCCCGCGACATTACTAACGGTGGAGCTAAACGACGAATCACTCTTCGCCCGTCGATCAAATGAATCTAGCTTTCAGCTCCTCCCACAATCGACAACAACGTTCCTTCTTCAAGGATCGAAGGTCCAATTCATCTTTGACCTGGTTGATGGACAAGCAGCAAGCGTCTCGATCTTAGAGGGAGGAGGACGAGTTTCATTCCCGAGATTACCTTCATGTTAGAGCATCTTGACCGTGCCTCCTCTTTCTCAAGCGATCGAGTAGGAGAGGTGTTTCAGAACATCATTACACCAACTAACTGGAAGGTTTTCCTTTCGTCATGTTCCGAGGGAGGTTCCAATCGACATATATGATGTCGCGGTCGTTGGACTCGGTGCAGTTGGCAGCGCCACTGCTTCCGACCTGACTCGGCGAGGCCATAAGGTCTTGGGATTGGACCGCTTTGCACCTCCTCACTCCTTGGGGTCGTCTCACAGTGACACACGCATGATTCGAGAAGCGTATTATCACGATTCACACTACACTCCACTCGTTAACACCGCCTTCGACTACTGGACAGACCTTGAGACACGAAGTGGCCGCAGATTACTCCAAACGACTGGTGCGTTGACCATTGGCCAACCGGAAAGCTTTGGTTTCAGTAGTTCGCTCCAGAGCATCGTAGAAAACGGCTCAGAGTTCGAAGGGCTCGCGTCAGAGGAGTTGCACAACCGCTATCCCGTTTTCACACCCGACCCGCAAACCTTTGCGATCTACGAACACCGTGCTGGCGTGCTGTCTCCTGAGCACTGCATAGAAACCCTGCTTGAGGAAGCTGAGGCTGCCGGCGCTAACCTCCGTTTCAATGAGCCGATGATCAACTGGCGCGCATTCAGGGGGGGGATAGAGATTCAGACGGAAAATGCTACTTACCAAACTCGAAGACTAGCGGTAGCAACTGGCGCTTGGACTACCGGACTCTTCCCAGATTTGCCGATATCTCTCGAAGTCGAACGAACCGTTCAACACTGGTTCGAACCTGCGACTGTTGATGCGACACCACACTTCGCGCCCAATGTTTGTCCTCCTTGGGTCTGGGAGTATGGTCCCAAATCAACGTGGTATGGCTTTCCAAAGACCACACGTGGGATCAAGGTCGGCATGCATGTACAACAAGGTCGTTTGACTCAGATTGAATGTCTGGATCGGAATGTGGCACCGCATGAAGAGTCAACGATGCGCCAGGTACTGGCCCGCTTCATGCCGAGCGCTTCGGGCCCAACCATAGAGTCCTCCGTTTGTATGTACACCAAGACTCCTGATGAGGACTTCATTTTGGACCGACACCCAGACTGTTCAGAAATTGTAATCTTCGCCGGAGGATCCGGTCACGCGTTCAAGTTCGCACTCGTATTAGGCGAGTTGGTCTCAGATCTCTTAACAGACCAAGACCCCGCCCATAACATCCAGCACTTCCGATTGACGCGGTTCTAGTTTGAGGACCGTGAGTCACAACCGCTTCATCTAAGGTCTTCAGCTTCACGTTCTTCTGCCCGTGCACCACTGAGCACATTTGACAACGCATAGTTCGCCTCGTGGCAGGCGTACTCATACAAAAGTTCACCCTCCATGGTCCGGAACGGGAGTTCTCCACCCCATGCGCTAGTGTAAGTGTCAGGATCCTCTATGGTAAATTCATAGTTAATCGTATTTTCGTCAGCCCTGGTAAACCTCTCAGTAACCTTCAAATTTTCAGCCCCCCCTGGAAACAACCACTGATACGCGTTGACCTGGTCTGGGTTCAAGTTGGTAGTCTCAACAACCAGTGTATCCCCGTACCAGTGACCCCATGAGTCACCCATCCACGGACGCAAATTCCTCACCAACGGCTTGTGTGAACCTACTTCTATGATTCGGACATCGTGCACCATCTCTGTCATGATCATGACATGATCCGGCGTCTGCACGATCGTGTAGTTATTGTTATAAAAGTAGTTTGGGAGCATCGGAGGACCTGCATTCGATCCAAATGACATTATGCAACGCTCACCTAGGGGTCGGTTCTCGGGGTTGTCGTACTGACCAAACCGACTTCGATTTTCAAAACTCTTCCGTCGGCGCTCCCGAGCACCTTCGGTCAATGGCGGTATGCGCCCGTTCTCAGGCTGGGTGATTAGCGAACTCCGTTGTTCACCATTAAAAACAGCCACCTTATCCCCGGCCTCAATCCAAAAGTAATTGTATCCTCCCACCCCGCCGGCCGGTCCGGTAGAACCATCACCACCTACTGGTGGCGCTTCACGATCAGGATCGCTAGGCGCCGAGGTCGTATCGATGTGTCGCTGACGGCCCTCCTCAATTTCGACAACCTGCTCCGGTGTCAGCACCCGACTCTGACCTCGGGGGCGTTGTATAGGTGTTATCGTCGCATTGCTCCAGTTGCCCTGCAGGTCTGGGTACCCTTCCGGCGTCCGTGGCATAACCCACTCTTGCTCATCTTGAGCCTCTACTAGCCCGAGAGAGAGCACTCCTGCAACTATAACCGCACCGGCCGACACCAAGAACAGCAGTAATCTCGGAATGCTCAACTCTTCTCCTCATCTGTCAAAACCCAATTTTCCCAGGCCTGTTCGCAAAACCTAGCGCATATAGAATGAGCGTGCGGATTTGACTTGCGGCTAGCAAGAGAACTGGCCCCTTCTCAAATCATTGCTCCCTTGGCGACAAAATTAGAATTTTAACATCCGTATTATAGAGCGTCTGGAGGAACCAAGTCATATGACAACACGCGGGTCCCTTAACGAAAACACACTCGAGGCACTCCTGCGATCACTCGAGCCGGCGCTAGCGATACATGACCGTCGATATCCAGGGGACCAATCAAATCGACAACCCGTACATACAGTGGCGGGAGGGGCGCATCTATTCCAGCACAATATCAGCGCAAAACTTGGGCGAGTCGCACTTAACGCACTTGATGACTACGCAGCCACCTCGAAAGATTTCGCTGAAATAGTTGATCTCAAGGACTCAGCCCTTGCCGCAACCATCTATGAGAGAGTGCGGACAAAACTCAAACGCGAGCCTATCGAGGATTTCCGCATTGATTTTGAAGACGGATTTGGGCATCGCCCTGATCCCGAAGAAGACGCTTTGGCAATCCAGGCGGCGAAAGAAACTGCTGTCGGAATCGCTGCTAAATCTCTTCCTCCATTCATTGGAATCCGCATCAAGCCTCTATCACGCGATCTCGCACCACGGGCTCTGAGAACACTAGACCTTTACGTGAGTGAGTTGTCGGAAACAACTGGAGGGACTCTCCCAGATAATTTCGTAATCACATTGCCTAAAGTCGTCCGTGCCGAACAGGTTGAAACTCTAGTAAACGCCCTCGAGGCGCTTGAGCAAAAGCTAGGACTAGAAGAGAATGCTCTAGCGATCCAGATCATGGTAGAGACACCCCAATCAATCATCTCGGCAGATGGAAATTCACCCCTCCCACAATTCGTAGATGCCGCAAAAGGACGCTGTACTGGGGTTCATTTTGGAGTGTACGATTTTACTGCAAGCACTTCTATCACAGCGCGGCATCAACGCATGCAGCACACAGTCTGCGACCTAGCCCGCAACATTATGTTGGTCTCGTTGTCGGAAACCGGGGTCACGCTGTCCGATGGAGCTACAAACCTTCTGCCCGTACCACGTCATCGAACAACAGATGGCAAAGACCTTACATCCGCCCAGATCCGTGAAAATCAAGCCTCAATGCAAAGAGCATGGCGGCTCCATTTCGAAGACATTCAACATTCTCTTATGAACGGTTTCTATCAAGGATGGGACCTTCACCCCGCACAGTTCGTTACTCGATATGCTGCCATTTATACGTTCTTTCTCGAAAACCTTGATTCGGCAGCCGCACGACTTGCGCAATTTGTGAAGGGAGCTGCGCGCGTCACGCTTACTGGCCAAGTCTTCGACGATGCACCAACCGGACAGGCATTACTCAACTATTTTCTGCGTGGACTCTCATGTGGAGCACTCACAGAAGAAGAGGCAGAACAAACCGGGCTGAATATCGATCAACTCAAAATGCGCTCCTTCACACAAATCCTTGAAGCCCAAAAGTGATGATAGCATGCGACCTACTGAACACCCCTAGTGGAGAAGAGTGATGCACATCTCAAAGATGATCACCGCGGTTGATCTTCACGCTTGTGGAGAACCCGGACGCGTTATTACTGGAGGGGTCCTCGATGTCCCAGGCCAAACTATGTTCGAAAAGGCTCAGTACCTTGCTTCAGAGGGAGATGCCCTTCGCAAGATGATGCTTTTGGAACCAAGAGGCTATCCAGCTTCGAACTGCAATCTCATACTCCCTTCGACGAACCCTGAAGCAGACGTCGGCTTTGTCATCATGGAGCACGTAGAGTACCCACCCATGTCTGGAACAAACACATTTTGTGTCGTTACAGCCTTAATCGAGACAGGGATGGTGGAGGCCATAGAGCCCGTCACGGAACTTACGCTGGAGGCACCGGCCGGTTTGGTTCGCGTGCATGCTGAGGTCAACAACGGCAAAGTCACCAATGTGACGCTTCGTAACGTACCCGCTTTCTCCGTTCACCTCGACACCTTGATTGACGTACCCGAGTTCGGACAAATAAAGGTTGATGTCGCCTATGGCGGCATGTTCTTCGTAATTGCAGACGCACCGAGTCTCGGACTCGAGTTAACACCATCAAATGCGGGGCACCTCGTGCGCGCTGGCGAAATGATCAAAAAGAGTGCTAAGGAACAACTCACCGCAGTGCATCCCGAAAACCCAGACATCTCTGGTGTCAGTATTGCAGAGCTTACAGGACCACCTACGCATCCGGATGCTACCGCGAAGAATGTCGTCGTAGTCTCGACAGGCGAACTGGATTGGAATCGTCCAGAGACTTGGACGGGGGCCGTCGACCGTTCACCATGTGGAACTGGGACTTGTGCGCGGATGGCAACGCTCCACGCAAAAGGACAATTGGAGTTGAACGAGGACTTCATTCACGAAGGCATATTAGGGACCCTATTCACTGGACGACTCGTCGAAGAAACAACTGTCGGGGACCAACCCGCTGTCATACCAACACTTACGGGTCGAGCATGGGTGACCGGGATTGCACAATACGTAGTGGACGCAGACGATCCATTTCCCGAAGGTTTTACCGTTGGTGACATCTGGGGGCAATAAACAGAAATCACCAGAAAATCGGATCACCCCCTCACGGGTACAAGCCGACCTTAACTCACTATAATTGAGAATAACTAATAGAGTGAGCCTGTCTCGACTTTCTTAGCTACTCTGGTCCTATAATCTAAGGTCAGTATCAAAAATGTGGAGAGAGATGACGTGAGTCGACCAGTAATGATTACCTGTGCCGTGACTGGGTCCTTCGATACGGTATCCAAGAATCCTGCGGTTCCCGTATCACCTATTGAGATTGCCCAATCGGCTCTGGACGCAACCAAGGCAGGAGCCTCTATCGTACACATCCACGTTCGGGATCCTGACACAGGAGACCCTAGCATGGACTTAGGACTTTATCGTGAAGTGGTTGAGAGAATTCACGAACAGCGCACAGACACTATTATCAATCTGACCACTGGACCCGGTGGTCGATTCGTTCCGGGCTTGAAAGATGCATCTCCGCAGGCCGGTACGACTCTGTTGCCACCGGCAGACCGCATCGCTCACGTCCAAGAGCTCAACCCGGATATCTGCTCGTTGGATGTGGCGACAATGAATTTTGGAGAAGCCGCGTTCCTCAATGTTCCAGACCACTTACGTTTCATGGCTAAACATATTCGAGAGGCCGGTGTGGTACCTGAGCTTGAGGTGTTTGAACCAGGCCACATCCGCCTGGCCCGAAAGTTGATGGATGAGGAACTAGTCGATGAACCGGGACTCTTCCAGATCTGTCTGGGAATCGATTGGTCTCAACCCGCTACCCCCGAAGCGATGTTGTACATGCGTAGCCTCCTTCCAAAACAATGCACATGGTTCGCATTCGGTACAGGACCAACGCAGTTTCCAATGGTTGCCCAAGCTGTCCTTCTGGGCGGAAACGTCCGCGTAGGTCTCGAGGACAATCTCTATATGAGCCGAGGCGTGCTCGCCCCGTCGAATGCGGCACTCGTGGAACAGGCTGTAAAAATCATCGAGTCGCTGGGCTACACGGTGGCGACACCGACCGAAGCCCGGAAGCTACTGGGGCTGCGTCAAGCTTTATGAGTTTGTGAGTGAACGGAGGGGGCGGGATTCGAACCCGCATGTCCTTGCGGACGCCGGTTTTCAAGACCGGTGCATTAGCCGTTCTGCCACCCCTCCCACGAATTATTCATTAAAGTTGTTTAAGAAAAATCAATGCGGCTAAGGAGAGGGACCGATCCTTCCAGGTCTCATCGCCGAGAGAAACCGCACTGGCCTAAGTGCTTCTCGATCATATGAATAGTAGATAAAGATAGGCTCTCCCTTCATTTTTTTTCGCTCTACCAAACCCCAATAGCGTGAATCAAGGCTGTATTCTCGATTGTCTCCAAGCATGAAATACCGCTCTTCCGGGATAACGATTGGTCCCCAATTATCGCGCGTCGGACGATAATTCGCCCGATCTTCCGAAGACATAACATGGTCGAGCTGCCACAACATGTCTGGGTCGGCGACGTCAGCCACCCTTGGATCGTGCTGCACGTAGGGTTCGTCAATCTTCTCCCCGTTCCGAAAAAGCACACCATCCTCCATCCAGAGCGTATCCCCAGGGATGCCAATCGTGCGCTTTACAATATCGAGCCCGGGAGCGTGGTCTGCTCGAAAAACAATAATGTCGTTGTTATCTGGCTCGGTATATCCAGGGATACGCAATGCGCTGCCGGGGATCGTCGTTCCCAGAGAGATTTTATTGACCAGCAAGAAATCTCCGACCAATAGCGTTTCCTCCATGGACCCAGAGATAATCACGAAGGTTGAGAAAAGAAAAGTTCGGACAAAAATGAAGATGAGTCCCGCAAATAAAAGTGTGCGTGCCCATTCTACAAACCACTCCTTGCTGAATCGGGGAGGCGGTGGCTTCTTACTTTCAGCACTCTTCATGTCTGATTTTCCCGCTTCGATTTTTTCCTCCATTTGTGAGATCAGCTTAGGAGCACTCCCATCGAAATGGCCGTACCTGAGCGACGCCTACTTTGCAGGGCCTCCGACGCTCACGCAATCAGGCCACAAAAGTTCGCTGCACACATTCGGATACGTCGTACAGTGTGCACCCCTCACTTACTTAGCAGGTTGGTTCTTTTCACTCTTTCAATCAACACTCCAGAAACCAACGAATTCCATTAAGTAAATCCGCGATTGTAGCCCAACCAACAGCCTGCCAGCACTGCAGCTATGGGACCGAGAAGAAACAAAAACGCTAAGTTCAGGTCACCGTGGTGAGGATCACTAATGGAAATAATCACTCCAACGATACCAAGAAGCCCTAAACCCCACCCCGCAACGACAGCCCAGCCGAATAGTTTCCAGCCTGAGTTCCATTTTGCCAATGCAAACCCCACGACAACATAAAAACCGATTCCAAGCACTACTCGGATAAGGCCAACCGGAACGGGAACCACGTCGCTAAACACCAATCCTAAGCCGACAAACCCCGCTATCGATACGGTTACGATTGATAAAAATGTCTTCATGGGTGCGAAGATGTGCATAACATATCAGATTCTCAAATAGAAAACGTGAGTCGGCGCAGCAGAAAAGATCTGTATGACTCACCTTCCGAGGAGGCAGTTCAAGAAAGGACGAGAAATGGCAACTTACATGTGCGAACAATGCGGCATGAGCATCGGGACAATGACATGCGGAGAGTGTGGGGCCGAATTGGTTCACGACACGGTCCAAGCGAACGATGGAAATTCAGTTCACGTCGCAAAATGTCCGGAAGAACACGGCATGGTGAAGTCACCCATGTGCTGTGGCCAGGATATGGAGTGCGACATACTCTGAGCTGTGGGGTCCTTCAGGAAAGAAATCTAGCACTGTCAACAAAAATGATACCCTGACAGAAGAAAACGGAACAAAGCAGGTGACGGCGAGTTTATATTAGAGGGTCTGCACCAGAATTAGAATTGAAGTTCTGGTAGTGAACCCCCATCTTTTATGAAGAGAAAACTAAACGGTGCAAAAACGAGAGTGAGTTATCTACGTCGAAATAGCGAGCGGGCTTGTGTCACACTCGTACTGGCAGGCCTTAGCTTAGCAACTGGCCAAGCACATGGGCAAAACACGAACGAGCCACGACGGACAGCGTCACTCGTCGGTCAAGTCGTCAGTGCTTCCACAGGTCGTCCTGTGGAAGGTGCTGTTGTCCACCTCCTCCGATCGGGCTACGGCGCACTAACGGACAGCACCGGAAACTTCCGAATCCCACAGACGTGGGCTGGACCCGATTCTCTTGAAGTCCGCTTCATTGGATACGAGCCAAGCCATCAGCCGATAGACCTTGTACCCGATGAAACAACCCGAGTAACACTATTACTAAGTCAAACCGTTGTCCGAATCGCTGATCTCACAGTAGAGATTCGACAAACCCGTCGCGCCAGGAACCTGGCTGGGTTTGTAGAACGGATGGAGCGCGGATTTGGAACATTCTATACTCCAAGAGATGTTCAAACTCGCAACCCAAGGCTTCCGAGCGATTTGTTCCGGGGAGAACCAGGCGTTCAAGTGGGACGTATGGAGTATGGCCGAGCCCCAGTATATCTGGGCGACGGTGCTAGTGGGCGACAGTGTCCACCTGCCGTATATTTAGACGGCGTTTATCAAGCTGGGATGCAGGTTGATGACCTCCCCAAAGAAGATATGGGGGCCGTCGAACTCTACAAACGCGGCACTGAAACCCCCATGGAATTCATGCGCACGGGGTCAACGTGCGGTGCCATTGTAATATGGACGCCAGATGGACCTGGCTTTCTCGACTGGGAGGGAGAACTTCCAGACCCATATTAATCCGCCTGAATATCACCCAACGCACTTCAACCCGTTCAGTGTGAAATCCCACTCCAACACAATGTCTCTCCGAAGAGAGTGGTATACCGAACAGTACTTATCGAACGAGAGTTGAAGAGCTCGCCGCGCCTTAGCTTCGTCCACACTACCAGATAAATGGAATGTAAATTGGAGTCGCTTTATGAACTGAGGTGAGTCCTGGGCACGCAGAGCCCGAGTCTCCACGGTTAGTGACTCGAGTTCTTCTTTCCCTTTCTTCAGAATCACTACAACGTCAATAGCTGCACACGCGGCCACGGACTCCATAAGCAATCCTACAGGGCTCGGGCCGGTCTCTTGATTGCCGTCGATCGAAGTCTCGAAACCAGCCCGTTCGGCCGTAAACTTGAGATCGCCATTCCACTCCAGATAAATCTCGTCCAAAATTTCCTCGTGTCGTCAGTAATCGGTGAGATGAAAGGCTAAGACCGTCAGTCAGCCAGTCAATCGAAACGAAGGGCCCAAAGTCCGCTGTTCATGTCGGAGACCCAAAGGTGACCCGCATGCCATTGAGGCGCCCATGTGCAAGTTCCTGAAGACTGGCAATTCCCTACTCCATCATAAGTAAATGATGCGATCGTCCGACCTTGGCGGTGTAGTTCGCCGAGAAGTTCTCCGCTCACGTCTATCGCAAAAATCCCCTGATTATACCAGGCCGCGTAGAGCACATCATTTTCCTCATCCAACCAAAAGTTGTGAGGGGTAGTCCCTTCTACAGTATAGGTTGCTACCTCCCTTGGATTCGCCAAATCTTGAGCGTCAACGACGTGCATCTTACCCGGTGTTGAGAAGTCTTCTTCGCCAACGAAAACGTATCCGCTTTCCGGGTCGTACCACGCATTATGAGTGTCCCCTCCTACAGTCTGTTTTCGGGAAACTTCTACGGGGTTTTGTGGAGAACCCCCGGCGATACCATTCCCTACATCTAAGATGATGAGCCCAGGGTCCCAATGAGATAGAAACGCCAGACCGTCACGCACATAGACATCGTGGAGAAATTGGTCTCCACCATAGAAGCTGGCCGCGATGGAGGGGTTTGCCGGGTCCGAAATGTCAAGGATGCGGAGTCCGCTTGATCGGCTCGATCCATCGACGACGGCGTACACGAAATCACCATCGATCCAAACGTTATGGACCCCCTGCTCGAGTGTGGCAGTGAATCGACTAATAACCTGTGGATGAAGTGGATCAGAAAGATCTAGAAGCGTGATTCCGTTGAGGCCATCTCCGGACCCTTCGTGAGTCAGAACGGCCAGAGTTCCGTCATCACGAATCTTGACGTCATTCACCGTGCCCGCTGTAACTGCGACCGAATCAGTAATCGTTGGAGAAGACGGATTTGAGATGTCCCACGCGTACAATCGGTTGCCTTGGAAACGACCCGTTCCAGAGTTTCGCGTTCCCCAAGTACCTGTGTACGCAAAACCACCGTTCAACCACAGATCCGACGTGAAACGGTCACGAACCTCACCATGCCCCACCACCGAAAACGTGCGATCCGAAACCCCGCGTAGAGAGATTGTAATCGCCTTCTCTGCACGAACATTCTGGGCCTCGGCCACAACAGTGGCACCTCCCGGACGATACGCCACAAAACGTCCATCCACTTTTATTAAACCAGCACCGGCAGGCTCCACAGACCAGTCTACTGACACTTCTGACGGTGAACCATCTTGTGTAACCACAGCCCCGAACGAGACCACGTCTCCCTGTCGCACCTCAGAAGGCCCCGTTTCGATCCTGATCATGAGATCTGCAGGAGAGCAACAAGGGGCTGTAGGATCCGAGCATCCGATCGTAGCCCCCATAAACGTTCCAACAATCAGCACCAAGCGCATTCTCTTGGCCCGTGATCTTCGAATCTCGCAGTTCACGGACGAACGACTACAGGAAAAAAAGTTCCGTGACTACCTAATGCTAACCAAATCAATTTCTACAGTTGGGGTCTGCAAGCTTAATCGCGAGACCTTCAAGGCCAAATAAAATCAACGCACCTGACGGCGGGTTGTCCGGATGAGGACGAAGATCGCCCTTGGGGTACAGGATCGCATTCGCCTCCGCCCGTTCCGCTTCGATCACGAACTGCTCGATGATTTCTTTATTATCAGTGCCAGACCCGGTTCTCCTGGCCACGATTCTCCCCTTATCTTCGTACTCGCAGCGCTCAAGGTTCCACCCCTCTCGGCACAGAAATTGTCGAGGGAATTCCATGTCAGGACACATCAACAGACGACCTTCTGCCCCCCCACCTCCACCGCCTACCGCTGCGGTCAACATAGATATACCTAAGTCGACACGCTCGAAGTCCGCAGCCATCGTATACTCCATCGTTTCACCAGCGAATGCGGCGAACGCTGCTTGGAGCACGAGAGGGATACCCACCGGAATCCCACACAGTCGATAAACTCCATCAAGCCCAGTATCGGCACTCGTATCCCCTTCAGCCCAAGTAGCTGTCACAGTCGCGGCGGGCATGGTCATCTCCGAATCAGAATCAACCACATAGCCGATGAGCCCACCGGCATCGCCGGACAGCGTGGGACATGTTTCCTCAAGTGTTTGCGCGCCTAGCCCCGAAGCTAAGAGACCTAGCAAAACCAATCCGGCACCTAGAAATCGCATGATACTTGTCATAGTGCTTCTCCTTCATAACCCTGAGCTAATACCATAAGCATGGCACTCCTTCACAAACAAAGCCTGACTCCCCAGACTCAACATTCATACAACGTAGCGCATCTGACCGATGTTGGTCCAAGGTTTTGTGTTCTAGGCGCCTTCGCGAAAGATTCCCTCTATGCCAATATCCGTCGATAGTACCCACCTAACTCGCTCGCTCGCCGAACTTGTAGCGACGAACTCAATAAACCCATCACTGGTGCCCGAGGCTGATGGCGAGGCTGCGATTGCCGACGTTACCGCTCGTCATATGCGTGAAGCAGGACTTCAGGTCGAACGGTATGAACCCAAACCTGGGCGTCCGAGCCTGATAGGCCGGTTAGTCGGGACTGGCCAAGGACCAACCCTCATGCTCAATGCCCATTACGACACCGTGGGTGTTGAAGGGATGCAGGCACCATTCAATCCCATAATTGAAAACGACCGACTCTATGGTCGTGGCTCATATGATATGAAAGGATCGCTGGCCGCATGCATCGAAGCAACGCGTGCAATTGCTATGAGTGAACAGGCATTAGCTGGTGATGTACTAATCGCTGCGGTGGCGGACGAAGAGTACGCAAGTATTGGGACAGCTGACCTTTTGGTACGCCGTGAACGAGGCGAACTAGACTTCGACGCGGCGATTGTCACAGAACCCACTTCCCTAGCCCTTTGTGTAGCTCATCGAGGTTTCACTTGGCTAGAAATCGAGACACAAGGACTCGCAGCTCATGGAAGTCGATACCACATCGGCGTCGATGCCAACATTCGTATGGGGCGCGTACTCCGAGAACTCGAAGCCCTGTTATCCGACCTACAGGCCAGACCAGGGCACCCGTTACTTGGGCCTCCGTCTCTACACGCCTCGATGATCGAAGGCGGCGTCGGGATCAGTACATATTCACCAAGCTGTAAACTTAAAATTGAGCGACGGACGGTTCCACCCGAGAGTCAAAAAACAATTGAAAACGAGATAGTCAACCTACTCGACTCACTGCAAGACGATGACCCGAACTTCGAGGCCACCTGGAAGACATCCTTTCACCGAGATCCATTTGAGACCCTACCTGATGCCCCAATTGCACGCTGCGTATCGACCGCCGCCGCTGGAGTCTTGGGAAAGCAGCCTGACGTCATAGGGGACTCGGCGTGGATGGACTCAGCACTAACATCCGAGGCTGGTGTCGATACCGTCGTTATCGGACCGCACGGGCAGGGAGCCCATGCAGCGGTAGAGTGGGTTGATATTACTTCATGTGTTCAACTCGCAGAGATCCTAGCGCACGCTGCAATTGACTTCTGTAACCAAGGTGTGGATCGGCAAATTGCCTGATTTCCTACCAAGCGTGGCCCTTACCCGGCGTCGAGAAAATTCGCTCGTAAGGGAGCGCATCTAGATCGACAACTGTGCCGTTCCGAATCACCGCATGAATCGCCCGGATGTTACTGATGTCTTCCAAAGGATTCGCATCTAGAATCACAATGTCTGCATACTTTCCAACATCAAGGGTGCCCAGTTCATCAAGCATCTTGCACGCGATAGCGCCATTGCGAGTGATAGCAACGATCGCTTCCATCGGTGTCATCCCGAGTTCTACTAAGCCCTCTGTCGCAATCACACTCCCAATACCAAATGACTGATTCTCGAATTTGACTTCGCGACGCAGTTCGGGGGCACTCCCCAAATAATTGTCTGTACCGATCGTAGTCACGCACCCATTGGCGATGAGCTTCTCCGCGTTCACCCGACGAATTCTGATCCGGTCGCCTTTAGCTCGGCCCTCCGCCCGGCGCTCCGCTGAGGTTAACTCCAATCCATCGCGACGGCGTCCATGTTCATCGGCTGCCGTCATCTTCTCCCGCTCTTCAAGATGTCGTTCCCACGCAGGTCCAGCGACCGTATTCGCGATCATGGCACACACAGTTCCGCGTTCAACGATCTCTTTCACTAGTGCGTCCGGGATCTCGTTTGGGAGAGCTTCGGGGTGCTGAATTAGATCGACACCTGCTAGAACTGAGATCCAAAGACCCTCTGGACTCGTCGAGTGAGTTTCAGCAACAAGTCCGCGTTTATGAGTCTCCTCGACCAAAACTTTTTGTGCATCGGGAGAGAACCCGATCATAATCACTGCGTTTGAATGGCTCGTGCCCCCATATTTTATGAAGTTGGGACCTATGTCTAGGTAATCATTGATTGCTAGACGAAGATTTTCGGATTCCATGTGCATCAACTCTTCACCCGAGCCCTGCGTGATGAAGTCGTTGAACTGTTCCTGAAACAAGGTCAAACCTTCTTCCCGTGTACCTGAAAACGTTTCAGAATACGGCCCGCCCCAGCCTACAATATTCCCCGCCACCAGCATCCGAGGACCGACGGTATCACCGCGTGCGATTGCGTCACGAATCTGTATGAGTGGAATCAGTGATCCATAGCTGTCGCGCACGGTGGTGAACCCATGTTTGAGCTGAAGCTGAGCTGCTTCGAGCGTGAGATTCGCATTCATGTTCTCGTAGCGCACCAGAGTCTCATGCAAATCGAGGTGACGGGAAGCAGGACCAGATCCATACAAGGATAAGTGAACGTTACTGTCGATGAACCCCGGGGTTATGTATTTCCCGGCACCGTCAATCACCTGAGTTCCATCTGGAATCTGGACTGAAGACCTCGGACCAACAGCAAAGATTCGTTCCCCTTCGATTACGAGCGTCCCATCTGGGATTGGAGGGTTCCCATTTCCATCGATGATGGTGACTCCCACAATGGCAGTCATTTCTCCCGGTTCTTGGCAGACCACATATCTCGGAGTGGACACAACAAACACCAACACAAGCGTGAATAACAACGCGGGTACGCGATCCGGGAGGATTCGATGGAACATATGCTACTCCAGATTATAAGAAATTATATCTTCAGACACTTCGCAGCTTCTCAAAAATCTGAGAACCCCCATCTTCGACTTATTCAGGAAGGGTAAATGCCTGAAGCTTGGAGTCAACGTATTCGACATCCGACGTGGCAACTACCACAAATTGACGGCCCGTTTTCGTCCGATATGTCATGGGGTTTCCTCGACCAAGGCCATCACCCAAATCACCGCGCCACAAGGTAGTTCCGTTCGTTGAATCGA
Source organism: uncultured Gemmatimonadota bacterium (assembly GCA_913043255.1). Classification (GTDB taxonomy): domain Bacteria; phylum Gemmatimonadota; class Gemmatimonadetes; order Palauibacterales; family Palauibacteraceae; genus Palauibacter. Next base: position 261,050 of record CAJWLK010000001.1, read on the forward strand.
TACCTTCTATCCAAGGTGTTCCACCCGCTAGAAACACAATGCCACCAGCTGTCACAAGAGGCCCCGAAGTGGTTCCATGGCTTTGGGGCGAACCACCCATTGGCGGGAGGTCGAGCCCCGTCAGCGCTGGGTGACTGCGAACCGCTGAATCGTCTCCAAACGGACGTTGCCACAAATGCTCGCCTGTATCGAGGTCAATCGCCGTCAACGTCCCATAGGGAGGCTTGAGAAGAGGGAGCCCGTTTTTCAATGTCAGATACCCATTAAAATTGGGTAAGTAATCAGCATCTCCCTCATCTCCATCGCCTGCCGCGACACGCGCTAGGAACGGGTCATTATAGGCCTTCACATAAAATGTTTTTGTTATCGGATCAGTGGCACCGCCCCCCCAACCGGCACCACCAATCAGCCCTGGCATCATGATTGTGCCTTCAATCGAAGGCGGCGTAAAAATTGGGCCGGTCCGATATTTACTAATGAGATCCAACGCCTCAGTTCTCAGCTCTGGTGTAAAATTGATGAGGTCATCTTCCGTTATCCCCTGACGGGCGAATGGTGCCGGTCGCGTTGGGAAGGGTTGCGTTGGCTGAGGCACTTCACCCGGAACGGTGCTTTCGGGCACCGACCGCTCTATAATCGGCCATACGGGCTCACCTGTGACACGATCGAACACATAGACAAATGCTGTCTTCCCTACCGCCACTACAGCATCAATTTCACGCCCATCGACTTCAATTGTGACAAGGCTAGGAGGGGCCGGCAAATCGTAATCCCAGAGCCCGTGGTGAACAGTTTGGAAGTGCCATACCCGTTCTCCGTTTCTTGCGTCCAGGCACACTAACGATTCCGCAAACAGATTCGCACCCCGGCGATGACCACCATAAAAGTCATTGTTGGGCGTCGATACCGGCAGATAGATGAGTCCGCGTTCTGCATCAAGTGAGAAAGGCGCCCATACGTTGGCCGATCCCGTATAGGACCAAGATTCTTCTTCCCAAGTATCAACCCCAAACTCACCTTCTTTGGGAATCGTGTGAAAAGTCCAGAGCAACTTTCCACTCCGCGCATCGAATGCCTGAACATCACCAGGGGGATTATTTCGATAGATACGGGTATCCGGGACACCGCTCCCGACGATCACAATGTCTTCAAACACAACAGCTGGTGACGTGTTTGATATGTGAAGCCGGTTCGCATCCCAGGCGAGACCTTTCGTCAGGTCAACTTCACCTCCGTTTCCAAAACTGGAAACCATTTCCCCTGTCGCGGCATCAAGTGCAATAAGCCGCCAACGCGAATTAAGGAAGATCCGTCGCTCCTGCCCATCACTCCACTGTGTGATCCCACGATGACAAAACCGACACCCCCGGTGGAGGTTTCCCCACTCGTAGGCCTTCGGATCGTAACTCCAGTATTCGGCTCCGGTCTCAGCGTTAAGTGCAACGACACGGTTATAGGGCGTAGATACCCACATGGTATCGTTGATCACGATCGGGGTCGCTTCAAACGCGCCCGGCGCTACACGTTCACCCTGGAGAGGGCTCGAAGCTGACGGAATTGCTTGCTCTCTCGTTTCCCAAGTCCACACAGGCTGAAGCTTACTGACGTTGTTTCGGTCAATATCCGTCAGTGGCGAATATTTCAGACCACCAGCATCACCTCCATAAACGGGCCAGTCATCTCCTACTGATGTCGAGGAGTTAACGCTCGACCCGGGAGGCTGGCACCCACTCAGAAACAAGCTGATGGTAAGGGCTACGATTTGGCCTACGATATTCCAGTTGTCTTGCATATTCAGACTTTCCCTGTAGCAAGAAAATGTGATGTCTACTACATAGCTTAACTTCCATGCCGGGCCGGCACAGGCCTCAGTACCTACGTTACAATCGTAACCAGTCCTCCACCGTGGAAATGGATTTATCAGAATCAATTGCTACCAGCAAAACCACTGCTATTTTTCACTATTGGGATGGAGGGCATTCTGATCAGTTCATCGATGAGATATAATCGACCTCTAGTGATTGTCGAGTGGAATCTCATCTAGCGTTTTCCATGGAGGATCTGTGAAACTCACGCGTCGTAAACTACTCAAACTGGGGGCCAGCGCGGGCGCATACGCTGCAGTCGCACCGAGTAGCACTCAGGGGTGGACCACTCGATTACAAGAGGGGGCCGTAGTAACAAAGCCCATCCCGTCCAGTGGCGAACACGTGCCCGTGATCGGAATAGGGACACGAGACTACAATACGGAAGCCTCAAGCGAAGAAATGAAACGTTTCCAAGACACGATGACCGCGTTCATCGAACATGGGGGAACCATCTTCGATACAGCGGCAGGATATGGGAGAAGCACCTCGGAAACGGTCCTTGGGAGTCTCGCCGATGATTTGGGTCTCGCCGATACCATATTCTGGGCTACCAAAGTGGATCGGGCGCCAAAAGATGAGGGGATAGCCCGTATGGAGGATTCCTTTGACAAGCTGCACGATGACGTCATCGACCTCATGCAGGTTCATAACCTCCGCGGAACGTCAACCCAGTTGGCTACAATTCGAGAATGGCAAGAGGAGGGGCGCATCCGATACAGTGGGGTGACGACCTCCAGCGCCCGCCAGTACGAAGCCATGGTTCAGACGATTCGAACCGAAAAGATCAACTTCGTTCAGGTCGATTATTCGCTTGCTAACCGCGGCGCAGCAGAAGAAATCCTTCCACTATGTGCCGAACGTGGAATTGCCACGCTAATTAATCTCCCATTTGGTAGGGGTCGACTGTTTCAGGCTGTGGATGGTCACGTTCTGCCCGATTTCGCAACTGAATGGTGCGACAGTTGGGGACAGTTCTTCCTTAAATACGTGGTCTCACATCCCGCGGTGACCACTGCGATTCCTGGCACAACAAAACCGCATCATGCGATCGACAACATGGGGGCGGCGCGTGGATGGATGCCCGATGCCAAAATGCGGAGTCGAATGGAAACTTGGTTCGATGCCCTCTGACAACTCATTCAGACGGTAGGATACGGAGTTCAGCAGGCATTTAAAGAAGTAAGACGCCCCTGGCCACTAACGGAATTAATGTGGCCCAAAGGTTATGATCAGGAGGCTCGATGGAGCCCCATGCCAAGCAAACCGATGAAACCCTACTCGCCGAATGTGACGTGGACACATTTCGAGCTGGGGGGCCTGGCGGACAACACCAAAATAAAACGGAATCAGCAGTGCGATTGGTCCATCGACCAACGGGGATTGTCGTCACGGCTCGAAACTCTCGAAGTCAGCACCGAAACCGCCAACAAGCACTTCAACAACTGCGAACAATCTTAGAAGAACTTGCGCGCCCCAAAAAACCGCGCGTCCCTACAAGCACGCCTCCAATAGCGAAAAAGAAACGGCTAGAGGATAAGCGCCGCCGCTCGGAGCGGAAGAAAAACCGTAAGAAACCAGACCTCGACGACTAACCAATTTGTCTGCGACAATTGGTCACAAAGGGTCAGGTCGTTGTAACAGCCTTCGCCTTCAACGGACGGTTTTTATACTCCTCCCACAACCGGTTATGCTTGTTATCAAGATCAGACGGGACACCGCGAACGAACACGTGCTCGATATTGGTGGTGATCTCAAGCGGATCCCCATCAGTGACGATCACGTTCCCAACTTTTCCGACCTCCAGCGAACCTAATCGATCAGCCACGCCCAAGATCCGTGCCGGACCGAGTGTGATCGCTTCAAACGCATCGTCTTTCGCTAAGCCCCACGAGACTGAATTTGCCGCCTCGTACGGTAAGGTCCGCGAGTCAGATGAACCAAATGTCGCGAATGCGATTTCGACACCCGCATCAGCCAACAAACCCGGAAGTGTGTTGGGGTCATCGTATGGATCGTCCTGATTACTGGGGAGGCGTTGAACCGGACCGAGAATTACAGCGACACTCTTTTCTGCGAGTAAATCAATCACCTTCCGGGCACCGGATGCACCCGCAATCACGATGTCGAGGTTCCATTTCCCCGCAAATTCAATCGCGGATTCGATCTCACGATGACCGTTCGCACGGATAATCACCTTCATACCCCGATCAAGCACACGAGTCAGGTTTTCGAGTTGCAAGTCACGTCCCAAACGCGTGGACCCAGCGTCCATCGCCTGTTTGTAGTGTTGGGCAGCCACAAGCCAATCATCCATCTCTTCTACTTGCTCGTCGAATCGCCGCTTTACTTCATCAAACGATCTCCGACCTCCGCCTCCCCCAAACCCTCCAAATCTACCACCGCGAGTCGCTAGCGATGGCCATGTCATGACCATGGCCGCAGACTTTTCGATCTCCATCTCTTCCACCGTCCATCCATCAAGGTGGACGAGGGTCGCTTGGCCCGTGATACCCGAGCCACTCCCTCCAGGGGCAGCAAGCGTGTGCGTGATCCCGTTCGCACGAGCAACCGGGATGTGTTCGCTCGCTGGGTGGATTGCCGTGTGCGCATTCAAGTGCGGATTAAATCGACCCATCTCGGTCGCATCGTTTGTTGCTGCTACCGAGCCAATCTCCGTAAGTCCAAGCTGGCTAAACGCGTCGATCATTCCAGGGTATACGTGTTTGCCGGTTCCATCGATGGTCTGCGCACCTGATGGAATATCCACGTTTTGACCAATCGCAACAATCCGCCCTCCCCGCAAAATGATTGTTCCATTCTTGACGGGCTCACTCGAAACCGTGTGGATCGTGGCGCCTCTTATGACGTAGGTATCTCCATCCTGTGCGAACACTTCGTTAGCAGACAAGATCAGCAGGGTAATCACACCCACTGCCACTATCTTCCCAAGGGTTCGACTCATCGGTTACCTCCCCTCGTACCCGTTTCTTCCTTCTCGTCTTCGCCTAGTGTCTCAAGGAGTTCCGCCTTTTCCTCTGCAATGCGTACTCGCATCTCCCGGTCCTGATCAACATCGAACACGACATTCCCATCTACATACGTCGTTCGAACCTTCGCATAGGAAGAAAGTGGATAGTTCTCCCATAAAACGACATCCGCATCTTTTCCAACTTCGATCGAACCAACTCGATCATCGATCATGAGCTGAATCGCCGGATTAATCGTCACAAGGGCAAGCGCCTGTGCCTCGGTCAACCCACCCCATTTCATCGTCTTGGCAGCCTCTTGATTCAGGTGACGCCCCTCTTCCCCAGAGTCCGAGTTGATTGATACGACTACCCCTCGCTCTGTCATGATCGCTGCGTTATGAGGAATCGCTTCATACGCTTCGACCTTGTAAGCCCACCAGTCCGAAAACGTGGAAGCATGTGCGCCGTGCTCAGCCATCTCATCTGCCACACGGTATCCTTCCAGCACGTGCTGGAAGGTGTGGATTCGAAAACCAAACTCTTCGGCGACCCGCATCAACTGAAGGATTTCATCAGCTCGATAGCTATGGGCGTGGACAGACAGACTGCCGTTGAGTATGTCGACCAACGGATCAAGCTTCAGATCTCTTCTCGGCGGGATCGCACCCTGATCCCCACCCTCTCGGCGATCTTCATACGCATCCCATTCCCGTCTGTACTCAGTCGCCTCTACAAACGCTTGACGGATAACATCCATTACTCCCATGCGTGAGGCAGGATAACGCTGTGGCAGTCCCGTCCCGGCACTCCGAGATCGTTTCGGATTCTCTCCGAGCGCGAACTTGATCGTTGGCGGGGCTCCCTGGAACAACAATCCCCCAGCATCCTCTCCCCAACGGTGTTTGATAACTGCGTTTTGCCCACCAATGGGATTAGCACTTCCATGCATCACGTGCGACGTCGTCGTTCCTCCAGCTGCCTCGCGATAAATCGCGATATCGGTCGGGTCGATCACATCCATGACCGAGACCATAGAGGACACCGATACCGAACCCTCGTTAATCGACTCAGCCGCAATATGAGAGTGTGCATCGATGATGCCCGGGGTCACAAACTTATCCGTCCCATCGATGACGGTAGCATTCGAAGGAGCCTGGACATCTGACGCGAGCCCAACTGCAGAAATCCGACCGTTCTCGAATAAAATCGCACCATTCTCAATTTTGCCAGCATCCGCCGCAGTTAGGATCGTGGCTCCTCGAATCAGGACCGGGGTATCCTGTGCGGCCGCTTTTCCAACAACCGTCAGTGCAAGCCCTAGCGCCAAGAGGCAAAACTGTCTCACCTGCCACCTCCTTCTTTACGGACGCCCGAAACGCCCGCGGTGAACTGTCCCCCCATGGCACTGAGCGTACCAGTCAATTCATCAGAAGTGAACGTACCACTGTAGCCGACATCGACGCTTTGTCCCTGCATATTGACCATCAGGTAAAGATTAAATGCGTCGCCCTCGACTGATCCTCCTCCGATATCCACCGGACCCATTTCAGGCGAGTCCATCGACCCTGTCACCGATCCGTCTTCGTGTTGAATTACATCCCAATTTTGTTGGAATATTCCCATCTCGCTATCAATCGTAACGGCCCATTGTCCGGTCATGTGCGGAGCGTCTGCATTCTGCGCCTGAAGACTGGAACCAGATAGGCCCAACAGTGCTAGGACAGCGAAAAAGGCAGGTCTATTCAGAAGTCGTTGAAGCCTCATTACTTGCCTCCTGTAGCACGGACTCCGGTGAAGTCCGCCGTAAATTGCCCGCCCCCAGCGATGAGCGTGCCTTTGAGAGTGTCGTCTTCACCAAGTTCACCTTTGAACTCGATCATCACCTCTTGCCCGTTGAAGTTTCGAGTCATCGAAAAGGAAAACGCGTTCCCCATAACCGAACCTTCTTCTACCTCGGCAGCCCCCTGTCGACCTTCGACGGTGCCTGTAAGTGTGTTGTCGCGATGTTGCTCCAACTGCCACGTCATGTCGAAGTCACCCTGTTGCATCCAAATTGTGACGGTCCAGGGGCCGGATAGATCTACTACGGAATCTGTGATCTCATGACCTCGTAACCCAAAAGCAGTCGACATCGAGACGCCTACCAGCGCTGCGAGCATCAGGCTTCGAATGATCTTGTTCATCGACCACCTCCCGTGGGGCGAACACCTGTGAAGTCCATCGTAAACCTCCCCCCGAAGGATGCGGTCCCCGTAATCTCATCACCATCGACTGTGCCACTGTATATGACCTCGACTTGTCTGCCCCCCCCCATGGAAGCACGAGCTGTAATACTGAATTCGTTATCACTCACCCAACCGTTCGTAATCTGCTGCTCTCCACGTTCTCCAGTGATTGTTCCTGATAAAGTTCCATCCTCCGTCATCTCAAGGACGGCCGTCGCTTCTTGAGAATCATTATTGAGCGAGACTAACCACTCACCCGTCATATCCACGGCAGGTGGGACTGAAGGTCGTGCAACCGCAGACGCTTCAAACTTATGGCCATCGACAAACACGATCTTGACTACCGTCTCTTCATCAAAAAGCGCTCCGTCCGTAACCACTAAGTTCGCAATTTTCCCTTCTTCGACGGACCCCAGCATCTGATCTACACCAAAGATCTGAGCTGGTGATATGGTGAGTGCACGGAGGGCTGCTTCTTCGGACAACCCATGTTCCAGCGCTGTGCGAACTTTTGCCATCAATCGGTTGGGGCTTCCTGTTGAACCGCTATAAAAAGCCCAAGTAGCTCCGGCCGCTTCCAACTGAGCGGGCGTCGTTGGGGCATAGGCACGCCGTGTCAAAGACTCGAGAGATTCTTCCACCTCAGGATCCGCGTTTCGGTTTGCCTCAGGCCAATCGAGATTCACGAGAACGGGCACTCCGGCCGCCACTAAATCGGCTGTGATCTTGTAGGCATCATATCCGCCCGCAATAACCGGACGCATTCCGGTTTCCCGGGCTAGTTTCAGCACACGCTGCATCCCTGCGACATCGTTGGCAGGAAGCACGGTGGGCCACCCCTCCGTAATAGATGCCTGAACAGGAGCCAACGACCGATCGTACATTGGGCGTGGCTGTCCACGCGGATCGCTATAGTATGAATCTCCATAAGTTGTTTGATGACCAGCATCTAAGTACAACTGTCTAATGTAAGATATCACGCCCATCATCGACCCCGGGAAGGCTCGGAATCCACCGGCCGGATTCATCGTGAGCCGGAGGGCGACGGGGGTCCTAACAACCATCTCCTGCTTATTCCCCGCATAATTGATCACGCTGCCCTTACCCGTAACGATCCCTGCATCAGGTGCTACCATGCCGTTCGTGAAACCCCCTTTGCGCCAGGCCTCAAGTGCCTCCGAGTCCGGATCAAGCATATTTGCGGCATCCAACCATGGGGTCGTTGCAGGCCGATCCTCAGGGCCATCCGAGATTGGACCCTCTTGGGAAAAACGGGCGAACGGGTTACCGAGTCCACCACCTGAGGACCCACTTTCTTCTTGCTCAAGACCTGTCTGCGTTAGGGCATCGAAAAGGCCCGGATATACGGTCAAACCAGATCCATCGATCACCCAAGCGTCACCCGGAGCCGTCACACCCTGACCCACAGATTCGATGAGACCGTTACCAATCACGACGACACCATTTTCGATCACCGTCCCCGTCCCCGTCACAATCCGAGCATTCTCGATCGCGAAAAACGGAGGAGTGTTCGGGGCCTGGCTCGGCATGTACTGCGCTGCGATCGGTGCGGGAACTGCCAGTGCCACTAGTGACAGGGCGAGAGCCCCCTGCACCGCTCCGCCCGCAATCATCCTTTGGAGGAGCGTTCGATTCATGTGAGATACATCCTTCTTAGTGAGGCCAACTCTCAGGAGAGCGACTACGGCCGCAGCAGACCAACTCAAATACATCCCGCACGCGGCCTCCGAGGGAAATAATAGAACACGCAACCTCGAATCTCCATGGCAACCCAAATCAAAGCAACCGTTTTCAATTATGCAGTTGGCGGCGGACACTTTTTTGTGTACCGTTGCTATCGAGGCCACAAGCCTCATTAGACCCATATCCATAAGGAACGCGGCAGATCCGGAGCAACCATGAAACCCGTAAGCTCTATACCTCCTGACGGACTGATTGCCGTAGTCAAAGAGGACTGCCCAACATGTCGGCTTGTCGAACCAGTGCTACAGCAAATCGGATCGACAAAGCGCGGGATCGTGGTGTATACACAAGACGACCCGACGTTCCCATGCGATGTGCCTCAAGTGATTGACGACCGAACGCTCAATACTTCTTTCGACCTTGAGATTGAGACCGTACCTACCTTAATCCGGCATGAAAATGGGCAAGAAGCTGAAAGGGTAGTTGGGTGGAACCGCGCTGATTGGCAACGTGTAACGGCGGTCGCTGACCTTGGCGAGGAACTACCAGCGCATCAGCCAGGCTGCGGTTCTAGATCTATTGAGCCTGATGCGACATACAAATTACGAGCTCGTTTCGGGGATACGGGAATTCGTGCTCGTAGGATCCAGGTCGACCAATTTGAAGATGAGATAGAAACCTGTTTTGATCGAGGTTGGAGTGACGGCCTACCCGTAGTCCCTCCTACGCCTGAACGGATTCTTCGTATGCTGGAAGGGACTTCACGAGCACCCGATGAGATCGTCGGCCAGGTACCACCCGACCTAGCGCCATGCACGATAGAGCGGGTCGCAATCAACGCCGTGATGGCAGGCTGTTTACCCGAATACATGCCAGTGGTACTTGCTGCGCTTGAGGCAGCACTGGAGCCAAACTTCACTCTGCACGGGATCCTGTGCAGCACATGTTTCACGGCCCCACTAATTATCGTCAATGGCCCGATCACAGAGAAGATCGGGATGAATTCGAGCCTCAATGCATTAGGCCAGGGTAACCGCGCTAACGCAACCATCGGTCGAGCTCTCAACTTGATTGTGCGAAACGTAGGTGGAGGCCGACCCGGAGAGATCGACCGCTCGACATTCGGGGCTCCGAGTAAATACACATTTTGTTTTGCTGAAGATGAATCAGACCCAGAGTGGCAACCACTTTCCGTAGCTCGCGGAGTCACTTCTGGTGCAAATGCGGTCACCCTATTCCAGGGCGAAGGAGTTCAGGGCATCCTCGACCAGCGCTCACGAACCCCCCGCGAGCTCACTCGGTCACTTGCAGCGGGGCTTCTCGCCGTGTGCCACCCACACATCTGTGAGTGGGCACACGCAGTGCTCGTCATTTCCCCCGAACACTATTCCATCTTCCGGGCAGCGGGTTGGGATCGTGATAGAATTACCGATGCGTTGTTCGAGGCGACAACACGGAATGGTGAGGACGTCGTGCAAGGGGCCGGTGGTATTGCCGAGGGAGTACCTAAGAATCGGGCGGGTGAAATGGTACCAAAGTTCCCACCTGATGGGCTATTACTAGTCCGGGCCGGCGGACAAGCCGGATTGTATTCAGCCATCTTGGCGGGGTGGCCAGGTGGCCGGGCATACAAAGAGTCACACCCCATCACAAGAGAGATAATCGAATGAACGTCGAATCCACTGTACTCCACGATCCCACTTCCGAATTCGCACCGGTTAATCAGCCGAGGCGGCGACCACCCACATCCCTCAAAGGAAAAATCGTCGCACTCCAAGACATCGGGAAGCTCCGAAGCGACGAGTTTCTAGACTACATCGAGGAAGACCTAAACCGACGTGGGATCAAAACTCTTCGCACAGCTAAACCCACTAACGCGAAGCGAGCCCCCGTAGAGATCCTCCAAAAGATCGAGAAGGAGGCCGACGTAGTGGTGCAAGCATTAGCCGATTGAGGTTCGTGCACATCATGCGGTCTGCATGACATCAAAGACTTGGACAAACGTGGGGTGCCCGGCTGTTTTGTAGTGACGACAGAGTTTCGAGATGCTGCGGCAAGCCAATCGCATTCCCTCGGCTTCGAGCCCGCGATCGTATGGGTCTCGCACCCAATCCAGAACCGATCGCCTCAAGAACTTGAGGCAATCGCTGCGAAAGCTATTGACCCTATCCTGTCTATGATCACAGAGTCCACCTGAGCGATTGTAGCACTAGGCTTGGGGAGATTAAGACTCGGATGCTACGGGTCCTCTTATGACCGACCTGTATCGGAAGTCATCGGTTAAGATCAACAATCTTGATATTTCTCCAACGGACTTTAATACCACCACCGTCGTGGATCTGAAGTGCGATCACTCCCTCGCCTTCCCCGATTTCGGCATCAACAAGCTGGACCATTTCTACTCCATTCAGCCATGTAGTGACCGTGTCAGCTACCGCCCGAATTCGTAACAAATTCCAATCCCCCATCCGAACGTCAGGCTGATCCGATTGTGGCTGAATCAACCACCCCCTGCCATAGGACTCGTAGATTCCACCTGTAAACAAACCAGGTGGAGCAACTTCGGCCTGCCACCCATTGATGATTATCCCGTCAAGGTTCGACCGAAAAAAAACGCCACTATTTCCGTCAGCCTCTTGCTTGAACTCAAGAGTGAGATCGAAATCGAGGAACGTTTTTTCTGTCGCCAAATAACCATACTCAGCGTCGCGGCCACTCTCACACACGAGGTCGCCCTCCTCGACGTACCAGAGCTCAGTCCCGTGAATCTCCCAGCCTTGTAGATCGTGACCGTTAAACAAGGTTTGTGGCTCCCCCCAATTCTCGGGCAAAGGGTCAGCCTGGCCACCACACCCAGCTACTAGCCCAATCAAACAAAATATTACCCAAATCGACTGAGGTGCACGGACATCGATGTGAATCTCACCCGTCAAGTCGGCCCCCCTCACAGAATCCTGATCTTGATGTTCCGGTACCATACGAGTCGTCCGTGATCCTGAAGACCAATGGGACCGGATAAGGCGCGACCGTAGCTGGGGAATTCTGCAAATTTGCTTTTCGCAACCAATGCCTCCCACTCAGGCGAACCAAGCTCGTACTCAACCATCTTATACCCGTTCAGCCAGTGCTCAACATGCACACCATCAACAATGATACGGCCTTCATTCCAGTTCCCAAGTGGCCTGAGAGACCGTTCTCCTGTAGCCGCATGCAGATCATAATTGTCACCTGTCAAATGGGTGCGCATGTCCATTGTTCCCATGTCGACATATGCCTGGTCGTCTAACACCTGAAACTCGGGTGCATTGTGCCAGATCTCAGCACCCAACTCTTCGATCACACGATATAAGACACCGCTATTTGCCACTTCAGAAAGCCTAAATTCAAACCGCAGGTCGAAGTTCGAAAAATCCTCCTCAGTTACAAGGTCGCCTCCAACCGCAACATCTGGGTCGGTAGCCGTGGCACCGACAACTAACATCCCATCTACCACAGCCCAACCGGTGTCCGGGAAAGTTTCGTGATTATACCCCCTCCAACCACGTGTCGTCTCACCATCAAACAATAGGCGCCACCCATCCGCTCGCTCTTCTTTTGAAAGGGTGTTCGGTTGGATGGCTGGCGTTTCACGCTCCGTTGCATGACTAGCCTCTTCGGGACTCGAGCCACAACCAATGGCAACCAATAACAAAGCCAAAAAGGACTCCATCCGTAGAGCCTTCATGTAAGCTTCAAGGATTCTGGGTTCCACCGGACGATCCGATCTTCAAAATAACTCAGGTTACACGCGAGGGCCGGAGCCGCTGCTCGGAGCCCGAACGTCGCATCCTCTACCACCGGTTTCCCAGTTCGTATACCCTCGAAAAAGTTAAAGAAATGATCAACGTGAGCGCCCCGATACTCGGGTTCGACGGTGTAGCGCATCTCGGCCGGTGGTAGCATTCGCGAACGTGCTTGAAGCGCGTTATCTGATGAGGCGACGTCAGCCATTTTTTCTTGCGAAAAAGTGTCAAGCGGATCCACAGCGATATTCTTACGAAGCACGACCTCGGTCCAAGTGATATCCATGGAGCCTTCACTCCCGACAAGTCTCAAAAAAGTGCTACCTGAGGTTCCATCAACGAAGTTCACCCTAAGGGAAAGATTGAAACCGGGATGGGTATCCGCGGCTGGATAATCAAACATCCCAAGAAGCACATCGGGGACCTCTCGCCCGTCCTCCCAATACCTCAAGCCACCCGTGGCTTGAATCCGCTCTGGACCTTTAGAACTCACAATAAAATGAAGGCTTGAAAAGAGGTGAACAAACAGATCCCCCGCTACACCAGTCCCATAGTCAGTGTAGTTACGCCAGCGAAAGATCCGAAGTGGATCGTAAGGCCGTTCAGGCTTATCCCCTAGAAACCGCCTCCAGTCAACCGTGTCCTCTGACGCACCGTCTGGGATTGGATATTGCCACGCCCCAATAGGATCATTGCGAGCCCAAAACCCCTCGGCATAATTCAGCTTCCCGATGGCACCAGCCTCGAACAGCTCCTTTGCCTTCTCATTCCCAAGAGAACTCATTCCTTGGCTCCCCACTTGGAAAATTTTTCCTGTTGTACGCTGAGCACGAATGAGAGCATCTCCCTGCTCTATCTGGTGCACCATCGGTTTCTCGCAATACACGGACTTCCCTGCTGTCATCGCATCGATTGAGATTTTCTGGTGCCAATGATCAGGGGTAGCGACTATTACAGCGTCTACATCCTCTCGTGCGATAATGTCTTCGAAATATCGTGTAGTTATCAGATCAGGACCGTACCGCTTCTTCGCGGCCTCAAGCCGACCATCGAATACGTCGCAAACGGCTACGAGTTCAACCCCCGGAATTCGGAGTGCTGTCGACAGATCAGCCAAACCCATTCCGCCTGCCCCAATCAGCGCGAGCCCAATACGGTCACTCGGTGACACACGACGATCTCGCGATCGTTGCATAATCGACTCAGACTGGCCAGATACAGTTGCGGAAAGCAACTCCGGCATCCCAGCAACCATTGCTGACCCCGCCACTGCCCGTTTTATGAAACTCCTTCGACCTGTTGACCTTCTTTTTGGTTCAATCACGACGCAGCTCGATAGTAAGAGAAGTAAACAAAACGATTAATTCCAGCTGACACCGTAGAGGTTTAATTGGTCTACTAGCAAGACGCACACCGACTCTTTCGTGTCGATCCGTACAGGACCCATCCAAAGTCGCCGAGAGCTTATCATCAAACCTATTGTGTGAGTGAATAGGTAGGGGGGGCTTGCTCTGCGGATACAAATCGCCCTATTTGCGGGTTAGTAATGGCGTAAACCGGTGAGGGAGGGCCTCACTATAGTGACGCCTATATTCACACCTCGCGAAGATTGAGGGAGGTTCTAATGCCAACCCGACGCAGCTTCCTCTCAAAACTCGGACGTTCCGCAGCTGCCGCAGGAGCTTTCACCACCATCCCGACAAAGTGGACAACTACAATTGCAACTGCTCGGGAACTGTCAGCCACCCCCGGATCGCCGGAAGAGATCGCTCAAAACGAAGAATTCTGGCTTGATATTCAACAAGCGTTCACAACTGATCGGTCACTAGTAAACCTCAATAACGGCGGCGTGAGTCCTACCCCATCTCATGTACTAGAAGCGATGAAGCGCGATCTCGACTTTGCGAATCAGTTACCAGTGTACAACGGGTGGGAAATACTCGAACCGCAACGTGAAGGGATACGGGCTCGACTGGCTAGGCAGTGGGATGTCGACCCTGAAGAGGTCGCAATCACCCGAAATACTTCTGAAAGTCTGCAGATTTTACAGATGGGATACGACCTAGAGCGCGGCGATGAGGTCGTGACAACAACTCAAGATTATGGCCGAATGATCACTACGTTCAAACAGCGTGAGCGACGTGAAGGCATTGTCCTAAAGCAGTTCAAGATCCCAATTCCAGCGGAGGACCCGGACGAAATCGTCCGTCTGTTCGAGCAACAAATCACAGACAGAACCCGAATGATCTTGATGTGCCACATGATCAATATCACAGGACAAGTTCTTCCTGTACGCAAAGTCGTAGAGATGGCCAAATCTTACGAAATCCCAGTACTCATTGACGGGGCACATTCTCTCGCCCACCACGAGTTCAAGATCTCCGATCTTGGGTGTGACAACTACACAACAAGCCTGCACAAGTGGCTACACGCACCAATCGGAACGGGGATGCTTTATGTAAAAAAAGACGAGATCTCGAAAGTTTGGCCGCTTCAAGCCGCAGCTGAATCACAAAACGACAACATCCGCAAATTTGAACAAATCGGGACTCATCCAGAAGCCAATTTCCTAGCTATTGGTGAAGCTCTCACGTTCCACCAGCTCATCGGGGGTAAGCGCAAGGAGGCCCGACTCGTCTATCTGCGCAACCATTGGGCCGAAGCACTCTCAAGCCTTAACAACGTGCGACTCAACACAAGCCTCAAACCCGGGTTTGCGTACGGTATTGCGAACGTCCAAATCGAAGGCATCGAGACCAGTTCATTACGGAACTGGCTCTGGGATAAACACCAAATCTTCACAGTGCCCATCAACCACCCCGAGTTCACAGGGCTCCGAGTCTCGCCATCAACGTACACAACAATCGAGGAACTCGACCGTTTCATCGATGCGATGACCTGGGTGGCAAAACACGGGATCCCGGCCTAATAGGAAACACCACCACCAGGGTAAAGGCTCACAATAGGGAGCGGTCACGAGATAGACGTAAAACTCTATCCTCACTCTGATCGCTCCCTTACTGGCTAGCCCTAGTGACGAGCTATTTCGGATCGTCCAACCACCCCTGGATTAATCGACGGGAGACGGAGACGCGTCCGGGGAGCCTGAGCCCAATCTCTTTACGGGCAATGAGTTCATCTCGATGAAACCAGCGAGCGTCTGCAAGCTCACGACCGTCAATCCGCAGGTCTCCTCCCACTCTAATCGCATAGAACCCAATCATAAGGGAAGCGGGGAACGGCCACGGTTGAGATGATTGATATCTAACCGAATCGACCTCGATCCCCGACTCTTCATGCACTTCACGGATTACAGCTTCGGAGAGACTCTCCCCGGGTTCGACGAATCCAGCCAACGTTGAATACACACCAGCAGGCCAAATCTCTTTTCGACCTAGCAGGCAACGATCTCCATCCTCAACAAGCACAATTATTGCCGGATCTGTACGCGGAAAATGTTCCGTTCGACAATGCTGATTCCCACAGCGTCGGACATGACCACCATGAACCGGTTGTGTGGATCCGCCGCAGGTACCGCAAAATCTCTGCCCATTGCTCCACTGAATCATAGCTCGTGCGTACGCGAGCAAGGAGCCTTCACTCTGCCCAAGCATCGCACCGATCTTGTTAAGATCGTGGAATTGTCCAAGCGGCAGTTCATCAATCGGATTCGTAATGTCCGCAGTGAAGACAGGACGACCGTTGTCGAGACCGAGGAATATCCATTCCTCGTCGACAACTCCAAGATCTCGCATGGCTGACGCTTCCAGCAGTATCGGATCATACCCTACTTCGTCGTCGCCCCCAATCACTAAATTCTGAGATTGCCACATGGGGACAACTCGAGCCTCCTCATTTTTGCGACAGGATACAACCCATTCCGCATCCCCTCGCTTTTCGGCGGCTCTATCTAGGGTGCCTCCGGCAAATGAGTTGGGGGGGCGGTGGCCATCTTTGAGAGCGTCCGGTAAGATCTCGCCAATCGACATGTACCCCAAGGTAACGGGGATCATGGGTTAATGCTGACCGATGATCTCACTAATAGAATCAACTACGGAGGAAAAGACTTTTGATGAAACCAGAATTTTCTCCGAAAATAAAACTAGAGCACCCCAACCAACGAGACGGGAAAACGCTGCTAACCTTTGACTGTTACGGAACGCTTATAGACTGGGAGGCTGGGATCTTGTCAGCGCTCCAGGACGCGTACCCTCTCGCCAGAGAAGTTGATGAAGAAACACTTCTCCAGGACTTCCATTCCTCACAAAACGCTATCAAGAGCAGTGAATACCGAAAATACCGACAACTTTTGATGGAAGTCTCGATGCACGTAGCAAAACAGAACGGATGGGATCAACGAATTGATAGGGCGGAAATCGTTCCCAAAAGTATTCCTACTTGGCTTCCCTTCCCTGATACGAATGTAGCCCTGAATCAGCTCGCCGATGCAGGCGTAACACTCGGCATTCTCTCGAATATCGACAACGATCTCCTAGCAGGCACACTCGAACATTTCCATGTCAGTTTTCCATTTATTGCCACTGCGGAAGATCTGCTTAGCTACAAACCTGCTAGCGCGCATTTCGTTCGTGGTCGCGAGTGGGCTACCGAACACCAGACATGGATACACGTTGCCCAGAGTTTGTTTCACGATGTTGAACCTGCCAGTGAGATGGGGATACCGGTGGTTTGGGTGAACCGGAAGTCAGAGGTGCTCCCAAGTACGGCTCACCCCATGCACGTCGTGTCTAATCTCGCAAAATTTGTAGAGTGGTTTCTGAGCCCTTAGGCGCACGACACATTGAAACGAACGTAGTGACACCATGCCTAAACTAGGTGACCGATGACGATCGTATCGCCTTAATTATTCGAAGGCTTCTCTATTAAAACAGTATATATAAACCGGTGGAGTTCTTTCCAAAGTTCTTCGTAGTCGAAAATGTCGTTGTGTCCAGCACCAGTAATCGACAACCACTGCTTAGGGCAGTGTGCAACTTTGAAGAGCTTGCGTGCTTCTTGGGGAGGAATCACCCGATCTTCGGATCCAACCCCAAATAGGATCGGAACATTGATTCTCGGAACGCGCGCTAATGAGTCGAATCGGGTCAAATCCCATTCAAGATACCAAGCAGGCAGGTAAGAGAACCGGTGCCGTGCTATGGCCGGAGTATGCGTAAAGGCCCCTAACATCACTACAGCCGCCAGAGGACTGTGAACCGCAAGATCTGCGGCAACTGCACTTCCAAGTGAGTGACCCACAACAATCAGTTGGTGTGGGTTGATAGCCTGAACATCTACCAGCCATCGGTAGATGGACCGCGCGTCAGTGTACAGACCTTCTTCTGAAGCCTTCCCCTCACTAAGACCGAAACCTCGATAGTCCGGTAAAAGAACGTCAAGTCCGAGGTTAGCGAGACTCGCTGCCACGGCCCCACAGTCCCCAAGATGTCCGGCATTCCCGTGAAAAAATACAATGGTACCCACACTCGATTGCTCACTCCTGGCGGGAAACCACCACCCATGCAGGAGTAAGCCATCGTCACTCGGAATCCAAACCTCACTAGCATCCGAGAACCCCCAAAATTTCGGATGACTTTCTTGAGGTTGCAGCGGCTCGGGAAAAAAAACGAAGGAAGGGACTATAAAATGAACAAAAAGACGTGCGAGGAGGAGGAGTCCCACAAGTCCGAGGGCAAGACCAAACATCACCCCCATCTCACCCCTACTTCACTAGCGGCGGATCAGGCTCACCCCACCCCGCATACACACGCGGTCTGCGATCGCGCCAAAATAGTTGTCGCGCCGTAGAGGAGGCACACTCTTTGAGATCAATGTCCGCTAAAACGATCGCATCTTCGAGTTCCGGGCCACGGGCCACTATGACACCATCAGGATTAACAACGAACGAATCACCCGCAAAAGTTAACTTTTCCTCCTGACCCACTCGATTGCAGAGGGCTGCAAAGTAGCCATTCTGGAACGCGGCCACCTGCAGTTCCGCCTCAAAAAGCCCTTCAGGCCACTCCCCTATCGCACCAGCCTGCGGGATAACCACGAGTTCGGCGCCTAACTCCCCCAGACGTCTCATATACTCGGGGTAATGCCGATCATAGCAGATCGCGACACCAACTCTCCCTACCGCAGTATCATAAACGGAAGCATCCACATCTCCCTTGGCATAATAGCCCTGTTCATGGAAGTGTCTGTACTCAGTAATGTGCATCATCCGAGTCACTCCCAGTAATGCCCCATCCGCGTCAAAAACGGGAGAGCTATCGTAGTAACGATTGTCAGATCCTAGTTCATACTGATTGAATACAGTTACCAAACCAAGATCAGCTGACTCTGAACCGATGCGATCAGAAGTCGGACCCGGGATGGATTCGGCGACCCCTGCAGCTTGGGGATCATTTTTGCACTGAGGGAAGAAGCGATCGATGGCAAGTTCGGCAAAACAGACCAGGGCAGCACCAGCATCAGCAGCTGTTCTCATTGCCTCGATCGCACACTCGATATTCTCTTCGCGATCACATCCTGCACTTTGTTGGATTAGAGCAATTTTCATCATATCCTCAGCTAGAAACTCGCCACGAATGCGACAGTGAAGACCGTATCCATCTTGTTAAGAGGAACTAACACCGTTTCACCCGTGGGCGTACCAAGTGGCTGCTCTAAGGGAACGTCACCGACCGATGGTTGGTTGTCGAACAAGAGTCGTAAGCTCGTCTTGAGCGCTAACCCACCACTAATATCGACGGTCAATGCATTCGTGAAATCGGCGCGCAGATCCTTTGTGTCCCGTAAACTTTCATCGACGATGAGGACGCTTGAGAGCGCCGTCGTCGTGGTCAGTTGGCGTTCTAGGTCCCAGGAGACTCGCAATCCGGGGAACGTGCCAAAAATGGTCGGATCGTCTACAACATCTTTTTGCGAGGTGAATGTGAACCCAACATCCGTTTTGAATCGGAGGAGTGAGTCCTCGGCCCAAGTGTTACCTACACCACCTACCAGGGTAAAACGACTGTCAAACCCCGCAAACGTGTTTCGCTCCCAACCAGCGCCCCCGTAAACAAAAAACTTATCAGATACCGACCGATCATACCGTGAGGTCAAGAAATAGTTCTCAGCTGTAACGCGATTCGTAGAACTTTCATCCAGAGTAAATGAGTCGGCGGAACCAATAGCCGTCCGTATGGTCTTCCCCGTTTTGGTTCGGAGAGTTCCAGCTCGAACCGAAAACTCGGAAGTTCCCCACTCCCGTTTTATCTCACCACCAAGCCCAAACGTCTGAGCGCTGGAGTTGCCTCCCAAAAAGAGCAGATTCAACTCAGCGTTGTATAACCAACTAAGCTCTTCCTCATCTTGCTCATCCTGCCCCAACATACCGACTGGCGACATAAAAGCGCCTAGCACCACCAATACAAATACAACTTGCGACTCGAATAGCGCACTCAGTTTTCGAATTCGAATCACCTCTCTACCCGCGAGTGAACTTCCAGGGGTCCCTCCAACGATGTTACCCAAAAAACCCTTGCGTTAAAAACCACACCACTGGCGCATCCGGATCGTATCTACCGCACATATGACCTTCTCGATACCACCAGGGTGATGTGACTCGCAGTTCGCAACAAGGGTCTCCTTTAAAAATGAGAACAAATACAAGATCACATGTGGGACCCATCTTATCGCAACTCGTTCCGGGCTGGCCAATCGATGCGCGACACGCGAGCTTGCGGCGCTGGTCTTAGAACAACATGAGAAATTCCATACAGGAGCTTTAGGAATGCCTGAGTCTTCCCCAGTCCTCAGTCGAAAACCGCGATCGATTTACCATGAAATCATCGCGGTCCTAACCTTAGGTACAATTATCGTCTGGTGTCCGGAGGGGCTGAACGGCCTGCAACAGTCCCAAATTTCCTCGATCGACAACCATGCGGATCACTATGGTCAAATGGCCCAGCAAATATGGGGATGGGCGGAGGTAGGATATCAAGAAGAACACGGTTCTGCTCTCCTGAACGAGGAACTGAAAGCAGCCGGGTTTTCTATCGAGTCAGGAGTCGCGGGGATGCCAACCGCCTTCATAGCAAGTCACGGCTCTGGATACCCCGTGATTGGGATCTTGGCGGAGTTTGATGCACTACCTGGACTCTCACAAGATGCGGTGCCGGAACGAAGCCCCATCATAGAGGGAGGCGCTGGTCATGCGTGTGGTCACCATCTCTTTGGCGTTGGATCTGTCGCAGCAGCGATCGCAGTAAAGGAATGGCTTGAGGAGACCGGACAAGATGGAACAATCCGACTCTATGGCACGCCAGCTGAAGAGGGCGGCGCCGGCAAGGTGTATATGGTCCGTGACGGCTTATTCGATGATGTCGATGTGGCGTTGCATTGGCACCCTGGAGACAACAACAGCGCAGCGGCTGGGCGATCTCTCGCTAATAAATCGGCAAAATTTCGTTTCAGAGGTTATTCGGCCCATGCGGCGGGAGCACCCCACCGCGGACGGAGCGCACTTGATGGCGTAGAAGCCATGAATCATATGGTAAACTTGATGCGCGAACACGTTCCTCAAGAGACTCGGATCCATTACGTCATCACACAGGGGGGATTTGCGCCAAACGTCGTCCCAGACTTTGCTGAAGTCTACTATTATGTCCGCCACCCCAACGCTCCCACGGTTGTAGAGTTGTTCGAGCGAGTAGTCAACACAGCAGAAGGAGCAGCTCTTGGGACCGGGACCGACTTAGAATACGAGGTCATACATGGACTCTACGACCTCGTCCCCAACGTGGCACTCTCTGAAGTCATGGACTCCAAGCTCCGGGAAGTGGGCGGTGTAGAGTACACCGAAACCGAGCGCGCCTTTGCGCGCCAGATCCAATCGACATTCGAAGGGGGTTCCACTCGAGCCCTCGGCACAGAATCCGAGATCGAGCCTTTTTATATTGAAGAGGCAGGAGGAGGATCCACTGATGTCGGCGACATTAGCTGGGTCGTACCCACCGCCGGCTTGAGTACGGCCACGTGGGTCCCTGGGACTTCTGCACACAGCTGGCAGGCTGTGGCCGCAGGTGGAACTGAGATTGGGAATAAGGGAATGATGGTAGCAGCGAAAACACTCGCGTTGACTGCGATAGAATTATTCAAACGTCCTGATGTGATCACTGTCGCCTGGGAAGAACTCACGGAGCGTCGAGGTGCAGACTTCGAGTACTCAGCACTTCTGGGGGACCGTGATCCGCCTCTCGACTACCGGCGCTAATCAGCGCCGGTACGTCACCTCGCCAATCCGATCAGTTCGGTATGACCACACCCGATTCCTCGATCCGCACACGATCGGCGGTTCGAAGTACATCAAAATCGAGCGGGTCGAGAGCGACGACAGGTAAAACCCGACCGTAGAGTTCGGCTGCCACGATCGCGGCAAGTGCGAGAAAAGAATCTGGCTCCCGGGTCAAAAAACCAACGGGTGCGGTGCCCCGCCGCACCGCTTCGAGAAGAACGGCCGTCGTAGTACTGGAACCTCGCGTAGCTGGGATGGCCATGATATGCCCCGCACCATTTTGACCTACTAGCTGGTGTCTACGATCAATCACCTCGCCCGATCGTGCATCGTATCCTCCCCAGAAACTGAGGGGCTCCGAAGTGTATAAGAGTTGGGCTTCGACACTCCCTGGAACCAGCGAACACCCGACCAGAGTTGGAGAAGGGGTCATACGATCCAAATACCGTCGTCGCGAGTCACTCGGCCAATAACCGCAGATTCAACACAGTCCCGCAGACTACCGAATGCAACTGCACGCTCTAAAAGTCCTGGCGCGTAGTATGCGTACTTGGCGGAATTAGTCATGAGACGCCTGATATCATCTGGGAGCATTGGCGTGGTCAAGATACAGGTATCGACCGTGAGTTCAGCACCGAACGCTTCTACGATGCCCAAATATCCAGCTTTATGCGCAAGCATTCGGACACCCCGACTCGTCGTAATCAGCATACGAACGGCCGGACTTCGTTCCCGCCCTTGTACCAAAGCAGCCAGCCTCTTGAACTCGGAAAGAGAGAAATGTGGGCTTCCAAGCACAACCAAATCCAAACCATCAGATTCAGAAAGTCCCGACCCAAGATCATCTCGTGCTTCCCTTAGATCTTCGAGTCCCACTGAGAAGCATTCCACAGGCTCGGTTTCTTGAAACGCCGTCGCTATATCCGGGGCCTCAGGCGTATGGCCGACCCAGTGGAATAATGCGACTGAACCAGACGAAGCCATAGCAGCACCCAACGCCTTCAGATCATCCTCTTCCGGTTGGACAGAGAGGCCATCTAACACAGGGTTTCGCCCAGCTGCCTGGAGTCCAATCCAGTGCCCCAGAACAGGATAAAAAGCCGGGTCATCAGCCAGTTTAGAAGGCACACGAGCCAGGTCAATCAGCACCTGACCTTTGCGATTTTCGGTCAAGTGGAGTCCTGCAAATGGGGCTCTCCCCGTAACCGCGCAGCAGATGTCCAAAAGATCGGGATAACGTTCAGTGCGGGCACCTAGAACAGAGTTTGCGAATATGATTGCGCTAGACTCACCCCAAGCTACTTGTTCACCCAAGACCGGTCGGGCCTGCGTTTGATAAGGAGCACACGTCCAAGTGGGCTCGCACCCCATTCGTTCGTAGGCCTCCATCTGACGGCGGGCGGGTCCAGCCCAATCCTCCGGTACGGACCAGTCACGCCAACCGTCGACATCTACCCCCGATACATTGAGCGTAGTCGGCACTTGGACCCGACTCCCTCCATCCGCGAGTCGTTCGGCGAACTCGAGCGTGGCTGGGCCTTGGTAGAGGGACGAATCAATATGCGCCCCACTGATATCAAGCAGTTCAGGAGCATTTACCACTTGTGCCATACGAACCACAATTGACATGGCAAGGCGTGGTCCTTCCCCAGCTTCACCACTCAGCAAGGTATGGTCACGGTCTGCGAGTTTGATTGAGCTCATGAGTGTTCCATTCCCAAAGAAGCCGCCAGAATGTAAGCCGAGATGCTAACCTTCAGCGAATATCGTCCTCCTACCTCGAAGATTGGATTCCTCAGCCGGAGGGGGAGAGATAGATTTACCTCAAGAACCACCAATACCAAAGGGAGTACGTTGGACAATGCGAATTGTATATTATCTTCCGGGACCCATGTCGCGCGGGCCATTAGGGCCAGAAGAACTCGTCCGACGGGGAGCATATTTAACTCAAGCAGCGTTCCAATCGACAGAGCTTGAGGTTCGCGAAAGTGATGTAGGGCCATCATCGATCGAGTCGTCAGCGGAGGAATATCTCTCGATTCCAGCCACACTCGAAGCTGCACCACGTCTTGAGGCTGAGGGATTCGATGCCATGATTATCGGGTGCTTTGGCGATCCCGGATTAGCCCCGACGCGAGAGCTTGTCGGAATACCCGTAATCGGACCGGGACAAGCCAGCGCACTCGCTGCCGCTCAGGTAGGACAACGCTTCGCAATCATCACGGTAGTAGATGAGGTGGTCCCTGCGATACGACGGCAGATGCGCAGCTACGGTCTCGAAGGACTGGTGTCGGATATACGTGCAGTCGACGTACCGGTTCTCGAATTACGAGAACGAGCTGATGAGGTGTTGGGCACGCTCGAACTTGAAGCGCACGCAGCACTTCAGACCGGGGCCGACACACTGATACTAGGGTGTATGACGATGGGGTTTTTGGATGTCGCCCGAGCCCTTCAAGATCGTATTGGAGTACCGGTCATAAACCCCGTCTTGGCCTCCTTGAAGGCAGCCGAAAGTGCCATTTCAATCGGCTTATGCTCATCCCGGCAGGCATATCCAAGACCGAGAAAGACGATTGATTCACTGGTTAGCTAACCACCCCAGTGCCAGCAGGTGACATGAAGAACCCTGCTGGCAAGTTACCGATCCATCCTCGTCCTGTGTCAGGGACGGATCACCCCAACTCCATCCTCAATCTTAAGCGACGTACCATACGGATTCGAAAGCTCGGTTAATTCTTCGAGGATTTCTTGACCCAAAGCATCATCTGCTAACATTGGCCTACCTCGGACGGGTCTCGGCGATTGAAAGCCAAGCGTGATCGGGTACAATCGAACCTCAGCGAGTTCACCACCCTGAAACTCTACCACAGGGACTACACTTTCCCAGAACATTTTCCCGGCCGGGAAAGAACTCGATCCCGCTCTATCAATGCGAACATCCTGGAACTCTCCAGGCTGTGCCTCATGAGGCAAACCCTGCGCAGCGTAGTTGTCGTGAGGCTGCAGTTCTACAGTTTCGTTCTGCATAACGAAGTTAGCGAGCGAATAGAAAATCGGTTTACCTCGGTAGACTTCGATCCCTCTTATACGATGCGGCCCGTGACCGATGAAGATATCGGCGCCCGCGTCAACCACACTCCGTGCTACGTCCACAATGAACTCGGCTGCAACAGTTGCTTGATTGCCCGTGCGAGATCGGTCACCTCCACCTTCATGTGTGTGGCTAGTGACCAACACCCACTGCGCCTGGCGTTTCGCATCTTTTACAACCTCTACAATCTCAGCCAAGTCACTGGCGTTGGGCACTGTAGTGATACTGTTTGTGCTCCCCTCACTGAACTGCACTCCACCAAAACGAACCGTGGACCCCTGGGCAAAACCAGGACGATATTCCTTTAACGCAGCACGCAGTCCTTCCATTCGCTCAGAGGTAAGGGTGACATGCGTCTCGTAACGAATCGGACTCAGACCTGGCCGCCCACGCATGTCGGGGCGTTGATGGCCAGCACGTGACTCATCAGGAAATGTGGATGCAATGGAGATAAGAGCTACTCGCCCCCCCGGTGTATCTATATAGGCCGGTTGTCTGGCTCGAGCCAAGTTCTCGCCGAACCCTGCAATAGCGAGTCCAGCTTCCTTGGCCGCTGCTACCGTTCGCCGGGCACCCCCAGCCCCAAAATCCATCGTGTGGTTGTTTGCAATACTGACCATGTCAAATCCGAACCAGGACAGTTCATGTGCAAGTTTGGGGTGAGCCCGCATATAGGTCCCACCACTGTTTGCCGCTGGGATCACATCATCCTCGTAATCGTGAAACAACACTTCGAGGTTTACGAACGCAGCCGTGGCATTCTGGATAATTTCGCGCAGCTGAAGAAACTCGGGTTCGCGGTAAGGAGACATTTCGCGCGTGATGATAGCGTCACCCGCCAAAGCAAATGACATATCACCGCGCTCATCCTCAAACACCTGAGAGTTCAATGACCCTGGAATGATTCCCAAGAACACGAATAGAAGAAGCCCAATCCAGACTTTACGATCACTGCGCATATGTTCCTCCGATACGTTACTTGTGTGCCCTACTGTGGGACTGTCAGATTCAGAATAACTCAAGCCTATTTAGAAACCTCGCAACCAACATGATGCCCATGACCCTGCTCCGCCACGTCCGACGACTAACATTTCTCTTACTGGGCATGATTGCACTACCCCTGTGCTTGACTGCTTCACCTCAGTCTTACGATCTCATCATCCGCGGTGGAATAGTGGTAGATGGAACTGGTTCACCCCCCAAGCAGTCTGATCTCGGTATTCGGAAGGACCGGGTTGCAGCCGTAGGTGACCTGAGTGGAGCGAGTGCGAATCGAGTACTCAATGTACAGAACCTCCATATCGCCCCAGGGTTCATCGACACACACTCGCATGCAACACCTGGCTTGCTTCGAAACGAGCTACGAACCGCCCACGCACTTCTCGCACAAGGGATCACCACGATCTTCGCCAACCCAGATGGGGGTGGTCCTGTTAACCTGGCCACGCAGCGAGATCAACTGGAAAACCCCGGCATAGGAGTAAATGTCGCACCCTTCATCCCACATGGAAGCGTGCGGCGTGCTGTGCTCGGGATGCAAGCCCGTGAAGCCACTCCGGAAGAACTTGAGCGCATGCGCGGACTTGTGCGCGCTGGAATGTCAGAGGGTGCGTTTGGATTGTCGTCCGGTCTCTACTACGCTCCAGGCTCGTACGCGCCCATCGGCGAGGTTGTCGAACTTGCTAAGGTGGTAGGGGAGTTTGGAGGTTCGTATCAAAGTCATATTCGTGACGAATCTGATTACTCCATCGGCGTGGTGGCTGCTGTCGACGAAGTAATACAGATCGCGCGCGCAGCGGGGATTCCCGGAGTTGTGACACACATCAAAGCGCTCGGGCCCAGAGTGTGGGGTGATTCCGAGGTCATCGTCGACCGCATCTCGGCTGCTCGCAACGAGGGCGTTGCAGTTTATGCAGATCAATACCCTTACGAGGCATCGGGCACTGGGATCGTGGGGGCACTTATTCCACGCTGGGCCTTGGCCGGAGGTGACGAGGCATTTGAAGCTCGCCTTCAAAACCCCCGGGAACGTGCGCAGTTAGTTGAAGACATATGGGAAAATTTTGATCGGCGTGGCGGAGCAGAGCGTCTCGTCCTCCAAGGTGGCGAATACCAAGGAAAGTCACTAGCGGAAGTGGCAGCTACTCGAGGGACTGATGCAGTCGAAGCTTCTCTCCAGCTCCTCAAAGAAGGCGGACCCACAAGTCTCGTCTCGTTCAACATGGATGATGCAGATATCCAAAGATTCATGATCCAACCATGGATGATGACCTCTTCCGACGGTGGGCTCTGGGTGCAGGGTGAGGGTCAACCACACCCGAGAGGCTTTGGTGCGTTTGCTCGGCGGATCGGCAAGTTCCTCATAGAGGACAGCATTGGGACTCTTGAAGGAACGATTCGTTCGATGAGCGGATTGCCCGCCGATGTTTACAAGGTCGACGGTCGCGGGACGATTGAAGAAGGAGCTTACGCAGATATTGTGGTGTTCGACTTAAAACGTTTTCGAGATCTCGCAACGTACGACGATCCGCACAAATTTTCAGAAGGTATCGAGTATGCTCTTGTAAACGGAAGCTTGGCAATCGACGAGGGCGAGTTCACTGACATTCTTGCCGGAACCATCTTGAAAAAAGCACGATAGTCGACCAAAACCGGACTGTTTCCCAAACGCGTTATCCAACACAAGCAATAGAAAAGATCGGAGCAATCGAATGATCCGTCGCATCTCCCTCTTTAGCTCTTCACGCAGTTGTTTGTCATGTGCTCTACTACTCGTCCTAACGAACATTCCGTTGGTGGGACAAACGCTTCCAACCGACCAGACCGAGGTCCACCACTCTTCCATGGTGGCCCCAGTATCGACTTTCCCAATGGATGCTGTGCCCCCCGTGGCAATTCCAACCGTCGATCCGAGCCTGTTCGGTGGCCTCTCCTACCGTTTCGTCGGACCATCTCGTGGCGGCCGGGTGACTGCGGTTGAAGGACACCGATCAACACCCTACACGTTCTATCAGGGTGCTACAGGAGGAGGGGTGTGGAAGACAACCAATTACGGAATGGATTGGGAGAACATATCAGACGGATATTTCAGATCGCCATCGATAGGTCACATTGAAGTTGCAGACTCCGACCCGAACGTTATCTACGTGGGCACAGGCTCTGATGGAATCCGCTCAAATATCATCATCGGGAAAGGCGTATACAAATCAACAGACGCCGGCGCTACGTGGTCTCATATGGGGTTGGAGGATGCGGGACAAATCGGCGCAATCAAAGCACATCCGCAACATTCAGATCTGGTCTACGCTGCCGCTATTGGAAACCCCTTTAAGAAGAATAAAACCCGAGGTGTCTATCGATCCAAAAATGGAGGAATGAACTGGGAACGAGTCCTTTTCACGTCGGACTCCGTCGGAGCAGTGGACCTTGAGTTCCACCCAACGAATCCTGACGTAATATACGCCGGCATGTGGAGGGCACAGCGAACTCCTTGGACCATCATCTCTGGAGCTGCCGCAGAGGATGGAATTTGGAAGACAATGGACGGCGGCGACACGTGGCGACGGATCACAACGGGGCTCCCCGAGGGTCTCATCGGGAAAGTAGACTTCGCGGTATCACCCGACATGCCGGACCGTGTCTACGCACTAGTCGAGGCCCCTGAACCCATTGAGGGACTCTACCGTTCAGAAGATGCAGGCGAAACATGGGCTCTCGTAAACGATGATCCACGTAATCAGCTCATGCACCGACCATTTTATTTTACCAATATCACAGCCGACCCAAACAACGCAGATGTAGTCTATGTTCTGAATCTTTCAACATGGAAATCAACCGACGCCGGAGTGACGTTCGCCGGGACTATCCCGACAGTACACGGAGACGACCACGACCTCTGGATCAATCCGGATGATTCGCGAATCATGATCCACGGTAGCGATGGCGGTGGTGTTGTGACGCTAGACAGAGGCCAAACGTGGTCACCCATTAACAACCAGCCCACCGCGGAACTCTATCAAATCGACGTTGATGACCGCTTCCCCTATTGGCTGTATGCAGGCCAACAAGACGATTCGTACACAGTCTCTGTACCGAGTCGACAGCCATCTGTGTCGGCACCAGGAGGGCCTGACGCGTACTGGCGTTCTCCGGGCGGGTGCGAGACGGGCCCCGCTGTACCAAAGCCCGGCGATCCTGACATCGTATATGCCAATTGCAAGGGCAGGTTCGGCGTGTACAACCAACGAACGGGACAGGAACAACAGTACTACGTTGGCGCAGTTAACATCTATGGTACTAACCCCGCCAATCTACCCTACCGTTTTCAGCGAGTCGTACCAATCGAAGTTTCACCACACGATCCCAATACCGTCTATCACGGTTCACAATTCGTACACAAAACAATGGATGGCGGGAGAACATGGGAGAAGCTCTCTCCTGATCTAACGGCATTTGACCCAAATCGGCAAATGGTGTCGGGAGGACCAATAACGCGCGACGCCACAGGGGAGGAACACTATTCGACGCTCTATGTGATCGAAGCCTCGCCACACAATACCGATGTGATCTGGACAGGTGCTAACGACGGGCCCGTCTTTGTCACGCTCGATGGTGGTGAATCTTGGGAAAACGTCACTCCTCCGCTCATGCCGACTGAGGGTCGCATCAACTCCATCGACATTTCACGTCATAACCCGGATAAAGTGTATGTTGCGGGGTACCGGATTCTACTCGGAGATTTTCGCCCTTACGCCTGGAAAACGGAGGACGCAGGTCAAACATGGACTCTCTTAACTGACGGCGAAAATGGTATCCCCATCGACTTTCCTGTGCGGGTCGTGCGTGAAGATCCCAACCGCGAAGGGCTGCTTTACGCGGGAACTGAGTTCGGAATGTTCATCTCATTCGATGACGGCGGAAGCTGGCAACCCTTTCAGCTAAACTTGCCCCTCACTCCCATCACCGATATCGAGGTTTACCGACAAGATCTTGCACTCTCGACTATGGGTCGTGGGTTTTGGGTGTTGGATAACCGCTCAATCCTGCACGAAATCGACAGCGAAGGGTCGATTGGGACCACCGGGGGTAGCCATCTCTTCGCCATAGATCCACAGTACCGTTCACGATACTTCCGAAACTCGGGATTTGGCTGGTCTAATTCAGCACGACCTCAGTACCCGGGGGCCGGCGCTGTGATTGACTACTGGCTCCCACCTGAACTGAACGATGGCTCAGTCGTGACCATCGAATTCATCAATGATCAAGGAGATGTGGTCCGCACATTTCAAGAAAAAAAAGAGGAGCAGCAACCACCGGAGCAGGCAATGCAGCGCATGGCTTCGGGGTATCGAGACAACAACGGAATCAGGACGACACCAGGAGCACACCGGCTACGTTGGGATCTCTGGTCGGAAGGGGGGCGTCGCAGTGGAGCTATGGTCCCTCCCGGCGACTATGTCGTTAGGCTGACAGTTGACGAAACCGTGTCAACTAGGACGCTTGCGCTACAAATCGACCCGCGCGTGGAGGCAGAGGGAGTCACGATTGCAGATCTTGAAGAGCAATACCGATTCAACCTCGAGGTCCGTGAAGCACAAACCGCAGCTCAAGAAGTTGCAGATGATATCGATGACCTGCTCAAGATGATCGAGGAAGCACGCTCAGACGCTGGCGGATCGACCAATCGGCTGCTGCAAGGTATCGCAGCAGAGGCTACTGATCTCGACAAACAGGTCAATGATGCAAGTGGCAGCTATCCTCAACCAATGCTCTTGAGTCAACTCAACTATCTGGCAGGAATGACCTCGAGGGCTGACCAAATACCTGGGGCAGATGCCTACACACGCCTCAACGAACTGCAACAGGAAGTAGAAACAGTGCGTGCGCGTACCCAAACCCTAAAACGTCGACTTAGCGCAACAACCCAAGCGGAGTAAGGAGAGAATCATGTGGCCGGCCTAGGCTGTACTCAGAACTCAAAGAGTTCAGCCTAGGTTGGGGACAGCGCAATCACGCGGAGTGGGCTACCACTCCCGTCTACGATCTTAAGAGGTGCAGCAATCAGAACTGCACCAGTGGGCGGCAATTGATCAAGATTGCATAAACTAGCGAGCCCTAACTTCCCTGCCCCATGCATAATCGAGTGATTCGGGAAGGGGGGGTCAAACCCTCCCGCTTGTCCTGCATCGGTTCCGACGGTCTCCACACCAACACCAAGCACGTCGCGCTCCATCGCAAGAATCAGCGAGGTGTCTTGGTGGAATCCGGGCGAGTGGGGCCCATCCTCCTCTTCATTAATAAAAGACTCCTTCCCGTCTCGACGACTCCACCCTGTGCGCAGTAATGCCCAAGCACCCGATGGTACTCGGCCGTACTGCGTTTCCCACTGCTCCAGATGCTGGGGGGTAAAAAGATAATCGGGATCTTGAGCCACTTCCTCTTCAACGTTAAACACACAGGCTGGCCCAACAAATTGGCTTGCCGGGATCGTGTCAGTCGTCCCGTTCGGCAAGTCCTTTCCGGTTATCCAGTGGATGGGGGCGTCGAAGTGTGTTCCGGTATGTTCGCCCAACGAAATATTGTTCCAATACCAAGCGGGCCCTGCATCATCGTAGCATGAAATGCGTTCGATGGTCACACCCTTAGAGGGTGAAAATATGGAGGGCAGGTCAATGACCACCGTGTCCGGTCCAAGTGGGATTGTGAGATCCACGACTCGAACCGATCCGGTGCTAAGTTCTTCTACGAGGCGCTGAAGAACATCGGACATCGCATTCTCCTCAAGTATCTATAGCCCTCAAGTTTCCGCGCGATTGGCCTAGGCTCTCTACCTTCCACAACCACGCTGGACATCAACCCGCCGATCCCATCTAATTCCCACCACCACCAGCCGTGACTCCCCGCCAATTCGTGGGGATATCCAAGGCCGGATTTCCATCGAAAAAGTTAAACGGCATCAGCTCGAACTGGTGAAATGCGGTCGGCATCACTGGAAAGTCTTCGGTTCGTGGAACATGGTGAAAACCTGCCGTATACCAGACAACAATGTCCGTATTTTCGATCGGTCGGTCTGCACTCGCCCAAGCAGGCAATCCCCCTGTCCCATCGCTTTGGTTCGGATACAACCCAGCGGCATAAAACTCATCCGGATCATGCGGTGTTACCCAAAGATGGTGATTGGTAAATCCGCCACGCTTTTGAGCCATATCATCCTTTGATAACAGGCTATACGCGATGCTGTTCCCTGGTCGGAGCACGTATCCCGGCTTGTTTCCAAAGGGCCCATCAGCATCCGGATTGATCACCCGCCAAACTGCAGGGCTCGCTGCATTGTAATCAAGCTGAGCATCACCCTCTGTCGCTGCGACCTCTGATTCGACTATCCACCCGCTTCGCGGTCCCTCAAACTCTGTGGGTACTATTCGGTCAACAGACAGACTGTTGTTTGTACCTGCCACATCGAGGTCTAGACGAAAGCTAAAAAAGTGGTCGTGATTTGTGGCAACCAGACCTGGCGCAACCAAAGTCCCGTAGGCCGTCTCATCCGCTGCCGTTGGATCATCCATCGACTGAGCCAGTACGCCTTTCAATCCATCCATCCCAGTAGCACCAATTCGCGCGATAATCCGCCCGTCTTGGGAAAACACCCAATCGAGGTAGTAATCATAGTTTCCTACTGTCGCGATCATACGGGTGACCAACTCGACCGAACGACGCCCCTCATACGTCTGAGTGATGACGTTGTCGAGATGGCGCCACGCGGGGTCTCCGATGTTCCGCTCGAATACGCAGATAACATCCTCTGCGGTGTATGGGTTACCCATATCGTCTGGAAGCACAGCCCCGAGGGTAACGCTTGTTTCTGGACAGTCGTAGCCACGGACAAGAGGCGTCGCCATCCCACCAAAGCCATACTCCCCACTATCCATAAAAGTACGTGAGAACCAAAGGCCGGTCGGATCCATGTACGGAACAAATATCTCCGACAAAGAACCTTGGTACATAACGGGCCGCTCAACATCATGCTCACGATAGCTTACATCGGAGACAACCAGTCCAGAGCGCTTATCCATGCGGTAGTGGAACGTCCAATTATCCCATTCAATCACATGTCCGCGTATAGTGAAGTTGGCACCATTCGGTTGGTGTATGAGAACCGGATCAAGTGCAGCACGGGTAGCTCCAACCGAAGCCTCATCATATCCACCGACAACATCTGGAACGGGAATGATCGCCCCATCGTAAATTTCGATCACTTCACCACTATTGAGATCGACCACCGCTCCTAAACCCTCGATTGGACGACTCCAAAAGTTGGCATCTTCCCCTAGCACAAAACAGGGAAGCTTGATCAGCCGCTTGCCTTCATGCCCAGGAATTCCGTAGTTGCCGAGCGAGTGCGGGACACAGAATACCTCGTCCATGGTGAATCCGCGTGTGGCTAGGGCAGCCGTAAACTCAGCGTTCAGGGCCAAGGCTTCACCCGGCTTAGTAAACTCTTCAAGCAGCACACTTGGCTGCACCCCTTCAATCTCGGTCCATGAAGAAACTTTCCCATCGGACAGATCGACTACTGCCTCAAAGGTTTGAGGGCCCTGCTTGATCACAGAAAAAGAGGTTCGATTCACGTCCTCACCTTCGGACCAACTTGTGACACGAGACTTCGTCGGCTCACGAAGTTCGACATTTGCAAAGCGTGTGGCGTCATCAATGTGCCCTGCTTCTCGTAGAACCTCGAGCGTTTTCGTGTACTCGTCTGCCGTCAAAGGATCTAAAGGATGCTCAACTGGGGCGGCGGACTGCAGGCTGTTGGCCCGCACTTCGCAGCCAATGACGACGGTCGAAAGAAGAACGACAATACCAAGTTGGCTCTTCTGAAAGCAGCTTAACATGTAGAACCTCCGACGGTTTTATACGACTAAAAAAAGATCCAGTCCGCTAAACATATTTACTCACCCCATTAACTCCTGCCATCTCTATATCAACTGCGAGTCATAAGGGACAAGGGGAATGCCATACAAAATACAACAGAAACAACGATCTGTCCGTAGGTGACTCATTGATTCACTCCCTCGCAGAATCACGGGCAAAAAACACTGACAGATTTTGTTTAGGGTGCGGTTTCGTCATTCGTGATACAATAACAAACAATAACAAACTGATACCAACCCCAACCTCGACCGAGTCAATTCCATAGAGGGGGAAATAATACTCTTGGAAAAACAGCGTCCAGATGAGGCAGGCGGTAAAACCGCCAATCATAGCCGCCACTGCACCTTTGGCCGTCCCACGTCTCCAGTTAAGTCCAACCACAATGGGGACGAAAAAGAAGGAGGCGATGAATTTCGCCTGTTCAAGAACTATGCCCTGAACATCGCCTAATTTTTGAAGTGCAAACACAAGAGGAATGACTGCGAGTATCACGATTGAAACGCGATTAGCATTCACCATATGCCTTTGACTCGCGCCAGGCTTGATGAATTTTCCATATAGATCGTGCGCAACACCAGCACCGGTCACAAGGAGAACCGAATTGACGGTTGACATGATTGCCGAAAGCATGGCCACGAGTAAGAGGGCTCCTACAATTGGTGGCAAGGCCTGAAAGGCCATAACCGCTGTGGCTTGATCCTGCGAAGGAAGATTTGGGAACAATACACGCATCAGCATCCCAATCGACATGATACACGTACTAATCACGAGTTGGAATCCGATCGAGACAAAAATTGCTCTCCGTACAGTTCGCTCATCCCGCATCGAGTAGAACCGGGTGAGCTCATAGGGAGCTGCAGCAATTGAGAAACCAAACGCAATCGCAAACGCTAGTAGCTCCTTAGGACGATAGTACCCTCCAACCAAACGCGGATCGAGTGTTTCGAGGAACCTCCACGAGCGGCTGACAGCCAAAGTCAGGTCCCCTCCACCAACATGATGAAGCAGGACTGGAATCGAGATTAAAAGTGCTCCCACCATGATGAGTGTCTGCAAAAACTCGATGTAGGAGCTAGAACGAACACCTCCCAACAGCGTATATAACGCTGTCGACGCAACGATTATCAGCATAGCTGTAATCGGACGTATTCCAAACACTACTTCGGCTATCTCACCTCCGGCCTGGAACTGCGCAACGAGGTAGATCGTATACGCAACAACGATAAGAATCCCCGCGAGTGCTCCAGCTATTGGGCTCCCATAGCGAGCAGAAATGTAGTCGGGGACTGTCAGTGCTCCGAGACGACGAAGCTTGGGGGCAACGAAAAACGCTGAGACCAGCCAACCGCACCACATACCGATCCATGGCCACCACCAAGACACACCAGCTAAGTAATGTCGCCCAGCGGTTCCGACAAACGTACCTGCCGATATCTGAGTCGCCGCCAGAACGGCTCCTCCCACCAACGGCCCAATCGAACGGCCTGCTGCCAAGAAGTCGACCTCTGTATCCGTACGGAAATAGCTCCATATAGAGATCGACATTATGACTAGGAGATAGACGACTAGTACGATGTAGAAGACGGTACTCACGAAGCTTCATCCCCATCTTGTAGCATCCCGGGTACGCCACGGGTGCTCTCCTCCTCCACTTCGGCCTTACGGTCGGCAAGTGCCCGTCTCGCTTCAATCAGTCTTCGTTCCAGATCATCATCCGCACTTACAACCGAACGGAATTTGAGGATCATTGTGAGACCAACTACAAAGATGGTCGCCGCTACTAGAATCATCGTCACAACGTCCCCACTGACTCAGGGCGACGAACTCGACCAATACGCAGTGCGTAACCTGCACCTAAAACAATTAGGACAAGAGCAATGAGGTCTGCGATACGGCTAAAAGTAAACGCCCCTCGACCCGCCAACCGCAGGAGTGCTGGGACACTGGACAACTCGACCTCTAGATCTCCGCTATCCGTCAAGCTAAATCTGGGGAGGCTGGTGGGTAAATCAATCATCGAAAGCCGATCACTGGAACCCCTAATCCTTATCAAATACGGAGTCTCGACCTCACGGACTACCGTTAATTCAGCCCGACCACCAGTGACAAAAAGCGGGATTCGTTCTACTGAACCAGTTACCAAGAACCGTATAGTGATGGGGGTTCTGTTCTCGAGAGTAAGTTCATAATGTTCACTGGTTTCGGTAAGGGTTTCACCGAGAATGTTATGACCTTCGTCGACAACTTCGACAACCTCCAAGTGTTGGTCATCAAAACGTATAGCGTAGGCCTCTAGTAGATCTTCTGAAGGAACTAACTGCTGACGAACCTCTGCTCCGTTTTCAAGCAATGTTACCACTACCGTGTCCGTCGTCTGAGCGACTGCGGTAGCTGGTAGTAGCAGCGCCAGAGAAACGAGCGACATCCGCATCGCCGCGTCGTCAGCTACTCGGATGAGCAGGTGTCATCTTATTCCCTACTCGTCGAACTGCCTGCACAGCTTCGTAGAAACCGTTCGCCACATAATTAACCTCTCGACCAAGTTCGTTCACCAAAAAGGGCAGTTGGTCAGAGAACTCAACAGCAGTTTGCTCAAGCTCTTGGATCCGTGCCAATCGTGGAATTGGCATCCTCGGCAAGGCCGGATCATGATCGAAAGAACCCCCTTCTGCATAACCTATTGGAACGAGGATTCTAGCGAGTTCAATAAAGAGGTTATTCAGGAGACAAGCCTCATCCGATCCCGCATCCGACAAGCTGATGCGTGCATATAGATCATCGAGTGCGGCCGACAGCTCTTTGAGCTCATCTTCAGCTCGGCTCAAGTCCAAGTATCCTTCGGAAAACTTAACGTAGGTAACCATCTGTTCAGCCAACTCCGCCACGGTCTCACGAAAATCGTACGGAAGGACCCACGCATTGAGGACGCGTGCAATTGACGCAACGTACACGCGAAGGTCGCGCTCGAGGTTAGGGCGTTCGGCTACGCCCATTAGGTCATCTTCTGTATGCCATGCGATGTTGCCGCCACACCCTCCTGTAGGATAAAACCCGAGGGCATCACGCTCTCCAGCCGGAATATTCGAAAGAAGCATGTAAAAAGAAGTGAGACCGATCTGGTTGAACGAGTAGTCGCCAGCTCGTAAAGGTCTAAGTCGCTTCGCTGTCTTTCCCGTAGTGTCTTTGATGGCCTTAGAACACAGTGGTCCCGCTTCAGCCATCCACATCACGTCATCGTATTCGGTCGCGTGCCAACACCCCGGAGAGTCGATATTGATAGCACCGACACATCGCTTCCTGAGATCAAGCGCAAACTCGTCTGCAAACCAAGTCGACCCGGCATACCGGCCCGTTGAGTGCCCTGGCCACCAAGCAATCCACAGCGATCGATCGAGCTCCTGTCTCGCATTCTGGAAAATGCGCGCGAGTTCAAGCAGCGTGGCATCCCCAACCGCATTATCACCAATACCCACATCCCAAGAATCATAGTGACCATGGACAAGCATGAACTCATCCGATGCACCACCAATACGTGCAACAGGGAGCTTGCAACGATACCACCCTTCCTCAAGTTGTACTCTCAGGGTGACCCGCTCACCTGCTGCTGCCTTTAGACGTTCTCCGTCGCTGTTATTTACTGCCACCACGGGAGTGTTTGGCTTTTCCCGAAGATTCCGTGTTGTTGGAGTTCCCCAGATGGGCGTACAGATACCCCAATGAATGTTCCGACCCGGGTTGATGAAGATCTGTCCCACCGCACCAGCCGCCTCAAGAGTCGAAACAGTTCCAGGCATAGCATACCCTTCTGTGATCACAACCTTTCCCGTTAGATCGGGAACGCCTGAAGCATGAAGATTTGCGAATAAATCACGATGACCTGTAACGGCCGTAGCTGGCACATAGACGAGTTCAGCCGTCAAGCCACCACCCGAAGTCGAGACTGCAAAAGACGGAGGTTTGGCACGCAATTGCTCGCCTTCAACTTCAACTGATGATTCTCGCGGGAGCGAGAGATAGAGATCCGGTTCGTATACATCATGGTCCACGCCCATACGCCCCAGCTCAGACGCAATGTACTCCGCCGCAACATGCTCATCCTCAGAACCCGATTCGCGAACCAAGCTGGAGAAACGTTCAAGCAAGGGCCACCCAACATCGAACGAGACATCATCTAGAAGGTCAGGCTCAAGCACCGGAGCATCGGTGGTAAAACTCATAATTGGCGGATCTCCTTCAAGATATACAGGGATGTGCGAGGATAGACCCAATCACCAGATTACTGGGTCCAGCTTTTACTCAAGCGTTGGGTAGACCAACAGGGTGACCTCTATAACAGCACGTATATCCTAATCTGCTACGGCGACCCCTTCATAAATATTCACACCATCACTGTTGGCGACGGTAATCCGCGGCCGGGTCTCTCGGAATGGCATCCATGCACAGCCATAGTCTCCAGATTTATTGATAGCGACAAATTTTTCCGAGGGGATGAAATCCGGGTTCACGTTCCTATATTTGTGCCGTATCATAGCTACCGCATCTTCACATGCCTTCTGCGGCGTCCTTCCCTCAGCCATCCGTCCAACGATGAAGTACGATGCACAAGACTTGATTACATCTTCGCCCCGTCCTGTGACCCCCGCAGCACCGATATCGTTGTCGACGTAGAGCCCCGCGCCAATGATCGGCGAGTCCCCGATCCGGCCAGGGATCTTCCACGCTAAACCGCTAGTGGTCGTTATCCCAGAGACATTGCCATCCGCATCAACAGCAAGAACGTTTGTCGTGCCATACCGGTGAATCAGCGCCTCAGCGAGAACGTAATCTCGGTCAGGTCCGTTGCGGCCTGGGAGATCCAAGAGTTCAGCCCACCATTCTGCCTCTGCCAGTGCCATATCAAGGCCCGATCCTGCGTCTCCCCGACTTCCTCCCGCTGCTCCACTTTTAGGCTTTTTGAGGTGATCAGGCGGCCCCCAGTCGTCAACATCTGAAATCTGTTCGCGCCAGCGCAGCCAAGCAGCTCTTGACCTCGGCGTCATCAGTTCTTCGATCTCAAAACCGAAATCGACCGCAAAACGCTGTGCATACTCGCCAATGAGCATAACGTGATCCGTTCGCTCCATAACGAGGCGTGCAACCGAAGCAGGAGTTCGGATACCTTCGATTCCCGCAACCGCACCCGCGTTGTAAGTAGCGCCATCCATAACTGACGCATCCAGCTGAACAACCCCTTCTGCATTGGGCATCCCACCCCACCCCACTCCCGTACCCTCTGCGTCCAGTTCAACGGTATTTGCCCCTCGTTCCACCGCATCGAGTGCTGAACCACCACTTGATAAGATCTGCCAAGCACGGTGCGCCGCCGTTTGACCTACCTCATTGGTATGACTCGTGATCATCATAGGAGTAGTACTTCCAGTCTTGGACGCAGTCCGCGGTCGCATTGTGCTCGCGGAAAGTTTCGACGGAAGCGCGCCCATAAATGCTGCAGCGGTACCCAGGTTGACCCCGCGGCTGATGAAACCACGTCGGTTGATCCGATCGGACATTGTTAATCTCCCTGTTTGGAGCGTTATTCTTTTATCAATTTTTTTCAGCTATGAGGAGGCTTATCCAAAGGCACCTGCCCATGACGGTAGCAAGCCACACTCAACTTCCAGAGCACTAATACCTATTCCACTCAGCACAACTGTGACAGCGGGTAGCCAAACAATCACTTCTGTCACGACTCCGTATTGATATCATCCAATACATGTTGCGACCCCTTCAAACTGGTGGCGACCTATAGGGGTGCGCTAGCATACAATGATGATCTCACCACGTGAACGTTGGGGAAACCAACTCGGCTTCGTTCTCGCCACTATCGGATTCGCTGTCGGGTTAGGCAACATCTGGCGATTCCCATACTTAGCAGGACAGAACGGAGGCGGAGCTTTCGTACTTATCTATGTCCTGCTCGCGATCGTGATCGGCATCCCACTTTTCTGTGCAGAAATCAGCATGGGACGCAGAGCTCAGAAGACACCATTGGCCGGAATGCGGGACTTGGTGGGGCGAAGCCCGTTTCGGATCATCGGGTGGCTCGGGATCGCGGCCGCCTTTCTTATCACAGCCTATTACCAGCTCCTCCTAGGCTGGATTGCGGCTTATTTCGTTCGAGCCTTTAGGGGAAAATTTCGTACGGAAGATGTGGAGCAGGCTACCGAGATTTTCAATGCCTTTACTTCAAGACCACTAGAGGTGCTCGCTTACACGGTCCCCGTGATGATCCTAGCAGCATTTGTTGTGGCACGAGGGCTTCGGGAAGGAATTGAGCGGTCTGCTCGTATCTTGACCCCACTCTTATTCTTCTTTCTAGTGGCACTAGCAGTGATATCGATTCAATTCGAGGGCGCACTAGAAGGTGTGAAGTGGTACTTACAGCCAGATTTCTCAGTGGTTACGGCTCAGACATGGCTCGCTGCCCTCGGTCAAGTCTTCTACTCGATTGGCATCGGGATGGCGGGGGCCTTCGTGTACGGGAGCTACCTCGATCCAGAGACGAGTGATATTCCAGGAAACGCTGCAAAAGTTGTCACCTTTGATACGATAGCCGCCATTCTCGCAGGCCTTGTTATGTTTCCGGCGCTGTTCGCATTCGGTTTAGAGCCCAACCAAGGGCCGGGCCTTCTATTCATCACCATGACGGAGTTGTTTGGGCGTCTCCCAGCCGGCGATGTAGCAGCCGGGTTTTTCTTCCTCTTCATCTTCATTACGGGAATCACTTCTTCACTCGCTTTGCTCGAAGCACTCACTGCGACCGTCATGGATTCGCTGGGCTGGTCACGTCAAAGATCCCTCTGGACAACACTTACGTGCCTGTTGATGGCGGGGGTTCCAATCGCCCTCGGTTTTGGTCCCTGGGCTACAATACAAGTCTTCGGCTTGGACCTCTTCGGACTCGCCGATTACCTCTCAGGCAATGTGTTCCTAATGCTAGGCGGATTGGCGATCTCACTGTACGTCGCAACCTCATGGGGGTTCGCAAGCTTTCGTCAGGCCACTAATACAGGGGCCGGGCGTTTCCGCGTAACAGGTGCATGGGGACCCGTAATCCGATATATCGCTCCAATCGCCGTCGCCATCGTATTGCTAGCGGGCCTCGGGCTGTTCTCCTAGTAAATCAAATGTGTCAACAAGATCTATTTCGGTGAGATCCACTTACGGCTGAAGACGCGTAATCAACCAATCCCGATCCGTCTGAGTATAGAGCAACCGATCATGTAATCGGTCAGCTCGTCCCTGCCAAAACTCGATGCGGTGAGGTTTCAGAAGATATCCACCCCAATAAGACGGTAGCGGAATATCCTCTTCGTCGAATCGGCCCTCCACATCGACAACCTTCAATTCCAAAGTCTTCCGATCGGGAACCTTCCGACTTTGATCTGAGGCCCATGCTCCTATTTGACTCCCTCGGGGCCGTGTACCGAAGTACGCCTCAGACTCTGCCTTAGGTAGCCGCGAAACACTACCCTCTACTCGAACCTGACGCTCTAAAACTGACCAGTAAAAACAAAGAGCAACCTGTGGGTTCGCTTCGATTTCTATGGCTTTGCGGCTCTCGTAATTTGTAAAGAAACGGAAGCCCTCCTGGTCTACCCCCTTGAGGAGCACCATACGTACCGAAGGGGCACCAGTCAGAGTAGACGTGGCTAGGGACATCGATTCGGGGAGCAGAAGCCCAGACTCCTCTGCTTCATCGTACCAGTGACTGAACAGAGCAATCGGATCGGGATCCGCTGACAACTCGACGAGCCCCTTTGTCACGCCTTTAGAGAGCGTTCGGATTGCGCGAAAATGCGCCCTTAGGTCATCAAGAAAATTCATGGCACCAGAAAATGCGACAGCACACGGCAGATCGCGAGAGGGGGGGGCCTTCTTCTGTTATAGCCAGAAGAAGGCCAAACAGTTCTTGATATGGCTATCACAGTTCGCTTTCCGTGACTATCGGCCTTCTGACCGTTCGATTTAAGAATCACACGCCGGGTTAGCATTACATCAAATTTCTATTGGAATCGGGCCGGAGTGAAAGACGTAAGATCTACCTCAGGATCACCTTTGAGGATGAGTTGCGCCAGCGCTTTTCCAGTCGCCGGAGCTAATGTGACCCCTAACATCTGATGTCCAGTCGCAACGAATGTATTGTCGGACGTGGGAAGAGAACCCAACACCGGCAATCCGTCCGGGGTAACGGGCCGCATCCCCACCCAATCGACCCTGCTATCTCCCTGGAGTGCCCCTGGGAGATAACGGTGTGTAGTTCGTTCAAGCACTGAGATGCGTCGGGCATCAAACTGGAGATTGATGCCCGACAACTCCATCGTTCCAACGATCCGAATAGAACTGTCAAATGGAGTAAACCCGATCTTCGCATTCGCTAGATATGTCGGCCGAGAAAGTGTCACTCCGGGGTTCTCCACGGTGATGCTATACCCTTTCCCCGCCTGGACCGGCAATGGAGCGTTCAACTGTGCGGAAAGCAGTGAAGTTTCCGCACCTGCAGCGAGTAAGAATGCATCGGCCTCAACCTCACCATCTGGACCTATGGCTGACTTTGTCACGGTCCCATCTCGGACAAAATCTTTGACCTCGAAGCCCTCTATCACCTCGACACCCTGCCCCTCCAAATATGTAGCGAGCCCATCACATAAAGTGTCGGAACGCACCCGAAAATCGCTCTGGACAATCAAACCTCCAACTGAATCACCTACTAGCGATGGGGCAGCATCACTGACTCCGGCTCGATCTAAAACGTCGACGGGACCAACGCCAAAGTCTTCTAGCCCCTCAATATCAGCACGACTTCGAGAGAGCGACTGTTCGTCAGAGTAGACAATAAGCGTTCCAGATTCTGCCATATCAAACTGGACGCCATCAAATTGGAGATCTTGATAAAGCTCTCTCGTCACTACATTAAGCGCAGCCAAGGCCTTAACTCCAGACGCATAGCTATCAGCGTTGCAATGCCGACGAAAAGCCCAGAGCCAAGGCCCCAATGTAGGGAGTGCACTTGGCTTGATGTAAAGTGAGCCATTGGATCGAAAAAGAGACCAGAGTGAGGCAACCGTAAGATCGGGGGTCGGTAGTGGCGTTGATATGGATGGACACACCCAACCGGCGTTTCCGTACGAGCAGCCACCACCCACACGGTCACGCTCAATCACGACGACATTGGCGCCACCTTTCTGTAAGTAATGAGCACAACAGAGTCCAATGATGCCGCCACCTAAGACAGCTACTCGCATCGACACTCATTCCGTGTTAGAAAAATCACGATCACACCTCCACGATCAATTCATCCTGACTAATAGCTAAGGCAACAACTAAGTCACCAGTCACATTCGTCGATGTGCGAGCCATCCCGAGAATGGCTTCAACCCCGAAGATGAGTGCGATAGACTCACCAGGAACGCCAATCGATTCAAGGATCACGACAATTAGTGGGATGGCACCCATCGGGATGCCGGCCGCACTTACCGCGGTAAGAACGGTGAGAGCAGCAATCATAACCTGCGTACCGAGACTAACCGGGACACCGAATGCTTGTGCAAGAAAAAGGAGTGTAATCGGGATGAAAAAAGCCGTCCCATTCATATGGAGTGTAGCCCCGAGTGGGAGCACAAACCCGGAGACTTTACGAGGAATACCCAACTCTTTTTCTGCCGCTTGCACAGTCGTAGGAAGGGTGGCGGAGGAGCTACTCGTCGCGAATGCCGTCAACATCGGAAGACGGATTTTCTGATAAAATTCCACAGGCGATAATTTACCAAGAATCTTCACCAGTCCAGCGAGAACCCCAAACTGATAGAGCACAAGACCCACCAGAACTGCGCCACAATAAAGCCCGAGTGGCACGAGGATATCTAGCCCCAGCCGTACTGTAACGGCGAAGGCAAAACCAGCGACACCGATCGGGGCCAATTTCATTGCGAACCCAATCATGACCATGGTGGTGCGCGCAATTCCATCGAGCACGTTGAGCACTGGCTTTGCTTGAGTCTCCGAAAGCCGCGTGAGTGCTAACGCAAAGACAAGCGTAAAGACAATGAATGCGATCAGGTCACCATCGACTGCAGCTGCTAGCGGATTTCGCGGGACGAGATTGATGAAGGTCGAAATGCCAAAATCGGATCCTGCTGCCTTGACCACCGATTCTGCTTGTGTCGAAAAGGTGGCCAAGAGTGTTTCCCTGAGCTCAACACTAATACCCGCCCCGGGTCGAACCACATTCCCCACAATTAGTCCAAGAACTGAGGATGTGAGCGTCATCCCGAGAAACAACAACATGGTCTTGAAACTCAAACGACCCAATCGCTCAAGGTTTCCAATACTGGAAACTCCTAGAATGAGTGTCGAGAAGACAA
The DNA here is from genome assembly GCA_913043255.1 of uncultured Gemmatimonadota bacterium. GTDB lineage: Bacteria > Gemmatimonadota > Gemmatimonadetes > Palauibacterales > Palauibacteraceae > Palauibacter. The sequence goes on from CAJWLK010000001.1 coordinate 305,312, forward strand.
GCGGAATCACAACCATGAGGAGTAGACGAAGAAAGATCTGCCCCGCCGGCTCCGCCAAATACGTGACAATCCAGTCGACGGTAACCGTGTCATCGGTCCAGCCCGCCATTCCGAGACCGGCTACAGTCCCAACTCCAAGACCCACAAGAATCTTAGAGTTCGGGGACACGCTCATACCCTACCTCCGTATTATAACCAGAGTTTACATACACTCATGAAGCTCCATGGACCGTGACCGTTTGATCGTGCTAAAAAACAATGGTGCGAGCAGAGTAGTCGGCTCGCAAACTATTTTCTAGGTGTTTCGCTTACAGGCAAAGATCGCGTCACTCACCCATCGACTGTTGCCCACACTAGCTTCCTGCTTCTAACCTCCTGACTTCGGTTGGCACTCATATCGCGACGAAGGATTAAAATAAGTATGACTAAAACATCTAAAAACACAGCTTGTGCTTTCCTCCTCACGGCAATGATTCCAATCGGGCTGTGGGCTCAAGACCCAACAGTTGATAAGGCTGTCGATCAGTTTCTGAATGAGACGATCGAAATGCGCCATCAAATTCACCAATTCCCAGAGTTGGGAAATCGGGAGTTCAAGACTGCCGAAATGGTAGCTGAGCACTTGCGCGCGCTGGGTTTTGACGAGGTCATGGTTGACGTGGCGCATACGGGGGTTGTGGGCATCCTAAAAGGAGGACTTCCAGGAGACGTCGTGGCAGTGCGGGCAGACATGGATGCGCTTCCCGTCACCGAGGATACCGGGTATTCGTTCGCTTCAACCGTCCGTACCGAATACCTCGGGCAAGAGGTTGGAGTCATGCATGCTTGCGGACACGATATTCATACCGCTGTCCAGCTTGGTGTCGCCTCTATACTGGCATCGATGCGAGAGCAAATTCCAGGCACAGTCAAATTCATATTTCAGCCTGCTGAAGAAGGCCCTCCACCTGGAGAAGAGGGCGGGGCCGACCTTATGGTACGTGAAGGCGTTATGGATAACCCTCGTCCATCAGCGATATTTGGCCTCCACTCATTCTCTGAGATGGAGGTAGGCACCTTAGGATACACTTCGGGACCAGCATTAGCTGCAGTCGACCATATCAAGATCCGGATTGTTGGGCAGCAAGCACATGGAGCTGCCCCACACCTAAGTCTAGACCCAATCGTAATGGCCTCACAGGCCGTCATGGCATTCCAAACGATCCGAGCGCGCAACCTGTCCCCACTTGAACCAAGCGTTATAACTGTTGGGATCATGCGAGGAGGGGTACGCAATAACATCATCCCAAACGAGATGTGGCTCGAAGGGACAGTTCGTACCTATAGCCCAGATGTCCGTGATATGATTGAACGGCGGATAGGGGAAATTCTGGCAGGGATCACCGCTGCTGGGGGCGGATCATACGAACTTGACTATGACCGAGGAACACCCGCAACGATTAACAATCCTGCGTTGACCGCGCAGATGGCGCCAACCCTAGCCAAGATCGTCGGTGAAGAAAACGTGTTCATATTAGAGCCCACGATGGGCGGTGAAGACTTTGCGTATTTTGCCAATGAAGTGCCCGGTTTCTTTTATAGGCTAGGCTCGGTACGGCCGGGGACCGTATCAGGCGGCCATCATACACCAACCTTTGCTGCCGATGACGCTTCAATCGCAATCGGGATGCGCGCCATGTCAAACCTTCTACTGGAATACCTAAAATCAAGGCTACCATCGACCCAATGAAACTCGTTCCATGAAATAGCGGGCACACAATTTATGGTTTTTCCTTTAGCCACTCTAGCAACTGGTTAAATTCTTCTTCTGTCATTGGAAGATCGCCATTACAAAGCTCTTCCGCCCACTCTTCGACATACTGAGCGTTGTCCCAATCGGGATTGCCATTGGTGAAGGTGGGTGCAGCCATCCAACCATCATGTGTTCGCCAGTAGGTGTGACAGTCTTCTTCGCGATACCAGATGCAGTTATGTGCAGCCCCAAGATTCCAAAATGGCACAACCTCGGAGGTGTTCGACTCCCCTTTGTCGCGCCAGCCCCACAATTTCAAGCCGGCTTCTCCGGCAAGGTCTAAGATCTCAAAGTCCACCGTTTCACCTTTGAAGGGTGCTTGCCAACTCCCACCTCCTCGATTGCTCTCAATTTGGCCGTCATCCCATAGCCGCCATCCATCCGGCCAGCCAGCCACTTCCATCATCACCTCTCTGCATACCTCTATGGAGGTGACGTTGCCGAGATCATTGGCGGCGGCGGCGGAAGCACAGTGTAGGCAGTACCGCACTTCGATTGGCGGTTCATTGTCGAAGTCATTCTCGAAGCTGACCAAGTAGGTGCGAACCGGCGTATAGCATCTTTTGCTGTCTACCCGCACTCGCTCTGCCCTGAAGGCTCTTGGAAAGCCTGCTTTTAGGATGCTCACAGCCCCCGCGTGCACCACGTCACCTTGACAGCCCAAAACGCGACCGCCGCCGGGGAAAACGTTTTTACTTGTCATGCTACATCACTGATCAGAAATCAGGGGTCAACTTCAAGATCGTACCAAACGATTGGTGCATCCTGCACCACAGTAATAGGCGTGTGTAACCCATTGATATGAAGAGCTAGCCTTTGACCAACGGGCACATCGCAAACGATAAACCGACCATCTCGATCGGTCTCAACACTGGTTTGTACCACCATGTCAGCCGGCAGAGGTTCCTCAGTTATCGGGGCTAGACGATCGACGTTCCACTGTGCCTTGATGGAAACCCCCCAAAGTGGTTCGCTCGTAGAGGAACCGTAAGCTATACCTATTAACGCTCCTCGAGATGTATCCACGCGTAAATCCGGACAGATCTGAGGATAAATCGTTTCAACAGCCGGAAGGCCAAGATCCAGATTCGGACTTACTCCACCTTCTACAACCACCATGCGTTCGATAGAACGAATCCCCAGCGTGTGTAGCCGCGGGTGATCAAAATGAATCGCATAGACACCATCCGGAATTCCAACAATGCGGTATGCGCCTGTTGAATCACTGGTCTTCGCGAAAGAATTCGTCTCCGATTCCGGCAAAAACGCTGCCGCATCATCCCAATCGCGAACTTTTACAACGGCTCCAATAAGTGGACCACCACTCACACTATCGTAGACGGCCCCAACGATACCACCTGGATCGTCACCGAGGATTTCCCGCTGGCCTACAAACGCATTAGTGACTGATCCTCCAGTCTGACGATACCCTACAAGAACAGCCTGCAGTCGATCAGCAGAGGCTGCAGCTCCAACTCGGTGAACATTCCCTGAGATGGGGAATCGGATCCACCAGTCACTAACATAGAAAGGGCCATTGGGGAGTCGGTCAAACGTAAGATCTGCCCCTACGAGGCGACGATTAGCCCCTCTTGGAAGTGGCACATTTCGATATAGTATCTGAACTCTCAACAGTTCAGCCGTTTCTTCCTCAATCCAGAGAGTACCCTCAATCTCGATCACAGGACGGGTACCCCTGGGTATGAATGTGATACCAATAACCCGAGTTCCATCCAGTTCCTCCCTACGCAGTCCAAAGCAGTGTGTATTGCGAAACTCAGGCGAGAGCAGGGCTTTTGCATCCGGTGCGTGAAAAGTTGATGAATCCTCATTTACATTGGCGTAACCAGAACGCACGAGCTTATCGATCGGCAAGCCTTCGAATGGCGGCAGTTGAACCCGTAGACGGTTCCTAGTCTCAACATCACGGATCGCAAGGCTGCTCGATTCCAAGGTCCGATCATATTCAGTGAGCGAAAACGTCAATTCCTCTTGGTCCTCTGCCCAGACAGCAGTCTGAAGTGCTTTGCGAGCCTCCTCCCATACAGCAGCGAGTTCGGCCCCTTGAGTAGGGTCGTCCAAACAGGAGCTCACCACTTCAACTCTCAGCTCAGAGAGAGAAACTGGCTGGGGAGGAACTTCAATCTGGACGGTAACGAGCTGACCAAGTGAAAGGTCGTAAACCTCGGAAGTCCAATTTTGATAACCAATTCGTTCGAGCCGCACGCGATACTCCCCTGGCTGCGTTGCAGCGAGCGAAAAAGTGCCACTCTCAGACGTAAATGTAGCTTCGGAAGTCTGATCCCTGTCGTCGATCAGTGTAATGAAACCGCCAGCGATCAACGGCCCCCCACCCGCCTCACGAACAGTTCCATTAATACTCTGGGCAGTCGCCGGGGTTACATGGCCCAAAAGAACAACTACGATCGCTATTACAGAGAATAGCAAACGGCTTTTCTCCTGCCCTATGGTCATTCCGGAAGAATGCCGAAAAAATACCGCGCGAGGGCACATGGCACGTTTACCAATCTCTAACTATGGGAGCCCATTAAAGACGCAGTCCCATAAGCATATTGGGGGCTTGGATTACGAGGTGCTGCTTACCCTCGTGCATATAGGTCATCACGCCGTACCGCGGGTTCCCCGGCAATTCAACCCTTCCAAGTCGTTCACCCGTCGTTTTATTAACGGCATACAGGTAGGGGGTTCCGTCACTCCCATTCCCCGTGTACAGGAGCATTGTCTTTGTCACGATTTGAGCTGCCTGTCGACCAGTACCTGTATTTTGAACATCTAAACCTTGGAGTGCACGATGGTTTAACACAGCTTCCGGTGTGTCCCCAACCGGAATCCACCACAAGTGTTCACCGGTATTCATGTCGATCGCTGTTATCTTGCTGTACGGAGGTTTAAATATCGGAAGACCTTGTACCCGCCCTACACCAGCATAGCCACCCACTGCAAAATCGCTGATAGTCACCCCTGTGGGTGCTTCTTCCCGAGCATCACGCTCAATCCCTGGGACCATAATTCGAGATCCGCACCCTTTTTGAGAGGTCACATATAGGATGCCTGTTTCGGGATCCGCAGCTGGAGTTCCATCGATGTTCGTGCCACCGACGTCTCCTGGACACCATAGTGAAGCCGTCTTCCCTAGGTCATTGTCACGGTGCAGCGGAGGCATGAAGAGAGGCCCTATAACAAAATCCTCCAGAGCATCAATCGCGGCCTGTCGAAGTTCGGGGGTAAAGTCGATCAAGTCATCGTGTGTAAGACCCTGCATATCGTACGCTGCCGGTTTTGTAGGGAACGGCTGCGTGGGTGAGAGTTGCTCGCCTGGCATGAGTGCATTTGGTACTGGTCGTTCCTCGATGGGCCAAATCGGTTCCCCCGTCTCACGGTTGAACGCATAGGCAAAAGCTTGCTTTGTAACCTGCACCACTGCCGGGATGTCTTCACCGTCAACCGTTACGTCCATCAAGACCGGAACCTGTGGTGTGTCATAATTCCAGATGTCGTGATGAACGAGCTGATAGTGCCATACCCGCTCACCCGTTTGTACGTCGAGTGCTATCAGGCTCGTGCTAAACAGATTGTTACCCGGTCGGAAACCACCCCAAAAATCTTGAGTAGCACCATTTGTTGGGATGTACACGATTCCGCGCTCGGGATCGGCTGAGAGTGGGGCCCAAGATGAAATATCACCGGTCCACTCCCATGCATCGTTTTCCCACGTCTCGTGACCAAACTCGCCCGGTCCTGGGAGAACTGAAAACTTCCACTTAAAGTCACCTGTCAACGCATCGTATGCGAGGATATCACCCGGTACGTTTTCTGGACGCGATTGATTGTAGCCTTGCTCAGCAGAGTTTCCGACGACGATAACACCGTTTACGACGATCGCTGGTGAAGAACTCGTGATGTACCCTACTTCTAATGGAATCCCATAGTATGGGTCGTACTCGTGACCCAAATCTGCAAGCAAATCCACAACCCCAAACTCTGGGAATCCATCAACAGGCACTGCCCCTCCAAAACTTTCCACATGCTCGCCTGTATCTGCCCAGAGTGCGTGGAGAAAAAATGCCGGACTTACAAGATATACAACGGGACGTCCATCAATCTCACCATACGCAACGCCCTTCCCGTGGTTTTTGCGCATGGAATATTCCCACCGGTAGGTTGGAGGCTCGACATAGCTCCACAGTTCTTCACCCGAACCCGCATCGAGTGCAACAACGTGTCGTCTTTCGCCAGCTACACTGATGAGCTTTCCATCGACGTATATAGGGGTGGCTCGAGCGTTCACCTCTGGAAAGTTTGATCCATCCCATACCCACGCGACCTCAAGATCAGAAAAGTTGTTTGGGGTGATCTGGTCCAGACCAGAATACCGCTGCCCCATTGCATTTCCAGTAATATTTAACCAGTCACCTTGCCTGTCTTGAGCGGTGACTCGTGATACCGGGGCCAATAGCATATACGAAACCAGGCAAACCCAGGTTCCGACAATCGCGGGTTTAACTCTACCCTGCGTTCTTCTCATTCGAGCTCTCCACTTTGTGACATCTTCAATTGGGCGATGGGTAATTCCCTGCCCGATTTTACATTGTTGCGCCTGCCATGAACATGGACCGCAACCAAACCCAAGTATATCGTCTTTTTCTAATTGACAGGCGATAACGTGCCCTAGGGGGGGCGCACAACGACGCCTACGAGTACACTTTGCCACATGAACAATTTGGGCACACTTCTGCCACGACAGACACTGTATCGTCCTGATCAACTGGCAATCGTCTTCGAAGACACTCGCCTGACGTTCCGTCAATTCGGCGAACGGGTCAACCAATTATCAAATGCCCTCCAGTCACTGGGGGTTCGTAAGGGCGATAAAATCGCAACGGTGTTGCCGAACTGCCTCGAACAACTCGACGTTTATTGGGCAGCCGCGCAAACAGGCACCGTCGTGGTTCCCTTGAGCCCACTATTACGTCGGGGCGGGTTAAAACGACTGCTAGACGATTCCGATTCCGTTCTAGTAGTTACCGACCGCGCTTTCACACCCTACCTAAATGAAGTGCGGGGAGATTTACCAAAATTACATCCTGATCGATTTCTGGTTGTCGATGGCCCTGTAGATGGCTATGTGACGTATCAAGACATCGTGGGCACCTCATCTACATCGCCACCGCAACCCGTCGAGATCAAGGGTGACGATCCATACAATATCATCTATTCGAGTGGGACGACCGGACTACCAAAAGGTATAGTCCACACCCATCGGATCCGATCAGCGTACTGCACGAACTTTGGCTTAAGGTGCCGCTTTACAACGGAGAGCGTAGGAGCACACACAGGTTCTCTCGTGTTCAACGGCGCATTTCTTACACTGATGCCATGCATGTACCTAGGCATCCCCTTCATTTTCACCCAACAGTTCGATGCCAGTAAGCTTATTGAGCTTATTGAGGTCGAGAAGATCACTCACATGTGGATGGTACCCTCGCAAGTCGTCGCAATGCTTGATGCGCCTAACTTCGATCCGATACGCCTCCAGTCTCTTGAGATGCTTGGCTCTCTTGGGGCACCACTCCTTATGGAACACAAGCAGGCGATAGCCAACGCCCTTCCGAATCGCTTCTACGAGCTATACGGCCTGACCGAAGGGTTCATGACCATCCTCGAGCCGAGCGACTTCGCGAAAAAGTCGGAGTCAGTCGGGTGTCCCGATGCTTTATCCGAAATGCGCATCGAACGATCAGATGGGTCCATTTGTGATCACTACGAGGTGGGGCAAATAGTCGGGCGCGGTCCAACCACAATGCCTGGCTACTACAAGTGTCCCGACCTCACAAAGGAAACACTTCGTGACGGTTGGCTGCACAGCGGAGACCTTGGGTACGTTGATGAAGATGGCTTTCTGTATCTTGTAGATCGAGAAAAAGACCTCATCATTTCAGGAGGCATAAACGTATACCCACGCGATATTGAGGAGATTATTGCGAGACACCCAGCAGTTCGTGAAGTGGCCGTGTTTGGTATCCCGGATGAACAATGGGGGGAAACTCCTCTAGCGGCAGTGATTCTTCGAGAACTTGACCATGTTTCAGAGGCTAAGCTCCGGCAATGGACGAATAAGCGCCTCGAAGCGCGCTATCAGAAAATTTCAAGTGTGGTATTCATGGAGGATTTTCCTAGAAATTCGGCTGGGAAGACGCTGAAACGAAAACTGCGAGAACCCTATTGGAAGAAGCACAATACCCAGTAGCCCGGTTGCTCCGACAGGAGTATATGTTACCTGAATCAGGGAAACTGCAGGTAAAAAAGTCTCCCCATCTCGTCGCAAAAACCGCAAACCAATGGTACCAAAACACAAGGAGGGGGAACGCGTGACCCCTGATCGTCTCGACCCACAAACTTCGTTAGTTGATATCCAACATTTGGGAATTCCATCCGCGATCGGAACAGGTGTGCTTGAATACTCAAATGGCATTGCGCTAATCGATCCCGGGCCAACAACATGCCTCGCCGCTCTCGAACAAGGACTCGCCACCCTCGGGTTTGCGCTTTCAGATGTTCGAGCCGTGCTACTCACGCACATCCACCTTGACCACGCGACGGCCACTGGCACTATCGTTAATCGTGTACCCGAAGCATGCGTCTATGTGCACCCACGAGGTGCCATCCACATGATCGACCCCACCCGGCTCCTCGCATCTGCAGGGCGAATCTACGGCGATCAAATGGAAACTCTTTGGGGTGAATTCCTTCCAGTTCCGGCAAATGCAGTGGTGGAGGTTGACGAGGGTGATGTGGTGCAACTTGGAGAACGTAAACTGAAGGTGGCTTATACTCCGGGACACGCTAAGCACCATGTCGCCTATTACGAACAGGTAACAGGAACAGCATGGGTAGGCGATGTGGGAGGCATCCGCATCCGAGAGGGACTACCCATCCCTGTCACCCCCCCCCCAGACATTGATGTTGAAGTCTGGAACCACAGCATCGATCGCGTATTAGCCTGGGAACCAAAATGCATCGTTCCAACTCATTTTGGACCATCTGCTGATCCCAATAGCCACTTTGCCGAGCTTCGACGTGGACTGACACTATGGGCAGATAAGGTACGCTCGTCTTTAAGTGATGATCTCACAGAACCGGACAATACCGTAGACCAGGCAAGGGCTCGCGATTTTGGAGCTTGGGCTGTGGCCGACCTCCGCGAGCGCTTGCCATCAAAGGCCGTCGAAACCTACGTGGCGGCTTTTGGTGGGGCCGATGACTCCTGGTGGGGTCTGGCACGATACTGGCGTAAGAAGACCAGCTAGAAGTCAACGAACAATCGTTAACTGACGGCCATTAAGGCTTAATTCTTGCACCCGCCAGCTGTGCAATCCCCGCCAATGTCGTCTGTCCCGCATTGAGGCCAAGCCGAAAATCGTCATCCGTATAGGTCGTCCAAACATCGGTTGGCTGATGCCAGTTTGGATCCCACCCTGCCCCCACCTGTGAGCCACGCTCGTTTTCTCGTAAGCTGATGGCTGGCACCATGTCCATAAAAGGGGTCGAATCCGTATTTGTCATGTGCGGTCCGACTGCGGCTGGATAGTCCGTGGCATATTGCTCGTTGGCGGCCTTGAAAAAAAACGCCATTGCCATTGATTCGCTGACCTTATCTGAATTCGATTGGAACTCGATGTTTACATCAGCCTCCGGCCGCTGGTTCCGACTTACCCTGCCATCAGGACCGGGGGCACCATGGTCCCACAACATCATGTCGTGCTGCACCATCCCCAACCAACGAGGCTCTGGAAACAATCCTGAGCCTGGTGGATCCTCCATGCCTTGGAGTGCATGACGCTGCTCAACATAGGCTCGAGCGCCATTGAGTCCAGTTTCTTCGTTGTTCCAGAGGACGAAACGAATCGAACGTTCGGTCTCAACGTCGGGAGCACTGAAGATTCGCGCGAGTTCCATCACTAGGGCGGTACCAGATCCATCGTCATTCACAGCTTCGTTAACCCCATGACCGTCCATGTGTGCACCGACGATATACATCTCTTCGGGTCGACTGGTGCCTACTTTTGTGCAGTACACTTCTGATCGCTCCCCATCGACTGGTTCTTCAGCATTGAGTTCGCGAATCCGTTCATCGGGCTGAGCCATAAGATTTCGATTCACCCCTGTGGGACCACGGTAACCAAAGATGGTGCTCCCTCCCGGCCCTGAACCCCGGCGTCCGACTAGGCCACCTGTGGCAGTTGTCAGATCTTCATCAGCTACTGGCGGTCTCCGTCGACCCCTTTGAGTCGATCTCGATCGAGGAGCTTGGTCGGCAGCGGGCGGGGGAGGATACACGTAGACAATACGTTCAGTATTCGTGCAACCAAATATCTGTAGTTGGGCTTCGATCCAATCAACAGCATCGCGATTTCGTTGAGTTCCTTGACGTCGATCACCAAACTGGGTCAGTCCCTTGAGTGTGACCTTATAATTTTCGAGAGACAATCGGCTGACTAGCGTCCGGATGTCCTCGTATTCGGCAGTTTCTTCTTGGCCTTTCAACGATCCGTTCGCCGTCAATAAACCGAGGGTGATCAGTACGAGCATAGTTCTTGAGCGCATGAATCCGTCTCCCAAGTCACGTAACCATTCGTATATACGACATACCCTAAAATGCATTTCATCTATCGCGTTGCACCAGACACCGGCTCTCGGTCTTGCCCTCGGAGCCGCATTTGGACACCGTGGTCGTATCTGTGAGGAAGAGACCTATGTTGATCCATCACCTATTCTTCGGGTGTCGGCTCCGGATCTTTGGTGGCGCACTCGGTTTTTTGGCATTGCATGCCGCTGGTGCTACGGCACAAGGCCAAACGAATACCGACGCGATCCGACATATCCAATCCATCGAACCACACAGCGGTCCTCCCGGAACACGTGTATCGATTCATACGAACAATCTCCCATTGCAAGCACGAGTCGTTGTCGGGATTGGAGCGACCGGCACCGGTTTTGAAGAGCTCGGAGATGCTTCCCAAGACGAATGGGGGGAAGTTTTTGCGTCGGTCCAAATTCCTGAATCGGCAACATGGGAACGCCCGCTCATCTTTATAATTTTCGATGGAAATTTCCGTCCTACGGGTCTTTCAGACCCCTTTCACGTCACGAACGGCCAAGGAATGGTGCGGAGAGAAGGGCGGATCACGGATGAGGATGATCCATGCGTGGTAATGCGCGACGATGACGACTACCTCTACACACTTACGGGTGTATCTGACGACGTGCAGCCTGGGGATGAGGTCATAGTAGTGGGTACATATGCTGAATCCAGCAGCTGTTCCCACGGAAATACCATCGAGGTTATGGAACTCAAAACGCGTCTGCCACAACCAGGTGGCTAGCTAGTGCGCATCCAGTTCTGTCTGCTGTGCATCGTTTTGCTGTCCTGCGCGAAGCCAGCAAACAAAATCGATCCATTACCCTGGGCCAATCCGACATCTGTCAAAGTTTCACCGCAACGCCTAGAAGCCATTGCTCCTGCAATGCAGACCTATGTGGATCGCGGGGTGGTCAGCGGAATTACGACCTTAGTCGCCCGTCATGGGAAAATGGTGCATTGGGAATCCACCGGATTTAGAGATCTTGAGACCCAAGATCCACTCGAGCCTAACGACATTTTTCGCATCTACTCTATGACAAAACCCGTGACTGCGGTGGCAATCATGATGCTTGTGGAGGCAGGCACCCTCGCCATCGACGGGGAACTCTCCTCCTACTTGTCTGATTTCGCCGATGTACTCGTTTACGAGAATGGGAAACAAATTCCTCCGGAAGAGCCTATAACCATTCGCCACCTCCTCAGCCATACATCGGGTATGACCTACGGACTTTTTGGCAATACACCAGTCGATGCCATGTATCGAGAAGCAAACGTTTTTTCGGGTGACCTCGCGGACCTGGCTAACAAAGTCGCCAAAATTCCACTTCTCGCACACCCGGGCACCGTCTGGAACTATAGTGTTTCCGCAGACATCCTCGGCCGTGTGATCGAGGTGATCTCAGGCCTGTCTTTTGATGATTTCCTGCGTGAGCAAATTTTTGAGCCGCTCGACATGCAAGACACCGGTTTCTTCGTGCCTCCGGAGAAGGCATCTCGATTCGTCACGTCCTATACGCGTTCCTCAAACGGCTCACTAACGGTAGGGGACCCAATGACGGAAAGTGCTTACGACACCCGCCCTACCCTATTGTCGGGCAGCCACGGTTTAGTCTCTACCGCTCGTGACTTCGCCCGATTCGCACAGATGTTGCTGAACGGCGGGGAACTCGAGGGAAAGCAGTTACTTCGTCCTGGGACGGTTGAGATGATGAGAACCAATGTCCTGCCACAAAGTCTGATACCGATCCGCATCGGTTTTTGGCAAGCGCCAGGCTATGGTTTTGGCCTAGGGTTCAGTGTCCTGACATCACAAGAAAAAACTCCTGAGCCAGACAATAACGGCACCTTCAGATGGTGGGGGATCGGGAGCACGTATTTCTGGATAGACCCAATCGATGACGTGGTTGGTATAGTGATGGCACAGCTCAATCCACCAATGGCTGGGCGGATGGAGCAAGACTTTCAGACACTCGTATACGAAGCCCTACAAAATTGAGAATAAACGAGTTTTGAGTGCATGGCATCTTGAGTCGAGCTAGGTTCCCACACCATGACCAAAATCAATTGGCTCGTCGCCACGGTACTTCTCCTCATCGCTTGTGCCCCCGACACAGAGCGGTTCACTCTTGTGGCAGATGTGCCAGAACTAATGAACTCCGTTCTTGAACCTGCTGCGGAGTTCTACTGGGACGCGGTTGGCTATATCCTGGATGAAAACGGAGTTCGCGAAATACGACCTAATACCGCTGAAGAATGGGAAGCAGTACGCAATGCAGCTTTCATCATCGCTGAATCGGGCAATCTCCTTCTGATGGACGGTCGCGTACGAGACCGGGGAGACTGGACTGCACTCTCAGAGGCACTCATCGAAACAGGGCAACAAGCCATCAAGGCTGCCGACCTTAGGGACGCCTCCGCTGTTTTCGATGCTGGGGCCGAGGTCTATTACGCCTGTGCCAATTGTCATGCGAAGTATGCGGTAGAGACACTCCGTCCGAACGACGTTCGCAGCGACACCACGTCTAGCTAGGCGACTTAATCCGTGAAGGGGCTCCTTGAATGGCTCGAGAGCACACCATGGAGCATCGCCCTACTCGAGTCCTTGTGGGTCTGGCCACTCGTCGAGTCTGCACACGTACTAACGCTAACCATATTTTTCGGTACCGTTGTAATGAACGACCTCCGACTCCTTGGTTGGACGATGAAAAGCGTGCCAGTCTCCGAAGTCACGAAACGACTGCTTCCGTGGACACGCGCAGGGTTCGTGGTCATGGTAATCACGGGAGCAGTTATCTTCTACTCAAACCCCGTTCGTTATTACCATAACATCTTCTTTCGTTTCAAAATGTTACTTCTGATTGTAGCCGGACTAAATGCATTCGTTTTCCACCGCGGCATTCACCGAAAGGTCGCACAATGGGGTAAGGATTTGGTTTTACCCCGGGAAGCTCGCATTGCAGGTGCCGTCTCACTCATCGTATGGGTTACCATCATCATGGCGGGTCGGCTAATCGCGTATAACTGGTTCGACTGCGATATCCAACCCCAACCCGGATTTGTGAACTGGGCAGCCGGGTGCCTTACCGGGGCAAATTAAATGCCACCTGAAACGTGGTTACCACTCTTTGAGTGGTTTGAGAATACTTCGGTGGGAACTGCGGTCCGCAACTCGCTATGGATTTTCCCCGTTGTCGAGGGTATTCACTTAATAGGACTCGGCCTTCTAGGTGGTGCAATCCTGGTTGTGGATCTACGGCTACTCGGGGTGGGGCTAAAGCGCCAAGTTCCTGCCGAGCTAATCCGCCACACTCAACCATGGCTGATAGGAGCTATCGTTCTACTGGCTGTGACGGGCATTACCCTCTTCTTATCAGAAGCCGTGAAGTGTTATTACAATACGTCTTTCTGGGTAAAAATCACGACGCTACCAATTGCCATAATATTTACGTTTACGGTCCGAAAATGGCTCCTTCAGCGCCTGATCGTGGACACCTCGTGGCAAACTCGGCTCTTAGGTGTCTTATCTCTCGCACTCTGGTTTACCGTGGCAGCCGGCGGTCGTTGGATAGGCTATTCATAGCTCGGATTGGACACTGCTGACCCGCCATCTTCTGGCAACTAAACGAGAGAGTTAATGCTCCCACCCGGGAGGCGGCTGGCAAGGGCCACTCTGATATTCAGGAGCGTTTGGGTTTGGCGCGCCACCGGGTGGTGCACCAGCACCAGATGACCCAAGGAAAAACTTGTTACCATCCGTGAATGTCACATCACGGCCATTGGCGCGCTTGAGTGAATGGTCTTTTGCTTGGTAACCATCGACAATGAGTTCAGTTCCAGGGGCCAGGCAATCCCTCTTCAATCCGCGGCGCAGGAGCGTATTAGGCGTTCCACCCTCGACCATCCATACATCACTTATGCCTTCATCATTTTGAACTTCGAGATGGATCCAAGTGTGTGGATTTACCCACTCAAGCATCACGACAGCGCCCTCAAGCCGGATGGGGGCATCTCGATCAAACTCTGCACCAAACGCGTGATGTGCGATAAGTGGCGCGGCTACAATCAGGGCCAGACAAACTCCTGTCAAATAAAGGCGCAACTTATTTCCCAGCTTCACTTTACTCACCTGTCGTTTGTGGTTTGTCGTTCTTCTGCTCGTGCACCGCTAAGCACATTGGAGAGCGCATAGTTTCCTTCGTGACACGCGTATTCGTAGAGAAGGTCGCCCTCCATCGCCTGGAAGGGGAGTTCCCCTCCCCACAGGCTTGTATACGTATCCGGATCTTCCACGGTAAAACTATAGTTGATCGTGTGGTCACTAGCTCGTGTAAACCGTTCTGTCACCTTCAAGTTTTCAGAAGCACCCAGAAACCATCGGTACGCATTCAACTGTTCCAGATTCAAATTTGTCGTCTCGACAATCAGCGTGTCCCCTACCCACCTGCCCCACGACTCACCCAACCAAGGACGAATATCGTTTGGCATCGCCTTGGGCTCCCCTAATTGGATGATTCGAACATCGTGAACCATTTCGGTCATAATCATGATGTGACCAGAAGTCTGCACAATCGTGTAGTTGTTATTGTAGAAATAATTTGGGAGCATCGGTGGACCTGCGTTAGAACCGAAGGACAGGATACAGCGTTCGGCAACAGGCCGGTTTTCTGGATTATCATACTCGCCGAATTGAGCTCGTCTCAGAAACAGCGCCCGGCGGCGCTGCTCTCCTTCGGGGGTGAGTTGCGGAACACGACCATTTTCGGGTCTAGTAACTAGCGAACTTCGCAACTCACCATTGTAAATTGCCACCCTGTCACCACGATCCAAATAAAAAATATTGTAACCGCCTGTGCCACCAGCAGCCGCGTCGAGAACAGCGTCGCCTCCTGTCGACACGCCGCCTGCCGGGGGTGCTTCTCGATCAGGATCACTTGGTGCAGAGGAGACGTTTATGAATTCCTGGCGTCTGCCCTCGATATCTAACACCTGCTCGGGGGTGAGAATAGCACCATATTCCTGGGATCGTTCAATGGGGGTAATTGTGGCGTTGGTCCAGTTTCCCTCAAGATCTGGGTAACCTTCTGGGGTGCGAGGCATAACCCACGGGCTACTATCCTGCGCCTGCCCCGCCCCGATCCAAATTATGCCTGCGACTGCTACTAGAAGCATCATCACCCTCATCTCCACTCCTTTATCGCGGGATTGGGGTCTTGCGAAGGTGACCGTAGAGAAGCTCTTCCACAAAAGGTACACACTTGAACTGACCGAGTCGGGCCGCAGGGTCGATATTCCTGTACAGGCGAGTACGAATTGTCCATGGACGAGAGAACGTGTTGGGATCCTCCATCGTTGCTTCGTAAAGGATGTGATCCGGACCCAGCATAGTCCAACGCTCAGTCACCTGTAGGGCCGAGCTATGGTGATTTCCAGCTCGATCAAACCAAGTACGGCCGTTAAACCCGCTTGCCTGGACTACAAAAGTGTCTTCCTCCCAGTGGCCAACTGATTGACCCATCCAAGAGTCGACTTGAGGCGGACCAGGATCTTCGAGGTAAACGTCCCGCACCGCCCCGGCGTATTCATATGCAATGAAAAACTTCCTTTCACTCTGGAAGATCTGAAACGGGAGGTGCATATAATTGGCGCGAGGGACTCCTGGCAGATAGCACTTGATCTCTGGATCACGCTTAGACCAGTGTTCTCGGTTATCATCTCTCTGCGTAAGCGCCTCTGGCAAATATGGGATCTCGCCGCCAACTACTACTCCCTGCCCGGAAGGCACAGAACCAACCGCACCAAATGCAAGCACCTCTGCAGCGGGCACTGGAACCACCGGACCTGGTTGCATGGCAAGCGCCGGGCGGGCCGTATGCGGTTCAATATCCCAATAAGAGTTCCCAAGTGCCTGCCAGATACCGTTAAAGTCCGGCTTTCCTGAAGCAGTTCGAGGAATACCATCTGCTTGAGCACATCCGGATAGTGGCACAAGAGAGATCGTGAATAAGGCACATAGCACGGAAAACCCAAAAGTACGCATCTCTGGTCCGTCGCAGATCGGCATGAAGACTTTATCCTCTCAGTTCTCTCAGTTCTCGTGGACCGTTCTTCTGAATTTGGGGTCGCCATTCACATCTAGCCAGATCCAGGGTTCTAGGATCGCCTTCGACTCCTGCACTTACCCCCCCCTACGCCTACTCTCTTGCCTGCTTGCAGAGCCTTGGCCACCCTAAGCTGTAACTGAACAGTTTGACGAGGGGCCAGAATGACAAAATTACAAGATCCAAAACTCACACTCATGTTGGTCGTGGGACTCTTAGGGGGAATCGCAGCCTGTACTCCAGAAACAGGCGATCAAGCCGTCGATGACTCTTTGATTGTCGATCCAGCCAGCAGCGATCTCCCCAACCCAACCTCAATGGTAATCACGGAGTGGGGACCACTTCCAGATGGTCGGACCTGGGGTTCAACCGCCGGGGTCGACATCGATCCATTCGACGGGCACATATGGGCCTACGACCGATGTGGTGCGAGCACGCTCTCTGGTGGGTGCGAGGAAAATCATGTCGACCCGATCTTAAAGTTCCACCGAGAGACCGGCGAGGTTCTGACAAGCTTCGGTGCGGGCTTATTTGTTCTGCCCCATGGCATCCACGTTGACACAGAGGGGAACGTTTGGGTGTCTGACATGCTGGGTAACGAGACAGGAACAAAGGGCCACCAAGTCATTAAGTTCAGTCCGGAAGGTGAAGTGCTGTTGACTCTGGGCCAACCGGGTGTCGCTGGTAGTGAACCAGGGCTGCTTAATCAGCCCAATGATGTGATCACGTCACCCACCGGAGAAATTTTTGTGGCGGACGGACACAGCGGTCAAGACGACGCCCCTCCTGAAGGATCTACTGGCCGAATCATTAAGTTCTCATCTGATGGTGAATACATCATGGAATGGGGAACGATTGGCACAGGTCTCGGAGAATTTCGAACCCCACATGCTTTAGCCTTCGACTCACAAGGCAGACTCTTCGTCGCAGACCGCGGCAACCACCGAATCCAGATTTTCGACCAAGATGGAAACTATCTCGATTCATACTACCAGTTCAGTCGAATCAGTGGCTTATTTATCGACAGTGATGATAATCTCTACGCGATCGATTCAGAATCGAGCCCCGAACGACATCCTGGTTGGAAGACGGGTATTCGGATTGGCCACGTATCAGAGGACCGCGTCACTGCTTTCATTCCTCCACATACATCGGAGAACAGACCTCAAGGCGTTGCCGGCGAGGGAGTTGCAGTCGATCCGGAAGGTAATGTGTATGCTGCAGAAGGCCCAATCTCTCGTCCAACAGCTGGAGGCGGCCTGACGAAATATGTCAAACATTAGAGATAGAATTGCTTGCCTCAAGTATCGTGAGCGATGAGGCACAAGGGAATCAGCGCTCACGATACTTACTTAGGCCTTGGTCCTCCCGGTGATTTCCGCCGGGAGGATTCGCATCACCCGGGCCCTAGCCATTCGTAAGGCATCCTTCGGGCCAACAGTTCCCGTATATCCGCGCTGTCTTCGGAGCGCTTTGAGTGCCTTGAGATAACCAGATGGATCTTGTACAAAGTCGACGCAACCCAATGCGATAACCGATGACCAACCACTTGCATCGGGACTGACTTCAACGATTGTCAGACTAACCAATGGGTTTGCTTCGACTACCTCGACCTTACGCCCTCCCGCACTTGCCACATAGAAATGCTCTCCGTCATACCCATATACAACAGGGACTCCGTACGGCTGACCATCAATCGCTGTGGCGAGCGTTCCCCACCAGTTTCGTGCAATCACAGCTTCCCTATCGACATCATCCAACTCGCGCGAGCCGAATCGCCAGCGGTTCGTGGCCGCAGCCGTTGTCGCATTTTCTGTAGAATCTGACACTTTAGTGAAATCCATATAGCAGTGATCGGAAACAGCACGGTCCCGGAACCAATTTCTTTAGTAAATTTAAAACCTTCGGGACCACACTCAAAGACTGAGAATTAATAACCCTTAGTAGCGTGTTTACAACCGAACTCCAAACAAACACACGAGGTGAGCTTCCAGAAGGAGACAATGTATTTGCCGTGAATGGCTCTGAGCTTCAGCTCGACTTCTTATCAAGAATACACCGCCTGAACCGGAAAGCGTTCTCGGGCAGTTGAAAATCCATCCCGTAATTATCAGGCCCAACAGCATCCACCTTCGCGACAATCACACTCAGGTCGTCAGTCTCGAGGGATTCTATCATTGCCTCACCGAAATCGAGTAACGTTTCCGCAGTGTGCACGTGTTCAATTCCTGCTCCACGGGCGATAGCAGCCAGGTCGGTAATTCCAGAGGTCGTCTGCGACTCAAAACCTCCTGTCGAGAGCAAGCTTCCATTGTCAAAAATGATATGAATGAGATTTTTAGGCTGGTAACGGGCGAGAGTTGTAAGAGTCCCCAAGTTCATGAGCACTGAACCATCCCCATCCAATACAACGACTCTTTCTTCCGGAAGGTGTAAGGCCAACCCCAGCCCAATTGAAGAGGCCAACCCCATCGCATGTTGTAGGTAGAAGAAGTTTTCCCTGTGCCCCAAGTCATAGAGTTCCTGGGCACAGGCACCCATGATGGTCACAACCAATTTATCATCAAGCTCTGAGTAGATTTGCTCGAGACACTCTGCGCGTTCCATCAGTCCTCCTCCATGAGGTCACGCGTGAGGAGCAACGCAACTGGAGAAAGCGAACTCTCCGAAAATGTGTGAGCTTCTCGAATTTGCTTGGCAACCTTGCCCGGGTCCCGAGCGTACTCGAAAGGAATTCCGAGCGAACGTAGGACCTCTTCCGTTACGATCCCACCCCGGGTATGCCACGGGTAGGGTTCACCCCAGTGCCCCCGAACCGCGATAAGCATGCAAAGTGGAATCCCATAGAGTTGTGCAAGGGAAACGATGCCATTGATCGCAGCCAAGAAGCCATGATTTTGCATCAGCAGGACGTGCGGCTCACCAGCAAAATACGCTCCCGCCGCTACACCGATGGCCTCCTCCTCCTTAGCAACCTGGATCAGGTCTACCTCAGGGTCGTCATCAGCCCTCTGGAGAAGCAATCCGAGCCATGTCTCGGGCAGGGCAGAAATACTTCGAATCCCCGCAGCCTTGATGCCTTCAAATATGAGCCTCGAGTTATCGTACGAAACTGTCATCGAGCCTCCCTCCCACAGGCAATGTTTTTGACTTTTCGATGTTCAGAAATAGGAATAATCAAGATTAGTTAAATTATTATAAAATAATAATTTACGACCCATTAGTCGGCAACACAGGAAGAAGGATATGAGAAGCACGACTGGCCTCGTGGTATACGGTATTATTTGCAACACGCCACGTTCGATCATTCGGGTTCCCCGTATTACGATTGATGTCAAAGTTGGGGAAGCTGCTGCTATAAACATCAACACGAATACGATGGCCTGGTTTGAACTTGTTAGCCGAAGGTTCCAGTGGAAACTCGAGCCTATACACCTCTCCATTTTCCATTAGGCGTGGCTGTTCGAATCCATCTCGATACCGTGCCCGGAGGATACCTTCGGATACGGGGAATGCATAACCGCTGGGATAGTCAGCAGTACTTGGATGAACATCGAGAAGCTTCACAAAAAAGTCAGTGTCGGGAGCATCCGATGACACATAAAGTACCACGGAAACATTTCCCGTAATCGTCAGGGCCTCACTCAGGGGAACCGTTTGGAATACCAAGACATCCGGACGAGAAGCGATCGGCATCCCGGGAATCCCATGGCCCTTCAGAGTCTCCATCTCGATCTGGTCCCGAGGGCCCATACCCTGGAAACCAAACTCGAGTGCAGGCCCATAAGCTACGATGCATCGACCGTTACTGGAGACGGTATTTCGTGGATCATATGTGTAAGTGGTCGACGGCGTGCGGCTCGTCGGTTCGTCAAGGGCTAACGTCCCGTCCCCATCCAGATAAAGCGCAGTTTCTCGAACACTAGAAGGTGGCCAGTTATCTTCATAACGCCATTCCCCACCCTGGTTTATACGACCGTTCTCTGCACGACGGCCATCACCCCCTCCCATAATGAAGTACTTTGCGGGGGCCCAAATCTCCGCAGTCTCATCATCCTTTAGCCATCGATCGAACCATTTGAGTTCAAGGTTCAGATAATCATCATAGGTACGAATCCGCGCACCTTTTTGACCAAAATTTACGTCCCCTATGGACGACTCAAAATTATTATGTGTCCATGGTCCAACGAGGAGGTGTTGGTTTTTCCGACCTAGACGAACCATCTCTTGGTATCCATCACTGATTGTCCTTGGATACCAATCAAACCAACCAACTACCCAGAGGATGGGCATTTCCGGGAAAGACTCAAAATACTCGTCCATTCCCAAGCCAGGCTGCTTCCAAAAATCGTTGTAATCGTAATTCTCAAAGTACAACTGAAAAGCTGCCTCTTCGTAGGTAGGGGCGAGACTGAGCGGTGTCTCTCCACGCCTCCATGGAATACGTGAAGCCCATTCCAGAAAACCCTGCCCCTGACGCATGGCATCAATGGCTTTTGTAATCGCCGGATCTTTTATCGCTTCATTTCCGTTAGAAGCCACAGAAAGAATCCATTGGAGCAACCCTAAGTGGAGAGCTCCCCCCCCCTTCATACTATAGGTATAAGCGTTCGTCGGTCCTTCGTAGGGGATCATTGTGACCAAGCTTGGCGGATTCAGTGTCGCAGTTTCAAACTGGACCCACGCCTGATATGAGACACCGTAGGTTCCTACTTTACCGTCACAAGAGCTGTGGCGGGCAAGCCATTCTACTGTGTCGTAGCCATCCTCTGGTTCTTGGACGAAAGGAAAAAAGTCGCCCGGCGAGTTGAATCTCCCTCGGCAATCCTGGACCACAGACACGTAGCCGTTAGTCGCGAAGAACATTGCATGTTCAATGGAAATCGGACGCATTTTATCATACGGAGTTCTTGCTAATACTGCCGGAAGCTTCTGTTCTAAGGGAACCCCGTTCTCCGCCGGCAAATACAAGTCCGTTGCCAGTTCAAGACCATCTCTCATCGGAACCATGACGTCTTTTACTACCACCACATCGCCAGCAACCACACTAGGCAGCGAATTCGGATCTGGCTGAGGTCGCGGCATCTGTGCCACCACAGCGCCTTTCATTGACGCGCCGAGGCCGGCCGCCCCAGCGCCCGCCAGCCCTGCCCTGACAAACGACCTTCGATCCACTTGGCCTCCTTTTATGTATGTGGCCGCATCAACTGTATAATTGATCCGCGGCACATTATTTAAGATAAGAGTCCCGCTCAGCGCGTCCACCCGAAGCCGAATTTTCAAGCAAGAAACAAAAAAACCCTTGCCAGTCTAAACAAATAGGGCTTGTCCCCATGGCTGGGCAATGAAATCATAGTTGACTCATAAGCTGACGTTACCGGGCGATACTGTTGACTATCTCAAGAAAAGTCTGCCCTTAAAAATAGGGTAACCATGAGAACCAATCGTTTTCATCTGGGGATTGATGTGGGTGGCACCTTCACCGACGCAGTACTCATCTCAACAGATGGACAGATCGACACCGCCAAGGTTTCCTCAACACCCGATGATCCATCCCTTGGGTTCATGGCCGCGGTGTCGCGCATTTTGCAAAAGAGTGGGGTGGAGCCACAACTCGTTTCTCACCTCGTCCATGGAACGACAGTCGCCACAAACGCCCTAATTGAAGGGAAGACACCAAAAACAGCATTCCTGACCACGAAGGGCTTCGGAGACATGCTTGAGATCGGTCGACAGGTGAGACCAACTCTCTATGACGTTCATTTTGAGAAGCTCCAACCCCTCGTCCCGCGTGACCTTTGCTATGAGGTTCCAGAACGCTTAGACGCAGAGGGCACGGTCCTGGAGTCTCTAAATGAGGACGCCGTTCGAGAGATCTCTCGAATGCTACAACAAGCGGACGTTCAATCTGTAGCCATATGCTTGCTTCACGCGTACGTGAATCCATCTCACGAAACCCGTGTGGCTGAGATTCTCCATGAGCACAATCCCGACATACCCCTGTCTTTGTCTTCCAGTGTGTGTCCGGAATTCCGCGAGTACTTCAGAGCCAGCACGAGCGTGATCAATGCCTGTATCATCCCTGTCGTGGCTCGATACCTTGCTGGTATCCGGGATGGCCTGAGAGACCACGGGATGGATGCAGAACTTCTCGTCATGCAGTCAAACGGTGGCGTTTTGACATTTTCACAGGCTGCAAATAAGCCCGTTTTCATGGTCGAGTCGGGGCCAGCAGCTGGAGTAGTTTCAGCCAATTTCATCGCGGAAAATTTAGGTCATACCAACCTCATCTCCTTTGATATGGGTGGTACTACCGCGAAGGCTGGTTTGATCTTAGATGGTCAACCCAAGGTCACCAAGGAATACGAGGTAGGAGCACAGGCCCAACCCGGCCAGGGGATGACACGTGCTAGTGGCTACCCAATCCGTACACCGGTGATAGACCTGGTCGAGGTAGGAGCCGGTGGTGGAAGCATCGCTTGGATCGATCCCGGGGGAATCTTACGTGTGGGTCCTCAGAGTGCAGGTGCCGACCCAGGTCCGATCTGCTATGGAAAGGGCGGACAGGATCCAACCATAACTGATGCAAACCTGGTGCTGGGACGACTTAATCCAGAGTACTTCCTCGGTGGCGAAATACGACTTGATGAGGACGCTGCCATTAATGGTATTCGTGAACGATGCGCTGACCCATTAGGACTCACTGTTATCGAAGCAGCCAATGGGATCGTCGAAATAGCGAACGCCACCATGATCAACGCGCTGAGGCTCGTGACGGTTCGTCGAGGCTATGACCCAAGAGACTTAAAGATGGTCGCATTTGGGGGAGCGGGGCCGTTGCATGCCAACCGACTTTGCATTGAAATGCAAATTCCAACACTTGTGATTCCACCCAGTCCGGGAACAGCCTCTGCTCTAGGGCTTTTGGTCACAGACCTCAAGCACGAGTTCTCACGCACACGCATCATGCCTGCTGACATGAAAGACTTCGATCTGATTCAGGAGATCTTCGTATCAATGGAAGATGAGGGCCGGCAAACACTCCTGCGCGAAGGTGTGACTGCTGCCGATATGGAATTTTTGCGTGAGATCGAGATGCGGTACACCGGCCAGTCGTCCGAATTGTCTATCCCATGCCCTGAGACACAAGTCGATGCTCATACACTCGGCCAAGTCGTCAAGAATTTTCATGTCCAACATGAGCGAGCATATGGGCACGGATATCCTGAACAGGCCGTCGAACTGGTCAACTTCACTGTTACTGCTATTGGGAAGACCGCCAAACCGCGGCTTCCGAAGATCAGCTCGGAGGCAGGCACCCTGGAGGAGGCACTCATTGGGACGAAACGCGTGTTCTTTTCTGAAGACGCCGACTTCACAGATACAGCTGTCTACAAGCGGTCAGCACTCCAAATGAACCAAACCCTAGAAGGCCCCGCCATTATAGAGGAAGTCGATTCCACAACACTGCTGCACCCTCGATCCAACGCCGACATTGACGAGTTCGGGAACCTCATCATCACGCCAAGCAAACCATGAACACACCCTTCCCGACCAGTCCAGAATCAAAGCACCCGGATATGGCCCACAATGAGGTCGATCCTATGGAAAGAGTTGATCTTCCGCGGATGAGCCCGTGGGTGGTGATCGTCTTCCTAGTCATGTTGGGGTTCGGATACATCGGGCTCTGGCGCTGGTTCCTCCGAGGGTAGATAGGTATGGAAGAAACTCAACCGTCATGGTGGCTTATTGCTGCCTACTTACTGCTCATGATGTCAATCGGCATATGGGGACGAAAACGAGTCGTATCGGTCGAAGATATGGCGGTCGCCGGACGGAACTCGGGTGTGTGGCTCATTGCATTCTCGGTCGCCGCCACCTGGATCAATGGAACTACTTTGATCGGGATTTCAGCACTTGGGGCAGATTTTGGGCTGGACGCTTACTGGAGCGGTGGCTCTTTCATGCTTGCAACAATCTGGATCGGGTACTTCATCATACCTAGGCTCTGGGAGACAGGAGTTATAACCATCCCAGAACTTTTTGGGCGCTATTTCGGGCAGCGACACCGCACCGTTTCACTCTTTCTTGTAATCCTTCGCGACCTGGGCGTCACTGCTGGAACCATCGGTGCTTTGACCGTTGTCACAACTGCAGTACTCAAAATCTCTGTGCTAGAGTCGCTAGTACTATGGCTCGGCGTGACCTCGGCATATGTGTTCCTCGGCGGAATGTGGGCAGTAATGGTGACGGACGCGATCCAGTTTTTCATCATCTTGGCGGGCTCCATCGGCCTACTTATCGCGGGCGTAGCTCAGGCCGGCGGAGTCAGTGGTCTCAGGAACACGTTCGATCCCGCTCTGCTCGACATCTTTGGCCGCGCAGGGGTCACACAAGTACTTGCCTGGATCGTTATTGGGCTCGCTATCACGGGTTCGTATCAAGGACTCATCCAGCGCGGCTTTGCGGCTTCGAGTGCATTAGTAGCTCGCAGGGGTTTCTTATATGGAGGAGTGATTGCTTCGCTGTGGTACATAACACCACCACTGATCGGGATGATAGGCCGGACGATTTATGGGCCTGATCTTGTAGCTGAAGATGCGTTCGTCACGCTGGCATTCGGCGTAGCGGGAAACCAGTTCGCCAGCTTAATCATAGTGTGCGTGCTGGCTGCAAGTATGTCGACACTCTCAAGTACTATTAACACGATTGCGTCCAACTTCACCTTGGACCTTTATGCCCGTTTTGTAGAACCAACTGCCAGTACAGTTAAACAGCTTTGGGTCTATCGAATTAACGTGCTCATCGTCGCAGGACTAGCTGCCCTTATCTACTCTGCACTCCCACTATTAATTGAACTGATGTGGATTGGAGGGCGCATCATGGGGGCATCTGTTGCCCCCGCATTGATCGGACTAGTCCTGTTCCCATCTGTGCGGAAAGCCCCTACCACGGTCATGGCCGCGATGCTCATTGGCGGTGGGATTCAGGCTTTTTGGCAGACCTTCGGAGCAATACGAGAGGTAAGTTCTGTTGTCATCATCTGGGATTTGGATCCAATCTTGATCGGGCTGCCAATAACAATCGGAATACTGTTAATCGGAACCCATATAGAAACCCGGCAATCGGAGGATGAACTTGCCACCGCAGCTTGAGAATCAAACCAAAGTGAACGCCGACGCAGACCAGAAGTCGGCTACGGATCCCGTGCTCTTTGAGGTGATCCGAAATGCGCTCGTTGAGGCAACTGAAGAAATGTCTGTCTCTCTTCAGCGAACCGCATACTCAACCAATATCAAAACACGTCTTGATTATTCATGCGCGTTTGTGGACGCAGACGGTCAAATGATCGCGCAGGCATTTTGTCAACCAGCCCACCTTGTCACAATCGGAAGATTGGTTCCTCGTGCGGTAGCGGAATATGGGGTCGAGAATCTCAATCCGGGCGATGCCCTGCTGGTCAACGACCCGCACCGCCAAGGGAGCCATCTCAACGACATATTCCTCATCTCCCCCTTTTACTACGAAGATGAGTTGATCGGCTATGTGGCCAACTGCTGCCACCACGTTGACGTCGGCGGCGGCGCACCAGCTAGCGTCGGAGCCTTCCGTGAAATTTATCAGGAAGGGATCATCTTGCCGGTTGTCAAATTAATATCCAACGGCGAAATCGTAGAAGATATACTGAAATTTGTGCTCGCTAACGTGCGAGCCAAGAAGGAAGTAGCTGGCGACCTCAGGGCACAGGGAGCTGCGAACGAAATGGGGATGCGGCGACTTTCTGCTTTGATGGATCGCTACGGTCTGAAAACCGTTTGCTCTTATATGAACAGCCTGATCGATTATAGCGAACGAAGACTTCTTGCAGAGCTGGCAAAACTCCCGCAGGGTGACTTTGAAGCTGAAGGATGGCTCGACGACGACGGCATTACAGATGAACCGGTGCACTTAAAGGTTCGAATCAGCTTAGACGGAACCACGGCAAAATTCGACTTCACGGGGACGGATCCGCAGCGCGCCGCTCCCATGAACTGCAACCTCACTCAGTGCTTTACTGCATGCGTCTATGTTCTAAAGTGCCTAGTGGATTCCGACATCCCAGTGAATGAAGGTTTCTATCGTCCAATTGACGTGGTTGCACCGGAGGGCTCGGTCGTTAATGTGCGACCACCTGTTGGGGTTGTCGGTGGCTGGGAAGTAGCCATGCGACTCTGCGATGTGATGTTCAAGGCTTTATCCGACCCAATGCCTGAACACGTTCCAGCCGGTACCAAGGGGATGATCTGTCACGTGGGATTCGGGGGAGAAGATCCACGGACCGGTGAGTACTACTGCTTCCTAGAAACTCTCGCTGGCGGGTACGGTGGCCGCTTTAATTCAGACGGTCCGGACTCGGTCCAAACTCATATCCAGAACACCCAGAATGCTCCTATAGAAGAGACGGAGTTGAATTATCCCGTGCGAATACATGAGTACAGCCTGGTAGCAAATTCAGAAGGGGCTGGCCGTTATCGAGGCGGACTCGGCTTATGTCGCGAGTATAGTTTTGTAGACCATGAACCGATGTTCACAACTCTGGCTGACCGAGCACGGTTTCCCGCTTGGGGTCTTCATGGAGGTGGTGACGGGAAGGTCGCAAGCTATCGATTGATTTCCAGCGAAGGCACAAGTGACCTGGGGTCTAAAGCCACAGTTCAGCTAGCGAGCGGAGACCATGTACGGATCGAGACGGCAGGGGGTGGAGGGTATGAGCCACCCGAGAGACGCGATCCAATTGCAGTACTGCGAGACGCTAGGGAGGGAAAGATCAGCTGCACCAGAGCTCGCGAAGTCTACCGGGTACACATCAATTCAGATACGTGGACAATCGACGACGATGAAACGGCCTCACTTCGGCAATCGAGCACTCCATTAAACGACAGATACGGTGATCGATCATGAAGACAGCGGATGCAGTCATCATTGGGGGGGGGATCATGGGGGCCAGCGCCGCACACTTCCTTGCCAAGAACCGGTTCGGAAAGATCGTGCTTCTTGAAGCAAAACATCTGGCAGCGGTCAGCACAGGTCATTCGGCTGCCAACGTCCGAACCTATTATACAAATCATATCACACTTGAGCTCGCTAAACGCGCCCTTCATATGTTTGAGGATGAGCATGACGAGCTCGGCGGCGATTGTGGATTCCAACAAGTGGGTTTTCTGCTACTGGTTGACCCCAACTCTCTCTCTGTGGGCAATCGCATTGTTGAGTTGGAGAGTAAGCACGGGCTCGATGTAAAAGACCTTTCGCCAGACGATATCCGAGAACTCGCACCCCAGCTCTCTCTTACCAACGTGGTCAAGGGA
Organism: uncultured Gemmatimonadota bacterium; assembly: GCA_913043255.1. Taxonomy (GTDB): domain Bacteria; phylum Gemmatimonadota; class Gemmatimonadetes; order Palauibacterales; family Palauibacteraceae; genus Palauibacter. The sequence continues at coordinate 333,212 of CAJWLK010000001.1, forward strand.
GTCTTTGAACCGCGTTCCGGGTATGCAGACCCTGTTAAGACAACACAGAGCCTAATCAGTCGTGCAGAAGAATGGGGCCTAAAAGCATACCAGGGGAGCGCTGCAACAGGGATTCGCAAAAAGGCAGGACAAATCACTGGAGTGGAGACCTCAGACGGAGCAATCGAAACTCCCGTCGTCATCAATGCGGCAGGGGCTTGGGCCGGACACATCGATTCGTGGCTTGACGTCAAAACTTCACTTCGATGGAGTCGCGAGAGTGACCTGTTTGTTGAGATGCCCGCGGACTTTGGACCTCTCCCGGTGGTTTCCGACCCATACCATCGATCTTACTTCCGCCCGCACTCCCAAAACAGAATTATGGCAGGATTGGGAGCACCCAAGGAGATAGAACCCTTACACCCGGATGATTACGACTCCAGCTTAGACCCAAAAACACGACAACGTATCGAGCAGCCTTTATTTAAAAGGGTTGCTGCCTTAGAGACGGCAAAGCATTTGGGAGGCTACGCTTCGATTTATACGATCACCGATGACTGGCACCCAATTGTAGGAGCTCGACCGGAAGTGGAGGGTTATTTTGCATTCTTCGGAGGTAGCGGTCATGGCTTTAAGCTTGCGCCACCAATTGGCGAAGCACTCGCCAGCATTATCTGCGGAGAGAGCCCGGCCATCGACATTAAGGCGTTCAGACCAGAACGCTTCATTGAAGGAGAACCCATCACGTCCGCTTGGGGTGAAGGTAACCGCGGGTAACGAGGTCTTCTCGTGTTGTTTGAAAACAGTATGCCGGGGGTGGGATTTGAACCCACACGGGGGTTACCCCCCTTCGGATTTTAAGTCCGATGCGTCTGCCGATTCCGCCACCCCGGCGTTACATCTTCCAAGCTAAGTAACAACCCGCCAACTGCACACGTTTAACATATTTCAACCCTACTAACGTGACATCATCCCCTGCGGGCGATCAGGTCCAAACTCAATACCCTCTTTGTTTATTTACAACGGATAGCAACGGCTCTCCCTTCGCAAAACGGCGTAGGTTCTCTCTAAATAGCAGCCACATACGTTCCATATGACCATCACCATCCCCCCCTAAGTGTGGGGTGATAATGACGTTTGGCATTCCCCAAAGATCATGATTTTCCGGGAGCGGTTCGGGATCAGTCACGTCTAGACCTGCCCCTAAAATTCGTCCCTCACGCAAAGCTGACATGAGAGCTTCGGTATCGACTGTTCCGCCCCTTCCGATATTAATTAAAAACGATGTTGGTTTTGTTCTGGAAAAAAACTCGTTGCCGAACAGTTTTTCAGTGGTGGGAGTAAGGGGTAGGCTGTTAACGATAACATCTGCTTCTGGCACCAAATCCAAGAGTTCTGACGCAAGGCCCACATACTCTACAAATGGTGGCCCGTGTCGGCTGCTACCCCGTGTGGCGATAACGCGCATGCCAATTCCGTTTGCTACGCGGGCCACTTCCGTGCCAATACCACCCAATCCAACTACTAAGAGCGTGCGCCCTCGCAGTTCGAGAAGTTCGCTCCCCTTTCCTATGTAGGGTGTCGCACCAGTTAAGGGAGTTATATCCCAACGACGTTTACGCTGTAGTTCTAGGGCTACATTTAGGCGGCGGCTCAGCATCAACACCATCCCCAAAACATGTTCTGCACCGCCCGGACCGAAAATTCGCTGAGCATTAGATAAGACGACGTCGCTCTCGTTCAACCCTGGTATTCCCAGGTATCTCTCCACACCAGCAGAACTAAGCTGCACCCATCGCAAGTTCTGTGCCTCGTTAAAGATCTGCGGTGTTAGCCACCCTAGAACGGCATCAGCATCGCGTCCCAATTCAGCCGCTTCACTAGGGTCACCTGCTACGACAACGTCGACCCCCGGGGCAACCAAAGCCAACTGCCCTGTCCGTCCTGGCCAAAGATCAGCCACAACGATTTTGGTGGGGCGGGTCCATCCCGGGCTTACAGCTGTTGGAGAAGGGCCTTCTTGAAGCCCCAGATCATCTATAAAAGTTGTGGCAGGCCGGAGACCCACGAGTTCGTCGTATATTTTCCCGAAGGCAAACTCCGATATTGCCCCAAAATCTTCTGGCTTCACAATGTCGAACACCTGTTTTCGATTCTTAGCATACCCCAGCGCATCAAAAAAACGTTCTTTAAGCTTCTCAAGCGTACTGCGAGTTTCGACGATGATTTCGGGACCCAGAACCTGCCCGTTACCCGCAACAACGATTTTAGGATTCATGCCTTCAAAGCGTTTCAGCGCTCGGATCCAACCCTCTATTGGTAAAAGAGATGGACTTCGACCGGAACCGACAAGATCACCGGCGAAGAGGACGCCAGAATCAGGAACGTAGACAGCGAGAGATCCACTTTCTCGATCGTTCACGTGGTGGAACTCCACGAGATGATGGGAGTCTTGGAGAATAGTTCCTGACTGAACCTCTAATACACTACCGGAGACCACGGATGATACGTGTGTCGAATCAGCCATGTCCCCGCGTTTTTGGGGAGCAATAAAATCGGATTCCAAGGCCGTGAGCCAAACCACATCTGCAAAGTGATCTTCTGATACCTTCTCACCACTCCCAAATGTGCGCACTCCAAAACGAATGGGTTTCCCCGAATAACGTCGGGCAATTTCGGCCACCCTCGGTTTCCCATCTACAATCGTTTCATCAATTACGAGCACATAATCATCAAATTCGATCCACCCTGCATTTCCAGATAGGCCACCTGCCTGCGAAGGAGTGGTAAGTACAGCCACGTCATCAGCTACCCATTCGGGCACCTGGGAAGAAATCGGTGAAGTTCCAACCAATATCCATGCAAGCAGTATGATCGCGGGCTTCATGTAAACTCCTACTTGGTCCTTAGAAGAGAAGGCGATTCAGGCTGCCCGTTGGACGCAGCCTAACTAATGGTGGGTGAAGCGGACTGAGTTGTCTCAGTGCAGACATTTTTAGACTATGGGAACAACTCCATGTCCGCTGATAGACAACTCCTAAATTGCCATCATCAAATAGCAATCACTGGAGAACCGCGCCACGCACTCTCCTGTCACGGCTTAACGATCAGTTACCTCAACAAGCAAGATCACTAGTAGCGCAATTAGGACAGGTATTCCGATGAGCCAGTCCTGCCATTCGGGCATCTCCACCTCCGCCTTATCGATATCGACAACCAAAACCATACGAGATAAACATGCCCCTTCTTCGTGGAGCAGCGGTCGTTCCCCAACCTGCTTTAGTAGCTGCTCCAATGCAAAGACAGGAAGCACTTCGTCGTGCGTTTATCACCCAGGGGCAAACCTACTCGATTCCAGTACTTCCTAAACCACCTACCCGATCCGTTGAAACCGAGACCTCTCCTTCCTCCCAGTCAAATACAGCAAATCGGTTGAGGACAATCTGGGCGATGCGTTCCCCATGTGTAATTTTCACGGGGTGAGGTGAGGAATTGAGAACGAGGACAAACCATTCGTCTGGGTAATCAGCATCCACTGTACCTGGGGCGTTTGGAACGGTAAGGCCACACTTCCAGGCAAGCGAGGAGCGTATTCGGATCTGCGCTTCATAACCCCTAGGAAGTTGAGCCCGAAAACCGGTCGGAATAAGGGCCCGGTCTCCAGGTTCGAGTATGATGGCCGGATCTGACCCAACATCGGAAACGGGGGCTTCTTCTGATACAGCCTCTATCGCACTGCGGTGAATCTTGATCCGCCCACGTGTCAGGTGTGCTCTGACGTCGTAGCCGGCCGAAAGCTCTGTTGATCGAACTGGTTTCTGGACATCTGGAGCGAGGCTCTCAAAGACTACCCGTTCACTGGAGGAATTCTTCACCCGCATCAGCTCCCCTGAAAGAGTCTGGCCCATTCTATAGCTGAGCTTATGAATTTTTCGAGGCGCTCGATAGCGGCTTCATCTGCCAGCTTAAAATCTTGACCGAAGAGTGAACTCGCCCCTCCCAAAAGCAGCCGAGGTTGCGGCATTACCCGTGCATTATTCGAGCCCAGACACTCCCGAAGCGCTCTCTGTGCTGCCGCTGTTCCTAGGGGACTAGGCGTTGTACCCATAATTGCAACCGGCTTTCCATCCCAAGCTTGAGGACGTGGTGGGCGAGACGCCCAATCGATCATGTTTTTCGTTACGGCCGACATGCCTTGGTTGTATTCAGGCGTCACAATGAACACTAGGTCAGAAGAATGAATTTTGCTCTTTAGAGTTAAAACCGAATCTGGGTCTCCGTCAGCCTCAAGGTCAGCGTTATAAAACGGCAACGGAGCCAAATTAAATACGTCAATCTCCAATTCCCTAGGCGATCGCTCAATCACAGCTCGCAGAAGGGCTTGGTTATATGAAGCGACGCGAAGACTTCCCACGAACGCGAGGGCTTGAATCGTCGAATTGGTCATATCATCTCCGTGAGAACCAACCTGCGCCATTTGTAACAAGTAAAACATATTCCGAAACATAACTCATGGGATGGGCTGCCTCCTCCCTTCCTGTAGCTTAGCCAAAGTAACTAGCATTCTGCACAAGCCCTTCATGTCCATTCCACGAGGCACCTGCATGCTCGGGACTCTGGAGTCATCCGACGACCTGTGGCAACCTCAATCAGGAAAAAACGCAAAGAGATGCCAGCATTATACAGTAGAGATGTTGACAGTGGCCTCCACCCCCCATTTCATCATTGTGATCGAATATACCCGGCTTATCAAACCCGTTCAGGAGAATCCTGATGGACCGTCGCATCTCTTGTAATCACAAAGCACGTTCTCGCCACCTTCTGATGATCACTGCATTTACCGTTGTCTTTTTCTCCATTTTCACCACACAACTAGTAGCACAGAACGTGATGCAAGAAGAAGAAAGCGACCCGACAAATGAGAATCTTCCTCTCGAACCAGATCGATGGGTTCCTATTGATATGACTGAAGGGAGTTGGATATCACTTGATGTGAGTCCCGACGGTCAAGCGATCGTGTTTGACTACCTTGGCGACCTCTTCACAATGCCGATCACAGGGGGCGCCGCGACCCAGATCACTTCCGGGATGGCATTTGACGCTCAGCCACGATTTTCTCCAGATGGTGCTCAGATCGTGTACAGCTCGGACCACGATGGCGGACAAAACATCTGGGTCATGTCATCCGATGGTTCGGATCCCACCCAAATTTCTACGGGCAAGGCTAATCGCGCAGAGTCGCCCGAGTGGCTACCCGGTGGCGAGTATGTCATCGCTTCGATCGGAGATTTCCGCGGCGGAGCTCTCCCTAAACTGAAGATGTTCCACGTAGAGGGCGGTAGTGGGATCAAACTCATCTCAGAGCCTGACAATCTCAAGATGATTGGACCTGCAGTCTCACCCGACGGCCGGCATATCTGGTACTCCCGTAGGACAAGTGACTGGACCTACAACGCACAGTTTCCACAGTATCAAATAGAGGCATATGACCGAGAAACAGGAGAGCGTTATACCAAGTCGGCTCGATATGGCTCGGCTATTCGGCCTACACTCTCCCCGGATGGTCGCTGGGTCGTGTTCGGTACGCGACACGAAGACCAGACAGGGCTCATCCTCCGAAATCTCGAAACAAGTGAAGAGCGCTGGCTTGCTTATCCAGTCCAGCACGATGACCAAGAATCTCGTGCAACGTTAGACCTCCTGCCCGGAATGTCGTTCACACCCGACTCTCAACATTTGATAGTCTCTTACGGTGGTAAGATTTGGAAACTTCCCATAGAGAACGGCGAAGTTGAAGAAGTCCCATTCCAAGTAAAATTCGATCTAGGACTCGGGCCTCAGGTAGATTTCGACTATCCTATCGAAGACACCCCAACATTCACCGTTCGGCAGATCCGGGATGCTGCACCTTCACCAAGCGGAGATCGACTGGCTTTCACCGCTCTTGACCGACTGTGGACATCTGCCTCGGATGGGTCCAATCCCGAGCGCCTAACCGATGAAGACATATCTGAACATTTTCCCGCATGGTCGCCTGACGGTGAGTGGATTGCCTACTCAACCTGGGATGGAGACGAAGGGCACCTCTATAAGACACGAGCAAACGGGCGAGGAAATCCCATTCGCCTTACGGAGAAAGCCGCGACCTATTTCTCTCCAGCTTGGGGACCCGGTGACCGGATCGTAACTGTGCGGGGATTTGTTCGTTCATTCAAGACACAAGGTGAGGGTGGCACTCCCGGTTCAGAGATCGTGTGGGTTTCGGCGAACCCCGATGGTGACACTGGAGGCGAAGCCAGGGTGATTGCACCAACCGATAGGCGCGCGAACCCACATTTTGTTGACGGTGTAGAACGCATTTACCTATTCCGTTCTCCAGACATATTGGTTTCAATCCGTTGGGATGGAACCGATGAGAAACAACATATCAAGGTGCGGGGAGCCACCCTTACCGGGGCAAGCCAAGGCTTGACCCCCACAGCCATCTGGATGGCACCACGCGGCGATCAAGCGTTGGTAGAGCTACAACGTCAAATCTATTCAGTGACTGTCCCACAAGTTGGAACTGCCCCCACCATCAACATCACAGACCCTGAGAAAGCCTCCTTTCCATCCCGCCAACTAACCGACATCGGCGGCGAGTTTCCGACTTGGGAGGCCGATGGTCGTAGGATCCACTGGTCTTTAGGAAACGCGCATTTTGTTTATGATCTCGATGACGCTCGAACTGTAGAAGACAGTGTGGCGGCAGCCAACGAAGAGGAGACCGATGACAAAGAACACGATGAACAGAACGATAGCCACTATAAGGCGAGCGAGTTTCGTGTCTTAATAGAGGCACCCCGCGACATCCCAACCTCACTGGCGGTACTCCGCGGGGGACACGCTATCACAATGCACGACAACCAAGTTATTGAGAATGCAGACATTGTCATCCGAAACAACCGCATTGAAGCGGTGGGAATCCAAGGTTCAGTCAACGTGCCCACCGAGGCGGAGGTAATCGATGTTAGCGGGCGGTGGATTCTACCCGGATTCGTTGACACGCATGCGCACCTTAGAGCACGAGATGAACTGCACCGAAGCGATATATGGCCCTACTTAGCTAACCTAGCCTACGGAGTGACAACAACTCGAGATCCCCAGACAGGCAACACTGAGGTTTTGTCCTATGCAGATATGGTTCGGTCGGGTGCTGTGCTTGGCCCACGCGTCTATTCAACTGGGCCTGGCGTGATGTGGCAAGACGGCATCGACACCGCGGATGAGGCAAAAGACGTCCTCTCCCGATACTCAAATTACTTCGACACCAAAACTATCAAGATGTATGTCGCTGCCGCACGCAAAGGACGACAACACATCATCATGGCCGCACGCGAGTTGGGTCTCATGCCTACAACAGAAGGCTCACTTAACATCCGGCAAAATTTAACCGAAACGATCGATGGATATCCTGGACTTGAGCACTCCATCCCCATCTTCCCCGTCTACGGTGACTACGTGAAGCTATTCGCTGAAACCGGGCGCGTGTACACCCCAACATTACTCGTCTCGTACGGTGGGCCATGGGCAGAGAACTACTACTACAGCAGGGAGAACCCACACGACGATGTGAAGCTCAGGCGGTTTATCCCACATGATGAAGTCGACGCTCGCACGTTGCGTCGACCACAGTGGTTCCGAACAGACCAGCATGTCTTTGCTCGTCACGCAGAGTTCGTGAAAAACCTCGTTGAGGCCGGGGGGAAGGCAGGTGTAGGAAGCCATGGCCAACTTCAAGGGCTGGGATATCATTGGGAGTTGTGGAGTATGGCAGCTTCGGAACTCGACGAATATGACGCGCTACGGATGGCCACAATTTTCGGAGCTGATGCCATCGGCCTCGATCAGGATTTGGGCTCAATCGAACCAGGCAAACTCGCTGACCTCGTGATCTTGAGCGCAAACCCGCTTGATGATCTTCGTAACACGAATACCGTCAAGCAGGTGATGCTCAACGGCCGCCTGTACGACGGCGACACGCTAAACGAACTGTACCCGCGCCAACGCCCTCTAGCACCACTCTGGTGGTGGGATGAAGAGCCTGACGGGGTACCAGGACTCCGGAGACCTTAGGTCTCGAGTGTAGTAAATGATTTCGGTTTAACGATACACTTGGAGTGGAAGACTAACAGCTCCCAGAGGAGCATCAGCAGTGTGGAGGGACAACTCTAGGTGGTTATTCAGTAAGTCATGTAGCATGTGCGCTGTGAGTTTGAGGCTGCCCTCGGCCGCTGCATTCCCCGGTCCCGATACCCGGTGAACGATAGCGTCAGGCCCGGCACCATCGCGACGTCGGATAACAATTGCATGCACCTCGTCATCGGGGAGACCACCTGAAACGATAAGGTAGCTCAGGTTCCCACCCGGAAGATCAAGGCTAAAACTTGCGTCTAGCTGCACTCCAGTCGGCCTTCCCAACCAATCGGCCTCGCCCGAGGCACTAAAAATAAGCGCCTCAGGAACCCGTGCTTCGACGAGTTCCGGTGTGCGATGCGGTGCCCGGCGCGGCGTCGTGGCCTGCTCTAGGCCGTATGCCAGCGAAACAAGCCGAACGTCGTCAAAGGGACGCCCTAAGAGCTCAATGCCTACAGGCAAATGCATTTCGGTGAACCCCGCAGGGGCGCTGATGGCCGGAAGTCCACTGTGTGCGGCCAGTGAGCAGGTACGACCTCCACGAGGCGCAGTTCCAATCAGCGTCGGCTCCTCTCTGAGCGTTGGATACGCAATCGCATCCAGACCATGTTCGTCCATCAAGTCGACCAAGGCTTTTCGGAGTGTTACCTGGCGATCTAGGGTCTCGCGGTATTCGTCTTCATCCCGTTCCTCCGCAAAACTCCTACGCCGATATGTCCCGTCCAGCACTTCATGATGGAGACCAAGCTCGACGATTTGAGGCAAGCCATCGATTGGAGTGCTCGACACCCCAGCTAGATAGTTTGCTAGATCGATCACGAATTCTAGTCCAATAACGCTCGAGTTTATCAGAAGTGAATCGAGGTTTGGAATGGTGATATCGACCACCTCGGCACCTTCATCAGTCATGGCGGTCAGGGCACGCCGCACAACCGTAGTCACCTGCCCCTCACCGCCCTCTTCACCAAGCCAAGCTTCTAGAGCCCCAATCTTCGCACCGCGCAATTCGTCCCTGTCCAAGTTAGCCAAAAAGTGAGGAGCCTCACGGTCTTTGAGCGTGTGTGTAGCTGGATCGGCCAAATCAAAGCCGACAGTCGCATCAAGTGCAATGGCCAGGTCGACCACAGAACGCGCTAGTGGCCCACCTGTATCTTGTGTGTGTGAGAGCGGCACAATGCCATCGATACTTGAGAGTCCTTTAGTCGGCCTCAAACCGACGAGGTTGTGGACGGATGACGGAATCCGAATTGAACCACACGTATCTGACCCCCAGCCTACCGCAGCAAAACTTGCAGCCACACCGGCCCCAGTTCCACCGGAAGATCCCCCAGGGTTGCGCTCAGGGGCGTACGGATTCCGTGTTTGACCTCCGAGTGAGCTGACACTTGTTATGCCCGCCGCCAGTTCATGGAGGTTAGTCTTCGCCAGAATGATCGCCCCTGCTTCTCGCAGCCTCCGTACCTGGAATGCATCATCGGGGGGGACTGAACCGGCCAAGGCAAGAGTCGATCCCGTAGTCGGCATGTCGAACGTGTCATAATTATCCTTAAGGAGGATTGGGATACCGTGCAGCAAACCCCGCACTTGACCATCTGCTCGTTCTCGATCGAGTCGCACTGCTTGTGCACGCGCTTCTGGGTGGACACGGATAATGGCGTTGATCATCGGCCCTGATTTGTCATATGCCCTAATCCGATCCAGATATGCCTCCACAAGGTCGACCGAAGTGACGTGACCCGAATCTAGCGCCGCCCTCAACTCTGGGATCGACGCTTCCATGACTTCGAACACAACCGACTCTTGTGACCACAAAGCAGTTACAAGTGAAGAGCCGGGGAGAACGCTCAAAACCAGAGTCATCATCCCAACCAAAAGTGCAAAACGACGGATCATGGGAGTACGCTCCATGAATTAAAGGGTTTAGGGTGACCAAAGGATGCTACGGTAGATAGTCCTATAGCTACCACGCATCATGGGCAGGGTGACCCTCACGGATCTCAACAAACGTACCAGAGCAGGTCGCGGTTACCTCTCCTCCTGATGTGAGTTCTGCTTCTACAACTGCCTTCCGATCAGTCGCCTCAGACACCCAAGCCCGAAGACGGACCGGTTCACTGGAGGCGGTTGGTCGCCGGAGCCTGACCGAGTATTCAGCCGTGACGGTAATTTGCGGACGATCCGCACCGCGCATCTGCATGAAATAATGGGCAGCAGCCCAGTTACAGTGGCAATCGAACAGTGTGCCTATGATCCCACCATTTAGAACTCCAGGGAACGAGGCATGGTTTGGCCCGGGCGTCCATTCCGCGACCACCTCGTCACCCTGCGCGAAGCTTCTGAGGTGAAGCCCCTCTGGATTCGATGGTCCACAACCCCAACACACCGACCCTCGGGCATACCTTTCCTGGAGGCCTTCACTCACTTCAGGGTCCAATTCACAAGTGCGAGGGGTCAGACAACTTGGCACGCTCCTGCTCAACAAGAAGACGGCGGAGGATCTTGCCTGAGGGTGACTTTGGGATCTCATCTGTGAACTCGACAAGTCGGACCTTCTTATACGGAGCTACCCGCTCGGCCACGTAAGCCTTGAGTTCTTCCTCTCCTATCGGATCCGCGAGAACGACAAAGGCCTTAGGGATCTCTCCAGCCTCTTCGTCTGGGACCGGGATGACAGCAACATCCGCTACAGATGGGTGGGAGAGCAAAACATCTTCGAGTTCTGCGGGTGGAACTTGAAAAGCCTTGTACTTGATCAACTCTTTCGCGCGATCCACGATTAACAGATAGCCATCTTCATCAATGAAGCCAACATCACCCGTATGCAGCCATCCTTCTTCGTCAACTGTATGTGCTGTTGCTTCCGGATTATTGAGATATCCTACCATAACCTGAGGCCCACGGACCCAAATCTCACCTGGCTGATTCGGCCCAACAGGTTTGCCTGAATCCAAATCAATAATGAGAGTTTCCGTATTGGATACCGCCTGCCCGACCGTCGCGATCTTACGCGGGCCGACATCTCTTGAACACAGGTGCGTGACGGGGCTCGCTTCCGTCAAACCATACCCCTGGAAGACCCGACATCCCAAGCGTTCCTGACAAGCCATCGCAACTTCCTCACCCAACGGAGCTGCCCCCGACATAACCCATTCGACTGAAGAAAGATCATATTGTTCGACGATCGGATGTTTAGCTAATGCGAGGACAATCGGTGGTACCACGTAGGCACGGTTGACCTCAAACTTCTGGATTGTGTGCAGGAAGTCTTCGAGGTCGAATCGTGGCATCGTAACAAGAGTGGCCCCCTCGCGGAGGCAAACACTCATTACCACTACCATCCCGTATATGTGAAAAAATGGGAGGACGGCAATGATCACATCGTCAGCTTCAATCTTATCAGCTGCAAGATACTGTTCGATGTTTGCTACAAGGTTTTGATGCGTAAGCATCACCCCCTTCGGGCGCCCCGTCGTACCGCTCGAGTACGGCAGCGTCACGATATCCGTGGCGGTAACACAGCCCTTATCAAGTTCAACATCCATTTCCATGCCCGTCTTGATAAGCTCGGCGAATGCCGTGACTCCATCAGCTTCCCCAAATACAAAGATCTCTTCAATACCAACTTGAGCAGCAGCTCGTTGCACTTTTTCTAATAGGGGCGGGATGGTGATAATCCAACCAGCATCCGAATCGCCGAGCTGGTGAACGAGTTCTTCTTCAGTGTTCAGCGGGTTTAGTGTGGTGCTGCAGCCACCCGCCATAGCAATAGCGTGAAAAGCAATCGCGTACTCCGGCATATTTGGGCTAGATATCGCGACGACTCCCCCACGCTTGAGTCCACGGCCAGACAAGCCTTTAGCGGCAGCCTCAGCCTGATCTCGGAGTTGTCCATACGTTACAATTCGCCCGGTCGGACCTTCAATGAAGGCTGGCTTATCTTCTCGTCCATCGAGAGAGCCAAGCAGATATTCGGACAGCGTCAACTCGGGCACGGTAATTGTTGGGCGCGAGCTTTCGAAAATCATAGCGTTCACTCTATTTCCTAACTTCAGATGGCCTAGAACCTGGCTCGTTTGGCAAGATCTAGCTTTGAGCCACAGGCAGGCAAGACGCAACGGTCGGATCAGAAAAAAACAATCCACACCAATGGGCTTCTCGTAGCCCCCTCGTCACTTTATCGAATACAAACATCCAACTGACACTTCTTGTCGAAAACAGTTTCGATGTATACTAGCTCATGAATCGGTAGACTCGTTCCCTGAGTTGATCATAATCAGGTATGGTATTGCTCAAATTCTTCGAATCCCGAGGCTTTGCATTGGCACTGAATCGAAAGATCCTTCTCTGTACGATCGCTCTTGGCTTGAGTGGATTGTTTGTTTGTCTTGGATTCTGGCAGTTAACTCGACGAGCGGAAAATTTAGCAGGCGCCCAAACTCGCCTCGAGCGTTTCGCCCAACCACCATTCGAGTGGAGGGACGGACAATCCCTACCTGCTGACACGACTGGCATTTTGGGACGGAAGGCTCGCCTCAGTGGGCGTTGGGATTTCGAACGTGAAGTCATCATCCGGAGTCGGACCTCTGAAGGACGCCCTGGGGTCGAAGTTTTGACCCCTTTGCTGTTGGGTGAGACAGGCAGGTACGCCGTTATGGTACTCCGTGGATGGTTGCCCGCACCTGATGGACTTCGCGCAAATTTGACATCTGCTTGGCCCGCTGATCTCGAGGCGGCTGAATTTCATGTCGTACAGGTCGAAGGTGTGCTTATCTCTTCGAGAGATGGCCGGGGCGGCCCTCTCATCCATGTGCCCGTCGAAAACAAAGAACACATTGCGCTCGGAGGGCTGGACTTGGCCCAAATACGGAAACATCTCGACTACAGAGTGTCGAACTTTGTCTTACGTGCTTCCGATCCAGAGCCCGGGACGAGCGCCCTGAAACCGGCCCGGACAATTAAAACTGGGGGTGGCCTAAATTTATCATACGCACTCCAATGGTTTTCGTTCGCCATCATCACACTCGCCGGCACGATCATTCTTCTCAGGAAGGAGCGAGCGCATGAGCAATCGAAGGTTCTCTGACTGGCAAAGGAAACAATGGGAAGTTCAGGTGACATCGAAATCGGAATGGCAGTTCAACCCAATCGGTGGTAACAACGCCTCGGCCCGGCGTGTCTGTCCGCCACTGTACGCGGGGGACGATCCCTTCGAACTCAGCGAACAAGAGCTTCAAAAAATCTTAGGAAATTCGACGACCCCGCCAATCTCGACTAAGCCGTCTCCGTTTGGAGACGACTATTCACCACCCGAGAAAAAATCTCCGTTTCTAGATGACCTGTGAGTCAAACTCAGTTCAACGATTAAATCGCAAATCGCGTTCGTCATCCCTGAGAGCCATGGGCGGTCCCAAAATCTCTGCTAAGAGAATAGCACGCTGCAACGGCGGATAACGATCGAAATAACCAAACGCTCTGATTTCATCTGATCGTGAACTCCGTATACGTGTCCTTCCTGCACCCGATTGTTGGTACGATCCCACTCCACGTTGGGAAGCGGTCACTGCCTGGCTCCCTTGTGCGGGTGGAGTCGTGAGTATCGACTGCCCCCCCTCTTGCAAAACCTTCCGACCTGCTCTGAAGGCGGTTTCATCGAAATCGTCATCTTCCACATGGGCGACAAAACTCCCGGGGCGACCCTCTCCCGCAGCCTCCTGCATTTGGCGCTCGATCTGGCGGGCCATACCGGTCCACTGGTCGCGGAGAGCTCTGCCACGTTCTGCTAAGGGAACCGAACGAGGCAAACCAGGAGCGACCTTACGTGGAGTCGAACGGTTGGGCTGTTCCCTTTGGTGAGGTGTTCTACTCGGGCCACTCTCGACCTCAATGCCCGTCTCCTCATGGCTTAAATCTTCATTTTCAGCGGCCTCGCGATGACGCTGGGCCGCACGCCTGAGACCTCGCAGCCAAAGGGTGGCAAGAATAATTCCCCAAAAGATGAGTTCAAAAGATTCTGGCATTTAACGAGACTCCAATTAGTCCAGATCGCTGTCCCGACCACCTTCTGGCGACTTCGCTATCGAACCTCTCATCTCCGTGTCACTCTGTATGTTACGGTACTTCATATAATCCATAATGCCAAGGTTCCCATCCCGGAATGCGTCAGCTACCGCAAGTGGAACCTGAGCTTCTGCCTTCACGACCTCGGCCTGCATTTCCTCTACTAACGCCTTGTTCTCCTGTTCTGCCGCAACCGCCATCGCACGCCGCTCTTCCGCCTTGGCTTGGGCAATCCGTTTATCCGCCTCTGCCTGATCGGTCTGGAGTTCCGCACCGATGTTCTTGCCCACATCCACGTCCGCAATATCAATCGAAAGGATTTCAAACGCTGTTCCGCTATCAAGGCCTTTCGCTAACACGGTCTTTGAGATGTTGTCTGGGTTTTCGAGCACTCTTTTATGTGTTTCGGCTGATCCTATGGTGGACACGATGCCCTCACCTACACGGGCCAAAATGGTTTCTTCCCCTGCCCCACCAACCAGCCGGTTGATGTTCGCACGAACTGTGACACGAGCAGTTGCGATGAGCTGGATCCCATCCTTTGCCATCGCCGCCACTTTTGGTGTTTGAATCACACGCGGGTTCACAGAGACTTGGACAGCATCCAACACATCTCGGCCTGCAAGATCGATGGCTGCAGCTTGTTGAAAAGGAAGGTCGATGTTCGCCTTGTCGGCCGAAATCAGCGCGTTTACCACGCGTTCCACATCCCCCCCCGCAAGGTAGTGTGACTCAAGTTCGTTGGTTGCGAGAGGAAGTCCCGCCTTTTCAGAGCTAATCAGGGGGTAAACAATACTCGGGGGATGAACCTTTCGAAGCCGCATACCAACAAGGCTGCCAAGGCCCACTCGAACTCCAGAAGCCAACGCCGCAACCCACAACCGAACCGGTATGGCCCACATGAGAAGTAAGAGAAAAAATGCGACAATTAGAACGAGAACTATGCTGGTGCCAGCAAAACCTTGCATCAGAAAACCTTGGTAAAGGGTTGTCGACAACGCCGATCTTTAAGAATCACTCGGCGCCATATCACACCTACTTTTATAAAGTCGGACTGCAGTATTTCTACGATTCTTCATTAGCATCGGGCGAAGGTTCGGACTCATGCTTCGGATCCAGAGCACGTACAACGTGTCGGTAGCTTTCGGCCTGAACGACGCGGACCTCAGTATTAGCCTCAATCCATGGACCTTCAGTGACTACATCGATGCGTTCATCGTTGACCAAAGCCGTACCAGCAGGCCGAAGATCCGTCACTGCGATTCCGACCTCACCTACCAGATCTTCTCGCTCAGGTGCAGACAAATATCCCGTCTCTCGACTCGTCGATGATCGGAGAAAGATTCCCGCCAGGCGTCGGCTACTAGGAAGACGTCGCAGAAGTACCCAACCAAAAACCACGACCAGAATAATCGAGAAGGAAACAAGTCCGGCAGCATTAAAAACCTGATCGAATGTTGGGAACTGCCCAACCATAGCCAACACAGAGCTCCCTAAAACAGCTCCCGTACCAAGAATGCCTGCGATACCAAACCCGGGGATGAGAAATACCTCCGCTGCGATTAGGATGACACCAGCCCCTAGAAGAAGTATCTCCTCAAGGCCCGCCAAGTGAACAAGGTGGTGTGCGCCGAAGAATGCGGCCAGCGCTAGCAACCCAATTGCTCCCGCCAGTCCAAATGTCGGCGTCCGGATCTCTACCAATAGCCCGAGGAATCCGAGACTCATCAACAGTGGTGCAACAACTGGGTTCGTGAGAAAACGAACGATCGCTTCAGCCCAGTTTGGCGTCACCTCTCTCGTCGCTCCAGGCGGAAGGCCTACAGTTTGGAATAACTCTATGAGGTCTTGCACTTGAGCATCCGCCACTTCGAGTGCAATGGCTTCTTCAGTCGTTAAGGTGAGCAGCTTTCCGGCCTCAACAACATCCGGAACTTCGATGCTCTCATCTACCATGGCCTCCGCAAGCTGAGGGTCAAATCCGCGTTCTTCTGCAAGCGCACGAAATTCAGACCGCATCGCACTTACCATCTTTTCCGAGGCTTTCTCACCTGCTCCTGTAATTGGCGTTGCCGCCCCGATGGTCGAACCCGGTCGCATGTACAGACGGTCAGCCGCCAGTGCAATCATCGCACCTGCCGACAGCGCTCGCCGATTTACGTACGCATAAACAGGAACCGAAGTTTCCCGAACGTCATCGATAATTTTCCAGGCTGCGTCTACACGACCACCGGGCGTATCCAAGTCAAGGATGACCGCAGGGGCTCCAGTAGACACTGCGTCAGACAGGGCGCGTGAGACGAAAGGCGCCAGGCCAAGTTCAATCGTCCCGGTAATTGGGATGCGCACTACCTCGGAGCCAGCCTGTTCAAACGAACGGCTAATGGGTGTCGTCGATCCCTCGGACACAAAACCATACATCGTGCTTCCGAGAAAAAATAACACCAACACCGAACCAAGCCCGGGACGCAGGGAGAGTCCTTTCCATACCATGGACAGAATCTAACCTAGAGTATGTCGCCGGCCCAGTTCATCAAGCCTCCGTGTTTCAGGAACCCTAGCCCGTTGGCCTTACAGGTAAGTCGATTGTCTCGCCAAGGGTCGGCAAAACCGCATCTGCGTACAGTCGCTCATTTAGGGCTGGAACCCGGGTTAGCACAAGAACGTTTAACCGATCAAGGATGCCGGGCATTACTTCCCAAGCGCGATCTACTTGCCACAAGTGGTCTTCGGTCGGCAGCGTCGAAGACCCCTGGATTGCCGAAGCAACACCAGTATATCCTCGAGCCGTGTTTAGTTCATCACGTATGGCGTCCAACTCTTCCTCAAGAGCCGCGAGTTCCCCCGCAAGCTCTTCAGGCGACTCGTCCGCCCCTTCCATTAACTCTTTCGCCGCCACCAATTGTTCATTCACGCTATCTATCGCTTGCCTGGCCTCGTGGATTGGCTTGGCAAGGACGTGCAAACTCATGAGCGCGTTCTGGCGAGTGATACGATCTCCGGATGTCATGGGACGACGCGGTTCCGCAACTATCTCAACCAAAGAGGAGTAACTTTCACCATTAATTTTCATGCTCACGGTGTAGTTTCCAGGCATTACAATTGGGCCCTGGGGGGTACCCCTGAACATGCCGCCGGGTCCACCACCTTCGGTCTCACTATCACTAGGCCGTTCGTAGGGCGGGTCATATCGCCAATCCCAAATCACTTCGTTAATACCAGGTGAACTCGGAGCCTCAAGTGTACGGACATGCTTTCCGCTCATGTCCGTGACCGTCAGGGAAAAAACTTCACCGTCTGCTTCATCGTGCGACCCATCACCATCGTCAATTGCCGTAACATCGCTTGGGGCGTCACGCAGGTAGTAACGAATTCGTGCCCCTCTCGGAGGATTGGGCGCGCTAAACGTTGCTCCATAGAACGGCCAGTCCCCACGCTCTGCCCACATGATCGAGCGACTCGGGAAAACCCGTCCATCTTCAGCCATCATATCAGGTGACAGGTGTTCGAGCGGAGTGATATCTGACATGATGTACATACCCCGACCATGCGTCCCCACAATAAGATCATTCTCACGTGGGTGGATTAGAATGTCGTCGACAGGAACCACCGGCAGGTTATTTTTGAATCGCGCCCAATTCTGACCGCGATCTACCGAAACATACACACCCACCTCGTTCCCAAGGAACAGTAGGTTGGGGGCTCGATGGTGCTCAACAATAACATTCACAGACCAACCGTCGGGCAGCCCACCCGTGATCGGGTCCCAAGTTTGGCCATAATCCTCACTGAGGTAAACATACGGCGCATAGTCGCCATTTCGGTGTCCATCAAATGTCGCATAAACTCGCCCACCCGCGTGAGACGAAGCTTCAACACGACTCACATACGTGCGATCCGGGAGCCCAGGGATCTGGTCCACGACATTCTCCCACGTACTGCCATCGTCCCTTGTAACCTGAAGGTTTCCATCATCTGTCCCGATGTAGATGAGCCCCGGGACGAGGGGAGATTCGGCGAGAGTCGTGAGATTGCCGTACGTCGATATCCCATCATTGATCGACAGCTGTGCTTCAGACCCAGACACTCCCATAATCTCAAGTGTTTCCCGGTCAATTTGTTTGGTCAGATCTATGCCGCCGACTTCTTCCCATGTCATACCGTGGTCACGCGAACGCATGAGATAGTTTGCCCCGAGGTAAACCGTCGCTGGGTCATGCGGGGAAAGCTGAAGCGGCGAATTCCAGTTAAACCGGTATACCTTTGTTGTATCTCCATCCTCACGTGGACCTGTAATCGGTCGCATGGGCGTTTTCTCGCCAGTCGTCAGATCGTACCGATTCATATTCCCGCCCTGCGATTCCGAAAAAACGATGGTTGAATCGGTCGGGTCAACAATCGTGAAGAACCCATCACCATACACAGTCTCGTACCAATCCTGGTTTCGAATCCCATGAAACGAGCGCGTGTTTGAAGGGCCACACCAAGCGTCATTGTCTTGAAGTCCCCCACAAACGAAATACGGGTCCCGCATGTCAAATCCGATCGCGTAAAACTGAGCAAGTGGGATATTGTCAAACATGCGCCAGTGTCTAGTACCATCCCACGACACAGACACGCCACCGTCACTTCCAAGGATCAGGTGATCCGAATCATTTGGATCAATCCACAGAGCATGGTGATCTACGTGCACCTGTATGACTCCATCGCTTCGGAACGTGCGGCCTGCATCATCAGACACCATGAGTTGCGTAGCGAGCACATAGATTCGATCCGGGTTACTTGGGTCAATGCGAATCTGCGAATAATACATCGGACGCGGATTCGTGTCCGACATCTTCTCCCATGTTTTTCCCCGATCCAACGATCGATACGTACCCCCATCGCTCGTCCGACTAGGGGTTCGGAATCCTGCGGAAGGTTCCCGCGCATCAGCTTCAATCAGTGCATACACGACATTTCCATCCTGTCGATAGATATCGATTCCGATACGGCCTTTATCACCCTCAGGAAGCCCATCCGTCAACTCGACCCAGTTTTCACCTCCGTCAACCGTCCGATAGAGACCACTACCAGGTCCCCCGCCGTTAAACCCCCATCCGGTTCGTTGTCGTTGGTACATTGCGGCGAAGATCGTGTTAGGGTCCCCGGGGTCCATGGCAAGATCAATCGCGCCGGTGTGCTCGTCGATATACAGCACTCTGTCCCAAGTATTACCACCATCTCGAGTTCGGAAGACACCTCGTTCCTCGTTTGGTCCCCAAAGGTCGCCTACCGCTGCGACGTATACTACGTCCGGATTTCGGGGGTGAATGAGGATTCGACCAATATGTTTGGTTTCTGCCAGACCCATGTGGGCCCAAGTATTTCCAGCATCCGTAGATTTATATACCCCATTTCCCCACGGAGACGATTGTCTGTTTTGCGGCTCTCCTGTACCTACCCATAAGAGGTTCGGGTTCGCTTGGAAGATCGTAACATCACCAATCGAACTGGTTGTTTGATCATCAAACAACGGGGTCCACGAAGTTCCATGATTCTCAGTCTTCCACAAACCACCCGTAGCTGTAGCGACGTAGAACATCTGTGGCTTGGA
This sequence comes from uncultured Gemmatimonadota bacterium, assembly GCA_913043255.1. Classification (GTDB taxonomy): domain Bacteria; phylum Gemmatimonadota; class Gemmatimonadetes; order Palauibacterales; family Palauibacteraceae; genus Palauibacter. Next base: position 353,019 of record CAJWLK010000001.1, read on the forward strand.
CGCGACCACCTCGAGGTCAGAAATCCGACCTCCCATGAGGGCTGGACCGATTCCGCGATATTCCAAGTGTGAGATGGCGGTTTCAAGCGATGTTTGCGCTTGAGCATCGGCACCAAAATGGAACATGCTGATGAGAGCTATCGCAAGGATCTGACTTACCTTCATGATGGTCCCTCGAATTACAGTAATGGGGGTCGGTTGCGATGACTCGCTCGACAGATCGACCCCTGTAAGGGAAGAACGTACAAACTCTTCCACCCTCTATTCTGCACACAAGCGGGATGGGCGCAAGCGGAAGCAAACAAATTCCTTTTTTGGGGCTACCGAGTTCAAAAGCAACTCTGACGTTCAGACACCCTCATCTAAAATATTTGCAATCCAACTCGCAGTTCGCATCGTAAGCTCTTGCGCGACCTCTTCGTTCGTCCGCCCGCTTCGCTTAAGAACGTGAAAAGAATGATCAGCTCCATCTGAAATATGGAGTGTCGCAAAATCTCCAAGTGAGGCACAGATGGGATCGAGCAGAGCAAGATTGGCCAAACGATCACGCGTACCCTGGAGAAACAACATCGGGACTTTGACGGCTGATAAGTGTGCTGCTCTTTCGGAAGAAGATTGTCCTGCAGGGTGCAGGGGGAAACCAAAGAAGACAATCCCGCAAACGCCGTCGAGAGGACGCTCTGCAGCAGCGATCGAGGTCATCCTTCCACCCATGGATTTGCCCGCGGCAATAAGCGGAAGGTCCGCAGCCACCTCCCGCGACCTAGCGACTGCCGCACGGACAGTTTCGACGAGGATGCGCGGTCGATCTGGAGGTTTGCGTTGACCAGACAGAACCTGTGATTCCATGAACGGAAAATGATACCGAAAGGTCGCAATACCACACGCAGCGAGTCGCTGAGCCATATCAGCCATAAATAGATGCTCAATACCCGCACCCGCACCGTGGGAGAACGCCATCATCGCTATTGGCTTCGAGGGTCGCACCAGAAGCGCAGACACCTTCCCCCACTCAAGTGTCACACAATCAACTTGCTGGGGAAACCGTTGTGTCGGACTCGTGTCGGGATCCGTCATCTCAACCACATACAAAAATGGTGACCCAATATCATGATCCAGTCGAATCGCGGGTTTCACCTGAATCATGTGCTGTCACTGGACCGCCCCACTGATGGCCAGGTTCAATCTTTTCCTCAACGTCCTGCTTATGGGGCGAGGGTATCCGAACGGAAAGAATGACCGCGATGGTTGACAAAGATGCACCCACGAGGAATGGGCTCCCAATCGCATACGTCTGAAATAATGCTCCGGCCCACAAAGGACCGACCACTCGTCCTAGTCCGCCCGCGAGCTGGCTTCCACCAAGCACAGAGCCCTGTGAGTACTCATCAGTTGCCCGTGAAATGAGGGAATGAAGTGATGGGAAAAGCATTCCCGTGGCTATTGCCCAGAGTGGCACTAGTAGCGCCAACCACCACCGATTGGGAATGAATGCGATCATGCCGACACTGACCGCTAGCAACAAACATCCAGCACGAACTGTCGAAGGCTCTCCAAACATTTTCACGATGCGGCCGACAAGAACACCTCGAACCACAACCGTAACTGCCCCAGCTAGTGTAAACACTAGCCCCATGTCAGCGGCCGTCATTGAGAATACGCGCTGCATATACAGCGCTAATACAGACGTCATCGACGTGAAGGAGCTAATCGTAAGAAAATATACGGCGAGGAGGAGCCCCAATGGGAACTCCGTCAATGAGCGTACCCAACTACTAAGCGTCGCTGCCTGACCCTTTGCCCTGCCTGCCAAGCGTTCTTGGAATTGGCGCGATTCCGGAAGAAACGCGATGGCAGCGAAGGCATTGAGAAGACATAAACCTGCAGCGACGAGACCTGGTGCACCAAGGCCATATCGACTGAAATAACCTCCAATCGCAGGCCCAAGCATGATACCCAACCCCGATGCCGCGCCTACCATGCCCAGTCCACGTGCCCGCTCGTCCCCTTCGGTCGAATCCGCCACGTAAGCATGTGCAACAGAGATCGTTCCACCCGCCGCACCTGCTGCCATCCGGGAAAGCAAGAGAACAGTTATCGAATTTGCGAGCGCAAACAATAAATACGATATCGCGGACGCGAAAAGCCCTATGATAATAAGCATCCGACGACCACGGCGGTCTGAAAAACGGCCCCAAATTGGGGCAGCGACAAGCTGTAGGGCCGAAAAAGAAGCGATGATCAACGTAACTTCAAACGGTGAGGCCCCAAGATCTTCCGCATAGAAAGGAAGGAGCGGGAGAACGATTCCAAATCCTATCATGTCCACAAGTACCGTCGCGAACAAAACACTAAGACCCGTTCGTCTCAGCATGCGGACTCCGCTTGCACTCCCATCACGATCGAAACCGTGTACTGGTGATTGCAGTCGGGCTCTGTGTCCAAAGCGATCAAATCAATGGTCATTCCAAGGACACTTAGTGGCCCCTTTTGTAAGCCAACCGGCTTTTGGCGGCATTTTGTGAGAAACGCTGGGCCAACACATCTGGTAAAGGATCAACGTTGTCGCGAATCATCGTGTTCCGCAGCTGTCACTCTCTTTACGCGACGACGAATGTTAGCCTCCGACAGCAGCTATTTCGAGGCCCGCTTCATCAATCTGCAAGTTGTCTGGTACTGTGCCGACGGGATAGTTTTGATTCCCGCCGATCGCCAAGAAAAAAATCATCCGATCCATGAGAAGATACTCACAGGTCGGTTCTTAACGCGGAAGGAACCCGATGGCTAATAAGCTGATCAAGTACGGAGTTGAGGACGGTGTCGCAATCCTAACGATTGATGACCCTCCTGCGAACACCTACACATATGAAATGATGCAAGATCTAGATGACGCTATCCTGCAGGCCCGTTTCGATGAAAATGTCCATGTGATCGTACTTCGTGGGGGTGGGGAAAAGTTCTTTTCTGCCGGAGCGAACATCAATATGCTCCAAACCTCCGACCCTTACTTTAAATACTTCTTCTGTCTACACGCGAATGAAACACTCACCCGTCTCGAACAAACACCCAAACTGGTGATTGGCGCACTCAATGGACATACAGTCGGGGGTGGCCTTGAGATTGCGCTTGCTTGTGATATTCGGATCGCCCGAAAAGATGCGGGTAAAATTGGCCTTCCAGAGGTCAACTTGGGCGTGCTACCAGGTACCGGCGGAACCCAGCGACTTGGCCGAATCCTTGGAAAGTCTAAGTCGATCGAGCTTATGGTAGAGGGACGCACGTTTGGGTTTAGTGAGGCGCTCGAGCTAGGGCTCATAAACAAGATTCTCGAAGGCGACAATGAAGAATTCTTTAGCCAAGTAATGGAATACGCGAAGCAGTTCACACCACCCCATAAAGCTTCCCGTGCGGTAGGTCGAATCAAACGATCTGTTTGTAGTGGTACCGAGGTTCCCTTCTCCGAGGGCCTCGCAATCGAGCGCGAACTTCAGCAACTTTTGTTCCAGGGAGAGGACGCTAAAGAAGGTCTCGCAGCCTACACCGAGAAGCGGAATCCCACTTTCACTGGAAGATAGGGCTGTGCCAACTAGCGAGTCCATCGCGTGAATCCGAACGACCGCGACCCAGTCATCATCGACGCCGTCCGCACTCCTGTCGGGCGGGCGGGCGGCGCCCTTTCTTCGGTACGTCCGGACGACCTGCTCGCACATACGATTCGCGAATTGATCAGGCGAACGGGCATCCCAGCAGATCGTATCGAGGACATCATCGCTGGTTGTACGAACGGTGCAGGTGAAGACAACCGCAACGTAGCAAGGATGGCGGGCCTACTCGCCGGACTACCCATCGAGGTGCCCGGACAAACTGTGAACCGACTCTGTGGCTCCGGTTTGCAGGCTGTGGTGTCCGCGGGGCACGCCATCCAGGCTGGTGCAGGTGATGTCTTTATTGCAGGGGGTGTGGAGAGCATGTCGCGAGCACCCTGGGTCATGCTCAAGCCAACAACCGGATTTTCACGTGTTCCTCCACCCGTAGCAGATACAACTGTGGGCTGGAGGTTCACAAATCCAACCATGCCCAAATCTTGGACGATCTCATTGGGCGAAACGGCGGAAGTCGTCGCTGAACAGAGTTCGGTGAGTCGTGAGGATCAAGATGCATTCGCCCTTGAAAGCCAACAGCGAGCTGTTCGAGCCATTGAGGAGGGGCGGTTTATTGATGAAATCGTCTCCATTGACATACCACAGCGTAAAGGTGCTCCAATAACCGTTGACCACGATGAACACCCCCGGCCTGATCTTACGCTCGAAAAGCTCTCAACGCTCCGACCAGCCTTCCGTGATAATGGCACTGTCACTGCGGGTAACGCTTCTGGCATCAACGATGGTGCAGCTGCACTTCTTATAACAAGTCGGACCGCCGCGGAGGAACTAGGCTTTCGCCCGATGGCCCGACTTGGATCGTCCGCCGTCGTTGGGGTGGACCCCGCACATATGGGATTGGGGCCAGTTCCCGCGACCCGTAAAGCACTCCAACGCGCCGGCCTTTCGGTTGACGATCTTGATCTAATTGAAATCAATGAAGCCTTCGCAGCCCAAGCGCTTCCTTGCATCGAGCAGCTTGGTTTTGATCCAGAACGAACTAACGTGAATGGTGGCGCCATTGCACTTGGCCATCCGCTTGGGTGTACCGGAGCTAAACTCATCACCACACTCACGCACGAACTCCGACGTCGCGGCGCATCAATTGGCCTCGTCACAATGTGCATTGGAGTCGGGCAAGGAATCGCTCTCGTCGTACATATGGAGGATCCCGCGTGAGCAATCCGCAGGTTCTCATCGAAGTCAACGAGGGGATCGGGACGCTGACCCTCAACCGCCCCGAGAAGCTCAACTCGTTCATCGGAACTATGCGAGATGAGATCGCAAATGGTATCGACAAATTGTCCAGAGACGAGTCAGTGCGGTGCGTCATTGTGACAGGAGCAGGCCGTGCTTTCTGTGCGGGTGCTGACGTCACCTATCTGACCAAGCTCATAGAGACACAGGCTGTCGACGAAGCGATCGCACTTGTGGAAGCCGGACGCCAAGTCACAACAGCTATTCGAGAGATGCCAAAGCCAGTGATTGCAGCGATCAATGGTGCTGCAGCGGGTGGAGGAGCCAACATGGCTTTGGCTTGTGATCTAAGAATCGCAGCGGAAAACGCTTCCATTGGGCAGACGTTCAACCGCATCGGCCTACACCCTGACTGGGGTGGAACCTATGCAGTTCCGCGTCTCGTCGGGCCAGCCCGAGCAGCCGAACTATTCTTCTTTGCCGAGATGGTCCCCGCCTTAGAAGCTGAGAGAATCGGGCTCATTAATCGTGTGGTACCGCCAGAAGCCTTGATGCCCACGGCGCATGAATGGGCAGCACATTTAGCCGCCAAGCCTCCCCTTGCCATACAGTTGGCCAAGCAAGCGATTCAGTTGAGTCTCAACTCAAGTTTTGAAGAAATGCTCAACTATGAAACCGAAGCCCAGCGAGCCTGCTTCAAGTCTGAGGACGCACTTGAGGGCGTGCGCGCGTTCATCGAAAAACGCGAACCAAGATTCAGTACAGGACAGTCATCCAATTTGGCTTCTGGAGGTTAGAAAATGAAGGTAGAGGTGGGACCTTGTGATCCACATTGGTACCATCTATCGGTCATTTCACAGGCAACCCCAAGTTCATGAATCACGACACTCTAACCGTTATTGGTGCTGGAACCATGGGTCACGGTATCGCTCAAGTGGCAGCGATGGCGGGCTATGAGACTCGGCTTTTCGACCTGGAACCTGAGGCGCTTGAAGCTGCTCAAGTACGCATAGCGTCTAACCTAGCCAAAGGCATCAAGCGTGGTAAAGTCGACCCGAAAGAGATGGAACGCACACGTGATGCCCTATCGATGACCACTGACCTCGCCGAAGCAACCAATGGAGCTTCGGTCGTGATCGAAGCGGTTCCGGAGAAACTTTCACTCAAGCAAAACCTCCTACTTGAGTGCGCTAACTTAACAAGCCACGGTGTTCTTCTTGCGAGCAATACGTCTTCGTTATCGATCAGTCGGATTGCCCAGAAAGTTCCGTCGCCTGAGCGCGTGGTTGGCATGCACTTCTTCAACCCCGTGCACATCATGGAACTGGTCGAGATCGTTCAGGGAGAGGAAACCTCCTCGGAGACCGTGGAACGGGCACGGACCCTCACCAAGCACCTAGGTAAAACGCCTATCGTTGTGAAAGACTCTCCTGGTTTCGCATCGTCTCGACTCGGAGTGGCGATCGGTCTCGAGGCCATACGTATGGTTGAAGAAGGGGTCGCATCACCAGAGGACATCGATACTGCAATGATGTTAGGGTATCGCTATCCAGTCGGGCCCCTCAGGCTGGGAGATCTCGTGGGTCTCGATGTGCGGCTGGATATTGCGCAACATCTATTCGAGGAGCTCAACTCGCCAAGATTCAAACCCCCTGCCTTGCTTGAGCAAATGGTACGAGAAGGAAAGCTCGGAAAGAAGAGCGGTGAAGGCTTCTATCGATGGGAAGACTGACCCCGTTCTAGTTACTTGCGCAGAGCCCTCTACACACTCGACCTTCCACGATCAACCTTACCTCTGATGGAATTCTGATTGGAATGTGCGATGTTCCGTGGACCACAGAACGTCAAACCCCTAACTATACTTTAGAGGACGCAGCCCAGTATTGAGGAGAACGTAACATGAACGATATACAGACTATTGAGCCTAAAGTTGAGGATCCGATCAAGGATTCTGCATCCAACAATGAGGGGTCTATGAAACCGCAATCATCGGGAAGGGAGAGCCAGTCACAACAGGGCGATTATTTGTACCCATGGGTACGACCGTATTACGAGGATCCACTTGTAATGTCCTCCGCAGAGGGTGTGTGGGTCCGCGATGTAGACGACAATCAATTCCTAGACCTATTCGCGGGGATCCTAACAACATCAATCGGACACTGCCATCCAGTGGTTCAAGAAGCGGTACACGAACAAATGGCGCGTCTCGGACATACTTCGACGCTGTACATTACCGAGGGGCAGATCGAAGCTGCAAAATCTCTCGCACAAATAACACCAGGCGAATTGCAGACGACCTGCTTTACTAACAGCGGCACTGAAGCGGTTGAGTCTGCGATCGCTACAGCCCGCCTCTATACCGGCCGTCACGAGATCGTGGCACTTCGTCTTTCGTATTCGGGTCGTAGCACACTGACGAGTCACATGACCGCACAAAGGGCTTGGCGACTCCCATTTGGCGGGGCTTCAGGAGTCGTCCATGCTCGCTCACCATATCCGTATCGGTCACCAGTTGGAGATGGGGCCGAGTGCAGCGACTTCTTTATCGACGACCTGGTCGAGGTAATCGAAACTACCACCGGCGGTCAACCCGCCGCCTTCTTCGCTGAAACGATCCAAGGGGTAGCCGGATACATTGTTCCACCCCCTGACTATTTTCAGCGTGCAGCCGAAGTCATTCGAAGTTATGGAGGGCTTTTCATCATCGATGAGGTACAGGCAGGCTTCGGAAGAACGGGGAAACACTGGTTCGGCATAGAGCACTGGGATGTTGAACCCGACATCATGGTCATGGCCAAAGGCATCGCAAATGGGTTCCCTGTCGGAGCAACTGTCACCCGCCCCGAGATAGCGGAAGCATGGCAAGGACCGTCGATCGCAACCTTTGGGGGCAATCCAATCGCGATGGCCGCGATGAGAGCTACCCAAAATGTAATGAATCGTGAGGACGTTCCAACACGAGCCCACGAGAGAGGAACTCAGCTGCGGCTTGGGCTGGACCAGCTTCGCGACAAGTATTCCTGGGTTGGTGAGGTTCGAGGAATGGGGCTCATGCAAGGGATCGAACTAGTGACCGATCGAGCCACCAAAACCCCAGATGGGGGCCGGGCAGAAAAACTCCTTGAGGCAACCAAAGAGGAAGGTTTACTGGTTGGACGTGGAGGACTCTTCGGCCATGTAATACGGGTTGGCCCTTCACTCCTCATCACAGAAGACGAAATCGAAGAGGCGTTAAAACGTTTCGGGGCCGCATGTGAACGAGTAGACGGATGATTGCCGGCCTCTCTTGGCAAACGTGGCTCCTTGCCGCTGCCGCTGTGATTCCTGGACTTGCTATCACTTTCAGCTTCTACCATGTCCAAAGAGACCGTGCTGCGGACAGATCCGAAGGCCCTGAAGTGTGAATCGACTTGAAGGGCGGACCGCAATTGTTACTGGGGCCGGACGCGGTATTGGACGAGAGCATGCTCGGGCACTGGCAAGCGAAGGCGCAGCCGTAATCGTCAATGATCTAGGCACAGAAGTGGATGGGAACGGTACAGAATCAAAGCTGGCAGACCGTGTCTGCGAAGAGATTTGTTCAAGCGGTGGTAACGCCATTCCTAGCCGACACGATGTGTCAGATTGGCACCAAGCGAGCCAGCTTATCGATCTCGCCATCTCCTCGTTCGGCGGACTCGACATCCTTGTAAATAATGCCGGGATACTTCGAGATCGCGCTTTTTTCAACATGAGTGAAGACGAATGGGACGCGGTAATTACTGTACACCTAAAAGGTCATGCCGCACCTAGCCGACACGCGATGGCATATTGGCGCACGGAGTCCAAGGCAGGCCGATCGCGACTAGCCTCGGTTATCCACACCACCTCATCATCTGGCTTGTGTGGCAACTTCGGTCAAGTCAACTACGGTGCTGCGAAGATGGGTATCGTGGGTCTATCAAAGGTCCTATCGATCGAAGGCATAAAATACGGGGTGCGTTCGAACGTGATCTCACCATCCGCACGCACTCGTATGACCGATCAACAGGCTGGAGCCGAGATATTGGGCGAGCCTGATGAGACTGGATATGATCCCTACGGTGCCAAACACATCGCGATCGTGGCAGCCTGGCTAGCTGAGGCCAATTGCCCGGCAAACAACCAGGTATTCCACGTTTCCGGTCGCCGGATCAGCGTACTCGAGATTCCTCGAATTTCCTATGAGGTCCGGTCAGAATTAGCAGACTGGACGCCTGAGGGGCTCAGTGAAGCACTGATCGACGGACTGGTATCGCCACTCGGAGCATATGAGCTGATTCTGGGGAGAGAATTCTGACCAAGTTATGTTGCCACCATCTTTTTTAGCGCCATAATCACCCCAGTATGTATTCCCTCATGAAACTGATTGAAAATAACGCCGTCCTCAAACGTATTTAGTTCAAGTCCAGTCGATGTACTGTAGCCTTGGTAATCGACAAAAAGACCAGCTTCCAGATCTTCTTTGAACCGACCGGGCAACTCTCGAACGAATGCCTTGATCTGTATGATATCCGGCGTCGACTGCCAATCGGCCGGTGAGGTTCCTCCGCGAAACTCAGCAATAAACTCATCTGACACATACATATCCAATCCAGACAGCTTATAGGTCAGTAGCTGCTGTGCTGCCACAATGTGCCCGAGATTCCACAAGATATTATTTGAATAGCCAGCGGGGACGACGCACAGAGCATCATCGTTCACGTCATCAATCAATCTCTCAAGTAACGCACGTTCCTGCTTGTGCAACATCGCAGCGTTGTTAAGCCTATTGGTCATATAATCTCCAGTACTCGATCACGCCACAATTCCGCAGGAGAGAACTTGCGGAGTACGTGTCCAGGGGGGGAATTTACAGTCAGTCTAGGAGGCAACATAATGGGAAGCATACGATACATTGTCACGACCTTTACCACATTTTTACTTGTACCGATCGTCGTGTCAGCCCAAGCGACCAGCCAAGACCTAACCCCTGAGCAGCGTGCCCGAATGCAGATGGAGCGCGAGACTCGAGTAGCCGCAGAACTCATTTCACGTCGACCAATCGAAGCCCTGAACTCCATCTGGATTGAAGAACTGACCTGGATGGAAGTCCGCGACCTACTCCAAACTGGCACAAATACGGCAATCATATCCACGGGCGGAATCGAGCAGAATGGACCATACGTCGCGACCGGCAAGCATAATTATGTGCTTGAGGGCACATGCGAAGGGATCGCGTTGAAACTCGGGAATGCGCTTTGCGCTCCCATTATGAAGCTGGTTCCGGAAGGAGACATCGACGAACCGTCTGGCCACATGCGGTACTCAGGTACGATCTCACTGCGCCAGGAAACATTTGAAGCGGTGCTCGAAGATGTCGCCTCAAGTCTTGAAGCCCACGGGTTTGAACATATTGTATTTATTGGGGACAGTGGCGGGAACCAGCGCGGCATGGAAAACGTCGCGAGAACACTTAATGAACGTTGGCACAAGGCACACGCACATTTTATCCCCGAATACTACCAATACGGCGGATCCGAATTCCTCGAGTCTGAGTTGGGCATCGTACAAACCGAAAACGATGGAATACACGACAGCTTCGGCATTACCAGTCTAATGATGGTCATTGACCCTACGGTCGTTCGTTACACGCAGCGCGTGGACGCCGGGCTTGCTAAGATCAATGGGGTCCCTATAGCACCCAAGGAAGAGACGATCGAGGTCGGCAAGAAACTCATGGCGTTTCGGGTCAACCTGACCGTAGACAAGATCCACGAATCGATTGCTAAAACAAAACCGTAAAATGCGTCGGCACCAGGTGAGAAAACACCCATGAAAAAACTTGCGACCATCATCCCTCTAGCACTGTTGTTGGGATTCGGCTTAGGGATTTCATCCGAACCACCGGTATTCAGACCAGGCAGTCTTAGCGCACGAGAGTTTTCTCCAGATACGCTTCCCCAAACAATCGTCAGGGAAGTGTGCTCCCAGTGTCATAACGATCAACGCCTACGAGGGAACCTTTCGCTCGAAACTTTCAACGTGGAAACGGCCGACACCCAGCCGGAAATTTCTGAAAAAATGATCCGAAAACTGAGGGCTGGGATGATGCCTCCGCCTGGTGTACGTCGACCAACCGAAGCCAACCTTCTTGACCTCGTGGAGGCACTAGAAGCACGAGTAGATGCCCGTGCCTCTGTGCAACCAAACCCGGGGCATCGAAGTTCTCAACGACTTAACCGATCAGAATATGAGCGATCAATTAAGGACTTGCTCGGAATCGACATTGATGCTTCCGCCTATCTTCCTAACGAGACGGTCAGTGCAGGATTCGACAACATAGCTGACGTACAAGATCTCTCGGCGACGTTAATCAACGGTTACCTGACTGCCGCAAGCGAGATTAGTCGGATAGCTCTCGGAGACCCCGACGCAACACCGAGCGAAACGGAATACGAGGTGCCACGGTATGCAGAGCAACGTCAGCACGTTGAAGGGGCACCAATCGGCACACGGGGAGGTCTCTCAATTGTCCATAATTTCGTAGCAGACGGCGAATACCTGTTTCGTATTGCATTCCAGCATGAATCGACCGGAAACTTTTTCGGTCAAACAACCCCATTTGATGAACAAGTCGAACTCTCTATCGACGGCGAACGCCGAGCATTGATGGACATCGATCGTTGGATGCACCGTCAGGATCCGGATGGCGTTCAGATCGAAACGGGGCCAATAGCAGTGACAGCTGGGCCACATCGAGTCTCGGCAGCTTTCATCAAACGGTTTGACGGACCCTTGGATGATCTGATGTCTCCGCATGAATGGAGCCTCGCAGATAAAAAGATTGGGTATTCACACGGCATTACAGTCGTAGCACATCTGCGAGACCTTACAATTCGAGGGCCTTTCCGAGTTACTGGAGCCTCTGATATATCGAGCCGTAGGCAGATCATGACCTGCGAACCAGAGTCTCCCGATGAAAGTCGCGCTTGTGCTCAAACAATCATTGAGCGGCTTGCGACCCAGGCTTATCGGCGTCCATTGAATACAGAGGACATAGAACCGCTTCTCACGCTATATGAGTTAGGGGCGGAGGACGATGGTTTTGAAGCTGGGGTCCGTACAGCACTTCAGGGAATACTTGCCAGCCCCGACTTTGTATTCCGGTTTGAAAAACCTCCCACAACAGGGCAGGAGGAAGACACCTATCGAATCTCCGACCTCGACCTAGCATCACGGCTCTCGTTCTTCTTGTGGGCCATGCCTCCGGATAAAGAACTAATTGAGGCCGCTCGGACCGGACAACTATCCGAAATCGAAGGTCGTACAGCACAGGTCCGACGCATGCTCGCCGATCCTCGAGCTGAGGCACTCGGTTCTAGGTTCGCTGATCAGTGGTTTCGATTGCAGGACCTCGATAAAGTTCACCCAGACGCAATTCGCTTCCCCGACTTCTACCAACAGCTTGCGGACGACATGCGCCGCGAGACCCAGCTCTTTTTCGAACACTTAGTCCGGGAAGACCGACCATTTTTCGAGTTGTTCACTGCGGGCTATACATTCGTAAACGAACGACTCGCGCGGCATTATGGGATGGAGAACATTTCTGGAACACACTTCCGCTTGGCTCAATATCCAGATGAGAGTCGGCGTGGCATTCTGGGACATGCGAGTATACTTACGCAGACCTCACATGCAAATCGTACATCCCCAGTGTTACGTGGGAAGTGGGTGATGGAAGTACTGTTCGGGACTCCTCCTCCTCCCCCACCACCGGACATACCCGACCTCGAAGCTACCGTAGAATCAGAAGCGGGCCGATTTCTTACTATACGTGAGCGAATGGAGATGCACCGAAAAAGCCCTGCGTGTCGCTCGTGCCACCGTGTTATCGATCCACTTGGCCTGGCGTTAGAGAACTTTGACGTAACTGGTGCGTGGCGCATTAAAGACCAAGGACAAGTGGTCGACCCGACGGGTGAACTATATGACGGCACGTCGATGAACGGCCCCGTGGATCTCCGGGCAGCCCTCTTACGCCGTCCAGAGTCATTGGTTCGGACGTTCCTCGAAAATCTGCTGGCCTACGGACTCGGGCGTCGCATTGAATATTTTGACATGCCAACAATCAGAGCAATCGCGCGAAAAGCGGAAATGGATGAATATCGGATGTCCGCCTTCATACTGGGGGTCGTAAACAGTCCAGCTTTCCTCATGAATCGACGCGAGGCCATGGTCGAACAAGGCGGGTAAGCAAGGAGATCGCAGACGATGGAAGTCATAATTGGAAAACACATACCACGTCGTACGTTTTTACAAGGTATCGGAGCCACGATCGCGCTTCCCTTCCTCGATGCGATGATTCCGGCGGGGCGCTTGTCGGGGCTAAGTGCGGCGATCGATCCCACTCGCCTCATATGTATTGAAATGGTACATGGGGCTGCGGGCAGTTCTCAGTACGGCGCTTCCCGTAACCTATGGTCACCTGCAAGTACGGGACGAAATTTCGATTTGGCCCCGACTGCACTCAGCTCACTCGAGCCGTTCCGAAAGTATCTAACCATCGTTTCCGATACCGATGTGAGCTCCGCAGAGGCAACCAAACCTCAAGAAATTGGTGGAGATCATTTCCGCTCAAGTGCAACTTTTTTGACACAGTCCCACCCCCGGCAAACTGAGGGTTCGGATATTTATGTAGGGACGTCAATGGATCAGTTATACGCAGCGCAATTTGGGCAAGAGACACCTATCCCATCGATGCAACTCTGTATAGAAAACGTAGACCAATCAGGTGGCTGCGCATACGGTTATGCGTGCGTCTACACGGACACAATCAGCTGGAAATCCCCCACGGAACCACTACCGATGATTCGGGATCCGCGCGTCGCATTTGACCAGCTGTTCGGGGCGGGCGGGAGTGCTGAGGAACGCGCAATCCGACGACGTGCTAACAAGAGCGTGCTAGACTTCATAGCCGATAGAGTACGCGAACTTAAGCGTGAACTTGGCCCGGACGATTCGAGACGAATCGACCGATACCTAGAGAGCGTACGGGAAATTGAACGTAGGATTGAGATGGTCGAGATACAGAATAGTAATGGGGAACTGCGAGAGCTTCCAGAAGCACCAGCCGGCGTCCCTGATTCCTTTGAGGAACACGTGAAGCTGATGTTTGATTTACAGGTGCTCGCATTCGCTTCTGATATGACTCGTGTATTCTCCTTTAAGCTTGGTCGTGACTCTTCCGCACGAGTATTCCCTGAGAGTGGCGTGGACAAACCATTCCATCCAACCTCCCACCACGGAGGAAACGAAAAAAACATCGAAGACTTTGCACGGATCAACCGATACCATGTGAGCATGATTCCATACCTATTGGGCCGTTTAGAGGACACAATGGAAGGTGATACTCACCTGCTCGATAAGACGATGATCATATATGGTTCGCCAATGGGAGATCCGAACGTACATAACCACAAACGCTGCCCCCTTTTCATAGCAGGAGGCGCGAATGGAAAACTAGACGGTGGCATTCATGTTCGAGCGAAACCGGACACTCCGATGGCGAACGTGATGTTGACACTGATGCACACACTTGGGCTTGAAGAAATGGCAAGGTTTGGTGATAGCACCAAACCTTTTTCACTAAATACCTGGTGATCGCAAGATGCATATAAGCATGCGAATCCGGACTTTCATAACCGCTTTCCTAATAAGTGTTTGGGCCTCGGAAGCCGCATCTTATAATGACCCGGATGTATCTGAGACTCCACTTGCCGATGCTGCTATGCGTGGCGATGTGACAAGTGTCCAACGACTTCTTGAAGCGGGTGTTAATGTAAACGAAGCTCAGGGTGATGGTATGACCGCACTTCACTGGGCTGCTCGCAATTCCGATGCTCAGCTGGCAGAGCTTTTGGTCTCAGAGGGGTCTAGGGTCAATACGGTTACGAGGATTGGAGCGTACACTCCCCTCCATCTCGCCAGTCAAGTCGGGAATGCCGAAATCATCAAAATCTTACTGGGAGCAGGAAGTCTCCTACAACCGACAAGTAACTCGGTAGGCGGAACGATGCCCCTGCACTTTGCAGCTGCGTCGGGGAGCGTCGGTGCGGTACGTGCACTCCTTAATGCTGGCGCACAACCAAATGTGATCGAAGCCACATGGGGTCAAACCCCGCTTATGTTCGGAGCAGCTAAGGGACGGACTGATGTCGTTCGTGTTCTACTTGAAGGCGGGGCGAACCCAGCCATCACGACCAAAGTCACAAACATCGCAGCCAAAGCAGAACAAGCACAGGAAGAACGACGAGCTCGGAATGCACGTATTCGAAAAACACCACCCACGGGCCAAAACTTACTAGGACAGACTGGAGTAAAGGCAGGTCAAGTTGAGCAACTTCTAACTATTGAGGAGCAGGAAGAATACGATCGACCAATTGAAGAGCCTGAACCCCTTAGTTATGGCCAATTGATCGGAAGGCATGGAGGTATGACCGCCCTGCTCCACGCTGCCCGTGAAGGTCATATCGGCACAGGGATGGCACTCCTAGATGGCGGCGCAGACATTAATCAGACAAGTGGAAGTGACCGGACCAGTCCGATGTTGATGGCAATGATTAACGGGCACTTTGATATGGCCATACAACTCTTGAGGCGTGGAGCAGACCCTACGGTCGCATCTGAGGCGGGTGCAACACCACTTTACGCAGCAATCAACGCTCAGTGGTCACCAAAATCACGTTACCCGCAACAACACGCGTCCCAACAACAAAAGGTGACCTATCTAGAGGTAATGCAAAGATTATTAGAAGCTGGTGTCAACCCAAATGTAAAGCTCAAAAAGCACCTGTGGTGGATGTCGTTCAACTTCGATCTTCTTCAAATCGATACCAAAGGAGCCACACCATTTTGGCGCGCAGCCTACGGACTAGATGTGAATGCTATGCGCCTTCTTGTTTCGTATGGCGCCGATCCAAACATCGCTACGGAAAAAGTCCCACCGCGACGCAGGCCGGTGTGGGACCAGGAGAGTAAAGACCTGTCGGGGTTCCCTCCAACCCCGATCGGAGGGCCAGCCGACTACCCTATTCACGCAGCATCTGGAATCGGCTATGGACAAGGTTTCCCGAGTAATGCACACCGTTATGTGCCGGATGGTTGGATGGCTTCAGTCAAGTATCTGATTGAAGAACTTGGAGCCGACGCCAATCAACGAGATGACGAGGGCTACACGCCACTTCACAATGCCGCTTCTCGAGGAGATGTTGAAATGATCCGTTATCTAGTTGAGCATGGTGCTGACGTCACCGCGGTCAGTCGAGTGGGACAAACAACAGCTGACATGGCCAACGGACCTTATCAGAGGACGCAACCATTTCCTGAGGCAGTAGCACTCTTAGAAAGTCTAGGATCAAAAAACAACCATAACTGCGTGTCTTGCTAAGAAGATTGTTGGTAGGTAGTGAGCCCACAGCCAAGCTGTACATCCTAGGGCTACGGAAAATGGGTTCACCCGCGAGTTCAAAATGAGGAGCTTGATCTCAAGAATACCTCTTAGCGAACCTTTATCACTAGTATAACCACACTCGATTACTACTGCGGCTAACATTTACGAGCTGCTGACACCACGAAAGATCTCTGATCTCGTAAACATGATTTCGGTATCCGGACTCAAGAAGTCTTTTGGCGACCAAACACTATTCCAAGATGTGTCGTTCTTACTCAACCCAGGAGAGTGCTACGGGCTCGTGGGTGCGAACGGATCTGGGAAAACCACTCTCCTCAATATCCTGAGCGGTGAGGAAGATCCAACCGAAGGATCCGTCACCCTACCAAAGCGTCTCAACCTAGGGATTCTCCGTCAAGACCAGTTTTTGTATGAAGACGAAGAGATCTTAGGTGTCGCTATGCGGGGCAACTTGGAGTTGTGGCAAGCCATGGTTGAGAAGGAAGCTCTAATCGCCGAAGATGGTAGAAGCTTCGATGCAGATCGATTCTCTGAACTTGAGGAAATCGTACAGCGGCATGACGGATATTCCGCCGAAGCCCGTGCTAGCGAAATTCTCGAAGGACTCGGATTCTCTACCGAAATTCACCGACGGACCTTATCCACACTATCAGGCGGATTCAAACTTCGCGTCCTACTTGCTCAAGCGCTGGCGAGTTCACCCGACGTTTTGTTGTTAGACGAGCCCACAAACCACCTCGACATCCTCTCCATCCGATGGTTGGAAAAGTTTCTGCGAGATTTTAATGGGCCAGTAGTGGTCATTTCACACGACCACCGGTTCCTAGATAATGTGTCGACACACATACTGGACGTCGATTACGAAACAGTCCTGCTCTTCAAGGGGAACTACACCAATTTCCTAAATAATAAACAGACTGAACGTGAACGGCGTGAAAAAGAAATCGCCACTCGTGAAAGAGAGATTGCACATCACCGACAGTTTGTGGATCGGTTCCGTGCTAAGGCCAGCAAGGCTCGTCAAGCGCAGAGCAAATTACGGCTCATAGAGAAGAAGGCGGCAAGCCTTGAAGTGCTAGCTGAAAGCTCACGTCGATACCCAATGTTTCGATTTGAACAGCAGCGCTCATCCGGCCAACAGGTACTCGACATTACCGGGATAAAAAAGGCGTTCGCTGATAATGAAGTGCTGCATGGGGTCAACTTGACGGTGAACCGCGGAGATCGCCTCGCAATCATGGGGCCTAATGGCATCGGAAAATCGACTTTACTCAAGATTGTCATGCAAGAACTTGAAGCCGATGCTGGCACGGTCGAGTGGGGGTACGAAACCCATCCTAGCTACTTTGCACAAGACCACAAAGAGCATTTTGAAGCACAAAAACATAGCGCCGAAGATTGGATCACGGGGTTCTGTTCCGGCCAAACAACCGGGTTCATCAGGGGTGAAATGGGCCGAGTGCTTTTTTCCGGAGACGACGCCAAAAAACCGCTTCGCGCTCTATCCGGTGGCGAAGCCGCACGACTTGTATTCTGCCGTATCGCGATAGAGCGGCCCAATGTGCTCGTCCTCGATGAGCCTACCAATCATTTGGACCTCGAGTCGATCGAGTCACTCGTCGAAGGGCTTATAAGCTTTGACGGAACGCTTGTATTTGTTTCACACGACCGTTGGCTGGTATCGCAACTCGCAACCCGAATTATCGAAATCACTGAAGACGGGATACGTGATTATCAAGGGACGTATGAGGACTACGTTCACTTTTGTGGAGACGATCATCTCGACGTCGATTCAGTGGTTCTCAAGGCTCGTAAGGAGAAGCGAGCAGCTAAAGCAAATACGAAAAACAATCGACGTCGCAAGAGGGCGGGAAAACCAACGCGAAGCGGCCAGAATGCCTACAAGGGGCAACACCTCAGTGAACGCCGTGATAAGCTTACCGCACAGATCGAGGACTGTGAGACTCGCCTCGCAGAAATCGATGAAAAGTTCAGTGATCCAAAGTTTTACGAAGTGACCTCTCGCGAAGAGATTCGTCGAATCGAGTCTGAGCGCAGCATCCAGAAATCTGACGTCGATAAACTATTGACGGAATGGGAAGAAATAGAAAAGCAACTAGCCGACCTAAAATCTTCAAGCTAGGTCCCAAGCTCTACATCCATATGGTCGGAGGAACTAGCAAAAAACCAAGGGAATAAGGCCACATATAAAAAGCCATAGCCCGGGGCTTCTCAGACTCTAGCTAACCCCGGAGTGGCCATATCAGAGGGAGAACGAACACGACAAGCAACAACATCAACAAAAACAAAGGCGCACCAACGCGCGTGTAGTCAGTCACCTTATAACCACCAACTCCCATCACAAGCAGGTTTACAGCGTGACCAAACGGGCTCAGAAAAGCGCACGAAGACCCAACGGCCACGACCATTAAAAGTGCATGTGGTGAGATCGAAAGCTCTGCGGCAGTACTAAGAGCAATTGGCGACATGAGCACGGCCACCGCTGAAGTTGGAACGACCTGAGCCGCAAGTCCACAAATGAGGAAGAGGCTCGCAATGAGTACACGCGGACCAACTCCTCCTGCTTGTCCTAAAACCTCTCGCGCAATCAATTCTGCGGTCCCGGATTCGCTCATAGCTAACCCGAGGGCAAGCATACCACCGATCAGAACTATCACACGCCACTCTATAAGTCCGTAGACTTCATTCCCCTTAATACATCCGGCGAATACAATCAGAAGAGCACCAGCTAGTGCAGCAATGTGCACCGGTAAAACATTAAGCCATGCGACGATAATAACAGAGCCCATAATGAGCGCCGCGACAGGCGCCTTCTTAACACGGAAAACTTCGCGAAGCTCAGCGGTCAGAACGAGGAAACGGGGGTCACGAGCGAGGAGAGCAAGTTTTTCGCGCTGGCCATAAACTAAAAGAGCATCCCCAAATTCGAGAGCCAGTCGTCTCATACGGACATTCGAATGAAATCCTTCACCCGCCCGCCAAATTGAGAGCAGTGTCAACCCATACGACTCTCGGAAGAAAATGTCCCGTAACGTCTTACCCACAAGCGCAGAACTGGGAGCGAGCGTAACCTCAGCGAACCCCACATCCGTCGACTCTAGTTCACGGAGTGAAGGGTGGTCGTCTATGATTTCGAGCTCCTGCAGGGCCTCAAGAACGTCGTACCCTTTTCGCCTTCCCTCCACGATCATCATATCACCTGATCGCAACTCGTCGGTCGCCGAAGGTAAAATGATGCTTTCACCCTCGCGTTTGATCTCAAGAACCGAAAGATCGAATGCAAGGTTGAGTCGTGCCTCCTTCAGAGTGGTACCGTCTAGCGCAGAGTCAGGAGGTATGTCCAACCGCATAAGCCAGCGGTGTAACTCATACTCTTGAGTAGCTTTTCCTACATCCGTCCAGTGAAGTGCACAGAATTCGTTGGCATAACGAAGCTGTTGAAGCTGATCCTCTCGGCCAAGCAATAAGAGGGTGTCACCAGCCTCGAGATCCATCGTGGGAAAAGTGCTAGAGTGCAGTTGGCCATTTCGTTTGAAACCCACGATGTGAGCTCTAAACCGGTTACGAAAGTCCAGTCCTCGTACGGTGTTTCCAATCAATACTGAGTCTTTGGCAATCTCAACTTCAATTAAGGCTGTCGAGTCCTCAACGAGGCGCCACAGGGCGGCTTCCGAGTTGGCCGCACCCTCAAGACGGCCCCAATTACAAATTGTTTGAAGAGCCTCAACCCGTCCTTCGACAATGATCACATCCCCACACTCAAGCACAAAAGTTGGGTCGGGAGATCGCCGCAGGTGACCCTCGCGCCTGACTGCAAGAACGTTCAATCCCAAAGCGCGACCCAAGCGTGCCTCCACAAGCGTTAAACCCTCAAGTGCTGACCCTTCCGGCAGCCTAAGTGAGAACAAGGTCTCTTGGAGTTTATATCGCCCTCGAAGGTTGACTTCTTCACTGGCATCTTCTTGGTCAGTCGGACGATCCGGGAGTAATCGTCGACCAACAACAACCATGTAAAAGATCCCGACAACAAGGGCAACCGCCCCAACGGGAGTGAAGTCAAACATGGCGAACGAACCCAGTCCGGCCCCATTTAGGGCTCCTGATATGAGGATGTTCGGACCTGTCCCGATAAGTGTGGTCATCCCACCGAGGAGCGCCGCAAATGAAAGAGGAATTAACAGACGTGAAGGCTGAAGCCGCAGCCGGCGCGCAATATCCAGCACTACGGGTAATAGGAGTGCGGTGGCTGCGATGTTATTCATGATACCCGAAACCAAGCCTACAGTGAGCATCATGAGAGCTGTTACGCGAAGAGGAGACTCGCCCGCCAATCGCATCACTTGATGGCCGACGAGGTTTGCAACACCCGTTTTGTATAATCCTCCACTCAAAACGAGCACTGCCGCGATGGTTACGACAGCAGGATTTGCGAAACCTTCGATCGCACGGTCCATAGGGACCACACCAGTGAAGGCAAGTAAAAGTAGTACCACCACGGCAACCCCGTCGTACCGAACCCACTCAGTGACGAACAGCAAAACTGCTATCCCGATGATCACAAGGACGAGGAACATATCCATCGTCATCGCAAAATACCTCGAGTCGAAAAGCGGTCAGTTAATCCTGTACGAAGGAGTCTTGGTGAACGATTCGGGCGACGAGCGATTAATATGAGTGGCAAATCGGTTTCCTGAGCAATCGCGAGAGGAAGTTTCCCTAGCGCTGGTTGCCCGCGGTCACCCCGCTGGATTCCCATCACAACGAGATCTGAATCTAGGGCACGTTTGATTATTGCCTCGCGTGGTTCATCCGTATATTCAAACACAACTTCATAAGGGCTCGCAGCCTCCTCCCGTGCCAATTCGCGAATAACGTGCTCAAATCGCCTTCGCGTATCCGGCTCTGTCGCTGTGGGCAAAGTCATTAGAAACGTGACTGATCTATTGCTTGAGCGCGATAGACTAGCCAACAACCGCGCTCTTAGGTGACTATGGTCCCGGCGACCACCGAGTGGCACTAGCACACGTTCGGCTTCTGCCATACGCCAACGGTGAGGGGCGCGTACAATAACAACATCAGCATCGAGTTCGGCAATAAGTCCCTCGAGTTTTGCTTCGATCCCATTCTTCATGAGCTTAGAGAGTCCCAGAAGGACGGTCTCACACCGGTGCCCACGCGCAACTCTAGCAATCTCCGACCATGTATCCGACGCAATGGTAAAAAGGGTTTCAGGGGCGAAAGAACTCTCGAGGCTGCGGGCCAGCGATTCGCCGAGAATTGCTTGGGCATTGCTAAGTGCCACGTCAGCATTCTCATCAGAATTTTGTAGCGCAGAGAGTAGCAAGATGCGACCTGACCCAGGCGTTCGAACCGTAGCGGCGACATCGACTAGACTAGCAGCACTCTCTGGGTTCGCTATGGGCACAAGTACGAGTGGACTCCGGCCACGCAAACGAGCCAAATCTGGATCGCGTGCCTCAGCGCTAGCATCGGCAAGTCGTGCGCTCGGAGCGAGAAGCGTCAGATATAGCGTAATCCCAATTGCAAGCCATAGCGCAATAACCGCTCCCGCTTCAGGCACCGCAAAAGCTTGGAACAATGCTAGACCCAAACAGAGGGTAGCACCTAGGATCGGAACGATGGGAGTGCCCCATTCGCCCGAACGGCGCCTCGCCAAAATCGCCGCCCAGTGGACGGTCGCGAACGAAATGAGGAAGATCAAGCTTGATGCTGCCCCCGCTGCGGCGACGTTACCAACTGCCATCACGATCGTGACCACCATTGCACCTGTTGCCACAACGGCAACTGCAGGTGTCCCCCTAGAACCATGCATGCGACCAATCGGATGCGGAAGCGTTCGATCCCGTGCCATCGCGAATGCGACACGCGACGCCCCGAACAAGTTGGCATGTAGGGCCGAAAGCATCGATAGGACACCGGCACCAATCACAAGCCAGTATCCAGCCGAGCCCATGTATCGTTCAACCGCATCCGCCACGAGCCTTTCCGGACTGGCCGTTGCCAGTGTCGTAATCCCAGTCTCAGGCGAACCTACTGTTGCTAGCAGAAATAGCAGTGGGAGATAGATTGTGAGTGCAATGCCAAGCGACAAATACATAGCCCGAGGAACCGTTTTCACAGGATCTTTTACCTCACCGCTCACTGCTGCGATAAGGTCAAAGCCTTGGAGTGCAATGAATGTATAACCCATGGCCTGAAGTAGACCTACGGGCCCAGCCGACACGAACGGACTCAATCGCCCCAAGAGTTCCGCAGGCGACTCTCCGATCCAAACCCAGCCACCGGCCGCAAGTAAAACAACGAACACGACAACCTTCCCAATAGTCACCGTACGGCCACCGGCGGCCGTACGGCGCAACAAGAGTATGGTGTATGATGTTGTAGCACCAACTGCGATGATGGTTGCTATGATGGGGCGATCAAGCCATGCGACGGGCCATCCCAGAAGGGGGAGTAGACGGTGAAGCCCTTCGGACAAGAATACCGCAAAACCGATGGCGTACAGCACACCCGCTACAATAGAGGCAAACCACACGACCCAACCAACTACAAATGCAACTTCGATGGAAAGAACCTTCTTCGCGTAGGTATAAGTGCCCCCTGACTCCGGAAAACGTCTGGCAAGCTGGGCAAAACTGACAATGGTTAGACAGGCGATCACGCCGTTGAGGGCAAAAGCAATGATCGCAGAAGGACCTGTTGTTGCGAACGCGATTCCAGCCAGGGCAAGAATACCACCACCCACGATAGCACCAACCCCTAGGGTTGTTGCTCCGAAAAGTCCTAGATGTCGCTCGCCGTTCATGGTTGAGCCTGTCATTTTCGAAAGCTACGGGCACTGCGCTCCAAAGTCGTATCTAGCGAACGTGAAGGTTCTGTAACCGGACCGATCGTTGTCATTGGTTTTCTTCACGGGTGAGAGTAGGGGTCACAAATGAAAGTGACCCCCGACACGTAATCTGGCCTGTCTTCTCCCGAACACTAGGTCCGCCAGCTACCCCTCGCCGGCGGACCCGGTGTACTGACTATCGTTGAATCGTTCGGTAACGACCCAGATTTCGATAGCGTTCAAAAAGCCTCTCCTGCCGACTGTCATCTGGAAGCTCTTGCCCGCTGATGAACACGTGTTCCACTGAAGTCGACAGTTCAAACGGATCGCCTGACCAAACAACTAAATCGGCGACCTTTCCATTCTCGAGACTTCCCATTTCATTCTCCAAGCCCCAAACCGTAGCTGGCGCGAGCGTCACAGCCCTGAGCGCACCCGCGTGGGTCATTCCATTGGCAACGGCCAGACCGGCACTGTGACTAATCCCTCTGTCACCAGTTAGGAGCACTTCAACGCCAGCTCTTTCAAGGATTCCCGCATTCTCAAGAGAAGCGCCTAGACCATCGAACGTCGGCAAATTCGAGGGCACATTCAATATCACAGGGACATTTGCTGCCGCGAGTTCATCGGCAACGCGCCAAGCTTCAGCACCCCCTAAAATGACCAGGCTGATCTCAAACTCTTCCTTGAGCTTGAGTGCAAGCCTCAAATCGCTAGCGCGATTCACCGTCACCACTATCGGTATCTGACCTGAAATGACTGCTTCAACGACCTCAAGCTCACGATCTGTCAAACTTGAGCGACCACCCTCAGCGAAGGGGTCCTCGTTATCATCGTTTTCGTCATGCTCTAAGGTTCTCGCCCGAGCATCCCACAGAGCATCATGGAGACGCCGATAGTTCGCAGCTCGCGAGCCACCCGCACGTGAAGATCCACTCTCTCCCATCGCAGTGTACACCGCCACCGACTCGCTACGGAGCATAGCGTCAAGTGTTTCACCATAAAGAGCTATAACCGCACCTTGTCCTGTGAATAACTGATCACCACCGGGGACCACTACAACCGAAGTCAACCCGCGGATCCGAGCGACCGGTATAAATGTGTTGGCTGGATTGACTGCCCACACCGGATTAAAAGAAGCACCGATATCCTCTTCACTCGTGGCAGCATCTTGTGAAGCACGCCCAAGCTCACGTAAGCCAAGTCCGGACGAAGAATCCATGAATCCTGGTGTGACCACCTTTCCTGTACCGTCTATAGTCCGGGCTCCAGATGGGACTGAAACATTCGAACCTACCGCTGTGATTCGACCATCTCGAACCACTATTGTTCCCCCATGAATCACTCCACTTGAAACCGTATGAATTTCTGCGTTTGTAATGGCGACCGTTTGAGCCAAGGTTGGCAGGGCAAACGCACCCATAAACACAATTAGCACCACGCTCATAAGACAGTTCGGGCGACTCATCGTCCCACCTCCTGATCCATTCGCACCATGAAATCACCAAAAATGATCGGATCTGGCGCATTTCGATCGTACATCAGTGCGCCATCAATGAAGACGTTTTCAGCATGCGTGTAAACGCTGAAGGGATTTCCTGTCCAGATCACAATATCCCCCATCTTCCCTTCCTCGATCGACCCCGTATGACCATCAATCCCCATAGACTTAGCAGGATTAGAAGTGATCCAGCGGATTGCTTCTTCATACGAGATGTCAATTCCTTCCTCACGTACAGCTCGAAGCGCAATAGCCGAGTGTTGGTTTAGTCGTTGGATCTCAACCGGGGAGTCAGAATGCACGATCGCACACGCACCCGCCTCATGAACAAGCCCAACGTTTTCCTCTATACCATCCCACGCCTCAAGCTTGAAACCCCAATTACCAGAACCCCACATGGATGCACAGATCTCGTTTTCAGCCAAGTAATCGCGAACTTTGTACGCGGATACTGCGTGATGGAAAGACGCAATTGAATAACCAAACTCATTGGCGATGTTAATCATGTTGACCATCTCATCGCCCCTGTAACAATGGTTGTGTACACGCACTTCACCCACGAGGACCGCCGCGAGAGTCTCCAGTTGAAGGTCACGTTCGGGCATATCAACAGGAACCGATCCACTATCCCACCACTGCTGCCAATCGCGTAGGTATTTCTGCGCCTTAATCCAACCCATTCGGTAGCCAGCACCGTTCCCCATAGCAGAACTAGGAGCTCGACCCAAGCCGCCGTAAACTCGTTTAGGATTCTCTCCACAGGCCATCTTTAGAGCATGTGGCGCGTTCGGGAACTTCATTCCTTGAACTGTCCGAGAGGGTACATTCTTGAGTGTGACGCCACGCCCCCCAAATAAATTTCCCGAGCCAGGCAAGATCTGAAGGGTGGTCACACCACCCGCGAGTGCGTACCCAAAACCGGGGTCTTGAGGCCATACCCCGTGCTCAGCCCACACCTCGGCCGTATTCGGGTCAGTCATCTCGTTCCCGTCCTGTTGGGACTCGATCCCTGGTGAAGGATAGTTCCCAAGGTGTGAATGTGTGTCGATAACACCCGGAGTAACCCACTTGCCAGAAGCGTCAATCACAGTTGCACCCGTTGGCACATTTACGTTTGTACCAACCACAGTGATCACTCCACCTTTCATCAGAATTGAACCGCCATCGATACGCTGACCAGTACCTGTCAGAATCGTTGCGTTCTCAATGACCGTTGTCCGTGACGGAAACGGTTCGTACGTCGAGGGAAAGGGATCAGGAAAGAACGAACCCTGTTGACCCGCAATCGTCCCAGGTATGCCGACGATGACTGCAAGCACCCAGGGGATAGGCATATGCTTCACATAGTTACTGCGCATGGCGACCTCCTACTTTGGTTGCGTATTTCCTAATGGGAGCTTATGTGCGAGCCTAGTGAAGCGGAAGCCAAGTGACTTGAGCCGACAATCAACGCATACTCATGGAAGTAAGCTGAGGCACCACCCATCATCTCGTCTGAACTTCAACCCATCCCATGGAAGCGCGATGCGTCAGGAGGACAGAAAGAACCCTGCCTGCGGGAAGGGACGCCCGATGAAGCACGCCATACTATTTGCCCTCGCTCTCGTGTCGATCGGATGTTCTGAGCCTTCACCTAGGAATTTGGATGATCTAGTTAAACAAAACTCCCTGTACCTAGATCCTGACACTCAAGAACCTTTCAGCGGTCCAGTCTTCAGAGTATCTCCAAACGACCCAGCTCAGATCGTACTAACAGTTGATCTCTTAAACGGAAGGCTACATGGCGACTTCGAAGACTTTGATCCGACGGGAGTTGAGCAAGGTCTCGGGCTCTACGCGACAGGGACATACCTAAACGGACGACGCGAAGGCCGTTATGAATACTTCTATCCCAGTGGAGTGCGTCGAGGTCGGGGAACGTATAGAGATGACAAGCCAGATGGTCCATACGAATCATACTATGAAAATGGTCGGCTACGGTTGAAGCACGTCTACAAAGGTGGTAAACCTGATGGGGCATTTGAAACCTACCGTGAAAACGGAACCCTAGAGTGGACAGGAACTTATAAGGATGGTGAACGACACGGTCCGTTTGAGGGCCACTATGAAAATGGACGATTGCAGTTGAAAGGAACCTACGAGAATGGCACTCTCCACCGCCTATTTGAGCGCTACTATCCAGACGGTGAAATTACCGTACGAGGAATCTACAATTTAGATGTGCGGTGTGGTGAGTGGATTGAGGTTACTAGAACTGTAAACTATCCACCCTGCCCCCCAACCTCGAAAAAGGAAGGAACTCAATAGCAATGACGTCGCCTATCATCGTTGGTGTATTAGTTGCCTATCTCATTCTTCTCTTGTTCATTGGCATTTGGGGAGGAAAGGGATCGCACGACGTTGAGGGGTATTATGCGGCTGGGAAGAAACTCCCATCCTGGGTCCTTGCGTTTTCGTCAAACGCAACAGGAGAAAGCGCCTGGTTGCTTCTCGGCTTGACCGGGATGGGTTACGCAGTTGGCATGCACGCACTCTGGGTAGTCCTGGGCGAAGTGCTAGGCGTGGCTGTCGCATGGGTATTCGTCGCTAGACCATTCAAGGCGTTCACAGACAGATATAACTCCATTACGGTGGCCGACTATCTCGTAGCTCGCTTTAAAGACCCAACACACGCGTTCCGGATTGTGAGCGCCGTCATCATTCTATCTATGGTTGCAGCGTATACTGCTGCACAACTCACTGCGACGGGGAAGGCTTTTGACTCGTTCCTTGGAACAGGGTACCAGACAGGTGTCTTCCTCGGACTCGCAGTGATCCTATTTTACACCACCGTCGGCGGCTTCAAGGCCGTGGCTTATTCAGATGTCCTGCAAGGCGTCCTCATGTTTGGGTGTCTATTAACCCTTCCAGCAGTCGGAATTGCAGCGGTTGGCGGATGGGGATCGTTACTCGAGGGACTGCGCGCGGCTGATCCCAACCTCCTATTGCCAGGAGGAGGGTTAGGGTTCACTCCGTCAGGAATCGCGAGCGCGTTGGGCTTCGTGGGGATCGGCCTGGCTTTTCTTGGTGCGCCACAACTTCTTGGTCGATTCATTGCGGCACGAGATCAGCGCGAAATCATCAAGGCAGGGCCCCTCGCGGTCATATGCATCGTCGTATTCGACATGGGGGCAGTACTCACCGGTATGGCAGGACGAGTCCTCTTCCCTGCTCTTACGGATCCTGAGACAATCCTCCCATTGATGTCTTCTGAGCTTTTTCCAGCCATCTTTACCGGACTTTTCTTTGTGGTCGTCCTTGCCGCAACAATGTCCACAGTGGACTCGGTCCTTATCCTTGCGTCGGCTGCCGCTGTTCGAGACATCTTTCAGAAAATATTTCGACCGAACGCTCCACAGGTAACGCTGGCACGACTTGGCAAGGGCGTCACGGTCATACTCGGGCTACTGGGACTCGTACTCGCTCTTACAGAGGTACGGGTGATCTTCTGGTTCGTACTATTTGCATGGTCGGGCTTAGCATGTGCCTTCACCCCGGTGGTACTCTGCTCTTTATTCTGGGCACGTACGACTCGTGCTGGTGCTTTGGCAGGGATGGTTGCGGGGTTCTTAGTAACGGTCATTTGGGTCGTGGCCTTCAAGGCACAGTTTTACGACTTATACGAGATGATCCCCGGCTTTTTGGCTGGTTTTGTATTCACGGTCGGCGTGAGCTTACTTACTCGTCCTCCAGAAGGAGCGGAAAAAGAATTGCGAGAGATCCATGCCGAACTTGGCCCGGCATTCGGGCCGAAAAGAGATTAAGAACGTGCAGCAGAACAAACAAAAAAGTGTAAGGAGCGAGGGATGAGCGAAGTAAGTCGTCGAGATTTCATGGCGTTGTCGGGGCTCGCCGCGGGAGGTGCTGTTTGGGCTGGTTGCACACCCACGAATAATGGCCAGGCAGACACCCCTTCATCGGGCGAAGCAGATCAGGTCGTTACGAACGGGAACATCTACACGATTGACGATACAACACCCCGTTCTCAGGCCTTTGCAATAAAAAACGGGCGCTTCCTCGCAGTAGGATCGAATTCCGATATCAACAACCTTATAGGTCCAGGAACCCAGGTCATCGATGCGGCTGGCATGACCGTGGTCCCCGGTTTCATCGACGCCCATAACCATCCTTTCTACTCAGGTACTAAACACCTAAAGCAGGTTAATCTAGATATCAGAACGATCGAAGGAATCAAGAGCGCCCTCGCTGAGCGCGCACAAAACACACCACCCGGCCAATGGGTAGAAGGTTTCCTTTACGATGATACGAAACTAGAGGATGGTCGACCGATCACGCGTGCAGATATCGATGCGGCAGTCCCCGATCACCCCGTCTCTGTAACACACCGAGGTGGGCACACAGGCGTCTACAATTCACGAGCATTTGCACTCGCAGGGATTACTAGTGACACGCCGGATCCCGAAGGGGGAAAATTCTATAAAGAGAATGGCGAACTCACAGGACGTGTCGCAGAAAAAGCAAAAGACCCACTCGAAAGCCTTATCCCCTCCGGAACAACGCGTGAAGAACGTGCCGAAAGCATTCGATTAATTGGGGGCTTGATGGCGAAGGCAGGCCTGACTTCGATTCATGAGACGGGTGGCGGGACCGAAAACCTTGTGGCCTACCAAGACGCACAGGAGTCCGGCGAACTGCATTTCCGAATCTATCTGTTTTCATCAGGTGGGACCTCAGGGATCGCAGGCCCACAACTCTTTGACGGTCTTAAACAGGCAGGAATCCGCTCAGGATTTGGTGATGAATGGGTTAAAATCGGCGGGGTGAAATATGGGGCCGATGGCTCTGCATCAGAACGAACGATGGCCATGTCGACACCGTATGTAGGCCGTCCCAGCGATTACGGTATTCTGACCATGAGTCAGGACGAAATCTACGCGGCGGTCGAAGACGCAGTTCGACACGGGTTCCAGATTGGCATACATGCTAACGGAGACCTTGCCATCGAAATGTGTCTGAACGCGTTCGAGCGATCTCAAGCAAATATGCCTCAAGCTGATCCTCGATTCCGTCTTGAGCACTGTTCCTTGGTAAACGATGACCTGCTCCGAAGAATCAAGGATGTCGGTGCCATTCCAACCCCGTTTTATACATACGTGCACTATCATGGGAACAAATGGGGTGAGTACGGAGCAGATAAGATGGAGTGGATGTTCGCTCACCGAAGTTTTCTCGACTATGACATCCCGGTGGCTGGAGCTTCTGACTATCCGCCGGGTCCGTTTGAAGTAATGATGGGGATCCAGAGCATGGTCACGCGCACAGACATGCAAGGGCGTGAATGGGGCGCGAGCCAAAAAATCTCAGTTCAAGAAGCATTGAAAATCTGTACAATCAATGGAGCTCATGCTGCGTTCGAGGAAGGTAGCAAAGGTTCAATCACTGCCGGGAAACTGGCTGATTACGTGATTTTGTCAGATGATCCACACACGACCGACCCATTCGCAATCAAAGAAATTCAGGTTGTTCGAACGGTGGTAGGCGGACGAACAACCCACGAAGCATGACCGTGTGGAATCAGTAGCAGCAAAATGAATAAAAGAGTGCAAGGAGAGAGGGATGAGTGAAGTAAGTCGTCGAGATTTCATGGCGTTGTCAGGGCTCGCCGCGGGAGGTGCTGTTTGGGCTGGCTGTACGCCCACGAATAATGGCCAGGCAGACACCACTTCATCGGGTGAAGCAGATCAGGTCGTTACGAATGCAAATGTTTACACGGTTGACGACGTTACGCCCCGGGCCGAGGCATTTGCCGTAAAAAGTGGCCGTTTTCTCGCTATTGGTCGCAATGACGAGGTTGCCAACTTGGTGGGCCGAGGGACCGAGGTGATCGATGCAGCGGGAATGACTGTATTCCCAGGATTCATTGACGCTCACAACCACCCTTCGTCAGCTGGCATGAGACATCTAACCCAAGTTGACATGAATATCCGCACAATCGAAGGCATGAAGAGTGCCCTCGCCGAGCGAGCACAAAATACTCCACCGGGCGAATGGGTTGTTGGCTTTCTTTACGACGACACCAAGATCCAGGAAGGTCGACCACTTACGCGTAAGGACATCGACGAGGCGGTTCCCAACCATCCAGTGGCAGTCACCCACCGTGGTGGCCATACCAGTGTTTACAATTCAAAAGCATTTCAGCTCGCAGGGCTCACCGTTGATACGCCTGATCCTCCAGGTGGACACTTTTATCGGGAAAATGGGGAACTCACCGGTAAGGTGGCTGAGCGCGCGAGGGCTCCTCTTAGCCGACTGATTCCCGGTGGTAGTACAAGAGAAGAGCGATCTGAGGGGGTCGCACTCATCGGCCGTTTAATGTCTGAGTCAGGTCTCACGTCGGTCCATGAAACGGGCGGAAGCAGTCAGGGGCTCACAGCACTACAAGATGCCTATGAAACGGGGGACCTCCGTTTCCGAATGTATTATTTCCCGAGCGGCGGCAGCGGTTTATTCCAAGCGCTAAAACAAGCCGGCATTCGTAGTGGTTTTGGAGATGAAATGCTTCGAGTCGGGGCTGTAAAATACGGCGCAGACGGATCGGCATCAGAACGCACGATGGCGATGAGGACCCCTTATATAGGACGACCCGATGATTATGGCATCCTCACGATGACCCAGGATGAAATCTATGCAGCAGTTGATGACGCTGTGCAACATGGGTTCCAAATCGGTATACATGCCAATGGTGATAAAACCATAGATATGTGCCTCAATGCCTACGAGCGTGCACAGCGCGATATGCCCCAAGCGGACCCACGGTTTCGACTCGAGCATTGCTCCCTCGTCGATGATGAACTCCTCCAGCGGATCAAAAACATCGGTGCAATTCCGACACCATTTTACACGTATATCCATTTCCATGGTGAGAAATGGCACGAGTATGGCGCCGATAAAATGGAGTGGATGTTTGCCCACCGCCGGTTCTTGGACTACGGCATTCCCGTCGCGGGTGCCTCGGACTACCCACCGGGGCCATTTGAACCACTGATGGCGATCCAGAGTATGACCACACGTAAGGACATGTCGGGACAAGAATGGGGACCATCACAAAAAGTAACGGTTGAAGAAGCACTCCGGATCTGTACTATAAACGGAGCACATGCATCGTTCGAGGAGAGCATAAAGGGATCAATCACCCCTGGGAAGCTCGCGGACTATGTAATTCTAGGAGACGACCCTCATACCGTGGACCCAGAATCAATCAAGCAAATTCCTGTCGTACGAACAGTGGTTGGAGGCCGAACCACCCATGAGGCCTGAGACCTTGAGTGAATTTGACCATCACGAATACAAACCTAAGCCGAGAGCAAGACCCTCATGAGTGATGTAGTGCGTGTAGAAAAAATCGATGGAAATATCGCAAAAATCACCATCAACCGACCAGACAAGCTAAACGCCCTAAATCGTGAAGTACGCCAAGGGATATTCGGCGCCTTAAATAACCTTACTGACGATGATGATATTCGTGTTGTTCTAATAACAGGAGCCGGTGATAAAGCATTCATCGCAGGTGCAGACATCGCCGAATTCAAGGATGCACGCCCTATCGAACAGTACCGCAGTATGAAGGCGGGAAACATCTATATGGCAATCGAGAGGTTTCACAAGCCTGTGATCGCTATGATTAATGGGTTTTGCTTAGGCGGCGGTTGCGAACTCGCCATGGCCTGTGATATGCGGATAGCATCCACATCTGCCAAGATCGGCCAACCCGAGATCAACCTGGGTCTCATCCCAGGGGCCGGCGGAACTCAACGTCTTCCTCGACTCGTTGGAGAGGGCTGGGCTATGCGCTTAATCACAAGCGGCGAACTGATCTCAGGCGATACAGCTGCAAAGATTGGCTTGGTAGAAACAGCCGTCGCTCCCGAAGAACTCGAGACACATACCATGACGTTAGCTGCCAAAATTGGAAGTCGAAGCCCCGTAGCACTACAAGCTGCCAAGGAATCAATCTTGGCTGCCCGGCGTATGCCGCTCGACGAGGGACTCAAGTTCGAGCAGGCTTGGTTCTCTCTCCTATTTTCTACAGATGACATGGCAGAGGGTGTGAGTGCCTTCCTCGAGAAGAGGAAAGCTGAGTTCAAAGGCAGTTAATCTCGGTATACGAACAGTCGGACGAACGTTATCCGTCATCACCAACCAAAGTTTACCGACAAAAGCGCCCGAGACCTGATAGATCTCGGGCGCTTTGTGCGACATTCGAAGAATGGCTTCTTTTAAGGCATCCGCCTATGTCTCATTCGGGACCACGTTCACATACCTGCGACCACCTCGCCGGACCTGGAATTTGACGATCCCATCAGTAAGTGCGAACAGTGTATCATCGTTGCCCCGACCGACATTACGCCCCGGGTGAAACGGTGTTCCCCGTTGTCGAATCAGAATATTCCCTGCGACAACGCGCTGCCCTCCATACCGCTTCACGCCAAGATATTGTGGGTTTGAATCACGGCCATTTCTACTTGAACCAACCCCTTTTTTATGTGCCATTAGTCAGCTTCCTTGGCTTTAATCGCTTTGTCGATATCGCTTTTAAGGATACGACCGTCCTTCCCACTTCCTTCGATCTCATTAAGATCAATATCATGCGTTTCTGCTAACGCACGCGCCACATCTGTGATGTCAATGTCTGTTCGTGCAGACTTTGGCTGATCTGCTGTCTTTTTTGCTTTCGGGGACTTCTTCACTTCTGCGACAACCTCGGGCTTGCTCACCTTGCCCGACTCCGGTTTCCCCTTGGGGAGGGTGATCGTAACGATCTTAATCTCGGTATAACCCTGCCGATGGCCCTGCTTTCTCCGATACCCTTTTCGCCGTTTCATTTTGTACACGATGATCTTATCACCGCGGCCGTGCCCTATTACTTCAGCCGCTACTGATGCACCATCGACGGCGGGAGCTCCCACGTGTATAGCACCCTCCCGTTCGGCTAGCAGGACTTGGTCAAATTTCACCTTGTCCCCAGGATCTGCCTGTAACGTGGGGATCCGGATAACCGCATCCTTGACCGCCCGAAACTGTTTCCCTTGAGCCTGAAAAATCGCGTACATATCAGTAAACCATCATTCGGAAGGATGAGATGCCTTGGATGATCTTGTTAAGAATTCTAGCCGGGCAGTCTAGCTGTGACTTTAGTCAACGTCAACTTGACAGCTTTTAAAATCTAGTTCGAAACGTATTTATTCGTGACGTCCGTATCCGCCGGGTGTGCAAGAAGCCTGAACTCATCAAGCCCCAACATAGGGTTGTCACGCACCTCAAGAACAATCTTGGTGCGGGCCCTTTGACCCTTAAGAAAATCGGTCTCATTTTCGAGAAGGTGTAACGCAATCACCGGGTGCGTGAGAATCGTGATTCCACGCTCTTTCCCTGCCGTCGATACCCGTTGGAGCGCACGTTCAATGCGACGGACAACCGTCTGTGGCGCAAGGATCCGCCCCGTCCCTTCACAGTATGTGCACGGCGTCATCATCTGCTGTTGAAGACTTGGGCTCACCCTCTGCCGACTCAGTTGGAGCAGCCCCAACTCCGAGATCCCAAAGACCTTGCTCCGGGCACGATCTCGACCCAGATGCATCCTCATCTTTTGCTCAACCTTAACCCGTGATTTTTCGTCATCCATGTCGATGAAATCAATGACGATGATCCCCCCTACATCGCGAAGCCGAAGCTGTCTGGCAATCTCGACGGCCGCATCCATGTTTGTGCGGAAAATAGTTTTAGAAGGATCCTTACGTCCTGTGTAACTCCCAGTATTCACGTCGATCGACACAAGTGCTTCTGTTTGCTCAATAACGATGTGGCCACCTGATGACAAATCCACTTTGCGACGGAATGCACGTCTGATTTCTTCTTCGATCCCCAACTCATCAAAAAGCGGCGCCTGGCCATTGTAAAGCGTAACACGATCAAGCAGATCTGGATCAACCTGGCCAAGATAAGACTTGATTTCATGGTGCAGGTCGGAAGAGTCAACGGTGAGCGAATCAACTCGATCGTTGAACAAATCACGTATCATACTGGACGTCATACGGGCATCTTGGTATACCAGTGCCGGCGCCTTCATCCCTTGCGCACGCTTGCTCGCTTTTTCCCAAGATTTTCGAAGAGACTTAAGCTCTCCTTGGAAAGTTTTTTCCGTCAGTTCTTCCCCTACGGTTCGTATGATAACGCTATCTGAACTTCCCTTAAGTGCATCTTTGGCCATCTTTCGAAGACGTCTGCGCTCTTCCCGATCTTCGATCTTGCGACTAATTCCTACATGCGAGGAAGAAGGTATGTAAACGAGGAATCTCCCAGGTAACGATACCTGCGTGGTAACACGAGCTCCCTTTGTCCCAATAGGCTCCTTCGTAACCTGAACCATGATGGACTGACCCTTGGACACCACATCCTGGATTGGCGCATAGGTTCGATCACGCCATCTGCCAGTATTTTTTGATTTCGTGCGGGATCCCTTGCGACCACCCTTGGAACTTTTTGATGTACTATTGAGATCAACCGAACCCTCATCGTCTGCTTCGTCATCACGGTACAAATCAGAAGCGTGAAGGAAAGCAGACTTCTCTTGGCCAATATCAATGAAGGCAGCCTGGAGGCCGGGGACGATTGCTTCAACCACCCCCAAGTAGACGTCGCCAGCGATGCGTCGCTCATCTGGTCGCTCGTGCATCAGTTCGACGAGCCGTTTGTTTTCGATAATGGCGACCCGTTTCTCGCGGGCCGTCGCGTTGACGACGATCTCTCTATCCACGGCGGGCCGCAGGGTGAGAGAACTCGCAACCCATTTGGGCATTGAGGAGGCTCAACATCCTATATCAACTCGTATCTTTTACGGACACCCCCGACATGTCAGGGGGCCTCATCTATATTGTGTCCTACATTCACTTACGTATCAATCAACCCTATAAATCAATATTAAGGGCTGACCCTAAACGTTAAAACTATGCTATCCGGGCGTATTCCTTCAACATCTCGTGCGAAATCACGATTTTCTGTATCTCGCTCGTGCCTTCTCCGAGTTCCGTGATCTTAGCATCTCTCATCATGCGTTCGACGGGATATTCACGAGAGTAGCCGTAACCACCATGGAGCTGAACCGCCACTGTCGTTATATCCATAGCAGCTTCTGAAGCAAACAACTTTGCCATAGCAGCTTCCTTCTTATGTTGCTTTCCCTCCATCCGTAGCCGCGCCGCATGGTAGATCATAAGCCGCGCCGCATGGATGCGGGTCTGAGCCTCGGCCAACATGAAACGAACACCCTGAAAATCCTGGATTTTCGTATTGAACTGCTCACGTTCGCCCGTATAGCGTATAGCCTGATCCAGGGCTCCCTGAGCAATGCCTAAGGCGTGAGCAGCAAACCCGATTCGACCTCCCATCAAAGTATCCATGAAGACCTGAAACCCACGGTCGACTTCTCCAAGGACATTTTCTTCTGGGACCTCAACGTCTTCAAAAATGAGCTCTCGGGTATCAGAGGCGTTCCATCCAAGTTTTCGCAATTTTTGCCCAGCAGTGAAACCCGACATTGGGTCAAGTGCATCTAAATGGCCAAAACCCACTCGTTTCGCGTCATCCAGATCACACGTCTCTTTTGTTAGTAGAAAAGCAGTGATCCCATCACCACCTATTCCTGGTGACGTTCGCGCCCCTACCATAAATATCTCGCCAACCCCACCGTGGGTAATCCAAGTCTTTTGGCCATTGAGGATCCAACGGTCCCCTTTCTTTTCAGCCGTGGATCGCATGGCGGCTGAGTCGGAACCCGATCCGGGCTCCGTCAGCCCGAACCCGCCTAGTACTTGTCCACTCGCAAGTGGTCGGAGGAATCGATCTTTCTGCTCGTCACTACCCCACCGTGCGATTGGGCTAGAGGCCAATGAACTGTGTGCTCCTACCATGATCGAGTGACTCGCATCGACTCTTGCAAGTTCCTCTACCGCGATGCAAAGAGCGAGCAGGTCCATGCCGGCTCCTCCGTAAACCTGATCCCACGGAATCCCGAAGAGTCCAATCGCGGACATTTTAGCACCATTTTCCCAGGGAAAATCTTCGGACTCATCGTATTGTGAGGCGACAGGTGCAATCTCTTTCTCCGCAAAATCACGCACTGTATCGCGCATTAATTCGTGGTGATCATCAGTCAACAGGGTCAGATCTCCCATACGACTCCTTTCGAAACTCAAGTTCAGAACGATAATCGGGACTCGAGCAGTACTTGGCAGGTTGTGCGACACATGACGAGCTCACAACCAATGGCTTCGTGGCTAAGGTACCGGGTACTAAGCAGAGACGGAACGTGTCCTTGCAATCGTAATGTGTGACCTTGACGCATCCCTGGCCATCATACATGTGCCGAGAAGTCACTCAATAGAACCAAGATATACGCCCCCTGGAAAAACAGATCACGAGGCGTCACGATTATGATAGGCTGCGCGTTGAGCTTGTGGGAGAGGGGAGATCCACGGCGTTCTTCGCGCACATTTGGTGATGTAGCCGAGGAGAACTGTTGAATTTTGAAGCGGCATTTCACAACCATCAGCCAGGACTCTTCCGCTATGTCCACCGACTAGTCGGGGACTCCGATTTAGCAGCAGACGTGGTCCAGGAATCATTTGTACGGCTCCTGAATCATGCGTTGCCCGATGATGAAGTACGAAGGTGGTTGTTTACAGTGGCGACGAACCTTGTGCGAGATAATGCCCGCATGACGACGCGCCGACAAAGGTTGCTCGCCGAACGGTACGATCGTTCTGATCTTGCGAGTGACCCAGTCGAATTGCCGGATAAAACAGTGGATAGGAGGCAACGAATCAAGGTGGTTCGGTCTGCACTTACTAAGCTCTCCGACCGAGATCGACAGATGTTATTGATGAGGGAAGAAGGCTTTCGATACCGCGAGATCGCTGCGGTTGTCAACGTAGCACCAGCGTCTGTTGGGACACTGCTAGCGCGCGCCGTCCGTCGGTTCGAAAAAGCCCTTGATCCCGTTTATATAGAAGATGAATCGAACTCTGATGATTGAGCAAAATGACGGGCGGTCATTTAAAGGATTTAGGACAAAACAAGATGGATAGTGTGCAAAGCAATCACCTTGATGACGGTACCTTGTTATCGTTAATCGACGATGAACTCGTCGGTGAAGTTCGAGCACGTACAGAGGCACACATTGCAAGTTGTAGTGTCTGCGTCGCACGTCACGAAGAGCTTAGATTCGCGGTACGACGTGTTACATCCGCACTCGAGTTGGCAGATGAACCCCGCCCTTCGACGGATTTGCTTGACGTTCTGCGTGAGGAATCGGTGCGAGCACCAATTTCGATTGAGCGTACCAGTCCAAATAAAACCGAAAGTCTACGCGTCGGTAAACGGTCCCTCTTTGCAGCCGCGACATTGACGCTTCTGCTTGCAGCCGGTGCATATGCTATTCCAGGTTCCCCTATTCGAGGCTGGGTTTCCGAGGGGATTGACGTAATCACTTCCCTTATTGGACTCGAGGACCAAGGACCAACCGATCCGGGCCTAGCGATTGTCTCAGTAGAGCCAGACGGAGGATCGGTCAAGATTTCAGTGATAAGCGCAACATCATCTCTGCGAGTGACTATTGCTCGCTCAGACAGTTGGCAGGCACAGGTCTCTGGGCGTGAAACGGCGTTCCGAGTGGAGGCTGGACTTATCGAAGTGACGGACCCCTCGGGGGATCTTATGATTTCACTGCCGGGTGGTGCAGAAGCCGTGGTCGAGATCAATAGCACGGTTGTGGCTCGACTCGAGGGAGGTCGCTTGATACGCACTCCTTCGGCCGACGATAGCCCAGCGGAGATCTTGGTTCAGACTGGCGGGTAGCATTTTCTAACCCAAGGCCTCAAAGAGGCGGTCAAGAACCATGATGAAAAGGCGTAATGCATGAGCTGGGCGCTGCTAGGGTCGGTGATAGGGGTTTCTGCGTTCGGAGGAATTCAAGAAGTCCCAGGCACAGTTAAGGGACGCGTACTTAGTTCCGAAACGAAAGCTCCTATCTCTGGTGCGGCGATTGAAGTGCGTCATCATGGGATGTTGCAGTTTCTTACGACAGATGATAATGGGGCATACCGTGCTACTGGGCTAACGCCCGGTCCAATCCTCGTAATCGCACGGGCGATTGATCGTGCTCCTCTCCACACCACCGTGTCCGTCCCATCAGGTGGAGAGGTTCCGCTTGATATCGTCCTTGAGCTTCGTCCAGTTCTCATGCCTTCGATAGTCGCTTCCATCGAAGCCAGTAGACTTCCTATACCAGGACTTGCCAGAGGGGGATTTCGAGACGAGGGGGAAACCGAGCTAAGAGCCCTGGAGTCGAGTCCCGGCGTATCAGAATTAGGGCTCTCAGGTGGATCATCTCGACCTGACCAGGGAGATCCAACCAGCGTACTCTACGTTCGCGGTGCGGCCGCCGATCTCAAATTGGTACTTCTCGATGGAGCTCCCGTATACGCCCCCTTTCACCTGAATGGCCTTCTAGATGCCTTCACAGATGGCGTACTCGACAATGCTTCTCTCTACATAGGAGGAACACCAGCTCGGTATGACGGAGGCCTATCCTACGTATTAGACCTAGATGTGAGAGAAGCAGACAATGAAAGTTTCCGCACCGCCGGCAGACTTGATCTACTAGGAGTAAGTGGGCGAGTCGAAGGACCACTTGGGTCGCACGGACGGGTGTTGTTTAGTGGACGAGGGCTCCACGGAGCCGGATATCCCATCGTCACTGAAAGCGAGAGTGATTTACCCTATGGGTACGGTGATCTTCTTGGACGCATTGATTCCGAAATCGGCCCCGGAAAGTTCTCGGCAACAGGGTTTTGGAACCGCGAATCTGTTCTCCTCAACATCGGAAAACTAGAAGAAGCCGGGGCCGCCGAGACAGCCTACTGGGGGAATCTAGCAGGATCGACAAGATATCGTATTCCAATCGGGTCTGGAGCACTCACGTTTAGCGGAGCTTACGGAAAATTCAGCACTGGCTTTCCTGTGCCACGTCCGAATACTGACGGACCAGTTTCATTTGCAAACGCGCTGGGGCAGACTGCACGGAGTCGCACGGAAGCCTTCTATGAGTCTGGAGATCGAGATCTCCGTTGGGCAGCCGGGGCGGGGTTCGATACTCATGAGACCGTCTTAGACCAAAGAACAGTCTTCGGAGACACCACAGCACATTTCGTTGGTCGTGCAAACATTGGAGCGGCATGGGGAGAGGTGATATGGGACTTATCTCCTGAAGTGGAAGTCCAAGCTGGCATCAGAACAAGCTTCTTTGCTCCCGAGAATGTTGTGCGTTTTTCACCTCGAGCAACCGCAACCTGGCACATTAACGAGTCTGCAGATCTTCGGATTTCATCAGGCCGGTTCTTCCAGATCATGCGCGGGCCAGAGTCTATTCTATCAAGCGACCTCACGGGTCCAACTGTAGGCAAGAATACCCCAGTTCTCGAGTCCGATGTTCCGTTGAGCCAAATCCCAATCCTAGGCATTGCCGGCGCTAACCATCTAGTTGTTGGTCTCGAAAATCGCCTAGAGAACGGTCTGGAGATCGGGATTGAAGGCTACTTCAAATCTTTCGATGATTTGCCAGACGCTGAGAATCTCTTCTCCTCCGGTGCAGACCTATGGGTAGAGGCTACTGGTGGCCCAATACAGGGCTGGATCGGATACTCGCTGGGCTGGGTATGGTCAGACGATTCGAAAGTTGACACAAAATTCGTAGGTCGCCAACTCTTAAGTGGTGGTCTCTCGACAGACATCCGGAATTTTAACCTTGCCCTCCGGCTCACTTACGGAGCCGGTCTCCCATTTTCATCCGTATCGGCAAGTAGATCCTCTGGCCAATCAGAACCTATTAACATCGCTAATGACCCGACTCCTCTGTCAGCGATCTCTGGTGCACCTGATGATTCTTATCTAAGGGTAGATGTAGAAATATCACGTCGATGGGTAACGCGCGTTGGGGACTCTACTCTCGAGATTGCACCTTACCTGAGAGTATTGAACACACTCGATCGGCGAGACGCACTCTTTTATCAGGCAGGTTCCGATGCTCTAACTCGCCCGGTTCCACTCGCTTCGGTACCACTCCTAGCAGTTTTAGGGGTCGCGTGGTCATTCTAAAAAATGTTCTCGTTTGTCACGGCGTCAGAAAAACTTGACCAAGATCAATCGTCAATCGATGCCGTACTTCCAAGCCGAAGGACAAGGGCCGCCGCAATGAGACCGCAGCCAACACCAGCCATAAAATCCTGTTTCCACATGACTCCCACAAACCAGACGGCACCACCTGAGAGTCCCAGAGTCACCTGTAATTTGACCCGCCAACGATCAGTCACCGAAGACTGAAGGTCCTAACCACGTACCACCTCTGTTACTCAACATGCGATTCTCCTCATTACCCTCACATCATCTGAGACTTAGCGATCTCCTCGCTGGAACATTGGCCGGGGTGGTGGCAAATCACCTGGGAGCGGCTGACCTACGATTATGCTTCGAGGCTCCACCTCGGAAAGTGACATGAACCCAAACCCCATTTCATCCGTGGTGGGTCTCCCCCACGTAACGTTGCGGGTCGGATCAGGATTGGACGGATTAGTAGCCGAATTATCCCAACACAGTTTGAAGTAAATCTCCGTACCTTCAGGCGCGACAATTGGCTCCTTCAAGTCGTAAAAATGTTGCCAGTTGAAGTCATAGTTAGGCACGTCAAGAAGCGTTTCTTCTCTCCCATCAGGGAACCTCGCTTCATAGAGCGCTGACTTTCCCCGCAAGTGCATGTGTGGGTTGAACCAGAGCAGTTTCATGTCTTTTTCAACCATGTAGTTGCGATCATAGCAGTAGTTGGGATCACCCGCGGGGATCATAAACCGCCATAGCCCTAACGATTCAGTTTCGATGACATGGCGAATTTCGTCCCCAGGTTTGTAGAAAACGATTCCCGCTTTACTCAAGTCCGTAACAGCCGTCCCCTCTCCTGGAGTTTTGTGGTAGTGCATCTGAAAGCTGACGACAGTCTCTGCGCGCAATAGCCGGCTATATCCATCGGGATAGACACGCGGGCCATACCCGGGCGCAATACCACCCAAGCCTCCACCAGCGACAATATGGTGGACGACCTCGCTTCCAGGCTGGAACTCAACGGCCTTTATCCAGCGGTTGTCAGACATGAGGTCTGCTGGAATGGGCACATCAATGTCTACATATTCGTCTTGGACGTCGTCTTCTACCAAGTATGGTTCGGGAAACTGGATAACCAAATCGGGCTCTCCGATAGACCATTCACCAGTCACATCTTCTGGAGGCTTACGTGTGGCCAGCGTATTCTTTTGGCTACCTTCAGGGAGACCTGCTTCTACCCAGCGCCGTATCGTTTCAATCTCTTCATCTGTAACAAATCGCTCGTTTTCGAACTTTCCGCGCTGTTCCGATGAAGCGTGCCAGGGAGGCATTTTTCCGGTCTCAACCGCTACCTGCATGGCAGCGCCCCAATACGCAGACTCCTCATACTCAGTGAACGCCATTGGCGCCACCATCCCTCCCAGATTGAGACCATTATTGCGGTGGCAATCCTGACATTTTGCTTGAAGGATCGGAGCAACATCCCGATGAAACGTAGGCGCAGCTGGAGCGATGGCACGGAAAGCAAGTAGCGCTCCCATTGCGAAGATCGGTATCAGTAGATATCGGATGAACGGGGGAGTTCTTTGGATCAGTGACATTGAAGCTTCCCATCTCCACGACCGGTTAGTCCCAATTTTGCTGGCCTATCTTTCGTAACTTATGCGCCCCGGGAACTGCCTGGCGTAGCCTTATGTCTAAAAGCAACTAACGTGAAAACCCTTACTTCTCCATGAATGCTCGGATCCCAGCACGGCAGTCTTCTGTCATTCGAGCTAACGCGTTAACCTCGGCACCTGTCTGTATCGCTGCTTCGAAGCTCTGTGTCTCAGTTTGATACAGCAGTCGTTTTGTTAGGCCAATGGCCGAGGCACTTCGACGGCTGAGTGTTGTGAGAAACTCACCAGCCTCGTGAGCGAACGTATCGTCCGAGTACACCCTATTGACGAGCCCCAAGCCCGCTGCCTCTCCGGCACCAATTGAATCCGCCATTGTCATCAGTTCAAACGCACGTTTCTCGCCCAGGTTGCGGCGGATGATTGCAGCCACCATAGCGGGTACGAAACCCAGCTTCACCTCAGGGTATCCGAATTCTGCGCTTTCGCATGCCAGCACCAGATCGCATGCCGTCGCCAAACCACAGCCCCCTGCTAGCGCACGACCGTGGACGACCGCCACAACCGGTTTCTCGAGCCTCCGCAAGAGTAAGAACAACTCGCCGAACGCTTCAGCGGCCGCAAGACTCGCCATGGCCCCCTGCTGAGCCGACGCCTCCACCTCAGCCAAGTCCGCTCCGGCACAAAAATCCGGACCTCGACCACCTATTGCGATGACACGCACACCATCGTCTGCCCCTGCAAGCGACAACGCTTCCTTAAGCTCCTCGAGGAGCGCCAAGCTCAGAGCGTTTCTGCGATCGGTTCGGTCAAGTTCAATTCGAGCTACTCCGCTATGCGAATCAAACTCGGTTTTTAAATAGTTGAACACACCATCTTCAAAGCTCATTTTCTATCAACCCAACCCTACTGATTGTCTTCTTCAGTGGTCTCAAGTAGTTCCTCTGGAACATCGATCTCCATCCTGAGGAGTGCGGTGGCGAACGTTTTCCCTTGGGCGTCGAGCATTAGCGAAACAGTTCCACCACCCCCGAGTGAGTTATGGAGGAGGAAGTTCATCGCCCGCAGGTTCGGAAGTTCAAAACGTTCTACCTCACCTTTACATATTTCATTAAAGTGTTGCTTTACACGATCGGCCGTAACTTGTTCCAATAGAACTTGATACAAATCATCACTGAACGTAACAAGGCCAATGTTTGCTGTATCACCCTTGTCGCCTGATCGGGCGAAGGCGACCTCTGTAAGTTCTACGATCACAGCGGCAGCGTCTCTACGGTAATCCTACCTTCCACTACTTGACGATCGATTAGAGCTGGCCAGTAGGCAACCACTTCCTGGACCCTGGGTCGCCCATCCGCAAAACCTGTAACGGTCGGCGGGCCTGCTAGGATCAATGGCGCAATCTCCCGTGTAAACCTAGTGACGGCGTTTCGATCTGGCGCTCTAACACCAATCCGCAGTGTCACCTCCGGAAGATCGCTTGAGGGGGGACCCGCGAGAAGGGGGCCGTGACAAGCACCAGCTCCTATGTACTCGGTCCGAATTTCATCGAAAACAAGGCCGATATAATCGAGCCGGCCGCGTAGAATCTCGTTGGCCCGTTTTGCCTTTTCATACGCATCGGGCCAAGCATAGGTAAGGGATCCGATGGCTTTATAACCATCACGGTAGGCAATCGACACCTTGAGCTTGTCAGTCCGCTGACGACCACGAGCACCAGTTACTAAAACACGATCGTCACCCAAGTCTTGGAGTTCAATGGTTGAAAAATCAGCAACAACATCTGGCGTTATGTATTCTGTTGGGTTTCCCATTTCATAAACCAGTTGCTCGGTTACCGTAGCCCACGTCAAACGACCATCGAGATTTGGGTGCTTAGTTACAATGAACGAGCCATCACTTTTAGCTTCTATGATCGGGTAACCAGGAACTGTGAGATCTATCGTGGGCCATTCAACCAGCGAGTTTCCTCCAGACGCCTGACAACCACACTCATTAATGTGCCCAGCAACAACTCCTTTTGCGATCAAATCCCAATCGTCCTGATCCCACGAGAACTCATGGATCAGTGGGGCATAGGTAAGGGCGGTATCAGTCGAACGACCTGTGATAACTATATCGGCATCTTGCTGGAGCGCTTGAACGATCGGTGCCGAACCTAAATAGGCATTCGCACTGACCACCCGGTCGCGAACTGACGAGAGGGGTTCGCCCGTATCCATGTGAGTAAGTTCGTGCCCTTCAGCAATCAACGCATCAAGCGAACTCATCAAATCATCACCCTGGACAACCGCGACTCTAGGTCGACGGGATAGCGGCTGGTCGGCAAGCCCTATTCCTAATGCCGCACGGCACCCCGATGGATTCACGCCGCCCGCGTTCGAAACCACACGCACATTTCTATCGACCAGATCTGCGGCGAGTTCAACCATCAAAGAGACGAAATCCTTAGCGTAGCCAGCATCAGGACTTCGCTCCTT
The DNA here is from genome assembly GCA_913043255.1 of uncultured Gemmatimonadota bacterium. Lineage (GTDB taxonomy): Bacteria > Gemmatimonadota > Gemmatimonadetes > Palauibacterales > Palauibacteraceae > Palauibacter. Next base: position 398,001 of record CAJWLK010000001.1, read on the forward strand.
CTGTTTCTGCATGATCGACATAGTGATCTCGGCTAGATAGTCGAGCATCAAATAGTCGATCGTTCCACACCGAACCTGAAGCTTGGGGGCTTCCTGCCAATCTCCCCAGAAACCCTGTCCAGACCCGATACGAACTACATGTTCGTTTGGGAGTTCTACAGCAGCCGGATCATTTTCCGGCGCAACTTCGGACCGTATCCCAGTTCGTGCACGCATCACTGCCGCACCGGTATCAAGTGTCCAACTCTAAACCACTGGTTTCCCCACCCAGGTCTAGTAACACGTGCATCCTGACACAGTGGCATCATACGCCGGGTAATACGAAGGGGCCCAAGTGTGGGCCAGGATTACTGAGCGAACACCGGAGAGCGAGAGAAAGAGCCGCTCTGGTATCTTCGGGAGTCAACACGGCATCCACAAAGCCTCGGGCTGCAGCATACTGTGCGTCGAGCTGTTGCTCATAGTCTTCGCGAGTCTGTTCTATCGCCGCCGCCGTATCTACATCCACCGGCTCACCTGATGAGGCTGACATCTCAAGCTTGCGCCCAAATGCGGCACCTACCGCAGCATCTCCTTCCATCACACCCATCCGGCCAGTAGGCCAAGTGAATATGAAGTCGGGATCAAAACCTTGGCCCGCCATAGCATAATACCCCGCCCCACTAGCATGATTAATCGTGAGCACGAGCTTAGGAACACGCGCCGTCGCCATAGACTCAACCATACGGGCCCCCGCTCGAATAATCCCCGAATGCTCTGCCTCTGGTCCAACCATAAAACCACTCACGTCTTGCACAAACAGAAGCGCGGTATCATGTCGATCACAAAGGTCGATGAAGTAGGCCACTTTTTCAGCACTGTCGGAGTAAATGATGCCTCCAAACTTGGGTGGCTTACCAGGCCCGTCCGGGAACATCCCTCGACGGTTTGCTATCACCCCTACTTTAAACCCATCAATGTGACCCATCCCGGTCAACATTTCGGGCGCGTAGTCAGCTTGAAACTCCTCAAATGGTCCCTCATCAAGGATAGTCTCGAGCAACATTTCCATCTCGAACGGTTGGCGATGGTCACCCGGTAGCAGCGTATAAGCTTCAGTTGGTTCTCGAGTGGGACCTACCGCTTCTGCAGTTCGCTCAGCTTTCCGGGGCGGCTGAAGTCCAGCGATAAGAGATCGCAGTTTCTCGATGCAGGCCACATCATCCGGAACTCGGTAGTGGGCAACTCCACTCACCTGATTGTGCGTGAGCGCCCCACCGAGTTCCTCAGCATCGACATCCTGACCAGTGGCCCCCTTAACAAGGCTTGCTCCACCGAGACCCATGAAACTTGTCCCATCTACCATGACGATCACATCGGAAAGGGCCGGCATGTAAGCGCCACCTGCAATACACTGGCCCATAACGGCAGCGAGTTGTGGCACCTTCAGATACCGTCGCATAATTGAATTGTAATAGAAGATGCGGCTGCCACCGTACTTGCCCGGAAAAACACCACCCTGGTAGGGGAGATTGACTCCGGAAGAATCAACCAAATACAGAATTGGAATGTGGCATCGCATAGCAATTTCCTGCGCACGCAGGATCTTTGTAACAGTCTCTGGCCACCAACTCCCCGCCTTCACAGTCTGGTCATTAGCCACGACCACAACTTCCCGACCACACACTTCTCCTACACCTGTGACAACCCCTGCCGCAGGAGCATTACCGTCATATTGATCGTGCGCCACCAAGAGTCCGATCTCAAGAAATCCGCCACCCTCGTCGATCAAGAGATCTACTCGTTCACGGGCCGTCAGCTTTCCTTGCTCGTGCTGGCGCGCGACACGTTTCTCACCGCCGCCTCGTTGAACCTGAGCCTCTAGTTCACGGAGCTCGGAAACCAACTGATCCATCCGACCACGTGTATCGACATTGGAGGGGTGTGCCGTCTTGTTCGGAGCGACACCGGGCGATCCTGAGGAAGGCATGGTAATTAGCTGGTCTGGGTCGAAGCGTCGCCTCGGCTCTCGTCGAACCACGAGCGAATGTATGTAACCGCTTCGCTCGTCGGCGTACCTGGGCCAAACAAACGCCCAACTCCCTGTGCCTGCAGCATTTCAATGTCCTCATCGGGGATGATGCCACCACCTGTGATGAGGACACCAGCCATGTCTTGCTCATCGAGTAGGCTTCTAACTCTCGGGAACAGCGTCATGTGTGCCCCGGAGAGAATGGAGAGAGCAACAACGTCCACATCCTCATGGAGTGCAGTGACTGCAATCATCTCCGGGGTCTGGTGTAGCCCGGTATAGATCACTTCCATTCCCGCATCCTGAAGCGCCGCTGCAATGACCTTGGCCCCACGGTCGTGGCCATCGAGCCCTGGTTTCGCGACGAGAACACGGATTCTCCGCTCAGTCAAACGCTATCCTTTCAGTCTTGCGATGGTAGGTGCAAGGCACTCGAAGTTACGGGTTCACGGGTGTGCCCTGCAACGCAGACAATCTCGGTATAGGGTTGCACGACCGCCTCCTGGCCAACACCCTGCTTTCCAGTAGTGATGAAGCGAAGGGATCCGAACTAGGGCTTCGGGAGTATCATAGTGTGTATACCTGAATGGGACGGGTCTGGACCTGCGGAACCTGGCAGAGGAAACTGAATGGGCGACGACGCCACAAAAGTCAATCGAATATTACTGAACCTGGCAGCTTTTATTGTCATCGTCGCAGGGATGCGGGCCGCCTCAACACTCCTAGTTCCCTTCTTGCTCGCACTTTTCCTCTCCGTGTTATGCTCCACCCCACTACGCTGGTTGACGGATCGCCATATTCCGCGGGTTATCGCTGTTACTGTGCTCGTGCTTGTAATCCTATCTGTGGGAACCCTTATCGGAGGCCTCCTCGGAACGACCGCCTTTGATCTAGGAAGATCTGCGGCACAATACGATCAAGTATTTAGTCGTCAGGTAGCGGCATTTGAAATATCGATTGCTGGATGGCTACAGAGGTTCGGCGTGGTAGGCTCTGAACAAATTCTGAGCGACTACGTTGAACCGAGTCGCCTATTTGGGTTTCTTCAGGAAGGTGTCGCAAATCTAGGGCAAGTCCTTGCTAACGGTTTTCTTATCCTATTGACGATGGTCTTCATGCTCTTCGAGCTATCCAGCTTCCCGACCAAACTGAGAGCCGCCCTGGGAGAACGAGATGCGACCGAGGCCCGGGAGAATTTCCAACGGGTAGGGGTTGCAATCAAACGCTACGTGGCACTCAAAACGGTAATCAGCCTTGGAACCGGCATTACCATCACCATTTTGATGGCGCTCCTTGGGGTGGACTATCCTATCCTCTGGGGCGTTCTAGCTTTCCTCCTTAACTACATTCCGAACATTGGTTCGATCATCGCAGCCATTCCTGCCGTACTGCTTGCATGGCTACAGATCGGTCCGGGTACCGCTATCATAGCTGCACTCGGGTTTCTCGTGGTCAATGTCATAATGGGAAACATCGTCGAACCAAAGGTGATGGGCTACAGAGTCGGCTTATCTACGCTCGTAGTATTCATATCCTTGGTATTTTGGGGCTGGATCCTCGGACCCGTCGGCATGCTGCTCTCTGTTCCACTGACCGTGATGTTTCGAATTGTGCTTGGGACGAACGAAAGCACCCGGTGGATCGCAATCCTATTGGGCTCTGAGCGATCCGGAGCGCTGAAGGCCGCGGTCGAGGCAGAAGTCTCTCTGGCTATGGGTGAGGAGGTTACGCACCCGTAGCCGTTCACACCGCAAAACGCGGTGGATGACGATGATGATAATCAGTAGCATCCTGCACAGCTTTTGCAAGTAAAAGCGCCTCGGCGTCTCCGAAAAGTTTCCCGACAAACGAAACGCTAGTTGGAGTCCCATCAGCGGATCGATATCCGTTAGGAATCACCACTTGTGGATGTCCCGTAAGATTCGTCAGAAGAAGCATCGAGCCGCCAAAACTAGGTGTCAAAACGACGTCAATATCTTGCATCGCCATCTCAAAACGCTCCATGGCAATCGTACGCAAACGGTTAGCTTGGATGTACTCGACAGCTGGTATCATACGTGCCTTTCGGAACGTATTGGGCCAAGCCCTTTGCGTCTGCCGAACTAAGAGATCGTCTCGACCACTTCGGGTGAGCTCATCGAACGCGGCTCCAGCTTCAGCACTCAGAATGATCCGCATCGCACTGTATGGGATGTCTGGAAGCTCAATGCCCACTGGATCAATGCCCATCCCACGGACCAGATTAAGCGTACTTTCATCGTACGCCTTCCACTCTGTATCCTCGCGATCATCTTCGAAGGCAGATTGCAGATAACCAACCCGGAGTTCTGATAGCGGGCGGTCCGGATCCCAATCAAACGTGACATCTCGCGCGGTCGGATCTTTTGCATCAGCACCATGAATGGCCTGCAATACAATCGAGCAATCCTCCACGCTGCGACAGATGGGGCCCAGCTTATCCATTGACCACGAGAGGGCCATGGCTCCAGCCCGACTTACCCGCCCGAACGTTGGGCGGAGCCCAGAGGCACCACACCGAGTCGATGGCGATACGATGGAGCCCAGGGTCTCACTGCCTATTGAGAAACCGACTAATCCCGCGACAGTAGCAGAAGCAGATCCAGCAGATGAACCACTTGACCCTTCTTCGATGTCCCATGGGTTATTCGTTCGACCGCCAAACCAACGGTCTCCTTGCGCAAGGGCCCCAAGTGTGAGTTTGGCTACAAGCACAGCCCCCGCTTCCTCAAGTCGTCGTCCAACAGTCGAGTCATCAGGAATATGTTGGTCTTCGTATGGCTTTGCTCCCCAGGTGGTGGTGTATGAGTCCTCAGCCAATAGGTCCTTCGCCCCCCATGGAATCCCATGTAGTGGCCCTCGATAGTGACCGCGTGCAAGTTCGGCATCCGCGCGCGCGGCCTGTCGCATAGCAAGGTCCTCCGTGATCGTGACTACGCACTCGAGCGTCGGACCGTGCTTCTCAAGTCGACTCAAATACATCTGTGTTAGCTCAACGGACGTTACTTTACGGGCTCGAATGAGTTCTGCCAGGTGAGTTACCGGCCAAAAGGCTAACTCCTCTAAGTCGGAAGGACGTTCAACTCCTTGAGGCCGCGTGTAGCGAAAAACCGTCGATTCCATGGGATAGGAATTCCACGGTAACGCTGGCTCAAAATGGATAGCCGGAACCACCGAGTTAGGAATTGAGACTTCCCTCAACCGCTCATATTCATCGAGCATATCGTTCAGGTCATCGACCATTAGGCCGATCTCATCTTCCGTAAACTCGAGACCTGACACTTTGGCGGCCGCGGATATTGTCCCCGCCGTAATCGTCTGATGTTTAGTTTTCTTCACCTCAGCCCATAGCGTCACAGGAAGGGTTGTTGCGCTCAAACCCATCGCAGACAACGAGGTCATAAACGCCCGACGATCTACCCTGCGAGTTGAATCTGTTGAACCGCTCATCGTGTCACCTCTCATAGCTTTCGATGCCCACCCTGCTCCTAAATCATGTCTTCCTGAGTCGATATCGCTGAATTTTTCCGGTCGCCGTCTTAGGCAGGTCTGCGACAAAGTGGATCCATCGCGGATACATGTACTTTGGCAGCCCTTCCTTACAATAGTCCACAAGTTCAGCTTCAAAGCCATTGGGAGTTACTGATACATCCGAAGTTTCTTGAAGGGCCTCTGCGAGTACGACAAATGCCTCAGGCTTCGTCAGCCCATGCTGATCTTTACGCCCTACCACTGCCGCCTCAAGTACAAATGGGTGTTCAATGAGACGGGCCTCGATATCAAATGGGGAACACCAAATGCCACCCACCTTAATCATATCGTCTGAGCGCCCCTGATAACGGAACAACCCGTCTTCGTCACAGATATATTGATCGCCAGTCCTGAGCCAACCATCGACGAGAGTGACTTTGTTTTGTTCGGGTCGGTTCCAATAGCCCGTCATTACCGAGTCGCCTTGAATCTCTAGTTGACCAGCCTCCCCGGGTTTGGTTTCCAGCCCGTTTTCACTGACAACACGAGCTTGGTACCCGGGGACAATTCGGCCCGTAGCACCGGGCTCAACCTGTTCCGCAATGTTGGAGATGAAGATGTGCAGTGCTTCAGTAGAACCAATTCCATCAAGAATCTCCAACCCCGTCACATCTTGCCAGCGGCGGAACAGATTCGGGGGTAACGCCTCGCCTGCAGACACACACAATCGAAGTGAGCTGAGATCTGAAGGGTGGGCACCCGTCCGCCCAGATCTCTCGAGCATTTGTAGCTGTGCAGCATAGAGTGTTGGCACTCCGAAATAGGCAGTGGGCTTCATCATAGAGATTATTTCGAACGTGGTCTCCGGCGTAGGCCGGCGTTCATCGAGCACTGCGGTTCCGCCAACGTAGAGTGGGAAGGTCATCGCATTTCCGAGACCGTAAGCAAAAAATAACTTGGCGGCCGAATAACAATGATCGTCTTCATTCAATCCGAGGATTCCGACGGCGTAGTGCTCACAGGTGGTGACGATATCGCGATGGCGATGAGGCACGCCCTTTGGACGACCTGTTGTTCCGGAAGAATAGAGCCAAAACGCGATATCATCTGGTGCGCTCTCAACAGAGTCGAGGGCTGGGGAAGCGTTGGCCATATCACTTAAGAACGCACCATCATCCTCAAGACGGAGCCCCTGTGCTCCGGTAGCAGCCGAAACCAATGCGGGTACGACGGACGCAGCGAATTCTGATGAATACACTATGGAATCACATCCAGAATCCTCGATCATGAAGGCAATATCGGAGGGCCGTATCATAAAGCTCACGGGAACTGGAATTAGTCCCGCCTTCATCGCACCCCAGAAGACATAAAAGAACTCAACACAGTCCTTTACAACCATCATTACTCGGCTACCAGGCTCAAGCCCAAGACCGAGCAGAGCGTTCCCAGTCCGAGCTACGTTTTCGCAGAGGTCAGAATATGTGATGTCGCTCCCGAGTTGACGCACTGCAATCTTTGACTGGCGGCCCTCATCCAAGTGTCGGTCAATAAACCAACTCGCAGCATTGAACCTCGAGCCATACGCGATACGCGAGGGCGATTCGGATCGGTCAATTGTTAAAATTGGAACGTTCATACTTCTAAACGGTTTCTAGACATATTTTCGTTGAGTGTTGGAGACTGCAATCAGCACAAAATCTCAACCCTATGGGTCTCGCTTTCCCTTGACCTATAAGGTAGCGTAACGAAGAACCACGAGCGTAACAGGTTATAGAAAAAAGAACCACGCACCGAACAATTTTTCATAGAAACTGTTCAATAAACTATGTATCAGACGATATCGATAAAATAATGATGGAGACTGTCATGACCCGGCGTACCCTGTTAACCAAAAACCTTTCCCTGAGCCTCCTCGTTCCCCTTCAGATTGCAGCGCTATTGATCATGAACGGGTCCGGACATGCCCAAGACCGCGAGGTCAGTATCACCGTATCCGAAGGCACCAACATGGCAGCAGCTGTATCACCCGACGGCCAGCGCATTGTGATCGATCTTCAAGGCACACTTTGGATCCGTGAGGCTGGCGCAACTGGGGCACGGGCAATTACAGACGCATATTATGATGCGCGACAGCCACATTGGTCACCAAACGGGCAACGGATCGTTTTCCAATCTTTCCGCGATGGGAATTGGCACATCTGGTCAATTAAACCCGATGGTTCGGACCCCAGGCAGCATACATTCGGTCCCTACGATGAACGGGAGCCACAGTACTCGCCCCAAGGGGACCAAATTGCATTCTCGTCTGATCGGGCGGGAAACTACGACGTGTGGACCCTCCGACTCGAAGACGGCAAGACGTTTCAGATAACTGAGACGACAAGTCATGAGTATACACCCACGTGGTCTTCAGATGGGACAATGTTAGCGTACGCCTCGTCACGTGAGGGGGGGAGCATCTGGACCCACCCTCAAGACGGAGGCTCTGAAAAACTGATCGCCACAACCCCCGGTGCAATCGCGCCTTCGTGGGATCCAGATGGCCAGCGCATCGCCTTCCCTGCCGTAACACAAGGACAAACCGCTCTCTATGTAACCGAACTCCGTGCAGAACCAAACACCTCGCCAAAGATGTTGAGCGAACCTGGCGATGATGTCTTTCCCTTCCATCCGCATTGGATATCGGGCGATCAAATCTTGTATACATCAGACGGAGTCATAAAAACGGTAGACCTCGAAGGTTCTTACCAAACCAGCGTCGACTTCGCCGCCACGTTTGAGTTCGCCCGCACGGCCTATGAGCGAAAACCACGATCCTTCGATGCATCTGAGCCACAACCAGTACGAGGGATTATCGCTCCCGCCGTCTCACCCAACGGCGACCAAGTGGTGTTCAGCGCCCTTGGTGATCTGTGGGTACTCAACATAGGAGACCCAAAACCGAAACAGCTCACAAACGACCCATTTGTCGATGTCCAACCGGCCTGGTCGCGAGACAACCGAAAGATCGCTTATGCCTCTGACCGCGAAGGGTCACTTGATATTTGGGTGCGCGACATGGACACGGGAGTCGAGCAGCAGTTGACGACACTTCCGGGCGGGGAACTAGCTCCGGTTTGGTCGCCGGATGGTCAACAAATCGCCTTCACATCGGTTATGGGATTAGGCAGCCAACTCCAGCGGGTCGATGTTACCACTGGCGACGTTAAGCTGATCCGGGATGACCTCTTCGCCCCTAGTCGCATCTCGTGGTCCCCGGACGGATCCACAATCGCAATGTCGGTTCTCACACAATACTCGAGCCGCTTCCGGGAGGGCCGGAACGAAATCCTCCTTCACGCAATCGATGGGAGCGAAGAACGGCGCGTGACGGCCAGTGAACACCGCGGTATGGGGGTTCGAGCCCTCGATGGTCCTGTCTGGTCACCCAATGGACAGAAGATGGCCTATGTGAGCGACGGGCTACTGTGGGTCGTTGCTGTCGATCAACGCGGAACTCCGATTGGACCTCCAGATCGTCTCACAAACCACCACGCCGACGCACTTTCTTGGACAGGCGACTCACGATCAATCGTCTACCAGACAATTGATGGGCTTCGTCGTGTATGGCTCGATAATGGTCGCATTGACGAGATCCCGCTGGACTTATCGTGGCAGCGGACCACGAAGGAGAGTTCAGTCGTTGTCCACGCGGCACGTGTGTGGGACGGAGAGTCTGACGACATCGACCAAAATGTCGATCTAATAATTAAGGGGAACCGGATTCAGTCTATCGTGCCACATAATGAATCGAACCATGTGGGTGAGGTGGTCGATGCGAAGAACCAAACGGTGATTCCGGGACTTGTTGATATGCACGCACATCTGGGCTATGGCATAGGGGAAGCCTTAGGTAGAGTCTTTCTCGCCTATGGTGTCACGACGATCCGCGACCCCTCATCAGACTCCTATGAGATCCGTGAGCGTCGTGAGGCCGTTGAAGCTGGGCGACGCATTGGTCCGCGCGAGTTCGCGACGGGACGAATAATGGATGGGTCTCGAATCTACTATAGTATCGCCTCCTCACTCGGGCCGAACGGACATCTTGAACTCGAGCTCGATCGTGCGGAGAAGCTCAACTATTCGCTTATCAAAACATATGTTCGGCTCCCAGATCTCATGCAGCATCGCATTATCAATTTTGCGCATTCAATCGGGATCCCAGTCTCAAGTCACGAGATTTATCCATCGGTCGCGCATGGAGCGGACCACGTCGAGCATATTTCTGGGACAAGTCGCCGTGGGTACTCTCCAAAAGTGACCGCTATGTACCGAACCTACGAAGACGTGATCTCGCTCCTGACGGCCTCTGGGATGACCATCACCCCAACTATGGCGCTCATGGGTGGGTGGTGGAAGGTGGTCGGAGAGGATCCGAATTGGATTAATGATAGGCGATTTACAACCCTGTTTCCCGCCGCAATGATCGAACAGATGCGAACGCGGGCAAGGTCGCGGGGACGAACAACCGGTATGGATTCAATGCTCGCATCTGCCGGTGAAACCGTAACACGTATCGTCCGGGGCGGCGGCCGCGTCGTAGCCGGAACGGACTCACCTATCATTCCTTACGGGGCGGCGCTCGTCGCTGAAGTCGAAAATTATGTATGGGGTGGACTCACTGAGGTAGAGGCACTGAAGACGGCGACATCGGTACCCGCTGCAGCGCTTGCGATGGAGGGGGAGATCGGCACTCTCCGCGGCGGTGCGTTGGCCGATATGCTGATCGTCGACGGCAACCCACTCCAAAACATCTCCGATCTCCGCCGGGCACGTATCGTGATTAAGGGTGGCGAAGTGTTTTCAATTGAAGAACTAATGTCGCCGCCTAGAGCACTAATACCCTAAGTGTATCGGTAGAAGTCCTAGAAATTGTTGGCGACTCGGTCCGGCGGCTCAAGGATGACGGTTGGTAATCTGCTGGGAAATTAGAATGCGACCGGCTCCTTAAACCGCCCATATACACGCTCTAGTACAATACGAATTTCGCCAAGTGTCGCATAAGCTCGCACGGCGTCGAGTAACGGAGGCATAAGGTTTTCATCCGCACATGCCGCAGTTTCAAGCCGCTCAAGCGTCTCTTCTACCGTCCCCGCATCCCTACTCGACCGAAGTTCGGTTAGCCTCTTCTCCTGACTCTCCGCTGCTTCCTCTCCAATTCTGAGAATTTCGATCGGGGACTCCTCATCATCGATAAAGCGATTGACACCAACAATGGTTTGTAACCCTTGTTCAATTTCATCCTGCGAACGGCGGGCGGAAGCAGCGATCTGTGCCTGGAAGTATCCGCCTTCGATACCCGGCACGACGCCTCCTATCTCATCGATATCGCCAAAAATAGCTTCGGCTTCGGCTTCGAGGGCATCGGTAAGCGACTCCACGTAATAAGATCCTGCAAGCGGGTCAATCGTATTCGTCACACCGGTTTCATACGCCAAGATCTGCTGAGTGCGTAGTGCAATTTTCGCGGCCTCTTCGGTTGGTAGGGCCAGCGTTTCGTCCATCGCATTTGTGTGAAGCGATTGAGTTCCTCCCAGCACAGCTGCCATCGCCTGGTAGGACGCTCGCACAATATTATTGTGTGGCTGCTGAGCTGTTAGCGAAACGCCTGCGGTCTGGACATGCGTGCGAAGCTGCAGGCTCTTGGGATTCCTGGCCCCATACACATCACGCATGTGACGCGCCCAAATGCGTCGTGCGGCACGAAGCTTGGCAATCTCCTCGAAAAAATCATTATGGACATCCCAAAAGAATGAAAGCCGCGGAGCAAAGCTATCTACCTCGAGGCCACGTTCAATCCCCGATTCGACATACGTGAACCCGTTCTTCAGGGTATACGCCAGCTCCTGCCCGGCGGTCGCTCCAGCTTCCCGGATGTGATAGCCCGAGATCGAGATTGTATGGAACTTTTGGGCATTCGATGACGACCACTCGAAAATGTCCGTGATCACCTTCAGAGCAGGCTCAGGTGGAAAGATCCACGCATGTTGAGCCTGGTACTCCTTCAAGATGTCATTCTGGATCGTGCCGCGGAGCTGATCGAACGGCACGCCCTGCTTTTCTGCGGTTATAAGCAGGAAGGCGTAGAGCATGAGAGCCGGCCCATTAATAGTCATGGACACAGACACCTGATCGAGTGGAATCCCATCGAATAGGGCCTCCATATCCGCGAGGCTCGAAATAGCCACTCCGCACTTCCCGACTTCACCTTCCGAGCGTGGGTCGTCCGAATCATATCCCATGAGTGTGGGAAAATCGAAAGCGACTGAAAGTCCGGTCTGGCCTCGCTCGAGCAAGTACTTATAGCGCTCGTTTGTCTCGTGGGCCGTCGCAAAACCCGAGAACAACCGCATCGTCCACAGCCTCGTGCGGTACATCGAATGATATGGGCCTCGTGTATAGGGGAATTCCCCAGGCAGCCCTATGTCATCAAGATAACGTGACCCGTCAAAATCTAGTGGAGTATAAAGCGGTTCAATGTCGCGACCAGAGATGCTTCGAAAGCTCGCGTCCTCTCGCTCAGGGGTTTGCCGAAGCACGGCCCCCCAGAGTTCGAGTTGGTCACTAAGATTCCCCTTGTCAGTCATGAAAAACCTCGTTTTCCACTACGATTCAAAGCTGCAATAAGCCTAATCTAGTCTACTCTGAGATCCAACACCCCTCTATCACAAGATCGGCACACCAATAGCCTATTGCTAATGGCCACACCTAATCTCACCCAAGCATCCTACCCTCGCTTGCTACTACGACCTATCTCCACCCTTCCACTTGTCGTAGAGCCTTTGTGCGATTGAATAGGGGGATTCTTCGATGGATTCTTCGATGGATGGCGCCGTTCGCCATACTTTTTCCGCGTCACGCTTCGTTCGCCTTAGGAGCGCATCATGTGCCCGACGAAGTCGACACTCAGCGCGTCGGGGTTCTAGCAACCCTGATTCATTAAGCCAGTTGAAGTGGTTGTCGAGTCCGTTTGCAAGTTCCTCTATTCCACTTTCCTCAAGTCCGATCGTCTGCAAGATGGGGATCCGCCAACCGTCTTTACTCGCCGGCGCAGTAGTGTCAGCACGAACTGACATGATGATCGCAAGCTCTTTCTCAAGCCGGTCAGCGCCGGGGCGGTCCGCTTTATTTACCACAAAAAGATCCGCCACCTCCATGAGTCCTGCCTTCATCGCCTGAACCCCATCTCCAGATTCTGGAACAAGTACAACCGCCGTCGTATCGGCGGACGACGCTATATCTAGTTCGGACTGACCCACTCCGAGCGTCTCAATGACAATTCGATCGTAACCTGCTGCATCCATGAGATCAGAAGCTTCTCGCGTCGTCGTTGAGAGACCTCCTAGTGAACCACGACTCGCCATAGATCGAATGAACACACCTTCCTCGCTGGCCAATTCATTCATCCGGATACGGTCTCCGAGCAGCGCACCCCCCGTAAATGGGCTTGTGGGATCCACTGCAATAATGCCCACGGTGAGCGACTGTTGGAGATAGTGACGTGTCAAAGCAGCTGTGAGTGTAGACTTTCCCGCACCCGGGGGACCCGTAATGCCGATTCGGCGTGCACGACCGATACGGTCATCTAGATGATCAAGCAGATCTTCAAATCCGTCTCTTTCATCTTCGACATATGAGATAGCACGGGCGAGCGCTCGCGGTTCACCGGCCACGATACGTTCACTAAGATCCATCACGTTGAGCCTTGGGCTCATAGAAGAAACGCGCTCGCTAGCCCAAGAAGCAAAAGAAAACCGAACAGATCTGTGAAAGTCGTAACAAAGATCGATGAAGCAACCGCCGGATCTGTCCCAATGCGTTCGAGAACGATGGGAAAGAACGCACCGAGGGTGGATGCGACTATGAGGTTACCCCACATCGCGATCATTACGACAATTCCAAACGCAGGGTCGGTACCGGGAATCAACGATGCGGCAACAGCTATGAGTCCTCCGATCACCAACCCGTTTACGAGCCCAACTACAAGCTCTTTACCAACGGCTGACCACCGTTCAGTCTGCGTTTCATCCGACAGCGCAATGCGCCTAATGGTCACGGCGAGCGCTTGTGTGCCAGCGTTTCCACCCAAACCCGCCACTACCGGCATCACTGCGGCAAGCATAACGAGCTGTTCGATTGTATCTCGATAGGCCCAAACGACAAGTGCGGCGACCGAAAGTGTAAGCGAATTCACGATCAGCCATGGCAGGCGACTTCGGATTGCACCTAAGGTAGTTCCTCGAAGCTGTTCTTCATCTGATACAGAGGCGAACCGGAGAATGTCTTCTGTCGTTTCTGCTTCGACAACATCAATGACATCATCAAATGTGATACTACCCACAAGCTTACCACTGTCATCTACGACTCCAATCGACGCCAGATTGTAGCGCGAGAGAATCTTACCAACTTCTTCCTGGTCCATATCCACAGGAACGACGGCCACCGGTTGTTCTAACATGTCCAGGATTAGCGTCGTGGGAGCTGCGAGGACCAAGTCACGAAGCGTTACAACACCTTTTAATCGATCGCGATTGTCCACCACAAAGACCGTATATAAATCTTCACGATCGTTAGCGTGCTCACGTAAACTCTCGATCGTTTCATGAGCGGTGTCTTGGGCTCGGACCACAACCATCTCGCGCGTCATGATCCCACCTGCTGACTCTTCAGGATATTCGAGCAACTCGCGGATCTCTTCGGAGGCGGGGACTGAGTCGAGGATTCGTTCTTGTTCATCCGGCTCTAGATCGCCGATGAGGTCAGCCGCATCATCGTCGGCCAATTCTTCAACGAGTTCAGCGATTCTAGCCGGCTCCATTTGAGCAAGAAGCTCCGCCGGGTGCTCTTCCTCCTCCATCTCAGCAAGTGCTTCTGATGCAAGAGGCGCCGGGACAATTTCCAACAAAGTCAGTCGCTCTTCAGCGTCTAAATGCTCGACGAGATCTGCAAGATCGCTGGGGTGTAGTGGTTCGACGAACGCAATAACAGGCTCTGCCGTTCTTTGGGCCAGCAGCCGTCGAATCTCGCTGATCGCTTCGCGAAGTTCCTGTTTGGAAGTTTCGGACATGACTTTCACGGCTCGTGAGAGCCTAGGCCTGAGCAGACTGCGCGCTAGAAACTGAGGTGACAGTTCCGCGGCAGACCGCGTAATTCGAAGACTTCAAACTACGCGGAGGTTCGAAGAATGTCAGGCGATTGCTACTCCGAGAATGAGAGATCAGTCAGAATTTGCTCTTGGAGCTTGAACATCTCGCATTCATAGCGACCCTTACCCTCGGGATGTTCATAGCCCATCAAATGTAGGACGCCATGAATCACGAGGCGTAAAATCTCTTCGGAAGGATTGATCCCTCTGAACCTCGCGTGACTCTGAGCAACTTCAGGACAAACGTACACGTCCCCTAAAAATTCAGGACTATTGTCTGTGTACACGTCATTCGAGGCGGTCGAATCCTCAAGCGAAAAGGCAAGAACATCGGTGACACGATTGATACCGTGGTATACACGATTCAGTTCCTGAATATGATCCCGTCCGACAAGCGTAATGGAGATCTCAACCTGATCAGGAAGACCATCGGGAACAATTCCATTTTCTAGCGCTGCCCGACTGGCCGATTCCATCCACGGAATAAGATCTCCGGACGTCCCTGTAACGTCATTTACTACGATCGCCGGGATCAATCTGCTCACCCATCCTCGTCACTAACGCGACCAGAGGATTCAGTTGGCGACTCTAGTTTT
This sequence comes from uncultured Gemmatimonadota bacterium, assembly GCA_913043255.1. GTDB lineage: Bacteria > Gemmatimonadota > Gemmatimonadetes > Palauibacterales > Palauibacteraceae > Palauibacter. The sequence goes on from CAJWLK010000001.1 coordinate 413,281, forward strand.
GGTGGTGGACCAGTATCGCCGTGTGCCGCCAAGTCAAGGTCAATCGCAATCTGTGCCTCTTCGAGATCTTCTAATACCTCAAGGGAAGAGTCAGTCCCAGCCGACCCTATCAAAGTATGGTTAGAATCCTCAATGGACCGCGAAGATAACGTGTCCGATTCGGCAATCACGGGTGTTGGATAGTCAATGCGGCGATGGTAGAGCCCCGTTAGGACATGCGCAAATTCGTTTTTTACGCGCCCCAGGTCGCGGAAGGTTAGGCCACACTGGTCTAACTCTCCTTGTTGCGCTCGATCTGTTACGAGTCGATCAATCAAGGCTCGAATACGTTCCGGACTGGGATCGGTTAATACACGTGATGCAGATTCTACCGCATCGGCCAACATTGCGATGGCTGTCTCTTTGCTCTGAGGCTTGGGACCGGGATATACAAAGTCATTCGGATCAAGGTCCGTAGCCCCCTCCCCTTCCGTTGCTTTTTCAAGGAAGTAGCGGATTTTTTGTGTTCCATGGTGCTCACGGATGAAGTCCTGAACGATCTCAGGCAGATGCGCCTCATCGGCAAGCCTCAATCCTTCACGAACATGTCCGCGCAGAATCTCTGCACTCTGTTGAGGTTGAAGCCGGTCATGTGGGTTAAGGCCCTTGGCCTGATTCTCGATAAAGTACTGAGGTCGCTCGAGCTTACCGATATCGTGGTAGTAGACGCCTACGCGTCCGAGGAGAGAGTTCGCATCGATTGCCTCACAGGCAGCCTCAACCAAGTTGGCCATGTTAATCGAGTGTGCGTAGGTGCCAGGGGCTTCCCGAGCCAACCGTTTGAGGAGCGGACGGTTCATATCTGCTAGTTCGAGCAACGACTGTGTCGTGGTTCGGCCGGTAAAAGTCTCCAAGATTGGAAGCACCGCACCCATAGCGATGGCTGTGCACGCCGTGGCATTAGCGAAGCCGAAAAACGCAGTTGTCGCGACTTCTCGAAAACTGTAATGCCCAGTCATGTCGAGTATCACACCGGCCACCACGTATGCCCCGCTGATAGTGGCAATCAGTATCCAACTCTGTGACCGAGTGTGCACATGGCGCACAGTAAATGCAGCAGTCACCCCTCCAGCACCCGACAGCATCGCGACTACTAGACCATCAAACTGTGGCTGCCCAAGGAGGATACCGGCGATAATTGCGATAACTACCAAGCCTAACAGACTGTCGAACAACGCCGCAGCGAGCAAACCTGCGAATGCGACTGGGATTAAGGCGGGAGAACTTTCGGTACTCGCAACCACGCCCCCCACAACGAGGACAATGAAGACAAGACCAATCAGCACCGTGAAGCTACGGATGTCTTCGTAAATATCTCGGTGAAAAGTGAACGTCGCAAAAACTAAGATAGCTAGTAAACTCACCACCAATAGAACCATTCCCAACCCATACCAAACACCAGACACACCCAATGCTCCTCGCTTGACGAGCTCGTCTGAATAGGCACGCAAACGTTGGTAATCAAGCTCTCCCACTATCTCATTTTCGGTAATGATACGTTCATCTCGCATCACGAAACCGCTTGACGTTGGAACAGCATTTTTTCGAAATTCGCGAGCCTGACGAATCGCTTCAGCATCACGGCGAAGCGTCGGCTCCGCTAATTGGAGGAGGAGCTGGTTGAAGAGTTGAATCCCTACTTGAGAGAGGCGTCCGGTCACTCGTGCGTTTTCATTTCGATAAAATTCATCCATCCTCATGATGGTGCCAAGCTGTTCAATCCGATCATCCGGACCCTCTCGAATCACTACACTCCCCGAGGCCATGTTTTGCACATCCCTACCTCGGATCACACCTTGCCGAAGTCCTTCAAATGCAGCCACAATTTCGCTTCCAAGTCGGTCCCTGCGGAGCTGATCTGTGAGAAAGGCGAGTTGGTCGTCCGTGACGTAAGTAGCACCCGCTTCAGTCACGATTTCATTGATACCGCCTTCAACAAGCTCTTCACTTTCCGCCGGATCAAGCCCATCCTCCAAAGCTATGGCCAGCGCGGAGACTTGGATCGAATCAATGCGAGCAAAGAAGGTTTGAACACGTGCTATTGCGCTATCAGCCTGCCATGGTTCTGAGGCGAGGATAGGAAAAACACTGGACTGGGCCTCGATCTGCTCGGAAAGTAGTTGCTGTGGATTTTTGGGTACCTCAAACTCGAATTCTGCATCCACCGTCTGCCGCGCCAGATCTCCTGGCTCAATTCCGTCAAACTCTGGCACTCCAGCTCGCGGGAAAAACCACGGCACTATGACCGCTATCATTAGAATAATGAACGCACGGACACCGTGGTGAATCCACATATCTTTTGCCCCCCCCACCGGGGGCCGATAAATAGGATACAAAGATTCACGCAGCTTACGTAAAAGACTCATCTGTCTGAATCCCTATACGCTCGAATAATCTCTTTCACTAACTGGTGTCGAACTACATCAGCTTCATCCAAGTAAACAAACTCAATACCATTCACACCCGAAAGAATGCTTTCTATCTCAAGCAGTCCCGATTTTTCAGGCTGTGGAAGATCAATCTGAGTTTTGTCTCCGGTAATCACCGTCTTCGAATTAGGACCCAATCGCGTCAAAAACATCTTCATCTGCGCAGTAGTAGCGTTTTGTGCCTCGTCGAATATTAGAAACGCATCCGACAAAGTCCGTCCGCGCATATATGCGAGTGGTGCTACCTCGATCACAGCGTCTCCAATGGCTTTGCGGACTCGTTCCGGCGGCATCATATCTTCAAGTGCGTCATAAAGTGGTCGCAGGTAGGGATCAACCTTTTCTTGCATATCCCCAGGAAGGAAGCCGAGCGTTTCACCTGCTTCCACTGCAGGGCGTGTCAGAATGATCCGACGGACGCGGTTCCTGTTTAAAGCCTCTACGGCAGCGGCTACTGCCACATAAGTTTTACCCGTACCCGCAGGTCCAATACCAACCACAATATCATGCGTTCGAATGGCTCCGAGATACTGATCCTGTCCTGGAGATTTGGGACGGATTGCACGCTTAGCACCGGCAAGAGCCACCTCAGATTGTCTTTCATTTTCATCAGAGGAGAGATCTTCAAAAGTTTGATCCGGAGCCATCTTGAGGAATCGCTGAACATCTACAGCATCGAACTGTCGCCTCATGCGAGCATACCTGATCATCCGCAATGCCGCCCGTGACGCAACGTCAACGTCCATCGCACGACCTGAAAGGATGAGTGTCTCACGGCGAAGGACTACACGGATGTCACACTGGCGAGCTAGTGTCGTGAAGTTCAAATCATTCACGCCGGCCAGAAGCTGTTGGTCTGCACCATCGATTGACAGATGGCGCTCGATCTCATCTGGTGTGTTGACGTTCAGATTTTGTTCTGGCGTGGCGCTAATACGTTCTCTCCCATTTCCCCATCTGCTGGGTAGCCCCTCCCAGAGGGATTTTACTCCCAAATATGTCTTAGACTAATCTAGTGATATCCCCAACTCAGCGAGTTCGGATGGATCCACTTCTGAAGGAGACTGCTCGAGCAATCCCCTTGCCGCTGCCGTCTTCGGGAACGCAATAACATCCCTGATTGACGGCGATCCAACCATAACAGCGATCAGCCTATCTAATCCAACTGCAAACCCCCCGTGCGGTGGAACCCCATATCGAAAGGCCTCCAGTAGAAAGCCAAAACGAGCTTCGATTTCTTCATCAGAAAGACCAGTAGCCGCTAAGATGGCACGCTGAACCTCAGGAAAATGGCACCTTATGCTTCCACTCGCGAACTCCATTCCATTGTATACGATATCGTATGCGCGAGCCGTGACCGAGAAGGGGTCTTCATGGATTAGCTTGGGATCGGGGTCGACAGGCATCGTGAAGGCATGTTGAGCGTGTACCGGAAGACCAGTTTCAGGGTCTTTATGAAAAAGCGGGAATTCTGTAATCCACAACCATCGGTCCTGATCCTCATCGATTGCGTCGAGTTCTCGTGCAACTCTTCGACGAATCAAATCAAGTGCGGGCGCAGTCTCCTCATCACGTCCAGCAACAAGGAAGACCAAATCTCCTTCTTCCACACCGTGAGTTCCTTCGAGCTCAGCCGAAGTTTCCTCCCCAACTACTTTTGCAAGTGGCCCAGACCAACCAGACTCAGCCCGCTTGAGCCAAATCACTCCTTTTGCGCCAACCTCTTGAGCTAACTCATCGTAGTGATTAATTCGAGATCGTGATAAAACCGTTCCTCCTTTAACCACGATGCCTCGCACTCGACCATCCGCTGCAACTACCGCATCAAAAATCCCAAACCCAATATCCGTCAGAGTATGGGTAAAATCGCTGAGTTCCCATGAAATTCGCAGATCGGGTTTATCCGTCCCGAAACGCTCGAGTGCCTCCGCATACGGCAAACGCTCAAAGGGTGCGCTGACACTCGAACCAAGACCGTCATGCCAAATTCGTTGAAGCATAGTTTCCGCGACTTTGAAGACGTCATCTTGATCGACAAAAGCCATCTCTACGTCGATCTGGGTGAACTCGGGCTGTCGGTCAGCCCGAAGATCCTCATCTCGCAAGCATTTAGCGATCTGAAAATAGCGGTCGAACCCGCCACATATCAGTAGTTGTTTGTAAAGTTGGGGTGATTGGGGAAGTGCGTAGAATCGCCTGTTATGCGTACGGCTCGGCACAAGATAGTCACGTGCACCTTCCGGCGTTTGACGCGTGAGCATTGGCGTCTCGATCTCGACAAACCCTTGCTCTGCAAGCGAAGCACGTGTAGCGCTAGTCGCCAAGTGACGCATTCTCAGATTGTGTTGCATTTCAGGTCGACGAAGATCTAGTACGCGGTGTCGCAAGCGTAGTTCTTCGGAAGGCAAATCTTCATCAGGTGGTTGGTAAACGAGGATAGGAAGCGGATCGGACACCGCCAACCGTTCGAGCGTGTCGACCTGAATCTCCACCTCACCCGTCAACATTTCCAGATTGGGGTCCGGCCGCTGACAAACAATGCCGGTCGCCCGAATCACATCCTCTGGATTGAGTTGCTCTACAAGATCAAGCACCGCCTGGTCTGACCATTCAGGCCCGAACGAAAGCTGCAGTATTCCAGTCCGATCTCGAAGATCGACGAAGAAAAGGCCTCCAAGATCACGACGTCGGTGAACCCAACCACTGACGCTAACCTCACGCTCTATCCATGACGCATTTAGCTGTCCACATCCAGCGTCCCGATATGCGGTCCGAAGGTCTACCGTCTCGCGCTTTTCTTGTGACCGACTGGGCATCTAGTTAGCAGCCTCCAATGGCTTATTCATCTTCACCTACTAGAAAGGCCTCAGGAGTTCGACCGGCGCAAACAAATCCGTTAGAAGGAATCGTGGTACGGGAGATCACTGCGTTCGAGAAGGTGGGCACCCTTCCCTCCAGCCTCACCTGAGTGTAGAACAGGCCTAAAGATAGTGGGTTTCGCACAAAGGCAGCAAGCGTCTCTAGATGGGAATAACGGTTAAAAGATGACTAAAGAAGGATTGACAAAGGTGCCGGATCGCTTGTGAAAGAACCGATCGTTGAACTTTTAGGCATATCACCCGAAGACGCTCGAGCTTCATTGCGCGCCTTTTTCAAGGCCCGCAATGAAGCGGAATTTCGAACGAAACAGGTAGAAGAATGGCTCTTTGACCGACACGCTCGAAGTTTCAACGAGATGACAAATTTACCGTCAAATCTACAAGTTGAACTGGGCAATGAATTCTCGTTGACGGAACTAGAGTCTACCTACGTTGCCCGTTCTTCGGACGGCACGGTCAAACACCTCTGGCGCCTGGATGATGGAGAAAGAGTAGAGTCTGTACTCATTCCAACAAAGGATCGTCTCACCCTGTGTCTTTCCTCTCAAGTCGGCTGCGCGCTTGGATGCCAGTTCTGCGCAACAGGGCACTTTGGATTCCGTCGACAACTTCGTCCGGCAGAGATTGTGGCCCAGTACAGTAACTCCAGTCGAGTAGCTCTCCACGACTTTGAACGCCCAATTACAAATATTGTTTACATGGGGATGGGAGAACCACTTGCCAATCTGGATTCAGTCATCAATTCCTTGAACACCTTACATCGCGGGTTCAGGAAAGGGGCGCGCCGTATCACGATCTCAACTGTAGGGTTAGTACCGGGAATCTTAAAACTCGCTCAACGACCCGAACCTTTTGAGCTTGCAATCTCTCTACATGCACCGCTGCATGAACTCCGGCTTGAACTAATGCCGATCGAGAAGCGGTATCCCCTACCGGACTTGTTCGAGGCCTTGCGCTCCTTTCAGAGACAGAAGAAACGTCGCATCAGCTTCGAATATACGCTCATTGATGGGGTCAACGACGAACCCAAGTTAGCAAGAGCGCTCGCCGATATCGCACGAGGGCTCACATGCTTCGTAAACCTTATTCCATTCAATCCAATCCCAGCAATTTCAGAGTGGCGGGCAAGCTCGCCTTCCAAAATCGCGCGGTTCTCTGAAGTCCTCACTGAGAGGGGGATTCAAAACGCAGTTCGAAGACCTCGCGGGAGGGACATAGCAGCAGCTTGTGGACAACTTCGACTCGCACGAAAAGCCGCGGTCAGTGTCAACAAAAAAGAGGGCTTATAATAACTTCTACCCAAACAAGATTGAGCCGAGGTCGAGAGTCGCGCCTATTTGGGAGGTCGGATCTTCGGCCAGTCATGCCCCACAATGATGGTTGCGTCGAGAAAACGATCGACATCTAACGCCACGGCCACCGAATCAACCCCAATCTTATCGGCGACTTCTCGCCCTGAACCTGTCCGATTTGAGCGTTCCACGATGTGCGTTGCCTGGTAATTGAAGTGATCTGCGTTTTCAATTCCCACCACATCGAATCCCAAATCCAAGAGCCTGATGCTGACCGTTTGTGCCAGTCCCCGCACGCCGGTCCCGTTCAACACCTCCACCTTGATCCGCTCATCAACTGGTGGAGGTAGGCCTAGGTTCTGAAAGTCGTCGTCCGGGGAAACATTTGGTCTAAACCAGTCCCCCAAGGGAGAGTCCTCCCCCGCCAAAGACGTACCGATAAGGACTCCCGCCCCAACCAGCATTAGCGTGGTGAATATTCCCTGAACAAAAGAGACAACTCTGCGGACACCTGTTTGCGCCTTGTTCTTGGCGACACGACTTGATTTACTGGACCGTACTCGCGCCCTCTTGGCCACCCGTCGTCCTCCCCCCTCCACGTCCCACAGCGCTCGGCCTGGCTACACACGATTTGATACTTTAGCAGCGTCTGCGCAACCCCTGTCCTATTTAAAGCCATCAGTAATGCAACGCCAAAACTCCACCGTAACCTGTGGAATAGGTAACCGACGTTCCAAGAGCTTCATGATTTTCGAAGCCGCCACTTCCTCCAATACCGCATGCCAATCCACGGGCATACGTCGTCTCCACTCTGCACGTTTTCGGACGATCTTACGGCGCCCGGGCTCAAGATAATCGGCGATAAATAGGGCCTGACCAAGACTGCCAAAACTGGGGTGCCCCGTCGTATGATAAGCAATGGCCTGGAGGAGTCTTTCGTCTTCGACACCCGATTTCCTGAGGCGTGAAGCGCAGGCCGGACCATGAAGAAGAGGATCTGACCAAACGTCCGAGTTCCCCACTTCTCTGCGCAGGATATTCGGGTCAACACCTTTTAGTGCATCGTGTAGGATTCCTGCCGCCCGCCACCGTGCTTGCGTATTTTTCTCAAGTTTAAGTGCTCTACTCCAATTCCCTAGGAGTCGTCCTACACTTTCGACATGGCTACGACGAGCATCACTAACCACGGCCCAAGAAGGGAGGGTGTAGTCGTAAGCAGCATCATGAATAATCGGATGAATTTTTGCTAAATTTGCCAAAGCAGATCAGATCCGGAAATCAAGGTTTATCAGGTAGGCGAGATCCTCACAATATAAGCTCAATACCCGCTGTTTTGATCCAGTAATCACCCTGACCCTTCCTCTCAAATCAGGAGATGGCGGGGGAACGGAACTCGAATCTCTTCGTGTGGACAAGGTGAATAACTTCAGGAGCCTTCTGCCGTAAAATCGCTTCTATTATGCATGCCATCACAAAATGGCTTGTTCTTTGAAGCACCACAGCGACAGAGGGCTGGCCTAGAGAATTGGTGTATTTGGCCATCGGGTTTTCCACATTCAATCCTAGCAACCCCATCCAAAAGCAGTGGACCATTTTCAAACAAGGTAACCGCGACGGTTGCAGACTTCAGGCTCGAACCATCGTCCACCGCATTGGCAATATCAATAGACTCAGAGGGGTCCTCAAAATCTATTTCCTTATGGGCACCGTCACAGAAAGGCTTGTTCTTTGAGGCACCACACCGGCACAAAAACACACGAGTTTCGGCCACCGGTTCGTCACCTCCAGGGATACCGATCCGAAGATCTCCCGTGACGAGGAGAGGACCATCCGAGTGTACATGCACAGTGCATGCTTTGAGTAACTCTTCTTGTCCATCATCCGCAGGGCTAAAATCTGCCATGCTGAATCCTTAAGCTATGCTGTGAATGGCTTCTGCCAGCGAACTGGCCAATTCTCCAAAAGATGTTTCACTCTCCTTTAACGCCGCGATCAAGGCCGATCCCACAACAACACCGTCTGCGACTTTAGCCACGGCAGAGGCTTGCTCAGGAGTCGATATTCCAAACCCTACGGCAACAGGAAGTCTGACGAGTTGCCTAAGTTCACGGACCTTATCCGTGAGCCCTGGCTCGAGCATCTCACTCGCCCCTGTGACCCCCAGCCTGGAAATATAATAGAGGAAACCAGAAGCACGTCCCAAGATCGTCTCTAACCTGTCGTTTGTAGTCGTAGGCGCGGTGAGCGGGATTAGGTCTAGGCTGCCTGATGCTAGCCGATTTTCAAGCTCCGGATGCGAGTTCACCGGAAGGTCGGTGACTAATAACCCAGCAGCCCCCACTGCTTGAGCCCGTTCTAAAAACTGCTCAATACCCATTCGTAGGATTGGGTTCAGATACGAAAAAATGACTACCGGCGGCAGATCTTCAGCGACCTCTCCCAGTTGATCAAGAACTGATTCGACCGTGACGCCTTGCTCTAGCGCTTGCCAACTCGAAGCCTGAATCGTTGGTCCGTCGGCTAGAGGATCACTAAAGGGAACCCCAAGTTCGATTACATCGGCTCCGGCATCAGCAAGCGACTTTAAAAGTCGCGGTGTGTCCTCCGGAGTCGGAAAGCCGCTCGACAGAAATGGGATAAACGCAGGCCCACCGATAAAAGCATCTTCTATCCGAGAATTAGGCATTATGTGGTGTCAGTCTGCTAACGCCGTGACATAAAGAGCCGGAGCACGTACCAAAACATCAGCGCTACAGAAGCGAACAACTGCAATGCAGCCGATACGTGTCGGTCGTCTGGATAGTGGAGCAGGATCTTAGACGTATCGAAAAGGATCGCAGCACCAGCGAGCCCAATCATAGCGACAGAGAACCAAGTCCCAAGCTCAAAGCCGAATAATACGCCGGCCACAATCGCTACTAACGCAATCACCATACCAAAGCCAACGATTCCTCGTAGAAAAGAGAAATCTTTACGCGTGACAAAAACAACAGCGGTGAGTCCGCCAAAACCAAGCAGTGTCACGACGGCAGCGCTCGAGATGGCCCCTGGCGCATAGGAGAATGCTAAGAAAAGAAGCGGACAAAAGATCAGTGCTTCAGCCACGATAAACCCACCTAGTGCCCCGTACTGTGCCATCTTGCTGTCGGCTTGAGCCGCGATCCGGGTAGCGAGCCAACTCACAACGACAAAGCCACCCAACACAAGTAGCCAGTTCACGCCGAGCATTGAGAGCGCGATCCTCTGTGCTACACCACTCCGGAATAGCATCACCTCAATCAACGTGAATATCGCAATCGAACCGAACAAATGACTGTAGGTTCGAGCTAAAAACTCAGCTCGATCCGCACTCAACGCAGAATGTGTTCGGGGTGCTCCCCGGCTGACTTCATAGTTGGTATTCACGTTGGTCACTCTACCGATTAAAGAATTGAGCTACATGCAGGCTGCTCGAAGTTAAACCTCGTGGCAAGAATTGCCAGATTCTTACCAGCGCAATCCGGTCATTATGGGATTAATAAGGAAGCCAGAGATAGAGATTTAGAATATTTCAACCTCATCACCTCCCAGTGTCTGGATTCGCGCCACAAGCTTTGGGTCAGAACCTTGATCAACTTGAAGATCGAGATTTAGCACGCTGAGCATGCATCGCACGCTCGCAGGATCAGGGTGTTCGGCCCGAAGAGAAATCAACTGCCCTACGGCAGGCGACGACATACCAGGGTGTTTTGTGCTCCCCCAATCGATCAAGAATGGGACCAACCCCTGACTTGGAAATGCCATCGGATCCGTAAAGTCCCAGGCGATCTCTTCACCATTAGGCTGAGCCCGCTTCCCAGAGCGAACCTGGCCAAGTGGTACATCCTGTGCATTCGCCTTGGCAACCAGTTCTTTTAACCCACTCCCTTTGGCCGCCCATGTCACGAGCCTGGGCTTGACTAGTGTCTCGATGCCAAAGAGTAATTGTTCTGTTTCAGACTCGGAATCCGGGTCAGGACCAAGCAGTTCCACATAAGTTTCCGGGCCCAGTGATAACAGATAGTTCGCCGTGCCCCACCGTGGGTGGCGCCCTCCATAAACTGGTCTCACTCCGAAGACTTCCGTGATCCAGTCCACACCTGAGGCGAGGTTCGACACACCTATAACCAAGTGATCGAGAGATCTCGGCACCAACTGCTCCATTCCTATAGTCAAACCTTCACGTGTATCAGTCTGCCCACAGCCGAGAAAAGAAGGACCAACCATCGCGGCAGCAGAGGCAGCGAGGAAATCACGTCGCTTCATAGGGTAACTCCAACCAAAGTCGTATGCCTAACTAAACCTCGGCAGTTGAATCAACCTTAACTATCTTCCAAATCAACACCCAAGCCATCAGCGATCCGATTAACAAATGCGAAGTATGCCGTGATCGCACAAATATCATGGATTGCGCGGTCGTCAAATTCGTGAGCCTTTAGAACATTGACATCTGACACAATCACATCACCCGGTGTCAGCGTAAGCTTGGCAGCATAATCCAACATGGCTAATTCAGCCTTACTCACGCGAGCAGTCGTGTAGTCCTCGGACAACGCTCGAATAAGAGAATCGCTGTCATCCGCTTGAGCTCCAGACAAAGCGAGTAATCGACGGAGACCCTCTCCGTGATGCACAATTCAGTAATGGCAACCATTTAGTGCCGAAACCATTACGGCAATCATTTCCCTCTGGATACGGGTGAGCGGGCTCTCTTCATGCATTAGCTCACGGTAAAGTTCATAGTGAAGTGGAGTAACACGACTGTGTACACCGTGAATTTGGATGATGTTATCGGTGTCCATCACCCTATCCTCTTCGGGAATGTCGGAGGGGTCTGTATAAGCGATGTAGGCCAATACTAACTCTCAGTGTTTAGGAAGAAGCGACTGCAAAGTTTCTGGATGGTTAAGAATTCAAGAGTCGAGCAGTCGCACCACTTCATCAACATCCTTATCACCCCTACCGCTTAGGCAAATCACAACAGTTTTATCGCACCACAGTTCAGCCTCCCTGCGAAGACCGGCAAGCGCGTGGGCACTCTCAAGTGCTGGGATGATACCCTCGAGGCAACACAGGTCTTGGAACGCGGCCAGTGCTTTATCATCGGGGACTGCTTCGTAGCGGACCTGTTCGGACTCTTTAAGCCAAGCGTGCTCAGGTCCGACGCCAGGATAATCAAGACCCGCCGAAATGGAGTGTGCGGGCATTACTTGGCCACCCTCATCCTGGAGAAGATAACTATAATTACCATGAAGCACTCCGGGCTCACCAGATGCTATAGATGCCGAATGAAGTCCAGTCTCGATACCGTGCCCTGCTGCTTCGATACCGACTAACTCAACCCGATCACGTTTAGAAGCCCGTCGATTGTTTTCCAAAAATGTTGTGAAAATACCGATCGCGTTTGACCCTCCTCCGACACAAGCAAAGACAGCATCCGCTGTAATATCTCGTTCCATAAGCTGCATAACGGTCTCATCTCCAATGACGCGCTGAAAATCGCGTACCAGAGCCGGATACGGCGCGGGACCAACTACCGAGCCAATGATGTAATGAGTCGTATCGACGTTCGTGACCCAATCTCTAATGGCCTCGTTCGTCGCATCTTTGAGAGTGCGGCTACCGCTTGCAACAGGAATCACCTCCGCACCTAACAGTTGCATCCGTTCCACATTTAATGCCTGTCGGCGCATATCCTCTTCACCCATGTAGACGGCGCACTCAAAGTTTAGTAAGGCGCAGGCAGTGGCAGTCGCAACTCCGTGCTGACCCGCCCCTGTCTCTGCGATGATCCTCGATTTTCCCATGCGCTTGGCAAGTAACCCTTGGCCAATTGTGTTGTTAATTTTGTGCGCGCCGGTATGGTTCAAGTCTTCACGCTTGAGCCAAAGATCCACACCTCCCAGATGCTCTCCGAGGCGTTCGGCTTGATAGATAGGCGTAGGCCTACCCACGTAGTCCGTCAGACTCGCACCTAGCGCATCTCCAAAGGCCGGATCATTACGAGCTTCCGCCCAAGCTGTGGTTAACTCGTCAAGTGCTGGGATCAATGTCTCAGGAACGAATTGCCCTCCAAATTCACCGAACCAAACCACTTCTTTCGATCTCTGGATCGTTTGAGCCTTCTCCGAAAGTTCTTGACGTTTTTCCATCACACTGGATCCTTTACTACACTCACAAACTGCGCAATCAGATTCGGCGACTTTACACCCGGTGTGTCCTCTACCGCTGAAGACACATCCACAATGTCGGGGCGGACCTTCTCTATAGCCGTACAGACGTTCTTAGTGGTCAATCCCCCCGCAAGCACCAATCTAGGGCCGTTTCGGTCAAGACCTGTAAGCCAGTCATACGGAAACGTGGACCCGGTGCCTCCGGCTGCTTCCACTGAAAATCCTTCAACGAGGATTGCATCTGAAACGGCAGCATAGCGTGCCCACGCGTCAACAAGATCCTGGCGTTTCATTGGACGAATGGCCTTCCAAACCGTAAGGCCTTCGGTACGCAGCATCTGGCAATCTGAAGGCGATTCAGACCCATGCATCTGCACAATATCGAATCCGGCCACATCTCGGTGAAGGAGAATGTCACTAGGCATAGTATCGACAAAGACGCCTACAGCTCTCGTCCCACCATTTAAGACGGCTACTACGCGCGCAGCTTCCTCACAGGTCACACGACGTAACCGCTCTGCGAATACAACACCCGCGTACTCCGCACCAGCACGGCACGCTGCCCGAGCAGATTCAACTGTCTTAAGCCCACAGATCTTCACTTCAATACCGCTCATACGGTATCGTTCCTGAGTGCTGACGGTTCCATCTCGCCACTCCTCGGGCGACGGGGGTGTCCGACGAGTGACTCGACCCCAGATTGTGGATCACCTTTCATAAGCCAACCACCAACTAAAATAGCATCCGCTCCCGCCGAGCCAGCTGCCACTGCATCTTCCGGCGAGCCAATTCCACTTTCAGCAACGGCTACAACCGACGACGGTAGACTTTCGATCAACCGAAGAGCCTGTTCGAAATCGACTTTGAAACTCGCAAGATCACGCGCATTTACGCCGATGAGGCGAGCTCCACATTCCAATGCTTTATCAATATCGCTTTCGTCGTGAGCCTCAACGAGCGCAGCAAGCCCAAGCTCACTCGACAGGTCAAGCAGCTCACGCATTCGATTGTCTGTGAGTGCTCGCGAAATAAGGAGAATGGCATCAGCCCCAGCCGCGCGAGCCTCATATAGCTGGACCGTATCGAGTATGAAATCTTTCCTGAGGAGTGGAACTCCTACAGCTTCACGTGCCGACCGGAGATCTTCAAGTGAACCGCCGAAATAGGTCTCATCGGTAAGGATTGAAATGGCTGCGGCCCCTCCAGCCTCATACACAGAAGCCTGCCCAGCCACTTGAGCGTAAGGATTAATGTCCCCAGCCGACGGTGACCGGCGCTTGAACTCAGCGATGACTGAGACTTCAGACGGTCGCTGGAGGGCTACTTCAAAGCCCCGTAATGGCGGAGCCTTAACAACCTGTGCTTCTAGTGCCTTACTAAATAAAGCCAGGCTCGTAATCTCATCACGCTTCGTCCTGAGTATCTCTTCAAGAATAGTTTGCTTTGCCATCTATCAAAGCTGCGACTTGAAGCATTCGAAGTCCACTGTAACCAGTTGCGATTCGGCTCTTATTCGGGTATGTTCGGTTCGCATTCGGTCCGCAACAGAAGACCACGGCAGGCGATTTCGACTTTTCTCGGCGAGGAGATATGGCTCTCACAAAGCGGCAACGCGAGATGTTGGACTTTATTGAGGGATTTGTTCGCTTTCGGGGATACTCTCCCAGCTTTGAAGAGATTGCGCAAAGCTTCGGTTATCGATCATTAGCCACTGTGCATGAACATCTGAGTAATCTCCAGGCAAAAGGTTACATCAGGAAAAACTATAATGAAAGCCGCTCGATTGAACTTGTCGATGGCGAACTTCGAGTGGCCGCGGTTGAACTCCCCTTACATGGAAATGTCGCTGCAGGGATGCCAATCGAAGCCATTGAGGACAATGAATCGATTGCCGTTCCGGAAGATATGATCTCGGGATCATTAAACGAGCATTACGTCCTGCGAGTCCGAGGAAGTTCCATGATCGAGGAGCAGATCCGCGACGGTGACTATGTGATTGTGCAGTCTCGGAATACGGCCCATAACGGAGAGATGGTGATTGCGCTTGTTGATGGTGAAAACGCGACGATGAAGAAGTTCTACCGCGAAGAGAATGAAATTCGCCTACAACCGGCGAATTCAACTCTCACTCCCATGTATTTTGACCCGAGCAGAATTATGATTCAAGGTGTGGTGATTGGAGTGATCCGACGCTACTAGCAGGACGTCATTTTGACGGAGGACCGCTCTCAATTACCAGAGAGTCAACGCCCTGACGGCCACCCACCTCCTACCTTTTTTAACCGTCGGGGCGGAGGTTCCCGTTTCTTTGTCTCCTAGCAACTACACCACCAGAGGCGAAGAGCACCTCTGGATCAGTAGAGGGTTTGGAGGATATCGAGTTTAGCTGCAGCCTTTCCATCGTCAATTGAAACTTCCGCAGCAACCACCCCTTCTTCAAGACTTTGCACTTCACCAGAGACCCATATTGCCGCTGCAGCGTTAATGAGGACAGCAGCCCGAGCACCACCAAGCTGTTCCCCTGTGATTACCCTTCGGACTCGTTCGGCATTCTCTTGCGGTTCGCCCCCGTTAAGATCTTCGGGAGCATACTTGGGCCAACCAAAGTCGGCGGGAAAAATCTCGATCTCGTCTAAACGTCCATCATCTAGTTGGATGATTGTCGTAGGACCGAGAGGGCTCAATTCATCCATTCCTGGGGCCCCGTGGACAACCATAGCGCGCTCGTGGCCCAGTTCAACTAAAGAGTCTGCGATGAGACGTTGTAAACTTCTGTGAGCAACACCAATCACCTGGCGGCGCACACCAGCCGGATTTGCTAACGGCCCAAGGAGGTTCATGATCGTCGTAACACCGAGTTCTCCACGGATGGGTCCAACATGACGCATGGCGGGATGGTGCGAGGGCGCAAACATGAATACAAATCCAGCCTTATCGAACATCCGTTTCTGTTCACTCAAATTGAGTTGAATGGGGATACCGAGCGCTTCAAGCACATCGGCGCTGCCACACTTAGATGTGAACGATCGGTTACCGTGCTTTGCGATCTTTACTCCGGCACCAGCCGCAACGATCGACGATGCAGTTGAGATGTTGAACGTAGTGAGTGTTCCACCTCCCGTCCCACAAGTATCCACAAGGTGATCCGTACCTAGTTCAAGAGGAATCATCGCTTTGCGGAGTGCACGGACGCCACCAACAATCTCGGTCGGACTCTCACCTCTAACTTTAAGTACCGAGAGAAGTGCAGCCATTTCAACGGGTGAAGCGTTTCCCTTCATAAAGCGATCGAAGGCTGCCTCCGCTTCGGCTGCGCTCAAAGCATCCCCTGTGAGAATTCGCTGTAAGGTGTCGGACACGTATCGACCCCCTTAATCTTCGCACGTGTCGAATTCCAAACCTCTCACGCGCTGTTGGGCTACTGTTCAATATAACGGGACCAATTTCCACGGTTCCCAACTACAACCAGACGTGCGCACAGTCCAGGGCGAGTTGGAACTGGCTTTATCTACACTTCTCAACCAATCAACACGAATTGACCTCGCCGGACGCACTGATACGGGCGTTCATGCAGCAGCGCAGTCGATTGCGTTTGATACGCCGCCGCATTGGCAGCCAGCCAAACTTCTTCGATCACTGAGGGCAATCCTACCAACTGATGTTACAGTCACCCAAATGAACATCGCATCTTCAAACTTTCACCCTCGCTTTAATGCCATAGGGCGACGCTACGAGTATGCCTTGGCCATCAACGCACCAGATCAACCATTCCTCCGCAATCGAGCATGGATCTTAGATGGTGACATTGATGTCGCCAAGCTGTCGAAGCTCGCCCTTCTTATCCAGGGCGAACACTCATTCGCTGCTTTTGCAAAGAGCCCACAACCGAGTAATGGAACGATTTGTCTAGTTGAATCGGCACTATGGTCTGCGGACTCAATCCCACTGCTTCGCTTTGAGATCGTGGCAAACCGCTTCCTGCACCATATGGTTCGGTATCTAGTGGGAACATGTGTCGAGATCGCGATGGGGCGACGCCCACAAAAAGATCTGGAACTTCTAATAGATAATACGATGGCCTCTCGTCCGGTTTTCCCTGCTCCCGCAAGTGGCCTCTACCTAACGGGAGTCCGTTATCCTGAGGGCTGGAACCGACCCGCAGGAATCCCCTGGCTAGGACCATTGTAAACCAGGAAGTAAACCTTCAGGACCGTTATGTGTATATTTTTTAAGCGAGCATGGTGCTTTGAACATTATTGTTTAAATCCAGACAAAGAATTGAATGCGACAATTTTCCGGGCGATCTTTAACAGCATAACGACAAGGAGTTGACCGACAGTGAAGAGGCTTTCGGCACTTTCATTTCTCAGTGGATTGACTTTGCTTTTCTTAGCTGGACTAGGTGTTGGAGCAGTGTTTACAGCACGGTATTCAGGTACAGTAGCACAACCCGTATATAGTGAGGGAACCCCTACACCTTCCTCTTTTGTCGGCGGAGAAATCGGCGCAGCAATGCCGACACAGTCCATTGCAGACATCTCCAACTCTCGACGCACCCCTACGGTCGTAGCCGCTTATCGGGTCAGTCCTTCCGTTGTAAACATTCGGACAATCAGCACAGTACGTAGTAGACCCAGCATTTTTGATCGTGCCTTCGGTAGCCGAAGTAGACAGGTTCCGGGGTTGGGCTCCGGTTTTGCAATCGATGACTCTGGGACAATACTGACTAATCAACATGTCGTTAGGGGGGCGGACCAAATCGAGGTCATCGACGTCGATGGCCAACGCTATGAGGCAAAACTTGTAGGATCGGATGCACTAACAGACCTTGCCGTCGTTCAAATCCCAGCAGGATTGGTTCCTGCAGCCCCACTCGGAACATCATCAGATCTAGTCGTGGGAGAGCCCGCCGTGGCACTAGGTAATCCGTCCGGATTCTCACTCCAAAATAGTGAGGCCACCGTCACCTCAGGTGTTATCAGCGGAGTGGGGCGTGATATTCAGTCACAAAGCGGCCAGGATGTCCTGTACGCTGATATGATTCAAACTGATGCCTCTATCAATCCGGGGAATTCAGGAGGGCCTCTAGCAAACGCCGAAGGGAATGTAATTGGTGTTAACAGTTCAATATTATCTCTTTCCGGCGGATCAGAAGGCCTCGGCTTTGCCATTCCCATTGACCGTGCGCTCCGCGTGGCAAGTGAACTCGCGGATTTCGGGCGAGTTCGTCGACCTTGGGTTGGAGCTGCGATAATCACCGATCGATCAGACGTAGAATCCATGTTTGGCCGACCCGTAGTTGCAGAGGTATACCCTGGGACCCCCGCCGATGCAGCTGGACTACAAGTGGCAGACGAGATCACGTCGCTTAACGGACGTGCCGTAAATCATGACCTTGACTGGCAAGTTGGCCTAGTCGATGCTGGAGTCGGAACCAACGTCGAAGTGACATATAGGCGAGGGAAACAAGAGCAGAAAACACAACTTCTCATCGAGGAAATTCCCTCTGGCCAAGCTACATTGGTTGAGGTGTTATCTGGTCTCGGTTTAGTCACAGTGACCGAACAGATAATTCAGGAGCGTAGTCTGGAAGTCGAGTTTGGCGCACTCATAGTGTCAATTGAGGAAGAAGTACAAAGAGTCACTCGACTTAGGCTCGGCGATGTAATCTGGGGGATCAATGAAAACGAGGTGCGATCAGCGGAGGAGGCTAGTGAGTTCTTTGACTACTATGCCCAAAGCGGTGAAACGCAAGGCTGGGTTCGGGTGCACATCGCGCGCGGCAAGCAATCGGGGGCGCTCACCTTTCGGGTGGGCTAGATCCAACCCAAAACAGAAGACATATCTATCCCCGTGAAATGGGCCTTATTCGCCGTATCACGTAAGATGACCGCAACCTTTTCGCTCCACCACGTAAAACGGAAATCGGCTCACACCTTGCCTTACGCCACGGAGTCGCCACATTGGGGCCTTACGGCGACTCCGGTCGCCACGAGAGGCCGCTGAACCGGACCACGCACCCCCATGCCGGAAAGCCGTTACCCACATCCTCTCATTGATCGCTACGCCTCTGAGGAGATGGCGTCAATCTTCTCGCCCCATATGCAAGCCCTTGCTTGGCGAGACCTATGGATTGCGCTCGCTGAGGAAGAACGGGATCTCGGTGTCAAAATCCCTCAAGAGGCAATTGCAGCCATGCATGCCGCTCGAGACAAGATTGACCTGGCACGCATCGCCGAGATTGAGCGTGACCTCCGGCACGACGTCATGGCACACGTACACCACTTCGGTGAAGTGGCGCCAGAAGCCCGAAAGCACATCCACCTCGGCGCTACAAGCGCATTCGTTGGTGACAATCACGGATTAATCCAGCATAAGCAGGGTCTGGCAATCCTAAGAGATCGATTGATTGGCGTTATCTCCGCGATTGCAAACTTCGCGGGCGAGCAAGCATCAGCTTCAACACTGGGCTATACACATCTTCAACCTGCACAGCCTACGACAATCGGGAAACGAGCCTGCTTGTGGCTCCAAGACCTTGTATTCGATCTAGAACAAATCGACACCGTTGTCTCGGAACTTCGTTTTCGAGGAGCACGCGGTACGACGGGCACTGAAGCGACTTTCCTAGAACTATTCAATGGAGAGGGAACGAAGGTCGACCACCTCAATAAACGATTGGCTGAGCGCTTCGGGTTTACTGGGTGTTACGATGTCGTCGGGCAGACCTATCCACGGAAGGTTGACCAACGAGTCCTTTCAGTCCTCGCGGGCATTGGCAGTTCCAGTGCACGCTTTGGGCACGACATCCGGCTTTTGCAGTCGTTCGGAGAGATAGAAGAACCCTTCGGAACACACCAGATCGGCTCGTCCGCAATGCCGTACAAGCGAAATCCAATGCGAAGCGAACGGATTTGTGCACTGGCTCGCCACCTCTGCGTACTTGAACTCAATACATCTTGGACAGCGTCGGTTCAGTGGTTTGAACGCACCTTGGACGATTCGGCAAATCGTCGAATTTCACTCCCTGAAGCTTATCTGTCTTCTGAGGCCATCCTTATCCTCGCTCATAATGTTGGAGGCGGACTTGTCGTCCACCCTGCGGTGGTAAAGCGAAGACTTAACCGCGCCCTCCCTTTTATGGTTACAGAAGAAATCATCCTAGCGGGAGTTCGGAAGGGTGGAGATCGACAAGACCTGCACGAACGTGTCCGACGACATGCTCTGGCCGCGCGTGAACGACTTGATGATGGTGCGGATGACAACGACTTCTTTATACGAATTTCTGGGGATAAATCCTTTGGGCTGAGCATGAAAGATCTGGCAGATATGGCTGACCCGACCCAATTAGTGGGCCGTTGTGCCCAACAGGTCGAGTACTTTTTGCGTGAGCGCGTAGGGCCGGTACTTGAAGAGACCGCAAACTTGCGGGCTGCAGAGGAGGTTCGCGTATGAATCTCATTATTAAAAAATTAAAAATCGCTAACCACACACTGGGTGTAAGAATCAAATGACAGAAATACCACTTGATGCTTCGCGTACTATCCCACTTCATGCGATCGACCTTCCCTACCCACTTCTCCGCCAAGGGAAAGTCCGATCCATGTACGACCTCGGGGATCGGATCCTCATGGTCGCAAGTGATCGGATAAGCGCTTTCGACTGTGTAATCCCAAATCCAATCCATCACAAAGGCGCAGTTCTTACACAACTCTCAGCCTTTTGGTTTGATCGAACAAGCGCCATTGTTGACAATCATCGAATCGCAAGCTCGCCAGAGTCGATTGCTGAAGCTGCACCAGAACTGGCCGCCACCATCGACACCTGGGCTCATCGGGGGATGCTCGTAGAGAAGGCCATGCCGTTCCCCGTCGAATGTGTTGTGCGAGGCTTCATTTCGGGTTCAGCTTGGAAAGAATATCGAGCACATGGAACCCTCGCAGGCGAACCGTTACCAGAAGGGCTCAAAGAATCAGAGGCGTACCCAACACCAATTTTCTCTCCATCCACCAAAGCCGAACAAGGCTTGCACGACGAAAACATCACGTTTGATCAAATGTGCGACATCATCGGTATGGAACTCGCAACCAAGCTCCGTGATATCAGTCTCGCACTCTACACAGCTGGGCGAGACACGCTCCGGGAACGCGGTATCATCTTGGCTGATACGAAGTACGAGTTCGGGCAAGGATCAGATGGTCGAATCATATTAATCGACGAGGTTATGACACCCGACTCGTCACGGTTCTGGCCTGAGTCTCAATACCGCGTTGGAGGCGGCCAGCCTTCTCTCGATAAACAACCGGTTCGTGATTATCTAGAAGATATGGTCGGGCGTGGCGAATGGGATAAGACGCCGCCGGCGCCTGAACTGTCAGCAGAAGTCGTCCAAACCACCTCTGAAAGATACTTGGAAGCGTTCCGCCGAGTAACAGGTCATGAACTCTACGAGAGGGAGAACCATGACTGAAAATTATCTGGCCGATGTGCAGATAACTCCACGAGCAGGGATCCTTGATCCAGTCGGAGAAACGATTGCCAGTGCGCTGGGGAACCTCGGATATGAGGACGTAAGATCGGTGCGAGCCGGACGGCTGATTCGACTCGAGATTGCGGCAGAAACTGCACAGGATGCTCAAACTGCGGTGGAATCAATGTGCGAAGAGTTGATCGCTAATCCGATCATTGAAGACTACTTAGTGACCGTTCGAGACGTGGAGAAATAATGAGGGTGGGCATCGTTCGGTTCCCTGGATCGAACTGCGATACCGATATGTATCGTGCCGTCACAGTTGGGCTAAGGGAAGAAGCAATTTTCCTGTGGCATAAATCACACCACCTGGAAGAAGTCGACGTGGTAGTGCTTCCAGGAGGGTTCTCTTACGGGGACTACCTTCGGTGCGGTGCCATCGCCCGCTTCAGTCCAATTATGCGAGAAGTGATCGAGTTTGCGAAAGCGGGAGGACTCACACTCGGAATCTGCAACGGATTCCAGGTGCTATGTGAAGCACGGCTTCTCCCAGGCGGATTAGTCAGAAACGCGAGCCTACGTTTTCGATGTCACAATGTCGGTATACGCGTAGAAAATTCTGACACACCATTCACTCGAGCTTACGAACAGGCCCAAACACTTCATATCCCAATAGCGCACGGGGAAGGGCAATTTGTTGCTGATAATGAAACCCTAGATGAACTCGAAGGTGAAAACCGTGTGGTTTTTCGCTATGTGGACGATTCTAATCAGACAACTCTGGAAGCGAATCCTAATGGTTCAGCTCGCAATATCGCGGGGATCACTAATGCGGGTGGAAACATACTCGGCATGATGCCGCACCCAGAACGACACTCCCTAAAAGTCTTGGGCAATACTGATGGACTTGGGGTATTCGAATCTCTTCTCTTGGCTGTGAGCGAGAGGAAACTTGCAGCGAAACCTATCCATGAAGGCAAGATGGTAGGGACTCAATGATGGAAAGCATGACAGCGTCACCAGTTGCCCGGAGGACTGGCGACCCAGAAATCACATCACATCTCGTCACAGAACACGGGCTCACTCCTGAGGAGTACGAGTTAATCTTGGAGATTCTCGGGCGTGAACCCACGTTCACCGAGCTTGGTGTGTTTAGTGCGATGTGGTCAGAGCACTGCGGGTACAAAAACTCTCGACCACTTCTCGCAACTCTCCCCACGAAAAGCGATGCGGTCGTCCAAGGGCCAGGTGAAAACGCTGGAGTCATTGATGTAGGCGAGGGTTGGGGAGTTGCATTTAAGATCGAATCACACAACCACCCCTCAGCGATTGAGCCATATCAAGGCGCTGCTACAGGATCTGGTGGCATCCTGCGAGATGTATTCACTATGGGAGCCCGCCCAATCGCAATTTTTGATAGTCTCCATTTCGGCTCACTCGACTCACCACGATCGCGTTACCTATTTGACGGGGTCGTACGCGGCGTCGGTGATTATGGGAACTGTGTTGGTGTCCCCACCGTCGGGGGCGAAGCAATTTTCGACCCTGCTTATGAGAAGAATCCTCTCATCAATGTGATGTGCATCGGAGTATTACCGCTCGAACAACTCATCCGCGGTAAAGCTGAAGGAGTAGGCAATCCAGTCATGGCCGTAGGCGCTCGAACCGGACGGGATGGCATCCACGGTGCAACATTCGCATCCGAAGAACTCGACGAAGAAGGGAATGACAGTCGCCCACAAGTTCAAGTGGGGGACCCATTCACCGAAAAACTTCTCCTGGAAGCCAGCCTCGAACTCATCGAAAAAGATCTACTAGTTGGAATCCAGGACATGGGGGCAGCTGGCCTCACGTCAAGCGGAACTGAAATGGCGGCACGATCTGGGTCTGGCATTGATATCGATGTTTCGCTGCTCCCAGTGCGCGAACAGGGCATGACTCCGTACGAGATGCTCCTCTCCGAATCACAGGAGCGTATGCTCTTAGTAGCGAAACCTGAGCACGAGGAAGCAGTCCGTGAGGTACTCGAACGATGGGATCTGCAAGCAGCCACCATCGGAAACGTCACGGACGATGGGATGTTCCGGGTTCGTGAGGCGGGGGAAGTTGTGGTTGAAATCCCAGTGATCCCACTAGTTGACGAATGCCCGACATACGTACGGGAGGGGGTCGAAGCACCAGAGGTCCTTGAACTCCGGACCCGTGACCTGAGCGAATACAGAGACTTCACGTCCAATAAAGAACTCCTAGACACACTAAAAACGCTGCTCGACTCACCCTCAATCGCTTCAAAACGTTGGATTTATGAGCAGTACGACACAACGGTCCAAACCAACACTCTTGAGGGGCCAGGATCTGACGCGGCGGTGCTACAACTGCCAACAGACGGATGCGCGCTTGCGGTATCAACAGATGGAAACGGGCGCTTTACATATTTAAATCCACGCACGGGCGGACAGGTAGCAGTTGTAGAGGCAGCCCGTAACGTAGCGTGTTCAGGGGCCCGACCCATCGCGGTTACGAACTGCCTCAACTTTGGGAACCCACTTCGGCCTGAAGTCTACCACCAACTTTCCGAAGCCGTCGCAGGTATGGGAGAGGCCTGTCGAAGTCTGAACACTCCAGTAACAGGCGGAAATGTATCGCTCTACAATGAAACCGGTGGCGAACCCGTGTACCCAACACCTGTTATTGGAATGGTGGGACTCTTGACCAATCTCGAGCACCGCGTCCCCTCATCTTTCCAACATGCAGGAGACGAAATTTGGGTGGTTGGTGTGACACGAGAGGAGATCGGGGCAACCGAATATCTTGCCGCAGTTCATGGATTAGTCGCTGGGGAACCACCTGTCGTGGATCTCAACGAAGCGAAACAACTTGTCGATTTTCTCGTGACCGCGGCGGAGAACAGTATAGTCCGGTCTGCACATGACTGTTCCGATGGAGGGCTCGCAGTTGCGCTTTCTGAGTGTGCGATTGGGGGCAAGGACGGTCCAACCGGGTTTGATGTTGCACTTGATGAGGCCCCCTCATCAGTGGTATCAGCAGCAGCGCTATGGTTTGGGGAGTCACAGTCACGGGTTGTCCTCACATGCACAGATGGCGATGGTAGCGCTTTGTTGCAGCTAGCTGAAAAGCACGGAGTGCGGGCAGCGCGAGTCGGTACAGTCGGAGGCGCAGGTGAAGATTGTCAGATCACTGGGGCAAGTTACCTGATTCAAATTGCCGCGGATAAGCTTGCCACGATTTACGAATCAGCGCTTCCACGTCGGATGACTGAGCAGGCAGGATTGACCTCATGATTCGTAAAATCGAGCCCAATACGCGAGACAGAGCCCTACCTGATTACCATTTGGACAAACCGCGCGAGGAGTGTGGCGTGGTGGCGGTGAGTGGGTCACCCGCATCGGCAGAGTTAGCATACTTAGCCATGTACGCGTTACAACATCGAGGCCAAGAATCAGCTGGCTTGGTTACCGTAGATGAAGATGGACGAGAGAAAACCTATAAAGGGATGGGGCTCGTCGTCGATATTTTCGATGACAAAATACTCAAAGAGATGTATGGAACTCTTGCTATCGGACATGTCCGATACTCAACCGCAGGAGGCTCAAGCCTTCGTAACGCTCAACCGCTTGTAGTCGACTATCAAGATCAACCACTCGCACTCGCACATAATGGAAATCTTAGCAATGCTGTTGAGTTGAGAAATCGATTGTCTTCGGAAGGTGCAATCTTCCAGACAGACTCAGATTCTGAAGCAATCGTTCACCTAATCGCCCGTTCTCGCAGAGAAGATCAGGACCATAAAATTGACGACGCGCTTTCACAGGTCGTTGGTGCATTCTCAGTGGTGCTTTGTGTAGGTAACACCGTCTATGCTGCACGAGACCCCCGAGGCTTCCGTCCACTCGTGCTTGGACGGCTCGGCGATGCGGTAATAGTCACTTCAGAAACCTGTGCACTCGATATCATTGGGGCCACATACATTAGAGATGTTCGTCCTGGCGAGGTATTAAAAATTCAAGATGGCTCAATCGAAGAGCTTAGACCTCTTCCACCAGCTGAGCCGAGCGCTTGTTTATTCGAACTCGTCTACTTTGCACGTCCAGATTCACAAGTGTGGGGGTGCAGCGTTGACGGAGCACGGCGCGCATTTGGGCGGCAATTAGCCCATGAACACCCCGCTGATGCCGACTGCGTGCTAGCAGTACCAGACTCCTCAAATTCTGCTGCGTTAGGTTTTTCTGAAGTAAGCGGTTTACCGTTCGAGTTAGCACTCATCCGAAACCATTACGTAGGACGGACATTTATCCACCCGACTCAAGCGGGGCGCGATTTCAGGGTCCGCGTAAAGTACAATCCTGTTCGCGAACTTGTAGAGGGCCAACGCGTAGTTGTTGTAGATGATTCACTCGTTCGAGGCACCACAAGTCGCGGGCTTGTGACTCTTTTACGTGATACGGGCGCGAAAGAAGTGCACTTTCGGGTCGCTTCACCTCCGGTGCGTTTCCCATGCTATTACGGGATCGATATGCCAACACGTGAAGAACTAATTGGTTCGAACCACTCGGTAGAAGAGATTCGCGATCACCTCGAAGTAGATTCTCTTGGGTATCTGAGTATGGAGGGTATGCGTGGATCCGTGTCGGACTTTGGACCCTTCTGTGATGCCTGCTGGACCGGAGACTATGCAGCACCACTAGTCGACATTGAGCGCCAAAAGGCTACAGAAGATAGTTGATCTGCCAAACTTATATGGAATTAAATCCGGCTTGAAGAACTCCGGTCACTCTGCCTAAGGATAGATGAGTAATCCACCCCGAGGTAAGACCACCCCTATCAAGAAGAACACGGTTGGAAAAGACAAATGTCCTCTCCATACCAATCCAACTTATCTGTGCGCAAAACACTGAAATGTGTCTTTAATTTCTTGCCAGATACTGCTCGGCGAGCTTAATGAGGTGTGGACTCCCCAAAAACACTGGGATGCGTTGATGAAGATCCTCAGGATGAATGTTACGAACTGGTTGCTTCCCATCGCTAGCAAGACCACCTGCCTGTTCGCACACAAATCCCAGCGGCGCAACTTCGTATAGGAGACGAAGCTTTCCTTTGGGGTTGTCGCGGGTTCCAGGGTACATGAAAATGCCACCGCGAAGTATAGTCCGATGGAAGTCTGCTACCATCGACCCTACATACCTGGACGAAAAACTGTCGCTTCCATCTTGCCCCCCATGGAACTGGTGGACGAGCTTTTGCTGACCCGCAGTCCACTTCCTCATATAGGCTTCATTAACACTGTAAACATTCGTCCCGGGAGAAGGCATCTTCAAGTCAGGATGAGAGAGCACGAACTCGTCAATCGATGGGTCGAGAGTAAAACCGTTTACGCCGGAACCACTTGTGAATACAAACATTGTTGATGGTCCATAGTGAACGTATCCAGCCGCACACTGCTCTGCTCCGGGCCGAAGTACATCAGTGAGTTGGGCATCTCTTCCTTCACTACGCTTCTTTCGGATTGAGAAGATTGTACCAACGGAAATGTTGACATCGATATTTGAGCTGCCATCTAGAGGATCAATACAGATCACATAGGGGCCTGTTTCATAATGTTTTGGAATTGAGATGAGCTCTTCTGACTCTTCGGAAGCGATCCCACAAACACTCCCCCCCTTACTCAACATCTCGACAATGACAGTATCGGCGTACTCGTCAAGCTTCTGAACTTGTTCTCCATGAACGTTCGTATTACCTGATGCTCCCAAAATATCCGACAAGCTTGCTTTGCGTACCGAATTAGAGATGACTTTAGCAGCAAGACTCAGCTGAATCAGCACATGGGTGAGTTCGTGGGCATCCTTAAGATGATCTTGCTTCCCCACTGCAAGAAAATCCTCAAGGGTGACGATCGATTCAGGCAAAAGGTCCTCCTGGTGGTTTAGCCCTAAGTAATTGCTCAGCCGGAGACCGGGGGTTCACTATAGTTTTGAACATCTTAGGGCAACCGGACACCGTGTAGTAATTGGCCCCCCAGGACTCGAACCTGGATTACCGGCGTCAAAGGCCGGGGTCTTGCCATTAGACGAAGGGCCAATGGGAAAGCCATCGCTCAGACGGTTCTCCCCGATAAAGGGTAATGTGCGAAGATGGTGGACAACCTTCTACAATGCCAACCACGACAAATATCTAAGACCTCGCGCAGTTCACCTGACCGCACAACCTTTGCTAAACCGGCAGTTTAACCTCTAACACATCCCACCCGTGTTCAACTACAAGAGAACTTGACTCAATGTGAGTGCGAGCATTAGCACACGCATCTGTGTCCGGAAAAATCCCAAAAAGTGCTGACCCTGATCCCGTCATGCCCGAGCACGAAGCTTCATACTTTCGGAGTTCGTTAACTCCCCGAGCCAAATCAGGATACCGTGAAAACACTGGCCCCTCGAGATCGTTGATGACCAAACGCTCCATTGATTCCCACTGAGCGATTCGGGTTGTGCCCGGCAGCGCAGCAGATCCTTGGTTAAGGATTGTTCCTGGCGCATTCGATAACTCATGCACCCGTGCATCGCGCAACCAACTGTACGCATCCGGAGTGGAAATATGCGCCCCAGAGCAGAGAACCAGTGCCGGGCGGGAGGGTGGGGCTCGCAGAGGAAGAAGACGTCGACCCCTTTCCCACCCAAGCGCCATGGGAACCTCTAGCATAGAAAACGGAACATCACTTCCCACTTGCCCTGCAATGAGAAGAAGGTCGCGTTCGTTCAATTGATTCCACCGACGGGCAAGAAGTCGCAGAGTTGCCGCAGCATCAGCGCTACCTCCCCCTAACCCGCTTCCGTGGGGTATCCGCTTCAGCAGCGTAA
Source organism: uncultured Gemmatimonadota bacterium (assembly GCA_913043255.1). GTDB lineage: Bacteria > Gemmatimonadota > Gemmatimonadetes > Palauibacterales > Palauibacteraceae > Palauibacter. The sequence continues at coordinate 441,453 of CAJWLK010000001.1, forward strand.
AACGGAGTCCAGGCCGCTTTTTATGTCTAAAAACCTGATCGAGAAAGAGTTCTGCTGCCTGCCAACATAAATTATCGGGTCCATTTGGCACGCCTTCAGAAAATGGGCCGCCTACTTCAATTGAAATGCCTGCTCCCGTTTCTTCTAATGCAACAATATCGGCGAGATCTGTCCGCACAAGGATCGTCTCCACACCATGGAAACCAGCCTCATCCCTCTCAAAAACACGGTGTCGGAGATTGATTTTCGCGGGAGCTTGTGTCTCCATCATACAGTGGATCGAAGAGTTCTAGAAACCTCTTTTTTCAAAGATATCAAAAGGTTTTCACTCCGATTGACTCAGAGTCAATCGATCTCGGTCTGAGTGTATCAAAGAAAGATCTTCAACTTGTTCCGGATCACTTGCCACACGCCCCACTTCATCGCTATTCCCCAATTCGTCGCGGCTGATGCCCAGTTTTCTCATATACCAAATACCGAGAACTGTTATGGGTATAAACGTGAGCAAATGATACCCAGCTGCAAAACTAATTATCCGCGAAGGTTCAATATTGTAGATCTCTAAGGCGAACCGCGTAGCGGCTTCGAAGGGTCCAAAGAAACCGGGGGTAGATGGGATTGCAACCGCAAAGCCTATAACTGTCTGAAGAAACAAAGCTCCTGGGATTCCTGGCTCAAGAATCCCAAAAGCCAAGAAACCCAAATAGAAAGAAAAAGCATTCCACCCCCATACCACGACAGACCAAAGAAACGCTCTTACGAATACGTGCGCATGCTTCAACGCGCCCAAACCCGCTACGAATGAAACCAAGATGATGTTCACCTTCTCAGCAAGTGAACGGGGACCAAACCTATGAAACCATCTTTCGACAAAACGGAGGAATCGATTCGGACTGCGCACTAGAATCCCGAGCGTAACCAAACCGATCCCGACTCCGATGACTACGGCAGTGAATATCCCACTGACCGCACCCGACACTGAAGTTTCTCCCACACCAAGCAAGATTGCGAAAACCAGAAAGGTTATCAGGACAATTGCATCAAGGAGCCTTTCAACAACAAGGGAAGCCAGCGCAGCACTGATACCCACGGGCTCGATACGAGATAGAGAGTATGCTCGTGCAAACTCACCGATACGTGCCGGAAGAACATTGTTGACCATAAACCCAATGCATACAGCTGCGTAGCGCGATACAAAGGGAAGTTGGTATCCTGTTGGCGCTAGGAGCACCCGCCACCGTATAGCACGAAGATGGAAGGTTAGTGTGGCCACTACAGTGGCAGCGAAAAGTAACCAAAGATTCGCCTGCCCCAAGTGTCCCATTAGTTCGGTCGTTGATACATCGCGCAGAGCATAAAAGAGCAAAGCGATCGACAGAACGATCCCCAGCACGATTGTCACACGTCGTGTCACCCTCGCGCCTCACGGATCAGCTGTCCCATCTCGAAAACAGCTCGTTCCATCCCGACGAGAACAGAACGGCTCACTATAGAGTGACCAATGCTCAACTCTTCGAATTCTGTGATGGCCGCCACAGGTTGAACATTTTCGTACGTGAGTCCATGCCCAGCGTGGATACCAAGCCCAAGTCTTACACCCTCTTTGACCGCCTTGACCAGCCTTTCAATCTCACGATCCGCTGTCACGCGGTCGACCGAATTCGCATACTCCCCGGTGTGAAGTTCAATTGCATTTGCCCCCAACAAAGCAGCTTCAGTCACTGTAGCAGGATCCGGATCTATAAACAGTGACACTCTAGTCCCTACTGATTGAAGTTGTGTGATGGCTGACTTGATCCGATTCGGGTCGAGCGAAAGGTCAAGCCCTCCCTCTGTCGTCAACTCCTCCCGTTTCTCGGGAACGAGAGTCGCCTGTGCAGGAGCCCAAACTTCCGCAAGACCGAGCACCTCATCCTCTACAGCAAGTTCTAAATTGACAAATGTGCGCACCGTGGACATGAGCAGCTCAACGTCGCGGTCGCCGATGTGACGTCGATCTTCTCTAAGATGCACGGTAATCCCATGCGCACCCCCGAGTTCTGCGAGCACCGCAGCACGCACAGGATCAGGCTCATCTGTACCCCGAGCCTCCCGAACAGTCGCGATATGATCGACATTCACACATAGCCGACAATCGGCCAGGTGTGCAAAACTCTCATTCCCCATCGTGAATATCCCTTTTAGCTCTGCAGTTTCACAAGCTGTTTCACCTACTGTTCAAAGCGTGAATATACAAGCCTTCTTCCTATTCAGGCCGCATCGAAAACTTCGACGATGAGGCCATTTGTCTCTCGCCAACGACCAGCTACGGCCGTTGGAACGCGGGCAGTTATCATCATACGTCCAGCTTCATATCCACGCTCGAGCACCTCGCCCACCCGGTACGCCTCTGCAAGAGTTCGGCCATCGATCACCGGGAAACTCACTCGAACCGTCACGAGGCGTGCACGCATAGCAGCTTGTAAAGCCTCTCTCAGTGAGTCCAGTCCACCTCGCTCAATAACCGATGTGAAGACCTGCGGTCCTAAGAAGGCAGCGGTGCGCGACCTAAGAGCTTGTTCCTCCGCATGCGTCAGTCGATCAATCTTGTTCATTACAAAGAGCACAGGGCGTTCATTTACCCCTGAGGCGACCAAAACTTCGTTGACCGCTTCATTGTGCTCTTCCCAGTTAGGAGAAGAAGCATCGATCACATGAAGTAAAAGATCCGCCTCCAACAACTCCTCAAGCGTAGCCCGAAATGACGCTATAAGATGGTGCGGCAGTTTGCGAATGAATCCCACTGTGTCGGTCAGAAGAATAGGGCCAGGCCCTTCTAAATCGCAGATTCGCGTGGCTGAGTCGAGCGTCGCAAAGAGCCTGTCTTCCACAAAAACATCACTTCCCGACAACTCCCTCAAGATTGAAGATTTCCCCGCATTTGTATACCCGACAAGTGCAACGGCGAACTGTTCCTTGCGAGCTTTGCGCTGTGTAGCTCGTCTCTTTTCCATTTGGCGGAGGTCACGGCGAAGGTTGGTCAACCTGCGATCGATAAGCCTACGGTCGGTCTCAAGCTGTTGTTCACCAGGACCCCGAGCACCGATACCTCCACCTTCTCTGGAGAGGTGTGTCCACATCCGCTTGAGACGTGATCTCATATATTGGAGCTGAGCGACCTCTACCTGGAGCTTCGATTCCGAAGTTTTTGCTCGTAGAGCGAAAATGTCGAGAATAAGCTCTGTGCGATCCATCGCACGTGTTCCTAGAGCTTTCTCAAGCTTCACCCCCTGGGCCGGAGAGAGATCTTCGTCGAAGATGGCGAGAGAGGCATCGTGCTCTTTTAAGGCACGAGAGAGTTGTTCAACCTTCCCTTTGCCAATATAAGTTGACGCGTTGGGAGTTCTCAGCCGTTGAACAACCATCCCACAGACATCTGCCCCAGCCGTGTTTGCCAGTCTAGCTAACTCCTCAAGGTGCTCATCAACCACCTGCTGTGGCATATCGAACGGTGGCGCTCCCACAAGGATCGCTCGCTCCGCATTTTTCTTTACCGTCAAGTCTCCCACTCGTCTCCTTCACGAGCCTTCCGTATCTCCATGAGTCGGCGTCTTGCTTCGGACTCCCACCCCCTATTGTGTGGGAGATACCAACCATCGGTAGCGACACCATCGGGAAGATAGGTCTGATGAGCCACCGCGTTTTCGGAATCGTGGTCGTATTTGTAGCCCGCACCATACTCCAGATCCTTCATCAACTGAGTAGGTGCATTTCGAATATGCAGAGGCACTGGCACAGAAGATGTATCGCGAGCCATCTGGAGTGCTTTGTTGTAAGCTCGATACACAGCATTCGATTTTGGTGCCAGAGCTAAGTAGGTAACCGCCTCAGCTAACGCGAGGTCCCCCTCCGGACTTCCGAGAAATTGGTACGCCTCTCGAGCAGCAACTACCAGGTGGAGCGCTCTCGGATCCGCCAGGCCCACGTCCTCGACAGCCATCCGAACGAGCCGACGGGCCAGGTACATGGGATCCTCTCCCGCATCAAGCATGCGGGCAAACCAGTACAAAGACGCATCAATGTCAGAGCCACGGATGGATTTGTGAAGTGCAGAAATCAGATTGTAGTGTTGTTCACCTGATTTGTCGTAGCGAGCAAATCGATGTTGGAGTGCCGCCTCAATATGTTCGACTTCAATAGTGCTCGAATCTGTCTCAGCCGACACGAGGTCAGCGGCAGTTTCTAGCGCATTAAGTGCACGGCGTGCATCTCCATCGGATTCCAACGCGATTCGACCAAGTGCCTCTTCGTCAATCCGGAGATTTCGTGTCCGCAAACCTCGTTCTTCATCGTTCAATGCACGACGACAAATCTCAGCCAGATCTTCTTCACTTAAGGCTGTGAGCACCAAGACACGAGTTCGAGACAGGAGTGGGCCTACCACTTCAAAACTAGGATTTTCTGTAGTCGCGCCAATGAGCGTAACCACTCCCTGCTCCACATGCGGCAATAGCGCATCCTGCTGCGCTCTATTGAAGCGGTGGATCTCATCCACGAAAAGGACGGTTCCTCGGTTTAGGCTCTTTTTTCTTGTTCGAGCCTCACCAATTATCTCCCTTACTCGCGGGATTCCATCCGTAACCGCTGAGAAACCAACAAACGTAGCTTCTACTCGCCCCGCCAGTAGGCTTGCCAGGGTCGTCTTTCCGCTACCCGGTGGCCCCCACAAAATGAGACTCGGGACCCGGCCACTCTCGATCAGTTTGAAAAGTGGACCCTCTTTTCCTACAAGGTTTTTTTGTCCTACAAATTCATCCAAGGATCGAGGCCGCATCCGCGCGGCAAGTGGCGCATCATCAGACCAGGGAAAGGTCTCAGTCGAAACAGTATTTCCTTCTTCGGACAAGACTCCATCACTGTCAAATCCTCCGCTACTGAAAAGACTCGGCTCATCACGCATCGGAGGACAATGACTCCGGCACAACTCCTAGCTCAAAGAGGTGACGAGTTTCTGCGATCAGTGTTTCACATGTATTTTTCCGAGGGTCCTCCAAAACTTTTTTCAACAGGTGCTCCAGAAGAAATCCAACCATGGGCCCTGGAGGGACGCCCAGTTTAAGAATGTCGTCCCCATTAATGTCCAAGTCTTGAACTTTGAGAGGATGATTCTGAAGCTTCTCTTGGTGTAAAAGTCTCCAAATCACCAAAATGTCGCTTTCTCTACGCTCCAATTTAGCTGATCGCGCATCGGCAACGTGGAGTCGAATAACATCGCGCCAACTTTCCCCAACCTCTGACAGCCATTGCCGATGTCTCTTCGGCGAGTCAAGTGCATTAACAAAAGGCAAATAGTGCTCTACAAGATTCCCTATGACCCCACGTTGGGCATTCGAGAACTTTAAGCGGTTTAACAGAGACAGGCTCGCCGCCCTACGCACAACTGCATCTTCACCTGTCTGGATCAACCAACGCGCTAAGCGGACAAACGGATGTCGGCAGGATATGGCGTCTATAGCATCGAAGGATGCATCCCAAATTTCATGACTCGAACTTGCATTTACTAGTTCTGGATACCAATGCGGCAGAACGTCAAACTCCGTGTAAAGGCAAAGCGCAGAGGACGGCGTCTGGTCTGTAAGCACTTTCATGAGTTCTTCACGAACTCGTTCTGCCGAGAGGCGAGGCAGTCCTCCCACGGCCTCCCGCATTGCATTGGCAGTTGACTCCTCTAACTTGAGATCAAACCGACCTGCGAAACGCATACCTCGAAGCACCCTCAAATAGTCTTCCTTAAACCTGCGCGCAGCAGTTCCTACTGCCCGAAGAACACGATCATCAAAATCAGAAACACCATCAAACGGATCACGCACATCCCCTGTGCGCGGCCTCCAGGCAATAGCATTGATTGTGAAATCACGACGAGCCAAGTCTTCTTCGATCGAGTCAGCAAACGTCACCTGGGCGTGTCTACCGTCGGTCTTCACATCTCGCCGAAACGTCGTGACCTCATACAAATCATCATGACACAATACCCCGATAGTACCATGCTCAACTCCAATGGGTACTGTCCGGGAGAATAGGTTCCCTACCTCTTCTGGACGTGCCTCCGTCGCAATGTCCCAGTCTTCTTCACGCTTACCCTTTCCCCCGCCACAAGCAGCACGAACAGCCCCACCGACAGCCCACGCTTTAAAACCAGCTTGTTCGAGTCGGTTAGCAATTTCTATAAAGCCGTCTGGTGGCTTCAGCACGGAAGTGTCAAGCGTCATGAATGTACGGACCACAGCGAAAAGGGACTCATCCGCATAAAACGCTTCCACCATTTACATTTAAAACCTCACCCGTAATGTGACGGGCAGCATCCGACAGCAGAAAACAGATCGGACCCGCAATATCTCGGGCAGTTGCAATCCTTCCGAGCGGAATCTGGGATAGCGCGCGAATCCGATTCTCTCCACGTAGTGCATCCATAGCCATATCGGTTTCCACCCATCCAGGGGCAACTGCATTCACATTTATCGACTCAGGACCTAGTTCACTTGCAATCGACTTACAGAAGGAGATAATCGCACCCTTAGAAGCCGCATAATGACTATGGTGTGCCTCTCCACGTTGCCCCGCCGTTGAAGAAACGAGCACTACCCGACCACCGCTATTCATTCTAGATGTTGCTGCTCGTGTGGTCAGGTAGATTGAGGTGAGATTCACCTCCAACATCTCGGCCCATTCTTCTGGCTCAAGAGCAACGAGTGGCCGCGGCTGGACATTCCAGATGCCTGCGTTCCCTACAAAACCGTCGAGACCACCGAATTCCTTATCCACGCGCTCAAACAAACGACTGCAACCATCAGAGTTGGAAAGATCAGCCTCCGCATACCAATGCTGCCCCTGCGGAGCATGCGTATATGCCTCTTCAATAACCTCCTTAGCCGCTTTAACAGCGCGATGGTAGGCAATACCAATTGAAGCACCTGAAATCGCTAACAAACGCACCGTAGCTCGACCGATACCACGAGAACCTCCGGTAACGAGGACTCGCCGACCCGAAAGCCCTGGATACGATAAAAGTTCACCCACGTTCGTCACTGACTCCCTCCAGTAATGCTCCGATGGAACCGCATGGACCAATTCGTCTGGCCATGTTGATAGTGAAGTTGGCACTACCTCCGAGAGCAGGATCAGTGGCCGCTTCAAAGGCGTACGTGAGCAGTGCATCAGCAGCGAGAAGGACGATCGCACTATCACTATCCCCTACGTTGTTTGCGACACTCTCAAAGCCATACAAAGCCGCTTTAGTCATTCCAGAAACCGGATGCAATCTATGCCATGGAGCCATCAAATCACGGATGGCTTCTGCCAGATGGGGTGGCACTTCTATTAAATGCCGATCGAGCCAATTTTCGGACGTAGATATTGGTGTTGATGACACGAGGACCTCAGCTCACCAAGTTAGGTACCTTCCCCGTTGCCCATTCGCGGGCAGCTTGCAACCCTTCAGAAGCCAGTTTGGCGTCACCCACCCCACCCTGTGCAAAATGTGCTCCTCCCCCTCCACCAGAACCGGTAGCCTTACTGGAAATACGAACCAAATCTCCCGCCTTTAACCCTTTCGATATTAGATCGTCAGATACGCTGGACAGGAAAACGTGACGATTAACATCAGGGAAAACGACATGAAGTACGACCGCGCCTGATTCAATGCGCGCTCTTAGCATATCTCCCAACTCGGGGAGATCGGTTCCTGTGGAAAGTTCGATACGTCCGCAGAGGAAGCGTGACTCATCAGTAGAGTCTTCACCAAGGAGTTGATCCAACTGATCGGCAGCCAACTCTCCGCGTTGCCTAGAAACTTCTTGTTCAAGGTCATCACGCTGTTCAAGGAGTCTATCAAGCCGGGGAATAAGCTCGGCGAATGGAGAATTCAGTTTTGTTGTCATTTCACTTATCAAGCGGTCCCGCGCCAGACCCCACTCATACGCAGCCTTCCCGCTGAGTGCTTCGATCCGTCGAATTCCAGCTGCAACTCCAGTTTCCGCAACAATCTTGAATGAGCCTATCTGTCCCGTTGAGCAGACATGTGTCCCACCACATAGCTCTTTACTGACACCTCTCACTTCTATGACTCTGACGACATCAGCATACTTTTCGCCAAACAGTCCAATTGCCCCTTCTGCGATGGCATCCTGATAATCACGCTGCGAGACCACTACGTTCGCGTTGGCAAGAATCATCTCATTAACACGAAGCTCAATCTCGCTCCGTTCGGTTTCGGATACCGGCCCTCGATGACTAAAGTCAAAACGGAACCGCTCTGGCCCAACAAGTGAACCTGCTTGTTGGACGTGCTCACCTAAGCACTCGCGAAGTGCTGCATGTAAGAGGTGGGTTGCAGTGTGGTTTCGTTCGGTTTCCGCCCTCAGCGAACGATCGACTTCTGCTACCACAGCATGCGGAGCCTTAGGGAAAACGCCCTCAACAAGAGTTCCCATCACAACCGTATATCCTGGATCCAACTGACCTACCGCGTGGACCTCCACCACCCAGTCATCTCCATGAATCCACCCGTGATCACTAACCTGCCCGCCACTCTCTGCATAGAAGGGATTCTGTGAAAGGACAAGTGAGACATTGCCTTCAGATTGTCCCCATCGAAGAACATCCGCCTCAACCTTTAAATTCTCGTAGCCGACAAACTCTTGAGTTCCACCTCGATCACCGACCCGTACGTCGGCCAGTGGATAGTCTAAACTTTTCACACCCGAATCAATCTCATCGGAGAGCCCAGCCCGCGAACGAGTTCGCTGTTCCTTGAGTGCCTCCTCAAAACTAGACCAATCGATCTCATATCCTCGTTCTCGAGCAATCAGTTGCGTCAAATCTTCAGGAATTCCGAAAGTGTCCTTGAGTTTAAATGCCGTGTCTCCTGACACAGTACCCGACCCTCCTTCGGGCATCGCTACGTCAATTTCACCCATGCCTCCTTCAATGGTTGAAAGAAAGAGGTCTTCTTCAGCGACAGTTGTACTCAACAAATGCTCGCGTCGCGTTGCTAGTTCAGGGAACGTGTGCGACATGTTATCGACCACAATCCCAACTAGTTGGTGGAGCAAAGGTTCCCTTCGGCCAAGAAGCCAGTAATGTCGAACAGCCCGCCGGAGAATCCGGCGCAGGACATAGCCGCGTTTTTCGTTCGAAGGGAAGACGCCATCGGCGAGCAAAAACGCGACAGCCCGCGCGTGATCCGCTAACACTCGGAAGGGGACACCTGCCTCCCAATCGTTGGGATCCATAGAATATTTGATCCCAAGAGATTCCCCTGCCGCCTTAATGAGTGGAAGGAAAAGATCAGTGTGGAAGTTGGTTCCTGAGCCCTGAACAATCGAGGCAATGCGTTCAAGTCCGGCACCCGTGTCGATGGATGGCGCAGGCAGTGGAACGTCGACCCCCTCAGGAGATCGATCGAATTGCATAAAGACCAGGTTCCAGATTTCCATAAATCTGTCGGCCTCTCCAGCAACCTCGAACTGCTCATCAGTGATTCGGTCGTCGACTTCTTTTCGAAGATCGTAGTGTAACTCGGAACACGGACCGCATGGCCCTGTCTCTCCCATTTGCCAGAAGTTGTCTTTATCACCTAAGCGACGAACACGAGAAGGAGGCAGTGGAGTTAGATCTGTCCAAAGTTTGAACGCTTCATCATCGGTATGATGCACCGTCGCCCATAACCGATCAGGATCCAGTCCGAGTTCGACGGTCACAAACTCCCATGCAAAGCTAATCGCCTCCGACTTAAAATAGTCACCGAATGAGAAGTTTCCGAGCATCTCGAAAAACGTATGGTGTCGAGCTGTCCGTCCTACTTCTTCAAGATCATTATGTTTGCCGCTTACGCGCAGGCACTTTTGCGAAGTGACAGCGCGGTCAGCTGGTGCGTCTAATTCACCTTGGAACGAACGTTTGAATTGCACCATACCTGCGTTTGTGAATAGCAGCGTAGGATCATCTTGTGGAATCAAGGAGCTGCTGGGTAAGTGCAGGTGGCCCTGACGCTCAAAATAGGAAACGAAGCGGGCTCTTAACTCGTCAGTAGTCATCTTCACCTGTCCGAATCTTCGTTTTTCCCAAACCTTTTAATGTAGTTCTTCGGACCACCGGGTATCGATCCACTTCCGTACATTTTCCGAGGAAAAGCCACGACGGGACAGGTAACCGAACAACCGTCGGCGCGCCACTCCCTTATCCAGATCATCTAGTTTGGATGCTCGAGCCGAAGCTACTTGTTGTAAAAGCTCATGTTCGTTTACGTCTTGCTCCATCATGGCGCTCTCAATTCCATCATCCGCGTCGCAGGATGATACACCCCGCGATAGGAGATCAGCTTTCATTCGTCGCACACCGCATGGACGAAGACGAATACGGTCGCGCGCAAATGCTGCCGCAAAATTCCGGTCGTCAAGATACCCGAGTGTCGTTAAACGATCGATCGTCTGTTCGATCGTCTCCTGCTCCAATTTTTCACGGAGCAGCCTCAACTCAATCTCACGACAACTTCGTGGTCGTACTGAAAGGTAGCGTAGCCCGACACGCATCGCCTCTGCGAGTTCTGCTGTGCTCTGCAAACTAGCAAGATCGGTTTCGTTAATCGTAGAACCGATGGTCAAACCGAGCCGCGCAATATCCTGGTCGGGGAGTAGAATGCATGAAGCGCCGTCCACCTGGATTTCTATCCAACCAGACCGGCGCTTAACTGGGGAAAGTGCAGTTACACTGGGCACAAGAGCCTATCTCTCGTAATGCACCTCGACGATACGGATTCGCTCATCCGTCGAGTTAAGCATCTCCCGAGACGACTGCTTGAGCCGTCTTTGCAGTTTCAGTATCATCACTGTCTGCTGAGACAGACATGCCTAGTTCTTCACGAATCAACGCCTCAATTTCTTCGGCAATGTCCGGATTTTCGCAGAGAAACGCCTTAGAATTTTCCCGCCCTTGCCCGAGTCGCAGGTCATTGCCATAGGAATACCACGCTCCCGCTCGGTTTACTACGCCAATCTCCTCACCCATATCAATAAGTAGCCCTTCGCGACTCACTCCGCGGTTAAACATTATGTCGAACTCAGCCTGCTTAAAGGGCGGGGCACACTTGTTCTTCACAACCTTAACTCGCGTACGATTCCCAATCTGGTCATTCGCTTCTTTGATCGACGCGATACGTCGGATGTCCAGGCGCAGCGATGCATAAAACTTGAGTGCACGGCCACCACTCGTGGTTTCTGGGCTTCCATACATGACCCCGATCTTTTCACGAATTTGATTTGTGAAAATCACAGCTGTGTTTGACCGACCTATAGCACCGGTAAGCTTTCGCAATGCTTGGGACATAAGCCGAGCTTGAAGACCGACATGTGAATCTCCCATCTCACCTTCGATCTCCGCACGGGGAACAAGTGCGGCAACTGAATCAACGACGACGACATCTAAGGCACTTGATCGAACTAACACTTCGGCAATCTCAAGTGCTTGTTCTCCAGTATCTGGCTGGGAGACGAGGAGGTTCTCAATATCGACCCCTAACTTCTGCGCGTACCCAACATCAAGGGCATGTTCGACATCGATAAAGGCAGCAACCCCACCATCTTTTTGGGCGTTCGCAATCACCTGGAGCGTCATCGTTGTTTTTCCGGATGATTCTGGGCCATAAATCTCGGTGACACGGGAACGAGGCACTCCTCCAATACCCGTAGCGTAATCTAAATTGAGCGCACCTGTTGAAATGGCAGGAATCTGGATCCGTGCACCTTCATTGCCTAAACGCATAATGGCCCCCTTGCCATGGGACCGCTCAATTTGGTCTACCGCTAAGGACAATGCCTTTTTTCGTTCCTTATTCGTCTCCACACCCATTTCACACTCTCCAAAGTTCACGAGCTCGCAGATTCCTACGTCGGACAGCAAGCTCAGCTACCAAGCGATACTAATTGAGAATACTACGGATTCTTACCTTTCGCAATTTATTCGGTTTTTAGGGCAGTGAGGGGGGGGCACATTTCGGGCCCTATTCGGTTTTTCCGTTCGGTTGAGAATATGAATCATTAAATAAGGGGGGATATCAGGTGCCTCCCCCCTCTTAAGTGCTTAACCGCGCGTAGAGTCACTTCGTAAATGAGCGTGAAGCTTAAGCTTAAGGAACCTGAGACACCCCAATATCTCTCATAGCTCCACACAGGTGGCAGAACGATGAACCCTCACCCAACATCGCCCCGCATGAACCACAGTTATTTGAAGGACCAGATCCCATGCGAATCATTTCCTCCTCGTCACGAGCAAGAAGGGCTGTTCGTTCAAGACCCGAGCGTGTGAGTTCATATTCCTCAGAGGTAATTTTTCGGGTCTGATAATCGAGTTCGAGATCACGTAGCGCTTCAATTGCGGCATCACGGCGTTCAGCAGGGACCAACACTGTTCCCGTATCTTCTCCGGCGCGAAGTGCAGCCCAAACTATTGTCACCAAAAGGATAAATAGAATCCCTCCGAACAGCACGAATCCGGTCACGATGTTGACCGCCTACGTGCCTCTGCCAGTTCAACCGCACGTGCGACTGCCTCACTGGGACTAGATGCAAGCTCTTCCAGAACGTCATTAGGCAAGGCGGTTTCAAGGCCAATGAGGGGCACGTGAAATTTCCGACAGAATGCGGCTTCACTAAGTGTCCCCCATTCACCGGCAATGGCGATCACCGCTTCAGATGATCTTACCACCAATACGTTCCTTGCCTCACCCAGTCCCGTTGGGAGGGGGATCGATATGCCAGAAGCAGCATCAGCGGGATCGGAACCAGGAAGAATGCCGATGACGACACCTCCCTCTTGGGCAGCACCAACCGCCGCCGCCGCCATAACACCACCGAGCCCTCCGCACACGACTATGGCCTCTGCCCGGGCGATCGCCGATCCAACTTCTTTCGCCAACTCCCCCACCGAATCCGAAACTGATCCGGAGCCGATCACACCAATTCGAAGTGGTTGGTTCAGTGTACCCTTTTTAGAAAACCACCCAGGGCTCACTTCATCGCTCCAAGATCAAAGTGACCGGACCATTATTGATCAATTCCACCTCCATCATCGCCCCAAAGTTCCCTTCTGCTACAGGTCCATATTCCCGGCACAGTCCAGTGAACTCCTCAAAGAGTGGGCTCGCGGCCTCAGGTGCCGCAGCACCTACAAAAGACGGCCGTCTACCACGATTCACATCTCCATAGAGAGTAAACTGTGATACCACGAGCATCTGGCCGCCTATATCGGTTGCACTGAGGTTCATTTTTCCTTCAGCGTCAGGGAAGATCCTAAGACCCCATAATTTCTCAGCCATCCACCGCAGCTGATCATGTCCATCCTTTGATGCGAACCCGACGAGCACCAGCAGCCCGGTCTCAATCATTCCCACAACTTCACCCTCTACTCGAACCTGTGCTTTGGAAACTCGTTGAACGACAACACGCATAACTATCAAAGACCTCAAACAAAGCAAGTGTACCTAAGGTTTCCCACATCTAGAAATAAAACAGGCACTTTCAAAAAATATCACTGACCCTCATGTCTCATCGAATGACTTAACATCATAATTCATATTACACGATTTTTATACACCTGACCCATATATTTCTCAATCACTTTTTAAAGAAATACACTTACAAAACACCTGAGAGGAGGATCATCACGAAGTCAATTATTACTTTTTTACACTTAGAGAGTTTGCCCCGTCAAAATTGACAGATCAGCCAAGGAACGAACCTCAAAACGAGTCGCAGTCTGGTCGAGACGAGCTAGCAAGCGGTTAAGTAATGCATCTTTTGGAAGAGTGCGACGCAAACCATCAACCGCAGCTACAATGATCAATCGCTCGCGGGCACGTGAAAGTGCAACATTCAGAAGGCGCGGAAAATCTGGATTGCGACGTTCATCTAAAAACCAACTTCTACTAGGTGGCGCATCAACTGTGTCAATAACCACGATACGTTTCTCACGACCTTGAAAACGATGTATGGTACTCACCTGAACACCTTGTGGTGCCGACTTACCTAAACGACGTCGTACAAGGTCTTTAAGGTGTGTCGTGTGTGCCCGGTAGGGAGATACCACACCAATATCACCTGCTCCGACTCGACCAGCCTCGGCGAGAAACTCCAAAACCACTTCGGCATGAACAGAATTCCGCCGAGAACCGTCAATACGTTCAACCGATGGATCAAGTGAAGAAGTATCGAAGATCACTATTTGGTCGCCGATGGGTAGACCTCGCGTCATCTGCGGCGCATCGGTCAACCGCCCGTCATAAAAGAACTCACTCACTATCTGTCGAATATCGGGCGCCATTCGGTACTGAACATCAAGCATCGCGCACAAACCATCGTTCGGAGATGGCAAGGCAATATGTCCTTTATCCGTCGACACAACGCCTGTCTCGTGAAAGAGGTCTCGGCGAAACCAACGGCGGGCCGCAGGACCACGGCTAATTACCACCGGAGGCAGTTGTTGAAAATCACCAACGCCCACCGTTCGGCATGAAGTCCTCGAGGCTGCAAGAGCAAGGTATGGCAAGGGAACGGTACTTATTTCATCGACAATGAGGGATTCATAGTGCAGACTGCGAAGTTCTTCCCGTACGGATAATCGGGCCAATGTCGTTAAAATAACCTCCGCCTCCTCAAGCATTTGAGCTGCCTGTCGAGAAATCTCAAAGATAGCACGACTAGCTGCACGTGCCGCCTCTCCATCACCATGAACCCCAGCTAGAGCGAACAATCGAGCTGCTCGAGATCTTGGCCTAGATCTATCGTGAGCCACCGAAGCAGCCCTCGGACGCTGTCGTACACCAAGACGACCCTCAATGTCTTTGAGAACCTCGGCTATTTTGCCCGCTCCCGCTTCAACACGACGGGCAAGACAAGCCTCAAAATCAAGCCTTGGATCGATAGCATCCGACCTAATATCGGAGCCCACACGCAGAATCCGACCCCCTTCTAACTGAGCAGGATCAGCGACCCTGCTCAGTCGCCTTGCTACTTCATCTACTGCTCCATTCGTGGCCGCCGTAATAAGCACCCTCCCCTGACGTGCTAGCTCAAGGGCTGCTCGCGCTACAAGTCGAGATTTTCCTGTCCCCGGGGGGCCCCAAACAAGCTGAACATCACTTCCAAGAATTCGACCAAGTGCGGCACTTTGTGGCCCGTTCAAGTCCGATGAACTGGCGAGGACAGATGGTCCTACCCCCAAGCTAGGCGGCTCTATCCCGAAAGTGTTAAGAACGGTTTTTGGGAAAAAGTTCTGTGGCTCTGCTGCAAGTTCTCTTAGCCGGATTGACAGTTCACACAAAAGCCATGTCGGATCGAACTCTAGCTCGACCCCATTGGGGCTGTCACCGATCCATTCAATCAAATCCAACTGCAGTAGGCCCGAGGAACGGTCAAATGCCACGACATTTCCCAAACTCTCTCGCCCCCCAGTACGAAGACGTACGTGATCATCGGCTCGAATGTCGTACATTCCTCCCGTAATCTGAAATTCATACCGGTGGCCAACACCTGACTCGCGGCGTACCCAACCGGCGAGGGTAGAAATAGGGCTGTCCAACTGACGTCGAGTCAGATCTGTCTGGATTGCTTCAATCTCTTCCTCGATCGCGAGTTGGCAGTCCGCCAACAAGAGGTGGAGCGGCCCCAGGGAATCAGGAGCAGCCATGTCAGACGCCAAAGGAATTCAGCCGAGAAGCCTGGATTGGAGTTCGGACCAGCTTTCCCAGGCATTGCACGCTGCTAGCAAGTGGACGATTGAGTATCGGGACGGCATTGCCGAACTCCCCGTGTTGCCTCAAGTCCAACCCGGCGACATTCGTTCCCATCTCGCACAAAAACCACCGTCGGAAGGAGAGCCTTTCGAAAAGGTTCTCGCAGATTTTGACAAATATATCGTTCCCGGTCTCACACACTGGAACCACCCTGGTTTTCTGGCCTATTTCTCTAGCTGTACACGCGGCCCTAGCGTGGCGGCCGAATTGCTCATCGCTGCGGTAGGGGTAAACGCAATGTTGTGGCGTACGTCCCCGGCCGCGACCGAAGTCGAATTATTAGCAGTAGACTGGCTGCGACAAGCAGTCAATCTTCCAGAAGTATACTCGGGGCTCATCTTCGACACCGCATCGACATCAACCTTTACAGCACTTCTCGCGGCTCGAGAACACGTGGGTGCCGACATTCGCGAAAACGGTCTGACCGATGGACCTCGGCTCATGCTCTACACATCAGAGCAATCTCACTCCTCGGTGGAGAAGGCCGCCATTGCAGCAGGCCTCGGACGCAAATCCGTCCGAAAGATCAAGGTTGATGAGAGGTTCCGGATGCGGACTGACGCACTCGAACAAGCAATAACGGAAGACCGCCAGAAAGGAGCTCTACCAGCCATGGTCTGCGCTACGGTCGGGACCACATCCACCGGCAGCGTAGACCCCGTCAACAAGATCGGCGAAATAGCACGAGACCACGGAGCTTGGTTACATGTCGACGCCGCTTACGCGGGTTCAGGAGCGCTACTGCCGGAACTAGCGTCGAACTTCGCAGGGTGGGAGAGTGCGGATTCGATCGTAATCAATCCGCACAAATGGATGGGCACATCTTTGGATTGTTCAGTATTATTATATCGAAACTCAACGCCCTTCCGCTCCTCACTCGCTCTAACACCTGCATACTTAGAATCTGAGCAGCCCAATTCCAACCTTATGGACATAGGCGTACCACTCGGACGGCGGTTTCGAGGACTGAAGCTCTGGGTACTTTTCCGGTGTGTAGGGATAGCGGGGCTAGCTGAAAGTATAAGGAATCATATTGAGATAGCCGAGGCGGCTGCTGCGAGGTTAGATGCTAACCCCCGGTTCAATCTCGCAGCACCCGTTTCATTCAGTACGGTATGCTTCCGAGCGGTAGGTTTAGGTGACGTGGAGGCAGAGGATCGCTGGAACCGTGATATTCTAAGTCGAGTAAACGCAGAAGGACGTGTCTTTTTATCACACACGGAGCTTGAAGGCCGATATACTCTTCGACTATCTGTAGGGAGCGTAGACACTGAGTCAAGGCACGTTATGGAGGCGTTAGATGCTCTGGAGCGTGCGGCCAATGATCTGATACCCGGATAGGCCAGTATAAGCATGGCCACCATCGACTAGGCATCTGGAGACCACTGTGAAGATCAACATGAGAAACGCAGCACATTATTTCACGATTAAGATGGGCCGAGTTCTAGCGACCCTTGCCACAATCACTCTACTCGGGTGCGTTGTAGAAGCAGAGAGTGCGCAGGAGAGGTCCATAGTTCCAAATGACATGAGGATCGCTGGTGAGCGTGCTGATAAAGGCCGGATCAAGGGCTCCGACGACGCACCGATCCGTATAGTAGAGATCTCCGACTTCCAGTGCCCGTTCTGTCGGCAATTTTATAAAGAAACGCTTGGGAAGGTAGACAGTGCATACATTGAGACCGGAAAGGTTAACTACCTGTGGGTCTCATACGCCAATCCCGGGCACGGCCAGGCGTTCTCTTCATCTGAAGCCGCATTTTGCGCAGGAGCAGTCGGAAAATTTTGGCCAATGCACGACATTTTGTTCGAACGACAAGATGAGTGGAGCGGGTCGTCGGACCCCTACTCGCTCTTTCTAAAATATGCAGAGGAAATCAACATCGATCAGGAATCATTTGGAACGTGCGTACGCAACAGTTTGCTAGCGCCATTACTTATTCGCGACCATACGACCGTAACGCGCGCGGGGATATCAAGCACACCCTACTTTATCTTAGCCGACAGTGTAGCACTCCGTGGTGCGGCAGATTTTTCCACGTTTTCTGATGCCATCGACACTCTATTGGTCATCAAAGGTGTGCGGGATCAGAATTAGACGCCCCCTAAGTCTTCGTTAGCGACCTAAGCGCATCGATATGCGCTCCAACGAGTCGGCACGACCCGTCCCTTCTGTTACTTGGTAGGCTCGATCAAGTTCAAGCCCATGTAACAAATCAACGGTCCCTGAGCCGGGCCATCGGATATCTACATTGATAACTCGCAATGCGGGACCGAGACCAATCTCCTGTCGAACTGGGTTTGCACCGAAACTCCCACCCGTCCCAACAACCCTGTGAATAGTCCGAATACCTTCCCCATCCTCTACCGTGATTGAGATCCGTGCTCCAAGCCCACTACGATTAGCCTTCTGTCCTACGAGGGTGAGCACAATGAAGCGATGATCAGATCCCGGGTTCTCATAAAGTGCGTTCGGTGACAAATCGCCTTCGTTTGCGCCACCGAGCACAATGTGAACGTCAGTGTCACCATCGTTGTCAATGTCCGCGAAAGAGACTCCATGCCCTTTGTCCAGTGCACCAAATCCACCGGCACCCGTCACTTCCTCAAAATGCCCACTCTTGTTGCGGAACATTCGGTTGGGCATTAACTGTCGAAAATCAGGATCCCCTGTCCCCACAAACAAATCCAGCCAACCATCATTATCGACGTCTCCGAAGTTCGATCCCATCGCATACATAATCCGATCAAGACCGCGAGGGGCAGTCACATCCTCGAACGTGCCATCTGCGAGATTTCGGTAGAGCCTTGGGAGTTCGGCCTCATGCTTCTCTCCCACATATTCTCTGACTATGTCCGCCGTCTGAGCTTGGTATCCGGCAGCAAACAGGTCCAGATGTCCATCGTTATCAAAATCCCAAAACCAGGTGGGGAAACTATGGAAAGGACCAGCGACTCCGGCCTTCTCCGTTACGTTGTCGAAATGCCAGTTTCCAACTGTGTCTGCCCCAGCGTTATGGAATAACAGGTTGGAACCCCGTAGAACTGAGACATAAAGATCAGGACGCCCATCGTTATCATAGTCGCCCCAATCGACACCCTTTACAAATTGTGCAATATCGAGGCCGACCAAATCAGCGATCTCTTCGAAGGTGCCGTCCCCTTTATTTCGAAACAACTCAGAGCGGTGCATAGCTCCGTCCCGCGATTCGTTGCCAACAAAAAGATCAAGCCAACCATCTCCATCAAAATCGGCCCAGCTTCCAGTTTGCGTAGGGTGCTCCGAATATATGCCTGCTTCGTACGTTACGTCTGAGAACGTACCACCATCGTTACGCAACAACGAGTTAGGAAACCCTTGGACGAGCCAGCCACCTCGGAGGACGAGCACGTCTGGATCCCCATCGTTGTCATAGTCGGCTTGTACAATGTTAAGACCACCAACAAGACCTTCTAAACCAACTTGAGATGTGCGCTCAACAAATCGCTCTGCGCCGTCACTTTCGAAGTAACGTAGTTGGTCAAACAACCCACGTGAGGAAGCCATCACGTCAAGAAACCCATCACCATTGAAGTCGTCCACAATGCCTCCACCTGAAATTGATACGGCATCCAGACCTACCTCAGTTGCCACGTTCCTAAACCGCTCCAGTTCCCCAGACCCTGTAAGGCTCGACCTTGGTATTCGATAATCACTGTGCACGCGATCAGGCCATTCCCCAAGAGCCATCATCGTGAGGTTAAGAATCCACTGGGCTCGAAGGTTATCAGGATCTTGCTCAAGAAGGGCACCTTGCCAAATGACTCCGCGTTCTAGGACAACACGGGCCGAATCGGACACCGGGTGAGGGACGGACGGTGGGACCTCGGGCCAACACGGATAGGCCCGCACAAGCTCAGATGATCGGGTTCTACGGAGTCGACCTACTGGACATGCCAACTCAAGCCCTCTCCGGAATAAGGCGATCCCAGTGTACTCATCGAGCGACCGACGGAAACCAGGCATCGGTTCCGCTTGTGCATCAATCAAGATCTGGCGGATCAATAAAAATTGCTCGAGCGCTGGCCCAGTAAGTCCGGCGTTCATCATTTCCTGGGCAATTGCGCCCTGGCGGAGGATCATCGCTTCCGGGACCGGAGGAGGCTCTTGATCATTGAAGAGCCGGAGCCGAGCCATATTGAGTTGTTCGTCCAACATTGGGTCGACTGATTCAGCCAGCACTTGCAGGCGCTCAGCCATACGGATTGTACCTTCAGAACCGGGCATAGCATACTCTGGCTCAGAGAGATTACCATCTCCACACCCGATGAGGAGAATCGACAAACTCGCTGCCACTATAAAAGGCTTCACCGCCCCTCTCCCGGCCTCACGACGATTTCACGTGTGTTTGGTCGAACGTCATACGTCTCCTCACTCCCATCGGGCCATCGGACTCGTAAACCTTGTGCCGGTTCGCGTAGCCCGAAAACTTGGACCACATCATTCTTTGACCAGTATCCTGACCCTGCCTGAATCTCGCGAAGTGGACCCCAACCAGAGTCATATACAATGCGCACCGAAGCCCCAACCGCCTCAGGATTCAAGCCTGTTCCAACGAGCCGCACACGAAGGCCCGGCGTACCTCCAGCACCCTGAAAGATGGCCACCTCCTCACCATTCTGTCCGACAGCAAGGTCCCAGCGTCCATCTGCATCGAAATCCGCAATAGCTGCACCACGTGCATCACCATATATCGCAATCCCGCTGCGATCGGCACCTAAACGCAACAAGTCACCTTCACCATTTCCCAAGAGAAGCTCACCACGCCCAGCATCGTGACGCGACACTCCTTCTGGAGTTGCGAAAAAATTCTGTGCAACAAAGAGGTCTTCTGCTCCATCTCGGTCAAAATCAGCAATCACCACACCAAATGCGGGGGCATGCTGCGTGGCGGACGGTAAGGGATGAGCTTGAAAAGACCCTCCGACATTAAGGAATAAAGTATGGTCTAACGTGACAACTTCCGCCTCGTAGATGTTGGTCCGCCCAACTCCGAGCAGTTGATCGACAGTCGCCCGAGCAAAAGTCCCGTAGGTCGGAGCAGCGCGTCGTATGAAGGGTAGAGTTGCGGACAATGCCGAATAACCACGAATTGGCACAACCGCCCCACTAGAATCTGTCTCCGATTCAATAATATCCGTTAGGCCATTACCATCGAGGTCGGCAGCATGGATACGGATGGGCCGCCGAAGTGTCGGTGTGTGGCCTGTATTTCGACCCCAGTTCGTAACAACAAGATCAGGTAGACCATCACTGTTCAGGTCTCCAGTTGCTATGCCGTTCCAACGGCCAGGCAGCGTGCCAAGACCCCATCCATCCGTCACTTCTGAGAACTGTCCTCCGTCATTACGCAATAATCGAACAGGTCCCCACTCAATGGCCAAGATAAGATCTGGGTCTCCATCGATATCGACATCAGAAAAAACTGCGCCGGAGACAAGACCAATCCCATCGAGTACGTCCGTGGCCACAGAATCTTCAACCCATTCGCCATCTTCGTTCCGAAACATTCGCGAACTTGAGGGGAGTGGGTAGGCGCCCGGAATCGCACGTCCTCCAAGGAATAAATCCAGATCGTCATCACCATCAATGTCTGCGAGTGCCAGTGGACCTGTAGCGGAAGTAGACGCAGGGATCTTCAAATCAGGTCCTTGTGAGATAAGCATGACCGACGGAATCGTTGCAATCTCAGATGGCGTTCGAACCTCCCAATTACTAACACCAGCGATCAAGTTCGTTCCCTCTACTGTCGGAACGGCTAAAATCCCCGTCTGGTCACCTGGCGCCTTACTCCCAACCCCAATGGGGGCAAGCAACCGACGGCGCTCTGTTCGCATCAGAAGCGTCTGACCGCCAGTTGCGGACGCAATCAATAAATCTGGATCGCCGTCCCTATCCACATCTTCCCAGCTGAGGCCTGGCCCAAGTCGAGACAATTCAACAGGGATGAGCGGTTGACGGGCCAGCTCGTCAAACTCCGATTCGATATGACGTCCACCACCCATGGGTCCGCTGAACAACGGTCTCAGCACTTCCGAATCGTGTGTAACTGGAAGAATTGACGGTGGGAACACTTCGTATGCGTTGTCGACCTCGACATTCATCTCTTTCTTGATTCCAGATGGCCATGTAATCACGAGTTCTGCTGCATTACTTGTGCCCATAGCAAACGTCAATGAGGGGTCCGAAGCGGACAGATACATCCCGCCTGAGGTGATCTGTCTCGTTTGGCGGGGTGTAGCACCTCCTTTTAGGACTGCACGAGCTCCGATCGCTTGAGTGTTACCTGAGCGATCAAGAACTCGAACAGATATACGTGGTCGACCTGCGTCGTTACGAAGTATGAGAGGGCGTTCGTCGAGCCGCGTTATTACGAGATCCCGATCACCATCTCGATCCAAGTCGGCTGAGGCAATCCCGTGACTCACATTGGGTTCAGTCCCGTAGGCCCAACTATCAGCGACCTCGAACGTGCCATCGCCCGTGTTTCGAAAAGCGATGTTTCGCACGTCGAGAGTTGGAAACACACCGAGTTCTCTTCGCCAATCAACTTGGATTTGGCCGGTACGCAGAGCTTCTTGCGTATCACCATCAAGGGGATCCCATGCATGACCGTTAGTAACAAGCAGGTCTTCATAGCCATCTAAGTCTACATCGAGGAACATTGCTCCCCAGGTCCAGTCGGAGGCTGCAATACCAGCCCCTCGCCCAACCTCAGCGAATGTACCATCTCCCCGATTAAGTTGAAGCGTATTTCTTCCCGTGGGTGCGCGCATATCAGCTCGACCCGGTGGCGTCCTCTGTACGACAGTTCCAACCGCTTGCCCACGTCGGCGAATCTGATCACGAGCCAACATTTCAGTTGTAATAAAATCTGTGTCCCCATCGCCATCTACGTCCGAGAAGTCGACACCCATTGAAGAAGCACTGGTCGTCCGCAACTCAAGCCCAGACGCAGCACGAAACCAACCGCCCTGGTTGATCCAAAATCCGTCACGGCTCCCGAAATCGTTAGCCACGTAAAGGTCCGGGTCTCCATCATCATCCGAATCAAAAAATCGGGCTACGAGCCCCCAGTCGCGTGGAGTTTCGGCTATCGGGACACCTGCAGCAGTGCGGAACATCCCCTGGGTCATATCAACAAGTGTGAAGTGACCTGACCCATCGTTGAGATAAAACTCGTCGGGATCTGCAAGTTCAAAACGAAGTGATCGGTCGCCCACAAGTTGAAGACGATAATGGGCATCGTAGGGAGGTGAGACGATCAACTCATCTCCGACCCGTTGAACATAGCCCCGTAGATTTCGTTCAGCGGGGCTGAACAGATCATCACCCTGGATGTTCTTATAGTTGGTGAAGTAAGCATCAAGATCTGCGTCTCCGTCGATGTCAGCTAAAGCAAGGGTATTTGTCCCATACTGCGGCTCAAATCCAACGGAACGTTCCTCGAATACTCCAGTTCCATCATTAAAGAGAAGGGTGTTTGATCCGGCGTGGACAGAGACAAATAAATCCAGATCTCCGTCGCCATCGGCATCCGCAAACACGGCCCCACGTGATAAACGTCCTGAAAGTCCCGTACTTGAAGTCTGCGTCACGTCCTCGAAACGCCACCCTCCCAGATTTCGATAAAGGACATTCGGTTGATCAAGTAAACAGAGGTATATATCTACCCACCCATCCCCATCGACATCACCCAGGGCAACCCCAGTCCCATTGACGAGAGTCCTATTCTCAAGCCTGCGTTCGTCCGAGATGGACGTTGCCGCCTCAATCCCCGATATCGCGAGACGAACCGGTGTAAACTGTCCCTTCGCCACACCTTCGTAGCTCAAGGGCCGAGAACGATATCCGTCGGCCTCTATCCACTCAATCGAAACTTTTACAGGGGCTGGTTTGCACGTGAGGGAAAGTACAACCGCGAGCAGTGCCAGGTACGGAACAAAACCTTTATTCACAGTCCCGTTACCCACCGTCTCCCCGAAAAACTGCTCGCATTCCTTCGACGGTCTTAGCAGCTACGGTCGCACCTCGGCTGAATACTGCGGTCAGTTCACGCTCGCTAATACCAACAAGTGGAACCCCGAAGCTAAAATGAACTGCAATCCCAGCAGGTCGCACAGTTCCTCGTCGATCAGTCCACTCATCGGAGGATTCGAGTGCCCCTTCTATATGAACTTCAACCGCATCCGAATTTGACCCCACCTCTTGTGCGATGTCGGTCAGTCGAGTCGCAAGGGCTTCGTTGCGTGTTGGATCCGACTCTCGCTCATCAAGCCACAAAGCGGGAGGGGAGACGTCTACGTGAACGAACGCCAACATCACTTCAGGGTTCAGTTCCATCCGATCCTGTCCAATCAGCCCTGGTTTGGACCCCGTCAGGTATGTTTCGAAACCTTCCAGCCCAATATTCGCTAGGGCGAGCGCCAACTCGTCGACCACAAGTTCAATCAGCGCAGATGGCGCATGAAGTGTGTCTAAGGCGCCAGACTCTAAGATGTCTAGCTCTGATTGATCGTATGCGAGCACGCGGAAAAACCAAGAGAGGGGTTCTTGACGACCCTCGAATTGGTCGCGAACACCCAGGCCCTCCCTTCGAAGCGCGCTCAACATTAGGGAACTGAGTTGGTGTCGTGTAAGATCAGCCACAGCTATTGAATCCTCTAGTCCATCCGGTCGTCCTCTTCACATCAAAAGGATAACCGGGCTAATAAGCCCGCGCGTAAGGTTCGAACCTGGTCCAAAAACTAGCCAGCGATCATGATGTGGGCTGTGGCTAGCCCTGAGTGCATGAGCCATGGACCGTCGCTGGGTCTCGTAGGCAAACCAAGGTCTTCCGACTGCGCATACGGAACGTAGATGACGGTCCGTCGGTTAGCGGTGACAGTATCACCTGACCAACCTCCTGGCGCATTGATTTGGAATAAGAGTCCATAGGAAGGCATCTCTAGTGTTCCCGCAGCAATCTCTCCCCGTCTCTTTTGTACATTTTCAGCACCATCGACACCCTGCTTACGCAACTCACGCCCTCGGGCCATATACGGTTCGAGTGACTTATGATAACAAGTTGCACGGAATCGGTCGTCCGATGGATCGTCGGCGATGCACACAAACGTTCCCGACCCTTCTCGTAGCGTAACCCATTCCCCACCTTGGTCTCGGATCACTGTGGCTCCATCCTTCTCTGCATCTTGAAGTGGAGACACGCTGAGCGAGATCACGTCCTGGCCCCGCAGGCCTGGAGGTGTAATCATGGCAACCGTAAAGACCACAAACCCAGCCGATAACAAACGACTCGCACACCTTTGAAAAGACCCAAACATGCGATTCTCCTCGCATCATGGATTCAACTTATAGGGCAAGGATGATGAATAGGCCCCACCAAGCGGGGGAACGCAATAAACCAAACGTCGTTGCGCGAAACACTCAATCCCCTCAAGATTCGCGGCCGGATCTTTCGGTTAAGTACCAGATCGGAGAACCGATCACTCGAAACGGAGAGTTGATGGACCAAAATAAGTTGGAATGCCGAGATGAAGACTTCCTAGAAACGAGGAGCTGCTCGTGAGCGTTCGCATCTGTGTCCCCTGCGAAACCACATCAGGTGAAACTCGAGTTGGGCTCTCTCCTGACGCGGCAAAACGTTTGGCGTCGGAAACGGTCTCAATTGCCATCGAGACCGGTGCAGGGGATGCGGCGGGATTCCAGGACGCTGACTACTCAGAGGCCGGAGTTGAGATCGTCCATGACAGGGCAAGCTTGCTCGGGGGAGCTGACGTTGTTCTGAAGGTGGCTCCGCCCATGAACGGAGAGCTCGACGAAATCCGTGAAGGCGCCGTTCTCATTTGTCTTCTGCGACCTCACGAAAACGCGCCTCTGTTTGAACAACTTGCGACACGAAACATTACAAGTCTTTCTCTTGAACTGGTGCCACGAATCACTCGGGCACAATCCATGGATGCGCTTTCCTCACAGAGCAACTTGGCCGGATACAAGGCTGTAATTCTTGGGGCTGACAACTTGGACCGGATCTTCCCGCTACTTATGACTGCCGCGGGGACTTTATCGCCGGCCCGTGTCCTAGTTCTCGGAGCTGGCGTGGCAGGGCTCCAGGCGATTGCAACCGCGAGACGTTTAGGAGCGGACACGTGGGGCTATGACATCCGCTCAGCAGCAAAGGAGCAGGTCGAGAGCCTAGGGGCGAAATTTGTTGACCTTGAAGAAGACCAGGCGAAAGACGCAGAGACTGAAGGGGGCTACGCCAAAGTGCTCAGCGAAGATGAGCAAGCGAGAAAGAGAGAGCTATTGGCTCAACATCTAGCTAAGGCCGACCTAGTGGTTACGACCGCTCTCGTCCCCGGAAGACCAGCCCCTGTACTCATAACAGAGGATATGGTCGCTTCCATGAAACAAGGGTCCGTGATTGTCGACCTTGCTGGAGAGGCGGGTGGCAACTGCGCATTGAGCGAAGGAGGAGAGACAGTCGTCAGCGGTGGTGTGACGATTCTCGCGCCTCTGAACGTACCTGCTTCGTTGCCCTATCATGCGAGTCAGCTATTGGCGCGGAATTTGTCTTCTCTGGTAAAAACATTGATCCATGAAGACGAGATTGTTGTGGATCTTGATGACGATGTGATCGGCCCGTGCTGCGTGACTCACGCCGGCGAAATTCGGTTCAATACGTGAAAACTAACAACTTGATGCGAACAAACTCTTACGTCAGACCTACAATAAGAGAGCACATTCACACGAGGTTTATCGAATGACCGGAACACTGCTAATTGGACTTTATGTGTTCGTGCTTGCGATGCTAGTCGGGCTCGAACTCATCACGAAAGTTCCTCCGACACTTCACACGCCACTCATGTCAGGATCGAATGCGATATCAGGGATCTCGATCGTGGGAGCATTGCTCGTGGTGGGGAGCGCAGGTGACTCCCCCTTGATGCGTTGGATAGGACTGGCTGCATTGATTCTCGCTACGATTAACGTCGTGGGGGGCTTCGTCGTAACTGACCGCATGCTTCAGATGTTCAAGAGCAAGGACGCAGGCTGAGCCATGGATTTCGGAACAGTGACTCCACTCGTCTACCTACTATCCGCGGTCCTCTTCATCTTCGGGATAAAGCGACTCGGACACCCGGAGACAGCTGCTAAGGGCAATAGGCTCGCCTCAGTCGGGATGCTACTCGCAATCCTGGCCACGTTACTAGACCGACAGATCCTTGACTTCACATGGATCATCGCAGGACTGGTTGCCGGCGGGCTAATCGGCCTCGTTATGGCGAAGACCATAAAGATGACGGCTATGCCAGAAATGGTCGCCGTTTTCAATGGATTTGGCGGCGCAGCTTCCGGATTAGTGGCCACCGGTGAGTACCTTCGCATCATGGACATGGGTGGGACACTCGCAATCGATGCCGGTGTCTCTATCATGGCCGGAACTCTGATCGGCGCGGTCACATTCTCCGGCAGTATGATCGCATACGGTAAGTTGCAGGGCTTTGTCACCGGCAATGCCGTCTCGAATCCTTTCGTCCGACTATTAGCAATCTTGCTCGCCGCTTTCGCAATCGGCTCTGCAGTCTACCTAGTTGGATTTGGTGGGGATTTACCTTTCTACTGGTCGCTTGTTGGATCGGCACTAATCCTAGGAGTGCTATTCGTAATCCCAATCGGCGGGGCAGACATGCCCGTGGTCATAGCACTACTGAACTCTTATTCGGGGCTTGCTGCCGCTGCCGCCGGATTCGTGCTGGAAAACAACGCGCTCATCATCTCGGGAGCACTGGTGGGCGCCTCCGGACTTGTCCTTACGAACATCATGTGCCGAGCCATGAACCGATCTTTGGTCAACGTTCTTTTCAGTGCGTTCGGTGCGGGCACAGCATCTGGTGTGACTGGAGATGACGGCGATAAAGTCGCGACATCCATCGAGGCCGAAGATAGCGCTATGATTCTCGGGTACGCGTCACAGGTCGTTTTTGTGCCAGGCTATGGCCTCGCGGTCGCGCAAGCTCAGCACAAGATTCGGGAACTTGCCGATCTTCTCACAGCTCGAGGCGTGAACGTTAAGTATTGCGTACATCCCGTTGCTGGGCGGATGCCGGGCCACATGAACGTACTTCTCGCTGAAGCAAACGTGCCCTACGATCAATTATGTGAACCCGAAGATGTAAATCCAGACATGGAGAACATCGATGTTGCCGTCGTGGTCGGTGCAAACGACGTAGTGAACCCACTAGCACGAGACGATGCATCAAGTCCGATAGCCGGAATGCCAATCATTGAGACCGACCGAGCCAAAACGTGTATTGTGATCAAGCGATCACTTTCGGTTGGCTATGCTGCGATCGATAACCCCCTCTTCTACAAAGAGAATAACCGCATGTTTTTTGGTGATGCGGCTGATGCACTAGGCTTAATCGCCGAAGAGGTGAAACAACTGTAGAAAAGCAGACTGTTTAACTGTGACCAACAAGTCGGCCAAGGCTTGGTCTGCGGAATCGAGCAATTATGACACTCGACAGACGTGCATTCCTCACCGTCGCCAGCGCTGGGTCAGCAAGCACCCTTACGTTGGGACTGGCAGGGTGTAACCTCAGCAACAGTGGCGACACCGAAGACAAAAGTCTGAGCGACTACCCAAACGATCCAGATGCAATTGAGGCACTCTACCGAGACAACATCTACACCCAACTTCTAGGAGTAAGACCTCACCTTCCCACACACGAACACGTATCTAGATTGGGTGGTGGGCGAATGTCAGAAGAAGTCATAGCAGCCATGGCTCAGGCAAACGAATTTTTTGTAGACATGCATGAGCTGATGGCAGCTGCGGGCGAACGGATTGCAGAGCTTGCAGGAGCTGAAGCAGCCTTGGTCACGGCTGGCGGTTTTTCGGCCATGGTACTCGGGGCAGCCGGGTGTCTCACAGGGACAGATCCAAAACGGGTGCACCATCTGCCCCACCCTACATGGGATCGCACTGAGTGCCTGATTCAAACACCCCACCGCTTCTCTTATGATCGCGCATATAAAGATGCTGGAATGACCATCGTCGAAGCAGAGACCCGGGATGAGTTTGCGAAAAAAATCACTGAGCGGACAGCAATGATTGCCGCGCTTGTTACCGCTGAACGGCAGGCACTCTTCGCACCACCAACACCCTTGCACTGGGCTCCTGCGCCCGGCGCTGAAGTAATGAGTGTGCGCGAACAAATCAAATTGGGAAGCGACGCAGGGGTCCCAGTTCTTGTGGACATGGCCTCGGATCTCCCAACCAGAGCCAACTTAGGGGAGTTCATCGAAGCCGGAGCTGATTTGGTTGTGATCAGCGGGGGTAAAGGAATTGGCGGACCGCAGTCAACGGGCATTCTCGCCGGTCGGGCCGACTTGGTCGAGGCAGCGCGGCTCAACTCCTCTCCCAATGACGGAATCGGACGCGGGATGAAAGTTGGGAAGGAAGAAATCGTCGGGTTAATCGTAGCGCTTGAGAGCTATGTGGCCAGCAATTTTGACGATTGGGTGGACGATTGGGGTAAAAAGGCACAGACGATCGCCGCCAAACTCCAGGATGTGCCTGGTCTCACTGCAGAAGTCGTCTTAAACACGGCAGGTTACGAAGACGTTGAGATAACGTGGGACCCCAATGTGATCCCTCTCACAAGCGACGAAGCAAAGGCAGAACTCATGAGTGGAGAACCTCGCCTCGCCTACCTTATGACGATTCGAACTCGGCTCCTAAGAGATGGAGAGCACGCTCTGGTTGCCAGACACCTTCATGATTTCTTTACCAGTGCGGCTAGCCGCTGAAAGGCCTAGTAACCTTCACTGATCAAATACTGGGCTTCTTGAGCAAGTAAGTAGCTGGAGCTAGCGAGTGTCACGTCGTCCAACTCTAATGATAACCATCGTGACGGCGGCGATTGTCCACACTTTAGACCGGCCCTAGGTTTAGTGATGACCGATTGGACCAGACCGTAACCAACCCGATCGTACTATTGATGCCCTCTCAATTATGCCTCGTCACAGGAGTGGAGTCCCCATGAGTCGTACCCTTCCCTACCACAGCAACGTCCGGACCGGATCCCTTATACCAATCCTGATCACACTCACTCTGGGGCTCGGGTCGGACATGGAACCCCGTGAACTCGCCGCACAGGAGAACGTCGCATTCAACTCATCTGATGTGGCTGGGCTCACATTCCGCTCGATCGGGCCCCCACGCGGTGGTCGAAGCACCGCAGTGGCAGGCATCACAGAGAAACCTCTGACTTATTTCTTGGGGGGGACTGGCAGCGGGGTGTGGAAAACAGTCGATGCCGGTCTCAACTGGGTCAACATTTCCGACGGATACTTCGACGTGGGCTCGATTGGAGCGATCGACGTCGCCGACAGTGACCCGAATGTCATTTATGTCGGCACCGGCTCCGCGGACCCACGTGGGAACGTTTCGTCAGGAAACGGGATCTATAAAAGTACCGATGGAGGAGAGACTTGGGCGCATGCGGGCCTACCCAATGCAGGACAGATCGGGCGCATCGCGGTCCATCCCGATGATCCGGATGTCGCCTATGCGGGCGTTCTTGGTAACATTTTTGGTCCAAACTCCGAGCGCGGCGTATATCGCACGCGAAATGGCGGGAGTACGTGGGAAAACGTCCTCTTCGTAAGTGACTCGACGGGCGTTCGAGATCTCGCCCTCAATCCACAGAATCCCCGCATTCTGTTTGCCGCCACTTGGCGTGCAGAGAGAAAACCCTGGACGATGATCAGCGGAGCCGAAGAGGGAGGCATTTGGCGAACCAAGGACAGTGGGGACACATGGGAAAAACTGGGTGGTGGCTTGCCGGAGGGGCTTGTCGGGAAGGCTGCAGTAACCGTCTCACGTGCTAACCCGGATCGCGTCTGGGTGCTCATAGAAGCACCAAATGATCGTGGAGGAGTCTATCGTTCCGACGATGGTGGGGATACCTGGACACACATCAATGATGAGCGACGACTCCAACAGCGGGCCTGGTACTACACACATATCTATGCAGACCCTCAAGATGAAAATACGGTTTATGCTCTCAATACAGGCTATAACAAGTCGATTGATGGGGGGGTGACGTGGACTAGCTATAGCGTTCCTCACGGCGATGTGCACGATTTATGGGTCAACTACGAGAACCCTAATTTCCAAGTCGTCGCTAACGATGGTGGCGCCCAGGTAACGACCACCGCCGCTGAGAGTTGGTCGACTTATTACAATCAACCAACTGCCGAGATCTATCGGGTCTTCGTAGATGATCAGTTTCCCTACCGAGTGTATGGATCTCAGCAAGACAACTCGACCATCATGGTCCCAAGCCGTGATATGCCCGCTGTACAACCCGCGCAGCACTGGTCCGCGGTAGGAGGATGCGAAAGCGGCCACATTGCAATCGATCCGCGGAACCCAAACGTAACCTATGCTGGCTGCTACGGAGGTAGCATTAACCGACTGGATAGAGGCACGGGCGATGTTCGGCAGATGCTTCTCTATCCTCAACTTCAGCTAGGACATGCGGCCAGTTCACTCAAACACCGTTTTCAATGGAACGCCCCGATCCGACTCTCACCACACAATCCAGACGTTGTCTATCACACGTCACAATTCGTGAATCGGACATCTGACGGAGGCTACTCATGGGAGACGATCAGTCCCGACCTTACTCGCAACGACATAGATACTCAGGGCTTTGCTGGAGGGCGGATCACTTGGGATAACACTGGGGTCGAAGTTTATGGGACGGTCTTTGCGTTTGAGGAGTCACCACACGAAGCAGGCGTTCTTTGGGCGGGCTCAGATGACGGACTTATCCACATATCTCGCGATGACGGGGCAAACTGGGAAAATGTAACCCCTCAAGGTCTCCCGGAGTTCTCAACCGTCAACATGATTGACCTCTCATCACACGGGCCTGGACGAGCTCATGTAGCCGTCTACCGCTATCGGGTAGCAGACACAGGCGCATACATGTACCGGACGAACGACTACGGACAAACATGGACACGACTCGAAACTACTGGCCTCGAAGCAGGCCACTTCGTTCGTGTGATAAGAGAAGACCCGGAACGTGAGGGCCTGCTGTTCGCAGGGACAGAGAACGGGTTATACGTCAGCTTTAATGGAGGAGACAACTGGCAGTCGTTACAACGAAATCTGCCGATCACTCCTATAACTGACCTTCTCATCCACCAGGGCGATCTCGTCGTCGCTACTCAGGGGCGATCGTTCTGGATCCTAGACGATCTTTCTCCGCTTCGTGAAATCACGACGCAAACAATCGCTGCAGGCATGCACCTCTATTCCCCAAAGAACGCGATTCGATCGCAAGGAGTGTCCCCTAGCGGTTCAGCAGTCTACTTCGCACTTGCAGAGGAACCTGAGGAGGTGCTCAACCTCGAGTTTATGGACCCTCAAGGTGACGTCGTACGGGTTTACTCAACCGAGCCCAATTCCTGGGACGTTGATGCCAAGACGGCGATTGGCCGACCGGCGAATTGGTCGCCCAGCCAGCTGGAAGCAGCTCAAGGATTGAACCGAATGACGTGGGACCTCCGTGAAGAAGGGCCAGGCATAATCGAAAATGCTGTGTTTTGGGGGTTTGCGGGCCGTGTGCCAGCCGTACCGGGCGTCTACCAAGTTCGCTTAAGCATGGGCAACGTAAGTCAGACCCAAAGTCTTCGACTATTAATCGATCCGCGGATCGCTCATGAGGTCACAATTGAAGATCTCCAGATACAACATGATTTGATGGTGCAGGTGCGAGAAATGTTGCGACAATCACACAACATTGTTCGAGACGTACGGTCGGTACGGACTCAAATGACAGACATTGCTCAAACGGCCAAGGTCGCCGGATATGGCGACGAATTCATTGAGATGGCGGATGAGGCGGGAGAGAAGCTAACCGGGGTCGAGGAAGAGGTGTTTCAAACCAAGAATGAGTCTGGCCAGGATCCGCTGAACTTCCCCTCGATGCTGGATGGTGAGATTGCTAACCTCTACGGATACATATCATCTACGTACGATCGTCCAAACGCGATCGCGGCAGTGAGGGCAAACGAACTTGCAGAAGAACTAGAGGTACATCTACAAGAATTACAGCGAATCCTTGATACCGACGTGGCCGATTTCAATGCGAAACTCCGAGAAGCTGGCGTTCCGGGAGTTATCGTACGCACACCACCTCGCGCCACGAGTTAGATAGTTTTGTGAAGGGGGGGGGCTACAGATCGAGGGCGATAGACGACGAGCCTTCCTTCTAATCCCCGAGGCTACAATCGACGCGCTTCGATCTGCTGCCCATGTAGCACTGGCTCTCTCACTGGGAGGGTGCGGTGAGCCGGTGCTACCACCTGAAATTGTATGCACGGCCCAGGTGGTGTCGGGGGTCCACCTCACTGTGCTAGACGAGCTTGGGCAAGCGGCGGCAGAAGGCGCACTTGGGATCGCTGTGGACGGAGAGTTTGTCGACACCCTACGCGTAATCAGTGCTGACGAGATGCAGGGGGTGGATGAACGGCCAGGGGATTACGACATCACGGTTTCCAAGATCGGATACGCCAGTTGGTCCACCATGGGCGTGACGGTGACGGCTGATGAGTGCCACGTGATACCAGTTCACTTGGATGTGGGCCTCGAAAAACGCTGAAAGTGGTGCCCTTCTCGTGCGCTTACGATGCCTTCTTCTTCGTCCACCCTGGCGAGCAGACAGAGACCCACAACAAAGAAAATGACAACGGAGGCTAGTGCCCACCGGTGGCTTTCGGTCGCCCCTAGAACAAGTCCGTACGACAACGGTCCGAGCACGGATGCAAGCTTACCAGAAAACGCATAGAAGCCGAACAACTCTGCTTGTTTATTCTGAGGCACAAAAGAGGCGAGCAGAGAACGGCTGGCAGCCTGATTCGGGCCCACCATCATCCCCAAGAAAATTGCTGCCACCCAAAACCAAGTACGGTCAGGTGCGAAGAAGGCGAGGCCAGTGGTTCCGATCAACCCAACGAGTGTGACTGTAATCGTCTTCTTCCCGCCGATCTGATCGTTGACAAATCCGAAAATTATGGCGCTGATTCCCGCGGCCACATTCACCACTATGCCGAGCAGTAATATCTCACTAGTCACCAACCCGAACTCAGCGCCAGCATATATTGCAGCCATCGCAAAGACAGTCACCAACCCGTCATTGTAGACAAGTCGTGCGACCAAGAACCGAACGGCTTGACGGTATTGACTCAAATTCCGGCCCGTATCCCTAATACGAGAAAAACCTCTGTGAACATGTTCGATGATAGGGGAAGGCCGACGAGGTTGACGCTCTCTCAGATAAAGAAATGTGGGGATAGAAAATACGAGGAACCACAGCGCCGTCAGAAGGCTCGTGGCGCGGATATTTACATAGTCGGTTTCAGGTAACCATATCGTAACCATTCCGAGGGCTAGGGCTAAACAGATCAAGCCTCCAACATAGCCGACCCCCCAACCGAAACCCGATACGCGGCCCATCTTCTGAGGAGTAGCGATCTCCGGAAGAAATGAGTTGTAGAGAACCTGTGTGATCTCGTACGCAACGTTAGCGCCAATGAAGATCAAAGCTGCAAGCCACGCATCGCCGGGGCCCATCCAGAAGAGAGCCGCAGTAAGAACGACACACGCCACCGTTGCCATGAAGAGGAGACGCTTCTTCAGCCCACCGGAGTCGGCGATCGCTCCAAGAACAGGCATAACAACAGCCACGATAATTGCGGAGGTTTGAACAGCTCTTGTCCACCAAATCGCACCCTCGATGGGATCGGGAGCAATGCTCTGGGCGAAATATGCGGAGAAAATAAATGTAACGATCAGCGTCGTGAAGGCAGAATTTGCGAAATCGTACAGGGCCCATGACACGATCTCACGACGTGTTACAGGTAAAAGAGAGGTTTCGCGACTCATATTAAGACCACTCAAACCACCTCACCTCAATAGCTCGTGTAGCGAGCCGATCCACGGTTAGGGTACAATAGACGTTCACTATAATAGACCCAACAACTCCGTGAGGAGGGCGAACATGCGCCACTCGTACGTGGCTCGGATTGTCAATCTAATAAACGAGGATATACAACAGCCCAGGAGTGTGACAGTTGAGCACGCACACACGCTCTTACGTTCTGATAATCCTGAGGATGTTATGAAGATCCAGGGATCGTTCGCGCTCCTTGTCCGTGACGGTCAACGAGTACGTATGGCCCGGAGTCTTAATCAACCCATGCGATATTTTCTCGCGAAAGAGGCAGCTGGTCCCATGTTGGTTGTCTCCGACCGGATCGACTCGATTCGGTCCCACCTTGAAACCGAAGGGTACGGAGACCAATTCCATCCCTCGTATACACGTATGGTGCCAGCTCATCACGTTACCGAAATCCAGCTTGTCGGTTGTCCCGACCCAAACCCAGTTCACCGTCGCTTCTTTGATCCTCCGCGAGAATCGCTACCTGCAGACATAGACTTGATTGGCAAAGCCTACATCGGAGTGCTCCTCGATGAGGTTTCGATGTGGCTCGACACTATCCCCTCCGATGCTCCAATCGGCGTCTTGTTCTCTGGCGGGATTGACAGCGGTGCAGTCCTGCTGGCGATAAACCATGAGCTATTGGTTCGCGGGGACTCTCCCACGCGTCTCAAAGCGTTCACACTATCGGTAGATGGTGAAGGAGAAGATGCCAAGCAAGCACGAGATTTTCTTCGGGCTACAGAACTTGAGATGCTTGGAGAAACAGTCTCAGTCGCGCGCTCGCGTGTGGATCCCCTAGAGGCCATCCAGATAATCGAAGACTACAAACCTCTAGACGTCGAATGTGCCGCCGTCGTGCTAGCTCTTTTGCAGGGCATCCGAGATGACTATCCGGGCTGGCGATACTTGGTGGATGGAGACGGTGGCGATGAAAACCTCAAGGATTATCCGATCGAGGCTAACCCTGAACTCACAATTCGAAGTGTGGTAAACAATCGAATGCTCTACCATGAAGGATGGGGTGTCGATGCCATTAAGCACTCACAGACATATAGCGGCGGTTTGAGTCGAGGTTGTGTCCGCGGATATCAACCAGCACAGCATTATGGGTTTAAGATCTTCTCGCCCTTTGCCGTCCCGGGAGTAATCTCTGTGTCGGAAGCAATCCCCTTCGCCAAATTGACCCGTGGCTCGCACGAAACGCTCTACAGCTTGAAGGGGGACGTGGTCGCAAGCGGTATCCGCCAACATCTCGGTGTGGAAATGCCGATATTTCCGAAGCGCCGATTCCAAGATGGCGTATTCGGAAAACTGGCAAGAGATACGTTCTCCGGAACGGAAGACACCTATCGCAATCACTTCTTATCTCTACACGCTTGAATAAAACCATTCTTGATCGAAGAGAAATTCGTGCGGCACGAACGGCCAAGCCGGAACACAACCCCTGGCAGCCAATCGGACAAGACTGGGAGATAGAGCGCGGCGTCCATTCCGCACTGCGAGAGACGCTTACTGTATATCTGACGGGAGCCGAGTGCCCCTTCACTTGCCTCTTTTGTGATCTTTGGCAGCATACACTACCGAGGAAAACTCCCGTAGGGGCACTCCCAAAACAACTGGCAATCGCACTCGAGAATGCTGCGACGATCCCTGAAAACGCCGCCATAAAACTCTACAACGCAAGCAATTTTTTCGACCCGCACGCAGTACCGATCGAGGATTTTGATAAACTCGCTAATCTTTGCGACGAGTTTGTGCGCATCACAGTGGAGAGCCACCCAAAATTCCTCGGTGAACGCTGTGAAGCATTTCACGAAATGCTCTTCGGAAGACTCGAGGTGGCACTCGGCTTAGAGACGATCCATCCCGCGGTTTTTCCTCGACTAAAAGATGGGATGACGCTCTCAGATTTTGACTGCGGCGTAGAATGGGCTAAGTCCCGCGGCATTGGAGTCCGCGCGTTTGTCCTGGTCGGGCTTCCTTGGGTACCCGCAGTCGAGTTTCCTACCTGGGCTGCACGTTCGACAGCCCGAGCATTTGAGGCTGGCGCTGATCGCGTGAGCCTCATCCCGCTTCGCACTGATGATGGAATCCTTAGAACCATGAGAGAGAAAAACAAGATAGAACCAGTCACGTTAGGGCATCTCGAAGATGCGTTGGCGGCCTCCTTTGAGGTCATAAAATCGGAAACCTCAGGAATTGTCGAAGCTGACATGTGGGATGTAGAAGCACTGATCGTTTGTCAGCACTGCGCAGCCGATCGTATTGAGCGCTTAAAGCACGCCAACCAGAAACAGTACTTAGAGTCGGAGGTCCCGTGTCATTGCACCACTACGTGATCCAAAGCAGTGAGCCATTCGAGATCTCATGAGATCCAAGGTAACCACAATCGTCATCGTCGGTTCTGGATTCGCGGGAACCATACTTGCGCGGGCTCTCAATGCTCGCGGCCAGCGGGTAGTTCTCATTGAGCGACACACACACCCTCGATTTGCAATAGGTGAGTCTTCGACCCCGTTGGCCTCAATTTGCCTGGAACGTATCGCCATCGAGTATGACCTTCCCGACCTCTTCGCTCTCGCAACCTACGACCGCTGGAATCGCGAGTTGCCGGGTGTCGGACACGGACTCAAACGAGGCTTTTCGTTCTATCAACACCGTCCCAACCACGCTTTTGCAAATAGCCATCGAAATGAAGCGCGCCTCCTCGTGAGTGCGAGTCCAGATAACGAGATTGCAGACTCACACTGGCTTCGCTCCGACGTAGACCAGCACCTAGTCCGTCAAGCTACAAGCGAAGGGGTTGAGTTCATTGACAACTGCGAAGTCGAGCGAGCGGAAAGACGCGGAAACGGTTGGGTGCTCCAGATGAACCGGAGTGGGCGGCCACTCCAGCTAGACGCCGATTTTGTGGTAGATGCAACAGGTGGAGTTCCATTCCTGCCGGCTGATGCCAAGAGCGAGTTCAATGAGTTTACAATCCGACCTGCCGACAGTCCCGGAGGCAAAGGCGTTGCTCCACCAGACACGGGTCTCATTTTCGGTCACTTCCAAGGAGTGAAATCTTTTAGTGACGTTGCGGATGAAGCCTCGTTTTTGAACCCCCCGTACCCAGAGGAGCGGGCCGCTGTCCACCACTTGCTTGAAGAAGGTTGGATGTACGTATTGTCCTTCGATAACGACCTGGTTTCAGCTGGATTTGTAATCGATCGCACACATTCTGATTCGCATCATTTTCTCAACGCTCCACCAGATGAAGCATGGCAGGCCTTGCTGAGTCGTTATCCAACCATCGAACGGCAGTTTGCGGCTAGTGAACCGACCCGTAAGCTGACCTCAGTCCCTCGGATTCAACGACGCCGTGTCTCGGGAGCCGGGTCTGGATGGGCGCTACTCCCACATACATTTTCCTTTGTCAGCCCAATGTTCTCGACTGGAATTGCATGGAGCCTTATCGGTGTCGAACGACTCGCAGGGGCATTGAGTAACGATGGGAATAGACGTTTGTGGCAATTAAACGAATACGATCAGATGCTCCAGATCGAAGCTGACCACATCACTTCACTAGTTACGCCCGCATACCAATTCAGGCAGGATTTCGATGCATTCGTGGCTTGGACACAAGTTTACTTCGCTGCAGCCAGCTACCACGAAGTGTGGCAACGGCTCTCCGACCCTCCATCTGAAGATGGTTGGCGCAGTGTTGGCTTTCTCGGCGCATGCGATCCAATCCTTCAAAGAGCAAAGATGGAAGCTGCAGACCAGCTCAAAACCGCATATATGGATCGCGACATCAAGAAAACAACTCGTGGTTTAGACTTTGAAAATCTTGTGGGGCAGCTCATCACTGACCGTAACCTGGCAGGATTAGCTAATCCTGCCCGAAACCGAATGTACCCAGTGGACCTACCCCTGCTCCTGAGACATGGGGATATGCTAGGACTGTCGGACGAAGAACTTCGCGTTAGGCTTCCTCGGATTAGAGGGCTATCCTAATTTGGCTGGGACCCACCTCTCAGAGTAGGTTCTCCGAACAGGTTAGGAGTACGGACGCCCCCATAGTTTATGAGGCAAAATAAGTTATGTCAGAGCATAACAGTGCAAGTACAACACCCCACATTAGCGAAGCTGAAGCGCGTAAGGTTGCCGAAGCTGCCCGAGAGACCGATTGGACAGGGCGAACATTCGTTCGAAACCTGTTTCTCGGTAAGCTCCGGCTTGACGCGATCGACCCGTACCCCGACCCCAACGATTTCATTTCAGACCGCGCACGAGAATGGACGGACGAACTTCGTGTATTCCTTCGTGACGAAGTCGACTCCGATGCGATCGATCGAGAAGGGAAAATTCCGGAGGATGTGGTTGAGGCCCTAGCTCAACGTGGTGCGTTCGGAATTAAAGTCGCCACCGAGTATGGCGGCCTGGGATTCAACCAGACCGAATACGCTAATGCAATGCGTGTGGTTGGTTCAGTGGATGGGAACCTGACTGCGCTTCTCTCCGCCCACCAATCAATCGGGGTCGGTCAACCACTAAAAATGTTTGGGACCGAAGAGCAAAAAAGAGAATTCTTCCCCCGTCTGGCACGAGGTGCGGTAAGCGCCTTCGCCCTCACGGAGGCTGACGTTGGGTCAGATCCAGCGCGACTATCAACAACCGCTGAACTGACCGATGACGGCGAAGCCTACACACTTAATGGCGAAAAGCTCTGGATCACAAACGGTACTCTGGCTGAGTTGTACGTGGTTATGGCGCGACACCCAGACAGCGGCAAGATATCGGCATTCATCGTGGAGCGAGACACGCCTGGAGTTGAGGTGGTCATGCGGAATTACTTCATGGGGCTCAAAGCGTTGGAGAATGGAGTCATCCGATTCACAAATGTCCGAGTTCCCAAAAAGAATCTCCTTTGGAAGGAAGGTCGTGGCCTCAAACTCGCTCTTATAACATTGAATACTGGTCGTCTGACGATTCCGGCTTCGTCAGTCGGAGGAGCACAATCCGCACTCGATTTCTGCCGCCGATGGTGTACCGAACGTATTCAATGGGGAGTCGCAATCGGTAAGCACGAGACGATCGCACACTATCTGACCTCGATTGCTGCCCGCACCTACGCGATGTCAGCCATTGCTGATCTCACGCAGACGATGGCAGACCGAGGCGGATATGATATTCGCCTCGAAGCAGCCGTGGCCAAACTCTGGAATACCGAGACTGGCTGGATTCTTACGGACGATGCCCTCCAAGTGCGTGGTGGGCGAGGATATGAAACCGCCGACTCTCTCGCAGCACGGGGAGAGGAACCGATAGCGGTCGAGCGAATGCTCCGGGATTTCAGGATCAACCGAATCTTCGAGGGTTCCAGCGAAATCATGCGACTGTTCATCGCGCGTGAAGCTGTCGATAAGCATCTCCAGATCGCGGGAGACCTTGTCGATCCGAAGTTAGGGATTGGAGCCAAACTCAAGGCTCTGCCAAAAGCAGCCGCCTTCTACCTCACTTGGTATCCCGCACGCCTATTTGGCTGGAGCCTACCTCCGCGGTTTTCCCGCTGGGGACCTCTGGCCAAACACCTACGGTTCGTGGAAAGGTCGAGCAGAAAACTGGCCCGCACGATATTCCATTTGATGGTGCGGCATGGACGAACCTTAGAACATCGCCAGGGCCTGCTCTTTCGGTGCGTAGACATCGGGGCGGAGTTGTTTGCAATCTCTTGTGCGGTTTCGCGGGTCGAGATGTTGAAGCGCCGCGGTGGCGACGAGGCACGTGAAGCCTCACGACTCGCAGATTCGTTTGCTTGTTCTTCCGAAAGGCGGGTAAAAGAGCTGTTCCGAGCGATCCGTTCAAACGAAGACGCGGCCAATTACCGTATCGCACAAGACATCCTCGACAAAAAATATACTTGGCTGGAACAAGGCATTGTGGGACTCCAGAAGGCACAACTCGAAGCCTGGCAAAACCCTGCGCCCATGAAAGCCGACGCGGACAGCATGATCAAGGACGAGGACGGGCCGACGGAAAACGATCCTTCAAGAGATCCGAGCTTCGTCGCGGCAGCAGACTTTTAGCTCACCTAAGAGAGCCGCCTGGGGTTCACGAACTACTGC
Organism: uncultured Gemmatimonadota bacterium; assembly: GCA_913043255.1. Taxonomy (GTDB): domain Bacteria; phylum Gemmatimonadota; class Gemmatimonadetes; order Palauibacterales; family Palauibacteraceae; genus Palauibacter. The sequence goes on from CAJWLK010000001.1 coordinate 482,448, forward strand.
CGAACCGATTGACGAATATTCGTTCCCGATCCGTCAGGGCCGACCAGCCCAATGACCGAACCTTCTCCGATATGCGTTCGTACTCATCCCGGTTTACGGGGTGCAAGGTAGCAGGGTCAATCTTTGACCAAATAGCCGTAAGATCACTCTCATTCATGCTGACAGCGGGACTCTGGACTTTGCGCTGAAATTGCTTTGCGGGAGACCTCCATTCGGCCCACCTCAAATAGAGCCAACCACCTAAGAATCCACCTAAGTGGGCAAAGTGGGCCACGTTGTCCTGTACCCCACCGAGCCCCGACCAAAGCGACAGTAGGGTGAGCGCTCCGACAAAGAAACGCACCTGCATAGGGATTACGAACCACACAAGAATCTTGTCGCGAGGCCAGAACCGCGCATAAGCAAAGAAGACCCCAAAAACCGCCCCGGACGCACCAACCATCGGCACGTACAGGCCTCCGGCAGAGGCGTTCAACGCCGTGTAGGCCATATGAACGATGGCTGCCACCAAACCGCTGGTGAGGTACATGGTAATGAAGCCGCGGCTACCCAGACGCACTTCGAGCCGCGGGCCAAAGAAGAAGAGTCCAATCATGTTGAAGAAGAGGTGCCCGGTCCCACCGTGAAGGAACTGGTACGTGATCAGGGTCCAGGGCTTCTGAAAAATCTGCACAGGAACAAGTTGAAACTCGCTGAATAGCGGGGTGCCTGGTCCCGCAAATAACAGTGCAATGACGTTTAATAGTAACAGCTGGCCGACAACTCGAGTCATTGAGTTGCGAGCTCCGCAAACCGGGAGGCTAACCCTGTGCCTGCCCCTGTATCTTCGTGCTTAAAGAAAGCGTAAACATGTTTCCACCCAGAGGTCTTCACCCTCTCGGCCCACGTTTCCAATTCCTCTCCTGAATACTCGGTCTTACGCAGTCTTAGGTAACCCCAGTCAGCTGTTTCGATGATTGACATCCCTTCGCTCTCATCAGCTTCCGCAAGGCATAGCGCACAGTTATGCGACCGCAGAATACTGAAAACCTCCGCGGTGAACCATGAGGCATGACGGAATTCGAAAGCGGAATTCTCAGGGTTTGGAAGCTGGTCTATAAACGTGGACAATCTCTCATCGTCTCGTTTAAAATTTGGCGGTAGTTGATAGAGAATCGGGCCCAACCGATCGGCAAGCATTGAGACCGTACGAATCAGATGCTGGGTAGCTTCCTCAGCCCCCTTCAAGCGCTTGAAGTGTGTGATACCCCGAGACGCTTTAAGCGCAAATCGAAATCCGTCGGGCACAGCCTCAGCCCAATTCTTAAGCACACTCTCCTGTGGGACCCGATAGAAGGTGCTGTTGATCTCGACACCAGACAACTTGGAGCCATAAAAGGAAAGCATCTCCTTATTTGGAAGTTTGTCAGGATAGAACGTACCCTTCCACGCCGTGTAGCTATAGCCGCTCGTGCCAACCCAAACCTGCATTTGTCACCTATATAGCGAGTTAAAAAAAGGGTCACAGTGTTCCGTGAACCAGACCGGCATGATACGAGATCATACGGGATCGGCCAACGTGAGTAAGTAAACCCTCGGACTAGTCAATCTCGAGTAACACTTTCCCGAACGAATTGTTCGATTCCATCCGCCGGTGTGCCTCAGACGCCTCGGCTAAAGGGTAGGTGCGGTCGATGATAGGGATAAGCGCCGGGGGCTGGTTTTGACCACCTTTGACAAAAGCGGAGAGAAAGCGTTTTTGAAAATCTTCTGTAACCTGTGCCTTCTCCACAGTCGACCGTGCGCGGAGGACTGTTCCCACGATGGTGGCACGCTTCGCCATTAGTTTTCGCAAATTCGCCTTAACATTCGACCCGCCCAATAAACCGACGACTACAAGTCGACCCAGAGTGGACAAACTGGTCAGGTTATCCTCCCAGTAGGAGCCCCCCACCGTATCCAAAATCACGTTTACACCAGCGCCATCTGTATACCCATTCACTTCATCCGCAAATGAGTCGGAACCGCGGTCGATACCTAGGTCAAGCGGAAGACCGGTCTTTCGGATCTGCTCCAGTTTCCCGGCCGACGCAGTCCCAATTACCGACTTGGCCCCAGCCACACGCGCCAGTTGGAGCGCAGCGGTACCAACCCCTCCACCGGCCGTGTGGACAAGAACTCGGTCACCTGGCTCCATCCGGCCGCACGAGAATAGGGCATCCGCCGCAGTGAGGAACACTTCCGGTATAGCACCAGCTTCAATCCAAGACAAACCACTTGGAACAGGTAAAAGTTGGCCCACCGGAACAACTGCAAGTTCCGCATAACCACCACCCCCAAGGATCCCCATGACTCGATCGCCCGGTGCCCACTCTTCGACATCACTTCCGATTTTGGCAATTTCGCCCGCAAATTCTAGCCCGGGAATATCGTCGGGAGCACCTTGGGGGGCCGGGTATGCCCCCATCCTTTGCAGAATGTCGGCGCGGTTGATACCTGCAACACGAATGCGCACCAGAACCTCCTGGGTCCCCGGCTCTGGGACCGCCGCATCGGTGAGTTCTAGAACGTCAACTCCACCGGGCTCCCGTATAGAAATCGCTCTCATTGAGACCATTTAGCAGCCAGCCCCTCACGTGCTTCTTCCAACCGCTCTGGAGTCCCGATGTCGTACCAAGCCGCTCCCGTCGCATCGTGAACAGCAATGTGTTCACCTTCGCCGATAAGGCGCATATAACTGTCCATCAAAGAGAACGCTCCTTGTTCTGTCAGGTGATTAAAGATTCGCTCCGACACAATATGGATACCAGTGAATCCAACCTCACGCGTGCCTCGTACCGCAGGATGACGAGCAATCAGTTGCCAACCTTCGACGCGGTTAGCCCGCCCAAACACCCCATCTTCGTCAACCAAAAGGGGTCGCGTCGTAGTTCGTTCTGTGATAATCAGCGTGGCGATTCTCCCATCTCGATCTTCCCCTGCTAGATGCTCTTGATAGATAGGACCAAGTTGGATATCGCTGATGACGTCAGCATTATGGAGGAGAAAGGGTGCTTTCGCCTCGAACAAAGGGGCGGCGTGGACCAGCGCACCCCCTGTCTCAAGCGGGATTGAAGAAACCGCATCCTCTCGAGAAACGACAGTAGGCACACCCAGTCCATCTTGGTCAGAGATGAAGGCTTCGATCTGTGCGGCTAGGTGGTGCGTGTTCACAATCAATCGGTGCACACCGGCGTCCAAAAGATCACGAGCCACCCACCCAAGTAGTGGTATCCCCTCGATTTCTACCAGTGCTTTGGGAACGGAATCGGTTAACGGCCTCAACCGCTTCCCTTTCCCCGCAGCTAATATCATCCCTTCCAATGGTCAGCCCGAAACATGCTTACGAGGCCAATCTGCGCGCTCCCGATGGATTACGGAGACATGTACCTGGGGGTAAAGTGAGCGCAGGTGAACCGCGAGACGCTCTGCCATATACACTGACCGGTGCTGTCCACCCGTGCACCCGAAGTGTACTGCAAGGCTGTGGAATCCTCGATCTACATAACTGGTCACGTGGGCGTCGATAATTCCTCGAACCTGGGTCCAGAATTCCACAGTTTCGGGTTGTGCAGCAAGAAACTCGATGGTCTCCTGGTCAAGTCCCGTCAATCGTCGGTATTCCTGTTGACGTCCAGGATTTGGGAGTCCACGACAGTCAAATACGTGTCCTCCCCCGTGCCCTGTCGTGTCTTGTGGGTATCCACCGGCAAATCGGAAACTTGAGATCGAAACCTCCAAGCCTTCCTGACTGGGGGCCGCATCCACACTCGACCCCCATCGGTTTACAATCTCAGTTAAAGTGGCTTCCAACTCTGGGACCTCAAAAGTGAAGCCCGCCGTAAGAAGCCCACGAAGATTTTCGGCCGCATAGGGTACACTTTGCAAAAACCCGGGCTTCCTCTCAAAAAAACCTCGGTAGCCGTACGCTCCCAACGCTTGGAGAGTTCGGACAAGTACGTATCCGGGCCACAATTCTAGAAACTCATCTCGGTTCACCGGGTGGTGTTCAACGACCGCCTCCAGATAGTGGTCGAGAAGTGTAGCACGATGTAAGTCAGGCAGATTAGCCTTCGCATCGTAAAGCAGCGAAGCGACATCATATGGCAAAGCACCTCGTCGTCCTCCTTGGTAATCAATGAACCACGGGGATACTCTTTCACCGCTCCCTCGTATCATCACATTCCGCGACTGGAAATCTCGGTATAGGAAGTGTGAGGTATCACCTTTAAGGAGAAATCGCGTTAACGTCGAGAAGTCTTGTTCGAGCCGTGCTTCGTTGAACTGAACGTGCGCAAGCTTCAGGAAGTGATACTTAAAATAATTCAGATCCCAAAGTATTGACTGTTGATCGAATGCCCCACGCGGATATGCTCGTTTGAAGTTGATCGCTCGCCCTCCCTCCACCTGAAAACGAGGCAACACTTCAAGAACCTTCCGATAGATTGGCATGACAGCCTCGGGAAAGGCATCAGACCCTGGCTCACGCATCTCCTTGATCATATCAAACAAGGTCACATCACCTAGATCTTCGAGAAGCCAGATTCCGTTATCCACATCAACCTGATACAACTCTGGCACTGGAAGGCCTAGGCTCCGAAAAGTGCGGGAATAGGAAAAGAACGCCTGATTCTCCTCACGATCGGGACCGTGCGCACCGATCGCAGTGGTCCCATCGGAAGCAGCTAACCGCCAATAACTCCGAGCCGATCCGTCTCCCAGAACCGGAGCCACATCTACCGGAAGTTCCCCCTGCCATTCGGCAAACAGCGCCGATGCGCAATCCACCAGAATGGCGCCGGATGTCATCGTTGCTTCATCCGGATGGTGCCGGTGGAGTTGGTGCTTCTTCGGTTTGCAATGAACCAACGAGGTCCGAAAGTTGAGCAATCCCATTTTCGGTCAAATACTTCTGGATGCCCTCATGCACGTTCATCGCGGCATACGGATCGACAAAGGAAGCCGTACCTACCTGCACAAGACACGCCCCTGCGAGAATGTATTGGATCGCATCTGTAGCGTTTCGAATCCCACCGATTCCCATGATGGGGAGCGTGCAGGCTTGTCGAGCCCGCCACGTTGCGTACACGCCCATGGGGAGTATTGCAGGACCACTTACACCGCCGGACTGGTTCCCGATCAAAGGCACTCTCTGATCAATGTCCACTACCATCCCTGGGAACGTGTTGATCGCACTCAAGCCATCCGCACCCGCGTCTTGGCAAATCCGTGCATAGTCCCCTACATCGGGAACATTGGGTGTCAGTTTTACGACTAAAGGTCGCTCGGTCTCAGCTCGAATTGCCGTAACAAGTTCATCCAGTGCCACCTTATCAGTCCCAAACATCGTGCCCCCTTTGACGTTCGGGCACGACACATTAATCTCGTAACCAAGGAATCCTTGCTCCTCGTCAAGCCCCGCGACCACCTCGACAAAATCCCCGATTGAGCGACCAACCACGTTGACAAACACATGCGCCTGTGACAGGTGTTCTCGCAACCATGGCAATTTCTCCCCAACAAACCCAGCAAGACCCGGATTTTCTAGCCCGATCGCATTAATCATTCCCTCAGGCGTCTCCGCAACACGGTGCGGGGGATTCCCTGGGCGAGGCTCGAGACTCACCGCTTTGGTGACGATTCCACCGATCTGATTTAGGGGAATGAGGTCGGCATATTCCTGGCCATATCCACAGGTGCCCGAGGCTAACAAAACCGGGCTTTGGAACTCCGCACCAAACACGCCCTGACACATGGTTACTGTCATGGCAAACTCCAATCTAATTCTCCTACTGAGAAGACCGGTCCTTCTATACAGGCCTTCACCCAACGGCCGTCTGCCGACTGAACCACGCAGCCCTGGCAGGTACCAATTCCACATCCCATATGCTCTTCGACAGAGACTTGGAGATCACGGCCGTTCTCTAGCGCGAATGCCGCAAGGGCATGGAGCATGGGGGTAGGGCCGCACCCTAAAAGAAGCGTCTCAGACTCAGGATCCAGCCCGGCAGTTACACGCCCAAGCCTTCCCGCCCCACCATCTTCCGTAAAGATTTCAGGTTCATGTCCAGTCAAATCTCCGAGCGTATCAGTATCGAAAACCGCCCCAGCATCACGTTCACCATATAATAGCCGCACACGCCGACCCGCAGCCGCTTCGCGGGCAGCGAGAAAGATGAATGGTGCCAGACCGACTCCGCCAGCAACGCATTCTATCGATCGATCATCGATCTCAAAGCCGCGACCGAGCGGACCCAACACTAAGGCCTCTTCTCCACATCTTAGTCGCGACAAAGCAAGCGTTCCCTCACCATAGGTTCGGAGGAGAATGCCGATTGCCCCATCTTCACCCGTCCAGCCTACGCTGAAAGGACGAGGCAGGAGCCATGTTCCAGGCCGATCCAGTCCCAAACCAAGCATAACAAACTGACCGGGCTGTGATATCGCAGCAATTTCAGGGGAATGAAACTCCATCCACCATGTGTCCCGAGCAACCACGCGAGTTGATCGAAGAGGTGCAAAACATCTCACCGGTGCCGCATCGCCAAGCTGGTCAGCCTTTTGGGTAATCAGTTTTGTTCTCCACCATCTGGTACCGCGTAGCGATTCAAAACGTCACGACGATACTCAATGATCGCATCTGCAATTGCCACCGCAATTGCTTCTTGCCCCTGTGCACTGGTGAGATAGCGCTCTTCGTTTTGGTTCGAGAGAAAACCGACCTCTACGATGACCGAAGGCATACGGACTAGTGCCCCCAAGAGAACCCACCATGGACCTTGCTTGACACCTCGGTCAGATGACTGACCACCCCGCTCTTTCCGGATCGAATTTTGCACAAATCCTGCAAACCGCCGAGATTCTGTAAGATTCTCAGTGCGGTCTAGACCAGCCAGGATAAACTGCATGTCATCAGGTGATCCGGCAGCATCCTCAACTGAGGGCCCTCGATTCTCTCGTAATGCGACTTCACGCGCTTCCTCTGAACGTGCAGGACCAAGAAAGATCGTCTCGAAACCGCGGGCACGTTGATCGAACGCGGCATTAGCGTGAATCGACACAAACAAGTCACCACTGTTCTTGACCGCAAATTCCGATCGAAGATCATGTTTAACATAAACGTCTGAACTGCGCGTCATTGAAGGTTCTATGAAGTCACGTCGTTCCAACTCATCGTGGAGCAAATGGCCGATAGCAAGAACGACATCTTTTTCGTAACTCTGTCGCCCAAGCGTTCCAGGGTCGCGCCCTCCATGCCCCGGATCAATCACAACGCGCCAAGACACACTCGGGTCAATACGTGCCGGCAGAGGTTGATCCAACGAATGCTCCCACGCCTCAGCCAGTTCGACGACCGCACCACCAGAGGAAAGCCACCTTGTGACAAATTCGGCCGGCAACCAGAACTCACCATCCCGTTCGTAAGGGGGATTGGTCATCTGGTGAATCAACTCTCCGTGACGGAAAAAGGGAGACCCTATCTCAAACAAAAGTTCCGCCCCCGTCAGATACGTACGAAGAAAAACGCCTGAACGAGAAGTAGGACCCCATAGCGTTGCCAACTCTGTGGCATTTACCACGGGAAAATCAAAGTGGCGTGAGACGCTTAACCGTGCTTGTTGACCGCCAATTTCGGCCTGTAAAATATCGGATTGCGCATGAGCGACCGGCACATACGAGGCCCACATCACGAGAGTGGCGAGAAGCCAACAAGGCAATCGACCATTCTGGTTAGCGATAACGTGACCCCCCACAGCAACTTCTATACACGTCGTGCATCCCGCTTAGCCCTCTCAGCCTCACGCTCCATGGTTTTTCTTTTCAAGTCCTCACGGCGATCCCGATGTTTTTTTCCGCGTGCCAACGCAACAGTAACTTTCGCGTAACCGCGTCTAAAGTGAACGTCTAGAGGCACAAGCGTGAGACCACGTTCCCGCGTTTGTGAGGCGATGCGTTCAATCTCCCGTCGATTCAAAAGGAGTTTTCGTTTTCGAACTGGATCCAAGTCGTCAAGGGAGGAATGTTCGTAGCGTGGAATATGCAGATTATGAAGCCATACCTCGCCACAATTGACACGCCCGAACGAGTCAGCGAAGCTTGCCCGCCCTGATCGAAGTGACTTCACTTCGGCACCTTCAAGGACCAATCCAGCCTCAAACTGCTCGAGCAATTCGAACTCGTGACGGGCCTTTCTATTGCGGGCAACCACCCGAATTGCGTCACGCTCTGCCACCCTTCCTCCCTACCTCCCTCCGTTGTGGACAGCCTCCCCGTTCCGCGGGAGACACAGCGCTAAACGTATTGTCACAATTCTGCTCAACGCTTAACGGGCAGCTTCACCTTCAATCCCATCTTCTACTCCGTCCCCGTCTCTATTGTTTCGAGCGGCCTTATATGCTGCCTTCGACTCTGCGACCCGCTGCTCAAGGTCAGAACGCGCTTTTCGGGCAGCATCCTTCCCTGCTTTGATCGCTTCTCCCGCCACCTGTTGTTGTTCACGGGCTGCATCTACGTGCTCTGCTGTCTCTTCTTGCACGCGTTCGAAGCCTTCCTCAAAACTTCCGCGAAGGTCTTCAAGCTTCTCGCCCAGATCATCACGGAGCCGGCGGGCTCCCTCCCGTAAATCTTTCTGCGTTTCCTCGCCAGTCTTGGGAGCCAACAAAAGAGCGACCGAGGCGCCCACGAGTGACCCCCAGAGGAAAGCCACCAAACCCGAGCCGCGTTTCTCTACAATCACATACGGCTGCTGATCTTGTTCGGACATCTCTTATCCTTTGTCGACCGTGCTGGCCAAAATCAATCTAATAGCTGTCTTCATTCACTCCCACCCTCAACAACACGACGGTACGCTTCAAGATCCCACTCTGGTCGTTTGGAGGCATCCGCGATCTCAAATCCGAGGAAGAAGATGAGTTGAGCGATCCTTGATGTTTTGTCGTAAAGGATGCGATCCGCTTCGTCGTTCGGGCCGTGATAGTCTTCATGTGTACCGGTAAAGAAGAACAGTATCGGAACTCCTTTACGTGCGAAGTTGTAGTGGTCCGAGCGAAAATAGAAGTTTTCGCTAGGCCATGGGTCATCGATCATCGTTAAACCGAGTTCAGGATGGTCAGCAACGACCCCTTCGAGTGTAGCCCCCAGTGTAGACTCATCTCGGCCGATCGCAACTACGGTATCTTGCCAGTTCCGACCGATCATATCGATGTTGAGATTCGCCACCGTGGACTCCAGAGGAAACAGTGGATTTTCTGAATACCACCGTGATCCAAGCAACCCTCTCTCCTCTCCACTGACTGTCATGAAGATGAGAGACCGACGCGGCGGGTTGCGAAGCGAAGCGAAAGCCTCAGCAAGTTCGATGATTGCAGCCGTCCCAGAAGCGTCGTCGTCTGCCCCATTGTAAATGGAGTCCCCTTCTACCGGTCTTCCTACACCCACATGGTCCATATGAGCGGTAAAGACAACATACTCATCTCGCAACTCTGGATCCGAACCCTCTATCCAGCCGATAGTATTGAAGGCTTGGTCACCCCGAAACCGAGAATTCGTACGTACCTTCGCACTATAATCGGTTACCGCACTCTCTGAGGTGAGCGCCTCTTGAAGCGCAGCAGGTAAAGACGACAATCGGACTAAAACTGCTGGCCCCTCCAGTTCATCAGGGACCCCCAACGACATCTGCTCTCGCGAGAAAAATCTGCGCAGTCCGTCGAAGTACTCATCGGAACTATCGATTGCTAACACTACCCCTTCTGCACCAGAGGTGAGGAGCCTTCGAACAGCAGACATTGCATCTCGAACTTCGGTTTCCTTCACGTAGACAAGGGATACCGATTCAGTCAAATCGGCCGCATTAATAAGTGAGCTTAAATGAAGAGGGCCCGCCGCCTCCACACCCCCCCCGGGTAGCGAAATGAAATCTTCAGGCGCAATCTCTCTACCTCCAGGACCAACGATTTCCAGCGACTGTTTTTCAGGAGGACCAGCAACTGAGAATGCGAGAGGGTACAACTGCAGATACGAATCACCATCTCCGGGTAGCAACCCGAATTCCTTGAACCGTCCTGCAATGTGACGCGCAGCTTTATCGATTTCTGGACTTGGCGTGGCGCGGCCACGCATCGAGTCATGAGCCAGCGCGCCAATACGAGCACTCAAATCGGCAACTGTGATCGTAGCTGCGGCTTCCTCTCTCGCCTCCAGTTCAGACTGTGCAAACACTCGCTCGGGTGACCATAGGCACACGAGGTTCACAAAGAGCAAAGCAAGGACGAGTGGGGGCTTCCCGGCTCGATTAGCAAGATTCAGCGTAATTGTGCAAGCGCTCCACGTACTAGGGATGACTGTCATGAGTTTTAGCTTTCCAAAAATTTGAGTAAAGGTCCTTTGCTTTCTAACATGCTGGCCAGAGTCACCTGGGCGCCACAACCGACCATCTCTCCACAGTTGGCGGAACCCTCGACTCTGGCTAGTCTTCTCCCATGATCGAACCTCCCGCAACTGCGACCCCGCCCCGTGAGGCGGCACGTCAACGACTTGACCTGGCGAGTCCTCGAGAAATCATGGGTCTCGCACACCTAGAACTGGTCGCGCGTGGAATCGTTGAAGGATTCTTAATTGGCCTTCATGATTCTCCCAAACGTGGGTTCTCAGCCGAATTCTCCGAAAATCGCGCATACAACCGTGGCGATGACCTTCGACATTTAGACTGGAAGGTATACGCACGGACCGATCGCTTGTTTGTAAAACAGTTTGAAGAAGAAACGAATTTGAGGGCGTATATATTATTAGATGTGAGCAGATCGATGGGATGGGTGTCAGATGAAGAAAGTTTACCGACCAAACTCGAATACGCACGGCTCCTCGCCGCATCACTGTCCTTACTGTTAATTCAACAGGGAGACGCTGCCGGTCTCATTGCATTCGATGAAAAAATGCGAGGTGATATTGTCCCCCGGTCTACCCGTAGACACTGGCGACGGCTTGTCGCAGAACTGGCGCGCCTTTATCCGGCCGGGAAAACCAACCCCGGTAGCGCACTCAAAGATCTCGCAAGAAGGCTCCAACGAAGGGGTTTGGTCGTCCTTATTTCTGACCTTCTCGTAACCCCGGAGAGGACTCAAAAGGCTCTTCGATATCTTCGCCACCGCGGCCACGAAGTGATCTTGTTCCACATTATGGACCCGGGGGAGCGCGAGCTCCCAGCAGCTGGCGAGGCGATTTTCTACGATCCAGAGACTGATCAGGAGCTAAACGCTAACTCGGCCGCACTCAGGAAGCAGTACCGTGAGGCAGTTGAAGGAGCAATTACAACCTGGCGTAAGGAGGCACTTCGGTGGGGAGCGGATTACACACTCCTCACAACTAACATGCCACTCGGTCTCGCACTCCGTCGGTTCTTGCGCAAACGATCGCTTCTCGGATGAGCTTTCTCTACGGGTGGGCGATGGTACTCGCAGTAAGTGCGATCGTACCAATAGTGTTGCACTTCCGTAAACGACAAACCGATCGGCGCGTTGCTTTCCCTGCTCTGCGTTACCTAACTCGGGCAGAAGATGCCCGCTCAAGGTCCCTGGTTGCATCCGACATCTTGTTACTTGCGGTCCGCATCGGTTTGATCCTAGCGCTTGCACTAGCCGCTGCAGGTCCACTTCTAGGACGGGGTGGAGCTCGCGACCATCCACCGACCGACGTAGCGTTAATCGTTGACAATTCGGCAAGCGTAGGGCGCCTCACAGAAAACGGATTCTTGTTCGACGATTTGGTCTCAAGAGCCCAGGAAGCACTGGAGGTTGCTAGCCCAGAGGATCGGATCTGGTTGTTCCCATCAGTCGGAGAGCCTCTAGCAACAGGAGTGAGCCGAGACCGAGCGATTGAAGCACTCGCTACACTACAGATTACGGATGGCGCTGCCGACCTTGTCCAAACAGTTGCAAGAGCGTCTGCTACCCTTCCAGCCGACGGTGAACGGCAACGAGAAGTCCAGCTAGTTTCTGATTTGCAGGCAGCGGGATTGACAACACATATAGAGTATGAGGGAGATACCGCACCAATAATTGCCTACGTACCACTACCACCAGTTGAGGCAAACGCTGCGTTGGCTGCACTAGAGCTGACAGGTGGCACTACCGTCCCATCAGGGATTGGCCATGGAGTTACTGTACGGACAGAACTCAAAGGAGGCGAAGAACTCTCCCCCGGAGAAACCGTAACTGATGCTGACATTCGAATAGATATCGACGGTCGAGTAGTTGGTGCTTCCCGTGCACCTTGGGGAGCAAGCTCTACGCTCGGACTGCCAGAGTTGGGCATCGGTCCCCATGTCGGGCAAGTAGAGGTGTCTGCAGCCGGCTCTCGCGCAGATGATATCCGGTATTTCTCTATGCGTGTGGTAGCTCCACCCACCATCGATTTTGAAGGCCCTGAGGACAGTTTCATCAGAATCGGAATCCAAACCCTGATTCAGGCCGGTCGGCTCGGTTCGAGTTCCCGTGCCTCTATAGTGGTTTTAGAAGGAGACGCAGCACAGGGTGCCTCGTGGCCTGAGGTGTCGACGTTGATCCTAGTACCACCATCCGACCCAATAGATCTGCCAGCCTTCAACCAAAGATTGTCTGTGTTAGGCCTTGATATACAGGCTCACTTAGATCCGGCGCACGGTGACCTAGGGTTCGAAGAGTCCACGGCAACATTTTCCCTGTCGGGGGTCCGGGTTCGATCGCGCTACCTTCTCAGATCGGGCGGAGGCCCAGCGAACGTAGATACAACCCTTCTTACGAATGAGGATGGTGAACCTTGGTTAGTGCGGAAGAGGCAAGGGGAACGCCTCATTCTATTGGTTGCGTCCCCATTCACATCCGAGGCAATTGACCTCCCATCACACCCAACCATGATCCCATTCCTGGAGGCCTTGTTAGTTTACTGGTCGCATTTCTCTTCTTGGCCACCCTCAGATTTTGAGGCAGGAAGCACTATTCCCCTCCCACGGTGGGTCAACGAAATTATCGCACCAAACGGTTCTACCCGCCCAGTTGCGAAAGGTACTGTTTATTCACCTTCAATGGCTGGTGTGTACACAGCACATGGAGTGAATCCGGATGGGGCATATCGAGAAACTCAATTTGCTGTCAATGTCCCGGCCATCGAGATCGACCCAACACCTCTACCCAGAGCGGATCTGGCGTCGATGTTTCCAGGACGCACGGTGTTTACAGCCGGGCCCAAAGGGGACTCTTGGACAACTACCGTGTTTCGTGCACGACGCGGACGCGACATAACAATTGGGTTGCTTGTCGTCACCTTAGCCTTAGTGGCGATCGAGTTGTTTCTTGCTACACCTGGACGTTCAGGGCAATCGACTGAGGACGGCGAAACCGCCCAAGCACGGAGCGAAAGTAGATCGGGCGCTTCGAGCTGATCTTAAGGACGTTTCAAAAGCTCGCGGAGGAAGCCAACCTACCAGAGGCGCTTTCCCGTGATGGGGGACATGTACCCCTATATAGCCTCCCGGGCGCAGCGACATCCGCATTAGCGCTTTCTTTAGCAGATTTGTCACCAGGAGTTCCGATCGTACTCGTAGCTATTTCACCAGAACATGCCGACAAGCTACACGAAGATCTACTAGCATTAGGTGACCTTCGAACCCGTTGCTATCCACAGCGTGAGGCACTCCCGTATGGAGATGAAGATCCCCACATAGAAATCTCCGCTCAACGCGTGGATGCTCTTGCCGCTCTGCTCGCGAACCGATGTCGTGTTTTGGTGACAACAGCACGAGCACTGATTGAACGGTCTCCGATTCCAGTGCATTCAGGAGAATCGCTTTCCCTAGATCTTTCAATTGGGGACGGTGCTCCACTTGAGGACTTGGCAGACAGACTAGAACGTATGGGATTCATTCGGACTCATTCCGTACGCGAGATAGGTGATTTCACAGTCCGGGGAGGATTAATCGACGCCTTCCCATTCGGCCATCCCGCACCTCTTAGAATTGAACTATGGGGTGATGAAATAGTGTCGTTGCGTCGGTTTGATGCTTTGACACAGCGATCAACCGAAACCTGCGATAACGCACAGATTCTCCCAATTGATCTTATGGCTGGAGAAGATAAAGGTAACACCGAACGACGGTCACTTGTTGAACTACTCCCATCCAATGCGATCATGGTTCACCTGGAGCCCGAAAATGGGATCAAGGCACGTTCCAGACTGTGGAATGAGATCCGAGAAGCCCGAAAACGGGCGAGTGATCAGGAAGTAACCACAGACGTACTCGCGGTGCCACCTTCAGACGCGGAATTGAGGCTCAAGCAGTTTCGCAGGATTGAATTCATTACTGATAACACGGAAAACATGCCTGGCGCGATTCAATTGCCTGTTGAGCCGCCCCCAAAAATTGATCGAGACATGAAACGACTCATCGCACAGATCTCGCGCACATACGAGGAAGGAGGCCAAACCTTAATCCTGTGCGATAACGAAGGGCAGATCGAACGTCTTGAAGAAATCGTGGTCGAGCGAGCGGGCCGCGACATGATCCAACACGTGACCTTAGCAGTCGGATCGTTATCTGGAGGCTTCCGGGTCGATCCACCCTCCAACCTCACAGTGCTCACGGACCATGAGGTGTTTCGCAGAGCGTACCGACGACACCGTGTCCGGTTCAAGGGTGCAGCCACTCTCGAGTCAATTGCATCAATTCAACCTGGGGATTACGTGGTCCATATCGACCATGGGATTGGCCGGTACCATGGTATACAACGAGTCAAAGTCGATGGGCAAACAATCGAAACTTTGGAGATCGAATACGCTGATGGTGAATTGCTCCGACTTCCCCACTATCGACTGGATTTAATCGAGCGCTGGGGGAGCATTCCATCCAATGCACGGCCACCCAGGGTGCACAAACTTGGCGGGAAAAAGTGGAGCCGGCTGAAGCGAAGAACTGTCTCCGCCATTGAAGAAACAGCGGTGGACCTCTTGCAATTGTATGCGAGGCGCAAGTTAGCGGAGGGTCGGGCATTCGCATCCGATAATCTGTGGCAGACTGAGATGGAGTCTGCTTTTATTTATGAGGAAACACCACACCAAATTGAAGCTTGGAAAGCTGTCTGTGAAGATCTCGAAAAACCAAATCCGATGGATCGTCTCATTTGTGGAGACGTAGGGTTTGGGAAAACAGAAATTGCGATCCGAGCAGCTTTCAAGGTGGCGTTAGAGGGGGCACAAGTCGCAATACTCGCTCCGACAACTATCCTGGTTGAACAACACTTACGTACATTCCAAGAACGCCTCGCCGCCTTTCCCCTCCGCATAGAGAGCTTGTCACGCTTCCGCACCTCTTCCGAACAAAAGGAGGTCATAGGAAAACTGGCTAGCGGACATATCGACCTGGTAATCGGAACCCATCGGCTTCTGTCACAGGACATAACATTCAAAGATCTGGGATTGTTGATTGTTGATGAAGAACAGCGGTTTGGTGTCAAGCAGAAAGAACACCTGAAGGAACTTCGTGAGGCCGTTGATGTGTTGACACTAACGGCTACCCCTATCCCAAGAACGCTTCATCTCGCACTGGGCGGGATTCGCGACCTATCTTTGATGCGGACGCCACCCAGGAATCGCATGCCTATCATCACCCATGTCTTGGATTGGGATGCTTCGATCCTTGAAGAAGCACTCCGGCGGGAACTAGACCGAGGCGGGCAGATATTCTTCGTACATGACCGAGTAGAAACCATCGATGCCCTTGCCCGGCGAGTACAGCACCTCCTGCCGGAAGCACGCACCGTGATCGCACACGGACAGATGCCAGAGCGAGCCCTTGAAGATGCCATGTACAATTTTATAGAGGGCGACATCGACATCCTCATCTGCACATCCATCATCGAAAACGGGCTCGATGTGCCATCAGCAAACACAATGATCGTTCATAGAGCACATAACTTCGGACTAGCACAACTCTATCAACTACGTGGCCGCATCGGACGCTCACACAGAAGGGCATATTGTTACCTTCTTGTGCCTGAAAACGTTGCGCCAGAAGCTACAGAACGCCTGAGAGTTCTCGAGCACCATACAGAACTAGGATCGGGGTATGACATAGCCTTGAAGGACCTTGAGTTCAGAGGTACGGGTAATCTACTAGGCTCCGATCAGAGCGGTTTTGCTACGGCCGTTGGAATCGAGACATATCAAAGACTTGTGGAGAGCACGGTGCAGCGCCTCAAGGGTGATGGGACCATGGAAACAAAACCTGGAATACAGATCAGTGTTGATGGAGAATCATTTCTCCCTGATGATTATGTGTCCGAACCCCAGCAGAAGGTGAATCTCTATCGTCGGCTCTCCCGCCTTGACAATTGGGAAAAAATCGAAGACATGAGGGACGAATTGCGGGACCGGTTCGGACCACTTCCAAAGCCAACTGCCCGACTGCTGGATTCGGCAAAACTACGCGTTCTAGGCACCACCGTGGGGGCGGCATGGATTCGCGTGTCAGACACGAACGCGCGGATCACATTCCAAGAATCAGCGACCCCCCAGCTTGGGCTACTTAAGAATGCACTCGTAGAGCACCAACTCGACGTTGAAGTTAGACGGCTTCAACCGTTATCCTTGGTGCTACGACGGGCCGGACCTGAGCCCTTACTACCAACACTAGTGGAAGCCCTTGGGCTTTTATCTGGTGCAACCGGCGAACGGGGCTGATCCTCTGAGGGAGGAGCATAAGGGAACGTGAAGGATAATTATATTGTGAGCAAAGTACTTTGGGCCCTGACCATTGGGATTTCGTGCGTTCTACTAGTTCAACCATCGCTAGGCCGTGCCCAGGAAAGGGAAACAACTTCCAACAGTGACGCAAAAAGCTCAGATGAATTTCCTGAGGGGGTCGAACAGACCGATCGAGTTGTCGCTGTAGTTGGGGACACCGCAATCCTCTTATCCGAACTCGAGATCCGGCTGTTTGAGCTTCAGAGCCAAGGGGCACGGGTCCCACAGCGGGACACTCCAGAATGGACAGACTTTGCCCGACAAGTCCTCGTGGCAGAAATCGACAACATCATCCTACTGCAACAGGCAAAGCGTGCTGGGCTAACACCAGATGTAAGTCGTGTTGATCAGATGGTTGAAGATGAATACCAGCGCCGCCGGGAACAATTCGCTACCGACGAGGAAATGATGCAGGCGGTTGAGGCGGCGGGAATGAATATGCTCCAATACAGGCAGATGCTTCGGCGCGCGTCAGAAGCCGAGTCTCTCTTCATGGAGTACCGATATTCTATGGAACAAAGGACCGACCTTCCTCCCGTCCTTGTCACCGAGTCTGAGATGCAAGCCTTCTTTGAAGAACGCCAGGGCGATCAACAATTACGGCCGGCATTGATCTCATTCAACCAAATAGTGATCACACCATCCCCAAGCGGCGCAGCTCGCGATAGTGCCCGCGCTCGTATAATCCGCATCCAGAGCGAGCTGGGAGTCGGGGAGGATTTTGAAGTGGTTGCTCGACGCCATTCCGACGATGAGCAAACCCGAGAGCGGGGAGGCGAACTAGGTTGGATGAGCCGGAACACCGTCGTAAAACCATTCGGCGATGCGGTCTGGGCATCACGTCCTGGGCAAGTCCTGATAAATCCCGTCCAAACGCAGTTTGGAATTCACATTATTAAAATTGAGCGTCAGCGCGGAGCCGAGCGATTTCTCAGACACATCCTCATCCGACCTGAGATCAGAGATGCAGATGTAGACTCATCATACTCCATCGCAGAGCAAATTGCTGACAGTCTCCGAGCTGGGGTGGACCCCGAGCGCTTAACCGCTCTTTTTAGGGATGATGTCGCTGACGAGGATGTTCGATTCGATGACGTGCCTGTAAACCAACTGACGGACCGGTTTATGGGTGAGGTTTCAAGAGCCTTTGAGAACATAGTCTCGGGACAGGTATATGGTCCCCTAGAACTTGAACGGGGTGGGCCAAAAGAGTTTGCTCTAATTCAAGTCGTTACCTACCGTCCAGAGGGTCCTCTTGAGTTTGACGATGTTCGCGATCAAATCCGGCAAACTATCCGTCAGACAAAGCAGTTAGACATCCTGTTGGGTGAGATTCGGTCTAATACATTCGTTGATGTGAAGCTCTGACGAAAATTGCGACATAAAGGATGCCGAGAGTGATAGGTTTCGAGGACTAAAGAGGGAGAGGAAGACGAAAGTGCCTCGAATTGGTATAACGCTGGGCGATCCGCGCGGAATCGGACCAGAAGTAACGGCGGCAGCGCTCCGAGATTTCATCGGACTCAAACCCGTTCTGATCGGACCAAAAGCGCTCGGATCAGTCGGACGCGAGCTTGAAGAACTAGGCGTTTGGGAATCTGTCGGCGAGTGGGAACCTGGGGGAGGTCCTCGCTTAGCAGGAGAACTCTCGGCGAAGGCTATTGAGCGAGCTGTTAGGTTAGCAAGCGATGGAGAGCTGGATGGTATCGTCACCGCTCCCATCAGTAAGGCCGCACTTCACGCAGCAGGATACCCCTTCCCTGGGCACACAGAGTTCCTCCAAACTCTCACCGGAGCGGCTGAAGTTACGATGATGATGGCAGCTGAGCGTACTCCAATTGGCGGTCCGCTTCGACTTGCCCTTCTCACGGCGCACATGCCACTAAATGATGTGCCTGATGCGCTGAACGTAGATCTGGTCACAGTGAAAACTCGGATCGCTATTGACGCACTTCGCAGATGGTGGGGCATTCCACAGCCTCGTGTGACGTTCGCAGGCCTCAATCCACACGCAGGTGAAGGAGGTCTGTTCGGGGATGAGGAACAGAAGGTATTGGCGCCTGCAATCAACAAATTATCTACTGACTCGAAGATCGAGCTGCTGGGCGTTTTTCCCGGAGATACCGTATTTCTGCAAGCAATCGAAGGTAAGGCAGACCTCGTAGTCACTCCCTATCATGACGTCGGGCTCGCCGTGTTGAAGACGCTGGCAAGAGACGAGGGAGTAAACGTGACGGCAGGACTTCCGTTCCCGCGCACATCTCCCGATCACGGCACGGCAATCGATATCGCTGGAACAAAGTCGGCAGATCCAGGAGCAATGCGTGCGGCGATTGATCTCTGTATCCGATTCTGCAGTGCAAGTGTAAGCACCCAATGATCCAATTTTACAATGTATCGAAGATTCATCCGCGCACAGGTTCCGCTGTAGCTGAGATTAGCTTCCATCTCCGGAAGGGCGAGTTCACTTTCTTGACTGGCCATTCTGGAGCTGGAA
Organism: uncultured Gemmatimonadota bacterium; assembly: GCA_913043255.1. Taxonomy (GTDB): domain Bacteria; phylum Gemmatimonadota; class Gemmatimonadetes; order Palauibacterales; family Palauibacteraceae; genus Palauibacter. The sequence goes on from CAJWLK010000001.1 coordinate 501,736, forward strand.
AATCAACTATTCTGAAACTGATTCACTTTCAGACACGTCCCACCAAAGGAGAACTACAAGTTTTACGCTATCACAGCTCAAGAACCAAGCGCCGCCAGATTCCAAACCTGCGGAGACGGGTAGGGTTTGTGTTCCAAGATTTCAAACTGCTTGCAGGTTTGACAGCCGCAGAGAATGTGGCGTTCGCACTCAAGGTTACTGGGGTATCTCGACGCGAGACTGACCGAAAAGTTGAACAACTACTCAATCAGGTCAGTCTATCTGAAAAGGCAAAATCACTTTCATCAGAATTGTCTGCTGGAGAAAAACAACGGGTTGTCATAGCACGCGCCTTAGCGACAAATCCACTGCTGCTCTTAGCTGACGAGCCGATGGGGAACCTTGATGCCGAGGCGTCTGAGGAGATCTTCCAGTTGTTCTGGAGGCTCCACCTTGAAGGCATGGCCGTGGTCATGGCGACACATAACACGGAACTGGTCCGTAGAACCCCGGGCGTAAGAGTTTTAGAGCTTAAAAATGGTCAACTCATATCCGATTCGGCGGTGGAGACAGAGCCACTCCCAAGTGTTAGTGAAGGGAGTTCGTTAGAATCACCCCCAATATCTCCCCCCCAAAAACCCATTTTATCGGCATCAAATAAAAACCCTGTGCCAGAGGTGTCCACGGACGTCCCCCACGAGAGTGCACCTAGTCAGCGTGAAAACACGTGAGACACTTGCGTGAGGCACTCGCTGGATTTCGCCGAACTCCATTGCTTAGTACACTTTCGATCAGTGCTATCAGCCTAAGCCTTGTAATCATGGGCTTATTCGGATTAAGCGCCCACAACATCGGATCAGCGATCAGCGATATCGAGCGTCGTGTAGAGGTCGTGGGCTATCTGCTCGAAGACATGAAGCCTGACCAGGTTCAGATAGCGCAACAGGAGTTGGAGGCTTTTCCAGAGATTGAAGAGGTACTTTATGTGTCGAAAAAAGAGGCACTGGCAAACGCACAGAGGGACCTCCCCGAGTTCTCCGAAATCTACGAAGAACTTCGAGTTAACCCACTCCCCGCCTCTCTACATCTGAGGCTGAAGCCTGGTTTTCGAACACCTGAGTCGGTCCAGATAACGGCTGAGCATCTTCGAGGATATGAATTCATAGAAGAGGTTCGCTTCGGCGAAGGCTGGGTTGAGCAGCTCTTCACAATTCGACGGATTGCTGGTGGAGTTTCGGCTATCCTCGGAGGGGCATTCGCGGTTGTGGCTATTCTGTTAATTTTCACATCAGTTGAAATCGCCATCCTAGCTCGTTCTGAAGAGATCGAGATCATGCAAATAATTGGAGCTAAAGACCGATATGTGCAATTTCCCTTCGTCATCGAGGGGTTCATCAAAGGCTTGATGGGTGGGCTGATTGCCCTCGGTCTCACTCGCCTCACGTATGGGAGTTTCCGTTACCAGTTTGCAGAGTTCGACAATCTCCTCTGGTTACCGAACAATTGGGTAGTTGGAGGGGTCCTAACAGCTTGTGCAATCGGGATGATATCGGCAGTTGTTTCGGTGCATCGGGAACTCGGACGAGCGTATGCAACGTAGGAGAGGTTGGACGATCGTTGTCTTTTTAGCTGCAATCCTATGCACCACTTTCTCAAGTATGAATGCTCAGGATCCCAACCAGCTTCGACAGCAGATTAATACTAGTCAGACGCGGTTAGACCAGATTCGCGCCGAACGTCAACAGCTCCAACAGCAACTCAGTGACCTCACTGGACAGGTTACCGACATCAGCGAAGAGATCTCAAACATCGAGAACCAGATCGCGGCCTCGACCAGCCTCCTAGCAGAACTCAATATTCAACTTGGGACCCTTAGCGATCAGGTTACTGTTATGACGCGAGATATGCTCAATACACGAGATGAACTCGCGGTCCGCACGGTCACTCTCCACCAGAGGCTGCGGGAGATATATAAAAGAGGTCCACTTCGACCAATCCAGGTACTATTTTCATCCCATTCATTCTCTGACCTACTCAACCGCTACAAATATCTTCATGATGTAGCGCTCTTTGACCGTATGCTCGTTTACGAGGTCCATAATCTTGAGCAAAGACTCACGGATCAGCGAGCAACACTATCTACAGATGCGCAAACGATCCGACGTGTTCGACTTGAGAGGCTTAGCGAGTTTGATGAATTAGAAAGACTAGAAACCCAACGACAACGTCGACTAGGGGTATTTACTGGGCGTCAGAGTGAAGCCCGTTCTACGCTGACACAACTAGCGACGGAAGAACAACAATTACGAACCTTGCTCGAAGAACTTGAAGAGAGACGCCGAAGGAATGAACGAGAGATAGGAATTGCCACGATCTCCAATCTCACCACTTCAGATTTCGGAAACCTTAACTGGCCTTTAGACGGCGATATCCTCTATCAGTTTGGCCCACAGCGTGAGGGTAACACGACTATCCCACGCGAAGGTCTTGGCATTAGAGCAGAACGCGGTTCTCCTGTCCATGCGGTCGACACCGGAACTGTAGGATCCGTCGTGGCACGCTCATCTGGCCAAACCGTGATCCTCGACCATGGAGGGGGCTTTTACTCTTCATACCAAAGACTCCAGAACGTGACCGTCACTCAGAACCAACGAGTCGAACAGGGGCAAATAATCGGATATGTGGGGGGCGACAGCACAAATCCGCACATAGAGTTTCAAATCTACGAACCTAGCAGCGCGGGCCCACGGGCAGTTGATCCTGTGCGATGGCTGCGAAACCGAACGAGAGGAAACGATCACAATGAGTGACTCGACACGTTCGGAAATCCAGCTGCCGTGGGGTCAGGTTAGGTTATGCGAACGTATCTCGGGGGCACTGGCAGGTGGGCGCTTTCCTCAGTCGCTACTCATCCATGGACCTAAGGGAGTCGGCAAACAATCCATGGCCTTATGGATCGCGGCTTCGCTTCAGTGTAATAGTGAAGGAGGTCCGTGCGGTACCTGCCGCAGTTGTCGTCTAGCTGCGCACCTCGAGCACCCTGACATTCATTTACACTTCCCGATGCCACGACCGAAAAGGGCGAGTTCAAGCGCCAAGCTCCGCGAAACGATTGAAAAACAGCGGCAGGAACGTCTAGCCACTCTGCGCCAAAATCCCGAAGTGGTACTGGATGAAGGTGAAACAACAGGAATATATGTTTCAGCGATCCATGCAATCCGAGAAGAGGCTTCAAGGCGTCCAGCGATGGCCAAACGTGCGGTCTTCATCGTGAGTGACGCTGATCGCATGGTTCCACAAGCTGCAAGCCAAGAAGCGGCAAACGCGTTTCTCAAACTGCTTGAAGAGCCCCCATTGTTTGCTTACATCATCTTAACCGCCACCTATCCTGAATTGCTGCTTCCGACAATTCGTTCGCGTACCGTGTCGCTTCGGATCCCTCCTTTATCTGAAGACGAAGTGACTAGATATTTAACAGATGAACTCAATGCTCCAGCCGATGCAGCCCGTAATGTAGCCCGACGTTCAGAGGGAGTAGTGGGGAGAGCGAAACATTTGTTGGAGTCCGACACGTCTGAGTCACAGAGGTCAGGTGAACGCCTGCTAACCGCAGCCCTCGAAGAAGGCGCCGAGAAGCGCTATCAGGTTGCATCGGAATACTCTGCAAGAGGTGCCCGTGCAGTCCTTCAACCAGCGTTAGAGGAGCTTCGGGTTAGATTGAGAGATGTCATGTGTGCGAGTGCAGGGGCCGAGGCAGCAATCCTTGACCCAACCCACTTGCGGGTATTGCTCAAGGACCGCCGTGTCCCCCTGACAGGGGTTATCCAAGCGATGAGAGTGGTTGATAACGCCCTTGAGAGTGTCACCCGTAACATAAATCCTCAATCCACGGTTACCGTTCTGCTCAAGGACATGAACAACGCATTCAGCGGAACCCACTAGTGAACCAGAGCTTGTCGTATAACAATGGTTCGAACGATGGAGGGGAGAAGCCCCTACGCAATGCGGGGCACTTCCATCCACTAGCCACACGACGTGGTTATCCAACAAAGAGTTCACAGCACTAGGAGATATACCTCTTGGAACGACTCACACACCTAGACTCTGCAGGTCAAGTACACATGGTTGATATTAGTGATAAGCCAATTACCCGACGGGTCGCGATCGCTGAAGGTGAGATCCAGATGCAGCCAAATACCTTTGAGGCTATTCGTGCGGGTCAAGTTGAGAAGGGGGAAGCACTTGCAGTTGCACGGGTGGCTGCAATCGAAGGAGCAAAAGCCGCCTCAAGTATTATCCCATTATGCCATCCAATCCCATTAGACGGTGTCGATGTTGAAATCGAAGCCATCGACAAGTTGCCAGGATACCGCCTGAGGGTTAGAGCCTCTGCTGAATGGCGCACAGGAGTTGAAATGGAGGCGCTCAGTGGGGTTGTAGCAGGTCTGCTGAGCTTGTACGACATGTGTAAGGTCATGGATCGTGGTATGACCCTAGGGCCTATCCGACTCCGAGAGAAGCGCGGAGGTCGCTCCGGAAACTGGCATAATGAGTCGGAATAAAACCTGTCCACCTGCTAAATTAAAGAGTGTTCATAATAGAAAGTCGAATCGGTAACATTCGACATATGCGACATTCCGGAATTTTTTCACACCACCGTTGGTCATTCATAGCCAGGGTGAAATTGAGCGAGATCTATCAGTGATTCAGAAAGACGCATTACTTCATAAGATCGAGTCAAAAAATGCAAAAGTTGGAGTCCTTGGGCTCGGATATGTAGGCCTTCCAGTGATCACGGCATTCGCTGAGGCTGGATTCACAACATTGGGTTTTGATGTCCTCGAAAGCGTAGTCGATCTTGTGCGGAGTGGAAAATCACACGTCGGCGACGTCATGCCCGAAGCTGTGTCATCCATGGTTGAGGTTGGACGCCTAGATGCAACTACAGACTTCGGTCGTCTCAGTGAGGTTGATGCAATAATCATTTGTGTCCCAACACCACTCGGAAAAACCGGAGATCCTGATGTCTCGTATATCATGCGAGCTTTAGAAGCAATCCGAAAAAACTTGCGACCAGGACAACTAATCGTACTTGAGTCAACAACTTACCCAGGAACAACACGAGAACTCCTCCAACCAGAGCTTGAGGGTGACGGCCTAATAGTCGGAGAGGACTTTTTTCTCGCCTTCAGTCCCGAACGGGTTGACCCAGGAAACACAACATGGACATTCACGAACACAGCCAAAGTGGTTGGCGGACTTACTGAGGCATGCCGTCAACTTTCGACAGCCCTGTACGGAAGTGTAATCGATGAAGTGGTGACTGTGTCTTCGCCGGAAGCCGCTGAGTTGACAAAATTACTCGAAAACACTTTCCGAGCTGTAAACATCGGTCTCGTAAACGAGATGGCGATGATCACGGACCGTTTGGGAATCGATATCTGGGAAGTGGTCAACGCAGCGGCAACTAAGCCCTATGGATTCATGCGATTTACACCGGGGCCAGGTCTTGGTGGGCACTGTATACCCATCGACCCACACTATCTCGCATGGAAAATGCGGACGCTACAGTATCGGACTCGGTTTATTGAACTTGCGTCGGAAGTCAACGCCGAGATGCCTCGCTATTTGGTCTCACGAATCGCTCAGGCGCTTAACGAACATGATAAACCTGTAAAAGGAAGCCGAGTTCTGCTGCTAGGGGTGGCCTACAAAGCGAACGTTGGGGACATCCGTGAGAGTCCGGCTTTGGATATCCTTGAACTTCTTCGTTCGGATGGAGCCATCGTCTCCTATCACGATCCCTTCGTCCCCTCAATCAATCTCGATTCGAGCACTCTACAGTCCGAACCGTTTACCAAAGATCTATTGCGAAACAGTGACATCGTCGTGATCACAACCGATCACAAGAAAATCGGTTACGATCTAGTCCTTGAGCACGCGCCCATTGTCTTGGATCCGAGGGACGGATTGCGCGGGAAGAGGGGCCGTGCTCTGGTCTACCCGATTGCAGGCCCACCGAGGGTCCCGAATTAAACAGAGAATAACCACTACAGATCAACGCTTAATTTCGAGACGATCACCAGGGTGTATCGTTGAAGATGACAAACCATTCCATTCCATAAGTTGACGAGTTGACACTGAGAAGCGGTGCGCGATTAACCACAGTGAATCACCTCTTCGAACAACAACCGTGGCTGAACCAGAACTCCTTTCCGGCGTATTCGAACCGGCGTTATCACTACTAGCCGAAGAACTTGCAGCTTGGCGGCTCGCCAAACGAGCAGGGCTTGGGATGACCAAACGTTGCCCAATCCTAAGACGGCGAGGGTTCACATTTCCATTTGCGGATCGGAGGGCCACCACTGTGACCCCATATCGGCGTCCAATCTCACCAAGTGTCTGGCCTCGCGTTACTACGTGGTACGTCCATGTGACCCGTTCTTCCTGAGGAATTGCAGCATAGCGACCCCCAAACTCGGCAGCACCATCTCGCGGAATTCGGATGACCACTGCTCTGTTTGGGGGAGTTACACGCTGCGGAAACTGAGGGTTTAGTTCTCGAATCACATCTTCCTCTGTACCAGCTGCATCGGCCAGAACATCAAAGCTCGTCGCGTCAGGAACTGTTACGGTTACGATGTCGTCTCGCGCCTGCTTGACGATGTGTCCAAAGCCATAGCGCTCCGGATTCTTTCCTATGATGGAAGCAGCAATCAGTTTCGGTACGTAGTCCCGGGTCTCTCTCCTGAGAATTCCCGTGTCCGCCACATCCCAAAAGGTTCCACCCTCGCCCTCGACACGTCGGAGACCTCGTCGCACACGTCCAGGACCAGCGTTATACGCAGCTGCTGCTAAGTACCATGAGTCAAATTGTTTATAAAGATCGGACAAGTAACGAAGCGCGGAATCGGTAGCTTTCTCAGGATCCCTCCGTTCATCGATCCAGAAAGAAACCTCAAGATCATACGTCTGCGCTGTACTTGAGATGAACTGCCATATACCCACCGCCCGTGCACGGCTATATGCGAAGGGATTCATCCCACTCTCAATGAGTGCGAGATAGATAAACTCTTGAGGCATGTTCGCCTCGCGAAGCTTATGGCGGATCATCCGTTCCCATCGACCCTTGCGTTCCAGGTAGAGTCCGAAGCGTTCCGGAATCACTGTCTCAAAGTAATCAATCCATTTTTGAACTGCGGCGTTCATTACAAGAGGGAAGGTCTCGCGTCGATCTATAGCGCGGACCAGTGTTAACGGATCTCCAGCCAATTCTTCACGAATCCGACGATCAATCTCATCCGACAACAACCCTCTTTGAGATTGTTCCTTGTACTCTTGAACAGCCGGAGCCCCAGAGCCAGTCTCGAGCATAGCAACCTGCGATCCATCAGTTGGTCTAGTCCTGGCGTCATTGGGAGATGGTGTCACCTTGGGCGAGAGGATCCCACAGCCCGTGAGAAAGACCGCCATAGCCACGATTGTGGCTGGCCCATTGATTAGATTTCGACCCGCCTGTTCCCCCATCCACAACCCTCCCATTTCTCCACCCTCAGCACCTCTGAACCCCAGTCTATTAAGGGTCGAACAACAAAGCTAGAAAGCTTGAAGAAAACCTGAACTATTGCATATAGTAGTTGGGTGCCTCACGGGTAATAATAACATCATGAGGGTGAGACTCACGCAAGCCCCCACCTGTAATCTGAAGAAATTGGGTTTCTTGGCGAAGAGCCTCTATGTTTTCAACCCCACAGTACCCCATTCCACTTCGCAAACCGCCAATAAGTTGGAATGCCGTGTCGGCGACAGGCCCTTTATAGGGGACTCGCCCCTCAATCCCTTCGGGTACAAGCTTCTCAGTCGCTGCACCCTCCTGGAAATACCGATCTGCCGATCCTTCCTTCATTGCAGAAAGTGAACCCATACCTCGGATCACTTTGAAGCGTCTTCCCTCAAGAAGGAATGTCTCACCTGGGCTTTCGTCGGTACCCGCAAACATCGAACCCAACATGCAGCTCTCAGCCCCAGCAGCAATGGCCTTAACTATGTCGCCTGAGTACTTAATCCCTCCATCGGCAATTAAGGGGGCACGGCCGTCTAGGCCAGTTGCCGCATCTTGGATTGCAGTGATTTGTGGGACCCCTACACCTGTCACCACCCGAGTGGTGCAGATTGATCCCGGACCAACCCCAACTTTAACTGCATCAACACCCAGATCGGCCAATGCAGATGCCCCCTCACGTGTGGCAACATTTCCAGCAATCAGTGAGGTGTCAGGTAAGGTCTCGCGCACACGTGCGACAAACTGTAAGACCCCTTCCGAATGCCCATGAGCTGTATCAACCACCACAACGTCGACTCCAGCTGCCGCAAGTTCCCTAGCTCGCTCTAAGTCGCGAGCATTAGTGCCTACAGCGCCGCCTACGCGCAGTCGTCCATGACCATCTTTGGTCGAGTTTGGGAATTGTCGCCGTTTGAAAATGTCCTTAACTGTAATCAAGCCCTTGAGGCAACCAGCGTCATCTATGACGGGAAGTTTCTCAATCTTGTGCTTACGTAGGGTGTCTTCGGCCTCCTCCAATGATGTGCCAAGTGGCGCCGTCACAAGGCCTTCAGATGTCATCACATCACTAACTCGACGCGAGAGATCCGTCTCGAATACTAGGTCACGGTTGGTAAGTATGCCCAAGAGACGCCCTTCCCCATCCACAATCGGAACACCACTGATGGAAAATTCTTTCATCCGCTGCTTAGCTTCGCGGAGGGTAGCTTCCGGACCCAGAGCGATTGGGTTCAAAATCATACCGCTCTCGGATCGCTTGACGCGATCAACTTGTTGGGCTTGTGTCTCGATAGACATGTTCTTGTGGATGAACCCGATCCCGCCCTCACGTGCAAGTGCAATCGCCATCCGATATTCCGTAACCGTATCCATCGCGGCGGACACGAGGGGAACCGACAGTTGGATCTGATTAGTTAGCCGAGTCGAAGTATCAACATCGGCTGGGTGTACCACGTTATGACCTGGGGAAAGTAATACATCATCGAAAGTCAAAGTCTCGCGGATCGGTTTGCTCATGAGGCTCTTTGAGGGCTGAATTTGCTTCGGATTAGCAGAAGGGGATCGCGGCAGAGAAGCGCTTCTTCTTCGAGGCGATCTGGAGCCAGAACGAAATACGCCGCACTTTCTCCTCGCTCGGAACAGGCAAGCGATAGTGCGGCCTTATGAATAAACGATGCGGCTCCCATGAGCCATCGTAGGTGGCGACATGGCTCGAGTCAACGTGCTGTTCCTACGGGTGACACTCATAGGCCGTGGGTCACAGCCATAAAATACTATTCGACGATAACTTCACGCTCTTCTGGCGGTTCGTGATCGCGATCGTGTGGTGGCTCCGGGGTCCCAGCTTCAAGTTCAGCGAGAAACTCCCTACGAGCCTCTCGGAAAGGCTCAAATACGCGCTCAGCGGCCCCAAGCACCTTCATTGTACCTTTCATGGTACTTGCCGAAACACCCCTTTGCCGTAGTCCTTTTTGTACAGTCTCGGCAAACTGATGAAGCATTGGCGTACTTGGCGTCGACCCATCACTGAAATCAGAACTTAGAAACTCTATGAAATCTAGAACTTCGTGTTGCTTCTCTTCGGGAAGCGCCCCGAGCTTGCGCCAAATCTGTCTTTTGAGAAAGTCGGTCATTCCACAGTCCATGGTCTTATTAGACCAACCCATAATGGGATAGTTTAGGCTTGTCTATATGACGATAGCAGTTACGCTCTGATCTCGGCCAGTCAGGATGTTTTACGATTGACCATTCGAACCCTCGGGGAGAAACGTGTGAGCTTCGAAAAATCTTCGGGAAAACCATGGCATCAACCGAAATCATTTCCACCACATCCAGGCTCAACGCTGCATGTATGGCGAGTCGATCTTAATAGACTAAAAGAGTCAAGTCTCGAGATTGGTCTTCTGAGCATGGACGAAGTGGATCGGGCTAATCGACTCCGGTCCAACGAAAGCCGTTGGAGGTTTCAGGCTTCTCGAATAGCACTCCGGAAGATCTTGGCAGCTTACATAAAACGTACACCTTCAGAACTGGAATTTCGTTACGGAGACACTGGGAAACCAATCCTGAAAATACACCATCAAGATAGCAATTTAGCGAATCTATTCTTTAATCTAAGTCACTCAGGTCAACTTGCTCTATTGGCCGTTTCAGGCGCTGGCGAAGTTGGTGTTGATGTGGAGAAGATACGAGAACGCTCAGCTATTGATCGGATTGCCCAGCGTCACTTTTCACCCAAAGAACACGAAAGATGGGCGATGCTTGATACGTCGGATCGCCTCACAGAATTCTATCGTGTGTGGACCCGGAAAGAAGCATTACTCAAAGCGTCGAGCCACGGCTTGTCGTGGCCCCTTACGCGAGTGGACTCGCTACAGGGAGTCATCGATCAAACCAAATTTTGGTTAAAGGATGTGGAAATCGATAGCAACTTTACCGGCGCCATAGCCTGTAAAACAACTCCAACAGAAATTCATTTTTGGAGTTTTTAGTCACCGTAAAACAGCTGCATATTTTGTCCCTCACCTTGTTCACGGTTCCAATCGACATCGAGAATAATCACCTCCATGTAGCCGTAAAAATCGAAGCTTATTCAATCATAGATGAAGTTCCCTAATCAGCAGATCCACCTCATAATCAACCATATGAATCATATATAGATATATTTAACATTTAAATATCATAATCTTATCATTTACCGAGACATAATTATCAAATATAGTGATAAAGGTTGACGTTCGGATGATTATTGATCAAAATTTCCTTGGAAACGTAATGGCTCTCTAGCCATTCAATCTTGATCTAACAGTCATTGTTCAAAGGCCCTCATTACCTGGAGGTTGCATGTCGCCGGACAACTTTTTTGCCGCACCTACAGAACACGCTGCCGAAACCAAGTACGAAGAATACGGCAAGCAGCTAGGTGACTCACCCGAACGAGATGGAATGCTTGAACTCTGTCGAGCCCTCAATGTTCGTTTTCTACGGCTCCGGTTCATAGACATTTTAGGCATGCCGAAAAATGTGGAAGTGCCGGCAAGTCAATTCGATAAAGCATTCGACGGTGAAATCCTTTTTGACGGTTCATCAATCGAAGGATTCGTTCGGATCGAAGAGAGCGACATGCTTCTCAAACCGGACCTGGAGACGTTCCGTGTGTTCCCATGGGGGAACCCAGATGCCAGAGTCGCGCAAGTTTTTTGCGATGTATATCGACCGAACGGGGATGTGTTCATGGGAGACCCACGAGGCTGCCTTCGTCGCGTCGTCGACCAGGCATCGTCCATGGGATATGTCATGAATGCAGGAGTTGAGGCGGAATTCTTTCTCTTCCTGCGAGACGAGTCCGGGAACTCGACTGTCGAAACACATGACGCAGGCGGCTACTTCGACCTCACACCGGTCGATTTAGGCGAGCGTGCTCGGCGACACATGGTAACAAATCTTGAGGCGATGGGGTTAGAGATCGAAGCTGCGCACCACGAGGTGGCCCAGGGACAACACGAAATCGACTTTAAGTATGGGGAAGCGCTTCGTACAGCTGATGATCTCATGACGTTCAAGTTTGTCGTCCGAAACGTCGCACACGCCCATGGACTACATGCCACATTCATGCCTAAACCGATTTTCGGAGCTAATGGATCAGGTATGCACACTCACCAGTCCATGTTCGAAGATGGGGAAAATATTTTCTTTGATGCGGAAGCGGAGTACCAACTGTCTCCAGTGATGCTTCACTACATTGGCGGGCTAAAAAAACACGCGCGCGCGATAGCCGCGATTACAAACCCAATCGTGAACAGTTATAAGCGACTCGTCCCAGGATATGAAGCTCCCGTGAGTATTGCCTGGTCACAGCGCAACCGGTCACCCATGATCCGGGTACCAGACCGACGAGGCGTGGGAACCCGGTGCGAGTTCCGCATGCCCGATCCATCTTGTAATCCATATCTTGCTCTCGCGGTTCAGCTTGCTGCGGGGCTTGACGGCATCACAAACCAGATTGACCCGGGGCCACCGCTCGACACGAATGTCTGGCAACTCTCAGATGAGGAGCGGGCCGAAATCGGGCTCGAAACGCTCCCGGCGAACCTTGGAGAGGCTGTCCACGAACTCGAAGGAAATGAGATAATGAGGGCTGCCTTAGGTGATCATATCTTCGACCACTTCATTCAAGCTAAGAAGGCTGAATGGGGGGAGTATGTCGCTCAAGTGAGCGAATGGGAGCTTGATAATTACATCTCCTATTGATTGATCTTTTGACCTCGATCAGAACGGTGTCACGGAGGAGATTAGGCCGCGAAAGACAATTGTAATCGCGAGGAACACTTATACAGAAGGGAGAGTTAACTAGCCAAGATGTGTGAGTCGCCGTAACGCAAAACTCAGATTCCGATTTAGATCTACCTTCAAATTATCGTTTCGGTGATCTGGGGTTCGTTGACGGTGTCCACTGCAACAATAAAGGCTGATAAGCTGGGAGATTCTGCAGTGCGAATCTCTGAAACGATATTTCGGATGCGGCTCAGATCAACAGCATTCTTATGCCGAAACCTTTGCATCGCATCTTCGATCGTGGTTTCGGTGGCCGCAACAATTACGTTTGCAGTGATACGAGAACGAGCTTGTTCTAGCCTCGCAATCAAAATTCTTGCCGCACGTTGTCCCCAGTGATCCTCTGCTGCCAGTTTTTCGACATTCGTGCGCAACCACGGAAAATCAATCTCTTCAGTAAGACCTAGATAGACGGTGCTTACGGCTTCCGTGCTGGCACCAGTTTCTCGGACTAAGGCCGCCATTGGCAATAACTCATCGACATACCGGAAAGTGACCAATTGCTCGGCCATCTCAGAATTAAGTCCAGCATGTTCATGTATCTTGCAGTCATTCCGAAAGTCCTCTAGACGGTGGCCGGTGAGCATGGCTGGAAGAGCGGCCCGCACTTCGCGCACTGGTCCGTGAAGTGCCTTAATCGCTTCACCGATTGGCTGAACGAGATCAGTTCTCTGGAGCAACCAACGAGTCGTCCGACTTAGTGAGTTTGCAATCTCAAGATACCATTGATTTTGAGCTTCAACCCGAACGTTTGCGTCCGCTTCTCGGAGACCCGCATACAGGTCATCCGCATCAGTGATTTCAGAAGCCACGTACCACGTACGTGCCACTGTAGATGCAGCACGCCCACTCTCTCGCATAAGTAAGATGTGACTGGAAGCACCCATCCTATCGACAAACAGATTTGTTAAAATCGTACTTGAAATGCGCGCATTCAAGCGATGTTTCTCAAGATCCGATCGTTCCACCACTTTCAAAGCGGAAAGCGGGAAGTATCGCTTCGCCAACTCCAGCATCGCGGGGTCGTTCGGAACTCCCGAGGAGACAATCAATTGTTTGAGGTGAAGCTTTGCGTGTGCGAGCAGGCTAGCCAATTCTGGTCGAGTTAGATGTCCCCCCGCGACCTCACGGTCCAAAAGCTCTTCAGTCGTAGGCAGACGTTCAAGCACCGGATCCAACACCCCCTCCCGTTCCATACGGTGTAATGCCTCATGAAACAGGATTGGCTTATTTTGAGCACGGATCACATCAAGGCTAATAGCAAGGGATTGATTATAATTGTTGAGTAGCACAGCATCAGCCACCTCGTCGGTACACGCCTTGAGCAGATTATTTCGCTCATCTGTTGACAATGATCCACGCTTCAACGGACCGGCGAGGAGAACTTTGAGGTTAACCTCTCGATCGGACATGTCGACACCAGCAGAGTTATCGACAGCATCAGTGTTGACCCCTCCGCCCGAAACCGCAAACTGGATTCGTGCTCGCTGAGTCAGTCCAAGGTTGCCACCTTCACCGATTACGCACGCATTCAACTCTGTGGCATTGATCCGCACACTATCATTGCTTGGATCTCCAACATCGGTATGCGTCTCGGAACTCGCTTTCACATATGTCCCCACACCACCATTCCATAACAAATCGACCTTTGCCCGCAGGATTGACCGAATAAGTTCCTCTCCGTTCATTACCTCCTTCTCGATACCAAGTCGTTCACGCACCGCGTCCGAGAGAGAAATCTTCTTTGCCGTACGTTCGAAGACACCACCACCCTCGCTGATAAGATCCAAATCGTAGTCGGACCAAGAGGAGTTCAAGAGAGAGAATAAGCGCTGTCGTTCCACCCAACTCACTTCCACATCGGGGTTTGGATCGAGAAAGATGTGTCGATGGTTGAATGCCGCAACCAATCGGATCTTACGGCTGAGCAACATCCCATTACCAAAGACATCGCCACTCATATCTCCGATACCTGCAACCGTGAACGGCTCATTCGCTAAGTCAAGATCCAATTCCCGAAAGTGGCGTTTTATACACTCCCACGTGCCTCGGGCCGTAATTCCCTCTTTTTTGTGGTCATACCCCTGGGACCCTCCTGAAGCGAATGCATCTTCGAGCCAATATCCAACTTCAAGAGCGAGTTCATTTGCAGTATCAGAATTTTTCGAAGTGCCCTTATCAGCTGCGACGACGAGATAGGGATCAGGGTCATCATATACGACCATACCTGCAGGATGAACGACTTCTTCTTTAATCACGTTATCGGAGATTTCAAGTAATCCACGAACAAACTCCCTATAGCTCTCTAGCCCGGCAGCGAGGCGATCGGCCCGCACCTCTGAGAGACCCTTTACTATAAACGCCCCTTTAGCTCCACCAGGCACAATGACAGCATTCTTGACCCGTTGTGTCTTAACGAGATCCAAAACCTCAACACGAAAGTCTTCATAGCGGTCGCTCCAACGGATCCCACCCCGTGCAACATCATCCATCCTAAGGTGTGTAGCTTCGGTACCAGATCCATGAAGATACACCTCATGTTTAGGGCGTGGCTCGGGCATAAAATCTACTGCGCGACAGTTGATTTTAATCGCGAGGAGCAGAGATTTGCGAAGGTCTCCGCGATAATAGTTTGTCCGCTCTGTAGCGTGAATAAGAGTAAAAATTCGACGGAGTGTTCGATCGTCCTCGATGCCACGAACTGAGGCAAGAGTATCTCGAAAATCACGCGCCAGGACCTTAATACCATCTTCACGCGGCGGCTCAACCTCTGGATCAAAACGTGCCGCAAAAATGTTAAAGAGGACGAATGCAATATTTGGATAAGCAGTCAGCGGACGCTGCCCCCCCATACGACTAGCAACCGCACCAAGACGGAAGGCATAACTCGCGTAAGCACGGAGCACACCAACCTCTTTCCATGTTAATCCTGCACTCATAATGAGTTCGTTAAGGCGATCGTCTTCGGCCACCCCTTCCTGAATAGCGCGAAGCGCATCTGAAATACGCTCCTCGCTTTCTTCTACAGCAACAGACCCGCTACGAGCAGCCTCTGCTTCAAACACGTGAATCGTTATGGAAATCGAATCTTCACCAACCACCTCATTAAACTGGAAGTAATCAAGAACTCGGAGACCAAGATTCTCAAGAGTTGGGATTACATCACTGAGAATAAATGCACCTTCATTCGCAAACAGGCGAAGTTCGTATTGACCTGGATCTTCATCAGATAAAGCACGAAGCGAGAGTTGGCTGTCCCCCGAATCAACGAGACATTTGAGATGTGTCACGTCAGAAACTGCCGTATCAATTTTGACGGCAGCCTGATATTCAGAAGAAAAAGATGTAAAGTCTTCGGCCAAGCCCTGCCCCTTTGTGACCGCACTCCGCCCTTGGAGAGCGGCTTTCAACCGCTCCTGCCAAGTATGAGTGGTGGCACGAACGTCGGATTCTGTCTTTTCCATCATTGTAACCAGTTGGTCCTAGTTGGGCGCACCTCGGAGGGCACTATATGCGTTTGAATTGTGATGTGAAAACGGGAATCAACGTGCTGACCGCCATAGCGATAGGGATGGCGCTCACGATCATAACCTCTTGTTGAGGGGACCACTTGATCTGGAGGCTCAAACCCCCGAGAGTATAGCACAAAGCTGGGCCTGTCCCCCTCACAGTTCAGGAGGCGTTCGAGGCACCGGTTCAACGCTGTCAAACTAATGGAAAGCAGGTAGGACATGAAGGTATCGATCGAATATTGCGTCGTTTGAGACTACCAACCGAAAGCCGTCAGTTTGGCGGCTGCTATTGAAGCACGGTTCAAGGGTGTCGAAATCGAGCTGATCGAATCCAGTGGTGGCGTCTTCGAAGTCGTGAGTGAGGGCAAACTTATCTATTCAAAGAAAGCAACGGGTAGGCATGCAACCCATGAAGAGGTCCTCGATGCACTAAACTGAAAGGTTCTTATTAAAAACGCTTTTTTGCGAAAAACAAAAGACCGCCCGATGAAAATTATGATTGTCCAATTTGCCGAGATAACTAATTAGACTGTGACGCGAATCGGGCGGAACCAGTCTTGCTCGTTTCTCACGATGTCCTTCCGTACCGGTCGGCGAGACGGACAATGTCATCCAAGTCAGGGGTACTCACCTCAAGAACTACGCTATCCTCCACTGCTTCTAATTGGTGCACTGCGCCTGGCGGAATTGATACAGCCTCGCCCGGTTTCCATTCAAAAGTTTCATCCTCGAGCATGAAACGCATGAGACCAGAGTACAGGTACAGTGTCTCATGTTTCACTACGTGCTTTTGTAGGGAGAGGGCATGTCCTGAGTTAACCTCAAGAATCTTTCCTGCGTAGAGGTCGGTGCGTGCGTACCACACCTCACGTCCCCATGGCTTATCGACAATTTTAGGTGTACTACAGTTTTTGGTTTCGCTCATGCCTTTCCCCATTCGTCATCTTGCACACCAATAGGTGACATTTGATCCAAAGTCCGTGTGCTTTAGTGGGATGGAGAAATTTCAGGGTCGCCCAAAAGTTCTACCAGCAGTTCAGTAGCCCCATAGACACTTCGTAGGGCCTCTGTGATTCCTGCCGCGTGCACACCGACCGTTCGTCCAGCATACGTGCGAAAGAGAAACTGGTTTGGGAGCTGCTCAGTGTTTCCGTCAAAAGCAATGCCGACTACCCGACCATCACGATCAATCATTGGACTCCCACTGTTTCCTCCCGTGATGTCATTTGTGGTAACGAAGTTGAGCGGCGTGTCCATCTGTACATCGTCACGGAGTGCTTCGAAGTTTGGGGGTAGTGTCCAAGGCATCTCGTTTCCAAAGCTCGATGCGCGCTCATACATACCACCCATAGAAGTGGCTGGTGGTGCAAAGGTTCCGTTGTAGGGATACCGCTTGACCACTCCGTCTGTAATCCTGAGCGTAAAGGTCGCGTCCGGAGGAAGATCGGTACCGAATGCTGCAAATTGTGCGCGCGCTAGTCGCTCCTCTTGAAGAATTTCAGCCGCTTGGACTTCCTCCCACCGCAGCAATATCTCTGCGTGCGCATCAACCATGTACGCCGCAAGTTGAACGAGCGGATCATTCGTAGTGTTGAGCACGGTGATACCCTCAGTCATCATCGTCGCTCGCCAAGCAGGGTCTGAGATCTGAGTGTTGGCAAGAACGCGCGCAGCAGCTTGCGAAGGTAACTCGTTTGGTTCGAAAGCCAGTGCACGGAAAGGGTCATCGGGATCAAGCCACCGATCAGCCATCTCAAACCGCATTTCGAGAAGCATTTGCGCAAACTCGGGAGGGATCCCAATCGGTCCGCGGAGGACTGCTTCCGCCTGCACTAGTTCATCTCCCTGGAACTCCTCCGAGCGATCAGTTTCTGGGTTGGCCATAGCGCGCAAGTATCGAACTAGCAAAGCGGCTGTCATGACAACCGGATCGCCGCCTCCAAACTCCGGGTCATTGGCATTAAGTGCAGGACTAAGATGCATCTTCTCCAGCTGGATATCCATGAGTATGTCCCACATATCCCCGAACTCAGCGGCGAGGTTTTCATCCGCCATGGTCCGCTGCCGAAACTCTGTCTCCCAGCGGACCTTCTGTCCCATAAGGAGCGTGTCACGCAGCCCTCCAAGCTCCCCACGGAATGCCTTAAGTTGGTTCCCGATACCAAAGAGTTGTTGTCGCACGCTGCGCTCTGCCTCGGGGCCGAAAGATGCGATCCGTTGGAACAGCTTTTGTTGTCCTTCCAAAAGTTGGATGAGAAATGGGTACCGATACGCCTGTTCGTAAAGGAGCTGCCCCACCGTGGCAGCTCGGTCGGTCGAACCCGGGTTCCCCGTCACAAATACGAGTTCTCCCTCTTTCGCCCCCTCCGGATCCCATTCAAAGAAGTTCGGCGTCGTGCTAACCGACACACCATCAGGGTTATACGCACGTACAAAAGCAACATCTAGTGCATATCGAGGATATGTGAAATTGTCTGGTTCTCCACCAAAGAATCCCGCTTGAAGCTCGGGTGCAAAAACGAGTTTGACGGGAGAATAACGCCGATATTCGTACAATTGGTATTGCCCACCGTTGAAGAGAGCGACGACTTCACACTCGTGATTTGACGTAGCCTCACAATCTTCCTCAATCTCTGCACGTTCCTCATTTTGTGCGTCCGAGATCTCCTTGGCGGAGCCACCACCTGAACCCGCATCACGAACTCGGTCAGTTACACTGGAAATGTTGACAAGTTGATCAATAAAAAGATCTGGACAAAGGAGTTCATCGCCATATGTGGGGGCATAGAAACCAGCCTCTACGTAATCGACCTCACTCGTCGACACTGCTTCCACACAGGCTCGCGCACAGTGGTGATTGGTCATCACAAGACCTGTCGCCGAAACGAACGAAGCGGAACAACTGTCGCCGAAACGAACCGATGATAGCCGCACGTGCTGTAACCAATCTTCGGAAGGACGAAAACCGTAGGTAGACTCCCAATAGTCGAGAGGGGCATTCTCGAACGTCCACATCGTCCCCATCTCAACACCACTTAATTCAGCTCGCGCCCCCACTCGCTCAGCTTCAGCCGAAACAACAAGGCGGGAGGATGCACCCTCCCCCACGGCAACTTGAGCCCACAGCGAAGCACCCGCCCACGGTAGGGTACTTAACGTGAGGGCAACTCCTATTAGCAGAGACAAACAGCGTGAGGGCTGAGAGAGCGAACACAGCATGAACATCTTCCTTTCCGGAATAAACTCCGCTTTTTCCTTGAATGTTAGAAAATACACAAGTGTGCCTCTGAAAGAGTAGAACGAGGCCAACTTACACTTTAACCTAGTAAGAAGATTCAAAAGTGACTGACTTCAATTCATCTGCTTCGATTCGCACCTCTGTTTCCACCACGGTTTCTTGGGCATATCCTTCACCAGACAAATTCACTCCTGGCTCCGACAACCAACGGGTGAACTCGTCATACTGTCGTTGCCGCACCCGGACCAAATAACATGATTTCAAAAGCAACCAGTTCAATTCGCCAAGGAGGGTGAGATGAAGAAATGGCTTCTAAGTACACTAACGGTATCCGTCCTCACCCTGTATGCGATACCAACCAATGCACAAGACGTGACAGCAATTCGGGCCGGACGTCTCATAGATGGGACAGGTTCCCCAGCCCATAAAGATGCGATCATTCTCGTCCGTGGTGATCGGATCGAAGCCGTGGGCAGTGCCGCAGAGATCTCAATCCCGAGGGGAGCTCACGTTATTGACCTGAGCGAACATACGGTCATGCCAGGAATCGTGGATGCTCACGCCCATCTCTCGATCCGGCCTGATGTGCGGACCTTGCAAGGTCAACTCGAAGGGATGACTCAACCAGACGCGAAACAAATGGCCCGTATTGCTCGGAATATTCGAGTGCAACTTCTTTCTGGCGTCACAAGCCTCTATGTGGTCGGAGAGGTCCACTACAACGACATCCATGCCGCTGAGGCAGTCGCCGACGGCGTGATTCCAGGCCCGCGCATATATCCAAGCGGCAACTTCATCTCTACCACCGCAGGGCACGGTCCTGCTGAGTATCGGACAACTAATGGCCCATGGGAGATGCGAACATTCGTTCGCCAGAACTACGAGATGGGTGCGCACCATATGAAGTTGACAATCACGGATCGCGCACGAGTAGGACCGAACAACGGGACCCAATACGCACCTGGCGAAAGCAATTACACGAAAGAAGAAATTGACGCGGCAGTAAATGAGCTTCACCGGCTTGGGATTGAAGCAACAGCCCACGCTAATGGTGAGTCCATCCGCTTGGCCGTCGAGGCAGGCGTAAATTCGATACAGCACGGCGGGAATCTCACGGAAGAGCTTATGGATCTTCTCCTTGAGCACGACGTTGGCTTTGTGAACACCTATACGATCGGCTACCAATCTGTGTTCAACGAATGGGGTTTTCTAGATAACGAAGCCGATGGCATTCAAGCATGGACCGACCGTGGCAGGCAAGTCCATAAAAGGGCTCTGGCTGAAAACGACAGAAGGTCGCAAAGACGTACGGATAGACTCGGACAGCTTAGGAGGGCTAACGAAAAAGGGGTTCATGTCGGCATCGGAACTGACAGCATGCATGGATTTATGCCTCTAGAGATGGAAAACCTTGTTGCCGCAGGCTTTAGTCCACTACAAGCGATCACGGCAGCCACCGGTACTAACGCACAGATTGTGGGCATCGCTGATGAAGTCGGAACAATCGAGGTTGGCAAATACGCAGACATCATCTCAATCGACGGAAGACCGGATGAGAATGTTGAAGATATGGGGAAGGTGTCTTTCCTAATGGTGGGAGGACGGATCCAGACGAGCCTCAGTTTTCGATAAGGTCTATCTCCGAACTCCGATCATGCTCAGACGCCTAGGGTTCCAATCAGGTCAGATCGAGTCAGGATAGACAGTTCACCATCTCGTTGTCGAACCAAAACTGCTGGACAGGCAGCACCAAGGTTGCTCGCAAAGTCCTGGACCGCACTCGAGTGTTCAACAATCGGGAACGGTTCGCCCATCAGGGCTTGGACCAATCGGGCCCGTGCATCCAGATCCTCAATGAGCGAGCGCAAAATATCGCGTTCAGTCAAACTTCCAACGACTGCATCACCCTCAGTCACTGGAACCTGTGATATGGCATGCTTTCGCATAAGCTTAATAGCGTCTTCAAGCGTCGTATCCGCCGATACTGATACAAGCGCTTTGCTGTCAACTTTTTCCGATCGTTGGCGTACTAGCGCTTCAGCGGTGAATACCTGGCCTTCTTCAAGGAAACCATGCTCCCGCATCCACACATCATTGTAGATCTTTCCGAGAGAGCGATAGCCACCGTCCGGCATAATGATGACCAGCACACTATCCTCGTTCAGCTCATGGGAGTGCGCTTCCATCCACTGGAGAGCACCTGCCATCGCCATTCCAGACGATCCGCCCAGGAATAACCCCTCTTCTTCGCAAAGCCGACGGGTCATACGCATAGATTCTTTGTCAGTCACTCGTACATAATCATCGACCAAGTCGAAGTTCATATTTCCAGCGAGAATATCTTCGCCTACCCCTTCAGTTACATAGGGATAGATCTCCTTCTCGTCGAACTCGCCCGTATGAAAGTACTTCCAATAGACCGAACCATAGGGATCTACACCGACGACTTTGACATCTGGATTTTTTTCCTTGAGGTATGTTGCGATCCCTGAAATAGTTCCGCCCGTTCCTGCTCCGACAATGAGGTGAGTGACCTTACCTTCCGTCTGCTGCCAGATTTCTGGCCCCGTCGTTCGAATATGTGCTTGGGTATTCGCTGGGTTGTCGTATTGGTTCACATATACTGAGTTGGGTGTTTCGGCAGCTAACCGGCGTGCAACTGAGTAGTAGGAACGCGGATCCTCCGAATCTACTGCGGTCGGGCAAACAATAACCTGGGCTCCTAACGCTCGGAGTAATGCGATCTTTTCCGGACTCTGTTTATCTGTAGTCGTGAAAATGCACTTGTACCCACGGGTAATCGCAGCCAAAGCCAAACCAACCCCTGTGTTCCCACTAGTGCCTTCAACAATGGTTCCGCCCGGCTTGAGTTCTCCATTTTCGACGGCCGCGTCGATCATAGAAACCCCTATTCGGTCCTTAACGGAGCCACCAGGGCTGAAGAACTCGAGCTTCGCAAGAACCGTTCCGGGGAGCTCTCTTACCAGATGGTTGAGACGAACCAGAGGAGTATCTCCGATGGTCCCAAGAACGTCATGGTGCCACATACTTCCCCTCTCCTGTACTCCTTCAATTTTTACCCAGCAGGGCCGTTAAAAAGATGTAGTCCAACCTATCCCCACAGCAAACAGTCCACGATCCCAGTTAGATAACGAACGGGCATTTTCGCCGATAGTTGTGATTACGTGTAGGTTGCTCACACTTCCGAATCCAAGGCTCAACGAAAGAACATGGAAGACTTAACTAAGGGATCGATCCCTCGGCACGTTATCAAACTAGCTATTCCGATCGCAGTCGGGATGGTATTCCAAACACTATATCACCTTGTAGACCTGTACTTCGTTGCCAAGATCGGCGATTCAGCAATCGCCGGGTTAACCTCAGCTGGTACGATTTCATTCCTGGTAATGGCGTTAACGCAGGTCATCGGTGTTGGAACGATGGCACTCATCGCACAGGCGAGCGGTCGAAAAGACCAAACAGACGCGAACCTGATTTTCAACCAAAGCCTTGGACTTGCAGCGGCCTGCGCGCTACTGACCCTTGCTGGGGGTTACGCATTGGCCGGGTGGTACATGGGTACGCTAGGTGCTGACACCGATACAGTAAATGCAGGCACCCAGTATTTGTGGTGGGTCCTTCCAGGTCTTTCTCTCCAGTTTGCGCTTGTCTGTATGGGGTCTGCTCTCCGAGGCACGGGTATCGTAAAACCAGCCATCTATGTTCAAGTGTTCACTGTTACACTCAACGCGATATTGGCACCATTTATGATCGATGGCTGGGTGACGGGACGTCCACTTGGGGTGATGGGGGCGGGGTTGTCGACCTCAATATCAATATCGGTGGGCGTGTTAGTGCTGTTCCTGTATTTTATCCGTCTCGAACGATACGTGACTTTCCGTTCTGATCAACTGCGCCCACGGTGGAATGCCTGGAAACGGATTTTGCATATAGGCGTTCCTCCGGGCGGCGAGTTCGTCATGATGTTCTTCTATATGGCGGTGATCTACTGGGCCATCCGCGACTTCGGCCCTGATGCACAGGCCGGCTTTGGTACCGGCTCACGGGTCATGCAGGCGATTTTCCTTCCAGCGATGGCAATTTCTTTCGCCACAGCTCCAGTCAGCGGCCAGAATGTTGGTGCCCGTCAGAATGATCGTGTGCGTGAGACGTATCGATGGTCCGTCCTTACTGGAGGCGCGATCATGCTGATGTTGACTCTCCTGTGTCAGTTACAACCAGAATTTCTCGTTAGCCAATTCACCGATGACAGCGCAGTGATCGTTGTGGGGGGAGAGTTTCTGCAAATCATCTCGTGGAACTTCGTTGCAATCGGATTCATCTTCACGTGCTCAAGCCTGTTCCAAGCACTAGGAAACACCATCCCGACGCTTCTGGCCAGCGCGACTCGACTAGTCTTGTTCGTGATACCCGCGGTCCTACTTTCACGTTGGGCAGGGTTTGAGCTCCACCACCTATGGTATCTATCGGTTACTACCGCGATCCTGCAGGCTATCATGAATTGGGGGTTGTTGCGGATCGAGTTTCGGCGAAGACTGGGGGCAAGCAAAGAGCTTAGGCCTAGCTAGGCCGGTGGAGAGGCATAATCAACTCTCTACGTCATTCTGCTGCTCATCCTCCCGTTAGCTTCTCACTTAGCTCCTTGAGTCTTGCGCGAGCTTTCTTGTCGTATGCCTGATCGTGTGCCCGCGCAGGCCGGAGCCCATTAAAATACTGGCCACCCACAATCTCCGCGGACTCGATCAGTTGCATGACCGCATCTGCCCCTTCGCTAATCGTCGCCCTGGGTTCGACACCTAATCGTCTGACCATTTCCGTCGGCATCAACGTGGCCGGGTGCAGAGCATTAACCATGATGTCAGTACTCTCCAGTTCCTCTGCCAGATCGAAGGTGTGCAAAATCTGGGCGAGCTTACTCTGCGCATAAGCCCGCCGTCCACTGAAATCATTTTCAATCATCACATCGTTAAAGTCGATCGGCGCCTGCGCACCGGAAGACACATTAACGATCCGCGATGGTGTACTTGCCTCGAGTAACGGCATCAGTATGCGGGTAAGCAGAAACGGGGAAAGATAGTTGACTTGAAAGCGAAACTCGTGGCCATCCTTCGATAGGATACGATCATCAGGTGATGAACCCATCCCCGCATTATTTACAAGTACATCGAGTCGGTCGTACTCACGCAAAATCAAGTTTCCGAAGGTGCGCACCTCTTCAAAGGAAGAAAAATCAGCAGCGAAAAATCGGGCACTCCCATGACCTTCGCTCTCAATCTCGTCGATGAGTGCCGCACCCCGTTCTTGATTGCGCCCATGTACAATGACATGAGCACCACGCGAGGCTAATCGACGGGCGACTTCGCGACCGAGACCGCTCGTCGATCCGGTAACCAAAATGACCTGTTGCTCCAGATCAAGCGCCTGAACCGATTGCGCCTCGGCTTTCATAAGACCCAAAAGCGTACCCCCCACTACACCAACCCAGATAGCCATATATTTTGAAGCGCTCATTTTCAACCTCAATACCCTCGCCACGTTACTTCCTCGCATGGTCTGACAACTCCGTCTTCGTTTCTCTATTCAGAACAACACAGATAGACTCAATCGTGGCCTCCTAAGCCCCACAAGACAAGCTTGCAGGTCACCAAGGGGAACGCACGGCATAAATTATTATAATTCGGAGACCTCTAGCGCAGTTGACCATACCTTAGGAACGTCAGACAGCAAATATCACACTTTTACGGCTTCTGAATGGGAGAAATGTATTCATGGCCCTCCTTGCCAATCGACTGACGAATCTTGGCACCGAGAACGCGTTCAAAGTGGGGGAAGACATCCAGACCTGCGTTGACCGAGGCATGGACGTTATCAAGTTCAACCTCGGTGCTCCAGATTTTCGCAGCGCACCTCACTTGAATCAGGTCTCCATTACCGAACTAGAGGCCGGAAACTCCGGCTACTGCGACCCAGCAGGGATTGCATCCTTTCGACAGGCGATCGCCAACCACGTCCGACTCTCCCGTGGCATCGACGTAACACCTGATCAAGTCATCGTAACCCCCGGTGCCAAACCACCCATCGGATATACATTTCAAACGTATGTGAACCCTGGCGATGAAGTTGTGTACCCGAGTCCCGGATTCCCCATTTATGAATCGTGGGTAACATTCGTTGGTGCCACACCTGTACCGATCCAACTAAGCGAAGACACGGGATTCGCGTTTACCGCCGAAGAGCTAGCTGCTCACCTCACAGAGCGAACGAAGCTGATTATTCTCTGCTCTCCATCAAATCCTACCGGTGGTGTCCTATCCAGAGAAAATCTTCGGGATATCGCGAACGTCATTCGTGACCGCTGCAGACCGGACGTTCGGATCTATGCAGATGAGATATACGAACACATTTTATTCGATGGTCAAAAGCACCACAGCATCTTTTCCGAAGAAGGAATGCCAGAGCGCACCGTGCTCGTCAGCGGCCACTCCAAGGGGTTTGCTATGACCGGGTGGAGACTTGGGTGGGCAGTTCTACCTACAACCGATGAGGCCGCGATTTTCAAACAGCTGAACATCAACACCATTTCATGCGTCCCCCCTTTTCTTCAGGAAGGGGGCCGTGCGGCCTACGAAGACCCTTCAACGATAAAGACGGTTTCTGAGATGGTCACTGCGTTTGAACGGCGCCGAGATTGGGTGGTTCCAGCCTTGAACAGTATTACTGGCGTAACCTGCCAGTTGCCCAAAGGCTCATTCTACGTATTCCCTAACGTTGCCGGGGTATGCGACAAGCTTGGGATCTTCGAGGCTTATGAAGCCCTGTCGTCAACGGCTAAGAGAAAGACGACACCGGGAGGGATGCTCCAGATGTTTCTGCTCTATCGATACGGTGTCGCAACCATGGATCGTGCATCATTCGGTCGCATCGGCTCTGAGGGACAACATTTTCTACGACTTTCAATTGCTAACAGTATGGATGACATCCAAAGAGGCATCGCTCGGATTAAAGAAGCTGTTGATGACTCCAATGGGTTCACAAACTTTGTGAAAGAAGAACGGCTTTGGGATTAATGCAGTTTCATACAGGGGAAATCGAAAGCCATGGATGGGCCGTGTGAGAAAGCGAGCGGCGACAGTTGCAATGAAGCAAGAGACTCCATGAAGAGAGGCCGGAGTTCGATTACCCGACAACTCGGACAGACGGCCCTATTACAGATAGGACTCCTAGCCGCTTCAACACCAGCGAGCGCCCAGGAG
Organism: uncultured Gemmatimonadota bacterium; assembly: GCA_913043255.1. Classification (GTDB taxonomy): domain Bacteria; phylum Gemmatimonadota; class Gemmatimonadetes; order Palauibacterales; family Palauibacteraceae; genus Palauibacter. The sequence continues at coordinate 528,136 of CAJWLK010000001.1, forward strand.
GTTGGAATGCTCGTCCTCGAAGCTCCGGCGAGCATTGAATCTGCAGCCTACGGAAACACTCCTTATTTCTTCAGCAATGAGGCAGCCCTCCTCTTTTATTCTCCGGCTCTCATCGAACAGTTGTCAGGTGTCGCCGCTGGCTTCCAGCGCTATGGAACAGAAGGAACACTCACGACCTTATCTGGAGCAGGGACCGGCCTAGGTGGCGGTTTTGCCGCTGGATTTCAGTACATGAGCTACGACACACCGCTCTCGTTCCTCACGGAGCGAGACCTTCAAAGTTTCACCTTCACCCAAGGAGAACACGGCGTAACTGAGTTCGTAGGATCGATCGGCTACGCCCGCACAGTTCTTGGTGTCCACACGGGGGTCGCACTAAAGTATATGCAGCAAATCGTTGACTCCACTCAAGATCAGACGTGGGCTGCGGATTTCGGCCTAGCGAAAGAAGTGGGGAGGACAATGATTAGTCTTACCGCCAAAAACCTCGGCTCGGACCTCAAGATCGTGGAGCATCTCTGCGCCACGTGCGACCCAACCGAACTACTCGTGACCCACGACCTCGAGCTACCAACACAAATTGTGGCAGGGGTTTCAGTGGAACAGTTTGAGGTTGGAGAGTTCGACATGATACTGACTAGCCAAGTCATGAGACGGCGAGACGGAGAATTGATACCAGCCGGGGGGGTCGAAGTCTCCTACTGGCCAGTACAAGGATACACATTTCGGATCCGAGCTGGTCTCCAACGCGTTACCGAAGAAGACCGAAGCCCATTTACAGTTGGAGCTGGGTTTACGGGAGACAACATTACGATCGAGTACGCCTTTCAATCTTTCGACGAGAGAGGAAGTGCACATCGATTTGGCCTCCGGTGGCACTAGCGAACATCCGGGATGGGGGCGGCGGATTGAAAAAATCCATGGTCCATCTTGGAGAAACCAATGTCATCAACAACCACCGTGCCAGCTTGATTCTGATCGAAGATAAGCTCGATTTTCCGAATTGAACCTGGGTCAAACGTGGAATCCCCATCCACGAAATCTGACAGGGGGATGGAGTATGATTGAAGCACTAGCTCCCATTGTTTTTCAAACCTCTCATCGTCGTTGCGGCGGCGAACTTTAATGTCGAGTGGTTTTCGGATCGCACCATATGTAGAGAGACGCACCCTGCTCGACGTACCGGACGCATCACTGAGCTCAATCGTCAAATCGACTGGCTCATCGTCGATCCCACTGGACGATTCACCATCTACGGGTGACGAAATATCCTTGAACTCATCCTCGTCACCTCTTCCTACATTTACATGCCCTTTGGCATCTCGGAGTGGCGGTCTTTCGTCTAATGCAGACAAGAGAAGATCAAGCGTCGAGGTTGACGACAACTCCAATTCTCTCGTCAGCGAGGAAGGGATAACGAGCGAGTAACTAGCCGGCGATCTGACAAGGGTGTCTACACCAGCGATCATGTTGTTCCAGCCTAACCACACCCCATACGTCCCTTGATGTTTCGGCGTCGTGGACCGATTTCCCGAACGAAGCGGTAATAGGTCCTCACGCCAAGTCGCGAGTGATTTTCCTTCAATTCTGGTGCCCTTCGCCGTTCCTGAAGTGACGTCTATGTCCTCATCAAATGCAGCAATAGGGCGAAACGTGCTGGTTTGGAATCGTGTCACGTACATCGTCTTCGGAAGCCACTCGCCGATCATCCGGTGGTCGCGGAATAAGGGCATGTAATCTTTGTTTTCAAGCAATGTCGTTTCAAGGAACGCGGAAATGTAGATCTTACCCATCTCCCTCTGATCTTCCGGGTCAATCAAACCTCTGAGATCAAGGATACGACCGCTTCGTGGACCGACGTCTTTGTTGCCCCAACCCGTATTCCATTGTCCGTGGTTTGCACGGTACATGTAGATCGCAGTCTTGAAGTACTCCTCATCATCAGTGAATGCCAACCGATGGTATAAACGTAAGCCGTGAAAACTTGTCACATCACCATCGTGTGATCCGTGAAACACCATATAGTTCACATTTTCGACAGGAACGAGACGACCGGTGGGGAGGTATTGCCCATCTACGGGTGCAATTGCGATGATCGACCGGATTCCATAGCCGAAATTGAATTCGAGGGACGCGTCGTCAGGGTATCTCTCCAAATGATTGAATGCCGCAGCATGGCCAACAGCCTCTCCACCACGCGAGTGTCCGATTAATGCAATTCGTCCAAAATCAATTTTGCCCGCAAAGGGAGTGGAGTCAGATTCCGCAAACTTTTTCCACGCGTCGAGGTGTTTTAGCAGCAACCAACCTCGACCGTCATTTTCATTGCGGATACTACCGTTAATAAAGTTCATGTCGACGGAACTGAAAACGAAACCACGGCTGGCCAACAGTTCTCCGAGATATCCATACCCAGGATCGGAGAAGTCCTTCATGTTGTGGTTGCCGTGAACAATCAAAACGAGGGGGAATGGCCCACTTCCTTCCGGGTACCAAACACGCCCGTTGATTGGAAACTCTTCAGGCGTGAACCCCCAGTACTCGTTTCGCTCATCGCCGGAGGAACCCAGGCTCACCAGTTTTGAGGCGTCAACAGACTCTGTGACAATCGATACCGAATCTCGGTACTCGATCCGATTCTTATCGGTCCCACTTCCGTAATAGAGCCGACGCACCTGATATGGGCCTGGACGAGCTGGGTTGGGGTAATCAAGTGCTTGTTGAGCCAATACTGTAACGTGATCGGAGGGCGTAAGATTAAGTGAACCGGAACAAGCCAGACTCGTTGGAAGGAGAACTGCCAGACATAGTTGAATGCTTCTGGAAATCTGGACAAAAGAGCTGAACGAGGCGTTCGCCTGCACATCTTGTCGTGAGTCAGTTGGAGTGGGCGACACCAGTAGATGGTTCTGACGATTTGTGGGAGATCGCATGACCTTAAGCTGAAACCATAAACCCGGTAAGTGCAAGGAGTAGAGGTGAGGTTAACACTCTCTTGCAGACCTTGAACATCTGGCACATAGCGGGTTCACCTTACCAGATTGTTCAATAGCCTAACCAAGGAGTTATCGGATGCCTTCCCTTTTACGCGGTTCCATCCAGTTCGTCTTGTGCTTTCTAATCTTCGGCTCTGCACTATCACCGGGAGTCACGCCACTCGTATCACAGGAAATTAAGCCGGGGCTAGACCACGATGACACTTATCGATGGAACGCCGTTCGTGGGCGGACCTTGTCTGCCGATGGGAAGTGGCTGACCTATGTGATCGAACCTTGGGATGGAGACCCGACCCTTGTAGTCACGAGAACCGATGGCTCCGCGGAAAGTCGCTACCGTGGTCGCGCTGCGACTTTCACGCGCAACGCCAGATTTGTCTCCTTCCGTGTGCCACCCGTGAAATCTGTCGTCGACTCCCTAAGACGTCAGGGAAAAAACGACAATGACCTACCAGGCGATTCACTCGCTGTAGTGACGCTCGACAATTCTTTCAGTGGTAGTAATGAAAAGATATTCCGAGCGGGCCCGATTGAGTCGTTCTCGGTACCAGAAGATGATGGCGTTTTCATCGCCTATCTGCGCTCTGCAAATACCGATGAAGAGAAAGAAAGCGAAAACCAAGAAGAAAAAAATACGGAAAAGCACTCCGCAGAGTACAAGAAACGTCATGAAAAACGTGCTGGAACAACGCTCGTCGTTCGCAATCTCGAATCAGGTATCGATCAACAATTTGAAAATGTTGTGGAATACAGAGTTGCAGATGCGGGCACAGCCGTGGTGTTTGCCACTTCTACCGATGATGGCGAGGGTGATGGGTTCAATGTCATAGATCCCACAACTGGCCAAGTCACAGAAATCATGAAAGGCGAAGGCCATTATACACAACTCACATTTGATGAGTCTGGACGAAGTGTGGCCTTTCTCAGCGACCGGGAACAGTGGGAACTCGACCAACCATCATTCGCCCTCTACCGGGCCGACGCCAATGGTTGGGCTGTGGAGAAGGTTGTCGATAACACGACAGCAGGCGTCCCCAGCGATTGGTGGGTAAGTGAACATGGAGATGTGTCATTCAGTGAGGATGGCTCGCGAATATTTTTTGGCACGGCACCGCGGCCCAAAGCAGAATCCGACGAAAAAATTCTTGATGCAGATCGTGTTGAACTCGACATCTGGAACTGGCAAGATGACTATCTTCAGCCCATGCAGCTCGTCCGCGCGGAAGATGAACGAAACCGATCATTTCTCGCTGTCGTACACACCGACCAAAGCCACATCGTACAGCTTGGATCTGAGGACATCCCAGAGATTACACGCACACACCACGGGGACGGGGATCATTTTCTAGGCACGACCGACGTACCTCACCGGCAAGAACTGTCCTGGGACGGCCGCTATAGCGATGCATATGCAATCGACGTTTGGACGGGGGAACACAGGCTTATCGTGGAGCGGGTGCGTGGCTTTGGAGGTGCAAATCTGTCCTCTGGTGGAACCTACGCATATTGGTGGGACGATAACGAGCGCGCATGGAAGGTCACTCGGATGGACGGAACAATCGAGATTCTGAACCTCACAAGCGACATTCCGTTCGCTTTCCACCGCGAATTAGATGATCACCCGCAAGGTCCTCCACCATACGGATTTCCAACCTGGACAGCAGATGAGGAGGCCCTTCTCCTATATGACAAACATGACGTATGGCGAACTGATCCGAGCGGCGCTACTGCTCCTCTACGCCTAACAGACGGCCGCGCATCAAATCAACGCTATCGAATCATACGATCCGATGTCGAAAAACCGTGGGTTCCGAATGGCGAAGTGTTGTTGTCATCATTTGACATGGGGACAAAAGAGTCTGGTTTCAGCCGTGGTCGAACTGACCGCGCAGGCTCCGTTGAACAACTCACCAGCGATAACGTTCGATACGGACCCCCGACGAAGGCTCGGGACGCTGATCGTCTAGTTTGGACCCGGGAAACTTTTGTCGAATTTCCCGATCTTTGGGTCAGCGACTCGGACTTTTCCGGCGCACACAAGATCAGCGAGGCAAACCCACAGCAGTCCGAATATCGCTGGGGTTCTGCAGAGCTTGTCGGATGGATGTCCAATGACCGTACCCCACTCGAAGGCATCCTCATCAAACCCGATGGCTTCGACCCAAGTCAGAAGTATCCGATGCTTGTTTACTTTTACGAGCGTATGTCAGACGGACTTCACCAATATCAGCCTCCTCTCCCAAACCGTGCATCGATTCGGTTCTCTTTCTATGCCAGCCGAGGATACCTCGTCTTCATTCCCGATATACCATACGAGATTGGATATCCTGGCGAGAGCGCACTTGATGCAGTCGTTCCTGGAGTGTTGACGCTGGTTGACCAGGGGTTTGTTGACCCCGATCGGATTGGTGTCCAAGGTCACTCGTGGGGCGGCTATCAAATCGCGTATATGATCACGAAAACAAATCTATTCGCCGCGGCAGAGGCAGGGGCACCCGTATCGAACATGACGAGTGCCTATGGTGGGATTCGTTGGCAAAGTGGCATGAGCCGCATGTTCCAATACGAGCGAACACAGAGTCGAATTGGTGGAACGTTGTGGGATGAACGAGATCGCTACATTCACAATTCTCCGCTGTTCTTTGCGGACAAGATCAATACACCATTGCTCATGTTACATAACGACGCGGATGGTGCGGTCCCGTGGTATCAGGGGATCGAGATGTTCGTGGCTATGCGCCGGCTGAGCCTGCCCGTCTTCATGCTAAACTACAACGACGAGGGACACGGTCTCGGTCGCAAAGCGAACCAAGAGGACTGGGCCATCCGGATGCAGCAATTCTTCGATCATTATCTAGTCGAATCCCCTGCAGCACGGTGGATGCAAGAAGGCATACCTGCAACGTCGAAGGGGCGTGATTCGGGGTTGGATCTAGTGGAGAAAAAGGTGCCTGAAGAAGGTAGAGAGGATTGATTCATGCCACTGCAGGGGCGAAGTAACCTTAGTTGAACTTAGAAAGTGAGGAGCTAGGGAATAAGGCTGCTGTTAGAATCGAGAAAGTGGAACATAGAGCACCCTTAATATAAGGGCATACAGGCTAGTAGGACTCGGCTGGCAATGTCAGAAAAGGATGCGAAAACCGGCGAACGCCGACGTTTCGCGCCATGCCACGGAACTTCCCCATCGGGTCATTCCCGTGCCTATGATCTCGCCCAACGACCATAAACGAACCCCTAGGCTCCCTCCAACTTCCCAGCTCTTCCCCTCACGATCGGGGGCAAACAAATTCGTCGAACCCCGATCCTGGAACGCTACGTGCCAACGACCCCTGAGCCGTGCCTGCACAGCATCAATACCGCCCAAGAGACGGAACTCAGATCCATCCCCCCCTAAAGGATGTGCCAGCAGTCGACCCTGTACCGTCCAGTTATCCTCAAACACACCATGTCGGAACCACCGTCGGCCTGTGGCGCCCGGTCCCGCAAACGAGGCCCACTCAAACCCCACAGACACCTCCGGGAGTCCAGGCAATCCCCCAAGTTCTGCTCCAGCGATCAGGCCAGGATTTTCATCGTACGCTCCTGCCCAATCTTCGAATCCCCATTCCAGATATAGCGATACCGGCAGGTTTCCCAGCGGAGCAAGGTAGCGGATTTCGCCAGAGGCAACCTGGTTTTCGAAGTTGAATCCATCAGGAGGAGCTGCACCAAGCACAGCGTTCATAAAACGCCAAAAAGTGGTATCCAACTCGTTTCCCGTACCCCCAAACATCCCAGCACGATTGATTGCAAGTTCGAGCCGATCGTGCGGTGCAATTGAGAGTCGGTAGCCAAAGAACCATGGATCAAGAATTTCGCCACTTCGTTGGAGTCGGGAGAAGAAAATCTCGGACCGAAAAGGACCAAGGACATTAAGAAATCCAGGAAGATCCACACCGTCGGTCAGGACTACCCCACCACCATCCACTGCAACTTCACCGTCCAGCATTACCGTCCCACCAAATCCAGGTCCATAACCCGGCGCCCGACGCCCGACCCACAGAGCCACATCGCCCACCTCGAGCGTGACATAACCTTCTTGAATTGTAAGGTTATCTCCTGCCAACCGCGGGGTAATCCGGCCCGCTAGAACAGGGAGATGAGGTGAAAGCTGAAAGGAGAGATCTGCCTCTACTACTGCAGAAACGATATCAGAAAATGGGACTGGCCCTCCTGAGATTCCACCTGTAGATACACCCGGACTTACATGAGCACCCAGCAGTGTATTTCGAGTTGATTCATAGCCCACTGACACTGAGCTTCCCCCCAACAAAATAGGCGGTACTGAGTGTCCTTCCAGGAGTCGTGCGGTTCGAGTGAACTCTTCCGAAAAACGCGCCCAATACAATTCCGTGAGAGAGAGAACTTCGGGAAAATCTTGGCGTGCCTTTTCAATGCTCCGTAGGAGCATCCTGCCCGCTTCCCTTTGAGTGATGGAAATGGAGGAAGGATCGAACCGCGCTGGCAGGAGATATAGAGCGTGGAGCTTTCGGAGGGTGTCATGGAGCCAACTCCCTCGTGGCACAAATGCCGAGGCGAATTCCGGGGCGACCTCATTGGTCTGTGAATCAGTTGATCGTTCTTGGGCGAAGAGAAATGAACTCGTGGTGATAAGGCCAACAACGACGATCAAACACCTTCTTGGGACAAGTCGTTTCATGACGTCGATTCGACCCATTGTCGACACCTAACCAGCAGAAATTTCGATCTGGTCGAAAATATGCTCGGTAAACGGCAACGCGCATGTAAATGCTGGAGACACACTATTAAGCACATGAAACGAGTTCTTGTCGGCTTCATAGCAAAAATCCATCACGAGCTTATTCTTCGTAATATTAACTAATTGCGCTCGGATTCCGGGTCGTCCCCACTGGGAGAAATGCTCTAGCTTTAACCCTTCAGCCAACTCTCCAGCAGTTCTTACCATGTGGCTACGCGAGTATTTCTGTAATTCCCTAATGGCGAGACGTCGAAACGAAAAATCATCGCGCAGGAAAAACAATGCCTCCCGGGACACGACTTCACTCATTTCGGCGAGACGGAAATTGGCCATCCCACGATAGTGTTCCTTCCAGAATGCTGGCGTTGCGGTAGGGCCAAGCTTTACACGACCTCCTACTGTGACCGTCAAGTGAACTCCAAGAAATGGCTGTTCTAGGTTTGGTACGGGATAAATGGCCGTACGAACCGGAGGGGCATCAGCATCTTGATAAAGGTATAGCCCCTTAAAGGGGAGGATTCGGTAATCCTTCGCAAAACCAAAATCCCGTGCTATGGCATCGGCATAAACACCCGCGGCGTTGATAACATATCCTGCCGAAAATGAGCCCCGTGAGGTGCGAATATCACTTCCGTTTCGGCCTATGTACTCCGTATCAGTCCGTACTTGCACCCCTAACTCTATCGCATCGGACAAAAAAGATCTCACCACCTCGGAAGGGTCGACCGCCGCTGTCGACGGCGAGTACAATGCTCTCTCGTACGTGCGAGCCCGCGGCTCAATTTGTCGAGCATCGCGCGCACTGATTTCCTCAAGCTGGACACCGTTTTTCTTTCCGCGCAAAAAAAGTTCGTCAAGATCTTTTAGTTCACCTTCATTCCTTGCCACAACAAGCTTGCCGTTCTGGTTGATCTGGAGTCCCCGTTGGAGGCAGTAATCAGTGAGTCGCTTGCACCCATCTCGAGTGAATCGCGCTTTCAGGCTATCAGCTGTGTAGTAAAAACCAGCGTGAAGTACGCCGCTGTTCCGGCCACTGGCATGAAAACCACACGACGGCTCCTTCTCAATGAGAACCACTGAAGATTCGGGATTTCGAGTTTTGGCTACCAAAGCCAAGTTCAACCCAATGATCCCACCACCGACAATGAGATAGTCGGCGGTTTCAGCCATCTTGGTGCTCAGCACTGACCCGCATCTCAACAGACAACTGACCGCTACCTCTCAAAGTCATCCCAATCGAAAGGGCAGAGCGCTTTAACAGATCGCCGAAGTTTTTTTCCCACGAGTTGATCATAGTCACAAGCTGCGATTCCATGAGCGGGACGAAGAACGGTTAGATCTTCCTCGGCAAGTCGGGTTCCTTCAGAAAGATCCCGAACGGGGTAAACCGCTCTTCGGAATGAGGAGACATGACCTGACTCTATCTCAGAACATACGGGCTCTTTATGGCTTCTTCCTCGGAGCGTTGTAATCCGCCCGATCTTATCCACCATTGCAGTCACTTCGTCAGGGGTAAGTGAGACTTGGTGGTCACGGAATGAGCGCCCTTCACGCTGGTCGGTAAAGTGAAACTCCAAAATCTCAGCACCCATGGAGACCGCCACCTCTAACGCCTCCATACCAACGGTATGATCGGAGTAGCCAACTGTGGCCGAAAAGTCCTGACGGAATACATCCATCACTCGAAGGTTCGCGTCTTCGGGAGGAATCGGATACATGGAAGTGCACTGGAGAAGTGCAAGATATTCTGGGTTCTCGTACCGAACATCCCTATCCTGCAATCTCTCTACAACACCTGCTACATCCTTCAAAGTTGCTAATCCTGTAGAGACTACAATGGGTTTTCCTGTAGCAGCAATGCGGTCCAGTAAGGGATAAGCAGTAAGGTCGCCGGATCCGATTTTATAAAACATCAGAAAAGGATCAACCCATTCAATTGCAGATGGGTCCCACACAGAGGCACAAAAAGTCACATCACGTTCGTGACACTCCTTTGCGAGGAGACTGTACTGGTCACGGGTAAGTTCGAAACGTTGAAAATGCTGGTGACGGTCCGGACTTTCGACTCGGCTCACAAGCGAGTCGCCAGTGTAAATTTGGTACTTAACGGCATCGACACCGCTATTACACGCGAGACGGGTCAGTTCTAGGGCGGAATTAAAGTCGCCTTCGTGGTTGCCTCCGATCTCAGCAATCAGGTATGGACCAGACCTACCCTTCCAACCTCGCCAATCCCGGAGCATCTCTGGCTGAGTCTCAATCTTTTCTTCTCTATTGGCCATTCTTCAGGACCAACTTAAGGGAAAAATTCCATCCGCAGTGCAAACTATCATCGCAACCCCAGGGTGGTAGAAGATTAGGCATGTGGAACCTTCACTTTCCCTTCCCATTATCAGTCACGTGAAGCACGCGTAACACTGCACCAGCAGAGTGCTGAACAAGTGACCGAACAATCTGCCATGCAGTCATTACAAAGATGGTGAGGTCGAACCGGAGGGAACGATACTTAATGTAGTAAAGATCGACCTGAAGCTTTTCAATGGCATTTTGATAGGTGTTGATCAACCCCCAACCAGCCATGCCAGGCTTTACAGTTAGTCGATGCGCGTAACCTGATATCACCCGGCTGCGTTCCTCAAACCCTCGCCGAGTTTCTGCTCGAGGGCCCACTGCATTCATATCGCCACGTATGACGTTGAGTAGTTGTGGAAGGTCGTCGAGCTTGTAACTCCGTAATATTCGCCCCACCGCTGTAACTCGACTCGCCTCACCGACCGACCAATCGGTCTTCAACCAATCCCCGGTCCATACCGTTTCATCGGGTGGTGTCATACTCCGAAATTTGAAGAGATTGAACGGTCGCCCGTTCTTTCCCAGCCTTTCCTGAATAAAAAACACTGCGTTCCGATCCTCGAACCACACAGCCACTCCAATCGCAAAAAACAAAGGTAGAGTCAAGATCAGGCCGCCAACTGCTAGAATTACACTGACTAGCCAACGCATAAAGTCGGCTAGAAGGTGGTGCGGAGCTGGGGTGATCTCTTTAGCATCGATCGCTGTATAAGAAACCTTGCGTGTGAGATCCTCATAGAGATCGCCAAGTTGAATATATTTCACACCACCCCCACGGAGGCGTTCTCGAGTCGATGGTGTTACTTGAGCCACATCAGCGACGGCTACCGCAGTAAATCTCCGTTCTCGACATAAACTGGGAAGATCTCGCAAATTTTCAGAATCCTCTATTGCTATACAGATCCCAAATTCATTCTTCCGCGCTGCAATCTCTTCAACCTCCCGAGAGAAGTTGGTCGATCTAAGAATGAGGATCTTATGCCCATGCCACACCCGGTACCTCGACCAGGGGAGCGAAGGTATTGTATCCTGCACAATCAAAATGATTTATGGATAATGCCTACTTGTGACGTAACGCCTTTTGACAACATATTTTCGTAATCCGACCTCTCGATAAAGACCTCTTCTTTGTACCGCATTTCAACAAGGTCCGTGAAACTCAAATCTTCATCCGTAATCTCTTTGCCAAACAGAAAGTTGTTGATCGCCATATCTGGGCCATTGAATCCAGCGACACACCGAACAGCTGTGGATCCAGAGAAGCGAGCATTAACCTCAAAAACCGTGACGCCTTTTTCAGTGATCCTAGCTTGGAGATTGCTGGGCCCCTGTACATTCATTTTTGCTACTATTTGCTCGCACACACGACGGATTTCCTTGAAGGGTTCAATAACAGCTCGAGTGGGAATTCCCTTCTCCATCTCTCGCCAGTTTGTAATTGACCCAAGGACCTTTCCAGCCTTGTCCGCCAGCACCTCAGTGGAATACTCATCTACCTGTTTTGATGCCTGTTCCCGAGTCAAATCACAGCCCTTCCACTCTATCGGAAGGAGATACTCCTGAATTATCGGGTCTTTAGTTTCCGCAATAGCTGCCTGAAGTTCATCATAGTTCATGACAATCCGAAGTCCCCTAGAACCCCAGCCAACACGAGGTTTGACTACAAGCGGGTAATCAACCTGCACCAACAAGTCTTCGATACCTGCTGGCAAAGATGATGCGGGAGCGGAAAATCCGTTACTCTCCAAGAACTCAAATGTGCTCCATTTATCTGCACACATTTTAACTGTAGCATTTGGACTGACTACGACCACCGCATCTGTGTTAGACTCGATATCATCCACGTGTGCAGCAATCGATACAACCTCTGGATCTGAGCCTGGTATGAGGACCTCTGCGCTCTCCCGGTTCATGATTTCGATTAGTGCTTCAAAATAGCTGTCTTCATCTGATGCAGATGGTACTTGATAGCCTCGATCCGCTCGATAAAGCCCCGCAGCAAGCGGATTAGAATCCACCCCAACTATGTGGTAAGCTCGGTTCATATTCCGATTGGCTAATCGGAGCCCTTTTATGACACTCTGGCCGACACCGCCACCAACCCCCGTAACTACAACGCGTACACTCACTTACGAACCTCACAACTTTTGTCATGGTCGACTTTATTTAGAACATCACTGAACATTGAAAAATCGATATCTCCTACCTCATCCGCACGGTGGGCATCGCTTCCTATTGTAAACATGGCATCCTCTTCCAGAAGTATCTGGAGGAAGCGTTCGAGGTGGGGAACCTTTGCGTTGACTTCAAGAGGCTTTCCACACGCTTTTGCCTTTGTCGCCATCTCTCGAATGAGTTCGGCGGGGAATGGGTCACGGGTGTGTTCTGGGTAAAAGAACTTGTAATACGTCCGGGCCGGGTGACCAATTACACTAACGATCGGGTTTTCCAAGAGACGGCACGTGATAGCTGTTTCCATCTCGGCAGCCTTTACTGGCCCCAGCTTGGCAAGATCACCAGAAACATCAGGCTGATAGCGGTGCACAACACCCATCACATAATCTACAAGACTTACAGCCTCTGAAGCGATATCTACATGGCCATCATGATCAACCGCCTTGGCTTCAACTCCTGTCAGAATCCGCAAATCAGGATTAGTGCGGCGCTGTTGTTCAATCTCTTCAGCGTAGCTTTCCACCCATTCGGATGACCGCCAAACGTGATCTGTAAACGCGATCTCCGTCAACTTCCGTCTTTGAGCAGCACGCACACACGCCGCCGGATCATCCGCACCATCGCTATAATACGTGTGAATCTGGTGATCAACCAAGGAAACACCCTGATCTACTAACTTTTGTCGGCTCAGGTGGCTGGGTAAGACGAAGTTCAAATCACGTCCCTTGAGTCACTTTATGAGTGCCGTATCATCCAATTCAACTTTAAATTCCGTGGAACACTTCTAGAACTTTATCCAACTCATCCTGGGAGAGCTTCGGGTGGTTCGGCAATCCAATCATTTTGCCAGCGACGGCCTCGACCACCGGTAGAGAAACAGACGTATAATCCGGTGCCCCGCTGTAGTGCTCACAACTGAGGGGATAGCCTGAACGATCAGTTAGCAGAGGTTGTCGATAGAGAGGCTCATCGTACCGTTGGCGCACCTCCACACCCCGCTCTCTGAGCACGCCAACAAGATCTTTAGTACTTACCCCTAGCGTCGGTTCGTCGATCTGAACGGGGCACCAGAAGTAAACATGCTTCGTGTCCATATTAATCTTAGGAACGCGGAGCCAAGGAATATCATCGAGATGACTTAGCAGATACTCTGAATTCCGGATGCGGTCGGCATTCATCAGATCCAGTTTGCGAAGCTGCACACTCCCAATCGCTGCCGACATCTCACCCATACGGTAGTTGTACCCTAAGACCAAATGACTATCTCGGCCTGCCATACCATGATTCCGGATCATCCGGCATTTTTCCGCGATTTCCTCATCGTCCGTGACGATCATTCCACCTTCGCCGGTGGTCATATTCTTCGTGGCATAAAACGAAAAACAACCGACGTGCCCAATCGAGCCTACTTTTTGTCCGCGGTATTCCGCACCGTGAGCCTGGGCACAATCCTCTATGACGACGAGTCCATGTTCCTCAGCTATAGCATTTATACCGTCCATATCCGTCGGATGCCCAAAGAGGTGAACGGGGATAATCGCTTTCGTCCTCTCCGTCACGTGGCGAGCCAAATCTTCAGGATCAAGGCAATAGCTAGCAGACTCAATATCAGAAAAAATCGGAATGGCATTTTGGTGCAAGACGGATGTGACCGTTGAGAAAAACGTGAGCGGTGGAACGATCACCTCATCCGTAGGACCCAATCCATATGCTGCAAGCGAGATATGTAGGGCTGCCGTCCCACTGCAAACAGCAACGGCATGAGAAACTCCAAGGTACTCCGCAAAAGCCTGTTCGAACTCGGCAACGCGAGGTCCCTGCACATACCTTCCTGAGCGGAGAACTTCCGCAACGGCAGAGATTTCCTCGTCACCGACGATGGGTTGGCCAACCTTAATCACGTGGTTTTTACCTCTTGTGGTTTCGGATATGCAAAACAAATCCTTCTAAGCATGACTGACTCAGATTCAGTGATTCCAGCTCACTACGTGATGATGCCGAAGCTCTCTCCGACTCAACAGTGGTCAAGAATTCTTTCCACATAATCGATGGTCGACTCCAGGCCGCTCCGCAAATCTATTTCAGGTGCGAAATTGATGAGTTGTCTGGCCCTCTGAGTTGAAACCTCGAGGTCTAGACTCTCACCCTTCTGTTGCTGAGGCATGTGCTCGACCGTCGTTTCAGGATGACCTCGTTCAGCAGTAATCTCCGCTACCATACGCGCTAGCCCCGCAATCGACATCTCGCTTCCTGCGCCACCTGCCAAATTTAAAGTTTCACCGGCCACACTTGGCGAATCCAGTATGGCAACGTAGGCCGAAATCAGATCGTCAATGTAGATGAAATCCCTGACTTGCTCACCGGATCCCGAGATTTTGAGTGGCTGTCCGCTTAAAGCTCTCTGGACAAATATGTGGACCACAGAATCGAATTTCATCCCAGGGGAAGGGCCATAGACGTTTGACTGGCGGACTACCGTTAGAGGTAACCCCCATTTCCGATGCTCCTGTAATACCATGAGTTCCGACGCACGTTTTGCCACACCATAGATATTATGTGGCTTAACAGGATGTCCTTCATCCACAGGCGTATACTCAGGGTCCCCATAGATGGCTGCCACGGAAGAAGAGAAGAGGTATCCCTGGATTGGCTTCTCCCTCAAGGCATCCAAAACGGCGTAGCGTCCATACGCGTTGACCTCAAAGCACTCTCTAGGCTTCCGCAGCGACTCGGGAACACTTGCGACACCGGCAAGATCGTAGACAAAGTCGACTCCTTCGAGAAATCGCCGCACATCGGGACCTTCAAGGATATCACCTTCAAACACCTGCACATCGAGATCCGCAAGATTACTCTGTGAAGAGGAGCTGAAATTGTCCAAAATCCGAACAGCATGACCTCTCTCGAGGAGGACACCTGAAAGCTTGGACCCGATGTATCCTGAACCACCTGTAATGCCTACGGTGAGTGTCATCTAGACCTCCGCAAAGAACTATCTATTCGAGCACTGCTCAAAAGCGATATTCCAAGGACCAAGAGATTTCCAAAGTTGACCCATTCTTTCCAACTGTACCCGCTTGGATCTCTCCCAAACGCGATTGGAGGAGTCCACGTCCATTCTTCCAGACTAACACGATTCATATAGGTTTATCCTGCGCATCTTTGAGAATCCGTTCGTAGGTATCAGCTGCCTTCTCTAGCGAGAAATTTTGCTCCGCATAAGAACGACCGTGCGCACCCAACTCATTCCGAAGGTCTGGGCGGCCTGCAAGTTCCTCAATACGGTTCCGAAGGTCCTCTTTATCGCCGGGGACTACTACGAAACCACACCTACTTTCTCTTACTACTTCGGCGGTATTTCCTTTTGATGGAACCACCGCAACTACAGGACGAGAAACCGCCATAATGTTATGCATTTTCCCCGGAATCGCGGGCGATTCTAATGACTCGGTCAAAGCAACAAGACCGATGTCTGATGCGCGAAGCGCATCGTAATATCGTTCCTCTGTCACGGACGGCAAAAACCTCACGTTCTCAAGACCAGCAGCAGAAAGTTTCCACTTTTCGGCATATACACCATCACCTATGAGAAGAAACACGATGTCGGACCGAGCCTGCAGCAGACGAGCGCAATCGATAATGGTAGAGAGATCCTGGGCAAACCCCATAACCCCCGCATAGGAAACGACGCAGCGCCCTTCCAGGCCATGCCCAATGCGAAACTTCTCCGCTCGTTCATTCGAGGAAAGCGAATCTAACGGAACCCAATTGGGCACACGACTAACTTGTTCGGACGGAATTTTCTTCTGTTGGATCAGATAAGGCACGCTCCCCCGGTTTGTCACAACAATGTGAGTAGAAAGCCGGTAGATAGCGTTCTCCAACCGTTTCATCGCCCAGATGACCCAACGATTTTTCAGCAGCCCGAGTTCCACAGCAGTCCTCGGGTAAAGATCGTGGAGGTTGAGCACGCACCCGATCCTCGCGAGTCTGCTGTAGAAAGCAGATACGAAAGCCACTGTCATAGGGGGAGATACGGTAAGCATAACGTCAGGCCGAGGGATTGCTTTGATGGCTCTCACGAAAGCCAGCCCTGCGATGATGTATTCCAGTGCCCGCATAACAACTGCTCGATGAACCCCTGGGAGCCCTCGGACCCTGACAACATTAACACCCCTCATCACCTCGCGAACCGGGAGCTGATCTGGAACCGATTCATCTTCCGGCACATACTCCGTGGGATACTTCGTAACGACCGTAACCTCATGCCCTCGAGCAACGAGGGTCTCTGCAAGACTTCTGTGAAGATTAGAAGCTCGGGCAACCGGTGGATATCGATAGCTCAGGTACAAGATTCGCACGTAAACTTCCTCTCTTAGAGACCGTCGTCTCGGTAAGAGCGGTGGGTGTCCACATGGTAGTCGCTGGGTCGGTGGTTCCTAAAGCCCCCCTCCTTAAGACGCGTGAGCAAGTCCTCTGAGATCCGCTGGGAAGATTTTCCATCACCCAGCGGGTTTTCCCAAGTGTGGCCCCGTAGAGACTCTAGCTTGTGAAACATCACGTCTGACGGATAGAAATCAGGTTCTGCCGGATCAAATTTTACGCTTGATCCCACGTCATAAACCTGCGGTCTCTCCGTAGACTTCCGCATCTGCAGCGATGGCACCCCAAGTACGCACGTCTCTTCAACCACAGTCCCTGAGTCAGTGATGACTCCTGCAGAGTCAACCGTGAGAATCAGCATCTCTTGGTAACCAACGGGATCGACCATAATCACGTTATCTGGACACCTCAGTCCGGTCTCTTGCAAAACCTTCTGAGTTCGATAACTCGCGGGAAAATACACTTTCCGGTCCGTCGCACCGATCAGATCTAGGATAGCCTTGAAGGAATTGAGGTTGTCCACATTCTCGCGACGGTGACAGGTCATAAGATAATAGTCACCCTTCGTAATCCCACGTTGCCGATAAAACTCGTCTGTGGCAATCTCATCGTAGCGTGATTTACGCTTATAATAGTATTCCTCCAACACGTCCACGATTGGGTTGCCCGTGACGACAATGCTCTCAGGATTCAACCCCTCGTCTATCCCCTGTTGCTTATATTCGGGGAGATAAGCGTAAATGACGTCGGAGAGGTGATCGATTACTGTTCTGTACTTCTCCTCAGGCATCCGCCAATCGTAGGAGCGCATACACCCTTCAATATGAACGATGGGTATGTTGCACTGCGCCACCGCAAGGCAACCCATCGTAGTGTTTGTGTCGCCAAGGAAGACGGCGGCACTGGGCCTCAACTCCTCAAGGACCGGGTGAAGTTTGGCAATCACCGCTGTGGTGATGTCAGTGTCGGATTCACCCCCAGCTTTCAGTTCAATCTCTGGAGGAGCCACTTTCAATTCCCGGAAAAAGATGTCTTTGAGATTGTCTGAATAGTGCTGTCCCGACCAGATAAAGGTCACATCAACTTCATCATCTGCCCGAATGCAGTTGAGGATGAGGGATGCCCGGATGACATCCGGCCGAATCCCCAGAATCACAGCTAGCCGCCTCTTTTCCATACTAGTCCTGCACTTGCAAGCCTGGCGCAACCGCGTTCAAAGGTCTGCGCGCATCAAACACAAGAGCCCCCATTGACCCTGCCGACAAAAAGAACCACGCGGGCTTGCAGATCCTCCATGGTATAATTGTTCCAATCCGGATGGGACGGAGACGCATGCGCTCGACGATATACTACCGACCGGTCAACAGAGAACCCTGCTTGCACTAGGCAGTCCTCTATCTCGGGTTTGCGCAGAAGATTCAGATTCGATCTGGGTCGGTTCGGTTCATCGTACATAGTACCGAATCCTTTATCAGAGCCCTTATGATCACCAAAATCCACGGCGTGAATAAATACCGCGTCATCTGAACACGCTGCACGACACTGTTGAAGGAGGTCTGGCAATTCTTCCCGAGGTATATGCTCTAGAACACTGTTCGATAAGATGATATCGGCGGACCCTTCAGCATCGCCGAACGGGTCGCTTCGATCATTGATAAGCTGGCAAAACCTCTGGGGACTCAGTTCTGACCCGAAGTTGGCAGTCAATTCCGTGTATAACGGTCGTAAGTAAAGATCCTCAATCTCATCTGACCATAGCACATCTGGACGAAACCACGGCTCGATAAACATAAACCGTGCTGCGCCCCGAAACAGGATGAACGGTCCCCATCCCAGTAGCGGACCACAACCAACTTCAAGAACAGACCGACCTTCAAATTTAAAGCGATCACGGTGTTCGTACGGAGACTGTCTCTCAAGCACTCGCCAATATCGATACCATCGATCAATCAGGTAAGTAGGATTTAAGTGTTTTCTACTTACGAGAATTCCAGGTAATGAGTACGCCCATTCCCACCCCTTTTCCCCGCGCAGTCGTCGTCGCAACCCCGAAATCCACTCGTGGGGAGAGCTATTCCAAATCTTCAAGATCTTACCGGCAATCATACCCAATATTTGGCCATGAACTCGGCAAGCTCTTCCATCATATCTTTTACTGTAGGCGAATCGGAATAACCGGCCATACGCCAGAGCTCATTATTCACAGAATCGTGATTGCTAGCTAATGTCATGTCTACCGCCAAATCGGCATCAGTAGGACTAATAGAAACATCTTCTCTTTCAAACTCTTCCCCAAAAACATTCAAAAGCTCTGACTTAGTGACACAATCTTTAGGTATCAGGTGGTGGAGGTGGCCCAACTGAAAATCGTTATCAATGATACCTTGGCAAATCTTCGCGAAATGAAGAGTAGTGACACCATTCCATAAATGGTTTGTGAATCCAAATATTTCAGCCTGCGGAGGCTGTGAAAGAAACCATTCAAGAAGGAAGGTCTTTCGCCTAAGTTCTGGGCCAATTATTGAGCATCGTATATGGCTGACCGAGTCTGCATAAACCTCGCCGATACTTTTGGTCTTACCATATGCATCCACAGCATCATGGAGATCTTCTTCAGAATAGGACCCTTGTGAACCAGAAAATACACAATCGGTAGCTATCTGAAGAACGTTGGCGCCACATTCACTTGCCAAGTTAGCCACCACGTGGGGAAGAACACCGTTGATTTGGATGGCGGTAAGCACTTTCCCCACATCTTGGTCATCGATGTAAGGCTTAGTCACGCCGATAGCATTGATAATCCAATCCACACCCTGAAAAGCAGAACGCCAGGAGTCATCTGTAAGTACAGGCCAATCTAGGAGATGCCAGGATATATCAGGATTTTTTTCTGAGCACAGTTTCAGAAGTTCCGGATCACGTACACTAGCAGACAAATCAAACCGAGAGGCTAGTCTCAGCCACTGAACAACCATGGATCCTAGCATTCCGGATGCACCGAGAACCAATACTTTCACCATATTTGAGTGCCCTCACAGAAACGGGACGTCCTTCTTTCAGAATGTCCCGGAAGTTTATCTAGGGACGACAGACCAAGGGTCCCATTGGAAGGCGTCAAATCGGAAGTCATCTTTCTGGCTCTCCGAAAGCGAGGCGTCCGAGAAAAAGATCAGCTTAGTGCCCGCGTCCAGTGTCTTGGCTCCATGGGCATACCCAGGCGGAACCCAAAGCACGGTTGGATCTGAGGAGGTGAGTACATAGCGGTAGATATGGGGATCAACAGGCGGGTTTTCTGGGTCCTCTATACGCACAAGGGCAAGGATCGCCGTGCCCTCCAAGGCCATGACATATTTGCTTTCCTCCATGTGGCAGTGCCATGCCCGTATGAAACCGACCTCATGGTTTTCAACCACATAGAACCGCCGCACTTCCGCAAGATCGAAATTGTTGACGAAGCTGATCGAGCCACGATCATCCACAAACATCGCACCCTTGATCAGATCTGGTTCTTCGTGCACCCTTAGCCTCCCCTCAGAAATTTTCGCTACACCTTAAGCCGCATCAAATCCACGACTCCGCATCTGCTTGGCCCTCCTGCTCCATCGCTTCTTTTAAGAAGCGGACATTGGAATGTCGGGCGATACCTAGTTTTTTCACTCTTCCCTCCACCAGGAGATCCTTGAGTTCACTGATCCCGTCGTCGAGAGAGTAGCGCGGTTGAAACCCAAAGGCGTCGATCGACTTCTGGCTGGATACGCGGTAGTTCCTACTGTCTTCAAACTTCATTTCTGTCTTTTCGATCTTCAGATCCGGGAAAAGGGATTTTAGATGATCAGCCAGATCTCCAATCTTCATATTATCTGCGTGGAGGTTGTAAATCCCCTTATGATCAGTATCAATATTCTGGGTGATCGCTTCAGCCACATCCCGCACATGGAGCAAGGGTCTGTATTGTTCTCCTCCGAACACCTTTACTTGACCTCTAGTAAAAGCACGTGCAGTGAGAACATTGACCACAAGATCCATCCGGATTCTTGAGAAGAGATCGCCTATCCCGAAGAGTGTCCCAAGACGGAAAATCATGGCGTTACAATCCTTTAAGCACTCCTCAGCTTCTAATTTGCTCTCGGCATAGACAGAAAGGGGGGACAATGGAGATTCTTCATCTAATATGCCTTCCGCAGCCCCATAAACAGAGCACGTTGACATAAAAATAATTCGTCCATCGAAATCGTTGGCAAGCCTAGCAACAGTATCCCTATTCACTTCTAAGGTCAGTTCTGGATCTAGTGCGCAAGCCCCATCACCAACAATGCCAGCCAGACAGACAACCACATCCGCCCATTCTAGGTGGGGATAAAGAGAACGATGGTCACGCACATCCCCCAGTACAAAAGGTACCTGTTTACGATACGACTCTTCGTAGAGCAATGAATCGTAAACACGGACGTTATGCTGGGTCAGTAGTAAGCGTTCAGTAAGAGCACCTCCTACGTAACCGGCACCCCCGGTCACTAAAACATTCGCCATCTCAGCATCCTACCTTTTCAGTTGATCCAGCCTAAGCCCTAAGGCGCATCTTTGATTTGGAGAGTCCAAATATAAACATAAATAAACAATCGATTGTTAGCATTTTTAAAAAACTAATACTAGCACACATTTCTTACAGGGTGAGCATATCAAATTAAATATGTCAGTTCCAGGAAATATTAAGAGTCTGAGGATAGTTCTTTGAATAGAATTTCGTATTGACGTATAACCTCACCTGCACTGAAACGTTGTACCGAAACTTTCGCTGTGTTGGCCATACGATCCCGAATATCTGGAGATTTTAAAAGACATTCAATATTAGAGGTCAGAGAATTAGAAGACCCAGGCTCACAGAGTTGGCCATCTATTCCTTCTTCGATTATCTCATCGGGCCCCGACGGACAACGAGTAGCAAGTACTGGGGTTCCACACGCCATAGCTTCTGGAATCACATGCCCAAATCCTTCCCAGCGAGAGGAAAGAACAAAAAGGTCAGCCATCGCAATGTAAGGAAATGGATTTGCAATAAAACCAGGCATTATTACATGTTTTGATATCCCTAGATTCTTAGCAAGTGCTTTGAGGTTGTAATCCTCAATACCCTCGCCAATAATGAGCAAACGCCAAGGGGCATCCAATTGGGAAACCGCTTCGATTAACAATTCAAACCCCTTCTGCGGAACCAATCTTCCCACTGCTATAATCCGGTGCTGATTCGAATCATCGGTCCATCCGGGCAACGGATCAGCTTTTTCCATTGACAACGATTGAATCGCTTCTAAGTCAATGGGATTATAGATCATCCTTACGCGATCTTCTTTCAGGCTGTAACGATCAATAACATCCCTGCGTACACCCTTAGAAAGAGCTATGACGGTTTCGGCTCTCCGATAAGCCCAGCGCACTGCCATCCCTGACAATGTACGCAACGGTCTTCCTGCCGCAGTCAAATTGTTAGACTCTCTGACCACTACTGGAACACCTTTTCGTGATAATATCCCACTTATAACCGTGGCGACGTTGATATGCAGAAGGGTCGACATTACCACATCAGGAGATTCTGATCGTATCCAACGGGCCAATGGTATAATCGACCATAAAGTTCGAACGCTATCCAGTGTCACAATCTTGACATCGGACTTTAACAGCGACCGAAAAGACCCAGCCGGGCGATAGAGAACCAGAATAGGATCGAACAATTCCCTATCAAGATGATTAAGCACATTCAAAAATGTGCGCTGCGCACCCCCACCTCCTAATTCAGGGAGTACAACAGCCACTTTAATCTTGTGATCACCCAAAGTCATCGGAGAATGGATTGGGGCTTATCGATATAAGCATTTGACAGAGCCCTGAATTGTTTGAATAAGAAGGTCCGAGAGGCGCTTGCATTGTTATTCGTAGTTAGGCAAGAGTATTGGCGTGACAACCCGTGTAGAGTGGACAGAGAAGCAACCAACTCTTGGGCTCCCCATCTATTACTCTGCCCAGACTTCATCTGTCATAGCACTCCGCCGGCTTACTCATTTGCCCTCTTTGGCAAACAACATCGATTGGAAGGCGCCTAGAGTTTGCTCCCCAGATAATCGCGGATTGAAATTTTCCGTTATATGTCCACGTACCTGCAACGATGGTAGGAATGCCTTTTCCCTCACCACAAACTTCATCCGTTCAATGAGGCTTAACAAAGAATCTGAATCGAACAGATAGCCGCTCACCCGTTCCTGGATCAATTCATTCATCCCCGGAATATCTGCAGCCAGAATCGTCTTGCCCCTTGCCATTGCTTCCATCAAGGCTCGAGGAATGCCTTCAACCAAAGATGTCTGAAGTACAATATGCGCATTATTTAACAAAGGTCTCAAATCGTCCAGTCTTCCGTGAAATACAACTCGACCATCACCCCCTAGACGAGTAACCAGTCGTTCTAAATCCGCACGCATAGGCCCATCTCCAACGATATCAAGGTGAAGCTCAGGATGTTCATTGGCGACTTCGCAAACAGCCCGAATCGCCCAATCAATTCTCTTATGTGGCTTTAGCTTCCCACATATTACCACACGAATTTCATCATGGGTCGGAGGCAAATCCAACAAGTCTTCTTTTAGCCATTTCTCATCCAAAAAATTTGGAATATGGAATATTCTTTGCGGTGAGATTTTCTGGTCTAACAACCACTTATAAATTGCCTCCGAAATTGCAATCACCCCATCCATTCGCCTAAGGGCGACACAATAGATGCGTACTGCTACCGAACCCAATATCCTGCCTAATTGGACATGGTAAGCATCCCCCAGGAAAACTCGGACGGAGGACACCGACACCCATGGACCCTTCGATACCGCATTTAGAAAGTCTGGTCGTAGATTGTAACTGCAAACCAGATCTGGTTTTTGTTCTTGCAAAAAACGAGTAAACTTT
>CAJWLK010000002.1 GCA_913043255.1 uncultured Gemmatimonadota bacterium
GTAGCCAGCGCACTCGCTCGCTTGTTCCACCGTCCTGACAAATTAAACAACATGGGTCTCCCTCCCTTTTCCAAGGCCAAACCTTGGTACAAACGGATTACTGGGAATACCTCCGAAGATGATCCTGGTACTCAAAAGGCGCAATACCCCCGCGCCAGTTGAAGATGTCGGGGGTTTGATATGGTGTTGACAGGATATCCGGTGACGGGCTTACCAGGTGGGGGGATATCTATACAATACGAGCAGATTGGCTCAACCCAACCCGCTCACACGGGTCGAGACACAACTTTTCTTCGAGTTCCACCCTGTTGTAGGAGGAGGAATGCCGCCGAGTAGATAGCAAATGTGACCAACAGCAGAAACTTGAACCCCATAACCATCGATACATACTCACAAGCCCCACCCACCACGGCCCCCAGCATATTTGAGCCATATGCCTGATAGAGCTTACTTTCGCGCATAATCAAACGCGCAAAAATAATGCTCGCAAAATAGATCGGCCCCAAAAACACTAACACGGCTAAGATCTCACGCAGTAGTGGAACATTGGTTGCAAGCAAGGTCGCTGGGGAGGTCAAGTATGCAACCACAAGGCTGACTCCCAAGAGCGCAAATAACAGGTCGATCCGGTCCGTTTTTAGCTTGGCACTCGTCAAATTACCCAAAAGCACTAGAACAAGGATCCCCGCGAATACCATCACATTCACCCACCAGGTGGACCCGAAAAGTATTGAAAGCGTCACGATATTACTGGCTTCAACCAAGAAAAAACCCGCCCCAAGTAAGAAGTACGGGACCCGTATTCGTCTTTCACCCCTTGGCAATGTCAGAAGTGGGAGGCAACCGAGTATAACAATGATCGTGATGAACAGCCGGTAGTGCGGGGGGATCGTGGGTTCCTTTAGATACAGAAACGGCCAGTCATCGGTCGCCACCCGAACCGAATCGTTTTGAGCTAGCGATGTATTACCACTTCGAGTCAAAGGCGCGAGACCTTTTCGGTTTGTATAGATGGCCCCGTATGTGTAGGGCGTTCGAGGGAAAAACGTCTGTGTCTTCAGGTCAAATACTTCATCTATCGTTCGCACGAATCGTTCGTGAAGCCACTCTCGCGCAACCGAAAATGTGAGAACAATCGCACCACCTGGAGCCAGAATCTGTTTCACTTGTTGAAGTGATTCTTTGGTATAAACGAAGTTGTCGAGCCGAATCGATGAAAAAGAAGAAAGGAGTTTGTGACTATCCAGAAATCCGAAAACGACGAGAGCGAACTGCTCTTCAGTGTTTTGGAAAAAGGAGCGAGCATCATCGTTGATTACGGTGACCCGATCCGACTGATAGGGGTGTTCGAAGTGGTATTCATAGCCCAAGTCAAGAATTGCCGGGTCGATATCAACAGCATAAATCTCCCGGTCCGTGTTTCTCAGTGCTGCGCTGACGTCGTTTCCAGTTCCACTCCCCACGACAAGAACCGGACCTGGTGGGAGATCCGAGTACGCAGTATACGGCGTGTTATAGAGGTCTTCCCAACTTTGCTGAAATGGGTGATCTGGAGCTTCGGGCCCCAGATTAAGCAGCATTTGGTGGAAATCGCTATTAACCGTAAGCGAGTATCCGACCGGCTCCCCAAAGTCCACTGGCCCCGAGGGACCCTGGATCTCTTGAAGCGGCTCGAACCGGATTTTGTAATAGGGAGACCATACGAAGTCGTCGCTGAACGGTGCAGTGAAAATGAGCACAGCGGCAACGCTCACGACGGCAAGCGTATAGTCCCTAACTGACCGGTCAATACCCAGCAATAACAACACAAATCCGACCAAAAACCATACGATTGGGCTTAGCCCAAACGCAGAGAGTAACGCGAATAGTAAAATACCGATGATGCTGCCAAAAATCTCCACAGAGTAGGCGAATAGGGGTGGTCGTCCCTTGAATAAATTTCCGATCCATTGCCCAAAGATCACAAACACCGCTGCCGTCGACACATAAATGGTACCCAGCATCAACCATAAGGGGATTTCTGCAGCTAAATCGGTTCCGCCCAGAGGAGGGAGAAATGGCGGCCTGCCGGACCAAATGACCAAATCTTCAGCGCCGACACTTGATAGGTGAAAGCCACTCAAGAACACACTGAGCAACACACAAGCAGCAATCGCCGGGGCCAATATTGGGTGCATGGAGAAGCGGAATCGGGCGAGTAGTGCACCGGCACCAAGACCGAAAATTGCGGCCAGCAATACGAAATTGGTGTAGTAGGAGATGATCCGAATTGAAGCACCTACCCACCGGATGAGAACCAACTCCCAGAACAACATCGAAGCCGATACAACGAGTAGCTTAAAGTAGGGCCTCTTCATTTTCACCTAACCATCATGGCTGCAAGCGCTGTTCAATCACCACCACCTAATTGCCCATCTGGCCAGCGTTTTTGATCAAGTTGACCCGTTTACGATACGCAAAACACAGTATAAGGTACAATTGTATTTCGACGTTGTGTTCCGTCCCGACTGTAAGAGGGGGCGCTTATACGGCACTCCCGTAACACTGCTAACAATTTAGAGGAATGGGAACACATGGTGGCGACTAAGGCGAGCAGATTTTGCACGTCGTCTAGCCAATAGACCGTAGCAACTAGCCTCTACCGTCTTGGCATGGAGTCTCACTCGGAGAAAGGTCGCAGCAGATGATGAATGCCCCGGACGAAATTCGCCTACTTCATGGCTGTTGGGTTTCCATGCGAGATGGCATACGCCTGTCAGCCGATGTGTACTTGCCACGTTCCGGCGGGCCCTTCCCCACCATCGTGACACGCACGCCCTACGAAAGCGGACGAGATGTCTTCGTGGAGTTGGGAGTCTATTGGGCCGAGCGCGGGTATGCATTCGTTGTCCAAGATTGTCGTGGACGATTCGAGTCTGAAGGCGTATTCCATGCGTACCTTCCCGAAATCAATGACGGCTACGACACCATAGAATGGGTCGCCAAACAATCATGGTGTGATGGGAAGATTGGTACGTGGGGGCGAAGTTACGGTGCGTGCACGCAATGGTTGAGCGCACCGCTCGCCAGTCCTCACCTTACTTGTATGGCACCGCACGTAATTTGCGACGACTACTTTGGCGACTGTCACTATACGGGCGGTGCGTTCCAACTTTTGCTCTCACTCGGCATCGTGGTCGTGTGGGAAGCGAGCCTGTCGATTGGGACCGGCTCCCAATCGGGGCGCTTGTATTCGAACGACCGCTTCTGGAGCCACCTTCCTCTGATCGATATGGACGAACTTGCGATTGGGCGGAAGTGTGCTTACTGGCTGGAATGGTTGGAACACTCCACCTACGATGAATACTGGAAGAAGATGAACACACTTGCGCGGCACGATGCTGTTCAAGTCCCCGCCTTTCAGCAGTGCGGTTGGTACGATCCCTACGCAGGCGCAGGACTGCGCAACTTCAGTGGCATGGCCCAGAATGGGGGGACCGAAAGAGCACGTACACAACAACGTGTCCTCGTTGGTCCTTGGTCTCACGAAACTCCGGACGAACCGGCCGATGGAGAGATGGACTTCGGTCCCAATGCAATGCTCGACATCAAAAAAGAAGAACAGCGCTGGTTCGACTGGCAACTGCGAGGTATCGATGATGGGATCGCTGAAGAACCTCCAGTCAGGATCTTCACAACAGGTACTAATCGCTGGAGCTTCGCCGATGAGTGGCCTCTCCCGGACACCGCAATAATTCCGTACTTCCTACACAGTAATGGCCGAGCCAACACAGACGCGGATGACGGTCACATAAGCACTGATCCACCCAGCGAAGAACCACCTGACCAATTTGAGTACGACCCACGTAACCCAGCGCCCTCACTAGGTGGGAACGTATCCTCGCGGTTGATCACGGCCCATGCAGAGCAGCCACTACAGGCTGGGCCCGTGGACCAAGGCCCGATAGAACGTCGAGATGATGTCCTGGTCTATACGTCGGACCCACTTGAAAGTGATCTCGAGGTTACAGGACCGATCGAGATCATCCTGTACGCGGAGTCCTCAGCGCGTGATACAGACTTTGTTGTCCGGCTCACGGATGTGAATCACGCGGGAAGATCGCTCCTCATTTGCGAGGGGATACTCCGCGGTCGTTACCGAAAAGGACTTTCGACGACTGAGTTGCTGGAACAGAATCAGGTTGACGAGTTTCGAATTGACTTGTGTCCAGCCAGCCATGCCTTTCTCGCTGGACACAGCCTCCGAGTACATGTGACCAGCAGCAACTTCCCCCGATTCAGTCGCAATCTTAACACGGGAGAAGACGTGGCTACAGGAACCCGTATGCTAACGGCTCGTAATACAGTCCTTCACACAATGGAATATCCATCCCACATCCTTCTCCCTATATCAAAAAGATGAAGCTGCGAACACATCCCATCTGTGGGGCTGGCCTGCGAGGGGCGGGGCGATCTCCTCGAACCTTTATAGAAACGGGTTAGATGTCTGCTCTTGATTGGTCCATCGTACTAGGTCTTAACGGGGCAATTATCGCTTATGGTTTCTACCGAGCGCGTGGCACCAGCACGAGTGAAGAGTGGTTTTTAAGCTCACGGTCACTTCCATGGTGGGCGGTTGGACTATCCCTCTTCGCAACCAACATCGACAACTCGGAGTTTGTTTCGGCGACCGGGTCCATCTCGAGCGAGGGCCTACATTTCATCTCGGCGCATACATTTGGTGGACTGATCGGAGCAACCATCGCAACGTTCATAATCATACCGGTAATCTACCGTGCAGGTCTTTACACCAATTCTGAATACCTAGAGCATCGCTTTGGTCCTACAACCCGTGTATTAGGCGCGCTCATCCAAATTCAGTATCGAACCAGCGTACTTGGATTGATGATTTGGGCCGTGCATTTGACGCTCGTGAACGTTGCTGGACTGACCGCATTGCTCGCGTGGTATCTCATAATTGGACTAGTAGTCCTGTCTGGCATTTACACGGCCTGGGGCGGATTGCGAACTGTGGTTATCACCGATGCGCTTCAAAGTGTGGTGATCCTGATCAGCGGATTCATCGTTTGCGTGGCTGTTTGGCGGACGGTAGGCGGATGGGACGCAATGGTCGCTCAGCTCGAGAACCTCGGAACATCCGCCCAAGGCATAGCTCCGGGGATGGCCGCTTCAGATCTTTTGCACGTAAGTAGTTTTCGCGGCCGGGAGGGAGGGACGTCGCCCATCGTCATCTTCTTTGCGTGGATCCTGATTTCGTGTGGGTGGTGGACAGGGAGCCATACGTCTACGCAGCGCATGCTCGGAACGAGGTCACTGTGGGACTTGAAGATGGCCGGCGTATTAGCAGCAGGAATCAGTATGGTTGCGCTTGTCTTCACTGACATGATGGGACTTTTTGGCCGTGCACAATTCCCGAACTTCGCTCCCGCCGATGCCATGTACCCTCACCTCATCGCCACTCACGTCGGAATTGGTCTAAAAGGAATAGTCATTGCCGGGGTTCTAAGTGCTGCGGTCAGCACCTTCGATTCTATGGGATCGTCAATGGCTGCTGTGTTCACACGTGATATCTACGCGCGTTTTGCGATTCGAGACCGCGACGACGCACACTACGTGCGCGTAGGTCGATGGAGCACGGTCGCCGTTTTGGCTCTTGGCTTCGCGTATCTCCCCTTCATCATTTCGGCCCCGACCATGCTCGCTGCGTTTCGCTCACTCACATCGGTGTTCGTTACGCCACTCTTCGTAGTCTACCTGGCAGGGGCCGTCACGCCAGTCGGTCGTCGTGCAGGCTTGATCGGGTTATTAACCGGCGGCGCATATGGCGTTTTAGGATTTGCCGACCGAGAGATCATGAATATTTCCTGGCTTCCGAATTGGTTCACAGGACAATGGGAAGCCTTTTTATGGGCAGTCGTTTTCACTGGAATCGGGCTCATATGGGGTGCCATTTCGTCACGAGGCAGTGAACACCTCGAATCTGCACAGAGAAAACCTGAGACTGGCTGGCTCGCAGCAAGTTCTCAAGGACTCACCGAAGTGCGAGAACACCCGTTCCAGAAACCACCTTCATTGCTTCTGCAACCCGGCTTGTACGTAGGCCTTCTCGCGCTGGTCTCCGCCTATTTAGTTTTTGGGGTCTTCTGGTAGTTTGGGTGAGTGTCGAGATCCGAGAGAACAGGGTTCGTCGGTCACCTCCAACAAGTTCGATTAACACGATGGAACGCGAAATGTCCGGTAAATCACTATGCCACCACCGGAACGTGCCAAGGACGTATGGAACGTTCCTTGAATAATCCGACCTCTGAGATTCGGATCGCTGCCGACGTAGGAGGCACGTTCACCGATCTCGTTTTCCTCGATGAAAATGGCCGTCTAACCACCCGGAAGGTCCCATCGACACCACCGGACTTTGATCGGGCCATAGCAGAGGCCCTTGATGCCAGTTTCCAGACTGAGGGGATCGAACCCACCTCGGTTTCTACTGTTTGTCACGGAACGACGGTGGCGACTAACGCGGTACTTGAGCGTCGAGGCGCCCGAACCGCGCTAATCACAACACGCGGGTTTCGGGACGTGCTCGAGCTGAGGCGAATTCGAGCTCCGCAACTATATGACCTCTTCTTCGACAAGTCCGCACCAATTATTCCGCGTAACCTGCGGTTCGAAATCAGTGAGAGGATGGGTGCTGACGGAGAAGAGCTAAAACCAATAGATGAATCAGAGTTAGACCAGATCGCACAAACACTCGACAAGGAAGGGATAGAGTCGGTCGCCGTCTGTCTAATCCATGCATACGCCTTCCCCGATCACGAGAAACAGATCGGCGATTTTCTTCATGAGCACTGTCCAGGGATCCCGGTTTCATTGTCGCATGTTGTGTTGCGACAGCGACGCGAATATGAGCGGACCGCAACCACCGCCGTCAACGCATACGTTCGTCCTGTCATGCGAGGATACCTCGATCGGCTGCGAACCTCTCTCACTACGCGTCGAGTACACGCACCGCTCTCCATCATGCAGTCGGCAGGCGGCCTGACTACCGCCGACGACGCAGCTGCACGGCCAGTCTTTGCCTTAGAATCTGGCCCAGCTGCCGGCGTGCTCGCGGCTGCCACCATCGGCAGCGCTTCAGAGTTGGTCAATCTGCTCAGCTTAGATATGGGTGGAACAACCGCAAAAGCGGCTTTGATCGAGGGAGGGAAGATCCCCTACAGTGCCGAATACGAAGTCGGAGCAACCCTTTCCGCTGGCAATCGGCTCACCGGCGGTGGGGGAGAGGTCGTTCTAGCTCCTAGCATTGATATTGCTGAAGTGGGCGCTGGCGGTGGCAGTATTGCTTGGCTCGACATTGTCGGAGGCCTGCGAGTTGGCCCACAGAGCGCCGGTGCCCTGCCAGGTCCAGCCTGTTACGGGCGAGGAGGGAGTGAACCCACCGTGACCGATGCCAATGTTGCGCTAGGATACGTCAAGAGTGGGCCACTCGGTGGAGGAGACATAGTAATCGACGCGGATACTGCATATTCGTCGATCAAAGAGAACATTGCCGAACCGCTCAATATAGAACCGGTTGCGGCTGCACATGGGATTCACCACATCGCGAACGCCCAAATGTTGAGAGCGCTGCGCGAAGTCTCCGTGCACCGTGGCCGCGACCCGCGTGATTTCACCATCGTGGCTTTCGGTGGCTCAGGGCCAATACACGCTGCGCACCTCGCTGATGAACTCGGGTCAAACCAAGTGCTGATCCCTCCGCGACCCGGTGTATTCAGCGCTGTCGGTTTATTGGCCTCCGGGATCGAGCATCATGACGTTCGAAGCTGTCAGATCGTGGCAAACTCGGAGGCGATTGAACCCCTTCAGATGCTGCTCGACGAGATGACCAGCCCAATGCTGAACCAGTTCGCAACAGAATCCATTGAACCCAACACTATTTCTTTTCAACCCGTCTTTGATATGCGGTACACGGGAGAGCCATCGGACATTCGAATCGAAGTTGATCACCAAGGGAAACTCGCAAAAACTGTGGACCTGGCCCGAGCCATGTTCGAGGAAGAACACCACCGGCTGTACGGATATGCAGGTGAATCGGGCAGCGAGGTCGAGATTGTTGCCATTCGGCTTATTGGCCGAACGGAGGGTGGCGGAGTGAATTGCTTTAGCGAATACCAAGCAAAGGATACCCTTTCAGGCAGCCGAACGGTCACGTTCGAACCAACCGATGGCGCGATCGAAGTGCCTGTGGTATCGCGCACTGGCCTTCACGAAACACCAGGACCTCTACTGATCGATGAGTATGATGCGACCATCGTCGTACCTCCCGATTGGGTAGCCACAACGGATCCTCTCGGGAGCCTCATCCTGAACAAACCCATGATTCCATGACGAACACGCGCACCGACTTTCACCCATCTATTGACCCGATCACTCGAGAGATCATCGGCGCAGCCCTCGCTTCAGCAGCAGAAGAAATGGCCGTGGGGCTTCATCGAACGGCCCGATCAACAATTGTGAGAGACGCACTCGACTTCTCTACTTCCTTATGCAATGGCAACGGTGAGCAAATCGCTCAAGGAACAACTATTCCGCTGCACTTGGGTGCGGTCCCTTACGCATTGGAAACAATGTTCACCAAATACGGGGATGACATCTGCCCCGGTGACGTTTTCATCCTCAACGATCCATTTCAGGGGGGAATGCATATCCCCGACATCTTTGTGGTCAAACCAATCTTTGATGGAGACCAACGAGTGGCATTCGCGGTGGCGACAGCACACCACCTTGATCTTGGTGGGAGAGTCCCCGGAAGCTCCGCCTGTGACAACACAGAAATCTTCCAGGATGGACTCCGAATCCCCTGGTTGAAGCTGTATGACAAGGGCAAGCTTCGGCAGCCAATCTTAGACATCATTCGTGCCAACGTTCGAGTGCCAGATATGACGATTGGGGACCTGCGAGCTCAGCTGGCCGCCTGTCATACTGGCGAACAGGCCATCTTCCGAATAATAGAACGCTACGGCACCGAAACGTTCATAAACTGTGCACGGGATTTAATTGATTACACTGAAGCCCTCATGCGCGCGGAAATTGCAGAGTGGCCGGATGGTGAGAGCACTTTCGTTGACTATATGGACAGCGATGGCTGTGATGGCCCTCCCGTTAGAATCCAATGCAAGATCAGTGTCGAAGGTGATAGCCTAACAGCTGACTTTGAGGGCACCGACCCCCAAGTTCCAGGTGCGATCAATAGTACGATCTCCTACACCGCGTCCGCCGTTGCTCTCTGTACTCGGGCTGTAATGAAGATGGACATTCCGAATACCGCGGGCATGTTTCGACCTCTGAAGGTCATCGTGCCACACGGGTCGGTGCTCGATCCAAAAATGCCCGGCGCTTCTTCCATGCGAGGGGTGACAGGATTTCGAAAAGTCGACGTAATCATGGGAGCCTTGGCAGGCATCGTTCCAGAACGCGTACTCGCCGCGTGTGAAGGTGGAAATTCTCTAGTGATAATCGGGGGTATGCGGAAGGGGTCTCATCAACCTTACGTCTACTATGAGCTTGTTTCGGGGACCTGGGGAGCCCGACCAGATCGTGACGCAAACGATGGACTCTGTAATCCTGGCAATGTCGCCGGTAACATCCCGATCGAGGAAGCAGAATGTAATTATCCGATTCGCATCGAGCGTTATGGCCTTCGGAAGGATACGGGCGGAGCAGGACGGTACCGCGGAGGCATGGCCGTTGATCGCGAATGGACCCTTCTTGAAGGGGACGCTCAACTCACAATTCGATCGGATCGGCGAGACCACTTACCCTACGGATTAGCGGGAGGAAAACCTGGTTCCGGGTCCATGAACATCCTCCGTCGAGCCGACGGAGAGGTTGAGCTCCCGGTCATGGTCTCGACCCCAATGGCAGCCGGAGAAACCATCTATCATCAACAGCCAGGTGGAGGCGGATTCGGTGACCCGTTGACTCGCGCGCCTAACGCGGTGGCAATTGACGTCCGGGCCGACCGAGTGTCTGTACAAGCCGCCCGCGATGAATATGGGGTCCTCCTTGATGAAGATGGTCAGGTCGATATCAAAGGGACGGAGGCGCTACGCAATGAACGTTCAGGGTAAACAGCGCGCCGCGAACACATATTCGTCGCAGGGCTATGTTTTCCCACTCTCTGCGATGGGCACCGATGAGACCAACGCCTATCGTGAGTGCTATGAATCTTACAGCGCATCAATTGCAGAACATCTCCAAACTCACGACGCCCGCGATCACTACTTATGGCTTGCTGAGACGCACATGTACCTCCCGTGGGTTCATGAGTTAGCGGTAAACCCCGTAATATTGGATGTGATTGAGGCAATTCTAGGGCCCGATCTCCTCCTCTTTGATTCTCGCTGGTTTACTAAACAACCGGGCGATGGGACGTTCGTCTCGTGGCACCAAGATGCGAACTATTGGGGACTTGAACCGAATCTGGCATGCACCGCCTGGCTTGCGTTGACGGCAAGCACAGTGGAGACGGGTTGTATGCGTGTGGTGCCGAATAGCCACCACAAAACTGCTTTGCCGCACAAATTCACCGATTCCCCCCAGAACGCTCTAGCACGCGGACAAGAAATCTCAGTCGAAGTTGACGAATCGGGGGCGGACGATCTCGTGCTTGCCCCCGGAGAGTTTTCTCTTCATCACCCCTCAATCATCCATGGTTCGCGGCCCAACACATCCACAATACCACGGATCGGGATCGCTCTGCGTTACATACCTGCACAAGTGCGACAGCATGTTGCTGACCCGCTCGCCATGTTGGTTCGCGGCAACGACACGTACAGTCATTTTGACTTGATTCCTCCACCCACGTCGAGCGATCTCGATGAAATTGCTCGACTGCGCAAGAACTGTGTTAGGCGCGTCTACGGAAACTTGAGTTCAGTCGAATAATGCGAGAACGAGCGATTAAGAGACCTTGAATAAGTCCCGACTAAAGACGATCCACGATCTTCCCACACCGGCCCTCCTTCTCGATTGGCCTGCCGCCCGGCGTAATATCGAGTGGGCCGCTGCATTTGTTGCAGATAAACCGGTCCAACTCCGGCCACACTTCAAACATCATAAATGCGTCCCGCTTGCTAAAGCTCAGATGGAAGCTGGGGGCTGCGTAGGCATGACCACGGCGACGGTAGCGGAGGCAAAAGCGCTCGTGGAGGGGGGTATAACCGATGTATTGATTGCCAACCAAGTTCTATCGGGGTTGGATCAGCTCGTGGAGATTGCCGAGAGAAACACTATCCGTGTGCTCGTAGACGATGTCGCGAATGCACATCCCATCGCAGAGGCTGGGCTAGCGGCCGGGTTTGATATTGGGGTCCTTGTAGAGGTAGATATTGGAACTCACCGGTCTGGGGTTCACCCAGGCGAACCCGCCCTCGACCTCGTACGTCACCTGATCGAAATGCCCGGTGTTCGATTTGATGGACTGCACGCTTACCACGGACACGTCGTAAACATTTTGGAGCCCGACGATCGGGCCAAATCAGCGCGAGTCACTATGCAGTTGGCCATCGATACGCGACGTTTGGTAGAAAGTGCTGGCATTCCATGCCAAATACTGACCGGCGGGGGCGCCGCAACCTATAAAACAATCGGAAAGATGGACGGGGTAGATGAGCTACAGATCGGATCCTACGTGGGCATGGATTGGTCATATAAGGAGCGCGTGGGAGCCGATTTTGAGATCGCCTTTTCTGTCCTTGCAACGGTAATCAGTGTCTCAACTCAGGGGATGGTGCTGGATGTCGGTGTCAAGGGGATAGCACACGAATCTGGTCCACCGCGACTCCTTGATCACCCGAACTTCGAGATTCCGAGGTTCAAATCCGAAGAACACACGATCGTCAAAGCCGAAGGACACGGTCTGTCCGTGGGAGATCGGATCCGATTAACTCCAAGTCACGGTTGCGGCACATGCAATCTATACGACCAAATCGTGATCTGTGACGGAGATGAGGTGCGCGATATCTGGACTACTTCGGCGAGAGGGTATTCGATTCCATCATGAAATCTACCCAGGCTGATGTCGTTGTCATCGGTGCTGGAGTCCTCGGCACGAGTTGTGCATTCCACCTCGCCGATGCGGGGGTACAAAACGTCGTTGTGTTAGATCGCGGCACTATTGGAGGCGGGACGACACAATTCGCAGCGGGGCAAACCGGGCATCTACGTAGTGATCGAATCTCTCTCGAGTTCACAAGCTATTGTGCGGACTTTTTTGAGAACTTTGAGGACAAAACTGGGCACGCAGTGGATTTTCATCAGTACGGAAGCCTCCGCATTGCGTTAACGGAAGCATATGTGACCGATCTAGAACAACGAGTAGAAGCCGCCAAAAGCATCGGCCAGAAAACTCACTACCTATCCGTACCTGAGGCATTGAAACTCGTCCCATCCCTCCGACTCGAACCTACCGCCCAGATCCTCCTTTCACCGCGGGATGGATTCGTCGAGCCAAGATCTGTCGCAGTTGCTTATGCCGCAGCCGCAATTGATCACGGAGCACGTATACTTACAGGCACAGCAGTCGAAGACGTACTGACCAGCGGGGGTCGTGTGCGAGGTGTACAGACCTCTATTGGCGTGATTGAAACGGAAAGGGTTGTACTCGCGGCTGGCGCGTGGACTCGGCTACTCGGCGAACGGTTCGGGTTAAACATTCAAGTTGTACCTGTTCGCCACCAACTGTACGTAACGGCACCTTTGTCCTGTGTGCGTGAAGATCAGCCGATCGTGCGCATCACTGAACCTCAACTCTATGCACGACAGCATATGGGCGGACTAATGGTGGGGGGATATGGATACCGACCGATGAGCTTCGAAATGGAGGATTTTCCAGAGGACTTCGAGATCCCCGCACTATCTGCAGACCACATTTATTACCGGGAAATGCACGAGGCCGCCCTACCCTTCTTCCCGGATCTTGAAAAGGTGCCCATCGTCGAACAGCGTCGTGGCCTCCCGACAATGGCTCCGGATGGGCAGTCCATCGCCTCGAATATCGAAGGTCTCGACGGACTTATCGTCGCATCAGCTTGTTCAGTCGGTGGCGTGCACCACTCGCCGGGCATCGGTCGGATCGTGGCAGACATTGTCACAGATCGGCCAAAATGGTTGCCAGCAGATGGTCTCTCTGCGGCCCGGTTTGGAAGCGAGTTCGACAATAACGCACATCTGCGCGAAGCCTGCGAGGCTGTCTACGCTCGGATGTACCGCGACAAGATATAAATTCTCATCCCTTCCGATTGAGTCTATCGCCCCTACCATACGCCCGCTTCCAGAAACTATCTAACCCCACTTAACTGAATCCCGACCTTGATTGTATCGGGGGGGACGCACTCTTAAAACGATAACTTGCGAGGCCATATCATCCCATGTATACTCGCTCCCTGTCATAGTTGAGACTGATTCTCAACTAATAATAATCGTTATTAATTACGGATGCTAAAAAGTAGACAAATGGGAAAACAAAGAAAAAAAACTAACACGCCGCAACAGTCGAATTTTCGATGGCTATCAGTATTCGTCATCACCCTTTCTATGCTCATGCCAATCGGGGCTGCAGCTCAGAGTGGGGCGGTCGCAGGACGGGTTTTAGGGGAGAGCGGGGAACCCCTTCCCAATGTCGTGGTCGAAATTGTCGAGTTGGGCCTAAGTACTCAGACTAACGACAATGGGTCATATCAGATTTCAGACGTCGCTGCTGGTTCATATACCCTTCGGTTCAGTGCCTTGGATCGTAATACGGAGGAACGTTCCGTTATAGTTGGGGCAGGCGTCATTGTTGTGCCGGACACTGAGTTGTCCATCGTTGCCATATCACTCGCTCCCCTAGAAGTGCTCGAGCAACGTGTACGTATCACTAGCACACCCGAACTCATCCCTGGCTCTGCACAAGTTCTGGAGACCGAAGAGCTTGATGCCGCCATTACGCCATTCGACGACATCCATAAGATCGTACGAAGGATCCCCGGCGTGAACGTATCGGAAGAGGACGGCTATGGGTTGCGTCCTAACATTGGGATTCGCGGTTCAGGGAGCGAACGAAGTTCAAAGATCACGCTTATGGAAGACGGCGTTCTCATAGCACCCGCACCTTACGCTGCTCCTTCGGCATACTACTTCCCCGTCGCTGGACGCATGGAAGCCATTGAGGTTCGGAAGGGTGCAAGCCAGATCAAATATGGGCCCAGAACAGTTGGAGGCGCACTGAACTTGGTGTCGTCCTCAATCCCGACAAAGAAAATCGGATTGACCGGTGAAATTAGCGGCGCCCCGGACGCCAGTAACCGGTTACGAGCCAAAATCGGCGGTTCAACCGACCGTTTTGGGTGGATGGCCGAAACCTACCAGATCAAGACCGATGGGTTCAAAACTATTCCAGTGCAGAATCAGGGCTCCGGCTTTGACATAAAGGACTACCTCGCGAAAGTCCGCTGGAATTCAGACCCAACCGCCGCAGACTTCTATCAGCAACTTGAGGTCAAATTCGGCAGTTACGATGAAAGATCCGACGAAACTTATCTCGGACTTACCGATGCGGATTTCCGATCAAATCCATTCCAGCGGTATGCGGCGTCACAAGAAGATGTGATGAATGCCGACCAGCAACAGCTTCAGGTCCGTCACTTCCTGCGATCGGGAGGCATGGATCTCACAACCACTATTTATCGGAATGATTTCGCAAGAAATTGGTACAAACTTCAAACCGTATCTGGCCAGAAACATGGAAAGGTTCTGGGTTCACCCCACGATTTCCCGACAGAGATGGCGATCATTAAAGGGGCCAATAGTCCTGGCGCCGATGTAAAGCTTCGGGCGAACAACCGGGAGTATTATGGCCAAGGCATACAAGTTGCCCTTGGTACCACAGCCCAAGCGTTCGGAGCAGATCACGAATTCGAGGTAGGAGTACGGTATCACCGGGACGAAGAAGACCGGATGCAGCACGAAGACGGTTACCGGATGATCGACGCGGATATGGTTTTAGAAGCCCCGGGAGCTAGGGGTAGCCAATCGAATCGGGTAAGCGATGCTACGGCCGTAGCATTCTACATCCAGGACCGAATGGAGTTCGGCGACCTTGCTCTCACGCCGGGATTGCGATTTGAATCGATAGATTTCACACGGACTGATTATGCGAAAGATGATCCCACGCGTAAGGAACCAACCCGTATTCGCGAGAATGGAGTAAACGCCATCATGCCAGGAATCGGCGCAACGCTCACCATGGGATCCAATGGGCGTCTTTTCGGTGGCATTCATCGCGGGTTTGCTCCCCCAGGTCCTGGGGCCGATGATGACACAGAAGCTGAAAGAAGTGTGAACTACGAACTCGGTTTTGGGCTGGATAACAACAACGCAACAACTCAATTCGTTGCCTTCTACAACGACTACAGCAACGTTCTCGGCGAGGCTACCATAGCGTCAGGGACTGAACTGGATACGGGCGAATTGTTCAACGGTGGATCAGCCAGGATTTGGGGCCTCGAGGCTTCCACAAACATGGACTTAGCTACCGGTAGCGAAGACTGGAGCGTTCCCCTGCAAGTGGCATACACTTTTACGAATGCAACATTTCGTACTGCCTTTGATAGCAAGTTCGACCCTTGGGGTGAAGTGGCAATCGGAGATAACATGCCCTACATCCCGGAGCATATGCTTTTCAGTAGCATAGGTGTCGCAAGGGATAACTGGAGACTGGGTCTTGAGATCACCGCCAGCAGTGCAATGCGAACCGAGGCAGGATCGGGAGATATCCCTGCAACGAGCGGAACCGATTCCTATATCATGCTCGGGCTTGGCGGAGAGGTTGATCTCTCGAGCTGGGGAAGCCTTTTCATGTCCGCCCACAATCTGAACAACACAACACATATTGTGGCCCGACGGCCGGCTGGCGTTCGACCCGGGCTCCCACGCATGGTAGAAGCCGGTATCCGATTTGCCTTCTAGTGGAACCTTCTTCCCAGGTGGTGGCTACCACGTAGCCACCACCAACGTGCGGCTAGCCCTCAAAATCTGAGGGTCAAAGGTAGGCCCCAAACCGTTGATCTGATTTGTCTCTCAGATGGATCTGCCTCCTAAGACAGTTCCGGTATTGGGGTCTACTTTTCATCACAATCTCCAATTTTTCAGAATCCGCCGAGCAATCTGCCGACGGCCAGCGAATCCAAGGGGCGCCGATTCCTTGCGATTTTTGTTCTGTTGGCCCTTTTTATCGATACACTACCAACCGACTTCGATAAGGAGTAGGCATGCTACGAACCACTGTAGTTGCTCTTATAACATTTATCGGTTTGTCGACATTCGCCCATAAATCCGTACACGCCCAAAGCCGAACAACGCTAAAGAATGATTTCGGCATAGAATTACTGGGTAAAGCAGCGATCTACAGTTTTTCTTACCAACGCATGGTTACACCGAGTGTGGGGTTGGAGGTTGGCCTTTCAGCACTGGGGGGAACCGGGGCTGGAGTTGTGTTCCTACCGATTGGTGCAAGGTATTATGTGATCTCGAAGAATTTTTCTCCATACCTCACGGCTGGTGTGACACCCGTGTTTGGCACGATTGATGCGGGACCAGACGACCTTTCCGGTTGGACGAGGTACGGATACGTAGGACCCGGATTCGAATTTCGTTCCCCAGGCGGGTTCCTGTTTCGGGGAACGCTTTACGCGCTTTTCGCAGACGGGGGGCTTTTTTTCTGGCCAGGGCTTAACGTCGGTTTTGCCTTTTAGAACGGGCCCACTGAAAACGAAATCCATGGAGTCATCTTATGCAGCATACAACAATCAACCCCCACATTTGTGGCAACACTAGACGCAGATATGGTGTTACTAGATTAACCATGCGATTCATACTTCTTCTCAGCCTGACACTGATTCCCGCGATGCTAGTAGCCCAAGAGGGCCGCATCGCCTTTCGTCGTTCGGTCCAGTTCGACTTCGAAGTTCCTGAAGAACTAGAGAAAAGGCTCGAACAAAGAGGAATGGGGGATCAGATCCCTTCTCAGCGTTCATCTGAACTGATTCTTCTTTTCAACCAATCCGAATCAGTCATGATTTCCGCCCCAAGACCCGAACAAGAAGCACCGATGAGAGTCGCCCGTCTGCGAGGGTTAGGAACGCGTCTCCGGATGGGGTCAAGTTCGCGGAGTGACCAAGAAACATTATTGCACTCCTACGTTAGCTTTGAGGGCGGAACGATGGCGGAGACGCGAGAATTTATGGGACGGAATTTTTTGATCTCGGGTACAAGGCCTATTTACAAGTGGAAGCTGACGGGCGAACAGCGCGAATTTTTGGGACATGTGGTTCAGAAGGCAACGGCCGAACACGATGGTTCCATGATCGAGGCTTGGTTTACTATGGAAATCCCGGTCCAAGCCGGTCCAGGTCCGTTTGGAGGACTCCCCGGTATGATTCTCATAGCTTCCATTGACGAGGGACATACGGTTTATACTGCGACAGATATTGATCTGACTAAGCTAGGTGAAGAGGCGATCCGAGCTCCGGAAGAAGGAAGTGAGGTGACCCGCGAAGATTATGAACGAATTGTCGCTGAAAAGCTCGAAGAGGTGAGAAAGCTCCGTGCGGGTCGAGTCCGAAGGCCTCCTTTTTAGTCGCAGGCACCTGCTCCATATGGTTAACAACCGGTCATTCTCTCCGTCAGCCTGGAGAACCATACTTGTCTTGATATTGGTGGTGATCCTACCAACCAATCCGGCGCAGGCTCAAGTCGAATTTGACGTCACCGGCGTAGTTGCAGATTCCGCGGGTATCGGTGTGGGTGGCGCTATGGTAGTGGTCCTCGCGATGCCCGATTCCGTTCTTGCGGAATGGACTCAGACCAGCGGAAACGGAGCTTTCACCCTTCAGACATCTCCAGGAGAATACATCCTGCAGGTGACGTTGATCGGCCATAAGACAGTCCGACAGAGCTTCGCGGTGAATGACAAAAATGTCGCAGTAGGCAGGGTCGCTCTAGAGGTCTTGGCGGTTGAGATCGATCCGCTCGTTGTAAGTGTCGAGCATGTCCCGTTCATCAACCAGCGTGACACGCTTTCCTTTAACGCCTTAGCGTTCGAGACTCGCCCCAATGCCACAGTTGAAGATCTCCTCCGCAGGTTACCGGGCATAGAGGTTGAGAGTGATGGGTCGATCAAAGCACAGGGTGAAGATGTACAAAATGTGCTCGTAGACGGACGTGAATTTTTTGGGAGCGATCCTACAATCGCAACCAAAAATCTCCCGGCGGACGCAATTTTACAGATCGACGTGTACGACAAGGAATCAGACATGGCCGAATTCACTGGGATTCCTGATGGTGAAGAAGAACGCACAATCAACCTGGGGCTCAAAGAAGAGGCTCGGCGCGGCTACTTCGGAAAGGCCTCTGGTGGGCTCGGCACCGACGTAGGGAACACGGAGCCCTTCCCGTCACCTATGGCCGTCGACATGCCACTTGAGATGTCAGGCACTCGAGTCCCATACGATGGAGCACTTAGCATCAACCGGTTTTCACCAACCACACAATTGGCACTGCTTGGGAATGCGAACAACGTGAACAGGCCCGAGTTGCGCCAGGCAGGCGGTGGCGGGCGTGGGGGCGACGATGGTCCCACGCCAGCAGGTAGCGAAGGATTCAACGAAAGCTTGGGACTCGGACTCAACGCGAGTCGTGAGTTCGGGGCGGAAAGCTGGATCAGGACGAGCTACTTCTTTGGGATGACCGAAAACTTGCTCAATCAAACTCTTGAGGAAGAGCGCCTCCTGGGATCTGAAGTCGCATCACTTATCCAGGGAGCGAGCGAGGGTGATGCCGACAACCTAAATCACCGACTCAACCTAAATTCACAAGTCACATTGGCGGACGGACACGATCTCAGAATTCGAGGAAACCTCCAAGCCGGTTCCTTGTCCCAATCTTCTGCCAGTCTTCAGGACCAAACTGTGCTGGGACAACCGCTCAACAGTGCAGCCACGAGTTACCTGTCTGATCAAAATCAGTTGGGGGCAGATGGACAGTTGACCTGGAGAAAACGTCTTAATGAGTCAGGCCGAAGTATTGTGGCGGAGGCCCGGGTAGATTTTGGCGATTCAGATCAGTTCGTCGACCTGACCTCAATGATTGAGAAAAGTGACCCCGTTGGCCGACCCACCAACCAAAATCTCATTCAGGAACAGGAAAGTATAGGTCAGACCTTTCGCCACTCTGTTCGTCTATCTCTCACCGAACCACTTGGCCGTGGCCAGGTTCTGGAAATTTTTGGCGAGCGAAATGCGATCGACGAAAACCAAGGTAAGACCGTCTTTG
The DNA here is from genome assembly GCA_913043255.1 of uncultured Gemmatimonadota bacterium. GTDB lineage: Bacteria > Gemmatimonadota > Gemmatimonadetes > Palauibacterales > Palauibacteraceae > Palauibacter. The sequence continues at coordinate 19,369 of CAJWLK010000002.1, forward strand.
ACCTCGAAGATAACACTCCAGTGTTCAATCCGATCCTGAGTTCTGAGTTCGACCGAACATACACCTATCTACGTGGTGGGCTCCGATTCAACCGGAACAGTGACAAGACTCGGCTGGTTTTTGGGCTCCGTGTTCAGAACTCCGATCTCAAAGGAGTTGTATTGGATCCTGAGACAAACGCTGAACCGATCGCAAGCGGGTTCACAAATCTTCTGCCACTAGCTGATCTCCGGTTCCAATTGAAGGAGGGTCGTAACATCCGCTTCCGATATACGACCTTAACGCGTGAACCCTCAATGGCAGAGTTCCAACCGTTCACTGATAACCGTGACCCGCTCAACATCTACACGGGGAATCCTGACCTAGAGCCAGAATACCGTCACCGACTGAACGGCGAGTATCGGCTATTTGACCAGTTCAGCTTCGTAAACCTGTTCACATATGCGGGAGTAACCATCACCAAAGACAACATCTCACAATCACGACTCATCGACACACAGGGTCGACAAGTCGTGACGCCAGTGAATTCGGGGCGAGCGTGGTCTGCTAACGGAGGCCTCAATTTTGGCACTCCGATCCGGTCTATGGGTGCAAGGATCGAACTGGACTATCGGTTTACTTACGCCCATGAATCCGCTTTCGTGAACAATGCTAAGAACGAGAGTCGGATCCGACAGAACGCCATCAGCCTGAGCGTCGAGAACCGGGATAAGGCTGTGTTCGATGTCCGTGCCGGAGGAGGCTTGGCGTTTAACAACATAGGCTATTCGTTAAACCAAGAACTCAATCAGAAATATATTAACCCCCATCTGTTTGCCGACGCGTATTACTATCTGAATTCCTGGACATTCGCCACCGGACTGAAGTTTCAGGGCTATGACCAAGATATTTTCGGCCCGAACCTAAACGTGACGTTATGGGAGGCGTCAATCACACGACTGATCATGAATGACCGGGCGGAAGTTCAGCTGGGAGCATACGACCTCCTCAACCAAAATCAGGGCGTAAATGTCACCAATTCCTCAAGCTTCAATCGGACGGAGCGGATCCAGTCATTGGGCCGGTACGTGATGCTAAGGTTTAATTACCACCTTGGATCGAACGCAATGAAAGATCGTAGAGGTGACAGAAGAAGGAAACGATAACTACATCTTTCTCTCTTAGTCCCGTCCCAGAAGAAAGGCCGCGATTCCATCAGCCGCCTGTTCGATGCAACGTTCTCCTATCTCACGACTCATCCCTCGAGCATCCCCAAGGACCCCATTCGGAGTAACCGAACGGAAGCCATCTTGGAAGATTCGATCAGCTAAGGCTTCATCAAATTCCCCCAGGTAACCTGCTTCTGCCCGATCTTCCTGAACTAGTTCAGGTCTAATACATAGCATCTCAGAACTCTCAGCGATGTCAGCGTGTCCACCCACGCGATCAGAAAATGCGGGCACTTCAGAAGAAACTGCACTTTTCCAGAATTCGACAAAGCCAACTAGGTCGGTATAGGCATCAACTTCACAATTTTCTTCCGCAGCAGCGCGGAGAGACTCCAACATCTGGGCGAGGGGGGCGAAGTTTCCTCCGTGTGAAGGCACAAAACAGATGCGCTTGAACCCGTGCCGTGAGAGACTCACAGTATAATCGACACATAAAGCCTCAAGTGTCTCTTGGCGTAGAGAAAGTGTCCCCTTAAAAGCCATGTGGTGCTCTGAACAACCAACACGAATGGTTGGAGCGACGAGAGCGTTTTCCAATCGACGCGCAATTTCAAAAGCCAGTCGGTCACCGCGGGCCGCATCAACCAACAAGGGAAGGTGCGGACCATGTTGCTCGACGGCACCCACTGCAACCACCACAGTGGTATAGCCGTCTTGCAGCGCTTTCGTAACTTCGGGAGACGTTAACTCTTCCAACAATAGATTCTGTTCAGACATTCTTCATTAGTAAGGTTTGTGTCTTCAGTTGCTTCGTGAGCGCACCTTACTACGTGCTATTCGAAGCACTACTCCTCCTCCACCGTGTAACCCTGCCCTCTCACTTACATCGTTTTTTAAGTCTCCCTGAATTAAGCGATCTACTACCCCAGGGAGGACAGCAGGCCCATCGGATCGTGTTCCCTTTCCTGTGATGATGTGCACCACTCTTCCTTTAGAACTCTTCCTGTGTGAAGCAAGAAAATGGCGAACCCGAGCGTCTGCTTCTACTCCCGTCAGGCCATGAAGATCGAGGGTGGCAACGGGAATCTCACACTTCAACCGAAGGATGCCGCTTAACTCTGGCGTAACTCCCTGGTCCTTATCGGTCTTTCGTTTTTTACGTTTGCCCATGAAATCCTGAATAAAGGGACTATGCTAAAAGCGGGCGACCGGTCTCGAACCGGCGACCTTCAGCTTGGGAAGCTGACGCTCTACCAACTGAGCTACGCCCGCAGGCCGGCCAAACTCGCCTAGGTCGCAGTAACGATCAAGGGCAGGCTCTGCAGCAAGTTGGGAAACGGGGAGCATGGGGCGGGAGGGACTCGAACCCCCGACTTCTGCGATGTGAACGCAGCGCTCTAGCCAGCTGAGCTACCGCCCCCGGAATCGTACTGCACGTGACGGGCGACAAGGTCGATCGAACAACTAAGATCAGGACAAGGTTCGCGACGCCACCGCCTCTTTTATTTTCGCCAAGGCGTTAACATTTGGGCAAACACATCTGCATTGTCTTGAAGAATCTCCTTGATAGACTTTTCAGTGTTGGCGCGTGTAGAGATGTAGCACTGCTCGCAGGTGTTCTGCTTCGTGAAGTTCTCAAGCATGTCTTCCTGCGTGTCAAAATACGCCATCACCATTGCGCAGGGCGTTAACCGGCCGTCCGGATTTATCACAATGAACCTGCGTCCAGCCTGACAACCACCAATCCCTCCTTCGGTAAGAAAGCTGTGGAACTTCCAGAGCACCCGAGGTTTCGTATATACCGGATAGCCTTGGTTCTGCAGGTCAATCACTTCTTGTATGCTCTCGGCGAGACCGTCCAATCCATCACCCTCAATCAAACCTGTTCGATCCTGCACGCGCAGGTGGGTATAGACCGAGAAGTTGATGGGAACCCCCCACTCTTTGGCGACCCGTACCATGCCACCAAGATCTTTGTAGTTCCACGCAGTGATACAGACGTTGAGGAGGATATCATCCTTCCCCGTCTGTTTGGCGATCTCAGGCACGACCTCTGCCATCCGATCAAACAGTCCAGGGATACGGCGGAACTCGTCATGACGTTCGTCTGGAAAATCCAGAGATGTGGATAACTGATGCATTCCGCTATCCTTGAGCCTGAAGAACCGCTCTGGAGTCAGGTTCGATGAGTTCGTCACCACAATCATCCAGGGGAGTCGTCCCTTGGTGGTCATGGCATCAACAATCTCATACACGTCGCCCCTTGCAAGCGGCTCTCCTCCGGACGCATGCGAAACCACCGGCCGTAGTTCCTTGCAAATGGCTGCATAGTCTTCTGCTCCCAGTCGTTCTTCTTTGACTGGCCCACCCCAGTTACAATGCCAACAGTTCGCGGTACACGCGTGGGTAATCTCGAAAGAAACAGAAAGTGGTTTGTTCTGAACCTTGTTTCTAATCCCACGCGCTAGCATCTGTGCGGCCATGCCGCCGGATATGTTAGGCATCCCCACCCCTCTTTTCTCGCAAGAATCTGCTCATGTTTCCCCGTGACGACGAGCCCCCCACCGGTCACGCACGTGTGGTACAGCTTTAACCGCGTAAAGTCCAAAAATCACGGCAACACTCATAATCAGGATCCAGTTCGGGACGTGGAAAGCTGACCCGACCAAGGCGAGAAGGTAATAGCGCGGAAAACGCGCGACCACCAGCGCCACAAGGTATTTCCATAACGGGTACCCGATCGAGAAACACAAAAACTTGAATGGAAAGAATGGGATTGGCGTAAAACCTGTAACCACAAGCGTCGCGAAAGGCCATTTCATCAGGTAAGAAATAGCTTTTCGGTAAAACCTCTTCTCCTTATAACTCTGGATATTCTGGAGGTTAAGAACCGGTACGAACACTTTGTGGTCCATGATTCCAGCAACGATGGTTCCTGCTGTTGCCCAAGTCGCTGACCACCAAAGATTGGCGACTTTCCCAAAATAGATTAGGACGGGCTCATGTGGAAAAACCGAGATCGCCGTGTTGGCAGGAATCGAATAGAACGCAAGATATGTATAGCTGTCGAACTGAAAGTCACCAAACATCAGGATGGATGTAACAATCCCTATCAGAACCATCAGTCCACCGAAAAACCATACAACCGGACCTAGCTTCGTGACCGGCTGAACGTCCGGCAACTCGTAAGCCATTAGCCTATCCTGCCCAAATTGGATCTCCGCAGTAGCTTGTTTATAGTCTCCCGAAGTGAGACGAGGGCAAGATAGTGGAGATTGATCACCTTTGCTCCTCTTTTTTAACGGTGGCCGATTACTTGCGCGGCCCAAAAATATAAACCTCGACAGGAATAGGAGGGCCCCATAGAAGAGAAACGGATGGATTGCCCCAAGTGTGGAGAAGGGGTGGGAATCACCGACCAAACCTGTCAGAAATGCGGCATCGCACTTTCTTATGAACCAGGTGAAATAGGGGTTCACTGCGCCGCATGTGGCACTGAGATAGGGGCTTACGTAGAAACCTGTACAAATTGTGGTGAAACTGGATACCCAGCGCTTCGACCACGGCGTGGCAGGAAATGGAAAGGCTCTAAACCGGAGGGCCTCAATAAAGAGTGACCACTACTGACGAACAGCTCGACCGGACGTTCGTCGTCCTTCATGAGCCCCAAGACCTCGTGAACATCGCACTCGTAATTCGAGCCATGAAAAACATGGGGCTCAGCCAACTCCGGTTGGTTAGGCCAGCAGAGTATGATGCGTGGCGCGTAACTGGCATTGCTCACGATACTGAAGATGTGGTTGAGAAGGTTGAGGTCTTTGACGACATAACCACAGCTCTAGCCAGCTCTAAGTACGTACTTGGAGCAACAGCCCGCCGTCGTTCTACTCGCCAAAATTGGTGGAGCCCTGAGGACGCAGCACAAATGTTTTGCGACCGAGGTGAACCCTTCGCATTCGTTTTCGGGAGAGAGGATAGAGGGCTCCCTAACGAAGTCCTTGACCTATGCCATGGACTGGTGTGTATCCCTACGAATCCTCAACATTCGTCTATGAATCTCGCGCACGCAGCATTAATAGTATTCTACGAGTTGCGTAAAGCTGTGACTGCTGCCGCAGGATTAGAAACACAAGACAAATCCTTTAAAAAGAGACGACAGACTCCACCAGTCTCACACGAAGAGTTAGAAGATTTTTTTGGGAAATGGAAAACTGCAATGGAAGAAGTCGGCCTTTTCCACGGCCTCGATCCAATACCCAAAATGCGAAGTTTTCGTGCAATTTTTCAGAGAGCAGATATGGATCGAAGAGAGCTGGGCCTGATCAAAGCCTCAGCTTACGAGATCATAAACTTTTCAGAGCGAGAACAGAAGAGAGCAAAAGATCGGGCCGAGGCAGAATTGGAGGAGATCCAGGACAACTAACTTCGACTGACACTCCTGAGAATCACCAACCCTCCATCACCACTACAGACCTCAGATGAAAACGGACGGGTTAGATTCGCTTGCGAAGCTTCTCTATTAGTTCCTGGTTTGACTCAGTCTGTCTCATCAAACCTAAGACTTCGGTCATGGCCTCGACCGGCGCATAGTCGCTTAGTTCGCGACGCATAGCCTGAGACACAGCGAGCGTATCATCATCGAGCAACAATTCCTCTCGGCGTGTCGCGCTCGCGTTCAAATCTATCGCCGGGTAGATCCTCCGGTCAGCCAGCTCGCGCGTCAGGACGAGTTCACTGTTTCCAGTCCCCTTGAATTCCTCGAAGATTACTTGGTCCATCCGTGATCCCGTATCGATAAGTGCTGTTGCGATAATCGTCAGTGAACCACCACCCATCGAGGGAGCGATACTGCGTGCACTACCGAAAAACCGTTTTGGCTTTTCCAGTGAGTTCGCATCCAATCCGCCCGTCAGAGTGCGACCGCTCCCCTGTTCCGTCGTGTTATACGCTCGTGCAAGACGTGTGATCGAATCAAGGATTAACACCACATCTTGGCCCATCTCTGCCAGTCGACACGCTCGTTCCAGTGTCATCTCAGCAACTTGAACATGTCGCTCAGCAGGATGGTCGAAGCTTGATGCGACCACTTCTCCTAGGCCTGTCGATTCCATCTCGGTGACTTCTTCTGGCCGTTCGTCGACGAGAAGAATGAAGATGCCGCAATCAGGATGGTTTTTGGAAATACCTTCGGCTATGGCTTGGAGAACCATCGTTTTACCAGCCTTCGACGGAGCCACAATGAGTGCACGTTGGCCACCACCGAGCGGGCAAATCAGATCTAGGATTCGATTTGTGTAGTCAGGTTGCCCTCGTCGTTCAAGCCCACAGTCAAGCACGAATTGACGGTTAGGGTGTTGAGCGCTGAGACGACTTAATTGTGGCCGCGTCCCCAACTCTTGAGGAGGACATCCATTGACTGTATGCAGGTATCTCAGGGGTGGGCTCTTCCCGGGCCGCGGAGACTTCCCCACCTGCCCACATATCTCATCACCACTTCTCAGGTCATAGCGTCCTACAAGTTTCGGACTGACGTAAATGTCCTCATCACTAGGCGTATAGCCTGCCTGTTGGCGGCGTACGAATCCGGCCCCATTGCCTAGGCGATCGAGGAGACCAAGATACGCATCTTTAGGCCCTTCTAAGACCTCGGGCTGACCACCTTGTTGGTTTTGCTGGCGGTTTCCACCTTTCTTCGAGCGCCTACCCCGACCCCGTCGTCGTCTAGAACGTCTCCTGCCAGCGCTTCCTTTTGGCCTGTCCCGTTGGGATCCTGTTCCGCCAGCACCTTGACTTCCCGCTTGAGCACCTCTGGGGTTACGGCCAGGAGTCTGGTCGCCGCTAGAGTGCTCCCCTCCGGACTGTTGGTCCCGATTGGAGTTTCCTGATGTTTGTTCACTCAAATCATTAGCTCTTCCGCTTGGCTCTTATCACATCGAGTCCGACCGAACTCGAGATTGCAAAATTGCGACCCCCTAAAATGCCCCAGAAAGAAAATGTCGTTCTATTAGGGGGCGTTGTTGATCCAAATTGCGACGAATGAATCTGAACACCTTCCTGGGGTTCCTCACCGCAGGGGAACTGCCGACGCCTGAGTTTGCTTAGGCGGACTCACACTCCGGGTAGGAGGCTAACCACGAACTAGGGCCGTCGGCTGATGCCGCGAGGCACCACAAGTATGGGGATACTACGCCCGTCGCGCCAGCGCACTGTGAGGTCATCTGAAATAGTGACATTTCCTTGATGACAAAAGATTTGGAACCCTTGGCTTTTACGGTGTATATTCTTGTGCCTTATGTGAGCGGCGACCTGGTCCCATTTCGCCGCAACTTAGAAAGTATTTTTTTGAATTATTCTTATCAACATGGAGCGTGATGCATTGATGAAACGGCTTGAATTTATGCGCGTGACTTTTGTCCTGACGCTAACGGTATTGGTCATCGGGTGTGGCAACAGTGAAACAAATTCTGACACGTCCCCGGCGGACCAAGTACAGTCTACGGAACCAACCGCGAGTATCGTGGCAGCAGACTGGATCACCGTGGATGAAGTTGCCAACACTGTCGTGATCGATCTTGTGGCAGGTCAGACGGATGCAAACAACAGGTGGAACTACAATGGCTTCGCCAGAGGCGAGGCCACGATTGTTGTGCCAATGGGCTTTGCCGTAACAATCCACTTTGACAACACGGATCCCGTAACCTTTCATAGCGCTGGAGTGCTCGATGCAACGGATAGCTTTCCAGCTATCTATAGCGAATCGACAGCGGCGGTGTTTAATGGGGCAATGACGAGCAACGCAACATCCCTTACAGAAGCTACACCACCTGGGGGTGGAACCGAATCAATCACGTTCACAGCTGAAACAAGCGGTGAATACGCGCTCGTTTGCATGAGTCCCGCACACGCGATCACCGGAATGTGGATCGGATTTGAAGTCTCCAATTCCGGAGAGTCCGGGCTGAAGATGTAGAGCAGATCAATTCTTTCACGTGAAAAATACGTTTGGGTCAAGGGGGGGAGCCACCACTCTTCCCCCTTTTTCTCGACACGTACCGGATTTCTGGATCGTGATTGCTCGTGGACGTCACGCAGCATTTTGTGCAGAATAGGGATATGAACTTGATACGGCGCACACTGCTCTGGGCTTCGACAAATACTTGGATCGCCTCACACCTTCCTCGTCGTAAATTCGTTCAGCGCGCCGTCCGAAGGTTTATTCCTGGTGAAAGTGTCGGGGATGTAATCACGGAATCGGAGCGACTCTACAAACAAAACATCCCGACAATAATCACCATGCTTGGAGAAAACGTCGAGACGCGAGAAGGAACGTGGCAGATCGTGGATGAGTATCGTCGTGCCATGGACTCGGCACGGGAGCGGGCCCTCGATATCGAAGTCTCTATCAAACCGACCCACCTTGGTCTGGATATGGGCGATGCCCTCACGTTCAAGAACGTATCTACACTGGCCACCCACGCAGCAGGATATGGGACTCTGTGGATAGACATGGAGAGTTCGGCGTATACCGACGCGACGTTGGAGCTCTTCCGAGCACTCCGTGCGGAACACGTTAACGTAGGAATTTGTCTTCAAGCATACTTGAAAAGGACGGCCGATGACCTCGAGTCTCTACTCCAGATCGGGCCACGGATTAGGCTTGTGAAAGGCGCTTATGCCGAACCAGAAAATATCGCATATCCGCAAAAGGATGATGTTGATCGAAACTACCTGTCGCTCGCAGAGACTCTTATCAGTCACCTGGAACGAGGTGGAAATGGCTTCCTTGCTTTAGGTACCCATGATTCAGCAATGATCAACCCCTCAGTGGATCGGGCACGGGAAGCTGGCCTCGGGCGAGACCACTTTGAAGTTGAGTTCCTATACGGCATCCGCCGGAAGGAGCAAAAGAGGTTAGTGGAGCGAGAGGTTCCAATTCGTATTTTAATAAGCTACGGTGATGCTTGGTTCCCCTGGTACATGCGGCGATTAGCGGAACGTCCAGCAAATATCTGGTTTGTAATGCGTAGCCTAGTCCGTTGAGTTCTTTCATTGAACACCTGCGAACACATAGACAGTTTGCCCAACGTTGATATAGCTACGCAAGGCGATACACGCTGTGAATTTCATTTAGAAACGACGACTAGTCTCTGTCGTCCAGATCCCAGATGTCGTTGATACGGAGGTAGCTGCATGAGTCACATCGAGACCCCTACTTCAGTTTTTTCTCCAGATGCCCTCGCAGGCCGTGTCGCATTCATCACTGGGGGAGGGAGTGGAATTGGGTATGGCATCGCTGAGTGTTTATCGGCAGCTGGAGCATCGGTTGCAATCTTTAGTCGCAATGAACAACGGGTGCAGTCAGCAGTAGAGAAGCTATCAGATGAATTCAAGCAACCAGCGCTCGGGACAGTAGGTGATGTGAGAGAACCCGAATCCTTGGAACGAGCAGTACAACAGACACGCAATGAACTAGGATCAGTCGATATATTGATCAACAATGCAGCGGGCAATTTTTACGCGCCGACGGCAGACATTTCACCGAACGGTTGGCGTTCTGTCATCGAGATCGATCTCTTTGGGACCTTCCACGCATGCCGGGCGGCATATCCGATCATGTCTGAACAGAAGTACGGTCGTATCGTTTCAATATCTATGACGCTGCACTACCGTGGTTGGCCGCTGATGGCACATGCTACCGCCGCCAAGGCTGGCGTTGATGCCCTCACGCGGACACTTGCACTGGAGTGGGCACGAGATGGGATCAACATCAATGCAGTTGCTCCGGGGCCGATACCAACCGAAGCGGTAAAAAAGGCCTTCGCACTGCCTGAGGCTGGCGGGGTAGACATGTTTGGCGAACGGGCCATGGCTGGCTTTGCCGAAAAGTTCATCCCCGTGGGCAGACTGGGACACCCTCATGACATCGGGCAAATGGTCACCTATCTGTGTTCACCTGGTGGTGATTGGATAAACGGGGCTGTATTTGTCGTCGACGGAGGAGAGTCGCTAGCGAGTCCGCGCATGATACCAGATGGTTCGGACAAGGCTATAAATTAGGGAGTTGTGGCAATCTCCGGCGCTTCAGCCATTAGGCGCCCATCTCTCTCCTTCAGTCGAGCGGAGAATCGATCACCTAGATCTGCCTTGCCATGTAAGTCGGCCCGTAAGTAATCCCCTGTAACTCCAACGCGTCGCTCATGGGTACCTTCCACTACGAAGTCAGCAATGGAACCGACACGACTCTTTTCGTATACCCGGCCTTTCTCCACTCCGATCCCACGAAGTTCACGCGACCGAGTCGCTATTACACCACCCAATACTGGGTTCGGAAGCGATGCTGCGACCGTCCCATCTCTCACGGAATACGGAAAAACATGCAGGTAGGTGTATGGCAGTTCTTCCACGAGGCTTTTCGTCTCTTCAAACTCCGCATCCCCTTCTCCTGGAAAACCCACAATGACATCAGCGCCGAGGCCAAATGGTCCAATAGACTCAGCAATTTCAAGGATACGAGTTCTATAGGCTTCACGACTGTGCCACCGACGCATCAGACGCAACACCGCATCTGATCCACTTTGCAGGGGTACGTGGAGATGCGGAGCAAGTTGGCCACCTGAACAGGCGAGAAGATCAAGCAATCTATCATCGATCTCGGTTGCCTCAATCGATGATAGGCGAACCCGCACAGGTACAGCTTCAAGGATCTGTTCACATAACTCGGCAAGCGTCGTCTGAGACTGAAGATCGTGACCATAATGGCCGATGTGTATACCCGTTATCACAAGCTCCGGATGGGATCGAGCCAATATTTTCGCTTCCTTAACGACATCTTTGGGACTTCTAGACACGGAAGACCCACGAGCGATGCGAGTCGCACAAAAAGAGCATTTCCGGTCACACCCATCTTGGACTTTGAGCCAAGCACGCGTTCCACGGGCATTTCGATAGAGTGGTTGCGGTTCACCGTCGAGCCCTGACCCAAGACCGAGTGGCATGAGTTCGGCAGCCACGAGATTTGGGTCATGACCAGGAACAACCGCATCAACTTCACCCATGGTTTGATAATCAGCCTCTCGAAAGGAAGTAGAGCATCCCGCTGTAACAATCCGGATTCCGGGATGTCGACGACGAAGTCGACGCACGAGGTGACGTGCGTTCGCATCGGCTTGATTGGTTACCGTGCAAGTATTGATTACCGCGACATCAGCATCCGCGGAATCCGACACCGTTTGAGCGCCGCGGCCTTCCAGTTCTTGCCTCATACGCTCGGTGTCGTATTGATTTGCCTTGCACCCAAAGGTGTGGTACCAAACAGTCGGAGTGTCCTTCACTGGCCAGTTCGCACGTTCTTTAGTGGAATGGAGGAGGAAACGCCTAAGCATTTCCAGGGTAAGTAATATTGGTCGAGCACTGTCTAACCGCTACGTGTCAATCATTAGGTGGAGAAGTAAGCAAGACAGATCAGACTTCAGTTATAGAAACCGCTGGACTCCGCCACCTCGTATTGTATCTTCTGAGGGAGCGGAGTTCACGACCACCAGGTCGGGACCAACGTCAAGGATACCACGGAGGACTTGAGTATGTTTCGTAGCAATCGTGGGCTATTAAGCGCCCTCACTGTCGCAGCCATTGCACTGCCACTCGTGGGTTGTGGTGAGGAACCGGTTGCTCCGGAACCCACATTCGATAATCCCGCGACGATTCGAGTCCGGAACAATCTCGATGGTGCTGTCCTATTCTTCTACAAACGCGACTGTGGATCCGCGGAGTGGAGCGAGGATTTGTTGCCCAACGATCCGGTGGAAGGAACAATCCAACCAGGAGCTTCGAGAGACTTCACAGTTGAAGCTGGGTGCCATGACCTTTGGGCACGACACCTTGAGACAGTTGACCCAGGCCCTCTTGTCGACAAACAACTATTCAACCAGTCCGTGTCACCGGTTAACGTATTCATATGGAATCTGGATAGCATTGGGGTTGGGAGCGGGCCGGGCTAATCTCACGGATTAGCGCCAGCGAAAAAATGTAAAGTCAATTGTTAAGAGCGGGGAGGGATCACCCCCCTGTTCTTGCCACTTCTTCTACGACATCAAGTCTGCGAGTTGCAAGCAGTGCTGGCATCACGACGAGCGTGGCAATCAATACGCAAATCATTCCTAATGTGAGCAGGCGGCCCATAGAGGCCATCCCTACGTGGACTGAAAAAGCAAGATTTCCGAAGCTTGCAATCGTCGTCAGGCTTGCAAAAAACACCGCGCGACTGGTCGAAGACTTGAGTGGGTTAGGCGATGAGGGCCGGCTGCGCGCATGGTGCATCATGTGAATTCCATTGTCTACACCAACACCCAAAAGCAGTGGAAGCGCAATTACGTTGGCAAAATTGAATTGCAAGTCGAATAAAACTACGAGAGCACCTGTCCAAACCGCTGCCAGTACCAACGGTCCGACAACGATGGCTGCGTCCTTGGTACTACGAAGCAGAAAAACGAGTAAGACCATTGTTATCAAACCTGCCGCGAGGAGTGCCTGTTGAAACGCAGCGACCGCGACGCGGCCAGTTTCCACTTGACTAACCGCTTCCCCAGTTGCTCCTGGATCGGCTGAGCGAACCGCTTTCACGAAGCGACGTGTTTCAGCTGTAGTAGTTAACGGGACAGCTGAAGTGACTTCGACTCTCTGACGACCATCTTCGGTAATCCATCGACGTTTCAAGTCATTCGGAAGCGTCGCCTCAGACACCGGTTCAGCCTCTGCCGATTGGCGCAATCTACTCAACCCATCCTCCAGTGAGCCTATAAGTGCTGTCTCAAGCTTCGCGAGATGGAGGGACTGATCTGATGGCACCCAACCCTCACTGTAGCGCTCCCATCGGCGCAGCACGTGGTAAAGCTGTCGAGCGATCATGCGCTCCTCATCACTCCCAACCCAACGAATCTCGTTTACAGACTTCGCGAGTTGCGCAACAACGTCCGATCCACTGACGTCCGATTGTATCGTGGGTGCAGGAGACGGCAGCTGCGAGGCCAATTCACGTAGCAATCGCCTTTTCGACAACTGCTCACGCGGCACAAAATCTGCCAGCCTAAGAGTGCCTCGAACTTCAGGAAGAGCATCGAGCTTTTTAGCTACGACGCTGGCTTCGAGCGCATTATCTGTAATCACAGAAATGGTCAAAGGTTGTGCCATCGAATCGCTTGAGAGGGTGCGATAAGCGGTCATGGACTCGCTGTTCGGGTCACGAAGGTTGAGCGGATCGTCATCGAAGGTTATACGAGGCAATACCAGCAATGTGGCTGCCGCTGTTACAGTTGCCATGAAAAGGACAACCTTTCGCGAACCATCAATTTTTTTGGCGAGCTTCGGCAGCCCTTCCGATACAAGAACTGCGGGGGAGGCTGATGGAAAGGTTGCCATAAACGCAGGTAGAACTGTCAATGTAACGAAAAAGCTAAAAACCATTCCGACTGCGCCGATGACTCCTAATTCGGATACGCCGGTGAAATCGGTGGTAATAAAGGTCAAGAAACAGGCAGCCGTCGTAAGCGCAGACAATGCAAGCGAAGGGCCAATCTCCACGACTGCATTATCTACAGCTGTTGCGTTCGTGGAACCTCTGGCCAAGTGGGCACGGTACCTCATACAAAGATGAAGTGCGTAATCGATTCCTAACCCTACGTACAAAACGGCAAAGGCTACGGAAATCAGGTTCAATTGTCCGATTGCAAACGCAGCAAACGCGGACGTTGCCACCAAGCCGGTCACGAGTGCCGCTAGGCAGCCTAGGATCAAACGGATAGATCGGAGTGCGACAAATAGTATTAAGGCTACGGATCCTCCAGCCAACAATCCGGTTTGCCTAACGCCTTTGACAGCCGTTTCAAGTTCCTCAGTTTCAATTGCGACTTTGCCTGTGAGTTGAACTGATACACCATTCCGTTCGGTGAGCCCGAGGTCACGGCTCACTTTCCGAATGCGGTCCATGGCCTCTCTCCCTGGAACCTTATTGGCAAAAGCCATTCGAGGGCGCGCAGAAATGATTCTTCTCCGCTCAGAGGCGACCGCTGGACGGCCTGCGAAAAGGATACTCCATGGTACCGGTGCAAAACTGCCCTCGGTAGCCGCAAATGTAGAAGCAGCCAGCAGTCCAAGAACTGGTGCTAAACCGCTCTCATCTCCTGAATTGTACGAAGCCGCGCCAGTATCTCTCGCAACCGAATCCAAAACAGTGGCCAGCCCTTCGAGTGTGAGATCTTGTTCTAGGGTTGAGAGAAGACCCGAGGCTGTATTAACACGTTCTACCAAAGCTGACAGTGTGTCTGGGTTCAGATACCAAAGCCCGTAGCTGTCAAAAAACGCCCCTCCATCTAATTGGTATACAGACTCAAAAATCGCGGTGTCGGCTTTGAGGGCCGTAGCAAGCCTGCGCGCCCCATCATCGGCAAGGTCGGGCGTGTTGGCCTCAACTAGAACAACAAGTTCATTTTGTAAGCTTGGAAACGCCTCTTGAAAATCGCTATATATCTGTCGCCAGCGTAGTTCATCTGAAACGACGCTCGAGGTGTCGGTAGTTACACCCAGTGTCCGCGCTGTGTAGACGAGTCCCCCGATCGTGAGTATACAAGTGACCAAGAGGACAACCAGACGTCGTTGACGGACCATCTGCGACCAACTGCGGAGCACTCTCGCAACTAATATCTTGTTCTCTACACTCACAGGACTCTTCCTATGTTGTGCAAGCTCAAGAGCCCGCAGGCTCGTTGACGTCCTTCTATGATATCCAGCACATTCATCTTGCGAAGATGCCGCCATCAGATTCTAGTAGCGGACCAGCTTAAGAACGAGGCGCAGTTCTTATGAAGTGTCTTTATGTGTACTATACGAAAATCGTAAAATCGAACGGCAATTGATAGCCTTGATTAAATAGTTTCAGAACAGTACGGAGGAAATGATGAACCAGAAGCTTGTCCAGGTCGCTGAAGCGATGGGCATGAAAGGCAAAGGGATTTTAGCTGCGGACGAAAGTTCGGGGACTATAAAAAAGCGATTTGACGGTATTGGCGTTGAATCGACTGAGACCAATCGCCGTGACTATCGTGAGATGTTGTTTCGAAGCACGGATGCCTTACGTGACTACATCTCAGGGATAATCCTTTTCGATGAGACTCTCCGACAATCGTCAGATGACGGAACACCCCTAGTTCAAATCATCTCTCAAACCGGCGCGATTCCAGGGATTAAAATCGACAAAGGCGCACATAACCTCGCGGGAGCGCCAGGCGAGAAAGTTACAGAAGGGTTAGATGGTCTTCGAGAACGGCTCGCAGAATATTATGAGCTTGGAGCCCGCTTCACGAAGTGGCGTGCCGTAATTGACATTGGTCGTAGTGGTGACCGATCCATTCCGAGCACGTACAGCATCGGAGCAAACGCGCATGCGTTAGCTAGAATGGCAGCACTAAGCCAAGAACAAGGGCTGGTGCCCATCGTTGAACCGGAAGTGTTGATGGATGGAGACCACAACATTGACCGGTGCTTTGAAGCCACTGAGGCAACCCTAAAGCAAGTGTATATGGCGCTCTTTCACCAGCGCGTTGCGCTGGAGGGATCGGTCCTTAAACCGAACATGGTCCTATCAGGCAAACTTTGCTCAGAGCAGGCCGGGGTCGATGAGGTTGCAGAGAAGACTGTTCGATGTCTAAAACGGGCAGTCCCTTCGTCCGTCCCTAGCATCGTGTTTCTGTCAGGAGGTCAGTCCGACCTAGAAGCAACGGCACACCTCAACGCAATGAACGCCGCTTACGATACACCATGGAACCTAAGTTTCTCATTCGGACGCGCACTCCAAGCCGCACCGCTCCAGGCATGGGAGGGTAACGCCAACAATAAAGAAGCTGCACAAACAGCATTCGCGCACCGAGCCCAAATGAATGGACTTGCTACAGAAGGCAAGTGGTCAATGGAGTTGGAGGAATAGAAGGGTCAAGCCAACAAGAAAATTTCCGCAACTTTTCTGGGGCAGCCGAAGATCTCAAGTCGAAGCGAAGGGGACTAACCAGCGGTCAGCGAAGCTCTCTCAAGAGGACCAAATAGCGCGCATCGCGGCCGCAAAAGCAGTCTTTATGTCCGGCTCACCGTTAAGTACTCCCTTTTCAACGCGTCTTTGGCCAGCGACATACACACTTGCGATGTCTCGAACATCTCCGCCTACGATCCATGCATCCAAAGCGACTTCAAGCTCCTGTCCGCATATTGTAGGCCCTTCTTCGTCTAGCACGACCAAGTCGGCCCTGCTCCCACACGATAATGCAGCGGTACCATAGCCAGCGGCTCGACGGCCACCATCCACGAGCCATGACCATACAGGTACGCCGACACCTTGTTCGGTCGCCAAACGTGCTCGCTTCTGATCACGAAGACGCTGACCATATTCAAGCTGACGAACCTCATCGACCGGAGACACACGCACGTTGCAGTCAGAGCCAATTGCCGCAAACCCGCTGGCGTGAAAGTGTTCACGAGCCTGGAAGATTCCATCACCCAAGTACGCCTCAGTCAGTGGACACAGGACTACGTTTGCAGCAGCCTCCCGGATAACGACTCTTTCTGCATCAGTAGCGTGAGTCGCATGCACGAGATTCCAACGTGGACCAATCGGCACCATGTCACCTAAGAGTTCGATCGGAGTTCTACCGAAACGCTCTCGACACTCAAGCACCTCACGCATCTGTTCGCTTACGTGAATATGAATTGGCGCGGATTCGCCGAGAATAGCCTCGGCACCTTCTATGAGGGGAACAAGATCTTCAGGAGGTACCGCCCGCAACGAATGAGGGGCAACACCATTTGCAACATCGCCCATAGCTTCGAGCGTCAACAGAAAGTCTTCGACTGAATCGTGGACAAATCTTTTTTGTTCAAAAGAAGCTGGAGCACCATCGAAACCGGATGTCCGGTAGTAAACAGGGAGCAGGGTAAGTGGAAGACCAATATCGTTTGCCGCTGTAACAATAGCGTCTGTCATGGCTAAACTTCGACTGCCACCCGACTGATGGTGCAAGTAATGGAATTCGACAACGTGTGTGAACCCGTTACACATCATCTCAGCGTATGTGTAACAAGCAATCGCATAAAGTTGTTCAGGTGTAATAGCATTAGCCAGACGATACATTGCTTCACGCCAGGTCCAAAAAGACTCTTCCCCATACGCGGCTTCCCCTCGACCCGCTAACGCGCGTTGAAACACATGTGAGTGCGCATTCGTCATCCCCGGAATCGCAATAAAACCATCATATGGAGGGCCGCCGGGAACGATTCGAACAATGCAACCATCGGGTCCGATCTCAATGGTACGATCCGCTTCAAAACCTTCTGGACCTAATATCGCACGAAACGTGAGTGAGCGACCGTCAAACATCACCCAGTTACACCATACGCTTCAGAGGTCACAGGCGAATAAACGATTTTAAACTCTCCACACATTTCTCGACTACTAGACCCTACAGTACGCAGCACCATTCTTTGCGAGTCCTCCCATTACGCTTACACAAGCAAACGAACCATCATACCTTTATACCTACGAATTCAATCTAAGTAACTTACAAAACACCCCTTCGACCCGCCTGACGCGGTTCAAGACGATCAGGAGTTTCAGATCATGCGTTTTTTTCGTCTTCACTTTGTGATGTCTGTCATGTTCACGATTGGGACCGCACCTCTCTTTAGCCAGACCCACAGCCAGAGCCTCAATAGAATTGATGCTGCTTCCCTCATCGGCTTTGGCACCGCAACTGTTGCTTCTGGAGATGAGGTTTTTGTGAGCCGCCCCGGCGACTTCGTTGGCTTCCCAATGCCTGGCTCAGAAGCAGGCAGTGTCCACGTGTTTCGACATGAAGCAAGCGGTTGGGAAGAGGTTTCATCGGTGTCGGATCCTAGTGGCAATTACGGAGATGGGTTTGGGGCAGCCATTGCTGCTTTTGGAGATCTGCTCGTTGTGGGCGCACCAAAGAAAAATGAAGGGCGTGGTGGCGCCTACATGTTCCTACGTGAAGATGACATATGGACTCTGGTCCAAAGCTTTGAAGCTCCAAACGGAATGCCAGGAGACGCTTTCGGATCTTCGATCGCTATCCAAGAAGGGGCTGGATTGATTGGGGCGCCAGGTCGGGGAGAAGGTGGATCTGTATTCGCCTATGTGCAGACTCCAAATGGAGTCGATGAGTTTGAACTTACAGGATCTGTGGCAGGTAAGGATTCTCACTTCGGCGCATCACTGAGTATGGAAGGAAACCTAGCGTTGATCGGCGCACCAGGACCGTTTCGACTCCAGACTGCCGGCTGGCAACTACCACCTCCAGCATTCCAAGCCGGCTCCGGATTCGTGTTTCAACGAGAAGGCGATGGCTGGAAAGAAGCGGCGCATCTGTCCGCATCCGGTGGAATCTCCGTTGGGCTTTCCGTGCTTCTCGTTGGCGGTGAAGCACTCCTTGGTTCCCCAATGGCAAACCGAGGTTCGGGCGGCATATTCCGATTTACAGCAGACGCGGCGGGTACTTGGTCAGAAGCTGGACAAGTAAATCCAGAAGGTCCACAGTCCCAATTTCCATCCTTATTTGGTTTTACGATGAGTCGTGCGGGGAATCGATTGGTCGTAGGCGCGCCAGGAATCGGCCAATTCGGGGGGGGAGCTTACGTGCTGACACGTACTGAGGCAGGGGGGTGGACGGAAGAACAGCTGCTCACAGCTGAAACTAAAGGACTTATGGGCTTCATGGGCAATTCGGTCGCAGGAGGCGATGAATTTGTCGTAGTCGGGGCTCCTGGCTCAGAGTTCTTCGAGGGCATCGGCTTCGTGTTCGCCCTCGATAGCCAAGGCGAATGGAAACAGACCGAATCGATTTTCGAGGCCAATTCAGGGCCGGACGCCGTAACTGGGGGTGAGCAACGATGCGGAGATGATGGTGTAGTTGCGGGTTTCGGGTGTCAGGATGTTGAACTCGTATCATTCATGCCGGTTAACGAAGTTGGCGGTGCGCGAGGAATCATGGTTAGCGACATCTGGGGTTGGACGGATCCAGACACCGGGCGCGAGTATGCGATCTTAGGACGGTTTAATGGCACCTCCTTTATCGATGTGACGGACGCTGAGAACCCTTTGTATTTGGGCAATCTTTCGCTAACTGAGGGTGCGACACCTAACCTGTGGCGCGATATGAAGGTATATCAGGACCACGTCTATATCGTGGCCGACAACGCTGGGCAGCATGGTATGCAGGTGTTCGACTTGATGCGGCTACGCGACGTGACTAATGCACCGGTCGAGTTCGATGAGGACGCACTTTATACCGAATTGCATTCAGCCCATAATATTATAATCAACGAAGAATCAGGATTCGCGTACGTAGTGGGGGGCAGCGGTGGCGGAGAAACTTGCGGCGGCGCCCTTCACATGATCGACCTGCGTGAACCCAAAAACCCAGTCTTTGTAGGTTGCTACGCTGACCCCGAGACGGGAATGGCCGGCCGGCCTGGTTCCACGCACGATGCACAATGCGTCATGTATCGTGGTCCCGACCAGGACTATGCAGGGAAGGAAATCTGCTTCAACGCGAGCGAAACCGCTCTTGGCATTGGCGACGTATCCGACAAGGATAATCCGACACCCATCTCGAACGTCTCTTATCCAAGTTTGGCTTATTCGCATCAAGGTTGGCTATCTGAGGATCATAAGTACTTTTATCTGAACGATGAACTTGATGAACTGCAGGGAGGCATCACTGGTACACGAACCTTGATTTGGGATGTACAGGATCTTGATGACCCTGTCCTAGCCAATGAGTTCATCCAAGATAACCCAGCCTCCGATCACAACCTTTACGTACGTGGCCAGTTCATGTACCAATCGAACTATGTGAGCGGACTCCGGGTATTCGACATTTCCGAGCCTGAAAATCCCAAGCTGGTCGGGTTTTTCGACACTGTTTCAGGAAGCCCGGACACGCCTGGTTTTGCCGGCTCGTGGAGTAATTATCCATTCTTCGAGTCTGGCAACATTATAGTGTCGAGTATGCGCGAGGGACTGTTCGTACTTAAGAAGCGCCAACCCGAACTTGTGCCTTAGGGAGTCTCCGTGACTAACGAATAGCGATAACCCACGGCACGTGCAGTCTCAGTGACGTCATGCCGCCGCAAGTCACACGGCGAAGTCAGTCCAATTAGGCGAGAAGTATCGTACCAAGCGCGAATATTGCTGCCGCTTGAGTCGGTTCAATGACAGGAAGGTCAACCGCCTGCTCTAGCTGATCGCGGTTACTAGCCATCCCAGAGCAACCGAGGATGAGGACGTCAGCTCCATCTTCGTCACGCAGCAGTTCAGCAACAAGCCTCATCTTGTCGAAGGCTAGCACTGGATCAAGGAGTTCCGTAACTCCGAGACCAATCGCACGATCGCCAGCACACCGTGAATCGAACCCTAGTTCGCGGATTTGGGACGCATGGCGTGGAATCGACTGTTTGAGGATTGAAACCACACCAAACCTTGATCCTTTGCTCATGGCAGTCAGCATCGCAGATTCAGCTATTCCAAAAACCGGTTTTTTCGAGATTCCACGGGCCTCCCGAAGACCTGGGTCACTAAAACAACCGATCACGAATGCACTAGCTTCATCCTGGCGTCCCCGAATCAGATCGCAGATCGGAGTGACAACGCTTGCCACGTGCTCGTCCGTTTCGATCCCCGCTGGCCCATTTTCCAAAGTCACGCACTCTAGAGCAGGTCCGTGTGGTATACGGAGCCTCTCTACAGCTGCGTCCATTTTAGCCGTTACGGCCGTGGTTGAGTTCGGATTGATGATGATAATGGGTCCCATAGTCTCCCTAAATCGCCTCCACGAACATTTGCCTGTCTATCATCATGGCAGCACGTGCCAATTTTCGGCCATCACCAATTAAGAACGAGGAGACCTAATGTTCGGGCCACCTGCGTGCCTGGACCCGATCGAGCGGCTGCAGCCCACGGGACACTCGATATGCGGTGCGCTCGGCAAGGTCAAACTGGTCACCCGGCGCGAGGAAGTAGAACTGCCCCCCGCTATCGAGCATACTCTCGTGATCATAAATGGCCACATACGATTCACCTACCACTTCGAACCGATCACCACGCACGACAATCGCGGTATTCTCATCGATACCAATCCCGAGGAGTTCCGGCTTGGCTTGGATAACGTCGATAAGGTCGAACTGACGGTTTCTGTAAAGCAGGTGCTGGTCTACAGCCGTGTTGCGCAGGAAACCAAACCCTTCCTCGTGATCACCCATCATAATCGTGTTGGTGCGTGTGTCCCCACGCGCCAAATATGACCCCTGGATGGTCGCACCAGCTGAAGAACCTCCAATCACTCCGCCTCGGTCCAAAAGTGCCCACAACTCTTCTTCAGTCCTCGTGCCTAGATAGGAGTCAGCCAGTCGCCATTGTCGTCCGCCCGTAAACCATACACCGGAAGCTTTTTGGATCGCATGGACAAAAGCGTCAGTCTCAGCCTCTTCACGATCATAGGTGTGAAGCAAAGTAAGATTCCGCACTCCAGCCTGATGAAATGGTCGTAACCCTCCGAAGGACTGGTCATAAGATTCAGCGCCACCTGCGGTCGGAATTACAACGATGTGCGCATGAGGTCCACCGGCCAGTTGAACAAACCGATCAACAATCTCCGAGCTTCTCATACCTCCACCTACAACAACCAAGGACCCATTTGGTGGCCCAACGTCCTGGGCTACGGCGCCCTCTCCGAGAATCTGGATGCAAACACAGATCACAATGGTAAATCGGACAATTCGTCGCATCACTCGTCCTCTCGCTACGGTTTGATCAAAAGTGAGCCGGATTATGGACCCACCCGAAGTCCATCGATTTCATCGGACCCCAAGAACCTGCTATCGATATTCATGTACCAACTCCGTTTTCGTGGAATCCGTAGTCCGTCTTGGGATAGAGTTAGTCCTTCGAACACTAGGTACTCACCGTCATTGATACTCTCATCGTGATAGAAGCGACATCCGACCAGTTCGGCCGTACTGGGCTCGAAGTAAAAGTACCATGTGTCGCCGCCAACCATAGGTTCATAGGTGAGCCGAACCGCATGCACCTCACGCCCTTCGAATGTCGTAGCAGTGACTTCCGGATCGAGATAGGCACCCGGATCTCTAATCTTCATTGGAATTCCAGCCAAGAAACCATAATAGCTTCGCCAGAACACTCCGTTCTCGCGATGGAGTCGCATGCGCTCCATTGTCTCCCTGCTCAGATCATCTTGCCCATCTACGGTAGCCGACCATTCGCTTCCAGACACCTGATATTCGATCGTTGAACCCGCGTATCGACCTGACAGCATGAACTCGGACTGATCCACACCAAAGCTAAAGTTAACAGCAACACGCTCTTCACCTTC
The DNA here is from genome assembly GCA_913043255.1 of uncultured Gemmatimonadota bacterium. Classification (GTDB taxonomy): domain Bacteria; phylum Gemmatimonadota; class Gemmatimonadetes; order Palauibacterales; family Palauibacteraceae; genus Palauibacter. The sequence continues at coordinate 41,960 of CAJWLK010000002.1, forward strand.
CGAATTAGTGCCAGCCCAAGACATGCCTAGCTGTCTATTACCCCAAACTCCGTTTGGATCGTGGAATTCAACTGAACGGGCTACGAGCTTGGCAGCTGGGGTCTCTTCGACATCCTCAGAAACATCCGTTTTATCTGAGATGGAACAAGCCACGAAAAGCCAAGGCAAGATCACCCAACAACGTGATGGAAGACGGTAGGATGTAGTATTCATCCATCGATTGTACGATTTCGTGGCGGTCTGACCAAGTCGTCGATGTGCCGCACAACTAATCATGGCTTGTTACGAGCGACTCAGATGGCGATTTTCGAACATGCGCGGCCGCACATTGTTCCTAAATGGCCCGTTTCAACTTTGACCCAATTGAAAATTTGGAGAGATTTCATGCGCTACATATGGACCCATGCGACTCCTATTAAGGTGGTCGCTTCTCTTGGTCTTGCAGCCCTCATCGGAGCTTGTGATGCTGAGACCGAGCCAGATTCAAGTAATACAGACACGCAATTAGATGTGGTTGAAGAGGCACCAGCGCCCGACGTAATTACCGATGTGAGAGAGATTGAGTGGGCCCCAGAGCTTGAAGTGAATTTCGATGAGATGGAACTACAAGAGAGTGGTCTCTATATACAGGTTCTCCAGACAGGAAGTGGACCGGGAGCCGGTCATGGCGATGAAATGGAAGTCCATTACACTGTCTGGCTCCCCAATGGTAGTAAGCTCGACTCGAGTTACGACCACTCGCCCCCAGACCCGCTGCCCATGGTGCTCGGGATAACGGGCCTCATCGATGGCTGGGTAGAGGGAGTAACGGGCATGCGGGTCGGAGAGCGTAGAAAACTTGTTTTACCATACGATCTTGCCTATGGGGCTGCGGGACGACCGGGAGGAGTGCCTCCTTACACGCCACTGACCTTCATTGTCGAACTGGCTGAACACATTCCGGCAGGCGAAGGATGATTCCCGAAAGTACTGGTGTGACAAAACGTTATATTCGGTATACCAACCCAACTGACGTAAGCTCTACACCTCACTGGGGCGTACTCGAGGATGGCACCGTGGAGGAACTGGCGCTGGAACCGTTCGACGGTGAACAGCGGACCGGAACACAAACGCGCCTCGAGGAGGTTCGCCTACTCGCACCCACCACTCCGTCTAAAATCCTCGCAGTAGGGCGAAACTTTCGCAGCCACCTGCATGGGCACGAGGCGCCATCCGAACCTGGACTGTTTGCTAAGATGCCAAGCTCACTCATTGGTCCAGGTGATCCGATCGTGATTCCACCAGATGCCGAAGATCTCCATTTTGAAGGCGAACTCGTAATTATCATTGGCAAACTGACCCGTAATGTCACAACCGAAGAAGCATCGGAACACGTGTTTGGTGTTACTGCGGGGAACGACGTGAGTGAACGCGCGTGGCAGGATCAGGATTTGCAGTGGCTTCGTGCCAAGGGGAGTGATTCGTTCGGGCCCATGGGACCAGTTCTCGTGAGTGGCGGAGACTACGACGACCTGCTCATCGAAACCCGTGTGAACGGTGAGACTCTACAATCTGAACGCTCGGGAGATCTTATTTTCCCTGTCGAGGAAGTAATCAGTTTTGCCAGCCGGTATTTCACACTCTTACCGGGAGATGCGATCTATACGGGCACGCCCGGCTCAACATCGGCACTTAACCCTGGAGATCGCGTCGAGGTCGAGGTTGAAGGCGTCGGGACACTGGAAAACCCCGTAGTCGCAGCATGATACTGACGTAGAAAAACACTCGCTTCCCTGCTCCCTTATCAATAGGAAAAAACTGAATGCATTCGCACGTTCGACCATTCTGGATCGCACTGCTCGCACTGGGTGGAGTATATGCAAACGCTGCGGCCCAAGATGCCCAAACGACGGCTCATATGGTGTACACAGAGGAGCAGGCCACACGGGGAGAAGACGTGTTCTGGAATATCTGCTCCGAATGCCATTTCGAGGAAGACTTTGCGGGGCCTTTCATGCAGTCCTGGAGCGGGGCGATGGTGAAAGATCTGATGGACGAAATCAAGGCTACGATGCCCGAAGACAATCCGGGCGGACTAGAAGACTCCCAGTATCTCGATGTCATCACTTATATGTTTAAAATCAATGGTATGCCGACAGGTGACACGGAAATAAGTACTACGGACGCCGGGATAATCGAAATCGACTGGCGACCCTCATACGATGAGCCGAACGATATCAAACCATACGACTAAAGACTCGTATTACGGCTTCCTCGAGGAAATTGCTTGGTGCCTAGAGGTTGGAAACGATATCACTCGTTCCAGCGCCTCAGATCTGGCCGTATCAAAATGGAACGTATGTGAACACCTCGAGCATTTGATGCTTGCGGACCATAAGATCGTAAAGTGGATAGAGGACGTGGCCTTAGCCTCAGATTGTAAGCACCGCTCCGAAAAGCCTAAGGAGGTCGGCACTCTGATCCTGGCTTCAGGGCAAATTCCCCGAGGTCGCGGCCCCGCTCCAGAGGGGACCATCCCAAAAGGAGAATCGCTCGCAAGAGTAATCTCAAGACTGAAAGATGTACGGACCCTCGTAGACGGACTTGCAGAACAACTCGATGCAGTCAGTGCGTGCCTGAACACACTACCACACCATGTGCTCGGGCACTTCACACCGTCTGAGTGGCTACGGTTTCTTCACGTTCACCACATACACCATGCCAATATCATCAACGACATTGTCCGCAAACCAGCTTAAAATCGCTCTACGGTAACCGATCTGTTACCGACTGTGGTGCGGGACCCTCAATTGTTTCGGCACGCACCCTACGGATTGCAGCAATCCCTTCGAACAATAACCAGATTTCAAGCACGAAAATCGCCGCTCCTAACATGAGCAGCATGATCTGATTGTTCGAGAAAAACCGAGACAGGTTGATTAACATCGCCCATGTTGTCACGAAAAGTAGGAAAGTCATAGGAATCATCGTGACCCAAACCGGACGCTTTTTTCTAATCAGGTAGAGTGAGACGAGAAGCAGGGTTAAGCCTGCCAGAAGCTGATTTGTTGTCCCAAATAGCGGCCAAATTCGCATCCCTCCAGCCCCACGATCAAGTCCGAGCGCAAGCAGGGCACAACTGACAACGGCAACACCTGTAGCCGCCCAACGATTCTGTACAATTTTCACATTATATTCAACGCCAAGTTCTGCGATTATGTATCGCTGCAGTCGAATGGCGGTGTCGAGCGTAGTGGCAGCGAAGCTAATCACAACAACTGAGGCGAAAATGACGGCGACACTCTCCGGGATGCCGACCCCCGAAGCTAGGACGCCAACGCCGTTGACGAATGCAGTAACCGCACCTGCGGTAGCTCCTTCCCAGCTCCCATAGTGCTGTTGCCAGAGCGCCAGACCCTGCGCCGCCCCTACATCACGGCTTAGATACACAGCAAAACCGGCTGTGCAAGCGATGATCGACATAACAGCGAGTGAGCCCTCACCGATCGCTCCACCATAGCCCACGTACCGAGCGTCCGGCTCCTTGGCTAGCTGTTTAGAGGAGGTGCCCGATCCGACGAGCCCATGAAAGCCACTGATGGCCCCACAAGCGATCGTAATGAAGAGTAATGGGAACCACCCCGAGGCATCTGCTGGTATGTTCTGGTTAACCGCGGGTGCTACGACTTCAGGGTTCAGCATAATGACCCCAGCCCCGATGATCCCTATCGCCACAAATAATTGGTGTCCGTTTACATAGTCCCGTGGCTGAAGCAAAAGCCAAACGGGCAAAATCGACGCGACGAATGTGTACGCGAACAGGATCATGATCCAACCGACACGTTGACCGTCCAAGCGCGCAGCCTCTGCCGCCACGCTCGCATCTCCATTTGCCGCTGCAAGCTGTGCCTCCGTCGGCCCAAACCCAATCAAATCAGGCAGAGTGAATGGCACCTGCTCTCCAAACCAGATCATCACATAGAGCGTGATGAGTGCGCCGATCGATGGGAGCAAAATCCCCGCACCTGTTCGGTAGATCAGGAACCCAACTAAAAGCGCAACAACCAGTGATCCCCATACCGGGACTACGGCACCAGGGTTTGCCATGAATAGATTGGCAATAATTACTGCGAATACTGCATTCACCATTAACAACAAGAAGAAAATGATGAGGAGGAAGAGAACACGGGCACGCCTTCCAATAATCGATTCTGCCAGCGTCCCAATGGATCGCCCCTTATGTCGATTCGATATCCAAAGCGCTCCAAAATCGTGCACGGCACCCGCAAATACCGTTCCGAAAACTACCCATAGAAAAGCCGGCAACCAGCCCCATATGACCGCAATACCCGGCCCGACGATGGGTGCTGCCCCTGCAACTGACGTGAAGTGATGGCCGAAGAGGACGTGTTTATTGGTCGGGACGTAGTCGACCCCATCCTGGAACTCATGTGCCGGCGTGATGAAATCAGGATCCAACTGGTAGATCTTATTCGCGATGAAGCGCGAGTAGATCATGACCCCAGTCAGAAACGCTAACAGGCCTACAACTAGCAGGACGATCGCACTCATCTAAAAGCCTCCATCGGAGTCAGTTGCACGTTGATTTTTCTCAGCTCTTCCACACCCACGGGGTCCGAATCCTGTAGGGTTACACAGTGAATGGGCCAATGTCCTAGATGTTTCGAGATTCTCGCAAGGTGTATCGCCTCGCGCGCTCGTCGTTTCGTGAGGAACGGATCTTCCACACTACCGTTCGTCGGTGAAGGAAGAACCTGGTTCACAATGACGCCCCCCAATGGCACTTCGTGTTTTGATAATGCCGTCATGGCTTTCTCGGTTTCCCAAATTGGGAGTCGCTCAGGAATGACTACGAAAATGAACGCGGTCTTGCGAGGATCTGTAAGAATAAGTCGGGCCCGGTGGAATCGTCCACGTCGATCCTCAAGGGCACTCAATAAAGGGTCGGTCTCATTGACTTCGATCGCCTCCGAACCGGCTACATTTTGCCACATCTTGGCCATCGATTTGACTTTTTTACGCCGCTTAATAAGCCCACTCATCCAAGCTGTCATCAATTCCGGCAGCGAAAGAAGACGTAGTGTCTGTCCAGTTGGAGCCGTGTCGAACACAATTCTGTCGTACTCTTCAGCTTCGTTTTCTAGGATTCGAGTGAAACGATCAAAGAGCGCCGCTTCAACGGCACCCGGGGCAACACGTGCAATGTCGACCTGTCGATAGACTTCACTGAGCAGACGGGGGGGGGCAGCCGAAGCAACCCGCTCCTTTACTCCGTCAATATAACGGTCGGCTTCATGCTCGGGATCAATCTCCATCGCCCAGCAATTATCCTCAACCAGTTGTGGTTGATCGCCCAGCTTCGCCGCGAGCACATCGCCGGTCGAATGAGCGGGGTCAGTCGATACAAGGAGTGTTTTGTGACCGCGTTCAGCCGCGTCCAGTGCTGCGACCGCGGCCATCGTGGTCTTGCCCACTCCCCCCTTTCCTCCAAAAAAGAGGATCGGACAATCGGGTAGTGAGGTGGGATCAGGGGACGAGGCTAGCAACAGCGAAACCCCCCTTCGGGAGGGTGTTCCAATCCCATCCGAACGTGCCACTCATGAAATTCTTCGATGAGCGATGGATACAACTCTAGCATATAAAACTGAATAGGGTTGGGGACGCCAAGCAGATCTGAGAACCCCATCAGCATAAATACGTCGTGCTGACGGAGGTATTCACGGTGTATCGCCGACCGATAGGGGGCAATGTACATACCCTCATATATGTCGCGCGCTGCGCGCAACCAACGACGGATGGAACCAAGCGTGGAGTGCGTTGACATGCCTAGATTATCGTCTTGGGTGGGCACAACGTCGAGTCCATCTCAAAAGTACTAACTCGCCATTGAGTGACATGACGCCCCATGACCGAGGTACGGTATGATTTCTTCTAGTATCTGATTTCATCACGACCAACTGTCATTCCGATATGTCCAACCTTCTGACCCATCGTCCAGTGCTCTCCGCTCCCCGCTGTCATTCCAAAGAAAGGGGTATTAACGACCACAAGTCGCCCATCGTCATCCACAGCCCTCTCAAGGGCCGTGGTCGCCACCACCTCTGCGACGAAAAGTGTGCGGACTGGTGGCACACGCAGGATGTCGAGGACTCGACATTCCAAATGAATTGGAGCCTCCTCAACCGTAGGAGCATCAACCGATTCGGCCTGCCCTCGCGTGAGTCCGGCGAGTGCAAATTTGTCCGCAACAAGCGACGAGTTCATGTCTACGGTATCGAAACGCTCGACCAAGTCGGCGGTAGGGATGTTGAGCACAAACTCGCGGTGAAGCTGGAGCAAATCGCTTACGGTGTGTTCATCTCCCGCACTTACGCCAACCTGGGGCGGGTCTCCGTTCAGAACAAAAGACCATAGGACAGAGATCTCGTCGGGGTCGCCTGGGCGCCCACGAGCCGTGACCAACACTGCAGGCATAGGGGGAAGCATCGGGCCAGCCTCCGTGAGGGCCGCTCGGGGGCCGAACATCGGGGCTTGATCCGGCACTTGGCCGGTCATGGCATCGGATGACGATTCGCGCTCGGCTGTCTTCTCACAGCCAAGCGTTCCGAGGAGCGCGGACGTTGCGGCATACCCCAAGAAGCGCCGCCGGTCGAGATCACTCATCGGACGTGGTGCGGTGTTCTAGGTACTCCGCCCACCATTCAAGTTGAATCCACATGCGGTGTACCATCCGCCACGGCGTCCACCCGCCATGATACGATTCTGGGTAACGGACGAACTTCGCGGGCACCTGCTGTTTGCGGAGGGCCACATACATTTGTTCAGCCTCCTCAATCGGTACGCGGTGATCATATTCACCATGCACAAACATGGTCGGAGTCGTAACGTCCTTGGCGTAGATGATAGGAGATGAGCGAAGCAGATTTTTAAGCCCACGCTCTTCCCATGGCGGGCCAAAGAATTCACTCTCCTTGGTGCGTGGAATGTCCGCAACACCGTAGTCACTTACCCAATTAGAGATTCCTGCACCGGAGATCGCCGCGGCAAAACGATCCGTGTGCGTTATAGCCCAGTTAGTCAGATACCCCCCATAAGAGTATCCCGTCACACCCATGCGGTCGGTATCAATCTCGTAATTCCCAATCGCATGATCCACGCCAGCCATCACGTCTTCAAAATCTTTGAATCCCCATCCACCCCAAGTACCCCAACGGAAATCTTCCCCATACCCAGTTGACGCTCTGGGATTTGTATACAGCACCATGTAGCCCTGCGCCGCCAACAACTGCTGGTCGAACGAAAAACTGTTGCCGTACGCTCCATGAGGGCCACCATGGGCCTGGAGAATCATTGGGTGCGGGCCATTTTCAGCCTCATACCCAAGTGCTGGGAGCATCCATCCTTCAATCACAGTCCCATCCGCACTCATAAACTGGAGTCGGTCAGGAGTCGAAAGCTCGAGTTGGGCGAGCAAGACATTATTGACCGCACTTAACCGAGTTTCTGCACCATCTTCCTGATCGCTCACCCAAATATCACCCGGTTCACGGGGAGCCGTAACACGGTATGCGATGTGAGAGAAATCACGCGAAAAAGAGAACTGGCTGAGACGTCGATCACCCGTTGTACGCTGTTCAACCGCAGTGCCCGTCTCCGACACGCGGAACAAGTGCGAATTGCCTGAGATTCCCGCTGAAAAATAGATATGGTGTCCGTTAGGACTCCACGATGGCGCCCCTGGAATGAGATCCCATTCTGCAGTCAGGTTACGCAACCGCATCCCATCGTTGGCGCGAAAAACAAAGAGATCCGTAGGCGCGCCACGCTCGCGAGCTTCCCGAATGACCACGTCTAGACCTTCATTTCCTCGCACGGCGATCTCTTCGCCGTCGGGAGACCAGGAGGGGTTAGAGTAGTTGTACTCATCATCTGTGAGGCGAGTGACCCGACCCTGTCGGTCTACTATCCATAGGTCAGAACGCTCGTAGGAGTGTTCGTCTCGTTGATGGGCATCGGCTGTGAACGCCAACCGATCTCCATCCGGACTCCATGCGATCCCAGATGCATCAACACCTAAGTCGGTAAGCTGGATCGCTTCTCCGCCACTAACAGCCAGAAGATAAATTTCACGGGGCGGAGTAGCGGTTGGATCCCTAGGGTCCGGCAAATACCCTCGGCGATCGAACCGATAATTCATCCAGTCATAAACTCGGCCGTCGAACCTCTCCACCGTCTGTTGCTCGAAATCGGATACAAATGAGGGGTTTGGTGTTGTGGTCGGAGACGTAGGCTTCGCGAACGCAATCCAGGAGCCATCTGGACTGAATGCCGGAAAACCTTCAAGGCCCTCGATCTGAAATGCTTCACCAGCCGGCTCATCCATATTGAGGAGCCATGTAGTGCTAACCATCTCTTCGCTTGGCCCTGGGCGCTGTGAAGTAAAGACGAGTAAGGAGCCATCTGGACTCCAACTAGGCGAAGAGGCACTGAAGCTGGGGCTCGTAAGTCGGATCGGTTGACCTAGTCCATTCGCCTGCATGAGCCAGATTTCATTGTGCCGGCGATTCTCGTTTTCAAGGACAGATGTCACGACATAGGCAATACTCGACCCATCCGGTGAGAGTGCAGGGTTTCCTGCGTCTTTGAGTTGATAGTAGTCCTCAAGTGCGATCGGGCGCCCCTGCGCCGAAAGCGAACCAAGAATCGAACATTGGGCAGCGATGAGCAGCCAAAACGAGCGGGATATGCGAACTCCCATGGTAACCTCCGATAAAATGGGATTCTTAAATGTTCAGCCTGCCACCCGAATCGGCCAGATGGCGCAAGGTGATTTCTACCGAGGAACCCGATATGCTAGCAGCAGATTGCCAGGCATCTCACTGAACATGTCATACCCAGAATTCACTAGTATGACGCCCCGCGCCACCACCGGCCCTGGGCCATCGATCGAACCTCCGCGACCAGGCACTCCGTTAACCGTGTCAAATTCCTGTGCGGTATCAACATCCCAAAGCACCGATCCGTTTTCGGTTGAAAAGGCGCGCATATGTCCATCCAAGCTGCCCACAAGAACCGCACCCTCAATCACAGTTGGAGCCGCTGAAAAGAGTGGCAAACACCCCGGACGACCTTCACAAACACCTGCATCCGGTTCCGCGCTCCATAGAGTTTCACCGCCGCTAAGCTCGATGCCGTATACGCCCGGAGTGGCCGGATCAGATCCGTTCTCTTGTACGACTTCGCCCGATCGCGGGTCACGAATTACGGCAGATGAATGATCTGAGTTTGGGACATATGCCATCCGCCCATCGGAGGCCAAACCCCAATGAATGCCGCCGAGTGCGCTCCCTCTACCTACGCGCTTAGCCCAGACCAACTCACCATCGGTGTCAGGGTCTAGTGCCCAGACAACCCCTGATTTCTGGCCCGCAATCAGAAGTTGCGACCCATCTTCAGAGGTCACGAGGATAGGAGCCATACCAAAGTCAAAATCCGGACCTGCCGTATTCGGACAGTTTTCAAAGTTGCGACGCTGAGTACAGGCCATATTGAAGGCATCGTTCTCGGTGGCCTGAAATGACCATGCAACCTCGCCACTTTCCATCTCGAGAGCGATCAGAGCATCACTTGTACTCGTAGTAGGGCGTGTATAGTTCTCCCCAGTACCCACGTATAGTAGACTGCGAGAACCATCGACCGTCGGACTCGACCATACCGTTGCACCCGACGGCGCGAAAATCTTCGTGCCCAGTTCATTCTTGCCGACTTCACGCGGCTCATCCGCGATCGTCCAGTACTCCCAAAGCCGCATTCCATTTTCCGCGGAGAGAGCCACGACACCACCACTCGAAGTGCAGCACTCATATCGTGGGTCTCCCGCAGTAACGAGTTCCATCGAGGAGATGGGTACAAAAAGCCGTCCATCGTGGATGGCAACGCTCCCCGTGTTTGTATGATCCGCATGCGTTCCCGTCATTTCTCGCCAGAACAACTCACCGGACGTCGCATCTATTGCATAAACGTTGGTTCGAAAATCCGCGAAAAATGCGGTCTGACGACCATCCGGACCTTTCCCTATTGCGATAGCTCCACGAACCGCTGCGTCAGCTGGAAACACCCAGTGTACACAACCTGTGTTGATATCGATGGAATAAACTTCACCGTATGCTGAGCCCACGATTATTCGATCATCTATCACAGCTGGTTTCGACCGCACTTGACTAGCATCAGGGAAACCAAATGCCCAAGCTAACTCGACATCGTGGAGATCTGCCGCGGTGAGCCCGGCACGCTCTGCACCGACGAAACCTGATTCGGAAGATTCGCCGCCCCAGCCTGACCAGTACACGGTTCCAGGCCCTCTCGGTGACGTCGAGCAAAAAGCCGATGAAGGAAGGCGAGTTTCTGTCAGAAGCTTACCGGTAAGCCACTCCGAAACGGCAATTCGTTCGTCAGATGAAATCTGATCACCATGCCTTTGCATCCGTCCGTCTTCGAGTGACGTAAGGATCGCGCGTGGTGTCATCGCGCTTAAACCGCTCAAACGCGGGGCACGAGCCGATTCTTCGCCCATGTGGCATTCACTACACGTGACCGTGAACACAGTAGCACCCACACTTCCATCAAAATTGGGCGCTCTCAGAAGAGAGCGTCCTTGCTGTTGTGCGGTGAGTGGACCGACCGAGAAAACAGTAGCAACAGTCGCGAAACTCAGGAACAAACGCCGCATCAACAGTACTCCTTGGTAAGACGGAAAAGCTTAATGAACCGAGAAGAATATAAAACTTGAGGCAGGGATTCGTCGACGGACACTTCGACTGCTTACCTATATACACCGTTGAAACTTGATCAGACGGGAGTATCTACAACTTGCCTGGGACGTCGCACTCCCATGAGGCAACAGAAAACTATTTTTCTTTGATTCGATCTCTTCGGACCAAATCGCGTCGAAATGGCATTGTAAGCATTCCACGCAAATCTGCCCATTCGCTTTGTCGCATGTTCTCAAGACCGAGCTGGATCTGATCAGCGTCAGCTCGCAAGCGAAAACTGCCGAACAGGCGATCCCAAAAGGAAAAAATGCTCGAATAATTCGAATCTGTTTCAGGCTGATAAGAGGAGTGGTGCACCCAATGCATCCAAGGCGTAACGATTAACCACCGGAACCAGGTATCGACACGATTTGGCATACTAACATTGCTATGATGAAACAAAATAATTGGCAGCAGAATACTCTCATACACCAACACCTCCCCAACTGTCATCCCGAGGATCGGTATGACAGCCAAACGAACGGTTGACGACAAGATGATTTCTCCCGTATGGAAACGGAGAGCTGTGCTGGCGTCCATAGCTCGATCCGCATGGTGCACGGCATGAAATCGCCAGAGAACCGGTATCTGATGATTGAGTCGGTGCCAGAGATATTGCCACGCATCAAATATCACGACAGCGAGAGTTAGCCGGACCGCAGTTGGGAGCGCAAACACGTGAAGCAAACCAATTCCGTGCTCCCGAGCCCACTCAGTCACCAACAAGGTGGCCCCTGCGAAGACAACCGCCACGATCGCGGCGTTCCCAACACCCAAAACCACGTTAGCCAGGCCATGGCGTACCCTGTTCACTCGCCCCTCAAACATCGGGAGCACGCCTTCAATAAGCCAAAGAATGCCTAGAGCAATAGCTGCCCCCATAGGTTTAACAAACGTCTCAAGATCGAGCATATGGGGCTACCGGGCCGGAACCACTGCTTCTGCCACACTCACTTCAGCTGCTTCAAAATAACCGAGAGCCACGTCACCCGGCCTAGTGAGATTTTCAACATTGCCACGTACGCTGGCGGGCGGGATGGAGAAAGGGTTCCCTGAGCCTAGTGCATTTTGTTCGAACATAGCGAAGTAGTAATCAAAATCGTCTCTTGAGAGAGCAATTTGGCGGATCATAACTTGCTGGCCAGTATCGAATACAACCTCATCATTCGGTTGGTATCCGAGTATGACCTCTCCATCATAAAACTCGTCTTTCCCAATCAGGTTGACCACATTCCCCGGGTCTGGCGACAGGATATTCTCTTCGCCGACGAGTTGTTCCCATAAATAGTAGTTCGCAATTCCTGACGGATCGACAAAGTCGATTGTGGCTCGAAAGCCCGCACTGTCCGTGAGTATCGACTTCTCTGCGAACTCGAAGTAAAGCGAATCAATCGAAGGAACACTCATCAATCTTGCGGTTGAGCGATAAACATCGTCTTGCCACTCTATGCGGAGCGTGTATTCGGTCCCGATCGTCGGTACCAAATCTGAAATCTCATACAACCCCGGGCCGGTCTCCCCAAATGGGAACACCCCTCCTTGATCGTCAGAGACCACAACCTCAGCACCGGTCGCAGGAGGGGTTTCGCGGTTGCTGAAAAACGCATCGGTTGTCGACAGGTGAATACGCTGTAGCCCGCGCGGATCTTCCTTGATCAGTTCGATACGCCCTTCAACGACTAGGCGGGGTTTTCTCTCTTCAATATCAATCTCTACAATCCGCTGACATGCGCTGCCACTCATGGCGATGACCACTAAAGCGACCCAGGGCTTGAGATCAATCAGTCGGCGGAAAATCTTAAGTCGTAAGAGCATCAGAAAAAGAACCTGTAGCTTATACTCGGGACAACCCCAAAGACTGCTGTTTCGACAGCTTCCGTGATGAAACGCGAGTCCTCTCTTTGGCGGAACGCCAAAGCTTGAGCGTTGAACCGGTTATACGCGTTAAAGACACCAAATTGTAGCTCGCCTCGACTCAACCTCTTGGTGAACGAAATATCTAGCCGGTGATAGTTCGATAAACGTTCAGCATTCCGAGAACCGTATTCACCCAATAGGACCCCGGCAAACTGGTATCGTGACAATGGGTACGTTGTAGGAAGACCAGAGGAGAAGATGAAATTGGTCCCGAAGCTCCAACTGTTGTTTAGATCGTAGATGGCCGTCACAGACAAATCATGGGGACGATCATAGGGCGAAGGGTACCAATCCCCTCCATTGACTCCTGGATCTTCAGTTGTCATGCCAGGCGTCTTTTGTCTCGAACGTGATAGCGTGTAACTAGCCCAGCCGCGAAGACGGCCCGTGTTTTTTCGGAACAACACCTCGAACCCATATGACCGTCCAAAACCCTGCAACATGATGGTCTCAAGATACTCATTGAGGACGATATCGCCGCCATCAACATAATCCACGAGGTTACGGCTGTCCTTATAATAGAGTTCGGCCGCCAATCCGTATGTCCCACCCCCCAACGTTCGAGTGAAACCCACGGCGAATTGATCCGCAACCGATGGATCCACATATGGGCCAACAGGATCCCAAATGTCGAAGGGCGTTGGCGAGTTAGTATTGCTTACTCGGCGAAGGTACTGGCGAGTCCGCGAATAACTAGCCTTGAGTGCCGACGAATTTCCAAGGCCAATCCGAAGTGATGCGCGCGGTTCAAGGCCCCAAAACGATTTGATCGTCTCACCCTTTTTATATTGAACACTGTCAACGACCACCCCACGCTGATACCGGCCAAGGCGCGGACGGTAGACAACCGGAGCATTATTTTCATACAGAAATACGGTTTCGGCCCCTCGCCTCATGAAACCTGACCCTCGCATACCATAGCGAAGCGTTAATTGGCCAAGATCTAACTCGTGCTCTATATAGGCTTCGGGCGAGACTCCATTCTTATAATCAAATTGTTCTTCAATGACTCCCTGCTCTAACATTAAGGCGATGTTACTGGGTTGAATTTCGTAGTCCCCAAAAGCAAAGCCAAAATCAAGGCGACTATTCGGCATAAGTTGCCATGACTCATCAATTTTTACAGTCATGCTTCGGATTTTTGAATCCAACAAAACCGCAGTTCTATTGGTTCCGATTTGCAGGTTATAGTCATAGTCACTGTAGGCTACAGTCACATGCGAAAATACAGATCCAAAACCTTGATTCCACCGCAAGGTTCCTGCGCTGTTTCCCCACCCAACCGAAGCAATATCTGACAGCTTGAACCGATCACGACCGAAATATCCCGATAACATCAACTGGCCAGTGGCGCCTATCCGGTAGTTGGCTTTTGCGTTCAAGTCGTAGAAATACACGGCGCTTTCCTTGACGTCCGGGTCATTGGATAACCCGAGGAATAGGTCAGCGTAGGTTCGTCTCCCGGCTACAAGCCATGAACCCTTATCACTGAATAACGGTCCCTGGAGTCTCAGACGACTTGCTAGAAGCCCAATCGTACCCGTCCCCTCAAATTCCCGTGCGTTCCCCTCGCGCTGCTGGATGTCCAGTACTGAAGAGAGCCGGCCACCGTATCGAGATGGGATTCCACCTTTATATAGAGACACGTTGTCGACCGCATCGGCATTAAAAACAGAGAAAAGACCGAGCGCATGTGAGGGCGTAAATACTTGTGAGTCATCTAGAAGAATAAGGTTCTCATCCGCCGCCCCACCTCTCACATTTATTTCGGAGGTGAAATCACTCACGGCCGACACCCCCGGGTAAAGGGTCAGAGCACGGATGGGGTCTGCCTCTCCAAGTACTACTGGAATATCTGATATGGCAGGAACATCGATCCGAATGACACTCATCTCGACACTATTTGGATCTACATCGGACGGTTCCCTATCAACCGAAACCGAAAGATCTTCCAGTATTAAAGGCCTAACCGTCAGCTCGAAGTCGAGTGTCGCCGACCGTTCTACGGCTACAGTTTGCGTCACCGTCTCGTAGCCAATGTTCGAAACGGTGATGGTATAAGTTCCGCGGTTCAGTAGGAGAGAATAAAAGCCAAAGCGGTTAGTCTCCGTGATAAAACCACTTTCAACCACCTGAATTCGAGCATTTCGAATAACTTCGCGATCTTCACCTGATCGCACGTATCCTGTCAGCCGGAGACGCTCGACTTCCTGCGCAAATACCAGATTGGGGCATATTGAAAACGCTGACACAACTATGAAGAGCCCGAAGGCTGCACAGGTTTGATGGAGAGTTTTCACTGGTAAAATGGTGTCAGTGTAAAAAAGACAGCTTGATTAGCTTCCGTAGGTTCGCTAGTTCGGGATGGAAAGTACCTGTCCGGGGTAGATTCGGCTTCCAGACATCTGGTTGGCAGAACGGAGACGCGTAACGGTTGTATCATGACGTTTTGCAATTTCCCACAATGAATCGCCCCGCCGCACACGGTATTCCCCCTCATTAGCATGACGGAGGTTCTGCACATAGCTAGCGTATTGGGCCGGAAAAACGGCCACATGATAGTGAGGCGGCCTTCTTTCTTCAGACACCTCCAAAACACCTGATCCCTCCAACTGGAGAAGGACTCTCGAGAGCCATGATCGACAGGCCGGATTACTCGGACGTCGAAGGTCCAGAGCCATTCCAGTCGGGTGGACGGATCGCGGTGACGCGTTTCTCGGTTGTCTCGACGTAGGACGGGTCAAACTTGTCACGACGAGCTGTTCACCGCATGCACTTCGGTATTGGCTACCCAGCCTCGCGATAAATAGTGCGACCTCGGGACGTGCATACGGAAACGAGATGCTCTTCAACCAATAATTCTGGCTGTTCGGAACCCGCACCAGATATCCGGCTTTGACAAACCGATCGACCTGTCCAGGTGTTCCGATATAAGTGAAATCGTGTTGGCGAGCGACCTGGTTCTGAAGATCAAGTGATCGTTCAGATCCTCGTAGGCTTTGGGCTTCTGATGAGGAGAAAGCGCCCGTAAGGCAAATTACAATCAGAAAGCTCTGTGTTAGAGCACGTGTAAGAACAAACTTGATAGTCACTTCCCCCTCCGCCCGTTGTTCCACTCCACTATGACCGTTTGTAATTATAGCAAAATTGGAGCTCCAGCGCTCCTCAAGTTCTTGGGAGGCTAAAAAAAGGGCCGCCGAACGTTCGAATCGAGCGCTCGACGGCCTCAGATTAGCGCGGGTTTACGTACGACAGTAACCACTGCCCATTCGCCACATAAAGAACGCATACGTGCCCTTTAGTTGCGCACCAACCCATCGCATTTCGGTCGAGGTGACGTCGATCAAAATTTGTCGCCCCGTTGAATTTTACTACAGCTTCCCTACCTACTTTCTATAGAGCATCAAGAAGAGTAGGAGTGCAATAAGGCCCGCAAGACCGTTGTCGCCAAATTGGCCAACCATCTCACCGATATTCGAAGTGATCGAAGTCACTCCTGGGAATAGAATGTCGACCACAACGAGTGTGACGATAATCTTAATCCCAATGTCGGTCAGCGAACTCGCATAACCTCCAATAGTAGCTATAGCACCTTTTATATTAGCCACAGATAGTTCCCCCTTTGTTTACCTCTGTTTCATAGGAGACGGAGGTGACGCTAGTCGCCAGAAGCGACAGCGACCAAGATGATGAGTGCAATGAGTCCGGTCATCCCATGTTGGACGAATTGATCAACCAGACCAGCGATGTTACCAACGATGTCGGTCTGGTTTGGGTAGATGACGTCAACGACCAGGAATGTGACTGCTAGCGTAAGTCCCAGGTTGACGATCGACTTCAACCAACCGCCGATGGTACCGAGTGCAGCGTCGAGGTTCATAGTAGAGCTCCTTTTCGGTTCTTGAGCCGAAGGTGGCTGCGACCCGTACGATGAATCCGATCCGTAAGATGAATCCGATCCATAGGATGAAGGCGATGAATCCGATCCGTAAGGTGGAGTCGATTCGGTCATCGGAATAGCCTCCAATCGGGCTTAGATTTCATGCGGTGGGCCAAAAGGCCTTAACCGCCTTGGCTGTACCCGCCACCCCTAACGGGGCCAAAATGTACTGTACAAATCCGATAACCGTCAAGGGGCCGGCCTAATTCGGGTCAATCCATCAAAATGAATCTTCTTCTATTTTTTCTTTCTTTTCCGGTGGACGGGGACGATTCAATCGCAACGATACCCCACCAAAAAAACTTGATCCTGAACGTTTCACTTCATGGTCACCATCATAAAGATAATTAAGGAGTGCTTGATCGTAGGAGAGGCCTGCCTTCGCAACGAGCTCCATCCACGGCCCATAGGCTGTCTCGTCCGGGGCTTCCGTACCACCGGCCCAAACGGTCACCCGGGAATCGTAGCCACGGTACTGCTCGCGTCCGCCGGTTGACCCTTTGAGTGGCATATAGATCAATACGCTATCGGTCATCGGGAGTAAAAACACTTCAGGGTCGAAATCCGCCCCATAACGACGATATCGTGCGTAGTTTCGTTGATTCATTTCAAAGACGTCGCGATTCGAATTTATGCCGGCAGTCATGTAATCGCGGATCGTGAATGCGGCTTCCTTATGCCGAGGAAACTCAGGATCGTCCACGTAGCCAAAACCGGGCATGAACCACCCTTTGTTGAACCCCCAATTACGTTCCGTGACCCGTCCTTGGCGCACCAACCCAGTGTAACCGCTGAAGAGTTGTACAACTTGATGACTCGGATAGCCGTGCGGATTGAGAAATATGTCTGGGAGCCACGTTTCCCAGATCTGGCTTCGAATTGGACCTTCCGGATAAATGGGATGAGCCGGGTCAACATTGCGTGCAACGTTCTGGCCAAGCGATCCTAGATACCCGGCGTGAAGGATGTAGTCTGGAGTGATCCGATAGAGGTCGTAGGCAAGTTGCGCGCCATCCGGATTAGTGAACGGGTGAATTACTACGTTCACCTTGTCTAGTTTGACACGCTCTTCGGGGTCCGTCAGAAGAAGTTCGGCGTGACGGAGTACGTGACTCGTCGATGACACCTCATTGGCATGTTCTCTGGCCGAGTACACAACGGTCGGTTTGAAAGTCGTCGCCTTTACGTGTGACCAATGACTCGTAGTTACCGCCGGCATAAGATCCATGGCCCAGATTTCTTTGCCGAGGTACGAACGACCAACCCGGTAGACCGATGCTTCATCAAAAGCGTCAGCCATCTTGGCAATCATCTCGTGTCCTTCGGGGGGTGGAATCGGTGTTTCCCATTGAACAATACGTTCACCATTGTAGGACCAAGCGTCAGGGAGAAGTGCGCGCCAGTCAGGTAGCGGTGCAGGTATTCCGTTGGCTACAAGGCTGGCCGTTCTCCGCGAATCCGGGTTCTGCTCGTGAGTCCATTCGGCCCATACTTCCATAGAACCAAGGCCCTCATAAGCAAGAGCCGATGAGTACAAACCAGCCGCCCGCAGGCTCTCAATCTCACTCATCGTCGCTTCAATCTGCTCAGCAGAGACCATACTACGATCTACATTTTGAGGTGTTGCGACTGTGATGAGACTGTCACGAAGGTCGAGCTCTGTATCGACACGAACACGGAAGGCCAGGTGACTCAGGCCTGGTTCGCCATCGCTCACTTTCGCGAGCCTCGCAGATGGTCGGGCCAATCCTGTCTTGGGAATGTCGAGACGGACTTCGCCCATTTCGCCCAGGGAATCTTCGTACTCAACGACGACAGCCGGTCGGGATGTGGCAAAACCAGTGAACTGAATGTCAACCGTCGCTGCGGTGCCATCCGACTTCGGCCGCATAATTGGTATAATCCGACCAGGGAAGGTCAGCCCCTGACCGCGCGAATTGCGCCCTAGGATTTCAAAGAACTCAATCGTGGCAAAGTAGATCTCTTCGTGAAGAGCATCCATCGGGGCATGGATCTCATTATCAATGCCGAGCCGATAGTCCGGCTCGCTCATCTGCATCTCCACCGTTAGTGCCCCAAAATACGGCGCATCGCTGCTACCGCCGCTTGGGAGCCCATCGTGTCGATCCATTATGTAATCATAGATGGCTGGCAGCACATCAGCCTGATAGTAATCCCAGAACATTTCCGGATCTGTAACGATTCGGTCGTCGACAAGTGTGCGGTCACCTGCCGTCGCATGGAGCCATCCAGTTGTCACGCGTACCTGTTCATAATCGCGAAACCGATCAAAATAGGGCCGCAGAACCCATTTAGGGTCGAAGGTGTCACTCAGGATGAGCGTACCATCCGTACCAGTCACGCGAACCTGGTATATCGGCCCCTCGGTCACCTGCTCAAAACGAACATTTTCAAAACCAAAGTCTCGAGCAAGCACTTCATCGATAGGGAAAATTTCGTGGAGCCACCGAACGGGTGTATTGATCGCTTGCTGCGGCCACTCCTCGGGAGGGTCATTCCTCCGAAAACGGATCAAGATCTCACTGACATCACGGTCTTCAATACGTGGCGCGACAACTTCCTCAAGCCAGGAGTATCCCTGCTTAAATGCAGAAAGAATTTTCACTTCCGTATTGGCCGCGTCCGCACCTGCATCGAGTAGCTCTTGACGCGCATCCATCGCGATTTGTTTTCGTAGTTCTGGAGGTTCACTCAGCCGTGCCTCAACTTGAATTGGTCGGCCAGTTGCGGCTGCCGTGACGACATGCTCTCGGAAGAGTGACCAAAAACGGTCTACTTCCGAAGCTAAGACCCGCGATTCCTCAAAGATTGGTGCGGCACGCTGAACATCTCGTTCATCGATAATGACCTCGATGTCTTCTGTTCCTAGTACGGTAGACGCTCGATTCTGCAGGTAAGGGGCCAGCCTGTCGTCAGCTTTTTCTACAGACATAAGGACACGCGCCGAGGCGATTTCAGTCTCTGATAGTCGCTGGCCGATTTGGTCAATTTTGTACATGCCAATCGCAGCCTGACCGACGGGAGAGTAGCCTGCAAGCGCATCCCAAAGATCCTGTTCAACTTGATCGACCGTAGGGCGATCCTTCCCTCTGAAAGAGAGATTGGGAAACGTTAGTGCAACCTGCTGAAGCGCACGTTCGGCACCAGCATCGTCAGAGCCACTCACGACAAAAGACGACTTCGAACCGAACGCATCTGGGACAACTTCGATTAGACCTTCACCAGGGGCTAAACTCTGAAGATCGATCAATCCACGGTCAACCAGTTCATCGGTGAAGGGATTTTCGGTCCCCGCCAATACCATAGTAGGTTGTGAATCTGGGAGTTCTAATGTCACCGAAGGTTCCACGAGGGGGACCGAGAATCCAGCAGATTCGAGCCCTAACCGACCGGCCAGATCCGGCAGACTGGCGACGGCGCCGGCGCCTGGGACGAGCACTACATCAACACGGTCCGGAATCGGGTCACCGCCCAGCAACCCATCTTTCGTGTACAAGTTCGAGAGGTCAAGGTCACTCTTCGTGCCCGCTCCTGGTCGGGCCGGGATCGGACCGGGAGGATCCAATTCGGCTTCACCCGCCACACGAATCACTGGACCGCCCGTCATCCGAACTTCAAGTGAGCTCAATCCAGGATATGCGATCGACCGGTCACTAGCTTCCGGCCCTTCGCCTTCATCTTCACTACCCTTTGGGCCTACAGTGCCCAGTGCTCTCACAGCGTGTGCTGCTGCATCAACGTCGGACTCGTTTACCAAAACTTCAGCGACAACTCGTTCAATACCGTCTCTACCAGATCGGGCCCGCGCTTGCGTCAGCCGAATCACGCCTCCCGAAATGTCTGCACTTTCTAGCACATCTGACAGGTCATCGCTGACGGCGCTCAGTTTTGTTGTCGAGAGGGTACGGGTATGAGGTAGCACGCCTGCGAACATTCGTGCGGCAGCCAGAAGCCCATGGTCATCACCACCCACCACTACAACCCAAGTGCGACCATCAACATTTCGGATGGTCACCGCCCCTTCACCAGCATCTAAAGAGGTTGGGTCAACACCTGGCGAAGCCAAGCTGGACGCCGCCAACCCAGTTCGTCCGATTACAATCACAACCCCGTCCGCTGATTCTCCCCTTTGGATCGGAAGATTCATAGCCATCGTCTCAAAGCCCAAACGAGCGGAAATTTCCGAAGCGGCCGCCGTCTCTGTAAGCGTAGGCGATTCACCAAGAACCAATGACGCGTTAACCAGATCCGGGACACCATCTCCGTTTGTATCCAGCACGAGATTGCCCATATCAAACAGAGTGGTGAGGTCGGTTGAGGGACTCTGAGCGACCAAACTGTTTGCAGTAGTAGCCCCAGCCCCAACGATCATGCTTAGCGCAAAGGTCAGAATGAAAATGATACGCATCGAACAATTCCCATTTCCAGTGCCGTCCACCGCCATCACCGAGGCGATCTCCTCAGGTTTTCGGGGATCAAACAGTTCATAGTCTTCTTGCCGCATCGCGTCACTCAAGACGATAGCCGTTGTTCTATATCCGAATTATGCGTGCCCCACTGGCTAAACCACTTCCTCAAGTAGAGCTGTGTTCGAAGAAAATTTGATGGTTGCGAAGACGTACCATGCCACTCGTCTTGGAAGCGGACCATCACCGTGGGGATGCCCAGATATTGAAGTGCTTGATAAAACTCTTCGGTTTGCCCCATTGGAGTGCGAAGATCTTTTTCGCCAGTCATAAGCATCGTTGGGGTTGTTACACTGCCGACATAGAAGATCGAGGATCGATCCATCCACTCTTCCGCATTCTCCCAAAACGGCGTCTCGAAAGTGCGCGTGTAACCGATTGCATCAGAGGTTCCCATCGCAGACATCCAGTTGACGATCGGACAATTTGCCGAGGCCGCAGTAAACCGATCAGTGTTTCCAACGATATATGTCGTGAGGATACCACCACCTGAACAGCCATAGACAAACAGGTTGTCTTCATCGACATACCCCGTCGCAATCACCTCATCTACCCCGGCCATTAAGTCCTGCATATCGACACCCGGATAATCATGGTTGATCGCGTTTGCGAACTCCGTGCCGTAGCCAGTGCTGCCTCGTGGATTAGTGTAGAGCACTACATAATCATTTGCCGCATGCTCCTGAAACGCGAAGTTAAACCCTCCATTGTACATCCCGTGTGGTCCCCCATGAATTGCAAGCATGAGGGGGTACTTGCGGGACGGGTCGAAATCTGGAGGCTTAACGATCCAACCCTGTATCTCAAAGGGATCCGACCTGTACCAGATTTCTTCTACTGCGCCCAAGGTCACACCGTTCAATACATCAGCGTTAACCTCGGTGAGACGAGTCGGGTTGGCGGGGTTATCGAGGTTGAGCCTATAAAGGTCACCAGGCTCATGCGCGCTGGTGATCGTTCCGACAGCGATGCCGTTGTCCGAGAACGACGACAGCGTTAGCAACTGTTTCCCCTCAGTGAGCTGTATGACCCCACCATCTATAGATACGAAATGGAGACTCCTATACCCTTCGCGCGAGACGCTGAAATAGAGTCCCCTTCCGTCAGGAGACCACCGAAGACCACCGGATTGTCTATCGTAATCTCCGGAGATGAGGCGGGAGCCAGACCCATCGTGGTTCATTAGATAAATGCGCTGATTCCGGTACGTATCTCGGTGTTTATCTCCCGCGATATATGCGATGAGTTGCCCATCCGGTGAGGGTACGGCATTCCCGTCTGGTCCCGGACGGTTTGTCAGTTGACGAATCGTTTCAGTGGTGACATTCACCGCGTATATCTCTGATTCCTGCCAATTCTCAGGCCGGTCCCAATCGTCAGAGCGATATGAGCTGAAATAGATCTCTTTGCCATTAGGACCCCACGCGATATCCGAGTGGTTCCATTCACCGTTCGTTAACTGTCTGGCCGTACCGCCCGCGGCCGGAACCACAAATAGGTGTGTCCACCCCGTGTCGATGTAACCCTGTCGATCACGCTTGTAACCTGCCCGTTCAACAACCTTCGGCTCGCTCGTCCAATCTGCCCCCTCAGGGCGTGACGGGAGCTGAACGCCCGCAAAATCAGCAGAATCATCAACCCGACTTGTAAACGCAATCCACTGTCCATCGGGTGACCAACGCAGGTTACTCGGACCGTTATCTAGCCGTGTGATTTGGCTTTTTGCGCCTTCAGCGTCCATCCAACGAACGAAAATCTGTGAACCGCGCGGGTCACCCTCATGCGTGTACGCAATACGCGTACCATCGGGTGACCAACGGGCTCCCGAACCCTCCGACAGAGTTCTATTTCTGGAGCCATCGGCATCGATGATCCAGAGTGAGGACTTTCTGCTATCATTTAACTTGTCCACCCAGCTTCTCGCATAGATGATTTGGTTTCCATCAGGAGAGATCTGGGGATTCGATACAGACTCCATGTCCATGTAGTTCTCAAGCGAGAGTCTGCGTGTACCTGTATCCTGACCAAGGGTCGGTATTGGGAAAGCCATACCGACAGCGAGTAAGGTGGCGAATAAAGGTCGATTGTATTGCATTGTTCAACTCCGGCGCTGGGCAACAGATCTTCTGTGTCAAACAGGGGTATTAAACGTACGAAAAGGGTGCAGACCCTTACAAGAAGCCCCGAAATCCTGATTGGTCGAGCTCGGGGAAGCGGCGTGATTCAAAGGGCCTCCCCTTGCGCGTTATCCAACAGAACGCGTGAATCAGGTAGCGACCGCTCACTCTATCCATAAGAAGGATCACAAGATGCCTGGCAATGTGCTCATAACCCGGTTCGCGCTGGCCACACTCGTCACAATAGCGCTGGCGACACCCATCCTCGCACAGACTCGCTACGATGGGCAAATAATCGACGAGGAATACACGCGACTCATTGCTGAACACCTACAAGATTCGCGCATCACCACCGAGCTAGTGGATCACCTTCCCGCCTCTGAGACGGTTCCTACACCCCTAGACTTTCATGGTCGAATCATTGGAACGCCGGGCGAGCTTACCTACTCCGCTGACATTAACCGGTACCTGCGCGCTATCGCTGATGCGTCACCACGAGCTGAAGTCTGGTCTATGGGCCAGTCAGAAGAAGGGCGCGAGATGGTCCTTATGGCCATTGCGGATGAGCAGACGATGGCGGACCTCGATACGTACAAAGGTTACATGCACGAGCTGACGGACCCACGCATTACATCTGACGAGCGTGCTCAGGAACTCATCGAGCACACAGCCAAGCCTATTTACTGGCTTACAAGCGGAATGCACTCAACCGAGACAGGCGGACCCGAGATGCTTCAGGAACTCGCTTACCGCTTGGTAGTCCAAGAGACCGACTTTATCCGAACTATCCGGGAGAACACCATCACCTTTATTACGCCCGTGATTGAACCGGACGGCAGAGAAAAACAGGTCGATCGCTACTATTTCAACAAAACCCGGCCGGAGGGCGAAGTGCAGATGCCTCTTATGTATTGGGGCAAGTACGTTGCGCATGATAACAATCGCGATGGTATGGGACAGTTCCTCGCGTTAACGAGGAACGTCACAAAAGTACAACTTGAATGGTTCCCGATCATCATGCATGACCTTCACGAAGCGCAAAACTACCTCTATGCCTCAACCGGGACGGGGCCATACAACGAAGCATTTGACGCGATCACAATTGGAGAGTGGTGGGTCCTAGCAGAAAATGACGTGCTTGAAATGACCAAGCGCGATGTGCCTGGAGTATGGACCTACAACTTTTATGATGGTTGGACGCCCAACTACATGTTCACTGTTGCCCACGCCCACAACGCAATCGGTCGATTCTACGAAGTCGCCGGGTATGGACCAGACAATCGGACACTTCGCGTCGGCCAGAACACGACAAGTCGCGAATGGTTCCGCCCTAACCCACCTCTTCCAACGATCGAGTGGGGGCCAAGAAATAATACGAATATCCAACAGTCCGGCGTCCTCATCTCGCTCAAATATGTCGCGGACCATCGAGAGTGGTTCCTCGAGAATTATTGGCTCAAAAACAAGCGATCGATTGTTAAGGGCAAAGAAGGCAACGTTACTGGATGGGTGATTCCGGCTAATCAACGAAGGAAAGCGGACGCGGCCGATGCCGTCAATGAACTCATGCGACAAGGTCTCGAGATTCACCGGGCCGAAAACGATTTTGAGGTTGGGGACATCGAAGTGTTAGAGGGCGATTATATTGCACGAGGTGACCAGCCCTTCCGCACTTTGGCAGAGATGTATTTTTCACTCCAACAATTCTCGCTAGATAACCCACGTCCCTACGATGATACCGGCTGGACCTTCCAGCTCATGCGCAATATTGAACTTTTTGAAGTCACAGATACGACTCTCTTCGAACAAAACATGAGCGCAATCATTTCACCGGTGCTTGCGAATGGTGGGGTGCGTCGACAAGGCGATCACCTGCTTGTGGATCATACCACTGACAACAATCTCATGGCATTTCGCTTCCGGCACCCAGATGTACCCATGTTGGCGGCCGAACAAGATTTTGAAATGCACGGGCATGCGTTCCGTGCCGGGGCATTTATCATTCCGAATGCGGACCGAGCCACTCTTGAACCAACTCTTATTGAATTAGGGCTTTCTGCCTGGGCCACAGACGGAAGACCGAATGTAACCACACACGAACTCGACGTGCCTCGCATCGGATACGTTCACTCTTGGCAACGAACACAAGACGAGGGTTGGGTCCGTGCAGCGCTCGACAACTATGGTGTGCCCTACGATTACTTCGCCGACCAAGAACTCCGAAAGGGAGATCTGCGGGCACGGTACGACGTCATCATTTATCCGCACGTGGGTGGTAACGTGCGATCCCAAATCAATGGGATCCCGATGAGAGGGGAACTGCCACTTCCATACAAAAAGACGCGCGAGACACCCAACTTCGGATATATGGATGAGAGCGACGATATTCGGGGCGGAATGGGCTTGGAAGGACTCCTACAACTGACCCAATTTGTTCGTGAAGGCGGAACATTGATCGTTGAAGGGTCGACGAGTGCGATTCTCCCTGAACTGGGAGTCACACCTCAGGTTTCCATTGAAAACCCCAATGAACTCATATCGCCTGGATCCATCCACCGGGGCATCATCGCAGACAAGACAAGCCCTATCTCATACGGCTACGATGGCGACCAGTTACCTGTGTACTTCAAGGGAGATGTCGTAATGTCCGTCAGCCAAGGAGGAGGGATGGGACGATTCAGACGATTCTTCAACCAGAATAGCCCTTGGCAGAACACAACACCCATGGCGAATCTCCCTGAGCTTTCGCCCTTCAAGGATCCCCCTCCCAGTTCTCGTGATCCAGGACGCACCGATACGGAGTCGGGAGAAGGGCGCGCTGGCGATAATGACTCAGGCGAGCAGGCACCCCGCGTTATCTTGAGCTTCCCCAGGCAGGCCGACCAAATGCTGCTCTCCGGAACCCTCAACGGTGGCGAAGCCCTCTCCGGCAGAGCACAGGTTGTGGACGCACCGCTGGGCGATGGACACATCGTCATGTTCGCGATCCGGCCCTTTTGGCGCTGGCAAACACAGGGGACATTTTTCTTGGGCTTCAACGCCATCCTCAACTGGAACGACCTCGGTGCGGGCACTAATGAATAAGGTGCTCAAGGCGATCACCCCCTTACCCTTTGCCTGAACTCCAAATAGGAGTCAGACTTATTCGGTCCGATGGAACCTACTTACGACCCTAGACGGGGCAGTATTATGCGACGCACCCTCCTTATTGCTGCAATCTCAATCTTTTTGAGCGCTGAATTCGCTACGGCTCAAGGCAAATCAGCTGTTACAAGTGCAGAACCATTCAAAGTCGGGACGTTTGAAGTAAACGGGGTCCCGCGTGTCGCCTTGGTTCTGCGTGATGAGTTGATTGTCGATATCGAGGTGGCAAACCGGTCCCTTGAGAGGGATATGGCCTACCCGATAATTCCGATGCCGACCGACATGCTTGATCTGATTGGCCGTTACGAATACGGGGTCAAGCTTCGCTTGTACGAGATCGTCAACGACTTGGTCGGCCACAATAAGTTAACAGGGAGCGGACGACCCAACTTCATATACAACCTTCAAGAGGTTCGCACACTTCCTCCCATCATGTACCCTGGGAAGATCCTGAACGCAGCAGTCAACTTCTACAGTCATGTCAATGAGACGGGCACCCCTGAGGAACGAGCGGAAGCACGACGCCAAAGGAGAGAACAGCGCGGCGTACCGTACCTCTTCCTCAAACCCTCGCGTGGTGCAGTCATCGGCAACAGCGATCAAATTGTGATCCCGTACGGCCGTGATCGAACTGACTGGGAAGTAGAACTGGGAGCGGTGATCGGTCGTGCGGCCAAATATGTCTCAGCACCGGACGCACAGGACTATGTCTTTGGGTACACCGTTACGATCGATGTTTCTGACCGAGGCGGGCGACCACCGGGAGGGAACCCAATGACATCTGATTGGTTCGTCGGAAAGGGACACGACACGTTTGCCCCAATGGGCCCATGGATCATACCCAAAGAGTTTTACGGCGACCCAATGGAAAACCTCAGGCAAACGCTTCGTGTGGGTGAAGAGCAAATGCAGGAGGCGACGGCAGGCGACATGATCCATACGCTGTGGGAGGTGATCGAGTATGGTTCCTCGATCATGACCCTTTTCCCGGGCGACGTGATTAACAACGGAACGTCGGGGGGTACGGGCATGGGGACCTCAGTTAGAGGTGCACAACGATTCCTGCAGCCAGGTGAGGTCATCGAGGCCACGATCGATGGAATCGGCACCCTAAAGATACCTGTTGTAGGAGAAGAGGAGCCATCTGGCGGTACTGGCGCCCGCTTGCCACCCGTACGCACATACCGACCAAACTAATTAATACGGTCGATGTCTCCCCGAAGTTTGGTGTGACCTCCATGGTCGCACCACTAAGGCGTGTTGCCATGCGCTGGCCAGGATCAGCGATGGTCGAGGCAAATCCCGATCTGTGGAATTACACTGGGCACCTAGATTATCAGTGTCTAAATAGCCAATACGAAGCTTTCACCGAATTAGTGAAAGGCTCCGGAGCAGAGGTCGAATGGATTCCGGCTGAAAATGATGACCTGGCTGATTCCATTTTCACTTACGACCCTTCGTTTGTGACCGGCCAAGGAGCAATATTGCTGCGAGTTGGTAAAAAGCTGCGTGAACCAGAAGTCGAATTGCACAAAGCGCTTTATGAACGGCTCGGGGTGCCAGTGATCGGGACCATTAAGGCTCCAGGCACTGTCGAAGGTGGCGACTGCTTCTGGCTCAACGAATCTACACTCGCTGTTGGCCGAGGCTTCCGTACTAATGACGCTGGGATCGACCAGCTTCGCAACATCATGGCACCCCAGGGAGTGGATTTGGTAGTCTTTGACCTTCCTGTGTGGAAAGGTGAAGCAGCTTGCTTGCATCTGATGTCGTTGATCAGCCCCCTCGATCACAACTTGGCTCTCGTCTTTCGACATCTGCTCCCGGTCGCCCTACATGAACTTCTGTACGATCACGGTATCACCTGCCTAGAAGCCCCAGAAGAGGAGTTCATAGCTTCTCAAGGACTCAGTCTCAACGTACTTGCCACCTCTCCACGAGTATGCATTGCTATAGATGGCTTCCCGGCGACCGCACATCTCATGACCGAGGCGGGGTGCAGGGTCATGACTTTCCCAGGCGACCACCTCTGCATCCCGTGTGAAGGAGGGCCAACTTGTATGACACGACCCATTCTTCGTGACCCTACATCGTGAGAAGGAGCCTGCGTGACATGAACAAATCTCTACACATCTTGATCTTATCCGTTATGTCCGCAGGACTAGGACTCTTTACTGCATGCAATTTGGACGACCAGGGCCACAGTACTCCGACCGTAATGGCCGGAAGTGTGCCAACGTTTCAAGTGGATCCGAGTTGGCCTCGTGAGATGCCCAATGATTGGATTATGGGCTCTGTCACAGCGGTTTTCGTGGACAAACAGGACCACATTTGGGTCACACACTTACCCGAGACACTTACCCCTGAGGAAACGTCTGCTGTACAAGATCCCCCGATCGGAACGTGTTGTGTGCCAGCTCCGGTAGTAATCGAATTCGATCCTCAAGGAGAAGTGGTCCAAGCGTGGGGTGACCCCTCCAACCAAGACGTGTCCGAATTTCCAAGAAATGCGCACGGGCTCTTCGTAGATCACAACGACTTCGTTTGGGTCGGAAGCTATCGACATCATAGGGTTATGAAGTTTACCAGAAACGGTGAACTTGTAATGACCTTGGGTATGTACGATGTGAACGAAGGGAGCAACCACCCAGAACTTCTCGGCGGACCATCCGGAGTTTGGGTCGACCCCGATACTAACGAGGTCTTCATTTCCGATGGATACCGTAATCGCCGTGTGATTGTCTACGATGGTGACACAGGTGCGTACCTTCGCCATTGGGGGGCTTATGGAAACCCGCCTGATGATGATTACGAATTTGGAGCGCGAGATCCAAACGACCCGCCGCCACCTCAATTTTCAACGGTTCACGGCCTTACCGGTTCGCACGATGGTCTGATCTACGTTGCAGATCGACGTGGAAATCGAATCCAAGTATTCCAACAACATGGCGAGTTTGTTGCGGAGAAAATTGTCGCTCCAGGCACCTTGGCATCTGGTTCTGCGTTCGTGATTCAACTGTCTCCGGACTTGGCACAAGAGTGGCTCTACTTAGCTGACGGGACGAACCATAAAGTGTGGACACTACGGCGTAGCGATCTCACCATCGTGGGAGAATTTGGCCGTGGGGGGAGACAAGTAGGACAGTTCCTGCGACCTCACGGAATGGGTATCGACTCACACGGCAATCTCTACGTGGGTGAAGCATCGACGGGCCGAAGGGTCCAGAAGTTCACCCTACAACAGTGAGGGCATCGAAGAACGTGACTAGGGGAGCCAATCCGGCGGCTCGTCAAACCCCGTAACCGATTGAACGGCGCCGTTTTTGATCGCCCCCGTTAGCGAGTGAGTCCTGCCAGAATCTGGGTCTGGAAATGGCCTTCGAAGCGATCTGTAGTCTGTTACTGAGTTGTCGAGACTCGGCGTTAAGGCGATGCCAACCGCAGCACATGCCGCCTCAAGGTTTGGGTACCCTGACTCAAACGTGATTGTCCACGATCGAACTCGCATCGAACTTTCAGCGTGAGCACGATTTGCGCGGAGCCTAAGCGACCAACCCTCACCTTCACACACTACCCACCGATCCTCACCCTGATCTCGGTAGACACCCGCAGCCTTAAAACGCCGCGTAAAAACCTCTAGGCGTTCTCCGAGAAGACCGGCAAGGTCTACGAGGGGCTCAGAAGGTCTCAACCGGTTGGTAGCTGCCTACCCCGTGTCCAGGGGGCTCCGGCTGCTTCGAGATCTGATTCTAAATCAGCCAATTCACCATCAATTAATTCTCGAAGTTCTCGGACGAAGCCCACAAACTCACCTTCAGCGATTTCAAGGTTGCGTCGGTGGGTCACGGTAGGTGTTTGACGAGTATCCCAATGTCCCTGAATCACTCGGTTCACTCGACCGCGAATCGAGGGTGACGATGACTCATTTAACTGTTGTCGCACTCGATCGCCAAAGAGCCGAACTTGAAGCCCTTGGAGCCTCTCAGCGAACGCATCGAACCTTTGGAACAGTGCAGGGTCCGCATTCGGAGTTTCGGTTAACGCAGCCCGCATGTCGCGAAGCCGATCGGCAACACCTTCCAACTCAGTTCCAGCACCCGAAACACGGCGATAAAGTTCGCTAGCCTCTTGCTGGAACACGACTACAGCGTTGAAATCCGTACCGGACGGGGCGTTCAAAACCGGCCGAACTTCGAATTGCTGCAGTGAGCTTATCGACCTCACGCCGGCACTCGAAACGAGAACAAGTTCAGCACTATAGACGCCTGGAGCTGCAAGTGGGCCCTGTGGAGAAGATACCCACGGCGGAACAAATCCTGGAGATGACTGTGTGATGGGATCCGGTGGCGGATAACGAAGATCCCAGTTCACGCGGTGGAGACCAGCACGGCTGGGACCCTCAACCCAACGCACCGGGTGTCCCTGCGAATCACGCACGATGACCAGCAATTGAGGGTCGGCCTCTACTTCCTCGTCTCTAAGTACATCATAGCCTGGGAAGGATACGTCACGTCCCTGTTCTCGCAGCACACGTTCCGCCTCCCGTCGCTTCTCACGCGCTGTGGTGGCCGTCTCTGGAAGGTAGTACGTGAATGTCGCCCCGAAATCGGGATTCGAGGCCGTGTAGTCATCACTTCCTAAGGTTGGTTTCCCACGGGCCTGCATAGGAACATAGGGGACATACCACCATGCATCCCGCACTGGAAGTAGGATTCCTTCCTGCGAAGATGTAAGCACGCCTCCAGCAATGTCTCGTAGGGGACCATAGTCGTCGAGCACGTAAAAGCCTCGGCCAAAGGTCGCACCGACCACGTCGTTGTCACGGCGCTGGATTTCGATATCGCGGAATGGGATAGTAGGAGCACCACCGCTCAGCATATACCAATTCACACCCGCATTGGGGCTTACATACAGTCCAAACTCGCTACCAAGGAAAAGTAAGTTGGGGAGCACGTGATCCTGCTCAATCGCCCAACCAATGGTACCGTCAGGAAGGTCCCCGGCGATCGAGTGCCACGTGTTTCCGTGATCATTACTCTCAAACACGTAAGGGCTAAAATCACCCTTCTTGTGGTTGTCTCCAACCGCAAAAACCGTGCCAGCGTCGTGTTGTGAAGCCTCAACATCGTTTATGAATGCGCCTTCCGGGAGGCCGGAAGGGTTGGCCGCCCTGCGCCAGGTTGTCCCTCCATCTTCGGTCACCTGCACAAGCCCATCATCTGTCCCAACGTAAATGATCCCCTCAGAAACAGGTGACTCGGAAATACCGGTTAACGTCGCGTACTTGGACATGGCGCCGTTGTCGATAAGGTCATCAACGCTCCATACGCGCCCCATGAACTCAAGCTCGTAACGGTTCACATTGGTAGTCAGGTCAGAACTAACCGGGGTCCATGAGTTGCCACGATTGTCGCTTCGCCACAACCGCTGCGACCCGAAGTAAAGTCGGTCCGGATCGTGGGGACTAATCAATATGGGGGCGTCCCAGTTCCAGCGTTCTGGAGGATCGCCGGGTTCTGGCTGCGGTTGGATATCGAGCGCCTCTTCACTGGTCCGATCATACCGGTACAGATTCCCCTGCTGAGTTTGCAGATAAAGGATGTTGGGATCCCTGGGGTCAATTTGTACCGCGTACCCATCCGCACCCATCGGCGCATACCAATCGCGGTTCCGAATCCCTTCTACATTTGTTGTTCGTGAAGGCCCCCAGAGCGTACCGAGGTCCTGTGCTCCACCGAGCACATTGTAGAATGGCTCTGCGTTATCAAGTGCAAGCTTGTAGAACTGCGAGATCGGAAGATTCGGAAAATGACGAGCCGTATGACCTTCATCGAAGCTTTCGTAAAGTCCAGCATCAGTCCCCAGTAGCATGTGTTTTCCGTCTTGCGGATCTATCCACATGGCATGGTTGTCGCTGTGTTTGGCGGCTCCTGTCTCCAAGTTCCCGAAGGTGGCACCACCGTCACGTGTCACTTGGATGAACACATCCATTTGGTACACAACATCAACATCTTGGGGCGAGGCTTCGATTTCTTGGTAGTAATGCGGGCCAGTGCCACCCGAAATATAAGAGTTCCGCTTTTCCCAACTCTCGCCTTTGTCGCGAGACCGGTAGAACCCTCGTTCTTCTTCGTTTGCTTCAATGGTAGCGTAAACAACTTCTGGGTTCGCAGGTGTTACAGCGATTCCAATCTTCCCCAAATCACCCGTTGGTAATCCCGTCTCAATCTTGCGCCAAGTCTCACCACCGTCCGCGGACTTGTAGATCCCTGAATTTGGTCCCCCGGCCAGATGGCCCCAAACCTGTCGCCGCCGTTGATATGCAGCCGCATAAATCACATCCGGATTGCCAGGGGCGAACTCCATATCGGTCACCCCGGTTCTAGCATCGATCTCAAGGACCGCACGCCATGTATTTCCTCCATCGCTCGTCTTGTATAACCCGCGATCACCCCCATCTGACCAAAGAGGACCTTCTGCAGCTACAAAAATCACATCGCTGTCACGAGGGTCGATTAAGATCTTCCCGATGTGCTGTGAGTCCGTAAGCCCCATGTTCTCCCAAGACTCACCACCATTTCTGCTCCGGTAGACTCCATCTCCCCATCCAACGTGTCGCCCACTGACATTTTCGCCCGTCCCCACCCAAACCACATCCGGGTTGCTAGGATCAAGAGAAATGTCTCCGATCGAGTAAACCGATTGATCGTCAAAAACCGGGGTCCATGTGATACCAGCATTCGTCGTTTTCCATACGCCACCCGACCCGACCGCCAAGTACCACGTGCTACTCTTGTGCGGATGCACGGCAATGTCGGCAATCCGTCCACCCATAACTGCCGGCCCAATCTCTCTCAGAGTGAAGCCTTCAACAGCCTCCATAATGATTTCGCTTCGGGGAGACTGTGCTTGAGCTTCAACCGCCTTGGGGCCCGACAAGGTGTTGACGGCAATAAGCAGCGTAATAGTTAGCGTCGAGGAGAACTTGCCCATAAAAAACTTCCTTCCAGTCAGCAGGTATTTCGAAACCCCAGCCTAGCGATCCTAGCACTTAGGAAAAAGACGTCTCTCGCGTGCGGTCGCGCCGGCTGGCGGATTTTGATCGGTAGAGTGCACCTTGATAGCTAGGGAGTGTTCAGCAGACAGGCGATCGAACCGTATACATATCTGAACACGGTAACGGCGATTGATAGAAGGAGGAGGGTGCCATGTTATCCGTAAAAGGGCTAGCGCTAACCAGTGGAATTGCGATAGGGGGCTGCGTGCTCATCATGGGCTTCGGCCCCCTCGCTGCACAGGACGTGTACCAGTATCCGAGTTCTTTTCCCGGAGGATACCCTTCCATGAGCAGCGGAGGCGGGGCAGGGAAAATGTACATGGAATCCTATTTCCCCCCACCTGTAACGGCCTCCCCCTCATATCCAGCCTGGTCGCCAGACGGTGCATCCATCGCGTTTGCCTACCAAGGCCGCATCTGGCAGGTGCCCATCGAAGGAGGCGTGGCACAACAGTTAACCTCTGGACCGGGATACCACTCTCAGCCTAGTTGGTCCCCCGATGGTCGATCGATCGCATTTGCTGCCGACGTAGATCTGAACTTCGACATCTACCTCCTCGACCTCGAGAGCGGCATCGAACACCGCCTAACGGAGAATCCGCATCTCGACCTCCGACCACGGTTTTCGCCGGATGGGACACGTATCCTCTTCACAACCGGCCGCGACGGCACCTTCGATCTGTGGATGTACGACCTCGGGCGCGGGTCCTCGGAGTCGGTGGTCGCCGACCCACAGGCACAGGACATGGTGGGCGACTGGATTGGCGACACGGGGGACATTGTCTTCGTCTCCAAGCGCGGCGAGGCAGCCTTGGGATCCGGTTCCCTATGGCGCTGGAGCGCCGACACGAGAGAGTCGAGCCTTCTCATCCGAATCGAGACCAACTATCAAGCCTCGCCGGTCGTTGCTCCCCACGGAGGATCGGTCGCCTACATCACCGATGCTTCGGGCACCAACGATATTTATCAGGTCCCAACGGTTCGGGCAGGAGCCGCGCAAGACCGCTCCAGCCCCGGCATCCAGCAAGTCCGGCTCACGCATACGCCGACCGACGAATACTTCCCCTCCTGGTCTCCGGACGGCGAACACCTTGTCTACTCTCGAAATGGTGGACGACCCGAAGAAAAGCGAACCATCGACCAAGGGATGGGCTTTGAGTTGTATACCGTAGGGCGCGGCGGCGGTGTGCCTCGCCACATTCAGATCGAAGAGTACGCATGGTCTGATCCTGTGGGACAGGTGCGGGTACGCGTCAACGCCGCTGACGGAGACTTACTTCCGTCCCGCATCTACCTCAGCGCTTCCGACGGACGCAGCTACTTTCCGCGCGGAAGTTTCCCACGCGTCCTGAGCGCGGATGGTGATGACTACTATTTCCACACCGACGGTAGCTTCACGGTTACTCTCCCTGTGGGCAATGCCGATCTCGAAGTGTGGCGTGGATTCGAGTACGAACCGGAGATGCAGACGGTCGACGTGCGGGCCGGCGAGTGGACGACCGTTGATGTCCAACTCGATCGTTGGATCGACATGGCCGCGAATGGGTGGTACTCCGGCGACAACCACATTCACCCCAATTACGGAGGCCACGAACGCATCACGCCGCTTGATCTCCGAAACAAGGCCCAGGCTGAAGATCTCAACGTAACCAACGGGCTGATCGCCAATTACTGGGCCAACAGTCGAGTTGAGGACCTCGAACACTTCCTCGGTCACCCACACCCCCACGGAGACGAGCGGACGGTCGTCTATTATAACGAAGAATACCGGCCAAACTTCTTTGCGCACATGGCGCTGCTGAACCTCGTCACGCTGGTGACACCGTTCTACATCGGCTACGAAGGGACGGCGTACCGCGAATTGTATCCAACGAACGCGGCGGTGCTCGAACATGTGCATGAGCAGGGCGGGATCGGCGGCTACGTGCACCCATTTGGGCTCAGCCATCGGGATCCAGGCAATACCCAACCGAGCGGCTCTCGCGAGTTGCCCGTCGATGCAATTCTTGGCCTCGCCGATTTCGTGGACGTCGCATGCATCTGGAGCGATGAACTCGGGACCGCCGAAATCTGGTATCGACTTCTCAACACTGGATCGAGGATCCCAGCTACGGCTGGTACCGATGTCATGAGCGACATCTGGAGACACCCGGCAGTCGGGACGACGCGCTCTTATGTCTACACCGGCAGTGAGACGCTCGACTATGACGAGTGGGCCAATGCGATGGCAGGCGGGAAGGCCTTCGTGACCAGTGGACCAATCCTCACGCTCGATGTTGAAGGACGAGGAATGGGCGAAGAGTTAAGAGTGTCGGGAGGCGAGACAGTATCCGTAGCCGTCACAGCCCAGTCACTTTTCAAAATGCATACGCTTGAGATTGTCCAGAACGGGAAGATCACGCACACATTCGATGCCACGGGGGACGGCAAGTCATTCGACGTGAACATCGAGGTCCCAATTGACGGAAGCGGGTGGATTGCGGCGCGCACACTCGGCCCGCCGCAGCACGGTGCTATGGACAGCTACTTGTTCGCGCATACGAACCCTGTGTTCGTGATCGCAGACGGCGAACCGATCCGTTCGAGCGAGGACGCGACGTTCTTTGTGGCCTGGATCGAGGAGACGCTGAGTGATCTCCGGAGAATGGATCGCTGGGACGACCCGGCTCATAAGGACGAAGTTCTCGCTACGTTTGAGGAAGGGCTCCGCCTGTACATGGAGCAGGTGCGGGAAGCACCTAGACCATAGCTGTTCTGGGTACTGTCAGCTGCGCGACGGCAACGTAGCCGCGATCTCCTCGGCGGAGCGTAACGAAAGCGCACAGAAGGTGGGCGTGCCATTTGCACACCCGCCTGAAACCATTGTTGGGGCCCCGATCACGAAGAGGTTTTCATGGTCGTGGGCCCGGCCGTAAGAGTCCGTGACGCTCGTGCTCGGATCCTCGCCCATTCGACAACCTCCTCCAGGATGCTCCATGGTATATCGAACATTTGTGGACATGAGGTGACCGTCTCCCGCTCGTGCCATCTGCTTGAAGATCCCTTCCATCGTCTCATGCGTGTGAGTGCGGAGATCTTCAGATTCGGGTGCGTCCTTGAAATCGATTCGCGGTAATGGATCACCAAAGCGGTTTCGGGCATGCGGGTCGAGAGTAAGACGGCTATCACGGTCTGGGATCACGTCATAATAGCCGCGGACCCGGGCCGTGGCTCGCTCCGTGCGTCCGCGCCAATCATCCATGATCTCATCACCAAACTGGATTTTTCCGTCGGCATCCCGAAGGTGGGCCTCACGTCCCACTGTCGAATCCCAAATACGCAAATCATGACGAACATACTTGTCGATTGGCCCCGGCCTTGCGTGCATCCGGGATAAGAGAGAGTTGGTTTGAAAGGCCCCCGGGTAAAGCTTGAATGGAAGATCAATGAATCCTGCCATATATGGGTGGCCCGTCATGTAGCGACCCACCATGCCAGATCGATTTGCAATCCCATCAGGGAAACGCGCACTCTGCGATAACAGCAACAGATGTGAACTCCACGCATGCCCAGCAGCCAGAATGAATGTTCCAGCTCGAATCTCCATTGGCTCATCCGGTGCGTTCCGATCAACGCCCCTAGCCACGGCAAGTCGGTCGGACTGAACGTCCAGTTCCAGCTTACGGATCAGGGTTTCGGAGATCAGGTGCACCCGACCCTCTTTGATAAGCTCATCGAGGGTTACATCGGGGGTGTATTTTGCCCCTGTCGGGCATACATGACAGGTATCGCAGCGACGGCAGACTGATCGCCCGTATTCCGTCGTAGTAGCCTTTGCCCACGGCTGCGTCCAGAATGGGATACCGCTGCTCTCTCCCCATTCCTTGAGTCGCTCGAGGTTGTAAGAGAGTGGGAGTGGAGGCATGGGATATGGCCCGGATCGCGGATCGTACTCTGGCGGACCTGGTTCACCAGCGACACCGATCCGGTGCTCAAACTCGTGGTAATAAGGCTCCAACTCTTCGTAGGAGATCGGCCAGTCCGTCCCGACCCCATACAAGGACTGTTGCCGGAAGTCTTCAGGAGAAAAACGCGGGCACGCGCTATCCCAGTGCATTGCACAACCTCCAACCACCATCGAGCGGTACATCAGACCCTCACCGGTCTGATCCTCTATGTGATCGTTAATCCAGGGATTTTCCCCGTAGTCGATGAAGCGACGACGACGCCCAAGCCGCTCCCGCACAGGGGTGGTTCGACCCCCAGCTTCGACCATAACAATCTTCGCGTCCGTCAACTCAGAGATTCGCGCTGCAGTCAGGATGCCGGTAATACCCGAACCAATAATGCAAATGTCGGTTTCGATTCGGTTCGTCACAGGGCTTTGCCGGAAAGAGTCGGGGGAATTTCGCTGGCAGTGTCGATCGACCGGCACGTCAGTTTATCGATCTGAACACCATAGCAGCGGTTATTCGCATCAACCGACCTGAAATAATGAGCCATGAGCGCCACAGCTACGTGTTCCGCTCGTGCCGGTTCAGGAAATGAGGCGTCTTGGTCACTTATCTCTTCCGCGAGGATAGTTCGCTGCTGGTCTACCGTTGCTCTCGCGAACGAGACCTCGAAACGCTCTTGAGCAATACGCTCTAATTTCATCAACTGTTCGGACCATTCGGGCCCTCGATCCTCCGGACCGTAAGGGATGATCCAACCGCCATATGGGTGCACGAGTTCAGCGTTCGGTTCAAAAGCCGCCCACCAGCGTTCAAAGGAGCGTACTGCCTGCTCAAGGTCAGCGGATTCAAGTGATTCCGGTAACGCGGCGACGGCGATCGCGCGCAGAAGATCCGAATCTAACGCCTCCGACAACCCCACATCCGGGATATGCTTGGCAGGCAGTGCCGCAGCTGCGTTCCATTTGACTTCATCGCCAAGCATAAGAGACGAGACGACAGCCGCAGAACGCTTAAAGAATGAACGACGGTCAGGAGTCATGGCCGCACGGTAATATGATTGACCCTGACCGCGCGACCCCTGGACCATAAAACAGGGAAAGGGTGCGGTTGTGCATCAATCAGGCGGCGGCGACTGACCAATTAGCAGCCCCACAGGTAACTTCTACGCCTTGCTCAGACCTAGGCGTTGGCTGTATCTCCGCAAAGCATAACTCACCACGAAACGGAGTGACCCATGACCGTGAAGCGACTTCTACTCGTCGGGTTGATGGCAACCCTTTTTGGTGCGGGCTACATGTTCGGTAGGACGGGCGGCGCAACCCTAATATCGCAGGCGAAGGCAAACCCGGCCGAACTCTTACAGGCTGACAGGACTTATGAGTTAAGAACCTACACGGCGGCTGACGGAAAACTCGACAATCTCTTGGCACGCTTCCGCGATCACACTATGCGAATCTTTGAAAAGCATGGGATGACGAACCACGGGTATTGGCTTCCTCAGGATGAAGAACTAAGACAGAATACGCTGATCTACCTTATATCCCACGACTCGCGCGCTGCGGGCGAAGAGTCTTGGCGTAACTTTGGTCAAGATCCTGAGTGGCAGCGCGTTTCTGAAGAGTCACAGCGCGATGGGCGTATCATAGCAGGCCTCGAGCGCATCTGGCTCGACCCAACCGACTTTTCTCTAATGAAGTAGTCCGCCAGGCCACAACTGCTGTTGAAAAGGGGCGATTCCTACTGAACGTCCTTCAAC
Source organism: uncultured Gemmatimonadota bacterium (assembly GCA_913043255.1). Lineage (GTDB taxonomy): Bacteria > Gemmatimonadota > Gemmatimonadetes > Palauibacterales > Palauibacteraceae > Palauibacter. Next base: position 81,124 of record CAJWLK010000002.1, read on the forward strand.
GTGATCCGGAACACGAGTGTTGAATTTGCCGGAATGGACCCTATCGAACTGGCGCCGTACCCCAATTCAGGCGGAATGACAAGTTTACGGGTGCCTCCCACACGCATCCCCTGGACCCCTTCATCGAAGCCTGCAATCAGTCCACCAGTCCCAACGGGGAACGCAGCATTTGATCCGCTATCGAATAACGTCCCATTCGGTAGCCACCCGGAGTAGTCGACTACTACGGTGGTTCCGGCCGCAGCTGTTAGTCCATCACCCACAACAACGTCTTGGAAATATAGACCGCTAGCTGTACGGGTCATCGTAGCAAGATCAATCTCGAGTTCCGCAGCGAAAACAATCTCTTCGGGATTTGGTCCCATCCCAGCATCAGACCCACACGCAACGAAAACGAGAGCGAGGAGCAGAGTTCTATTCATCAGATGATCCTCCACCAATTTGGCATTGTTTCAAGTCATTTTCCTCGGTAGGTGCACCCGGACGTGCACGTCTCACGGACCTCGACGGCACTTAACGCGGGAAGTATCGGTTTTAGTTGACGCCAAATCCAGATTGACACGTTTTCGCTGGTCGGGTTGTCCTCAAGTCCGGGGATATCGTTCAACAACCGATGGTCGAGTGAGTCATGAAGAATCGGTTGAAAGACCCTCTCAATCTCAGCAAAGTCCATAACCCAACCCTTATCAGGATCGAGATCGCCTGTGACGTAGATCCTGACTCGAAACGAATGCCCGTGGAGTCGTCTGCATTTATGTCCCTCCTCGACATTCTTTAGCTGGTGAGCAGCCTCAAAGCTAAAACCTTTCCAAATTTCCACGGCCATGATCAGTCGATCCCAATATATTTGTGTGTTTGCAGACTCAACCTCCACTGCGGATGCTCAAGGCAGTATGCGATCGCCGCTCTAGTATTCTCCTGCACGTTCGGACCATCCATTGGCTGCAAGAAAAAATGTCTAAAGCTCAAGTCCTCGAACATCTCCGGCAGCGCGGTCCGTTGGGGATAAACAAGTTTGAGTTCGTCGCCCGATACGAGTTTGAGTGGTGCCCCCTCCTTCGGGCTGACACAAATCCAGTCTAATCCGTCCACAGGCTCCTGCGTCCCATTGGTTTCGACCGCGATCTCAAACCCTCGGCTGTGCAGAGCTTCAATGGCGGGCGCATCCAGCTGGAGAAGTGGTTCGCCTCCCGTGCAGACTACTAGTGGTCGCGCGCTGAGATCTCCGACGGCCGGCCAACAACTCCATACCGCCCGGGCGAGTTCTTCTGGAGTCTTGAACTTGCCCCCCCCCGATCCATCCGTCCCAACAAAATCTGTATCACAAAACCAACAAACGGCTTCTTCTCGGTCTTCTTCTCGGCCCGTCCATAGGTTGCAGCCGGCGAAACGACAAAACACAGCCGGGCGGCCCGTATTAGCCCCCTCGCCTTGGAGTGTATAGTACATCTCTTTGACTGTGTATGTCATTTACTCATCAGGCCGGTTCGGAAATTTTTTGATACGGAGCCGGATCCTCGATTCCTACCGTTGCAAATCCTGCGAGACGAAGCTGGCACGAATCACAATCGCCGCAGGCGGCTCCAGATTCATTCGGATCATAACAGCTTCGTGTGAGTCCATAATCGACCCCGAGGTTCAGACCGCGTCGAATAATCTCATCCTTGGTCAAGTCGATCAGCGGGGCGTGTACCCGAAGGTGCTGGCCCTCTACACCTGCTTTTGTCGCTAAAGACGCCAAATGCTCAAAAGCCCCTATAAACTCAGGCCGACAATCTGGATACCCGCTGTAGTCTACCGCATTGATCCCTATGAAAATGTCCGAGACGTTTAAGACCTCGGCCCATGCAAGCGCAAATGACAGAAAAATTGTGTTCCGTGCAGGGACATATGTAATCGGAACCCCAACACTCATCTCTGTTTCGCCACGCCCCTTCGGGACCTCTATGTCATCGGTCAGGGCCGAACCGCCGAACATGGCGAGATCAATGTCGGCCACAACATGCTGTTGAACCTTAAATGCCGCTGCAATCTGGCGAGCCGCCTCCACCTCAAGCTCATGTCGCTGACCGTAACGAAAAGTTAGAGCATGCGCTCGATAGCCAGCCTCTGCAGCCAGCGCTAACGTGGTGGTCGAGTCCAGTCCCCCACTAAGGAGGACTACTGCAGCACGACTCAATTGGGAACCGATCCGACCCCGACCGGCTCATCGACAACGAATCCACGGTAGTCCAGAGGACGCTGACGCGGCCACGTCTCATCCAGCGTTTCGGCCTCATACAGTCGTCCGTTCATCACGACCTGTTCCACGGTCAGCGTGTTTCTCAGGTCTTCTAGCGGGTCCGCGCCGAGGACAACTAAGTCGGCGAGCTTACCCGGCTCGATCGACCCGAGCTCTGCCTCGAGTCCGATGCCGTTCGCGCCGAAGATCGTGGCGGATTTGAGTACATCGTGGTTTGACATGCCGCCGCCGCCGAGCATCCACATCTCCCAGTGGTATCCCAGCCCTTGAAGCTGTCCATGACTGCCGACCCCAGCGAACCCGCCCTCGGAGACCACATCCGCGAGGAACCGCGCGTGCTCCTCGAACACGTACTCCTCGTCGACTGCCCAAGCCACGGCCCCAGACGCCCCGGCTCGTCGCCGTGTCCGTTCGTCGAGCGTCTCGTGCGGTGTGAAGCGAGCGAGTCGCTCGTTTCCGTGCACATCCTCCTTCGTGAACCAGTAGATCTCCCCCATCGGTCCGCCGAAAGATACGATCAGCGTTGGCGTGTTCACGACGCGGGTTTCCGCGAATAGACGGACGACGTCCTCGTAGAGCGGATAGATCGGGAGGTTGTGCTCGATCCCCGGATATCCGTCCAGTGCGTGAGTCAGATCGAGTTGAAAGTCTAGCCCAGCCTCGGTCGTCGGCATCAGCTCGAGTTCGCGGGCAGCCATAACGAGCCACTGCCGCTGCTGTCTGTTCCCGGCGAGGTACATCTTGAAGGTCTTCGTGTCGTAGTAATCGGCGTAGCGCCGCAGTACGTCGCGCGCGTGGTCGAGGCTGCGGATGCCCTCGCCCGGCTGGTAGTTCCCGAATACGCCGGGGCCGGTCGAGTAGATTCGCGGTCCGAGCGCCCGTCCCGACCGCACGAGATCCGCATACGTGAGCACGTCAGAAACACCCGTCTGCGGATCACGCGTCGTCGTCACTCCGAACGCGAGGTTCGCCAGGTACCCCCACGGCTGGGGCGTGTGAATCCCCGCAGGGGGCCGCAAGTGCGCGTGTGTGTCGACAAAGCCGGGCATTACGGTCTTCCCCGTCAGATCCCGGACCTCGGCCCCATCGGTCGAGAGAGTCCCCGTCGGCCCCACTGCGACAATGCGGTTTCCCTCGATAAGGACATCGCCCCGGTCGAGGATCTCATCGCCCCGCATCGTGAGCACCCGTCCCCCCTGCAACAGGAGACGACCCTCGGGCCGGTCTCGGTCGACCTCGATGCGAACCCGCACCTCGGTCGGCCGGTAGCCCTCAGGCTCCTCCTCATCGTCGGCACCCTCGGCCTCGGCCTCCTCGCCCGTGTCCGACTCCGTCTCGGTCGCCTTCTCCAGACTGTCCGCCACCGCCTGGGCTCGCGCTAGATCATACCGGAAGTAGGCGTTGCCTAGCGCCCACACGACGGTCCCGCCATCGGCGCTCCATGAGGGGAACTCGCCACCGAACTCCGTGATTCGCTCGACGGGCATCGAGGCGTTGTCGGGGTCTTGTACGGACACGGTGGGCGCCTCGCCTACACGTGGCACGGTCACCGTATAGAGGTCATTCCCGACGCGGGCGAGCGCGCGATCGTCGACCGGTGCCATGCGGATCGCTGATGCGTTCGCAGGTTCTCCGCCTCTCGTAGCGGAGAACCCAGTCACCTTGAGGTGTTCCTTCTCGTCCGTCCCATCCCATCGGATCGAGAGAAGGCCGCGCGAGAAACTGTGCAGATAAATCCGGTCGGGCTCGACCGGCCGCACGTGCGGGCCGGACCGTCCATCCGCGTGTGCAACGCGGGTTCCGGCACCGCCCGATGCCGGATACCAGACGATGTCCGTCTGGCTCCCCACCCCACCGCCCACACGGGCGCGGACGGGCGCATCGAGCAGTACGATCCGTTCGCCATCCGCAGACCAAGCGGGCGAGCGAAAGTACCGGGCCGCCTCGGAGACCTGCCGGGCGTTCCCGTCCTCCGCCGACACAACCCACAAGTGGCCACCCGCCGGCTCGGCCCAGCTGACCACGGCGAGCGACGTGCCATCCGGTGACCACGCAGGGTGCAACAGCCCGCTCGCGATGTCGGCGCCTAGACGGGTCGGATCCCCGTCCTGTGCGTCCATCACGTAGAGGTCGCCAAGCGCGGTGAACGCCACCCGATCCCCACTCGGCGAGAGCACGACGTCCCGGATCTGGCGGGCCACGAAAGTCGGCGTGTCATCAATCGAGTAGTCGAAGTCGAGCCGAGGCCCTGCGACCAATGCCACGTCCACCTCGAACGGGATCTCAGTCGCCGGCGCTCCATCCATAGGCACTCGCCACAAACGACCTTCGTATGAGATTACGACGGAGGCCCCGTCCGGCATGAACGCGTAGCCCGGCAACAGGTCCAGCGTGGCCCGGCTCTCCATGTCATCGCGTTGGATCGGATAGGCGAGCCAGCGTTCCTCTCCCGTCCCGATATCACGCGCGCGGAGGCCCGTCGCGTCTTCGTGGCGCGTTGCGTAGACCAGCGTGGACCCATCCGGCGATACAGCAGGTCTGAAGCCGGAGCCGTAGCGACTCGTGACGGTCGTCCGGTCGCCGGTCTCGCGATCGTACCGGGTGAGTTGGTACTTCGGGAACCGGGCGTCGTACGTCCAGTCGCCCGTCCCCTGCGCCAGATAGACGTATCGTCCATCCGGGCTAAACGCTGGTCCGATGAGCTTGAGGTTCTGCGGCTCGCTCACGAGCGCGATGCCGCTCCCCCCTTCCCGATGGAATAGCCAGGGCTTCGCAGCGCCCCCGAGCGGGCTGTAAGTGCGCGAAGCCACGATGTACTCACCATCCGGCGCCCACTCAGGCGAGGTGTACAAATTGTTGTTGCCCTGTGTGAGTTGGGTCGTGTCCGATCGATCGACCGCGAGGGTCCACAGGTTCTGCCCGCCACTTCGATCCGATACAAAGATGATCTCCGAGCCATCGGGGCTGAACCGCGGTTGGGCCTCGAACGCCGGTCCGATGAGCAGCGGTGTCGCCTCACCGCCCCCGATCGGAAGCGTGTATAGATCGCCAAGCAGGTCGAAGACGATTGTGGATCCATCCGGGCTCACATCGACCGACATCCAGGATCCGCGGTCTGTCCAGAACTCGACCTGCCGGGTCGGTTCGAGCGGAAGCCCTTCCGTCGCGAGCGAATCTTGGGCCGAGGGCCCGTCCTGACCGATAAGGGGTCCCACGCCAACGATGCAGACCGCGAGCGCCATGAGGTAAACTCTAGGGGACAGCGCGTGGACCATTCGAGACCATCCTTCGGTTGTTCGTTGGTAGTAGCTGAGGAGGGAAATGCGCCCGGGAGAATTCGAATCCCCAACCTCCTGATCCGTAGTCAGGTGCTCTATCCAGTTGAGCTACGGGCGCTTGGAATCGGTGATTACCACCGACCGAAATAATGGCACACGGGTTTGCCGTGTCCCCCTTCCCTGCCATGCCCAGAAGAGGATTCGAACCTCCACGTCCAAGAAGGACACTAGCCCCTCAAGCTAGCGCGTCTACCAGTTCCGCCACCTGGGCAGGTGCACTGCAATGCTCGGGGGGGGAGTCGAACCCCCACGGGAGATAAATCCCACAGGAACCTGAATCCTGCGCGTCTGCCAATTCCGCCACCCGAGCCTTCCCCCCAAAAGCTAATGGCCGAGGGGGGCCAACCAAATTAAGGTCTGGTCGGCCTCGGCTCTATTACAACTACAACACGTCACCTGCCTTCTCATCGCGTGAGCGTCTGGCGAAACTTGGGTGCTGCCCAACTCCACCATGCCCGATGCGCCCGACAGGATTCGAACCTGTGGCCTTCTGCTCCGGAGGCAGACGCTCTATCCTGGCTGAGCTACGGGCGCAGACGCGAAAGCGCGTCGCCGAGATCGACGACGCGCCAAGGGGGTAAACGTAGTCGAATCGTCAGCGATCGTCTACCCAGAGTAGGCGGTAGTAGGGGCAGTTCCTAGAGATGTTATTCGTGCGACGCTGGCAAGATCAGAGAAGGGTTTCAGGGTCTCGATCAATCTCTAACCGCAGGCCCGAGCCCAGCTGACCGTGTCTATGGGCCAGAAAACGGAGAACCGACCCCATCGTTCCCGAGTTGTCGGCTTTGAGGAGAAAGTGCCAACGCCACCGGTTTCGAAGACGATCAATCGGACACGGAGCAGGCCCAATCACCTCAATCCCCTCAAGCTTATGGTTGCGAATCAGTGCTCCGGTCCACGCTGCAATATTGTCCGCGGTTGAGACGACGATGTGTTCGTCCGACCCAGATATTACAAGATTAGCTAACCGGCGAAATGGCGGGTATCCAAGTTCCGCTCGATGTTTCAGTTCGGACTCCGCAAAACCCATATAATCGTGGTCAACAGCCCTGGTCAACACAGTATGATTGGGGCGCGATGTTTGAACGATAACCTCTCCGGAGACCTCCCCACGGCCCGCCCTACCTGCAACTTGCTCTAGCAATTGGAAGGTTTTCTCACTCGCACGGAAATCGGGGATATGGAGGCCCACATCTGCATTGATCACACCTACCAGTGTAACGTTCGGAAAATCCAAACCTTTAGCGATCATTTGAGTGCCAAGCAGCACATCGATTTCTCCACGGCGGAATGCTTCCAGGATTTCAAAATGAGCCCACTTGGAGCCAGTCGTATCAAGATCCATCCGCGCGATCCGGGCTGTTGGGAATAACTCGCTGACTGTCCTCTCGACTTGTTCGGTTCCAATCCCGGTAAACCGAGGCTGCAAATCTTCACACACCGCACATCTAGTTGGCAGATCAGCCTCATATCCACAATGGTGACAGACGAGCCTGCTACGTCTGCGATGATAGGTGAGGGTGACCGAACAGCTTTTGCAGGTCCATATGTGTCCACACGCTAGACACTCCGCGAAAGAAGCATATCCTCGCCGATTGAGAAACAGGATCACTTGTTCACCCAGCTCAAGCCGATCCCTGATACCCCTGCGTAGAGGCCCTGAAAAGATTCGGGAACTCACTCCATGCAGTTCGGCTGGCATTTCGTCTTCCAACTCACTCTCACTGGAGGTGAGCTGAGAGGCGATAGGTGGATCGCTTGTCTTGCTTGAGTCAAGGCCCGCTCTGAGGTCAACCAAATCGACAGAGGGGAGGCCTTTTCCGGTTACTCGATCCTCTAGCTGGAACAGATGATATCGGCCACTTCGGGCATTTTCCCAACTCTCCAGCGCGGGCGTCGCTGAGCCGAGCAGACATAAACAGTTTTCCATACGCGAGCGCATGACCGCTACGGACCGTGCATGATACCGCGGCGTATCCGACTGCTTGTAGCTTCCCTCATGTTCCTCGTCGACGATGATTGCACCTAGGTTATGAACTGGCGCGAACACCGCCGACCTCGCACCAATCGCTACGCGTTTGGTGCCCTCCCGAAGGCCACGCCAAGCATCAAACCGTTCGCCATCGGACAGGCCCGAGTGGAGTACCGCCACGGCATCGCCAAAGCAAGCACGGAACCTCTGAACAGTTTGAGGCGTTAACGAGATCTCTGGGACTAGCACGATCCCGCCACGTCCCTGGGCAAGCTGTTTTTCGAGTAGTTCAAGGTACACGATTGTCTTACCTGATCCCGTAACTCCTCGTAGCAAAGCAACCTCTCCCGTCCCATCCAGACGGTGAATGCCTGCGATCACATCCCGTTGCGCCAATGTCAAATCGATAGACTCAGGAACTGGCGGCTCATCAGCGAAGGGATCTCGGTGCACTGGACGATCCGCCAGTTCAACCAAATCTTTAGACACAAGTCCTTTGAGCACCGTTCGACTAAAGTTGAGCTGGCCTATCATCTGGCTAACAGCAGCCTCGCCGCCTAGCGATTCCAGTGTCTCATAGGCTGCCCTCTGGCGCCGCGCTCGGCCGAACATGCGATCGCGTTCACTGAGGGTTGTGAGCGGTGTCGTGAGTCGGACCACCTTCTCAGTCTTGATCTTCGGGCCACCCTTGCCTGCCGCTCGCTCTCCCAACATTCCGGGTGGTAACGCTGTCTTGAGCACCATGCCCAACGGCACAGCGTAGTAGGCAGAAATCCAGTGACTTAGTTGCAGCAGCGTAGCCTCAAGGATTGGTGCCTCATCAAGCACGTCGAGGACACCTCTTAGCTTAGGCGCGGCCGATCGATCACCTCGAAGCCCCAGCCGCTCCACAACACCCACCTCATTTTTTCTGCCTAGTGGTACCCGAACGCGCACACCAGGCTTGACGGAACTACTAAGGGAATCTGGGATCGAATACGCGAGTGTCCCCAAGAAGGGCCGAGCAACGGCGACCTCACAAATACTCGTTGACCCTTCTTCTCTTGACCCTTGTTGATCTCTATTTTTCATAATCAGAAGATGATTGCAACGCTTGACACCGTGCGGTCAGGTTGCTTGATTCTCGCGACCAAATCCAATGGGGGACTGGGTATGGGCTGTTTGGCCCTAAATGCATCGTACGAACCGTTAACGATTATCCCTACCCGGCGAGCAGTCCGGCTGGTAATCGACCAAAAAGCCGTGGCGCTGGAGGTCGATACCACACGTCCAATGCGATCGGAGTGTCTTCGGATGGATACGCCGGTTGTTATCAGGCTCTCGCGATTCATTCAGGTTCCTCGCCGTTTCCGACGCCAGGTCACAAACACATTCCTATTCGCTCGCGATGGGTACGAGTGTCAGTACTGCGGACGCCACCGACGCCAACTAGGGTACCGTGAGTCACTTACTCGTGACCATGTTATCCCCATATCCCGTGGCGGCGACAACGGTTGGGCGAACGTGGTTACCGCCTGTAGCAAGTGCAACCTGCGCAAGGCCGACCACCTACCAAACGAGTGTGGGGTTACCTTGTTGAACGAACCAAAAGAACCTAACCATGTTGAGTTGATCTGGGCTGTACGTAGGGTCACACCTATACAAGCACAGTACATTGGAATGTTCTATGGTCGGGACGTAGTCGATGCGTTGTCACTTTAATCAGTACGTGGTAAGGAGACTTCGGTTTTCATGCCCTTAAGCGGATTTGGTTTCGGAGAACTTCTCCTCATCTCGATGCTGGTGCTCATCGTGTTCGGGCCCAAACGCCTACCTGAGATTACCCGCACTATCGGGAAAGGGATCCGCGAGTTTAAAAAAGGAATGAATGAAATCCAGCGCGAATTGGAAACGGCCGATCGAGAAGCCCGTTGGAGTTCACCATCGCCACCGCCACCACCTCGTTCAATAGAGGAGCCTGTCCCGCTACCGTCTGACGAAAAATCATCAGACGATGAAAGCTCTGAAGAGGACACTCCGACAGAGGACACTCATCAACCACCACCAGCACCAAGGGACGCGACTGATCCGGCCGCTGAATTCATTGATCCTTGGACGACAGACTCATCGCACCCAACCTCTACCCAAACACCTGACCCCTCGATTGAGGGACAAAACGCCGATGACGCCGATGACATTTCGGCAGAAGACGTGTCTGAAGATGATGATGAGAACGCGTTGCATGACAACTTTTGAAAGGTTGTTGATTTAGTCGCCAACTCGCTCGCGATATTTTCGGTTATCCCCCTCTAGGACGCGTAGCCACTCAATGGCGGATTCTTCGGTTCGCTCCGTCACATCGGGCCAACCTCGATTGATAATATGGACCTGCGGTTTTGCGTCAGAGGAACTTCGAAAGCCAAGCTCAAACCGTTCCCCCCGCTTACAGGGGTCACACAAGGCACCACCCGGTACAGAACGACCATTGACCAACCAGTCCCCATCTACCGCATGGATTGTGAACCCAGCCAATGCATCGGGCACACGAAACGCACCCACGGCGAATCCGTCACCACGATCTGTAAGGCCACTAACATCTAATCCCCCGTGCAATGCCCGAAGAACCGAAGCAGCAGAAACCCTACCCGTCACTTTACGGTCGCCACCTGCCCACTTGATCTCAGCTACGACACCATTCTCACGAAGAGCGGCATCGCGAAGTTTCCGAAACGTAATCATGCCATCGACTTCGCGCGGTTCTGCAGGAGTCAGTTCATCGGCTTCAATGATGTAGGACTCGCCTGCGATGCTAACTTTGGCCGACGCACCCATAGGAGCATGCGATAACGGAGTGGGAGGGCCGAGAAGTTGGCGCACCATGCGAGCGCGTTGGCCATCTGGATCACTCGGCGGAGCTAACTCGTCCTTTGTACCTCGGGTGTCTTCTTGTTCAGTTTTCTTGAACGATGTAGGCGCACGCCCCACAGTTGAAGCGCTGATCCCTGACCCTCCCCACGTGGAAAGACTGTATCGGAAAGAGGCGCTCAGATCATCGTGACCAGCACCCCATTCTAAACCGGTTATCGTCGGTGTAGTAATCGTGACGATGGCCTGTGGAAAATTCGGACGGACGCCTGGAGGTCGAGATGCTTGTACACGAACGCGCGACGGAGAGAGTCCCTCTTCATCTTCATTTGCTGGCCCACGAAGAGTTGATACATCGACGGCTAAGGACGGCACACAGTTTTCATTGACTGATAACACAGCAAGGAACGTATTCCAGCCCCCCGCCAAACGGACATCCCTCGAAACCATAGGTTCGGGCACTAACTGCCCGTTGAGCCACACAGCAACAGATGCGCAGGACTCAGTTTTGACAAACATATGAACTGTCAGGTCAGTCGGAGCTTTCAAGTATACGTGCGCTAGCGCAGCTTTACCGGGCCCTATGTAGTCAGAAAAATCAAATCTCGATCGGCCATCTTCCCGCACGAGCGTCCACAACCCGGGGCCGACCGTGAGATTTCGATCAGGAAATCCCCATTGCATTGATTCGCCGAGGGGGTTGGTTGACGGGACGCTGTCCACTCCAGTGATCAACCACCGGTCGATGGTCAGTCCTTGCGCGACTGTTTCATGCGGACTGCCCCCCAGGCTGCTCGCGAGCAGACATATGGCGGCGCTCTGCCGACAGCGGCGCACTAAACTGACAATAGAGGTGCTGATTTTGGCCATCACACATCCTAACCTGGGTCCTCGATTGCTACAAAACACATACTACTCCACTAGCACTTCTTTAGGTTCCAAAACGACAACGCCCGGCCGCTCTTAAGGTTTATGATGCATGTCGGCTTTTTCCATTAGATTTCGGTTACGCTTGCTCGGTCCCGACAAGCCCGACAGGTTCTGGCTTATGCATACGATCATGGAACTCCAAGTGAACGGAGATCGCAGGAGCGTAGGCGTCCCTTCACACTACACACTTCTCGAGACGATCCGGTACGGATTGGGGATGACTGGCTCGAAGCAGGGGTGCGATAAAGGTGACTGCGGGGCCTGTACCGTCCTTCGAGATGGAGAAGCTGTGCTCTCTTGTATCATGCCCGTTCAAGAGGCCATTGGGCACGAAATCACTACCGTTGAAGGACTGGGAGAAGGGTCAAATCTACACCCACTTCAGGATGCGTTCGACCTTACTGGTGGAGCACAATGTGGTTTCTGTACACCGGGCATCCTCTGCTCTGCGTACAGCCTTCTCACCTCTAATCCGGAGCCATCTCGTAAACAAATCGCACGCGCATTATCCGGCAACCTCTGTCGCTGCACAGGCTACACAAAAATCTTCGAAGCTGTGGAAGTAGCGGCCGAAGCTATGAGGACTGGGCGTAGCTCCGCGGAGGTTCTCCGCGACCAACGTTCAACTGAAGGGACAAAACCGTGAAGCACCTTCATATAGTCGCACCCATTGTTGCAATCGCACTGATTACCTTGGATTCAACGGTGGTCGCGCAGACGCCGGAAATAAAACTTGCAGAACTTGGTATTGAACTCCCGACACCCGATATGCCGCATGCTAATTTCGTCAAGGCAGTGACAGCAGGGAACCTGGTCTTTTTAGCTGGACACGGGCCGTGCGGGGGCTTGGACGACCAGAATACTGGAAAAATCGGCCTCGACCATACGGTTGAGGAAGGTTACGCGATCGCGCGCTGGGTAGGGATATGCTTACTTGCTTCTCTAAAGCGTGAGATCGGCGACCTCTCACGGGTCAAACGGATCGTACGCGTCTTCGGCATGGTCAATACACAACCCACGTTCACCCAGCACTCGCAGGTCATCAACGGCTGCTCTGATCTAATGGAAGAAGTGTTTGGTCCAGCCATTTCTAAACATGCTCGAGCAGCCGTCGGAATGGCTTCCCTCCCCCGAGATCAATCGGTCGAGATTGAAATGGTGGTTGAGATTCACTGATCCAGGTTTCATTCGCAGCAATGCTGGAACACCCAGGGTGAGTGGTCTACCCTTTTTCTGGCCACTTGTTACTTGTTCCTCACGTGCCTCTTAGACTGTTATTGGGGGTTACCCGCTGTCGACGGTAACCGGTCAATCACGCTCTGGGTAATATCAATGCGGTCACTGAAAATGACTATCCACGTGGTTTGGGAGTTCAACACGAGATCGTATTGAAGTTCCGCCTGAATTGACTCAATCGCCGGATTGAGTTCTTCCCGAATACGAGTAATTCCATCAGTGCGGAGGGCTGCACCCTCCTGCTGCTTGTCCTGTCGAAAGCGTTGGAAATCAGTTATCACATCCTGATATTCGCGCTCAAGAGCTCTTCGCGCCTCTTCCGGAAGACTGTCCGACTCTGCTACTTGGGCCTCAATCGCTCGCGCGGCTTCTTGTCGCGTCTGAAGTTCAATTGTAAACGCTTCCTGGAATTGAGCCAGTTCTCTTTGGAGTGCTTGGCCGGCGGGCGACTGAAAAGCCACCGCATCGAGATTGATCACACCGACCTTAAGCGGCAACTCATTATCCGATGTTTGCGCGATAAGCGAGGTCGCAGCGAATACACTAAGTATCCCAATCACCGCGCTGACCGAAGCGGCCCACCGAGGCCAACTCCCACACTCGACGTATTTTGACATTGGTTCTCCTTCTATATTCGGAGCCTAGAGGAAAAACACATCTATCTCAGACTCTACCCGATACCCGATGATCTGCTTCACTAGGGCGAAGGTAAACACTCTGGCCTAGGTTCCGCGACATGCGCACAAACTCTCAGGGACACTCACTCATATTCACCTGGCTTTCTCACAATCGGCCTTTCACAATCCGATACAAGGTTCTCTGCTGGGCTGGCACCCTATTTCTTACAGCCTTATTCGCAGAGTCAACTCCGGCAGCTTCGCAGGAACCAGGCACTACACCAGTCCTCCTCATGAATGCCAGAATAGTCGACGGAACCGGAACGCCACCGTTCGTTGGTGATCTTCTCATCGAAGGGGGACACATTGCAGAAATTGGAGAGCAAGGCTCCATCGATGTTCCGACCACAACGGCGCGAATCAATTTAGCAGGCCTCATTTTGGCCCCAGGGTTCATTGACATTCATAACCATTCCACGGGCAGTATTTTCAATGCTCCCCTCGCAACCAGCCAACTCGCTCAGGGGATCACTACGCTAGTTGTAGGTGCAGATGGCGGATCTCCCTGGCCGATCAAAGATTACCTCTCACGGATAGACAATCTTGAACCAACCGTGGACGTGGCAACGCTAGTCGGACATGGGACGATCCGGGCGACCGTACTGGGAGAAGAATTCCGTCGTACGGCAACAGATACTGAGATCGCAAGCATGGCTATGCGTGTCGAGCAGGGTATGCGTGAGGGCGCGTTCGGGCTCTCGACCGGTCTTGAATATGACCCCGGCTTCTACTCATCAACCGGCGAACTCATTGCTCTCGCTCGCATCGCCGCCGGATACGGTGGCTTCTATATGTCCCATATGCGAGACGAAGAAGAAGGGTTGCTCAGTGCAGTTGATGAAGCAATCCGCATAGGTCGAGAGGCAGACATACCTGTACAAATCTCGCACATCAAGGCGGGGAATGCGTCCGTTTGGGGAAACGCCCCTGTGGTTTTGGAAAGAATTCAAGCGGCAAACGATGAAGGTCTCGACGTCACCGCGGATCAATATCCCTACACCGCCTGGCAATCAGGCCTCTCAATCGTGGTCCGGTCGCGCCAATTTTACAATGCCGATTCGGTGGCTGCTGGAATCTTTGCCGCGGGCGGTGGCGAACGGCTTCAGATTATCGGCTTTGACGAAGAACCCGAACTCAACGGACTTCGGCTCGACGAAATCGCCCGACGAAAAGGTTTGAGCGAAGTCGAAACCTATATATGGATCATGAAAAATGGCGGAGCCGGTCTCATCGGACATACCATGAATGAGAAAGACGTGGACACGTTCATGGCATCTCGCTGGGTCATGACCGCGAGCGATGGTGGGATTGGGTCAGCACACCCGCGCGGGGCAGGGACCTTCCCACGTGTCCTTGCCCACTACGTCCGTGATCGCGGCCTCATCACTCTAGAACGGGCTGTTCAGCGTGCAACATCGATGCCCGCCCGCCGCCTCGGGCTTACTGATCGAGGGTTAATTCGTGTCGGTGCACGGGCCGATCTCGTCGCGTTTAATCTGGAAACGATTACGGACCGTTCCACTTTTGCTGCTGGCACTCGTCTCCCGATCGGAGTTTCGCGCGTATGGGTGCACGGGGTCGAAGTATGGGCAAACGCTGCGCCCACAGGTGCACGTCCTGGACGAGCAGTACGCTCCACCAATCGATGAGACGATCCTCGCCAATCTGAGGAGAACTTTCTCAAGCGATCCGGACACCGATACTGGCCCTGAACCGAAGTTCCGAAGCGCTCAATCAGTCCTGTGAGCAGGATCCACGGAGCGCCGTAGCCACAATTTCAATCCCACCTCGGACATTCTGTTCGACTTCGACGCGTACCCCTTCTGGTTCGATTGCAAAGACCACGTCGTCGGCAATCCGAGCCGCGAGAGCCTCACAGAACTCACCCGCATCACGGAAAGACCATAGATAGAATTTAAGTGCCTTAGATTCGAGGCAAAGATTCACAGGCCGGTAATCAATCGTGACCCGCCCAAAATCAGGCTGGCCTGTGCGTGGACAAAGTGACGTGAACTCAAGTGCACGTAACACGACACGTTGTGCATCGGGGGCAGGAATAGCCTCTCGGCGGAGCACTTCGCGTCCCTCATCGGGCGAACTGGGCCGCGGCATGGGTCCAGTTCGCGGAAGTTCCGTCATCATATTGGGCCTTCTGCATCTTTATTCGATAGACCATGGACCGTGGTCGCAGCGGCAACGTGTCCCATGACGTTCATTCCGGACCGGAACATATCGGGGACGCGGTCGATCCCGAGCAGCACACCTAACGCTGGCAAGGGAATTCCTACCGCATTGAAGGCTGGAACCATCGTTACAATACTGGCACTGGGCACCGGCGCCACGGTCATAGCGGCTAGAAATGTCGCTAGAACAGCCCCCACAAGCGCGGCTGGGCCGACTGGAATTCCGTACACAGATGCCATGAAAATCACTGCAGCCCCTTGAAAGAGTGCACTTCCAGGTCGGTTGATTGCGGCGGCTAGTGGCAACACCAAGGTGGAGACTTCGGGTGAGAGATCAAGCTGCCTGGCTTCCTTGATTGTAATGGGGAGCGACGCCACCGAACTCGTGGTACTAAACCCCATCATGTATGACCCCACCGTACCCTTCAGAAAACGGCCAGGCGACATACCTCCGAAAAAGCGAACCGCTGGCAAGAACACCACAACCATAAATACGAAAAGGCCGACGACAACGGCGAGGATGAAGATCCCGAGGTTCTGAAGCATGGCGATCCCCGTCCGAGCCGCGACTGGTGCGGCCAGACCGAATACGCCCAGAGGGGCAGTCCACAGCACCCAGTAAACAAGCTTAATCAATACATCGCTCGCTGACTCAGCGAGTGAAAGAAGCGGGGCACTTTTCTCCGCCGGGAGTTTCGCCGTCGCAGCCGCAAACAAGACCGTAAACACGATGATCGGGAGTAGCGACCCTGCAGCCGCCGCCTCGAACGGGTTACGGGGAATCAGATTAATCAGAAAATCGATTATCCCTGGAAGATCAGAAGCAACGCTATCCATCGACGTAGGCGGCACCACCTTTGGCGCGAATGTCAGAGCAAGTTTCATTACTCCCATACCAATCAGTATTGCCGGAAGGGTCGTGAGCCAAAAGAAACCAACCGACAGCCCACCCAATCGACCGAGCTTCCGAGAATCACTGATCTTGGCTACGCCCATAAAGACAGTCACACCCACCAACGGGATCACAACCATCTGTATGGCGCGCATAAATGCTTCGCCAAATGGAGCAACCCCTTCAGCGAATGCGATCAGGCCGGGGGAGCCTGTAACGGAAGCGGTTATACCAAGCGCCAAACCAAGAAGCAGCCCTAGTAAGATGGCGATCTGGCTCATCGGGCCTTCTTGCAGAATCGGGTATCAACCGATCGGCCACACCTCTCCCCTGTCGTCACCAACCTGCCCATATCTCCGTCGTGTACTCGTGAAGGCACCACTCTCCCCTGCCTCGACACCCCGTTTATCCAGCCTTTTGGTTGGCACCGACGCGCCAGAGCATCCACACGGCAACTGTAAGTATGGGAATCACATAGTAAACGATGAAACCCCACGTAATTGTGCCGTATCCTTGCGCAATCAAGTCTACAAGCCCCAATGGTGTCAGTGACATGGCAATACCCAGAAACGAAAGCGCAACAGTCGGTCTGGCCCAACTTGGAAGCTCCAAGCCTTTCTCACGTCGCGTTGCGGCCAATCGTTCATTGACCGCATGGATCATTCCCGTCCCAGTCTCAATCAGCGTGCCAAACAGAGCAATTTGGAAGAAAATTTGGAATGTTTTGGAACCCAGCGTTTCAAGTAAAAAGTTCGATGGGACGGTCTCGCTCACGATATGCGGGTAATGTGGGATCATTGCGAGATAGAAGAGAAAGGCTGGCAATATTCCGATCACGCCCGCCAAAAGACCCGCGCTTACTGCCTCCCTGCGTGTCTCGATATGGCGCACAGCAAAAAGTGCCACTGCCGCACAGGCCAAATTGTACCCTCCATATTGAATCCCGTTCACCACCCACGACCCTTCGATACTGCTCCCCGACAGCATTTCACCAATCTGCGAACCGAAGCGGCTAAGTGACCATATGAAAAGTGTCGCGTATGCGGCATACAACACGAACGACCACCCTGCGAATACGCGCTCGATTGTCTTGCTACCGTAGAACAGAAGGATTGCGACCGAACCCAATGTCACGGTAACCCCAACCGCGTATGGAAGGCCGAACGTCTCTTGCCCAATGGATCCCGCCGCTGCGCCGATCACCGCAAGGACGAGAAGCATGAGGCTGATGTATGTGACCTCGAAAAGTATCCAGGTGGGCCCAAGTAGTTTCTTGAACAAGGCGCGGTACTCGTATGCTCTAAAGTGGCGAGCAAACTCAAAAGTGACCGCACAAACGGCGCTCCAGATCACAGTGGAAAGCGCCATAGCGGCAAGGCCTGATTTTGGTCCAAGCGACAAAAAGAACTCAATGTTCTCGCGACCCGTACCATACCCCCCGGCAATGACCGCAGACTGAAAGATGAGTCCGGGCAACAAATATTTACGAAATCGTGAAGTTTTCATTGTCAGTAACTTAGGGGGACGGCAAAGAAGCGAGCAATCGTCCTAGCTACATACGCTCACAATGCTCAATCAAGTACATTTACACTATGTCATCGATTAAACCCAACCCGGTTCCCAGGTTTGATCTCGAGGCTTGGCGGTCAGAGATCCCGATCCTTAAGTCGTTTATACCGCTCAACAATTGTTCACACGCACCTCAGAGTTCCCGGACCCGGGCAGCAGTCGAAACATATTTGGACTCGTGGGATCGGGACGGAATGGATTGGGATCGTTGGCTTGATGAAGTGGAAAAAGCCAAGGCTGAATTCGCCGCTCTGGTCAGAGCGGACCCTGACACAATTGCGATTTCAACATCAGTTTCAGCCGCAACCGCAAGCTTGGCCAGTGCGTTCGATTTTTCTGGGGCACGTAACCGGATCGTCGCTAGTGAGGCAGAATTCCCCACAGTTGGGCAAGTATGGCGAGCACACGAAAAGTACGGCGCCCAGATAGACTGGGTTCCAGTAGAGAACGGCATAATTGAATCAGAGGCTTATGAGGTTGCGATCGATGAACGTGTCCAAGTGGTATCAGCCTCGCACGCTTACTACCAGAATGGTTATAAGCAGGACATTGGCTCAATAGCCAAGATGGCCCATTCGGCAGGCAGTTGGTTATTCGTCGACGCATATCAAACTCTCGGGACATGTCCAATAGACGTGAACGTGCTTGATGTGGATTTTCTCGCCGGAGGAACACTCAAGTATCTAATGGCAGCCCCTGGCATTGCATTCCTCTATGTGCGCCCTTCCTTGATTGACAGACTCAAACCCGCGCTGACAGGCTGGTTCGGCAGAGCGAACCCATTTGCCTTTGATGCCAAGAGCCTAGACTGGTCGTCAACTGCTCGACGGTTCGAGACAGGGACGCCACCTATCCTGAACTCCTATGTGGCCCGAGCCGGGATTTCGATCATCAACGAAATAGGGATTGACTCGATCAATCACTGGACTCGAATCCTCCAGACCCGACTCATAGAGGGTGGGCAAGCCCGCGAACTCGAAATTCACGGTTGCACCGACGTCGACCGAAAAACGCCATCGACGGCATTTATCTGCCCCATTGATTCACATTGCATCGAAGCAGGTCTCCGCGAACGCGGCGTCTTAGCATCGGCACGCGGCCAAACCATCCGCCTCGCACCACACTTCTTCAACACGCTTAACGAAATGGATGACGCACTCGATGCTCTGGTCGAGGTTCTCTCAATCAACACTCGATCGCAGAAATAGGCACTTTCAAGACCATACCCTAGGTTCTGTCATGTCTTCGAAATCTTCTTCGGCCGCTCGCGAGACCTTCTCTACACGCTTCGGACTCCTAGCCACCATGATCGGCGTTGCGGTCGGACTGGGGAACGTTTGGCGATTCCCTTACATGGTAGGAGAATTTGGCGGCGCACCCTTCGTGTTATTCTATGTTCTTGCCGTCTTACTAATCGGAGTGCCTGCCCTGATTGCTGAGTGGACTTTAGGGCGCCAGACGCACCGTGGACCTGTGGGAGCTTTCCAAACCGCAGGATTACCGCTTGGGCGTTATGTGGGATGGCTTTTTTTTGTGGGAGTGACCGCTGCAACCGGATATTACTCAAATGTGCTCGGGTGGGTGCTATACTATGCTGTGGCAGGCGTCGTGGGCATCATCGGGATCAACATTGATCCTTCACGAATTCTTCCGCCGGATCAGGGGTACTCGTTAACATCGATTATCCTGCAGTCCATCTGCACGCTACTCGTGCTGCTCGGGTGTGTGACCGTGCTCAGGAAAGGACTAAGGGCCGGGATCGAGAAAGCGAGCAGAATCATTGTTCCAACGCTTCTCATCGGACTCCTTATCCTGATTGCCCGCTCGCTTACCCTGCCCGGGGCCAGCGTTGGTATTCAATGGTACCTAGGCAAGTTCGAACCGGAAGCTCTTACTGGCAGTGTGATGCTTGCAGCCATAGGACAAGCCATCTTCAGTCTATCCCTCGGTGGCACGTTTATGGTCGTCTACGGCTCTTATTTGAATCGAGATGATCCCCTAAAAAAGAATGCCGCTTTGACCGCAACGGGTGATGTTTGCGCTGGTCTTCTTGCTGGCCTCGTAATTTTTCCCGCTGTCTTTGCTTTCGGATTCGAACCGGCAAGCGGTCCAGCACTACTGTTCTCAACTCTCCCGGCAGTATTCGGGCAGATTCCCCTGGGGGCTTTATTTTCTACTGTGTTTTTTCTCGCCCTGTTTGGTGCCGCATATCTGTCCGATGTAGCTGCACTGGAAGTGCTAGTTGCTGGCGTTACGGATAACACGAGTATCCACCGTTCCCGAGCGGTATGGATGACTGCAAGCATTGTTTTTGCATTCGCAATTCCTCCCATGATTAACATGCGAATTTTCACGCCGTGGGATCTGACATTTGGGTCGGGGTTTCAGACTATGGGTGCTCTTATCTCCGTTATCGCGGTGGCTTGGTCATTAGACAGGTCTGAAGTGATCAAAGAGATCACTCGAGACGACCTGCAGTTATCGGACACTGTGGACCAAACAGCCGATCGCTCAACCAACCGAAGTACAGTGTGGCTCTACTATTGGCTTCGGTTTGTAATTCCGGGCGCGATCCTAGCCGTTGGCTTATGGTGGATCTTCAGCGATCTTCTAGGAATCATCGGTAACGTCTAACCTCAGGCCGGAAAACTGAAATGTCATTTTACTGTGGACTAAACTCGTGGCGTTGAAGCCTTCGAGGCGTTGTTCGTACATTTTCTGACATGCGCCCAGACGAACTAATAACAAAGCAGCTAGAGGCTGCCGAACACGTCGACCGGTTGGCTGAACTTTCTGACGTCGAGTTCACTGCGATCGGCCAACGGGCGCGTCGTGTCGAAGGGCTTCGGAAATCGACCGGCAAGGAAATTTACACGGATGACATCGTGCTGCCCGGAATGCTGCATGGAAAAATCCTTCGGTCAACAGAAGCACATGCAAACATAGTCTCAATTGACACGTCCAAAGCCGAAGCACTCGAGGGCGTGCACAGCATCATCACAGGTCGTGACATACCAGTAAATAATTATGGCATCATCCCTTGGACCCGGGACGAAGAGGTTCTGTGTGAAGATAAGGTTCGCTTCATCGGAGACGCCGTCGCAGCTGTAGCTGCGGTTGATGAAGACACGGCTAACCGAGCAATCGAACTGATCCAGGTCGAATACGCTCCACTTCCTGTCTACCTAAATCCAGAAGACTCGCTAGGTGCCGAGGCAGCTGCACAGCCAATTCATGAACCTCGAAAACCTGGTCATAATGGTAATATCCTCAAGCACGTTCACCTCGAATTTGGTGACGTGGACAACTTGATGGCAGAGTCCGATGTCACGATCGAGGGAGAGTATAGATTCCATGGAACGACACACGCTCCAATCGAGCCCCACTGTGCTATTGGGCGACTGAACGAGAACGATGTGTTGGAAGTGTGGTCATCGACCCAGGTGCCCCATTACCTGCAGCGGGAGTTGGCGCGAGTACTCGACCACGATGTCGCTAAGGTTCGGGTAGTCCAACCCGCCGTAGGTGGCGCTTTTGGAGGAAAATCCGAACCGTTTGATCTTGAGTTTTGCGTCGCATTACTTGCCAGCCGGACAGGCCGACCCGTGAAGATCCTCTACACACGGGAGGAGGTGTTCTATTCGCATCGAGGCCGTCACCCGATGGAGATGCACTATAAGCTTGGGGCCTCTTCGGATGGAAAGCTAAAGGCGCTTGACGCCAGGACGATCCTGGACGGAGGCGCATACGCTTCGTTTGGGCTTGTTACGACTTATTACTCAGGCCAACTGCTCACCTCACCGTGCCACATCGAATCATACCGCTTCGATTCAAAACGAGTATATACAAACGTCGCACCATGTGGTCCCAAGCGGGGCCATGGCTCTGTCCAGCCACGATTTGCGTATGAAATATCGCTCGACAAACTGGCCGAGAAGCTCCAGATCGACCCGTTCGAGATTCGCCGGAAAAATTTCATGGGAACGGGTCGGACTATTAACGAATTCAAAGTTCAATCGAACGGATTCCTTGAGTGTCTCGAGGCCGTAGATCAGGCCAGCGATTGGAAGAACCGCTTTGGGAAGATGGAATATGGCCGAGGTCTCGGGCTAGCTGCATCGTCATATATTTCAGGTACGAACTACCCGATTTACCCAAATCAGATGCCTCAAGCTGCGGTCCAGGTACAGGCTGAGCGCTCAGGACGAGTAACTGTGCTCCATGGAGCTTCAGAGATCGGGCAAGGCTCCGACTCGACCATGGCATACATCGTATGCGAAGAACTGGGCGTTCCGCTTGAATACGTTCGAGTTTTCTCTGCGGATACGGATCTTACGCCGGTGGATCTCGGCGCATACTCGTCCCGCGAGACCATCATGGTCGGCAATGCTTGTGTTGAGGCTTGCCGAGAGCTACGAGCCCTCGTGGTTGGCGCGCTTGCAGAGGAATGGGGAATCACGGAAGACCGAGTGAGATTGGCCCGTGGTTGGGCTTTTGACTGTGAAGATGATGGATCTCGGATACCAATCTCTGGAGCGTTTAACATCGCTGAGGAAAAGCACGGGCTACTCGGTTCTGTGGGTTCTTATAACACGCCAAAAGACGTCCATGGCGACTACCGCGGCGGAACCATCGGCTCTTCTCCCGCATACAGCTTTACCGCGCACGTGGCCGAAGTTGAGGTTAACTCTGATACCGGATTTGTCGAAGTCAAGAATATCTGGGTCGCCCACGATTGTGGACGAGCTTTGAACCCTGCGCTCGTTGAAGGACAGATTGAAGGATCAGCCTACATGGGCTTCGCTGAAGCCATTTTCGAAGAACAGGTCTTCATGGAAGGAACCGCGGAGGGCGGACTGCATAGTGCACCTTCACTATTGGATTATCGCATCCCGACTTCGCTCGACTGTCCGGAGTTCGAAGCATTGATCGTCGAATCAATTGACCCAGAAGGTCCATACGGTGCGAAAGAAGCGGGAGAAGGACCGTTACACCCGTCTTTACCTGCAATTGCAAATGCAATCTACGATGCAGTGGGAGTCCGATTGGACTCGCTCCCCTTTACTCCAGATCGGGTCTGGAAAGCCATTCAAGAGCACCATACAAAAAGTGCCGGGGACCAGTAGCGAAAAAGCGCCACTCCATGGGCACAGCAGTTCCTGGCCCACTCAGAATTGAAGCCCAAAAAGACTGACACATTACGATCGCCCCAACAAAGGGAATGCACTATGCCGTGTCACCTTCGACTCCTATTTCGACCCTTCAAACAAAACTCGGTCGCGCTCGCGAGTTTTATTGTCACTTTTCTTACCATCTACCAAGGACTGATAGGCCAACAACGTCCACCGATAGCTCCCAACGATTACGATCGCTGGGAGAATCTCGGAAGGGCCACGTTGTCTCCCAACGGAGAGTGGATTGCATATGAGGTAACTCGTGTGAACGAGAAAAATGAGTTGCGCTACCAGCAACTCGTAGACGGCGAGACAATAGCAGTTCACTCTGCGCAAAACCCGCAATTTTCGTCAGACAGTCGATGGTTGGTGTGGACGGTAGAGGTGTCAGATGAAGAGCGTGAACGGTTGGAGAAGGAAGAAACACCGGTCCGCGACGCCATCGGACTTACCGACCTTCTGACGAGTGAAGAAAAAAGCTTTGATAATGTTCGGGCTCGAGCTTTTGACCCAACCGGATCCTTCCTCGTCCTACACGGTTACCCGCCAGATGAGCCAGACCAAAAGGGGGCGAACCTACGCGTTCTGGACCTTCAATCAGGCCGAGAGACAACTTTTGGCAACGTTGCTGAGTTCACGTGGAGTGACTCCTACCCAATGCTGGCTATGGTGATTGCGACAGGTGGAGATGAGGGGAACGGCGTCCAAGTTTACGAGCCGACTACCGACCGGCTTCAGTCACTGGACACTTCAGAATCAGCGTACACAAAGCTTGCCTGGAGGAAAGGAGCTGCGGCATTAGCTGTACTACGGTCTCATGAAGGCGCGAGCAAAGACCAACCCACATACTCAATCCTTACCTGGACTGGACTCGATAACAAAGAAGCACTCTTCAGAAGATTTCACGCTTCCGATAACTACTCCGTCGATATCGTGAAAGACCGAACCCCAACTTGGTCGGAGGACGGTCGGATGATCTCAGTGGGTGTCCGCCAAATCGATGAAAATGGCGAGAATGACGAGTCCGTTTCAGACGAGGGTAAAGAGGATGGAGATGAACCCGAGCTTCCCAACCTTCAGATCTGGCACTCGAGGGACGTACGAATATACCCCCAACAGAAGGTGTCAGAATCGGATGATGAGCACCGCTCCCAGCTTTCCGTATGGCACCTCGACACCGATAAACTGATCATCGCCGGATCCGATCTCATGGAAAATGCGCGAGTGATGGAGGGTTGGAACCATGTCCTCGAAGATGTCGATGAACCTTACGGTTGGGGGCAGATGTTCGGCCGCCCTTATCATGACGTTTGGGCGATCGATCTTCAAACTGGTGAACGTCACTTGGCACTGGAGCATGTACGGTATGAGTGGCCAAGTGCTGGTGGTCGGTATTTGGTCAGTTTTGATGGTGCGAACTACTCCAGCCTAGATCTTGAAACGGGCCAAACCTACAACCTCACATCGACGCTCCCGACGGTATTCGCCGATACTACCTACGACACTCCAACCGACATGCTGCCGCCATTCGGCTTCTCACCCCAGTGGCTTGAACACGACGCCGGGATCTTATTGAACGATGAACATGATGTCTGGCGGATTGCACTGGACGGATCTTCCGCGTTTCGGATTACCGACGGACAAGCTGAACGAGTTACACACCGTGTACAGGTACTGGGCGATGATGATGTACCTGGGCTTAACCCTGAGGAACCAATTTACCTTTCCTTACACGGCGAATGGAGTGAGAAACGCGGATATGCTCGTGTCATGCCCGATGGAACCGTGGAACGTTTGCTCTATGAAGACGAGATGATATCTGGACTTCTCAAGGCTGATTCCGCCGACGTATATGTGTATCGGGCTATGAGGTTCAGTGATCCGCCCGACTACTTCGTTTCCGGACCAGATCTCGCTGATGCAACACAAGTCACAAAGATCAATCCGTTCATTTCTGAATACGCCTGGGGGCATTCTGAACTCATCGACTTCACTAGTGAAGAAGGTCATAAACTTCAAGCGGTCCTCTATTACCCTGTGAATTACGTCGCAGGTACAGCTGTTCCTACGATTGTCTACACGTATGAGATGCGGTCGCAAACGATCCATAACTTCGGTGTCCCTACCGAGCGTCAGTATTACAACTTCACTGCATGGACTCAGCAAGGATATGCAGTTCTCCAACCTGATATCGTATACACCGCGCGCGAACCGGGTATGAGCGCGCTCGCTTCAGTACGTGCGGCCGTGGCCAAAGCGGTCGAGATGGGCATCGCAGACCCGGATGCAGTCGGGCTCATCGGGCACTCTTGGGGTGGTTATCAGGCTACGTTCCTTCCAACCCGCACAAACATTTTCGCGGCCTCGGTTGCGGGGGCTCCTCTCACGGACTTCGTGAGCTTCATGGGCCAAATTCACTGGAACTCTGGCGCACCGGAACTTACCCACTGGGAAACAGGTCAAGGACGCATGGAAGTTCCATTCTGGGAGGATCCCGAGGCACACCGTCGAAACTCACCCATTCATAAAGTGCATGAGATGGAAACTCCACTCCTTATGGCTTTTGGGGACAATGATGGCACCGTGGACTGGGATCAGGGGACAGAGTTCTACAACTTTGCCCGAAGAGCTGGAAAACAGATGGTTCTGCTCGTATACGAGGGAGAGAACCACGGCTTTTCGAAAAAAGCGAACCAAGTAGATTACCACCGCCGAATTCTTGAGTGGTTTGACCATTACCTGAAGGGAGAAGCTGCTCCGGCATGGATTACAGATGGAGTGGCGTTAAAAAGCTTAGAGGATGAGAAGAAAAGGGTGGCAACTAACAACGACGTAAGTAGGTAACAAGACAATGCCAAGGGTAACTTAAAAATGTGGGGACTACTGAAAGTCAGCGCCTTTATTACGGCAATTATTATTGCCATTGGCGTACTTGCTTCTTCCCAGAATCAGCCGGATGTGCGCCCTGGGGAGCCAACACAAGACGAGCCAAATCAAAAGTGGGAGACCGAAGACTGGGGCATATTTTCATCAAAGGTGAGGTATGCGGCCGAGAAGCAACTCGATACTGCTCCTCTCTCGCAAACAATCACTCAACTCGCAATCTCGTTTGTTGGGACAACTTACACACCGGGGACATTGGAGGTTAATGATCCCGAGTCGTTAGTGATCAATCTTCGTGAACTTGACTGCGTCACGTTCGTCGAAACCGTGCTTGCTCTGACGCGATTCATTCGTAATGACGGTTCCGAACTCTTAAATGACCCACCCGCTGCACAAGCGCAGTATGAACGTTACCTCACCGAGCTTCGCTATCGCGACGGGGTGATTAACGGATACGAGAGTCGATTACACTATTTCTCCGAGTGGTTGAGGAGCAATGAGCGTAAGGGGCTACTAGACATCATAACACATGGCCTGACCCCAGAGTCCGATGACGAACCAATTGACTTTATGTCTACTCACCCAACCATGTACCGACAGCTCGTTAACCCTATGGTTCTAGAATCAATCCAAGAAATGGAAAGGCGAATAAACGCTCATCTGCCTCGCGCTTATGTGCCGGCAGAACGCATAAAAGAGATCAGCCCGTTAATTCAGGATGGAGATATCATCGCTGCGACATCGACTGTACAAGGTCTCGACATCGCACATACCGGGTTCGCGATCTGGTTAGATGGGAACCTACACCTCCTTCATGCACCACTGATCGGTTCAGAGGTTGAGATATCTGAATTGCCACTATCTGACAGAATCAATTCGATCCCCTCTCAGGATGGCATCATGGTGGCTCGGGCACATTAGGAGATTGGTTATGCGTTACCGAAATGAAGTTCAATATTCCCCTGACCCGCAACTATATTTGAGTTCTGTCGATAGGGAAGAACTGCAAACTGGAAGGTGAGAGGCAGGGACCGAAGCGGCTAAAATAGACAGGATAAGCCAGAATAATGAAAACGTATACAAAGTATACGCTGTTGTATTGCGGACATTCAAGGTTGCCATCACATGACATCTGATCGGTTTACCACCTTCCGGTCCCACTTCCCTGGCGTAAACGATGGGGTGTTCATGAGCGTCGCACAGAGAGGCCTGATGCCGGTCCAAGTGCAAGATGCCATTGCTCAACATGTGGCGAAAAGGACAGGAGTAGGATGGAGCAAGGAAGAGTCCTTCAAGCTAGTGGAACAAACCCGTATTGCTTTTGCGGAACTGGTTAACGCCCACCCCAATGAGATCGCGTTCACCAAAAACGTTTCTGACGGACTAAATGCAATCGCGGGAAGTATCCGATGGGCACCGGGAGACAACGTGATACTCTGCCCCGAGCTAGAGCACCCAGCGAATGTATATCCCTGGTACAATGTAGCCCGACGTCACGGCATTGAACTACGGAGGGTTCCCGCGAACAAGGGTCACGTAGACATCAACGGCTTCATAGAAGCAATCGATAATCGGACAAGACTTGCCTCCGTCTCAACAGTGACTTTTTCACCCGGTTTCGTGACGGATGTTCCAGCACTTTCGCTTGTATGCCGCGAGCGAGGCGTACGACTCATCGTGGATGCAGCGCAGTCTGTCGGAATATTGCATACAGATGTAGAAAAACTCGGCGTCGATGCGTTAACGGTGGCTACCCAAAAAGGGCTCATCTCGTGCTATGGAATGGGGTTTCTCTATTGCCGAGCCAGCTTCGCGGAAGAACTGAAACCTGCCAGTCTTGCCCGTTTTTCGGTTGACCTCGACGAAGAAAAACACGAAACGGCTCTTATAGGTGAAGACTTCACATATGCGCCCGCCGCAAGACGCTTTGATGGAGGAAACTACAACTATATTGGGGTTGCAGCCGTAAAAGCAGCACTGGATCTATTGCAGGAACTTGGCACCCCAGCCATCGAAAAACATGTGCGCTCCTTAAGTGATCGAATGGCACGAGGATTCCTTGACGCGGGACTACCACTCTGCGGAGGGAGATCCGGACCTCATCTTGGGAACATCCTAGCATTGGGAAAGAGCGGTGGTGGACGTCACTACACAGCTGAAGACCCAGCGATGAACAAACTCCATAAAATATTGACCGAAGAAGGGGTCCATCTCGCCATCCGAAAAGGCGTGCTTCGATTTTCACTTCACGCCTACAATAACGAAGAAGAGGTTGATCAAGTCGTGGAGATTGTGGGACGTGACCAATAACAAATAACCACTCTCCCTCAGTCACTTCTACCCACGTTATAATCCATACAATTTTAGATGATGAGTCCCATGAGTTGGGCAAGTGGACCAGGAGATCCTAAAGATGACCGCCAGAATCGCTCAGTTAAGTTGGATATGTGTTGTGACCCTCACACTAACGTCACATCTAGCTGCTCAGGACAGTAGTCGAGGAGACCACTTGACTGACACCTACCGCCCTGTAGCGGGGCAACTGATCGGGGCGGCACTCACAGACGAAGTTGGGTGGGAAAAACTCATCTACTTAACGACCCAGGTTGGGCACCGTCTTAGCGGATCAATTGGCCTAGAAAAGGCCATAGAGTGGGCTGGAGAAACCATGCAGAAGGAGGGGCTCGAGAATGTCACACTGCAACCTGTAATGGTGCCTCACTGGGTTCGTGGTGCCGAGCATGCTCACGTTGTGGGCCCGGTTGAACGTAGGCTCTCGATTCTGGGACTTGGTAACAGTGTCGGCACTGGGGGAGAAACAATCGAAGCTTCGATCGAAGTGGTCGGATCTTTTGATGAACTTGAGGAACTCGGACGCGAACGAATCACAGGTAAGATCGTTCTGTACGCAGTTGACTGGGAAGGTTATGGCCGAACTGTGCAGTACCGGAGCCGAGGCGCCTCGGAAGCTGCCCGATTTGGTGCGGTTGCGGCACTCGTGCGTTCTGCAACTGGAAACAGCCTCTATACGCCGCACACGGGAGCGATGAATTACGCTGATGATGCACCCCGAATCCCTGCTGCTGCGGTTACCGTAGAGGACGCAGCATGGATGCGACGTATGGCGGAGGCCGGCGAGACCGTAACTGTACAACTCTACATGGAAGCCGAGATGCTTCCGGATGCAGAATCCGCCAATGTGATCGCCGAGATTACAGGGAGCGAGATGCCTGAAGAGGTTGTGGTGATGGGTGGACACTATGATTCGTGGGATGTAGGACAAGGCGCCCACGATGATGGGGCCGCATCTATAGCCGCTTGGCACGCATTAACTCTGATTCACCAACTTGGACTGCGTCCACGACGAACTCTTCGCGTGGTTCTATGGACAAACGAAGAAAATGGTCTCAGAGGTGGTAACGCATACCGGGACTATGTGAAAGATGTGATCGACAACCATGTCGCCGCCATTGAAATGGATGGCGGAAATGAGCGTCCGATTGGTTTTGGCGTCACGGTTCCAGGAGCCCAGGGCCCCTCCCGCGGCATGCCGGGGACGCCTGATCAACAAGTTGCAAACTCTCGGACCCAAAATGCTCTCGATCTCACTAGCCAGATCGGAGTCTTACTTGAAGGCATCGAAGGCGGCCTCATTACGTCAGGTGGTGGTGGTGCAGACATCGCGCCATTGATGCAAGAAGGTGTTCCTGGACTCGCTCTTCGAACTGTAGGGGAACACTACTTTGACTGGCACCATACCGATGCTGATACGATCGACAAAGTGAGTCCGGTCGACTTCAAGAAAGCAGTTGCCATGCTAGCCGTCATGGGCTACGTGTTGGCCGATATGCCTGAGCGTCTTGACGGGCGCTAGGGCTACTTGATGAGAGACATCGTTAAAAGATGAGGGTGTTCACCGTTAATTCACTACTCGTCAGCGCATACGCGAATGCCGCCGCTGCCTATCGGCACCCTCTCGGATAAACTCAAGGACGTCCCGTCCCAAGAGGTCATCCGACGTATTAATATGCGATATCTCAGACATGTGGTTGTGGTACTTTAGCTGCAGAAGCCTGGGGCACCGTCCATCGTCTCGATCGCACAACGCCACAAACAATTCGCCAGTTGTCTCAATGATGTTACGCTGGTCGTATTCGGCGATCACCAACATCACCGGGACATCGCTATTGGGCACATGCGAAATAGCAGATCGTGAAGGATAGGTTGACGGATCATCGCCAAAATACTGGCGAATACCTGCCAAGCTTGGGTCATCTGGATCCCACTTGACCGTATAACGTCCACTAACCAACACGATACCGGACAATCCATGCCCATCCGCCGGTTGAAAGCGATCGTCAAGGGAATATGTGGCGACATGAGTGGAACCGGCCGAGTGTCCCATCATGAAAATTCGATCCGGGTCACCTCCGTAAGCAGCTGCATTCGCCTTCACCCATTCGATTACCCCGCGCATGTCCTCAGCACCTGAAGGCCACGTCACTTCTGGTGCCAATCGGTATGTGGCATTTATCCCAAGCATCCCGTGCCGAGTAAAATAATGGAGAACATTTGAGTAGATTTCTTCATTGATATCTCGGTCGCCAGATCGATACCCACCGCCGTGGACATAGACGAAGATTGGAGCGTTGGAAACTCCGGCCGGCTGGTATACATCGAGCTTGTTACGTGAATGCGGTCCGTACGATATATCTTTGGTGATCGTCACATCTCCCTTGGGTGCCTCACGAAGGATCGGAAGGTATAGCTCATCCATCGCCGCGTAGGGATTCGAAAAACCGACCTCAATCAATCGCTGACGAACGTTCTCAGGCATAGAAGACTGTGCAAATGTATAACTGGCCAATCCCAGGATTACACTTCCAGCCAGTCCGATACTCCGTCCGAGCAAGACTAGTGAATTCAAGAGTCACTCTCGAGTGAAGGGAAGTCGCCGGGGGGCCGGCGGTGCTTGGTTCCCTGTTCGTATGCGAACGCGAGTTGGAACAAAAGGCCTTCGCTGAACGGGCGGGCGAGAATCTGTAACCCCACAGGATAGTTCGTGTAAGTGAAGCCCATGGGGACCGTAATGGCAGGCATACCCGTGGCGGGAGCAATCAATTGACTATTGTCTCCACAATATTCTTCGTTCCCACGCTCAATAGGGGCGGGAATACAAGTCCACGATGGATAGACGAGGGCATCTACTCCCGCCGCATCCATAGCTTTCACTAGGGTCGTAAGGTATGCCTGCCTTGCCATATTTTCTGCATAGTCGAGGCAAGGCTCTTCCCATTCCGACGGGTGGACATCGAGCGGTGCGTTTTCGTTGCGACGCAGCGTCGACTCCACGTAGTCGGAGTAACGACCATCTTCAAGAACTTCGAGCACATCTGATATCGGGGCATCCTGGCCAAGCGACTTTAAGTAGGTCCACATATCATATCGGAACCGCTGACAGAACATTCCCTCACGCTCTAACTGTGCTGAAACATCGAACTCGAAGGGATCTAACACATCCGCACCGAGTCGTCTCAAATCGACAACTGCCTCTTCGAATACACGTACAATAGCGGTGTCTGCTTCTTCTGGATCGACAAGGGCCCTGAGTATACCAATCGTTTTCCCATTGAGACCATCACTATCGAGAAAAGGCGTATAGTCATCTTCACGGCGCCCCTGTCCAAGCTTTGTGTAAGAATCCGCCGGGTCATACCCCGCCACTACGTTGAAGACCTTCGCAACATCTACAACAGTGCGCCCCATTGGCCCAGCAATGTCACGATCAAAAGACAGAGGGATCACGCCATCTCGACTCGTTAGGCCGATGGTGGATCGAATTCCTACAAGCGCCAAGTGTGATGAGGGTCCCCTTATTGAGTTCCCGGTATCGCTACCAAGACCAATCAAGCCCAAACTCGCCGCAACACCTGAAGCAGTTCCACCACTTGAGCCAGCCGGGACACGGTCAAGCGCATAAGCGTTGCGCGTCGTATCAAAGGATGAACTCACACTCTGACGTGCACTGAACGCCCATTCTGCCATGTTTGTCTTTGCGATGACAATCGCGTCAGCTTCACGGATCTTCCGAACCATGAACGCGTCATTAGGTGGCACGTTCTCCATTAATGCAATGGAGCCCCCGGTGGTCACCATATCACTCGTATCAAAGTTGTCTTTGATCAACATAGGGACGCAAAATAGTGGCCCCAGCTCATCTCCTGCCGCGAGGGCAGCATCAATTTCATCTGCCCGGGTAACAGCTTCCGGATTGATCACGGTGATCGCATTAAGCAACTCGTCGTACGCGTCGATCCGTGCTAAGTGTGTCGTGACAATCTCACGGCACGTCGTTGAGCCAGTTCTGATTGCTTCCTGTGCTTCGGCGATGGTCGTTTCGAAAGCAACAAAACGTCTGCTATCGGATGCTTGTGCACAGCCGAATAAAACCATGACAAACAAAACGGAGGAAAATGGGCGGCCTAACATGATGCACTAAGGATAGCATAGTTACCCACACCTGACACAGTCCGTATCCGTGGGAGGACCACTTGCTTGTGTTTGTGTTCATAAGATGGCCCCTGAACCTCTCGACACAGTTCGCCGACGGGTGCAACGTAAAAGGGGATACAAATTCTTACATTGTCCGGCCAGACCTAATGAAACCTGATTTAACCGTGAGCTACCTGCCCTTGGACAATAATTTGCGTCCATGATATACCGAGCTTTAGCCGAACTTACTCTCGCCACCCACGCAGTCTTCATCGCCTTCGTTGTCATCGGCGGCTTTTTAGCGATTCGCGTCCGCCGTGTGGCGTGGTTCCATATTCCCTGTGCGATCTGGGGGGCACTAATTGAGTTTGCAGGTTGGACCTGTCCCCTGACGCCATTGGAGAACGTGCTCCGGCGAGCCGGGGGCGAAGCGGGTTACAACGAAGGATTCATCGAAAGATATCTTCTCCCTTTGATCTATCCCGGGGACCTGACTCGCGAATTACAGTTTTTATTGGGAGCCTTAGCAGTAGGCTTAAACCTGATCGCCTATTGGCTTGTCTTTCGGAGAGGGGCCAAGACTCAAGCGTCAACAGAAAGTCGTCTTTTTTAAGGGCTCAGAGACTACCTGCCCGGACGCCAAGCGGCTTCTTCATCCTCATTGTAGGGCCCAATCGTTCCCTCTACGGAAGCGAATAGTTCTTCCGTAGAATGAGCCCGCCCGCGGGCAATCACGTATTCGATATCACGAGCGACCCGTACATCGAGGAGCGGATTGCCTCGCACGATCACTAAGTCCGCGAGCTTGCCAACTTTAATACTTCCAAGCTCATCGCCGAGGCCCATGGCCTTGGCACCGTTGAGTGTGCCTATCCGAAACACATCGGCGGCAGGGATACCTGCTCTCGATAAGGCCAACAACTCACGGTGTACCCCAAACCCTGACCAATATCGCCCCCAACTCGGGTGATCGGTCCCGAGGGTGATTAGATCTCGCCCGCCACCATCGTAAAAGGCCTTTACCGTTTGACGCTTAATGGGCGACATCTTGGCAAACGACTCGACCACAGGTCGAGGAGAACGCATGTCAATCAACCGCCGCATGTATGGGGTTAGAAATCGCAGTTCATCCGTCCAGTAATGCGTCATCTCAGGATCATGTGGACCCCAATATCCGTAAATTGAGAGTGTTGCATCGAACCGCGTGCCTGTTTCCACATAGAGATCAATGATGTCCCGAAGCTCTTTTCCATCGAAGTCAAAAAATTCCTGAAGCGACGCATAGGCGGATCGATCGGCCGGCATCATATCGCCACCAAGAAAATGTTCAATTCGGTCGATGCCCATATGAATTGCATCGCGCGGGTTCACCGTCCCGTGAAATCCGGAATCCAGATGCCCCGTTACGGTAAGCCCACGTGTATGAGCCCGATCGATGAGTGGTTTAAGGTGTGCCGGACCAATTCCCTTCGCCTTGAACCCTCGTGCGCCGAGGCCAGCCCAGTAGTCAACCTCCGCAAAGATTGAGTCGGGCGTCATAGCGGCGTCATCCCACCCGTTTCGTGCAGAACCAAAATATGGCCCTGAATTGAGTACCCGAGGTCCGACTCGTTCCCCTGCTTCGATCGCTCTTCGAAGTGCACGCATCTTGTTCGGATCAAATTCGCCCGCGGGGAAGGTTGTAGTCACACCATTAGCCAGGAATAGAGCCGGATAAGCAACTGTCTCTTCTACGCGCCCATCCCCAAACAAGTCAACTGCATAATGCGCATGAAGATCGATCAAGCCAGGTAAGACTGTCCAATCTTGTGAGATGCGGAGGACCTGCTGCTCAACATCGTCTGTTGGGACAGATTCGCCTGCGACTGAAGTGATCCGCCCTCCTTCAACTGTAATTCCTTTGTTCGCTCGAAGTTCACCTGACTCCACATCGAGCCATTGGCCACCAATAATTTGAAGCGATTCGGCAGCGTCTCCACCGATTTCAGGCTCATCGTTGAGAGATTCGCAGGATATAAGCACAACCGTGAGCAGCAACCAACCTGTGCCAAAACCCAATTTCATGTTCAACGTAGACATCAGTCGCTCCAAGTGAGAGTGAGTCATCGATCGTGGGATTACGTTATCAGTATCACTGAATCATCCGCGACGGCTCGGATCCTGTTACTCTAATCACTTCCTTAACTTGAGATCACCATCACACGATTGGAGGCAAGCGCTGCACGAACCGAGCGCTGTCTTACCTCAACCAAACGGATCGGCATCGCGCGTTTCGAAGAAACCCGTGCGGATTATCGTGCTCATCGCCATTTCACACATGACGATCGACGCTTATTCGGCGATGCTCCATCCACTGCTACCACGGCTCATGGACAAGATGGGGTTATCAATCGGCCTTGCAGCCACGCTCGCCACAATACTTTCCATTGCCACGTCGATGCCGCAACCAGCTCTTGGCTATCTGGCAGATCGATATGGACACCGAGCGTTCCTCGTGGCAGGCCCCGTGGTCGCGGGTGTTTTCCTGTCGCTAATGGGACTCGCCCCAACGTACCTAATACTCACGCTTCTGCTAATCGTTGGCGGGTTAGGGTCAGCAGGGTTTCACCCTCCGGGGGCCTCCCTTGTCGCACGTGCAGCGGATGGGCGCGGCAGTGGCGTTCGTTTATCCGTCTTTTCTTTCGGCGGTGCTGCAGGTTTCGCGATAGGACCTGTTACGGCTGTCGCTCTCGTCGGACTCTTCGGCCTCGGTGGGTTGTGGGTGGCTATGATTCCGGGCGTCATTGCAGGGTCAGCTTTATGGTTCGCCACCAGAGGTCAAACACGCGCTAGAAGCAACACTCCGCCACCACCAGTATTGGAGGTCGTAAAGCTACTGAAAGGGCCGCTGGGGCTTGTTTTCGGAATATCCGCCGTCGGGGCTTTTGCACAGCGAACAATCCTTACTTTTGTGCCGATAATCGCGGCGGATGTGGGGGTGAGTGAAGTCGCTGGTGCCGTCATGCTCAGTACATATTTAGGGTCGCAGGCCTTCGGGACTTTGACATCAGGTTTTCTAACGGACAGGATGAATCGACAACACATTTTAATCGCCGCGAGTGCACTCGCCGTTCCTGCTCATGTGTTGGCCATCGTCCTGACACCAGCTAGCCCCTTGGCCATTGCTGCAACAATCTGTGCTGGTTTTCTAAACATGGCCCTGCTACCACCGGTCGTGGTCATGGCCCAAGAAATGGTCCCATCCGGAACCGCTGCAAGTTCGGGAATTGTTATGGGCCTAGCTTGGGCTGTCGGAACACTAGGCATTCCCATCTCGGGGATTCTTGCCGATATTTTTGGGCCTGTATTCGCCGCCGGGTGGTCGATGCCAATGCTCCTATGCGGCACGCTTTTTGCCCTGCACCCTTCACTGAAACCTTATAGCCGCGCAAAAGGATGATCACGTGAAGCAACTACTAAAATCGGCATTCACCCTACTCTTCACTTGTATGGCCTGCGCAGATATGACTCCGAACGAATCTGCCGAGCTCGTACTCGTGAACGCACACGTGATCACAATGGATACCACTCGACCCGTGGCCGAAGCCGTAGCGATCCGCAACGATCGCATCGCCGCCGTAGGGTCGACCAAAGAGATCGAATCGTTGATCGGGCCTGAGACGAGACGGATTGACTTGTCCGGAAGAGGCGTCACACCTGGACTCATCGATTCCCATGTCCACTTTGCCACCGGTGGAACCAACCGACTCTACCAGCTCGACCTCAGCTATCCCAACGTTGAGAATATTGCTGACGTTCAGGGTGCGGTTGCTGAACAAACAGGTCGTCTTAGTGAAGGTGATTGGGTTCAAGGACGCGGATGGGACGAAGGGAAACTCGATGAACTGCGTTATATTTATGCAAGTGACCTCGACGAAATCTCCCAAGGTCATCCGGTCTGGCTGCGTCATACGATGGGACACTACGGTGTTGCCAATTCACTTGCCCTCCAGATGGCAGGGATCACCCGTGACACGGAAGACCCCCCGGGTGGCACCATTGACCGCAATGCGGATGGGACTCCTACCGGGGTCCTGAAGGAATCAGCACAGGGTCTCGTTACGCGTCTGATACCGCGCATGACTCCTGCTCAAGGGCGGGAAGGAATCCGCTCCCTTGCTGACGAATTTAACGCCGAATGTATGACGGGCGGCAAAGATCCTGGAATAGGCGCGCGAGATTGGGAAGCGTATCGCACAGTCCAAGCGGAGGGGGACTTAACTGTACGCATCTTCGCGCTTTGGGATGCATGGGGAGGGGTGACCGAAGAGGGTGAAGACGACGATACGATTGAACAGGTACGAAAGTTTGCTGACAGTCTTGCTGTTTTCACACGCCCCTATGAATCGACAGGGGATGACCACCTTATTTCAGGTGGCGTAAAACTCTACATTGATGGTAGCGGTGGGGCACGGACGGCATGGCTTTATGATGATTGGAACCGTGAACACACTCAGACCGACAACGGAAACCGCGGGTACCCAACGATGGACCCGGGTCAGCTACGAAAACAGTTCCGCGCCTACCACGATGCAGGGCTCCATGTCAGCATCCACTCCATCGGAGACCGGGCTATCGACTGGACAGTTGACAGTTTTACAGAAGCACTTGAGGCGACACCTACGCACGGACTCCGGCACGGGATCATCCACTCAAATATCCCAACCGACCGAGCACTTAATCTTATGGCTGCTCTTCAAGATGAGTGGGACGCTGGCTATCCCGAGCCGTCGCCGACCTTCACGTGGTGGATCGGTGATACATACGCTGGAAATTTTGGGCCCGAGCGTGCGCGGCGACTAAACCCGTTCGCTTCATACCTAAAGCGCGGCATAAAATGGGCGAGCGGATCCGACTACTTTGTCACACCATTCCCAGCTCGACTCGGAATCTGGGCATCCGTCGCCCGGAAACCCCTACTCGGTGTGTACGGGGACCAACCATACGGTACTGCGGAATCTGTCGATGTCGAAACCGCCCTACGCTCATATACAATCTGGGCCGCCCGCCAAATGTTCATGGAGGACAAGCTCGGTTCAATCGAGCCCGGAAAGTACGCGGACCTCGCCGTATGGGACCGGGACCCGACTACAATTCCCACCATCGAACTGCGCGATATGCGTTGTGATATGACTGTATTTAATGGAGAAGTCGTGTTTGATCGCTTAGAGGTTGAAGGAACGTAATCAGGATCCCTGGGAGCATCGCGGTAGCCTCATCGATCTTGTCAGCGAGTCCATCAATCGTTTCTGCAAGCCGCTCAACCTGACGTGATGCCTCATCCCATGCCCCCTCCTCAATGGCCTCTCGAATTCCGGGCAGTGTTTTTACGCCATACCCAGTGTAGAACCCCGGAGCGTAGATCTGATGTCGAAACCACGGCCGTCGAGGCAAACCGTCGTCACGTGTCATTGCTCGCTCCGTCGCTACCAAGAGTTCATTAAGCTGTCGTAGGGCATCGCCGTACTCAGACATCATTGTCGCAGTCGCCTCTGACATCGACCCATGCGACGCGATCATTGCCGCATAATTGCTGTCGTAGCTTTTTGCGCTCTCTTCAAGACGAGCGATCACATTTTGGATCGGTGCAAAGTTGAGGAAGGGAACCTCATCCTTTACTGCCGGCGGCACATAAGTCTTCGACGGATCAGATGCGAGGATATATGCATTTGATGTGATAAGCGCGTTGTGTCGATCAGTCTCTATACGACTTTCATCTAGCAGCGCAATCAATTCATCACGATACGTTTTCACGTGTTCCACAAATGGAGAGAACTGGAACGGTAGGACGTCCGCGTTCGCCAACCGCAGTGTCGTACGCGCCGTGATCATTGCGAGCGCAACCCCATAGTGAAACCCGGGATCACCAAAACGCGAGTAGTGATCGAAGGAATCGTATTGAGAATGATACGAGCCTCCACCGTTCTCACCACCAAACCCAAGGTTGAGCGACGCGATACCTAAGTGTTGAAGAAATGGCGTGTAGTCGGAACCTGAGCCAAGTGGATTGATTTCAATGTCCGAGGTGGCGTTCGGATGACGACTTCCACTCAAGGATTGAACTGCGTGCAGGCGCTCCCAAACGGACACGCCCGTCTGTGGATCTTCCACAGACTTCGCCACTTCATTAATAAAGCTCTGCAGCGTGTGTGAACCACCCATGCCCAGAAAACCGCGACCGCTGCCATCAGTATTGATATACGCAACAGTCTTTTGACGAAGGTCATCGGCATGGTGCTCAGCCCATTCAGTCGACCCCAGAAGGCCGGGTTCCTCCGCATCCCAAGACGCAAAGACAACCGTACGAAGCGGTCGAATACCCTGCTTTGCAAGGGCCCCAATTGCCCTAGCCTCCTCCATCATGGGCACATGCCCACTGATGGGGTCGGCCGCACCCATAGCCCAACCATCTCGGTGGTTTCCGCGGATTACCCACTCGTCAGGAAAAGTCGAGCCGGGAAGCTTTGCGATAACGTTATATGCTGTCTCAAAATCCCAATTAAACTCAAGATTCACCCGTACCCGAGCGGGACCTGGTCCCACGTGATAGGTGATTGGAAGCCCTCCTCGCCATGCGACCGGTGCAACCGGTCCTTCAAGTGCCTTGAGAAGCGGAAGAGCATCTCCCCACGAAATTGGAAGCACCGGAATCTTCATAATCGTCGGCGACTCTTCAATCGAAAGGCGTTCTGCATCTGCTGTCGCACCAACACCCGGCGTGAGGGGATCACCAGGGTACCGAGGCATATCTTGAACGGCGCCCCGCTGCACCCCAAACTCTGGACGGTATGGACCGTCCGGATACGTATCTCCCTGGAAATATCCGTCGTCTCTTGGATCTGAATAAAGAATCGTCGCAATAGCTCCGTGTTCGTGGGCGACCTTCGGTTTGATACCACGCCACGACCCACCGTATCGGGCAATGACAACTTTCCCTTCGACGTCGATGCCTAGCCGCTCAAGCTCTTCATAGTCTCGAGGGATCCCTTGGTTTACGTAAACAAGCTCAGCAGTAACATCACCATCAGCAGAGTAGGCATTATAGGTTGGCAATCGGCCCGCTACGCCCGAGGTCGGATCTTCGGTTAGCTCAGGCTCTTCCAGCGATGCGACATATCTTTCTGGTCCAATCATCTCGACATGGCGAACCTTGGGCGTGGGGAAAAGAACTTCGTACTCAGCAACCTCAACCTCGTAACCCCATGAACGAAACAAATCAGCTACGAACATGGCATTTTCATAGTTGTGCGGAGCGCCGACGAAGAACGGTGCTCGTGTCATGCGTTCCATCCATGACTCGAGATTACTTGGGTCTATCATGGCATCGATACGCGCCTCTGCAGCGAGTTGCTTACGGGCACTCTCCGCAGAGAAACCGAGGAGCGAAGTATCAACCTGCTGTGCTGCAACCGAGGTCGTGCCGCTCGCAATGACAGCGATGAGCAGGCTACGAAGCAGGAAAGTGGCGGGTATCCGCTGATGCATTGTAAGACGAGACATGAACAGTACTCCTATTGGGGTGTTTCGAAAACTTCGCAGCTAACAAGCACATCTCCGTCGAAGCTGGCATAGACCTCAAATCGACGGTTGTCGAGCAAAAGGGGAAGCCAATATTGGTCGTCTTCCCACATGCGATCATACGGCATGTTACACACAGGGGTCCACTCGGGGCGCGCCTCGACTGTTTCCTTAGGTTCTCCCACAAGATCGTTGGAGCGGAATACATGAATTCGGATGGCTATCTCCTCCACGACGTCAAACGCTATCTCACCAAGCTTTTCAGGATTCACTGGACTGGCTAGCAACTCCTCCTCAAACTCTCGCACGGCGGCCGCGAGTGGCGACTCACCTGCTTCAATCTTACCCCCAACCCCATTGAGTTTCCCAGCACCGAGCCCTCGCTTTTTGTGAATCAGAAGAATTTTATCGCCTCGTACAACGTACAAAAGCGTCGCTTCCACCGTGGGTTCCCAGGTGCTCCAATCGACCTTTTGTGGGGTCGCGATGCCAGCAGGTCCCATACAACCTCTTCAAATTTTCTGACAATCGGTTCAATGATGTTTCGACGAACATACCCTTCGTGTTGATCGACGATCCAGACGGGACAACAAGAAGATGATCAAAAAAGACTGGCACTTCTAGGACGTCGCACTATCATCATCACGTCAAACACGAAAAAAGATGACACCTTCACCAACAACTTTCGCAAAAGACGGCTCTCTCCATGAAACATTTTCCGCACACACGCCAAGGGGCCTTCAGCATGGGAGTGCTGGGAACAATCTTCTGGTACGGAATGCTTGCAGGACAACAAACAACATTCGAGGAGATTGCAAACCAAATCGGTTCGATTGCTCGAGCACCCATCACCGCTGGCAATGCGGCTGGAATGTCGATTGCTGTAGTCTGGGGGGGTGATACTCTTGTCGCCGGCGGGCATGGAGCCGCTGACATAGAACTCCGAGTTCCAACACCCGATGATGCCGTCTACGAGATCGGATCGATAACAAAACAGTTCACGGGCGTCGCCGCACTGCTCCTTCAAGAGGCCGGGAAGCTCTCGCTGGACGATCCGCTCACGAAGTGGCTCCCCAATTATCCGGTCGGAGATCGAACGATCACCCTAAACCGCCTATTAGATCACACATCTGGTATTAAGGGATACACCGAGATGGGTGAGGTCTGGGACCAGGTTATTCGACTTGATATGCCTCGCGACACGCTCGTGACGCTGTTCGCAGCCGAACCATTTGAGTTTGAACCCGGCGAAGCGATGATCTATAACAACTCAGCCTATTTTCTCATGGGGTTAATCATCGAAAAGGCGAGCGGTCAAGATTACGAAGATTTCATCGAGATGCGATTATTCAAACCGGCAGGCATGACCAACTCCAGGTATTGCCACAAAGATGAACTGATACCGAACCGCGCTAAAGGATACGCACTGGGAGACGAAGGACTTCATCCAGCTCCATATCTGAGTCACCAGTGGCCCTTCGCCGCTGGTTCTCTTTGCTCGACTGTACGTGATCTCATGGCATGGAACCAAGCCCTCCACGGCGATGGACATGGCGGAATCCTTCTCAATGAACAGAGCTATCAAGAGCTGATTACACCACAGCCGTTGATTGATGGGTACCCGATGAGATATGCAAAAGGGCTGGCGATCACCGAACGAGGTGAGAAGCGAAGAATACAACACGGAGGAGGAATTTTTGGGTTCTTATCAGAACTCCGATACCTGCCGGAAGAAGATCTGTCTATTGCCGTTCTGATTAACACTGAAGGCCCCGCGAACCCCTATCAGATCGCAGATAAGATCGAGGACCTGCTGCTCGGCCCCGAGCCACCTGATACACCCCCACAATTCACGGGAAACCTCAATGAGTACACCGGAAACTACCGTGGTCCAGCTCGCGGCGTAGAATTCGACGTCACGGTGCGCATTGGTGATGACGGTGGTCTGATGATTCGAGAGAGCCAAATGGGGGAGACAGAACAGTCGGTTCCTTGGTTACGGGGAGACACCTTTGGCCGTGATAGAGGCCGGGGCACCAAATACGTGTTCGTGCGCGACGCTACCAACACGGTTCACGAGTTACGCATCGATAATGTTTCTGGCATTTACGTCTTGGCACGGTCTTCAGGTTGAGATCGGAACACGTCGGAAACGGCATTATTCAGACTGGGCGATCTATGGCCCATCGTTCGCTTCGCTTCAAAAACCGCTATCTGCGGCCGGTCTTGTGGTCCCTTGTGCCTTTCTTCCTCTACTTCGCCCAACCAACCGCCACGACGTTGGCAACCGGTTCCTTGGTCATGGTTGGGGGTCTCTTTATTCGAAGCTGGGCAGCTGGTGTTATAGAGAAGCAAAATGGATTGACTACTTCAGGAGCCTATGCTCACACAAGAAATCCTCTCTATCTCGGGAGCTTCTTTCTGGCGGTAGGCGCAGGCATCTCTTCCAGCCACTTCCTTTTCTTGTTGGTACTTATCCTTGGATTCGCCTTCGTGTATCGACCCCTCATGCACACTGAAGCCCGAAGACTTGAAGCACAATTTGGAATGTCATACCGGAGATTTGCAGAACAAGTTCCTCCCTTTTGGCCTCAACTGACCGCATATCCATCCGCCTTGTCCGATACGCAGCGAGTCTTCTCTTGGAAGAGGTGGCGAAAAAGCCGAGAGTATGAAGCCATCTTGGGCGCATTTGGACTGCTCGTTGCACTCGCCGCAAAGATCTGGTTGTTCACATTCCCCTAGTCCGGTTTGAATTCTGTCGCAGCAGAAGGGTCGGAATTATGTCAGCCAACACATATCGACATTCGGTAATCGTCGTCATGGCACTTGCTATCAGCCTTGGGTGCCAAGGAGATGAGGGGGCGGCCAGACCTCAATCGTCAGCAGAAAACGTTGCCTACACAGAGGCAGCTCACTCGGCAGACACAGACACGACATCCGTCGTGCGGATCGCCATAGAGACGAGTAAAGGCGAGTTCGTCATTGAAGTCCACCCTGATTGGGCCCCGCACGGTGCCGACCGATTCATTGATCTAGTGGAGTCCGGCTATTATGACGATGCCCGGTTTCATAGAGTGGTCCCCGGT
Source organism: uncultured Gemmatimonadota bacterium (assembly GCA_913043255.1). GTDB lineage: Bacteria > Gemmatimonadota > Gemmatimonadetes > Palauibacterales > Palauibacteraceae > Palauibacter. Next base: position 124,202 of record CAJWLK010000002.1, read on the forward strand.
TTCATAGTGCAGTGGGGGCTCGCTGCCAATCCGGACCGAACCGCTGAGTGGGCGACTTCATTCATTCCAGATGATCCCGTCCGTGAGTCGAATACTCGAGGCCGAATCGCCTACGCTTTCACAGATCCAGGAACAAGGTCCACTCAAGTATTTATCAATGTCGTGGATAATGTGCGCCTAGATTCCGTCGGGTTTGCACCTTTCGGTGAGGTCGTGAGTTCGATGAACGTCGTAGATTCGCTCTACGCCGGATACGGTGAAAATTCTGGAGGCGGGGTCCGACGCGGTGACCAAAGCAATATTGTCAGAACCGGAAATGTCTATTTGGATCGCGAGTTTCCATTACTTGATCATCTCGAGCGAGCACGAGTGATCAGACCTTAGCTTTTGAGCAAAACGGAAAGTAAAACGCCCAACATTATCCACCGTTTCTCACTAGTAAGAAACCGCTTTTTGTGCGCCGCGCAGCTCCCGAACTCCCTTATCGGCCAAGTCGAGCAGTCGATCTAATTCCTCACGGTCGAAAGGTGCGCCCTCGGCGGTCCCTTGAACTTCGACGAAGCCACCTTCTTCTAAACAAACCACATTCAAGTCGACATCTGCTGCGGCATCTTCAATATACTCAAGGTCTAACCTCGACTCACCGTCAACCACGCCGACGCTTATTGCGGAGACCCATTGTGTGAGCGGGCTAGCTTCCAGTGCTCCTTCGGAGACAAGGCGCAGAAAGGCAGCTTGGAGAGCCACACATGCACCAGTAATTGATGCGGTGCGTGTACCACCATCCGCACTGAGGACGTCGCAATCGACAATAACCGTTCGTTCGCCAAGTCTTGATAAATCCACGGCGGCCCGCAGCGAACGTCCTATGAGACGTTGGATCTCTTGGGTCCGGCCACGAGCACCACGGCGTTCACGTCGAGTTCGTTCAGTAGTAGCACGCGGTAGCATCGCGTACTCACCCGTCACCCAACCACCCTTCCCCTCCCGCCATGGCGGCACACCTTCTTCAACGGAGGCCGTGCATAATACACGAGTCATCCCCATCGTAATGGTACAAGATCCCTCCGCGAAGGGGGCGGTCCCAATTTCAAGCGTGGTTGGCCGTATCGCATCAAGAGCTCGGCCACGAGGTCGTACCGGCATTTAAAAGCCTCACAAGTTAGAGGAAAAGTCAATGAAGACTATCCGTAGGTACCTTATCTCCAAGACTCATTCGCCGCGAAACCTTGCGCACCAAACAGGCCTGACGCACCCAAAGAAAAAATCGACATTCGTCCGTTTCCTGGGAATAGGGACTACTATCTGGGCGTCCGGACACCTCTCCTGTGCCCCCGCCGGCGAGGCTGGTCAACCTACGAGCGTTTTATTTACGAACGCGCTTGTCCTAGACGGCTCTGGAGAGGCAGCGTTCACCGCCGATGTGGCAATCGAGGACAACCGAATCACGTTCGTGGGAGATGCTAATGAAGATGCGATCGCGATGCGGGATACAATTGCCCTCGACGGACTCCTGCTCACACCGGGGTTCATTGACATGCACAGCCACGTCAACCTTGAAGAAGAATATAGTCGACCTGCCACTGAGTTTATTACCCAAGGGATCACAACTGCCGTTATTGGCGTTGATGGTATAGGAACCCCTGATCTTGCGGATCTGTACGAGCAATTCGAAGCAGCCGGCATCGGCCTGAACGTCCTCTCTTACGTAGGACACGGAAACATTCGGCAACGTGTCCTTGGCATGGATGATCGGGCACCCACTGAGGCTGAACTTGATGAGATGCGTGCCCTCACCCGGAAAGGGATGGAAGAGGGTGCATTCGGAATTTCCAGTGGCCTATTTTATACACCGGGATATTACGCTGAGGCGACTGAGGTCATTGAACTAGGTAAGGTCGCAGCAGAATATGACGCCATTTACGATACACACGACCGAGATCTGGGTGGCACATACAAAGGAATCGGTTATCTAAATTCAATCCGTGAAGCCATACAGATTGGCAGTGCATCATCACTTCGCGTGATCTTCAGTCACTTTAACGCTCAAGGCGTTGCTAATTACGGTCGGGCACCAGAGGGAGCTGCATTGATTGACTCCGCTCGTACGGCGGGGCTGGAGGTCACAGCCGCACAGCATGTTTACACCTCATCGATGTCTAGCCTACGCGCGTACACTATTCCCCGCTGGGCACAGGCCGGCGGCCCTGAACAAATGGCCCGCCGCTTCCAACACCCCGACACGGCTCAAATCCTCAATGTTCAAACCATGGAGATGCTCGAAATTCGAGGTGGACCCGCGAAGATCGTTTTCGCAGATCCGCGACCAGAGTTCAACGGAAAAACATTAGCAGAGGTCGCAGAACAGCGGAGGCTCACCGTTCCCGAAACAGTCCGCGAACTCATCGGCGACGGTAACGTATGGGTAATGACTCGTGATTTGTACGAAGTGGACAACACTCGCTATCTAGCGACCATGCCGTGGATGATGACCTGCACCGACGGTGTATCAACTATGCCAACACAGGACATAACCCACCCCCGTGCCTATGGTGGCTTTCCAAAAAAGATCCGACAATTCGTCAATGAAGATCAAGCTATCGACCTTTCGTTCGCGATCCGGAGCATGACGGGATTAGCGGCTGATTTCCTACGGTTGCCTGATCGAGGATATGTACGCGAAGGAATGATCGCTGACATCGCAATTATCGACCCTAACCGTTTCACGGATCGGGCTACTTATGAGAATCCGCTGCGCCTGTCGGAGGGCGTGATTCATTTATTAGTGAACGGAACGTTTGCCATCCAAGATGAAGTCATAACGGACGATCGAGCTGGAAAGGTGATTCGTCACAACTCTCCGTAAAAACAAAACCGGAAAATTGTCGCAAAGATTGGATACGATAAGTGGGGCCTCATCTCCCCTGACGTCATTTGTTTCGGGTTGCTAACCAACGATACATCCCACGCACGTTCAGACCGTACCAATCAGAATATTGTGACCAACCAGCGAAATCTGGGGAACGAACAACTTCTGCTGCTTCGTTTTCGGTCATCCCAGCTTGGATCGCCGCGGCAACGCGGAATTGCAGGTCATCATAGTACGCGATTTGTCGGACGATGGACCCTCGGTCGCCATTCGGACCGTGACCGAACACGATGGTCTCAAAATCTAATTCGAGAAGACGGGCAAGCGAGGTGAACTGTCCAGGAAACTTCCAATCAGGCAGATCGCGGTATCCGACACGATCATGTGACGCAAAGTCCACTGCAAACGCAACACCTACATCAGGCACAAAGGCCACCAATGAGTTGTCCGAATGGTTTGGCCCTAGGTAGTGAAGCTGAACGCGGCGATCACTCACCATCACGGTGGCACGGTCTGTAAATGTCACAGTTGGCGGGGGCAATGCTGGATCTCCTCCCGATCGGATCGGGGCCTCCGCATTAGCATGTGCAATGATCGGTATTTCACCACCAAACTCAGCTGCAACAGCCTCTGCGCCTGTCGCATGGTCCGCATGGTGGTGGCTATAAACAATGCCGACCAGTTCAGCGTCTGGGGCAACAGACAGTATCTCCAACGCTAGTTGAGCACCCGCTTCTACTGAAATCGGATCAATAACTAGTGCTTGCGTACCGGAATCGCCTCGGCCTATGACGAAGAATCCATTATGGGCCTGCCAACGAAACCGATAGACGCCATCGGCTACTTCGGTCGTCTCGTAGGGTTCCTGAGCGATGGACGTCTCGGGGACCATGGCCAAAAATGGCATTACGACACCAAGTATGACAGGAGCGAGTATCCTCATAGATGACCTTCCTTTGTCTTGATTGGTTAGATCACTGGGGATTCACCCACCCTATTCGACAACATGCCCACGAGATTGCCGCACCTAAGCAGGACCCCAAACTGTTCATTCCGACATCAGCCCATTCGAATATCCGAACGCTGAATAGACTCTGCGCATATTCTGGACAGAATGAGATAATGCCTATCAAAAGCAGTATGCTTGATATTCGCAAATGTGAATGGGTGGCACCAAACACGGACAGAAAGAGAACAGCACTTCCAATTATATGGAGCTCCGCATCGCCGAGTGGCACTGACTGACGCCCAATAGGAGCTGGTGACATGTAGGTGTATCCGAAAATTACCAACACTACGATGAGCTGGATCCAGCGTAAGGGCATCGATGACACGGTTTCTCGAAGATCGTCCAACATTGAAGTTGCCAGAAACCTTCTTGCAGCCGATTCAGGCTGCCGGAGGCATCGCCCCAGGAGGCTCAATCCGTTCCCCTTCTGACCGGGCTATAACTGCCGCGGCCGTCATATCTCCCGTAACGTTCAGAGAAGTACGACACATGTCGAGGATTCGATCCACTCCGAGGATGAGTGCGATACCTGCTGCAGCGTCCACGTTCGGAGGCAAGGCCCCTTGAAGTACCACAATCAATATAATGATTCCGGCCGATGGAACGCCTGCAGCTCCAATTGAGGCCAGTGTGGCTGTTAATACGATCCCAAACTGCGTGGCCAATGTCAGATCGCCAACAAGCACTTGAGCAATGAACATTGTGGCAACGGCCTGATAGAGTGCCGTACCATCCATATTGATCGTAGCACCGAGGGGTAGCACAAAGCTCGAAATTTCGCGGCTAACGCCAATTTCTTTTTCTGTCGTTTCGATCGTAAGCGGTAGCGTAGCGTTTGAACTGGACGTGGAAAACGCGACCAGTTGAACCGCACGGACCTTCCGCAAAAACGTGATCGGGTTCAACCGGGCCAAGAAGCGGAGCGCTGCTGAGTACGTGAGTATCAGGTGAAGAAGCAGTCCGAGCACCACCGTTGAACCATATACCAATAAACTTCCCAAAACATCCGCCCCAAATTGGGCGACAACTGCCCCAATGAGGGCGAACACAGCGTAGGGGGCAAGCTTCATAATCCATTGGATCATTACGGTAGCTGCGCCATTCACTCCTTCGAAAAAATTAAGAACAGGTTCTCGTTTCGTAGCGCCCAGAACCGAAAGAGAGGCACCAAAGAAAACCGAAAAGAAGAGGATCGGAAGCATGTCAAAATTGGACATCGCTTCGATCGGATTTCGAGGAATTATTCCGCGTAGCACCTCGACCAAGCCAGGCGCTTGTTGTGCCATGTCGACACGACTCTGACCTTCCGCCATGTAGGTTCCGCGCAACCCGGCAAGTGTCTCTTCGCTCATCCCGGCATCGCGGATCATAATATTCGAGAGCACCAGTCCGATAACGACAGCAACGGCAGTTGTCCCTAAATAGTAGACCATGGTCTTGCCGCCAATCCGGCCGACCTTGGTGATATCACCGAGACTGGCCGTCCCGACGATTAAGCTGGCGACCACCAGTGGGATCACCACCATGGTGATCAGATCAATCCAAGCTTCACCGAACTGGCGAATCGCGACAAGAGAATCGGCAAGCCAACCCAAAGAAAGGAGGTTCGCAACCAAACCCAGGACCACGCCTAGAATCAGCGCAATCATAATCTTCGTGTACAGTTGCATTTAGATTACCTGGTCGGGATTCACCACGCGCGCCTTCTATCCAATCGCGCAAGAAGGCGACAATCTGACCTAATCAGCTAATCCGGGCCAGCGAAGAGCCTAGCCAGATGGTCAGCTTGGGTACCAACTTGATGGGTGAACCGAGGTCTTAACCCAATGGCTACGTTCATAAGACAGCCATCGGAACTAACTGAAACGACAGTAGAGGGGGGAGCTCGTGCACGATCGGAGAGAATTCCTAGGTCTGGCGGGGGCGGGTGGCGGCGGACTTCTGCTTGGTGCCCACGGGGCAGGAAACCCTTCAACCCTCCTTGGACTATCCGCAGGGCCTGACGCCAACCAAACTGCACAGTCCCTTCACGAAGCCTTCGAGACGATTCCTGTCGACGACACTCATTGTCACCCGCTCACGTTCAATGATGCCGAAACCACGACGGAACAGTTCGTCGAACGGATGGCGCTATCTGCATTTCCGATGGATCGATATTTCCCGCGCGGTGTGTACCGCGAATGGTTGGATGCAGACCCCGATCGTCGGGCAAAGCTTGATGCAGACCACGACATCGAACGCATTCGAGGGGATGTCTTAGAACAGGCGAGTCAAACGGTATTTCTGCGGTTCATGGTGAAAGAGATGGCCGCGTTCCTAGGATGTGACGAGACGTTTGAGGCGGTTATTGAAGCTAGGAACGCACGTGGCGTCGACTATGCCAGCTATCTCAATGACTTGTTTGCCGACGCTAAAATTGACAACGCCATGCTGGATATGGGATACCGAGAGGGCATGGGTTCAGATGAGGTAACACAGTTTGAGACGGCCATCGCACCAACCCGGGGCCGGCGGATTCTCCGTGTCGACTCAATCCTTGCGGGGCTGTTGCCCGAAGACCTTGAACTTGATGAGATCGAAGTGGCATTCCTACGTGAAATCGAGGAAGGGTTGGACGGAACGGGCAACCTCGGAGCGCCTTCCTACGGGATGAAGTCATACCTACTACCGCGGATCGGGCTCATCAAACCCCTGTTCGATCGAACAATAGCACGGACCAACTGGGACGAATTTCGACGGCTACGAGCTCGTGGCGAGGTTCCGGAACCAGATGGCGATGATCGCGACATCTACTGGGAACTCCAGAAGGACACCCTTCGCTATCTCCATTCGCTGGCACTCGAAGCATGCCTGGAACGAAATATGCCCATGCAGTTCCACGCCGGTGATGGAGAAGCTCCGCGGGGGATCATGCGAAACCAGGATCCATTTCTGATGGAGGAAATGGTGCGCTTTGAGCGGAACGGAGTAATGCGCATGCCCCAGATCATAATGATCCACGCAGGCTACCCGTTGATTGGCCGAGGAACATGGCTCACCCATTTGTACCCGAACTGCCATTTCGAATTGTCTTTAGCTACCCCTCTCATACACCATGGTCTGCTCCGAATGTATCTCGAGGTGCTTGAAGTCGTACCTCTCTCGAAGATTCTGTTCGGTAGTGACGCATATAACCTGCCAGAGTTTTATTGGCTTGCCGCAAAATGGGGTAGGCGGTTCTTGGCACAGGCCTTTGCAGTATATGTGGATGCAGGGATTCTCACGTCTTCTGAGGCAATTGCTGGCGCGAGAATGATCCTGCACGAGAACAACCGAAGGCTCTATCACTTAGAAGATTGAATGAAAAATACATGGTGAAACAATTTGAAATTGGGATTTTCGGGGGAGGATGCTTCTGGTGCCTGGAAGCGATTTACCAATTGCTCCGCGGGGTAAGTCAGGTCAGGTCAGGCTATGCGGGCGGGGACCTTGCAAACCCCACATACGAGCAGGTGTGTTCTGGAAACACTGGCCATGTAGAAGTCGTCCAAATCACATTCGACCCGAATATCATCTCGTATGAAGATTTGCTAGACGTGTTCTTCACCGTACATGACCCAACGACACTGAACCGCCAAGGAGCCGATGTGGGCACGCAGTATCGATCAGCAATTTTTTATAGAAATGCAGAGCAACAACAGCTCGCAGAGTTGAAAATTTCCGAGATAGAACAGCAGAAAATTTGGGACCAATCGATTGTTACGGAAGTCACGGAACTGAAGGAGTTTTATCCGGCCGAGACCTACCACGACGATTACTTTCAGCGAAATCCCACTCAACCTTATTGTCAAGCCGTCGTGGCTCCCAAGGTTGGCAAGTTTCGTAAGAAGCACCTAGATCGTCTAAAGCCCAACCTTGGTACGTGAACTCACCTACGCATACGGATCCGTCGATAAGGAGTTTTCGATGTCGTCGCGGCAAAAAAGTTGGCGCAAACGCACGTCTGCCATTCTCACGTTCATGAGCGTGGGCATCGCTGCTGCGGGCTGCAACGGAGATGGCGGGGAAAACACTGACCGGCTTTCTTCGCTTGAACCACCCCAGGCAAAGGTGATCCCTGAACAACTCAAGACCCACGGGCACACGCGTATCGACAACTATTATTGGTTAAACCAACGCGAAAACCCTGAAGTAATCGCATACCTCGAAGCAGAAAACACATACACTTCCGCCCTAATGAACCATACGGAATCCCTGCAAGAAGAACTGTTCGCGGAGATTAAAGGCCGCATAAAACAGACGGATCTGTCGGTTCCCGAAATGAGAGGCAGCCACTTCTACTACACAAGGACCGTCGCAGGTCAGGACTATCCGATTTACGCCCGTAAGAAAGGTTCTCTCGACGCAGATGAAGAAGTTTTACTGGATGTCAATGCGATGGCTGAAGGGCACAATTTCTATAACGCGTTTCCCAGCATTAGTTCGAACGAAAACTTGATGGCCTACGCGGATGACACACGTGGGCGTCGAATCTATACGATTCGTTTCAAGAACTTGATCACGGGTCAACAGTTCCCGGAGACGATCTCAAACACTTCTGGGAACATGGTATGGGCCGAAGACAACCAGACGCTTTTCTATGCGAAACGCGATCCTGAAACACTGCGGTCATTTCAAATATACCGACATGCAATGGGGACAGATCCCGTCAAGGATGTTCTCATTTTTGAAGAAGAGGACGAAGAATTTAGCTCTAGGGTGTGGAAGACTAAATCGAAAGAATACATCGTCATCTCATCCAGTCACACGATGATGGACGAGCATCGTTTCGTCGACGCTGCCTCTCCAATGAACAGTTTTCAGCTCTTCATCAAACGGGTCCGAGGGCACGAACACAGAATTGATCACATCGGAGACCACTTTTATGTCCTAACCAACCTCGGCAACGCGAAGAACTTCCAGCTCATGCGGGCTCCTGTCACCCAAACCGAAACTGATCACTGGGAACCGGTCATTGCTCACCGCGACGATGTATTTCTAGAGGGATTTGAATTGTTTCGCGATCACCTGGTCGTGAGCGAACGAAAAAATGGACTTATCGAGTTTCGCGTGCGGCCTTGGAATGGAGATGAACACTACATCGAGTTTGAGGATGCAGCATATGCGACGAGGGTGACAGCGAACCCAGAATTCGACACCCCAATACTTCGGTTCAGCTATACATCATTGGCTGCTCCACAAGCAATATATGACTACGACATGAACAATCGTGAGCGAACGTTGCTCAAGCAGGAAGAAGTGTTGGGCGGATACCATGCCGGCGACTACATCGTCGAACGGTTATACGCGCCTGCCCGAGACGGTGCCGCCCAGATCCCTATATCCATGATTTACCGTAAGGATCTCGCTAAGGACGGAACGAATCCACTACTCCTCTACGCCTACGGTTCTTACGGTGCGAGTATGGATGCGAACTTCTCGTCGACGCGAATCAGCCTTCTCGATCGCGGCTTTATCTACGCAATCGCCCATATTCGAGGTGGCCAAGAGATGGGGCGCGGTTGGTACGAAGACGGAAAGATGTTCAACAAGAAAAACACCTTCACAGACTACATAGATACGGCGGAGTTCTTGATTGAGAAATCCTATACAACGCCCGACAAGCTCTTCGCACGAGGAGGCAGCGCAGGAGGGCTCCTTATGGGCGCCGTTACAAACATGCGCCCTGACCTCTTCCACGGGGTAATCGCCAACGTCCCCTTCGTCGACGTAGTCACCACGATGCTAGACGAGTCGATACCGTTAACAACGTTCGAGTTTGACGAGTGGGGCAATCCGGCTGACCTCGAATCCTACCGGTACATGCTCTCCTATTCACCATACGATCAATTGGAGGCGAAAGATTATCCGAACCTGCTTGTGACGACGGGGCTCCATGATTCACAAGTCCAATATTGGGAGCCAGCCAAGTGGGTCGCGAAAATACGGTCACTTAAGACCGACAGTAATAGGCTTCTTCTCAAGACTCACATGGATGCAGGACACGGGGGCGGCTCAGGCCGAGACCGCCGGTATCAGGAGTTGGCATTCGAGTTTGCGTTTCTCCTCGATCTACTTGAGGATCGATCAGTCACAAACCGAGAGAAGTGATTCGCCAGAAGGCAGTCCAGCGTACCGACCAGCAGATGTTTTATTTCATGTTCGCCTGATCCTGTACCCATTCCGCCGCTGCACGGTGTGTCCCAAACCAAACATTTGGCTTTGAGCGAATATGTTCAATTAATTCTCGCAGAATGACTATTCGTGATCGGTGTCCAATGTAGTGTGGGTGCATGGTAAGTAAGAACATCGTGCCCTCTTCGTAGGCCACATCAAACTCGTCCTTGTAAACTTGGAGCACCTCCCGAGGGTTTGCATACCGGTCCCCCTGCGGATTGAAAAGCGGAGCATCATCAAGAATCCAGTCAACGGGGAGTTCGATCATGCCGGTTGGTGTGCCATTCGCCATAATCTCGTATGGCCGATCGTCTGCCATCAAAGATGAGTCATATAGAAAGTCCATACTGAGGAGCAGGTCGAGCGTAGCATCGCTAAAATTCCATGACGGGGCACGATACCCGACTGGGCGTTCACCAATAAGGTCTGTCATCTTATCGACAGCCATCCTCAGGAGCCGCTCCTCTTCTTCACGAGGAAGAGAGGCATTTCGTTCGTGGATCCAACCGTGAATTCCTATCTCATGACGTCCTGAAGCCTGGATTGCGTCGATCTGGTGCGGCGCCAGCATGAAACTCATCGCTGGGCCAAAAAAAGAGGCGGGGATCTCATATTGATCGAGCAGGTCAAGCACACGTTGAAGAGCCACACGAGATCCATACTCGCCTTGGGATAGCCCACCGACGTTAGTGTCTCCGTTGCGCAACCAAACGGTCTCGTTATCGACGTCGAACGAGAGAAGTACGGCTACCTGAGTCCCGCCGGGCCATTCATCGGGGTTAAGTGACCGTCCCGCCCGCACGCGACCAACCTCCTCGAATACACGCTCTTCAGACCATTCCCAAGCAGGCACTTTTTCCTGTCCTTCGGCCGGTACCCGAAGGAACCCTAGGACGAGCATAGCAAGAATAGGCAGTGATCGCGGACAATTCAGAAATCGGATCATCAAAATACTCCAGAGTTATTTTGGTATAAGAGTGATGTTTGGTGGTCATTCTGGCTATCCGACCATAACTTATCTGCTTGTTCACGTACCGGCCGACCGGCGCAATCTCCCAATCTTGTCTCAAGCACTGTGTAGGGAAGGGTTAACTATTGATGTCGCAACTTCGAAACCGGAAGCCAAGCCCTTGGACCTGAGCGCACACGGCATTGTAGTGCCCGAGGTTGAGCGAAATCCCACGCCCTCGGAAATCTATGAAGATGCCCTAGGAAGCGGAGAATCAAAAACCGTCAAGGCGGCCAATGGTGCATTAGTAGCATTCTCGGGCACTAAAACGGGTCGATCGCCTAACGACAAGCACGTCGTGCGCGACAGCCACACGGAGGGAGACATCTGGTGGGGTTCCGTCAATATTCCACTTAATCCCAGTTGCTTTGAAAAGAACCGGAATCGAGCCCGTGATTTTCTGAATTCGCGGGACCGGCTTTACGTGATCGATGGGTTTGCGGGTTGGGACCCTGAGCACCGTCTTAAAATCCGAATCATTTGTGCCCGTCCATATCATGCACTGTTCATGCATAACATGCTGATTCGACCAACCGTTGAGGAGCTGGAGGATTTTGGCGATCCAGATTTCGTCATATACAATGCGGGAGAAGAGCGCGCGGACGAATCGTTGGAAGGTGTCACCTCCGAGACGAGTGTAGATATCTCGTTCGTTCACAAAGAAGCCTCAATCTTGGGCACGGAATACGCTGGAGAGATGAAGAAAGGCGTATTTACCGTTATGAACTACCTGATGCCAAAACGAGGGGTGCTCTCTATGCACTGTTCGGCAACAGCAGATTCCACGACTGGCGCCTCATCGCTCCTTTTCGGACTCTCAGGTACTGGGAAAACAACGTTATCAGCTGATCCAAATCGGTTGTTGATCGGAGATGATGAACATTGTTGGACAGACAGCGGCATCTTCAATATCGAAGGCGGATGCTACGCCAAAACCATTGATCTTTCCGAAGAAAAAGAGCCTGATATTTATCGTGCTCTCAAGTTTGGATCCGTGCTTGAAAATGTCGTACTGCGCGAAGATGGATCAGTTGATTGGTCTGATGGATCGATCACGCAAAACACACGCGGCAGTTACCCGATCGAACACATCTCGAATGCCAAGATTCCGTGCACGGGAGGGCATCCGAGTGATATCATCTTTCTTACGGCCGACGCTTTTGGTGTGCTCCCACCATTGAGCAAACTGACACCTGAGCAGGCCATGTATCATTTCATTAGTGGATACACAGCGAAGGTGGCCGGCACCGAGGTTGGAGTTACTGATCCAGAAGCCACCTTCTCTCCATGCTTCGGCGGCCCCTTCCTCGTCTGGCACCCAGCCAAGTACGCATCACTTTTGGCAAAAAAGATAGAAGAACACAACGTAGATGTATGGCTCGTAAACACGGGATGGAGCGGCGGACCGTTCGGCATCGGATCGAGAATCAACCTCGAAGAAACGCGCACGATGGTGGACGCAATACATACGGGTCAACTTGCAACTGCACCTACTGAAACAGATCCGATATTCGGGCTCCAGGTCGTTACCAAGGTGCCAGATGTTTCGGAAGAGATTTTAAAACCCCGAAGCACCTGGTCTGATGGGGCTGCGTACGACGAGAAAGCCGTTACGCTCGCCCGTCTATTTAACGACAACTTCAAAAAATATGAGGCCGATTGTTCCTCTGCAGTTCGTGACGCAGGACCTAATATCAAGCCTTAGGCAGATTCTATATTGGAGGCATTATGCAGCGATCTATAGGAGTCATTGTTCTCCTCCTGATGACCTTTCAGGCCCATGCGAACGGACAATCCAATGAGACCCCTCTTTATGGAAATCTTGGTCCGCACGCACGAGATATCGTCACATCCTCAGATAGGGCCCAGGCTTACTTTAATGAGGGCCTGTTATTCATGTATGCCTTCGGAACCTCGATTGCTGAAGAGTCTTTCGGCGCGGCGCGAGAAGAGGACCCAGAGTGTGCAGCTTGCTACTGGGGTGAGGCCTGGGCTTTAGCTCCATACCTTAACGGGGGAATGTCGCCGGGCAATGAGCGGAAGGCGTACGCTGCGATTGAGCGAGCCAAAGAATTTTCCTCAAATGCGAATGAAGTCGAAAAGGCACTAATCGATGCATTCGCTCTGCGTTATGAAGCTGAGCCTGATCGTAACCGACGGAAGATGCTCGACACGCTGTACGCACGTGAGATGAAAAACGTCGCACAGCAGTTCCCAAATGATCTCGACGTCCAAACACTATATGCCGAGGCGTGGATGCTACTTCGTCCAAGGCGTGGCGATGTCGATCTGAACGCACCTGACGTTCAGCATATCCTACCGATCCTCGAAGGCGTGTTAGCCCGCGACATCCGCCATCCTGGGGCCTGTCATCTGTACATCCATCTCGTCGAGGCATCACCCGAACCCGGAAAAGCCGAAGACTGTTCAAACTATCTCGGCAGTTCAATCGCAGTGAGCCACATTCACCATATGCCGTCGCACATCTTCATGAATATCGGACGTTGGGGGGATGCCGTAACGTCAAACCAACAAGCTTGGCATGCCGACCAGAAAGCCAACTATGGTGGTCCGCCGGGAGTCTATCCTTCTCACAATCTCCACATGTTGTTGAATGCTGCGGTGATGGATGGCCAGAGCGCCGTGGCCATGCAAGCGGCTCAAGATCTAGCTCGACATCCGGGGCCATGGGCTTGGTACGTACCGTTAACATACGCAGTATTTGGTCGCTGGTCTGAAATCATTGAGACCAATGCAAATCCCGATGGACCAACAAACGTTGTGGGCTGGAACTTCGCCCGAGGTATGGCCCACCTCCGGACAGGCGATCCCCAAACCGCCAGTAAAAACCTGGCCAAGATTGAGGAAGTGATTACTGAAGCTGAAGATGGGGACCAGTTCAGATTTCACCCGTTAAAGGATATCCTAGCACTGCCAAGGGCGATCCTTGCTGCTGAAATTGCACACGCGGACGGACAATCTGAAGAAGCCATCGAGATCCTTGAGGGTGCAGTTGAGATCGAAGATGGACTCCTCTACTCTGAGCCAGAGGCTTGGCACATCCCGATTCGAAATGTCCTGGGTGCAATTCAGCTCGATATTGGTCAAGCTGCAGACGCTGAAGTGACCTATCGGGCCGCAATTGAAGACCACCCTAATCAAGGGTGGGGGCTGTTTGGTCTTGAGCAAGCACTCACAGCGCAGGGGAAAACGACACAAGCGCAGGAAGCGAAACGGGACTTTGAGAAATATTGGGCACGTGCAGACATCTGGCTTCGGAGCTCACGTTTCTAGCCGACTCAATCAATGTGGCATCCCGATAATTAAATTGGTCCTTCATAGCTAACGTCATCGGATGATAGGGCCACCGGTCCTATCATCAGGAATAAAACGATCACGGGCTGGCATAATGATTTCCGCGACTGTCGCCGAGTCTACCACTGCGTCTTCGGGCAGGAGGTCATTGAGGAAGAGCATCGCCCCAACCACTCCGTAGACTTCTTCGTCTGATAGAGAGCCGGGAAAATCGAAAGGCATTGCTCGACGCGTATAGTCAAAAAGCGTGGTGGCAAAGGGCCAGTAGCTTCCCACCGTCGATCGCAACGATCGATCTTCTGCGAACTGAAACTCATCTCCCGGAACGCGACCCGCGAGGACATCAAAAGGTCCTTCCGTACCCGTGGGTCCATGGCACGCCATGCATTTTTTTTGGTAGACTTTAAGTCCTTCGGTGACCGTTGATCCTCCGGAGGGCAATCCGGCCCCGTTAGGCGAAATGTCTATATCCCACACTGCGATATCGGTAACTGACGCAGGACTCCCGAAACCATAGCGTCCACCTTGACCACTCGGAAACGGGGCTGCCGATGAACCCGGGTTCGTCCAGCTTAATGTCGGTTCGCCAGGATCTTCAGGCCCCCCTTCGTTAACACCACACGCCCACACAGAAAAAAGGGCGCTTACGAAGACGGCCAAATGATGGGCACGCAGCCCATACCGCGATGAACTTCTCATGCCGGCGGTTGGAATTCGACTGATCCATTTGAATTCACTCGCCAACCCCGGATACTATTGTAATGGTAGCGAGTGCCTGGACCCCGTACGTCAGTGATTTGTTCAAGCGTTGGTTGGATATATCCCGTCTCGTCGATGGCACGACTCATTAAGTGTGCGGGGCGTCCATCCCAATCCCAAGCATACCGAAACCGCGTTGTGCACTTGGGGAGCACTGGCTCTTGGAGGACCGCATCTGCCCAGGTGCCCCCCCCATCCGTGCTGATTTCAACCCGGTCGATAACCCCTCGCCCTGTCCAAGCATATCCAGAAATCTCAACAAAACCAGACGATGTTAGCCGGTCGGGATAGACGGGGTAGGTGATAAGTGATTTTGCGTCCATAACGAACGAAAAGAGGCGTGCCTTGCCACCAAGGATCGGGTCCGAGTACTTCGAAGTTTCCTCTCGGGACATAAAAGGACGATCGGAAAGCTCGAGTCTACGTACCCATTTCACACTCGTGTTCCCCTCCCACCCAGGTAGGAATAATCGAGCTGGATATCCTTGCTCGGGTCGGATCGCTTCCCCGTTTTGACCATACGCGATCATTGCATCGTCCCACGCCTTTTCCATGGGAATGCTGCGGCTCATGACCGCTGCGTCCGATCCTTCTGCTAAAAACCATGTGGCATCTGAGTGTGCCCCTACCTCCTCAAACAGGGTGGCCAGTGCGACCCCTGACCACTCACTGGTACTTAGGAGTCCATCCATCGCTTGAGGCGACATTCGCGGGTTTGCATCGGTCCGCGAACCGGCACCTCCGTTGCCTGAACATTCGATAAAATGGAGACGTGCAACTTGTGGGAACCGTTTCAGATCATCTAGCGTGAACAGGGTTGGGCGATCAACCATACCATGAATTAATAACCGGTACTGTGTTGGATCGATCTGTGGAATTCCGTGATGGTGACGCTCGAAGTGAAGATCGGCAGGTGTAAGAATCCCATGGAGCTCATGATGGGGGGTGCGAGATGAGCCGCCAGCTGATCCTGACAGTTGCTTTCCCGGCGTCTCGAAGGGCGATCGCGAACCAACTTCCACAGGACGTTCGCCGGGGACCCGAGTTGGATCTAATGAAGACTGTTCAATCCCTAATCCACGAGCTGCACCCACTGTCATCACACTGCCCGCAGTTGCTGCGGCACCGGTAATCAGCGCACGCCGGCTAACCGTACGCAACTCATTTGGGGGTGCTTCGCCGTCGCCCTCTGAGGCATCGGGTATTTTCTTCCCGTCTTTTCGCACTTGACCTCCATAGTGCTAGGGTCCAAACCGCCTTTGAATAACTAACTTACCGTTATCCCGTTCGTGATCACGAGCAAACGACCACACCATCAAGGCACTACTCACCAGAGGGCCCTAGCAGATTAGCTGCCCATTACTCCATGTCACCGATTAGATGGTCAGCGTGCATGCCATTCCGCCAGAAGCTCCGCTTCACGTTCTGCTGATAGCCCAGGGCGCATCTGCGTCTGGCGTTCAGGCGTTCGTGAGAAGTGGAACTCAAGCGTTGCTTCAGTAGTGTCGGCTAGCGACCGGAAGGTAAGCCCATGCGCGATCTCGTTCGACAGATCAAATCGGGCAAACCCCTCCGACCCCGGGGTCGGAGGTCGCCACACCGGCATTTCTGCGTACGGTCGCACACCACGATCCGCGAGGAACTCGCGTGACACCCAGGTAAAAGTGGTCTCGGCCGTTGTAACAGCTCTAATGCCATAGAGAAGTTCAGCCATAGGACGCGGTGTTGCCGGCCCAATCAGGTTGAAGATTCCCGTATGCGCAGAGCCTATCGAGTGGGACATAAAATCACCAAGATCCCGCACATCAATGATCTGTACTGGATCAGTTCCATCGCCCGGAGAGAGCACCTCACCACCCCGGTGGATCCGGACGGGCCAGTAGGTAAATCGGTCAGTGGGATCATCTGGGCCGATGATGAGTCCTGGTCGGAAAATCCCATGCCGATCTGGGAATACACGCATTACTTCGCGTTCCGACTCGGCTTTTGCCAATCCATATGGCAGTTGAGTGATGTCCGCCGTGGCCTGGTCAACACCCGCTGTTTCATACGTGAACGAAGGTACCGCTGAAGTCATCGGTACGGTTGAGTGGCTAGCATACGCAGATCGAGATGAAACGTAGTAGTAAAGGCCCACTGAGTCGCGAAGAAATTCCGTAGAGAGCGTCACCCAGTCCGGACGCGCCGTGGAATTGTCGATCACAACATCCCATTTTCGTCCCCGTAATGACTCGAAATCTCCGTTGCGATCTCCTCGCAATTCCTCAACACCCTCAAACATTCCAGGATTGTTTCCACGATTGAATATTGTGACCTCATGGCCATCATCTAGTGCCGATCGTACCTGATACGGACCAATGAAACCCGTACCGCCCAGTATCAAAAGACTCCCTGCTTTTACCTGCGCGCGGGGGCTAACTGGAGAGCATCCTGCCAGATGAATGCCAAGACCTAGCGCACCACTGGCAGCAGCCGTGAGTTTAAGAAAATCGCGGCGATCAGTATTCGAAGACATCGGTTACTCCTTGTTCAGATGCTTAATTGGCAGTTCCATCCAACAACTCAAAGATTCTGAGCACGGCGAGCCCAATCCCCCCCGGCGGGTCGATAGCCCCTTTGAAATGCTCAGCGTGGGCGGTGAGGTCAATCCCGACCGCTGTCTTTTCAGGATCGGTTCCACTTCCGTGGAACGAAACTGTTTGGGTCCATACGTCTCGCAGGTAGGCTTGCAGATGATCGATTTTCTCACGGTCCTGATACGGGGCCCCGTGGCCCGGGATAATCCACTCAAAATCGAGCGCTTTCACATGCTCAAGTGTCTCGATCCATTCGGGGACGTAGCCATCACCCATGTACGGAAGCCCCTCCGGGAGTAAGTCGCCGGTTATGATGACTCCATCATCCGGGAGATGGACGATCACGTCACCTTCTGTGTGACCCCTACCAAAGAATAGGATGCGGATCTCCCGACCACTGCGAAACAGGCTCATTCGCTCAGAAAGTGTGGTGTTCGGTGGCGTTGGAACAACCTCCTGCGTTTGTGCGAAGAATAAACGGTCCGCTTTGATTGTTTCCTCTAATCGGGTACGCAGTTCCGGATCACCAATGGTATCGAGCGCTCCCTCCATTGCTGCAATCCGACCAGGCACTGATCCGATAAATGTTTCGTAGGCCCGGCCGCTGTTAGACCGCCCCGTGACCATCGCCGCACGAGATGCCTCATGGCCGATGATTTCAACCTCGGACGGATAGACCTGGTTCCCGTGAGAATGATCCATATGCCAGTGCGTATTCACAACAAAACGTACAGGCTTGTTAGTGACCGTCTTGAGATCTTCAAGAAGCACGTCCGCAGCAGCCGGAGAAACATGCGAGTCCACGATAAGAACATCTTCGTCATTGATTACGATCCCAGCGTTGGACATCGCCACGATGTCACCGACACCTTGAGCGTGGTAAATATCTGGGACGATTTCAGTAAACGTAAAGTTCGACGGGTTACCACCAACTCTCACAGCACTGTCCGAACCCGCTCCGGTCTCCACCAGCCTACAGGCCACCATACTCGTGGCACTCACGACTACAAGAGCCAGGGCTAGATTACTGGACTGAATCCGGCACATCATGTTCTCCTAGGTTGGCAACCTGCGACGCTCTCCAAAACGCTCAAGAGCTTCATGCTAGCTCACCGTCAGGCTTCTGCGGTCTGGTGAGTTTCTCCGGACTCTCTCGGGACGCGAATCCGTTCAACTATGGACTGGACGTGTTCCGGGGGCGGCGCCGTAAATCGTGAAACGACCAGTGCTACAGCGAAGTTAAGCGCCATTCCGACCGTACCAATGCCCTCTGGTGAGATCCCAAACCACCAGTTATCAGCCACGTTAGCCGCCGGGTTTACAAATTTGAAGTACACGATATAAGCGGCTGTGAACGTAATGCCCACGAGCATCCCAGCGATCGCACCTTCGCGATTGAGACGCTTGGAGAAAATTCCCAATATGATCACAGGGAAGAAAGATGCTGCAGCGAGACCGAATGCAAATGCCACCACCTCGGCAACAAACGCAAACGGATTAATCCCTAGGTAGCCAGCGATAATGACCGCAACAGCCGCACTTATACGGGCCGCAACAAGTTCGCCTTTTTCCGTAATCTTCGGTCGAAGCCCCCGCTTTAAGAGATCATGACTCACCGCAGTCGAAACAACTAAGAGCAGCCCTGCGGCCGTGGACAGTGCAGCTGCTAAGCCACCTGCAGCCACAAGAGCAATCACCCAATTGGGAAGTCGTGCAATCTCGGGGTTTGCAAGCACCATAATGTCCCGGTCGATCGTCAGTTCGTTTTGGAGTGGCTCCCCGGAAGCAGCTGTGGCGGCCGGCCCCACATATTGGATGAGACCATCATTGTTGTGATCTTCAAACGTGATAAGACCGGTCGTCTCCCATTTTGTGAACCACTCCGGCATCTCGGCATACGGTTCGTTCACTACCGTGTTCAGAAGATTCGTACGAGCGAATACTGCCACGGCCGGTGCTACCGTGTACAAGATTGCAATGAACATGAGTGCCCACCCTGCGCTAATTCGAGCATCGCGAACTTTGGGTACCGTATAGAAGCGGATGATCACGTGCGGCAGTCCCGCTGTCCCAACCATGAGCGCCGCTGTGATCGCAAAAATATCAATGGTGGTCTTCGTCCCCCCCGTATAGGCAGCAAAGCCTAGCTCCTCGTGGAGTCTGTTGAGGTGATCGAGCAGGTAGGTTCCCGTTTCCTGTTCAGCTCCACCGAAACCAAACTGAGGTATAGGATTCCCAGTAATGAGCAGGGAAAGAAAGATTGCGGGGACCGTATAGGCGAAAATTAAAACGCAGTACTGAGCAACCTGTGTATAAGTAATCCCCTTCATACCACCGAGCACAGCGTAGAAAAAGACGATACCCATGCCAATGATCACCCCAAGCGTGATATCGATCTCAAGGAAACGACTGAATACGATCCCCACACCACGCATCTGGCCAGCGACATAAGTAAAAGAGACGAAGATCGCACAAACGACGGCCACCATTCGCGCAGCTTGCGAGTAGTATCGATCACCTACGAAATCAGGGACCGTGAAGGCACCGAACTTTCGTAGATAGGGGGCGAGGAGAAGCGCTAGCAGCACATATCCGCCAGTCCAGCCCATGAGGTAGACTGAACCATCATAGCCCAGGAACGAGATGATCCCCGCCATAGAGATAAAGGACGCCGCCGACATCCAGTCTGCAGCTGTTGCCATCCCATTTGCTACGGGATGAACACCCTTACCCGCCACATAAAACTCACTGGTAGAATTCGCCCGCGACCAAATCGCGATACCGATGTATAGCGCAAATGACAGGGAAACGAGTGCGAAGGTCCATGCCTGGACTGTCATTCATCCACCTCTTCGATCTCATCCACTTTAAATGCGCGGTCGAGGCGATTCATTAGAAAGACATAGACGAAGATCAATACAACAAAGACATATATGGAGCCCTGTTGTGCGAACCAGAAACCAAGGGGGAATCCAGTCCCCGGCACTGTGATCTCATTCAAAGTGTCCACAAACAAAATCCCGGCCCCATACGAAACGGCGAACCATATTGAAAGCAGAATTCCTACATACTGCAGGTTTCTGCGCCAGTACTCTGATCGAGTCTGGTCTTCGCGCACGAGATTTGAGTCAGAACTGTAATCTGGGTGACTCATATTTTTTCACCGGGAATCGCGGCCAGGATCTCTGAGGGCTCAGCCCTCACCGTATAATCGGTATCGGCAGAGGCAAAAACCACCTCTCTATTGGAATCAATAACGTACGTGGCCGAGATGGGAAGCTCCCAACTTTCATCGCCATTGAATCGGAGAAGATCAATATCCAAAGCCCTTAGGTACAACTGCCTAAGATCATCAGGCAGACGAAACGTAAGACCGTAGTCTCGAGCAACACCTAGGCCCAGATCAAGCAAAACATCGTACTCTATGCCATCCTCTTCGACCCAACTTTTTGCAAAATCGGCAATTTGCGGGGATAACGTGATTAGAGTCGCACCCTTAGCATGTATCTCTGGGAGGATAGACTGAAAAGCAGCCTGCTCTTCACGACAATATGGTCACCAACGGCCTCGAAAGAAGCTAAGGATGACTGGTCCTCGTTCTAGAAGCGCTTCGAGTTGAACTGTCTTGCCAGCCAGATTCGGTCGCGCAAATAGCGGAGCTTCCTGGCCAACTACCACGATGCGATCCAGTATGCCTGTTGCACCGAGTTCTTCTGTCGTGTGATTCATTAGGGCCGTCGCTTCAGGCGGGCGTCTACTCTCGTTGGCAGCCCGCATCTCGCTGAGCCGTTGGTTCAATGGACCAGTCATGGCGTGGATTGTCGCTCCTTCATAGCGTCACCAGATCGTTAGAGGACAACAACGTAACGGGATCGTGCCCAAGGAGGCACCGCTGGCCGAACACGACGATAACTATGTGGTCATGGAAGAATTCGAACGCTTCTCTCAGAAGTACGATGTTTTCCGACGATCGTTTTGGGACAAACACGTCAAAACTGAGAAGAGTAGACGCTTCTATCGTACCTACCGTGACACTCTAGACAGCTGGCGCAAAGCAGATGGCTTCACTCAACGAGACTACGCTCTCAGAAACGCTTCCTGGCATGTGAGCGACCTCTTCACCGAGTATAAAGAGAACGAAGATCGACGTGAAGGCTTCAACGATGCGTTCACTCTTCAACGAGAGGTTGCAGACGAAGCAGTCGAGTTTGAGTCCCCCGAGGCTGCTGCCATAGAAATCAAGCGTGTAGCGCGTGGTTTTGGAGCCGACTTGGTGGGTATCACAGCGATGGATCTCCGTTGGCTTTACACGGAAAAATTTAGTGACATCTCTGGAACTGCGCGTCCTAACGACATTCCCGAAGATCTGCGCTCTGTGATCGTTACGGCCCAGGCGATGGACTACTCGCTAATTCGCACCGCCCCCTCTGCACTCTCCGGAGCAGCTACCGGTCTCGGGTATTCGCACGATGCCCTCGTGGTTCTCTCGTTGGCGCAATATCTCCGAAACCTCGGATACCGTGCGATAGCAAGCATGAATGATTCAGCACTTGCAATTCCGTTTGCACTCCAGGCTGGCTTGGGAGAATACAGTCGACTGGGACTTCTTATAACTAAAGAGTTCGGTCCTCGCGTCCGACTCGGTAAGGTGTTCACTGACCTTCCACTCGCGTTCGATGAACCAATTCGGTTTGGGGTAAAAGAATTTTGCGATTCTTGTCGACGTTGTGCCGACGCGTGTCCTGTGGGAGCGATACCACACGGAGATCCGAGTCTCAAACGATATAACAAATCAAATCTCAAAGGGGTCAAGAAGTGGTCGGTCGATGGCGAAAAGTGTTTCGGATATTGGGCGGCCCAAAATAGTGACTGTGCTATTTGTGTACGTGTGTGCCCTTACAACAAGGATTATTCGCGGTGGTGGATGCGATGCGGACGTCGACTAGCCGCCACTCCAATTCGCCGATTTCTTCTCTGGCTTGATATAAAGTTGGGATTCGGTGAGCGCGTGAAACCGAAAAACTGGTGGTCTCGTCTAGGTACTTCGGTTTCACAAGGATCACGATAATAATGAGTCAGCAAAGTTGGCCTGGAGACTACAAACTATGTTCTGGTACTATGCAAATCCTGCATTGTGTTACCTATCAGTGCAGGACCTAGCATGATCGACCGAAAATTTGATGCCCCGAAGGATTCCCAAGACACACGGCCTACGTTAGACCAAGCCATAAAAACCTGGTCGCAGATGAATGACGCAACGCTTCTACGAAGTGTTGCTGCAGTCTTGGTCGGTTTCGCAATCCTCACTATTGGCTCTGTTGCCATAGGTCGTTCAATCCTTTCCCTCACGGATATGACTCCAGGCAACCCACCTACTTCGGGCTTCCTAGTTGCCAGCCTCAGTTCTCGGCTATTGCTCGCGATCCTCGCCGGCTATTTGACTGGTAAGGCAGCACCAAAGACACCACTTCTGCACGCCGTGGTCCTCGCCGGCCTGCTGGCATTCTTTAGCCTCGCGGCGATTGGCGGGTTAACAGCTGCTGGAGGACTCCAAGACCCATCGTGGTACCCCACAGCCATGCTATTTATAGGCCCTGCCGGCGTCTTGGTGGGAGGGACCTTAAGGATCCGAGGTACTACTAACGTCAGTTGAAGAATGCAAAGGGTATCCGTCAGACTTGAGCGCTCTTAAGGATTTGAGGAAAGGCCCAGATCAAGCCTTTTCGAACATTTAGCCGCTTCGGTTCGTAATTCTGATCAAGTGGTAGCCAAATTGTGTCTGCACGGGCCCATGTGTTTCACCAACTTTAGCCGAGAATACCACTTCGTCGAACTCGGGAACCATTTCCCCTTGGCCAAATGACCCTAAGTCTCCACCCTTCTGGCTCGAAGGACAAAGTGAGTGCTCGCGGGCAACATCACCAAAATCTGCACCGCCTATTATTTCTTCCTTAAGTGTTTCAGCGATCACTTCAGAGTCGACCAGGATGTGTTGTGCTGTTGCACGCATATCTTTCGCGTCCGTTCGGTTAGTTAGTTATCGGCACTGGAATCGCACCACATTATGTGGCTCCGTATTTTTCGGCCACCCAGTCCGTGAACATTTGTTCACCTCCAACCTGAACTCCGGTGTCGCTCGCTGAATGGAGTAATGCATCAACAAACGTCTGCCCATAACCACGACTGAACGAGATCAGAATGCAGTCAGTTTCCATTGTCACGACTTGACAGGGAACGTGGAGAACCGGGCCTTGGGTCAAAAATGGCGTTATTCGCTCAGGAAAAAAGAGGTCAAGACTACTGACACACTCCATAACAGTCGGTGTGTTCTTTCCTAGAATCGCAAGCCAGCAATGTGAATCCGTTGTATCAGTATACCCGACGTCGGGAGGCGTATCTGGCGGCGCACCGAAACCGATAGAGCCGATGGATACCTGCGTCCGGTTCATGCGGCTGATTATTAGGCCACTGGCAATCGCCACCTCGCCCGGGCGGGGGGGCACATGCAAGCCGAATGGCGATTTCTCATCAAGACAACTGTCCTGGTAGTCCCAGCGTGGCCGATGGCTAAGATCGATGAGGCGAGGGCTATCTAGCGTACTATCCTGAGGATAAGACCGTGCAACATTCCATCCGTCTTGTGGCTCAAGCTTGGTTGGTGTCGCATCAAACACGACGGGTGATTGGCGGTGAAGCGATGGTGTTGTCATGCCCTTAACCGTCCACCATCGGGATCATAGAAGTGAGGTCGGGCCACAGTAACTGCACAGCGTTTTGTCCCACTTCCAAGGTTTTCGTACAGGTGCAGTTTTTCCCCTTCGACTGCAAGCCGTTCATCAACCAGCGCCATACCAAATTGCAAACCCAAGGCTTCACTATACCGAGTCGTGCACACAAAACCAGCGACGTCATCTCCATCCACTACAATCGCACCATCCTTGAGGCGATGATTTGAATCGTCGGCACGGAACCCGACCAGCTTCATTCTGCCTGTCTGTTCGAAGCAAGCCCGGAGCGCCGGGGCGCCGACCTTCTTCGACTCGGTATCATCTTGATCCCAAAGCCAACCCATTCCGATGTCGATAAGCGTGACTCGCTGCTCAGATTCTGCTCCAATTATCACGTGCCCCTTCTCCGCTCGCATGCAGTACTGTGCCTCAACCCCAAACGGACGAATACTAAATTCTTGGCCCGCTTCCCAAAGCAAGTCCCACACGTATTGGGCATAACTCGCCCCCACGTGGAGCTCGTAGGAGAGTTCACCTACAAATCCGAGTCGAAGACAGCGCGCTGGAACATCTTCACCGACTGAGACCTCTCGGTACCCAAGATATGGAAACGCCTCATTTGATATGTCGGCGGACGTGATTTTTCGAAGAACTCGGCGTGCGTTTGGGCCCGCCACATTAATGGATGCCAAGCCATCGGTTAGATTGACGAGGTTATAGTCCCAACCATCGTAACGCGTATGGTATCGGAACCACTCCACCGTGTCTCCAGCACGGTTCGAACTTGTCGTAAAATAAAAATCATTGTCTCCGACCGGAACAACGACTCCATCGTCGATAATGTTTCCCGTGTCGTTACACATCGCACTGTACTTACAACGGTCCACTGTCATTTGAGACATGTTAGAAATAAAAACGCGCTGAAGTGCCTTTACAGCGTCGGGGCCATATATCCGAAATTTTCCAAGTGGCGAACTATCGAGGAGGCCAA
This sequence comes from uncultured Gemmatimonadota bacterium, assembly GCA_913043255.1. Taxonomy (GTDB): domain Bacteria; phylum Gemmatimonadota; class Gemmatimonadetes; order Palauibacterales; family Palauibacteraceae; genus Palauibacter. Next base: position 149,653 of record CAJWLK010000002.1, read on the forward strand.
CATTCTTACGTACATTCGAAATCTCCTCCCGACACATAAAATCGTCACTGAAATATCGTGCTCTCTGCCACGCACCAACCCGCCGGAAAACACCTCCACGGGCAGACTGATTGTCATGGAGGGGGGTCCGCTTACATACATCGTGGTTTGGCCCAGCAACCGTCCCCATTGTGGTTGGAATGACTGGCGGACGAACCGTGGTGCTGGTGATCTCTTCGGCCGCATCACCAGCCATTTCTGCCATCGCCATAGCCAGGTTTTGGCCAGGTACTCGGTATTGGCCCGGACCGAGACCAAAATTTCCGAACCGCTTAGCAAGTTCCGGCACATCAAAACCTTGCCCCGCACACTGTCCTACATTTTTCCAGGTTCCGTCCTCATCGAAGTCGAGAAAAGCTTTACGACCACTCCCGATCCGCGGACCGCAGAGAATCTCACAACCGGGCGGCGTACCCGGAAGGTTCTTCATCCGCTCGCGCGCACTTTCAAGGTCGGATCCGGTGTCACAACCACATGCCTCCACAGCCTCAAGGCCTGCAATTCGACCTGAAGCTTGGATGGCATCGACATCGACAAGTCCCAAAACACGACCTGCTGCAAATACGTTGAGCGGAAGACTCACTAGTTGAAAAGTATGGGTGTGTTCGGAATGGCCGAACCGGGCCCCCGCACAGGAAAGTACTCCTATATCGGGCTGGCGACCTGCATTCGTCACCAGTGCATCACACGCAAACCGCCTTATTTCTCCACCGTCCAGCGGTCCAAGATCAACACCTCTCACACAGCTTTTTCCATGAACTTCACTCGCCGCATAACCTGGCAGAAATTCGATTCCCGCCTGTCGGATTTGGTGGACGAGATCAGGATCATGACCGTCAGAGCGGGCATCTGCTACAATCGGCACATCAAGCCCGAGGATTGAGAAATCGAGTGCGGCTTCGAGCGAAAGATCGTCGCCCACACTGAAGGCGACAACGTTGCCGGGACGAACCCCATAAGTCCGTGCAAGCCGCCATGCCGTGTCCAACTGAAGTACCCCGGGCCGATCATTATTCTTAAATATGAATGGCCGTTCGATCGAACCCGTCGCAACCACCACGGTTTGGGCGCGACACTCCCAGTGCCGCTCTTCAAAACCATCCGTACCAGACCCGTTTTGAAACCCTGTGACAAGGTTCTCGCCCCACACTCCCGTCACCGGCGCACCTTCAAAGACACGGATCCCGGGGTGTTCATGCACCCGCGCAGCCAATTGGCGCGTATGCTCGTATAAGGGAGTCCCAGTTCGTTCGCGAACACGCCAGTCTAGGTGACCACCTAACCACGGTCTCCGTTCGAATAGACACACCCGAATGCCGGGTCGAGCTGCAGATAGGGCGGCACTCATCCCTGCAGCTCCTCCCCCAATCACTGCTACTTCAGCATTCAAATAAAGTTCGGACCTTTTGCGTTGGGGGGACGATCTCTCGATATCGAGCACCCCAAGGCCCGCTAGTTTACGCATACGATTTTGGAAAAACGGCCACGCGCGGTAAGGGCGGTGAAAAACTTTGTAATAAAACCCGGCAGGCATCCATCGATCGAACCGATCAAGCCATCCGTAGCGATCGAACCGTGGATCCCCTTTTACATTTTGCGCCGTAACGAACATCCCTTCTCGAAGAGGAGTTGTCCCAGATGATTGATTGGGCACCCCATTGATCGCGAGGAGCTGACTCGATCCCTCCCCTTCGAGATCATATAAACCGCGCGGGCGATGGTACTCAAAGCTACGACCAAAAATACGGACATCCGCCGCCCAAAGTGCTGTTGCAACCGTATCGCCTTCATACCCCACGAGATTCCGTCGCACCCAATGGAACCCGATTGGACGATCCACATCAATCCGCTGTGTTCGAGATGGTGGCAACCTATCCACGCTCTACCTCATGTGGCGGTTCTTCTCGGTTTGTTGCGGGGTTTCGCCAAGTGGTGAACCAAACACCACATCCACCCGTATGATACCACCACTCCTCCTGGGGCTCGGGACGGGTCATTCGGAACTGCGTCCAGCGGAAATGTTCGTCACTCGACAGCTGTGCTTGCTCTGGCCGCGGACCACGTTCTTGACCACCATAGCGGAACTCATACACATCTCGCGCACCACAAACGGGACAGGTAAGCCGGAAGGTCATCGGGTAGACTCGATGGGTTGAATCAAAATTAGTCCCAGTGGCCGTATTTCATTGTCGTTGCCGTCTCCCCCATATAACGATTCTCAAGGAACCTGCTCAACGCGAATGGGGCAAGGATTTCCGGCGCTTCTTCACGAGCAATGAACTCAGCCATGTATTTACCTGTAATCGGGCCGGACTTGAACCCAAAATAGCCCCACCCAAGATCGATGTAGAGTCCGTCAAACATCACATTTCCATCTAGAATTGGGGCCATGTCGGGTGTCATGTCGGCGAGCCCCGCCCAGATGCGTAAAAAACGAACTCCCTCAAGACACGGCATGAAATCAGTCAGGGCTTCCGCCTGGTGTTTGAAGTAGTGGGCGGTCACATCGGTTGTGTAATTGACCTGCGGGTCCATATGTGCCCCGGTGGCGATCTCTCCTTTGAGTGTTTGGTTTGCGTAAACGTGATAGGCACCTGAACTGAGTACGCAGTTAAGGAGTGGCTTAAGTGGCTGCGTCACCATCGCTTGAATCGTAAGAGGGTGTATCGGGAGTTCGATATCCAGCATGGTGCAGATCGACGCGCCGTATCCTCCTGCCATGACAGCAAGCTTGTTACAGCTGATCGGGCCATGGCTTGTTTGGACTCCTGTTACTCGGGGTCCATCGACGTCAATGCCTTGGACTTCAACTCCTTGGTGGATCGATGCCCCATGTTTGTCTGCGCCTTTTGCCAAACCCCAGACGAGAGCATCGTGCCTGATGGTGCCTCCCGGTGGGTGATACATACCGGCTTGAATGGGGTGTGCGGGCCGATCGGAAATATCAAGTGCCGGGATCACCTCTTTGCATTGTTGTGGATCCAGCAACTCTGATTTCACGCCGCTGAAGGTTGCCGTATTGATCGCAAGTCGAAAACCACTGACAGCAGCCTCGCTATGCGCGAGGCTAAGATTCCCACAGTTAAAAAACATCAGGTTGAAATCAAGCTCGTCCGTGAGGATTGGCCATAATCGAAGACCCTCATCGTAAAGCTTTACGTTCTGTTGTGTACGTTGGTTCGCGCGCACATGGGCCGTATTTCGACCCGACCCTCCGAATCCTATGTATTGGCTCTCAAGTACAGCTATGTCTTTAATGCTATGTTCTTTAGCCAGATAGTACGCTGTGGCGAGACCATGGATTCCACCACCTATGATGACTACGTCATAGTGGCGCTTGAGCGGCCTGGTCTTCCATAAGCGGCCAAATTTTGTGTGACTGTGATCAATCGAACTCACTGACGGCGATAGGCGTTTCAAAGACACCTCTCATAATCAGGTAGGGGGGACATGCTTTCTCTCAACCAAGCACCGAGTAAGATGAGTCCGGATTGAGTGTCCTCAGACGACTGAAGAAACCAATATCCAAAGCACGTTTCGTGTACTTCATGTGAAACTGTACTGGCTCTGAATCATGGTCGTGACCATCTTCAACTTTCCCGATGAGTTCAGCCATTACCTTTCCAGCCAGTGGCGCATTCTTGAACTGGTTGCCCGAGGTCCCGACAGCCATATAGAAACCTGGAAGGGCTGACTTGTCATAGATCGGGATCCAATCATCCGAACAATCATACAGATCGACTAATCCTTGGCGCGCCTCGGGAATAGGTAACCCTTTGATACGCTGCGCTTCACGTAATACTTGTGTCTTCCACTGGTCACTGAACGTGTTGTCATAGTTGTCAGGATCTTCGACCCACTCAAGAGTGTCGCACGGCGGGTCTTCCGACCCAATGAGAATGTTTCCGCCGACTTCGGGTCGTGAATAGCAGCCAATATCTCCATCTGAGAGAAGCATTCCGACCGCATTATAATCGACCCCATCTGGCGCTGGTACATGGCAAACTTCCTGCTTGAGCGCATGCGTCTTGATATTCATTTCCTCTTCGACGCCTGCCATGCGGTTAATAATGAAAGAATGGGGCCCACTCACGTTGACTACGACAGGGGCGTGAACCTGATCACCACTAGCAAGCCCAATGCCGACCACCCGACCACCTTCTTTCAGAACTTCTACAACCTCTGAGTTAAATTGAAATTCACCACCTCCCGCCTCTGTAGCACGTTGTACATTGTGACAGGTCAGTTGCGGATCGTTGACGAACCCCGATTCAGGCACATAGATGGCACCACTCACCTCACCGCCGGTCGGCTCTCCGAAGCGGTCATCATCTTGTGTGACGGGCGGACCGTATTGTTTCGTATCGATGAACTTGAGCTTCTCTCTCATCCCCTCCGTGTCGAGTTCTTCGTATGTCACATGCAGTTCATCGAGGCTCGCCATCACGTTTTTGAGGTACTGATTCTTCTCGGTCTTTGTAACCAAACAACCCGTATTGATGTATTTAGCGAGTCCGCGTTCATCCGTCACCCCGACGTATTTGCCCCAATCAAGCCAATAGAAATAGGACTCTCGCGCCATCGCGACCCCTTCAGGTGTTGAGTAGTGCAGGCGGACGATGGCGCACGTATTTGACGTTGATCCGTATCCCGCCGCGGGTAGCTTATCGATGTTCAGTGTTCTGAAGCCGCGCTTGGTAAGCTCGAACGCTGTGCAGCAACCAATAACCCCAGCACCGATGACTATCGCATCATATTCCCTATCCATAGATATCCCTGGCTAAGTCAACCACAGTCAACTGCGGGGATTCAAGAGTGGGCCTCAAGGTTGATCCTCACTTATCACTCCCCCCAACCCCTGGGCAACTAGCATCGCATTGAAAGCTGAGAGTTGAGTCCGCACGAGCACATCGTACTCTGCCTGGGCTTCGTCAAGCTCAACTCGAAGCTCATCTCCTACTGCACGGTGCTGTTCTGTAGGCGGGAAATCGGAGCTTTCTACGTTTGCAAGAAGTGAACGAATCTGTTGCGCCGATCCCGACGGCCAACGAAGCCCATCTTGACCCCGACCTGTCATATTGAGCTGGAGAAGTTTGGCCTCTACCGCAGTAAACTGGGCCTCCAGTTCCTTCGCCCTATTCCGCAGTTCCAACGTTTCATCTTCACCACTCAACCCCTGAATTGCCTGCAACTGGGAACGGATACGCTCAGCGCCATTGATGACCTCAGTTGCTCGGTTGAGGTCAGACTGAAGTTGACTCACGAGTTCAAAATTTTCGCGAACGTCACCCTCTGTCCCCCGCGAGTTCGGGTCTTTAAGAACTTCAAGTGAAGTGGAATGCTTCCACTCGTTTACAACGACTTCCACCGTGTACCTGCCGGGCAGTGCCAGAAGCGATACGGGAGCAAGGCCCGGTGCGTCACGAGTTCCATTCTCTCCAAGCACAAACCAGGAAGCATACCTCGGTGGAGTTCGGAGAACTGCCTTGACCGATGAGTCGTGCCGTAGATCCCACCAAATACGGTTAATACCCTCATTTGCACCACCCTTCATCGAACGAATCACATTCCCGCTCGCACCTCGAACAATGACATTTACAGAGTCTGCTTCGGCTGCACTTGCCGACAACCAGTAATCTATTGAAGCACCGTAGGGCGGATTTTCACCGGCAACCGGCTCCTGATCTGAAGCATAGGGCGGAACTGTGGGTCGAAATCGGTATTCATCGCGTGGCTCAAAGACGTGTATATCACTGCCAATTACTTCTGGGTTCAATTGTTGAATCGCGGAAATATCGTCAAGAATCCAAAAACCGCGCCCGTAGGTACCTACGACCAGATCGTTGAAGTGCTCTTGGATGACCAACCAGAGCGCAGGCGCATGTGGCAAGTTCGACTGAAGTGGCTGCCACATGTCACCATCGTTGAACGACACAAAGAGCCCATTCTCAGTCCCTGCATAAAGGAGCCCCGGTCGGACTGGATCCTCAAGGATTGAGCGTGTGTAGCTAAGTGGGCTTTTCTCAATCCCATTAACAATCAGCGTCCATGACTCACCGTAGTCGTGGGTACGATAAAGCCATGGGTCACGGTTGTTGGCTTGGTGACCATCCACTGCGAAGTATGCCGTACCCGCATCATAACGTGATGCCTCGATGTTCCGGATCGAACCCCAGTCGGGCATGCCTGGCACATTCGCCGTAAGGTCCGTCCATGATTCACCACCGTCGCGCGTGACATGAATGAGACCATCGTTGGTGCCCGCCCAAATCAGCCCTGGCGTAAGCGGAGATTCTTCAACAGAAAAGACGACGCCCGAATATTCCACACCCAAGTTGTCGGGTGTAAGACCTCCCGATGGACCCATCCGAGAACGATCATTTCTCGTAAGGTCAGGGCTAATCACCTGCCAGCTGTGCCCTCGATCTGTGGTTACGTGTACATGCTGTGAAGCGGTATAAACCTTCTCATGATTATGCGGCGAGATAGCAAGTGGTGGATCCCAGACAAACCGGTACCGGAGCTCATCAGCTGGCCAACCAACTGTATTTTTTGGCCACACTTCAACGTTATGTACCTGCCTAGACTCAAGATCCATACGCGTCACAATTCCGCCCACGGCCCCCGAACCTGACGCACTCGACCAGATGATATCCGGATCCTCAGGGTCGGGGGTAGCGAATCCACTTTCACCCCCACCCACATCGTGCCAGTCACCCCTTGGGATATTTCCGACAGATCCGAGGAAACCACTGTAAAAAGTTCGACTCGGGCCACGTGCTGATTGTCCATCTTGTCGGTTCCCGTAAACGTAGTACGGGATCCTCGTATCGACTGTGACGTGATACATCTGTGCTACCGGGAGGGCGATCTGACGCCAACTTTGCCCGCGGGTCGTAGAAATGTCCACACCACCATCGTTGGCAACAATCATTCGATCCGCGTCATGCGGATCGATCCAAATGTCGTGATTGTCACCCCACGGCTCAGACACACCCAAATGGTCGATGCTATTTTCGCCACCATTCGTTGTAGAAATAAAACCGTTGGTCAGAAAATATGCCTCCATGTCGTCGGTCGGAGATGCTTCTACACGACTGTAGTAATGGGTTCGCCCAGCGAGAGAGCGATCGTAAGAGACCAATTTCCATGTGTCACCACCATCATCTGATCGCCAGAGTTCACCGCTTTCCGTCTCCGTTCCGTCAGGAAGCGGGACGCCATCTCCCGTCTCGATCAAAGCATAAATCCGGTTTGAGTTGGAGGGCGCTATTGCGAGCGCAATCTTTCCCTGATCCTCCGTGGGCAGTCCATTTCCCGTCAGCCTGACCCAGGTGTCCCCTCCGTCACGGGACATGAAGAGGCCACTTCCTGGCCCACCACTCGTTCGACCCCACGTATGGATCTCGAGTTGCCACATCCCGGCAAAGAGAATCCGCGGGTTATTAGGGTCCATAACCAGGTCTGATGCGCCCGTATTTTCGTCCACAAACAACACGTGTTCCCAGGTTTTTCCACCATCCTTTGTGCGGAAAATTCCTCGGTCCTGTTGCGGTCCATAGCTATGCCCGAGTGCGGCCACATAAGCGATATCTGGATCCCTTGGATCAACTTGAATACGGCTCACTCGTCCCGTGTTCTCCAACCCCAGGAAACTCCATGTCTTGCCAGCATCCGTTGACCGATAGACACCCTTACCCATCGAGATGTGGCTCCGGATGTTGGGCTCACCCGTCCCCACCCAAACCACATTAGGATCAGACGGTGCAACAGCGATAAATCCGATCGATAACGCGTCCTCTGAATCGAAAATGGGCTCCCAGTAATTGCCTCCATCCGTAGTTTTAAAGATCCCGCCTGACGCAGCCCCGGCATAGTAGATATTGGGGTCCCCCGGTATGCCTGCTGCCGTTGAAATTCGGTTCCCCTCGGGACCTATGTATCGGTACTTAAGAGCATCAAAGTTTGAGACACCACTTTGCTGCGCCCCGAGTGCTATGGGGGCCAAGAATCCGAGTACTATTAGACATATATGGCGCATGTTAAAACTCCACGATTGCAGGTGGTGGATTTCTGATATTATGGTTAGCGAACACCCGTACGGGGGTATAGATCATGGCTATTCTACACACGTTTAGGGTGCTGGGTTAAAGAGGAAATAATCGTAGATTGCCCGTGCAATCTGGGCGATCGTTGCCTCTCGAGCCTCAACGGGGCGATTCGAGTCCTTTACAAAAATAACCGTGATCACATGCCCTGAATCATCCGGCAGATAAATATACCCCACATCATTCGTAGTCCCACCAATAGTCCCCGTTTTGTGGCCCACTTCAGTTCCTGGCGGGAGGACGCCTTTGATTCGACCCATCCCCGTTTGAACGCGGAGCATTATGTCCTTGAAAAGAGCCGTGCTACTAGGGCTGAGCGCACTACCCTCCCAAACGCTCTCCAGGAGTTTCACCATCGCCCTAGGGGTCGCTGTGTCGCGCAGATCCGTTGAGAACGCAGTTCGCGCCGCATCTCTATCAGCCTCAGACACACTACTCGATCGGCGCAGAAATTCATCCATTGTGATTTTGCCATCGGCTGGCGCTTCAACCCCATAGAAGTCGGCGATCAAGACTGACGTTGGACGATTTACGCTGAGTTCACCAATCTCAAGTTCTGTCATTCGGGCATTTACAGCTGTCGGGCCACCCGCCGAAGATAGTGAGAGGTCAGTAGCGCTGTTATCACTGATCAAGAGCATCAACTCCAAGAGGTTACGGACCGATAGCGCCACTCCAGGGTCATCAAATAGATTTGAGATTGTTCCGCTACCGGGGTGGATGTCTGTCGGATCCAACTCGATCATATCCGCGAGCGAAATTTCATCCCCATCCACTCGCGATAGAAGTTGCACGGCAATCGGAACCTTGTAGGTCGATGCCATCGGGAACCGGACGTCACCGTTTAACCACACACTTCGTCCAGATTCAATATGAAACGCACCGACACCCACGATACCACCACTGTTATCGACAAGTCGTTCAATTTCAGACAGTAAACGATGAAGTCCAATTTCATCATCGGGTGAGACAGAACCACCCTGTGCAACAATTGGTGCAAACGAGAATAGGATTAGCCAGAGAGGCAGTATGGCCCTAGCAAAAAAACTGAGAATTTTCACAATATGTCATGCCTTGCAAATGAGTAGGTCGTGCCTATGTCCCGTGAAATCAAAAAGGAACGGGCGTCGCTTCTAGCTTCTAGGATACGGTAGTGACTTGCTTTCGATCCGACGAGAGCGTGAGCTATTACCTTACAGGATCGCCGATATCCCGATAAAGCAACATACTGCCAAACATTCAGACTGAGAGAGACCATGGGCAGTCGATCGCACCGCACTGATTTCGTCCTGACACCTTTAGAACAAAGGGTAGTAGATGCGGTTGACTTTGACTCGCTCCTAGCCCTTCTCAGCGATTTGATCAGCCTCCCTAGCGTCGCCAATAACGAAAATCCGGCACAAGAACGAATGGCGGAAGCAATGGAAGATATCGGGCTTTCGACTGATGTATGGCAGATTGATTTTACACAATTGAAAGGGCACCCTGCGTTCACGACAGACGTTGAACGTAACGAAGGGCTGGGGGTGGTTGGTACAATGGGTCACGCGGCAGAGGAAGGCCGAACGTTGATCTTGAACGGACATGTCGATGTCGTACCAGCCGGCGAGGAAGACAGATGGAAACACCCCCCCTTTGAACTGACGGGCGAGGGAAACGACCTCTACGGGCGAGGGGTGGTCGACATGAAAGGCCCTCTTTGCTGTGGCTTATTCGCAGCCAAGGCCATTTTAGATGCGGGTGTCGAACTCACTGGTGAGCTTCAGATCCAAAGTGTCATCGGGGAAGAAGATGGCGGTTCCGGCACACTCGCAACGATTGAGCGAGGCTATCGCGGGGCTGGTGCGATTGTACTGGAGCCTACCGAATTCACGATCGCACCAGCACAAGCAGGAGCCTTGAGTTTCCGCGTCACCATCCCCGGACTTGCTGCACACGGTGCCTTCCGCGAGGAAGGAGTGGATCCCGTCGAAAAGTTTATCCCGATCTTCAAACGCCTCCGCGAACTTGAGGCAGATCGAAACACAGCGGTCGAAGATCCTTTATTTGATGGCGATGCACTCCCATTTCCACTCGCGATGGGGCGCATTTATTCAGGGATTTGGCCTTCGACCGTTGCGGAGACACTGGTCGCAGAGGGTAGATATGGGGTTGCGCCAGGCGAGAACGCTTCGAGGGCCCGAAACCAGCTGGAAATGGCGGTTGCTGAAGCCGCTTCTTCTGATGCCTGGCTCCGTGCACATCCACCAAGAGTCGAATGGTGGGGAGCTCAGTTTGAATCTGCACGAATTGCCGTCGATGATCCCGTTGTGACCACGCTATCAGAAACGATGCAGTCGGTAACTGGTACCGAGCCCACAATCGCTGGCGTACGCTACGGAGCTGATATGCGCCTCCTGGTCAATGAGGGAAAAATCCCCACAGTGCTCTTCGGGCCAGGGGATGTTCGAGAGGCACACCGACCCGACGAAAAAATATCAAAAGCCTCGCTCATGGAGGCGACAAAGATTTTGGCCGTAACTGCACTTCGGTTTAGTGGTGCCGCAGAATCAGACCATACGTAAACAAGCGCAGACGGCTCAACCCGCATAAGCATAACTGGAGTGGCCTCTAATTTTTACGGTTGTAGCGCCCTATTCCTTCCATCCAATCCCCAATCCGGGTTGATTTGGATGCCTAGGTGCGTCAGCGCCGTCACTGCTACATCAACAATCGCTGGCGTACCCAATATCTCGCCGGGGATGACAGAAGGTCCGTGTGCGAAGAAGAAAATCGTCGACTCTTCCGGCGAGTCACCTCCATGTCCACCGTCCGCACGTCGACCATGGTCGGTAGACACGAGGATTAACCAATCTTCCTCCGCATAAGAAACACGGGCACGAATCGCATCCAGAAGTTGTCCAACGTAGTGGTCAGAATAGGCAATTGCAGTTCGATATTCTTCTCCAATTGAACCAGCTTGATGGCTCATTTCATCCGGGGCGCCAAGGTATACGAACATCGCGTCTGGGTCCGAACCCTCTAAAACATCGACTGCCGCTTGTGTGATGAAAGCATCGGCCTCGGACCAACCCATGTAGCCATTACGCACAACCAAGCTATCGAGGACCCCTGTGATTAAGGGCCCTCCAAAAGCCTCCGTCACAAGTGGTAACCAATCTGCCGCAGCAAATGTCACTAAATCCGGACGCAGTTGTTCGATCCGTGAGAGGAAATCGGGATATGTAGCATATTTATTTCCCTGGAAGTTGTTACTGAGGACTGCGTGCTTCTCGGGCCACACGCCAGTCAACATGCTCGACCATGCGGGCCCGCTGCTCGTAGGACGCGTTGTCTGCACCTGGTCTGAGAATGCTCCTTCTGAGATCAAACGATCGAGATTGGGTGTAGGGACGTCCGCAAGAACGTCCGGACGTACACCATCAATTCCAATCAGGAGTACCTTCTGCTGTCCTTCCGCAGGGCGCCCTAAAAATAACACCCCAATAACAAACGAAAGCTTAAGTACACTCCGGCAAATCATCATCGCGAGTTCCGCATCCAGATCAAATTGTTCACATCAGCCTAGTGCCCGATCGCAAGGCCATCTTTGCGGGGATCCGATGCCCCCGCCCATCCTTTCTCAAGCCGCATAACAAGCTGGCCGCCACCGTATGAAGTTGTCTTCCACGGAGCGATCTCATGCCCTAGCGTTTCGAGACCTTCCTGAAGCGCCGGTGTCATATTTTCAACAGATACTCGAAGGGCCCCACGGTGTCGAAACCTCGCCGCATCGATGGCCTCCTGTGGGTCCATTCCAAACTCAATCATGTTGAGGACCACTTGCACGTGACCCTGTGGCTGCATGGACCCCCCCATGACACCAAATGACATTAGAGGTTGACCATTTTTTGTCACGAAACCTGGAATAAGCGTATGGAAGGGCCGTTTTCCAGGAGCCACTTGGTTCGGGTGTCCATCTTCAAGCGTGAAACCAGCCCCACGATTTTGAAGAACGAAGCCAGTTCCCGGAACAACCACACCTGATCCAAAAGATCCGAAAATTGAGTGGATAAACGAGACCATATTCCCATCACTGTCCGCAACCGACAAATAGATCGTTTCAGTGGCAGTAGCGAATTTTCCGGGTTCTACCCGGACAGCTGCTCGGTTGGGGTCGATGAGCGACTGGCGGCTTTCTAGGTAGCTTGGATCGATCAAGGCCTTGGGGTCGATTTCCATGTGCGCCGCATCGGCCACATGTCTGGCCAAGTCTGCGAAGGCAACCTTCTTTGCCTCGATCAGGTGGTGTAGGTATTCCGCCGAATTATGTCCCATCGACACAAGGTCAAACGGTTCAAGCATTCCCAACATCTGCAGCACCGAAATCCCTTGGCCGGCTGGTGGAAGCTCCCAAACGGTCCAACCCTTGTAGTCCATGGAGAGAGGCTCAACCCAGCGCACCTCCATTGCTTCCATATCATCGAGAGTCAAATAACCGCCAAGTTTCGCCAAACCTTCAATGACGGTCTGACCAAGGTTGCCACCATACATGACAGCTGGACCTTCTCGAGCGATCATACGCAGTGACCGAGCAAAATCGTGGTTCCGGAACCACTCACCAGCCTCCGGCGATCGCTCCCCATCGATCAGGTACGTATCGGTCGCACCCGGATCCTGTTTGAGCTTAGCTGTTTGATCTGACCATTGGCTCGCAATGATTGGGGTAACGGGAAAACCTTCCTCAGCAAGAGCAATTGCCGGCGCAAGTATCTCTGCGAGTGACATCGACCCGTATCTCTCATTGAGCGCACCCCACCCCGCGATGGCCCCCGGGACGGTTACGGCACCGGGTCCAGAACCTGGTACCCGATCAAATCCGTCAGCTCGAATTTGCTCAGGTGTCATTTTCGCCCCCGCACGTCCCGTGGCATCCAAGCCAACCAACTTTCCTTCTTCAGCTGACCAGAACAGGGCAAACAAATCACCGCCCAATCCTGTCATATGTGGTTCGACAAGCGACAAAACTGAGGAGGCACCAATCGCTGCATCGAACGCATTCCCGCCGTTCTGTAGGATCCGAAGCGCAACCGAAGAAGCCATAGGCTGGCTTGTCGCAACCATAGCGTTGGGCGCGTATACGGTGGATCGACCTGCGACAGATGTTGGAGCGTCCATCGAGGCCTCCTGCGCTGAAGGGGTTCCCGACGCAACCGAACACGCGGTGGTCACGCCGGAAAATATGATAGTTAACATCGGAGTTATGGGACGCATGATTATCCTGAGGAATACGTGAAGAGAGAAAAACACTGGGACAAAACCCAGTTTATAATATGAATTCACCCTACATTGGAGTTTAGGGTCTCCATGCAGCCATAGCATCCCAAGCATTATCACGTGTGACATTCACGGGATCCGACCCATCGGCGCGCATGGTATAGATCTCTGGCCTTACATCCCTCTTAGTAGAAAACACAAGATGCGAGCCGGTCGGCGACCAACGCGGCAACTCATCAACGCCAGCCATTTGAGAAAGGTTCTGTTGGTTCGATCCATCTGAGTTCATTACATAGATTTCCGCATCCCCATCATCCCGGAACGAAGTGAAGGCTATCTTCGATCCATCGGGCGCCCATGTGGCTGCACGGGCACCCCCTTTAACCGGGATTTCCTGCAGGTTTCCACCATCAGGACTCATCGTCCACAACGTCATTTGACCCGGCTCGCTAGACTCTCGATTTGAAGAGAATACAATAGTCTTTCCGTCAGGTGACCAGTCTGGATCGAGGTCAAAAGAGGGGGAATTGCTAATGTTGAGCATCTCCGACCCATCAGCATTCATGATATAAATCTCGTGGTTCCCATCCCGTTCGGACACAAACGCAATATGGCTCCCATTGGGAGAGAACCGTGCATTTCGGTCGTTCGCAGGATCCGAGGTCAGTGGGATCGGATTTGAACCATCTGCATCCATGAGATAGATGTTCGGGTCTCCATCTCTCCAACTTGTAAATACGATCTTTGACCCATCAGGTGACCAACTGGGTTCAAGATTCGTCTGGCCCTCAGCAGTGAGTGCTGTCTGACCAGTGCCATCCGTATTCATCACCCAGATTCGTAAAAATCGTTCGTGGATTGAGGTGAAGACAATTTGACCGTCAGGCGGAGTCAATTGCCTTTTTGGATCCTCACACCCCAGCGCAATTACCATGCAGATCGCTGTGGTCAGAAGCGTCACCGTCATCCGTCTAAAGCCGTTTCCCATCAATCCTCCGACCGTTCTCTTAGCCTTAATAAACGTTCTTGAGACTACTATAAGCAGGGGGCCGACAGCTAGTTCGAGCAAGGTCAGGTCCTTTTTAGTCTCCCAACAGCTGAAGTATCGCAGCCTTTGAGAGCAGTTCAGACAATACGTGGGGCTCACGACCAGGACGATACATCACGTAAAATGGGATCCCGTACCGACCAAAGTCGGCTAGAAACTTACCGATCGCATCATCCCTTCTCGTCCAGTCGGCTTTCATAGCGACCACACCATACTCCTTAAAAGCCCTCGCCACTTCTTCCGTTTCGAGGAAGAGCCGCTCGTTGACTTTACAGGTCAAACACCAGTCCGCGGTGACATCGACAAAAACGTATTTACCACCGGCCGCCTCACGCTCGGCCTGCTCCTGGTCGAACGGTTCCCAGACAATAAGACGATTTTCGGTTGCAACACCCAGCGTCGACGGCGGGGTTTCACCATTTCCCTGCCCTGCTACCGTCGCGATGCCCAGCACCATGAGCAATACAGAAGCGGCGTTCGCCGAACGCCGCCAGCCCAGTCCACCGTGCGAATAGCGTCTAAACCAAATCGCAATCGATAGGGCCACGAGCACCAATCCAAAAACAATAAGACGGTCTATGGAAACAAGGGCTGAGAGCACGAACAAAAGCCACACGACGGTCCCTGCGAGAAGGAGGCCCATGATACCCTTAAAAGTGTTCATCCAAGCGCCTGGGCGAGGCAGAATGGCCCCCACCCCAGGGAATGCTGCTAGCAAAAGATAGGGTGATGCCATACCAGTTCCGATTGCGGTGAACATCACAATTGTAGTCGCGGAATCTTGAGTAAGCGCAAATCCTAATGCGGTCCCGAGGAACGGAGCGGAGCAGGGTGTTGCCATCAAGGTGGCAAAAAACCCTGTCGTTAGGTGGCCTGCTATTCCTTCTGATGGGCCGGAAGCGCCAACACGGGCTATCCGCGCCGGCAAAACAATCTCAAACAAGCCCCACAGGTTGAGTGCGAATAGAGACATCACGATAGCCATCGCCCCCACAAAAACAGGTTCCTGAAACTGAATCCCCCAACCAACTCCAACCCCTGCTGATCGTGCAATGACGGCGGCAGCAGCAAGCAATAAGAACGATAGAACAATCCCTAATGCCGTTGCGAGGCTCCCCCACGTCACAGCGCCTCGGCCATCCTCGGCACTCTTAACTAAGCCAAACACTTTGAGTGAAAGGATCGGTAGCACGCAGGGCATTGCATTGAGGATCAATCCTCCAATGAGTCCGATGGCGATGAACCAAAAGAAGCTTTTTCCTGCGCCCGAATCCTGGGGAGTCGAAAGTGTTGAAGTAGTCCCAAGAACTGGAGCCTCAAAGAACTCGAGGTTAGCAAGGGAACCCATATCGCCGACCGTCAGACCAAGTGTCTGCTCCACAGTGACCGGCGCAAGACAGATCTTGTCATCACAAGCCTGGTAGATAACGCTCGAGCGTAAAGGATAAGTGCCCGCATCCATCGCTGAAGGCAGGTTTATATCACCGTGAAAAAATACGACCCCTTCATAAACCGAGATCGGGTCGGAAACGAAACTAAACGTTTTCATCTGACCCGGGGGATAGCGAACCTCAAATGACGCCTCCCATTCCGGCGGGGCATCTAGTTTAACCTCGGTCGCAATCAGATTGTTGAACGTCGGCTGATTGCTATTTGTGTGCCATCCTGCTTCAATGGAAAGGCGGACTGCTAGAGCGACTGAACTCCCCGCAGCATAAGACGTGCGGTCAAGCGCCAGTTCAACATTGCCTTTCTCAAGATCTACCCCCTGCGGAGGCAGAACCTGGGCAGCTGCATTGGCCCCTGTCCCTGCTACCATAAACATGATGGCAGCAAGTGATCGACCTCGAGCTACCTTTCGAATGACCAGCATCAATTCTTGCAAGATCAAGCCATCTCCAAACCTTGTGCCTATACCCAACGACTACTGAACAACATAACCCTTTGGGAGCGATATGTAGTTCCATTGACGTTCGGACGAACACAGAGAACACTAGCAGCCGCAACATCTTCAAGGCAAAGGAAAAGTTCGTGACCGGCCGGCCCATCTTTCAAGCGCGGGCCGTCAAGAAATGAAAACGCGCCGACGGCGCTCTATTGGCACTGGATGTGAAGAAAGCGGCCTAGTCATCTGATATTAGGACACGCCTTTCCCTTTAAGGATAAGGTAATATCCGCAACTTAGGAGGTCCCGATGCGAGTACCCCTTTTCGCGATGGAGCGTTGGCAGTCCACGTTTGAACACCGCGTTGACTTTAACCTTTCGGAGAGCGGTGTTCACCCACTCAATCTGGCAGAACTCTTTGAACTCATCGATCTGGATCCGAACGATGTACATTTGGAATATAGCCAGAGCGATGGCACTGATGAATTTAAGGAGCGCATTGCCGCACTGTATGAAGGTGCAACTTCCGACAACATCGTAGCGACAACGGGCGGCGCTGAAGCCAATTATGTCGTGCTGTGGAGTTTACTTTCTGAGGGAGATCGTGTTGTTGCGCTCGAGCCTACGTATGGCCAGACACCAGGACTCGCACGTGGATTAGGAGCCAATGTCACCTCTTTTTCTCTTAAGGAAAAAGATGGGTGGCAGCCATCTCCAGGAGCCGCTTCTAAGCACATCACAGATGGTACGCGTCTCGTCATTGTCACTAACCCTAACAATCCAACCGGTGCAGTTCTCACCTCGGATGCGATGGATGAGATTGTCGCAGCGGCCGAGGAGGTGGGGGCCTGGATCTTGGCGGATGAGGTGTATGCCGGGGCTGAGGTTGAGGGACCTGAGACACCAAGCTTTTGGGGGCGGTATGACCGCGTAATCATCTCTGGATCCCTATCCAAAGCGTACGCACTTCCAGGCCTTAGAATAGGCTGGATTACGGCCCCCACTAGCCTGCGCGAGAAACTCTGGAGTCGCAAAGATTACACCACTATCACGCCGGCCACCCTCTCGGACGTTGCAGCACGACGCATCATGGAACCCTCAATTCGTAGGCAGGTGCTAGACCGGACGCGCGGAATCATCCGAACCAACCTTCCGGTAATCACTGGATGGTTGGACGAACGTCCCGATCTATTCTCGTATCAGCCGCCTGCTGCGGGTGCCATCTGTTATGTTCGCTACAACCTAGACATAAACTCTATTGACCTGGCAGAACGGTTAAAAACGGAGAAGAGCGTTCTCGTTGTTCCAGGAGACCATTTTGGCATGGACTACTACCTGCGCGTAGGGTTTGGCAACCCAGCTACCGAACTGGGGTTGGGGCTAGATCGTATTGCCAACCTCATCGATGAAATGCAAGAAATAATTCCCGTTAATTAGGTTTCGAGTCTTCTGCTCCGAAAATATTTACGGGCGAGACGAGGATATTTTTCTCCTGTGGTGGACAATCGCAGACCATAAGAAGACTAGGGTTGCCAACAATGCGATGGATGAAATGGCCAAACGCAGGCCAGACCCCGTAACTCGTTTACCCGGCTCCTCAAGCAGAGCATCGAAAATCGTGGGTGGATCATATAGCACACCGCCTTTGACTACTCGTGATACAGTTTGCGTGTTAGCGATATCCAGACGTGGATCTCCCTCAAGAATCAGAAAATCGCCCAACTTTCCCACTTGGATTGTGCCACGCGATCCACTGATACCCAACGCTTCTGCCGCCTCTCGCGTACCCGCGTAAAGAGCTGCCTCCGGTGAAAGTCCTGCACTAACAAGCGCACGCATTTCCTCATGAATGTCGAGACCAGGAGTGAGCGCACCACGCGTTGCTGTCACCACAGAACCACCAGCCTCATGGAACTCACGGATAAACGTGCGAAACACTTCAAGTGCAGCAGTCATATCGCGAGCTTCCGCCTCTGTACGGTCAGGCATTCTGTCTTGGATAGCCTGAGTCACCATCGGCAGCTGAAGTAACCGGTGTAACCCATGTGGCAACCTATATGGACGTGCCCACCGCTCTTTTTCCAAGAGACTGGGCGCCAACCATACTCCCGGCACCGCGGATAGACGGGCTGAATCAATCAAGTTAGCCACATCGGCCTTGAGCCAGGATCGCATCACCAAAACCATGGAGTCTCTAGCCGGCAACTTAAGCACAGCGATTCCTCTATCCGTCGGACTTGTCGCTAACACAGATCTCTCAAAAACAGCAGTTCGTGGTTCCTCAAATGGTACAGTCCGGGGAACGGGAAGCCGATGATCATCTGTCGCGAGGATTGACGTGTCAGTCTCCAGCACTTCGGTCCCATCGGTTACTGAACCAGCCGTGGTCACGCCCAAGAGAAACCGCAGGTAGGCTTGACGTTCGTCACCAACCGTTTCTAAGGGGCCAATGTGAACATCGATGAGTCCGGGAATGACCCAAAATCCGGTGGCATCGAGAATGTCAGAACCAGGAGGCACCTCACACTCTGCAGCGGAGCCCACACACGTGATATGCTGCTCAACCACAATCACACGGGAGTCATTGATTGAACCCCCTGTCCCATCGATTAGAGTCGCTCCGCTCACGACTAAAGGCTTGTTTTCCACGCACCCACTGATAATCAGCACGAAAATCAAAACCGCTACTTTTCGCATCAAGACACTCCATCTGGAATCTTGAGGTTAATCTTGGCATCAGAATCTCTAGCCAATATCAGCGCCCAGAGACTTTGATCCGTTGGGCTCGACTGGCCCATAGGATACCTTCTAAGACATGCTTAGGCTTCACCCCTACGAATATCACAGGCCAACAAGCCTGGATGATGCGCTCGCACTCCTTTCTAAATTCGGACAGGACGCGATGCCTATCGCGGGTGGTACTGACCTAGTGCCCAATATGAAACATGGCCTTTTTACCCCAGGGCACCTCGTCGGACTGGGGGCAATCGGTGAAATGCGGGGGATATCGGCAAGCTCTGATCACATCCGGATTGGCGCCTGCGAGTCGTTAGCCTCAGTCGCAAACAACCCGAAGATACGAACCACACTACCCAGCCTCGCTCAGGCTGCAGCGTTGATTTCAGGACCACAGCTCCGTCGTGTCGGTACAATCGGAGGGAACATTTGCCTGGATACACGCTGCACCTATTACAACCAGACGCGGTTTTGGCGAGAAGCACTGGGATATTGTCTCAAGAAAGATGGTGACGCCTGCCATGTCGTGAAGGGGGGCACAAGATGTGTCGCCGCACATTCGGCAGACACCCCGCCGGTTTTAAGTGTATTGGACGCAGTACTCGAAGTCATGGGAGACGGCGGCCAACGTGAGATCTCCATCAAACAATTCTTCACATCGGACGGAGTTTGGAACCGGGCAATCGAACCCGGTGACCTGATTATAGCAATCCGCATACCCAAACCTACGCATGGGACGTACGTGGCCTTCCAGAAGCTCCGGTCACGTAACGCGATTGATTTCCCACTGGCGAACTTGGCTGTACGCGTAGAGCATGATAAGAACGGGTGCATATCAAATATGCGGATCGTGGCTTCCGCGATGGGTGCCTACCCTCGCGAGATAGGTAAGCTTACTGAAACTGCTGTCGGCAGTAAGCTCAACAGCCATACCATCGACACCTTGGCGGAACAGGTCTTCCGGCAGTGTCGCCCGCTCGACAACATCACCGTCGACAAGGAGTGGCGACGCGCCATGTTACCCGTACTGTTACGCAGGGCGCTTACCGAAATCGCTGTGGCCTGAACCCACAACAAACGTCAGTAGCATATCCCCCCAACATGCCAATTTGCTTATTTCCATTTGTGACGGCTGGTCCCCATCCTAGGTCTGTAGATAACTTGGCCATATAACTGAATATCAAGGACTGTTCGCAGCTTCTTCTAACTAAGGAGGCTGCCGAATCGAGGAGGCAGAATGCATTCATTACCCGATCTTCCTTACGCCTTTGATGCGCTCGAGCCAACCATCGACGCTCGCACGATGGAGATCCACCATGGCAAGCATCATCAGGCGTATATCAACATGCTAAACGGTGCGCTCGAAGGGCACGATGATCTCGCTGCCCTATCTGTTGAGGACCTGCTCCGCGGCATTAACGATGTTCCCGATGGGATCCGTGGGGCCGTCCAAAACCACGGAGGTGGGCACGCCAATCATTCAATGTTTTGGACGTCGATGTCACCCAGCGGGGGAGGGGCACCTTCTGGAGATTTCGCTGCGGAAATCGACTCAACATTTGGTTCATTTGCTGATTTTAAAGGCGACTTCCAACAGGCCGGCGCTACCCGGTTTGGCAGTGGGTGGGCCTGGCTAACAGTGAGTGGCGGCAGGCTGACGGTATACTCTACAGCGAACCAAGACAGTCCCTATATGAGCGGTGATATTCCAATTCTCGGTGTCGATGTCTGGGAACACGCCTATTACTTGAACTATCAAAACCTCCGACCGGACTACTTGGTCGCATGGTGGAATGTGGTTGACTGGGGTGTCGTAGCCGAGCGTTACGCGGATGCAACGAGCTGACACCTAAACTCGTGTACGAAACATTTCCAATCCATACGTCCTAATCGAGAGAGAGGGGACTTGAAGGACCAAACTTTGCTGCCATGGTGAAATTCAAGAGTCTCCGGACGATCCTCTTCGATCTCGATGGGACGCTGGTTGACTCCACAGACCTGATACTGGAGTCATGGCGTCATACCATGCGGATGCACCTCAACGAAGTGCCACCCGATGATGTTTGGCTTACGATGTTCGGCCAACCGCTTAGAGCACAATTCGGCCTATTTGCAGACACGGCCGAAGATGTACAGGCCATGATTGACACATATGTCGAACACAACCTCCGGGAACACGAGCGTCTGATTCGGTCATTTCCAGATGTGGTGGACACACTGGTCTCACTTAGGGCGAGTGGAGTCAGGCTCGGAATTGTCACAAGCAAGGCGATGCAAGGAACGATCTGCAGTCTAGCAGCTTGTAACCTTAAAGAGGGGTGGTTTGACGTGATTATAACTTCGGATGAACCAATCCCGCACAAGCCTGATCCGGCCCCTGTCAGGCTAGCACTTGAGCGTTTGCAAGTGCCCTCAACGGAAGCCGCTTACGTTGGGGACTCTATATGGGACATGCGATCTGGTAGAAAAGCTGGCGTCACAACAATGGCAGCACTGTGGGGGCCGTTTTCAGAAAAGGAACTCGCCGTCGAACAGCCGCACGTTATGCTCGACTCCATCACCGACTTACTTGCGGCCAACTAACCGGCTCAACTCGTACGAGAACTGAACGATGAACTCACGATGAGACGATGGGGTTTGGCAACGCCGATTGTACTGGGTACGATCTGTGCACTTCCGCTGCAAGCTCAGCGGGAGGAGGTTCCACCGATGTCGATCGAGGATTATGCGCCACGATCGACGTTAGTCGTTCCTGAAAACCCCGTAGATAGAGCCCGTTTCCCTTTCGTCGATGTTCATCTCCACTTGAATGCACTTATGCCACGGTCCCAGCTAGACCAGCTCATCCTGGACATGGACCAGCTAAATCTCACCGTCGGAGTCAATCTCAGCGGGGGAAGTGGAGACCGATTGGCCAACCAAGTACGCACATTTGAGGAAGCTTATCCAGGCCGCTTCGCGGTTTTCACCAACATCGACTTCTCCCAAATCGATGACCCGAATTTCGGAGCAATTGCTGCGGCACAAATTGAACGGGATGTGGAGGCAGGTGCCAAGGGCATCAAAATTTTCAAGAGTCTAGGTCTGTGGACTGCTGGCGCCTCGGGCCAACGAATCCAAGTTGACGATCCACGGCTTGAACCCATCTGGACGAAAGCGGGCCAGCTGGGGATTCCAGTCCTAATTCATTCTGCCGATCCCAAGGAGTTTTGGGCGGATATGGATGTAAACAACGAGCGGTGGCTTGAACTCAAGCTCCGTCCGCAACGAAAGCAGGAGGCGCCCCCGACCTGGGAACAAGTGATATCTGAACAGCTAAATATGTTTCGAAAGCACCCCGAAACGACTTTTATCGCGGCACATTTGGCATGGATGGGCAATGATCTCGGAAGATTGGCTCGGACACTCGATGAAATCCCAAACATGAACGTGGGACTTGGAGCGGTAATCTATGAACCGGGCCGCCAGCCAAGCTTCGCTCGTGAGTTTTTTATCAAGTACCAAGACCGAATCCTCATGGGAAAGGACTCGTGGGCTCCAGAGGAGTATCCAACCTACTTTAGAGTCCTAGAGTCCAACGATGAATATTTTCCCTATTACCGGAAGTACCATGCATTCTGGCGAATGTATGGCCTTGGTCTCCCTGACGAAGTGCTTCGCAAAGTTTACTACAAGAATGCACTGCGGATCATCCCAGGTCTCGACACCTCTCGCTTTCCGTAAAGCTCATACTTTCTGCAAAAGACGTTATATATCAGAAACAGTGACGAAAATTGATGACCGATATGACGATTTCTGCTGAGTTTCCGTTCAAGAGTCAGTTCGTTGACGTTCACGGGGACACAATGCACTTCATCGAAGAAGGAGAAGGGGACCCAATCCTCTTTCTCCATGGGAACCCTACCTCCTCTTATTTGTGGCGAAACATCATACCTCACGTAAGTAATCTGGGGCGCGTAATCGCACCCGATCTAATCGGGTTTGGCGAATCGGATAAGCCGGACATCGATTACAGATTCTTCGATCACGTCAAATACATTGATGGATTCATCGAGGCGCTCGAACTGCGTCATTTCACGTTCGTTATTCACGACTGGGGATCAGCGCTGGGGTTCTATCACGCTATGCGGCACGAAGAGAACGTGAAAGGGATTGCTTTCATGGAAGCGATCCTCGCTCCGGTCGAAAGTTGGGATGACTTACACTCCGACGTCCAGACTATGTTCAAGGCGTTTCGGACTCCCGACAAAGGTCGTGAAATGATCATTGACGAAAACTTCTTTGTTGAGAGAGTACTTCCAGGAGCCGTCGTACGTGATTTAACAGAAGAGGAGATGGATCATTACCGTAAACCTTTCATCGATCCGGCCAGCCGTGAACCTGTATGGCGCTGGCCCAATGAGATCCCGATTGAAGGGACTCCTGCGGATGTGGTGGAGGCGGCCACTCTCTACAACTCATGGCTCCAGCGCTCACCGATCCCTAAGCTTCTCTTCCACGGCCGGCCAGGCACACTCATCCGACCGCCGCTGGTAGAATGGGCTCGCAGGAATTTGCCAAACCTCGATACCGTGGACATCGGACATGCGATCCATTTTGTTCAAGAAGACGCACCCGAAACCATCGGCCAGGAACTCGCGAATTGGCTCCACCGGATAGGGAAATAAGGGGCGCGTCCCCCCTACATCAGGACCACATAAGACCGCCTTAACGCGACCACGGTGGGACTATGCCATTCATCCGAGCATACGCCACAGATTGGCCAACATGCTCATTCATATGTGATATGAGTTGCAGGAGAACCGTCCAACCCGATACCTGCTGACCATAAAGATTGGTTTTGTCCGACAGGGCCACCTCCGTCATCGCAGCCACTTTCGCTTTGACGTGACTAACAGAGAGTTCGAAGATCTCCCGAACTTCATCCTTGTCCGTCATTTCTTCCAGTCCCATGTATTCCAATCCCCCCGGGGGGGAAATTCCCAAATTCTGATCGAGATACATGAAGTTGTAGCGCGCCAAGTGGGCATATACTTGTGCTACTGTCATTAGACCTTCCCCTGGCGCCCACGTGTATTTTTCCTCGGGCATGACCCTAGCCAGTTCAGTGATTTTGTGGCTCGACTGTTCGAAGTGACCCAGAAATGCATCTCGGTAATCGGTTGGAGAGTTCTGCCCAAAAACTGGCGAAGTGATCAGAATTCCAACCAAAGCGAATCCACTTATCAGGTGTGCTCTTCGCATACTATGCCTCACTCTTTTTTATCAAATTAGATGCCATCCACCAGTGCTCGGATTTGTCGCACAACGTCGCGACTCAGTTCATTAGGGATGGGGATGGTCAGATTATACTGAGCCACCTTCCATTCGCCGTTCTCTTTCAGTAATACACCACTTCCCCGAGTTTCACCTAGTCCTTCATTCTCTAGTCGTTCGTCGAACCAAGCGGTCTTAGCGCCTGACGCAATGTATACGTGACGTTCAAGCACCTCGTAAGTCCAGCCCGTCCCTGTCTCAAAGCGTGTTTTGGTATATCCCATGAACTCGGCCCGCGTCCATCGTTCTGTCGCATCGGTTCCAAGAAAAATCGCTTCGCGCGCGTACAGTTCAAAATACCGATCAAAGTTAGCCTGCGAGGCAGCTGTATGGAGTGCATCGAGCACCTCGGACACCTGTTGCTCCTCATTAGCCTCTTGCCCTTTGGCTTCTGGTAGGACCACAAGAGTCAATAAAAAAACCGCTCTCAAAACGCGGGTCGCATTCAACATAGATTGTCCCTTTCTTTCAAGAATCGGTCTCAGCACTCACCGAACCGAAAGTTGAAATTCAACTACTATCTGTATTATCACTCTAACTTGGTGATCCGTCATCAGGTAAACCCGTGCGTACAGAGGCTGGGGACATCACTTTTGGGTCGGGAGGCTCGAGATATGAACCAAGCGATGGTTATCGCAACAGTACTATCGACAATTTTTCTTGCGTGTTCGGGTGAGGCAACGGTTAGCAACTTCGGATCACCAGAAGGTGGCCTCATCGTTCTCCGAGCAGATCGAATTCTCGATGGCACTGGCCAAATGTGGACCGACCAGGAAATCGTCGTGCGAGACGGTCGAATCGATAACATCACCGAGGTTGGCCAAACGGTTGGCGGCACCGTATACGAACTCACCGGCACAACACTGTTACCTGGCCTCATCGATACACATGTCCACCTTGGGTGGCATTTTGACCGTGACACAGAGCGCCTACACAGCGCCGAATCTACTGATGGGGCAGAAGACCAAGCATTGTATGCTGCGGAGAACGCATGGCAAATGTTAATGAGCGGTGTGACGACCGTGCAGAGTCTGGGTGGATGGGAGGACTTGCCGCTCAGAGAGGCTGTCGCGAAAGGATCACTTCCCGGACCACGCATTATCACTTCACTCAGTTCTATAACGGAAGCGTCAGGTGATCCTGCCCAAATTCGAGTGCGTATCGATGAACTAGCGGAAGCGGGAGCGGACGTCATCAAGATCTTCGCATCAGCCAGCATCCGAGTCGGTGGGCTGCCTACCCTTAGTCAGGAACAACTCAACGCCGCCTGCGAACAAGCCAAATCTCACAAGCTCAGGGCGGTTGTACACGCTCATGGCCCAGAGAGTGCTCGACGTGCCGCGAACGCCGGTTGCTCCCAAATCGAACACGGAGCATTACTCGACCACGAAACTCTTGAGATCCTGTCTGCGCATGGGCTGTACTTCGATCCGCATATTCATCTGATCTTCGAGAACTATTTTCAGAACCAAGCACGTTATATCGGGATTGGCAACTACACCGAGCAGGGATTTCAACAGATGCGCGATGCGGTCCCTACAGCTCTTGCTGCATTCCGAACGGCACTCACTGTAGAAGGCCTAAACATTGTATTTGGAACAGATGCGGTAGCTGGAGCACATGGGAAAAATTGGACAGAGCTCGCCTATCGCGTCCAAGAAGGGGGACAGGAACCAATGGCGGCGATCATCTCTGCAACAAGCCTCGCAGCCGAGTCTTTGGGGTTGGAGAGTGAAGTGGGGACGGTTGCAGTGGGCTTGGCAGGCGACCTGATCGCGGTGACGGGTGATCCTTCTAAAGACATCGAAGCTCTCGAACACGTTTCCTTCGTTATGAGGAACGGAAACGTATACAAGCACGAACCTCCATCAGAGCGATAGGAATTCGACCCCTCTCGCGTATTTGAACTCAGTACGAGTAGCTTGGCCGGCCATGCGACGATTTCAATCACACTATATACCACGCACGCGGAATGGACGGCTCGCAGTCGCGAGCTTTGTTTTCCTTTTCGTATTCACTCAACCCCCACTCGTGTTTTGGATTGGAAACCGAGTAGAACCATGGATCGGTGGAGTTCCGTTTCTATACGCATATCTTCTCGCGTTCTATTGGCTCCTAATCGGCGTGCTCCTATGGGCACGTAAACACAGACTATGATTGGATCACAAGGGATACCTGAGGCGTCTACCCACTTCCCCACCTTAAACCTGGGCCAAGCGTTCACCTCAAAAGGGAGAGGTTGACCGGTGGAACCATGGGTCATCTCAACAGGCCTAATATTCCTCTATCTCCTCGTGACCATCGTCCTTGGCATGGTCGCAAACAAAAGGATGTCTGTCGACCTTGAGGACTTCCTGCTCTACGGGAGGCAAGCGGGTTTCGTGGTCATGTACCTTACAGTCGTGGCCACATACCACTCCGCATTTGCCTTTCTTGGCTCAGGTGGGTTTTTCTACACACATGGGATTGGGTTCTGGGCTGCTGGAGCGTGGACGATACTCGTGGGTGCCATCACTTACGTAATTGGCAGCCGTATCTGGGCGTTGGGAAAAAACTTCAGTTACATCACACCCGCAGATCTTTTAGCCGATTTTTATGAGTCGGACTCGGTACGTATCGTAACGGCTGTGGTCTCCGTCCTCTTCACAATTCTCTACATCCAGGTTCAAGCACAGGGGCTCGGGTACATCTTGTCGGTGGCATCGGGAGATCGAATATCGCTCGAACTCGGCACATTAATACTGCTTGTCGTTGCCGCCGGTTATCTAATTGTAGGCGGACTTCGTGCAGTCTATTGGACCGACGTAATACAAGGGATATGGATGTACATTGCGGTTTGGGTCGGAGCCCTCGTATTGGCCTTCAAGCTTTTCGGAGGGCCTGTTGAACTGTGGAAACGTGTGGCCACAGAGCGCCCGGACCTACTCTCGCTGCCCGGCCCTGAGGGATTCTTTACACCGGGAATGTGGTTCGGGATGATCGTGGTCCTATCGTTCGGAATTGTCTTCCAGCCCCACCTCATGATTAGGTACTACACGGCCGTCTCAGGGCGGACAATTAAGTGGCTGGGCGCAACGACCCCTATCTATCTTATGACACTCTATATACCGGCTGCGCTAGTGGGACTTGGCGGAGCCTTGGTCATGCCCGACATAGCCGTACCCGATCGGATTTTCCCCGAGATGTTATTCGCATACGCACCTGCGTGGCTGACAGGTGCTATTCTCGCCGGTGCTACAGCAGCCGCAATGTCCACGCTTGACTCGATCCTGCACTCGAATATGACGGTACTCACCCGTGATATTTATCAGCGTTACGTTCGGACCAACGCTACTCCCGAACATTACATCTTGATTGGGCGTCTCATCGTAGTCCTGCTTCTGGGCATTGGATACCTGCTTTCGGTGAACACCTTCCAGTTTCTCGTAGTCCTCGTGTCCTTCTCGGGATCAGGAGCACTCCAGTTAATGCCCGCAGTGCTCGGTGTCTGTTTCCCGTCTAAAAGACTGACGACAAAAGCCGGCGTCTTAGCAGGTATCGGCGTCGGTCTTCTCACCCTCTACCTGACATTGGTAGCATATCCACACCCGTTAGGGCTCCATGGCGGCGTCTGGGGACTGTTGGCAAATTTTGTCGTAACATGGTCAGTGAGTCGATTCACCGCCGCACCCACTCCAGCAACCGTCGCCAGGATCCATGGTGCCGTCGAACGCTTTGTCTACGAGGGAGATCCCGTTTGAACCTTTACTTTAAATCAGCTGACGTTCGATGATCATCGGAGTCGATACGGGCGGCACTTTTACGGATTTCGTCGTTGTTGATAAGGATGAGATTCGGATTCACAAGGTACCATCGACACCTGAAGATCCATCACAAGCTGTACTCCAAGGGTTAACGGAATTGTTGGGAGATGGTGTACAGTCTGACTCTGAGATTATTCACGGATCAACAGTAGCGACCAACTCTCTCCTCGAACGCAAAGGTGCCACCGTCGCGTTATTAACCACGGCCGGGTTCGAAGACGTAATTGAAATCGGACGTCAAACGCGACGGGAAATTTATGACCTTGCGGTCACGAAACCTGAACCACTAGTACCATCGGAGCGTCGCTTTGGTGTCGAGGAACGTCTCGACGAACGCGGAACAGTTTTGGTAGAAATCGGCGGAAAAGAAAATGCCAGACGGTCGGTCGCAACGGCTGTCTGTAAAGTGATTGAAAGTGGTGCGGAATCGGTCGCTATTTGCCTGCTCCACTCTTATGCAAATTCCGATCACGAACGCATGCTCGCCGATGCCATCCGATCGGACGAAAACCCACAACCCCTTTTCGTTACTGCCTCACATGAGGTGTTGCCCGAATTCCGCGAGTATGAACGCACTAGCACGACTACGGTAAATGCATTCGTCGGTCCTGTAATGTCACGTTATCTGACTGCTCTGGGTGAACGGCTCGGTTCTGACCGGGTTCGGATTATGGCTTCGAATGGAGGAGTGGTTTCACTCGACACCGCAAGTCGACTTGCGGTCCAAACCATACTCTCAGGTCCTGCAGGAGGGGCGGTTGGAGGCTTCGAGATAGCCCGCATGGCTGGATACGATCACGTCATCACATTTGATATGGGTGGGACATCTACCGACGTAAGTCTGTGTGCAGGCGGACTAACCCGTACCTCTGAAGCAGAAATAGGAGGGTTGCCAATCCGTGTTCCGGTAATCGACATCCATACGGTGGGAGCAGGTGGAGGTTCGATCGCAAGCCGCGACCCCGGGGGATCGCTACGTGTCGGCCCAGATAGTGCGGGAGCCGACCCAGGGCCAATTTGTTATGGACAGGGCGGAAACAATATAACTGTAACGGACGCCAATTTGTTTCTCGGACGATTGTCTCCCAAACACTTTCTTGGTGGTGCCAAAAAGCTTGTGCCCGAGGATATCGAGCCAATTATCTCAGGCCTCGCCGGCGAGTTTGACCTTGAGCCGGTGGCGGTGGCGGAAGGTATAGTACGAGTGGCGAACGCCACGATGGAACGAGCAATTCGAGTCATCTCACTCGAGCGCGGTTTTGATCCGCGAGATTTCTCGCTTCTGTGTTTCGGGGGGGCTGGAGGATTACATGCCGTGGACCTCGCCAAGTCCCTTGGGATCCCTCGAGTAATCGTACCCCGGGGCGCAGGTACGCTGTCCGCACTCGGAATGCTAATGGCTGAGCCAATCCGAGATTTTTCGCGTACTCTGATGGTCCCAGCCACTCGCCTAGAAGCCGGCACTCTCGAGGCTGAGTTTGTCGCACTAGAAGAACAAGGTCGTCATGCATTAGCTGACGAAGGATTTCCCGATTCCGCACTTCGTTTCGAACGCCTTGCCGATCTCAGGTATGTAGGACAAGGCTTCGAACTAGCGGTCTCAGCCAATCCTAGCGATTCCGATAAAACATCCGGCGAGGGTACAGATTGGAAGGATAAGCTCATTTCCGGGTTTCACACGGCCCACGAGCGACGGTACGGATATGCTGACGAGACCCGTCCAACGGAGATCGTAACGATCCGAGTCCGAGCCATAGCGTCAAGGGATACGCCTGAACTGCGAACTGAACCCATCGACGATTCCGATATGACAGAGGCTGTAATCGAAAACCAAACTTTCATGTACGATGGGGTTCCCTGTTCTGGAGTTCTCCTCGACCGAGATAGACTTCGAGCGGGCCACACTTTCGAAGGACCGGCGATCGTAGTTGAATACAGTACAACTACATTGGTACCACCCGGAGTTACGTGTCAGGTAGACGAATGGGGAAGCCTTGTGCTGGAGACCTCATGACGGAAAAGGCCTGGGACCCAGTCACACTCGAGGTCTTCCGGAACCTCTTTTATTCAGTTGCTGAGGAGATGGGCGTTACGCTGTGTCGGACTTCTTTCTCTCCCAATATTAAAGAGCGACGCGATTACTCGTGCGCAATCTTCGACGGAGAAGGCCGGATGGTCGCACAAGGCGACCACATGCCAGTTCATCTCGGTTCCATGCCAAAATCCGTTGAAGCCGCCATGGAAAACGTGGAGCTTGCGCCAGGCGACGTTGTATTCGTAAACGATCCGTTCGCCGGTGGCACTCATCTTCCAGACATCACGATGGTCGAAGGGGTATTCTTAGAGGACGAGAAAAAACCCGCTTTCTACGTTGCGAACCGAGCGCACCATTCCGACGTGGGAGGGATGACCCCAGGCTCAATGCCGCTGGCAAACTCAATCTTCCAGGAGGGGATCCGCATTCCGCCGGTCCGGCTCCTGCGTGCAGGCACCTTAGATCGTGAAATACTTGACCTCGTGCTTGCAAACGTTCGGACCCCGGTCGAACGTGAAGGAGACCTTACTGCACAAATTGCGTCTAACCGGACCGGAGCTCGCCGGCTTATCGGACTCGTAGAACGCTATGGCCGCCAAACGATCGACGACTATATGCGTCACCTCCAAGATTATGCGGAGCGTATGACACGTGAGGCGATCCGGAGGATTCCCGACGGCGAATATCGCTTCGAAGATGTAATGGATGATGATGGCTTCGGGAATGGGCCACTCCCAATCAACGTCACCCTAACAATTGATGATGATACGGCACGAGTCGATTTCACTGGAACGTGCGCCCAAGCGGCGGGATCAGTTAATGCGAACTACGCGATCACACTCTCGGCAACCATGTACTGCTTTCGTGTGATCGTCCCCTTCTCTCTCCCCTCAAATTGGGGCACGATCCAACCGCTCGAAATCATTGCCCCCGAAGGTTCCCTAGTGAATGCTCAAGAACCTGCAGCAATGGCAGGCGGGAACGTCGAAACATCCCAACGAATTGTTGATGTGGTTCTTGGGGCATTAGCCCAAGCCATACCGGATCGTATCCCTGCCGCCAGTTATGGAACCATGAGCAATCTGACGATCGGGGGCATTGATCCTCGGTCAGGCGAGCATTTTGCATATTACGAGACAATCGCTGGCGGGATGGGAGCTCGTCCATCGGCTGCCGGACTCGATGCTACCCACTGTCATATGACAAACAGCCTCAACACCCCGATCGAGGCCCTCGAACATGCATATCCGTATCGAATGCGTCGATACGCCGTGCGGCGGGGATCAGGGGGAGCGGGCGAATATCGCGGCGGGGATGGCATCGAACGAGTGATTGAGATCCTAACCGACGCTCGAGTAACGATCTTAAGCGATCGCCGCGTCCATTCACCTTACGGCTTAGCCGGAGGAGAACCTGGTGCGCCCGGAGTGAATACGGTCCTTCTACCCTCATCCGATGAGCACACCCTCCTCGGGGGCAAGGAAAGTATTGATGTTAAATCAGGATCCGTAGTCCAGATCCATACACCAGGGGGAGGTGGATTTGGACTACAGGAAGACCTAAATAAGGGATAGGGGCGCTAGGACACACCCCTCCTCCTCTTTTCACTTTTAACTTTTCACCACGTTCCTACCGTGCGCGTGCGCAAAAATCAGCAATTCATAGCAGGTCTATTGGCCGCCACCTAGGAACTTTCCAGTTGAGGACTGGTCCGGAAATGCTTTAATCACTTCTACCACGAGATCTTCCCACGAAAAGCCAGTCCCCGACTCAGGTTGCCAGTCCAATCCACGTCGTACAATCACTAGGTCATATGACGGGATGATGGTCGCGTACTGGCCACGGTTTCCAGCAGTGGTATATGCATCCTGTGGCACATCAGAACGATCATCATTCGGGAGCCAGAATTGTCCGGCGTAAAAACGGCCACTTTTTTCAGTTGCGGGGGCGGGCGTCCGGACAAACTCGACCCACTCTTCAGAGAGGATACGTTCTCCGTTCCAAATCCCGTTGTTCAGGTAAAGCAACCCGAAGCGGGCGAGGTCCCGCGCATTGGTATACACCTGGCTCGACATCACATAGTCCCCGAACCTATCAACGCCGGGAAGTGTGCTTCGCATACCGATCTTGTCTAACAAAGCTACACGGGGGAACTCCAGATAAGTCTGATTGTCACTAAGCACCGTTTTGAGTGCGAGCACTCCCAGAAGAGTATCATAGTTCTCATAGTCCCAGATTGTCCCGGGCTCAGCTATCACACCTCTATCGATCGCCCCCTCAACCGAGCTTGTGCCTGCAAAATAACTCAAACAAGATCCGATAATCGGGCATAATCGATTGTCCACTGGATAAAGACCACTCGACATATTAAGCGCGTGGCGGAGCGTGATTTCGCGACGAGGGTCTGCGAGATCCGGATCCTGTCGTTCTGGCTTCCACATGGCCCAAGGAAGTGGTTCGTCAAGCTCAAGGATTCCCTTATCCGTAGCAATGCCAATTAGCGTGCTCGCGATGCTCTTGGCAGTCGACCATGTTCGAGTGCGCGTCGTCATCTCCACACCCGGCCCGTAACGCTCGTAGAGGATATCGCCTTTGTGGACCACTATGAGGCTAAGCGTGATCTGCGATTCATGCCCACCATGGCTCACGCGATCAAAAGCCCAGTTGCCTGCCGCGTCTAGTGCACCTCGGTCGACATAGCTAGGAAACGGTTTGTCCGGGAGCAAGTCTCCGTCGGGCCACGGAATCTGGTTTGGGTCACCTGGTAGTGGAGCCATCGTCAGTTCGGGGAGCTCATCTATATCGTCAAGCGTTTGCGCTGGGGAAAGCGTCATACACCCGAGGCCTTCACGATAAACGGCGCGCATGACTGGCACCTCGGGATCCCCAACACCCGCCCCGTTCAACCCTGTGAATGTCGCCTCTCCACTGGCGCTCGTCCGGTGATCACCTGTTCCCACAGTCACTGACTTCAGTTCAATGTCAATCGAGACGTTCTCAAGAGGCAGGATGGGCATCAAGCCCAACTTGAGCTCCTCAGCGTAGATCTGTTCGACTGTCCGCCCTGAGACGAATAGCCCATTGCAAAGCATAAAGGCCTGCTTGCCTCGATTTACAATGAGCTGCGAATGCTCGTGGTACACGGGCGAGTAGGCTTGGGCCACCACAGAACCGAAAGCTATAAATAGGCTGAAGAGTCCACCTATAGCGCATCGAAAAGCGTTTATAAGGGCCGGCGAACGTGTGCGGGACATGAAAACCTCCTAGTGGGCAGGATACACATTCGAAGGTATGAGCGAGTGCCCTAGAGTCGCCAGACCAGTTCTCTAAGGCATTCGGAAACTCTCTCACCTAAAACTGGAGTGGTTTCAAACCTTCGATCCAGGATCTGTCAGTTATTGGTTCTCACACCACCCATCATCTGATCTCGCGCGGCGCGAAATTCATTATTTTCGGCCCAATTTGGCCAGTCCGGTCCCTGGGCTAACCGGTACCCCACTTCAAAGAGCAAACGCAAGTCATCCACAGCACCGTCCAAATCCCACGTTCCGTCGTATTCGTCAGTTGGTTTATGGTAGCGTTCCGCAACGTATTTTTGACGCATATCTCGCCCATATTGCTCACCCAGTTCCACGTGGTCGATACCTGCATGTGTGTAAAGGGCCGGCACCCCTTCTTTTGCAAAATTGAAATGGTCCGACCGATAAAAATAACCTTTCTCAGGTTCCGGATCGGCTTTTACTACACGACCATGAGCGGAAGCAGCGGTTTCCAGATAGGCATCAAGCTCGGAGTTTCCAAGCCCAATGATCGTGATGTCATTCGTTGGGCCCAAGGTGTTTAGGCCGTCCATATTGATCGCCGCCACCGTCTTGTTCAGAGGGTAAAGCGGGGAATCACTATAGTACGCAGAACCCAAAAGCCCTTGTTCTTCTGCAGTGACAGCTAAGAACAAGACCGAACGGGCAGGAGGTGGATCGAGTAAGGTGAATGCTTCGGCAACCTCAATGAGCCCCGCAGTCCCCGTGGCGTTATCGAGAGCGCCGTTGAAAATCTGGTCACCCTCCAAACTCTCATCACGACCCAAATGATCCCAGTGTGCGATGTAGACAACAACCTCATCAGGTCGTTGTGATCCCACGATCCGGCCCGCAACATTGTTCGAAATCGAACGTTCTACCTGGGTTTGAATAGCGATATTGGCCCGAACATTAAGCGGTGCAGCTTGAAAGTCGCGGTAGACCGCACGTTCCTCGAATTCGGAAAAAGTGAGCCCCGCATACGCGAAGAGTTCTACCGCAGCTGTTCGGGTCAGCCACCCTTCAATACTGGGCCTCGACAGGTTCGCATCCTCTGTAACGAGTCCGAACTGAGGCCCGGACCAACTGCCCACTACAACTTCCCATGGGTAACCAGCCGCTTCAGTTTCATGAACAATGAAAACGCCAGCTGCACCTTGCCGTGCAGCTTCCTCGTATTTGTAGCTCCATCTCCCATAGTAGGTCATGGACCGGCCATTAAACTGGGCCACACTATCGGTTACAAATCCCGGATCATTAACCAGCACAATGACGGTTTTCCCGCGCACATCAATCCCCTCATAATCATTCCACCCATATTCAGGGGCCACGATCCCATATCCAGCGAAAATCATTTCGGACGCCCGAATCACACTCATATCGATGACGCGTTGGGTCCACGCTACAAAGTCAGATCCATAAGAAAAATCGCGTACCCCTTCATCTCGCTCGATTGTAAGTGTCATCTCCGGATCAGATGTAATAGAGACCATGGGGACTTCCTGAACCCAAGAGGTTCCATTCCCTGGCTCAAGTCCAAGACCTTCGAAGGTCCGAGTCATGTATTCAATCGTGAGATCCTCACCTCGCGACGTGGGCTTACGGCCCTCAAATGCGTCAGAGGAAAGCGTTCGAATATGTTTGGCGAGTCCGACGGGATCTATACCATTAAGTGCATCTGAAGGAACCGAATTTTTTTGACACCCACCAACAAACAACATGAGTCCGACAATCATCATGCACCGTAAATGCGACCTATTATTGCTCATAAGAAACTCTTTTGTCCGTGACCTAGTTAATCTTCGGGGCACCTTATTGACCTTAGTTCTAGTACATCTCTGTGGCGCAAACATCCAAGTGGCCCCAGTCTAGTGAGGAACGATCAAGCACCGAAACAGGCACCTAGTGACCGGACAAACAATAGTATGCGGCAATTCAAGCGGCCCGAGCTAGGATTCCAACCTGTGCCCTTGTCGAATTTTCAGCCGTCTATAAGCGGACACTGAACCCTTTTTCATTCTAAAATGACTCGAAAAACCGCATGTCATCTATAAGAATCTGGGTACCATGCCCAAAACGGTAGACGTTGCTGTTGTCGGTGCCGGGCCCTGCGGGCTCGCTGCAGGCATAGCGGCAAAGCGTGCAGGGCTCCACACCGTACTTTTCGATCGCGGTTGTCTCGTCCAAACTATCATGGAGTACCCAACTTACCTGACGTTTTTCAGCACCCCGGAACGACTTGAGATCGCGGATATTCCTTTTGTAATATCCGATGCAAAACCCACCCGAAGAGAGGCACTCTCTTACTATCGCGCCGTAGCTGATCGATACGAGTTAAACATTCGACAGTACGAGGAAGTCTCTCACATTAGCAGAAGTAAGGACCACTTTCAGTTATCAACGCGCGCAAATACTGGCGAGGAGCTTGAAACGGAGGCCAACGCTATCGTACTGGCTACTGGGGCTATGTCGGAGGCCAATAAACTCGACGTGCCCGGAGGAGAATCCGAGAAGGTGCTACATGCGTTTCGGGAATCGCACCCATACTACAATCAGGAAGTGATGGTTGTAGGAGGGGGGAACTCAGCGGTAGAGGCCGCTCTTGCTTTACATCGCGGAGGGGGACGGGTAACGGTAGTCCATTTCGAGAATGAATTTGATCACGGTGTGAAACCTTGGATCTTACCGGACATCCTGAACCGCATTGAGGCAGGGGAGATCCAAGCATGTTGGGGTGCACGTGTAATCGAAGTATTCCCGGACCGAGTGGTGCTTCAAAGTGAGGGGGATGGGTCGACAAAGATACTCGATAACGACTGGGTCCTTGCGATGACCGGTTGGCGCCCAGACCACACCCTTCTTCACGGACTCGGAGTTCGTACTGATCCGAGCACTGGCATCCCCGATCACAACCCGAGGACTATGGCAACTAACGTCCCCGGGATTTTCGTTGCAGGTGTTCTCACGGCGGGGTTTAATGCCAATAAGATTTTCATCGAGAATGGCCGCCATCACGGCGAACTCATCGCTCAGGCGCTAACCCCTACGTCGTAAGCCAACCCTTTTGTTGAAAAGAACGCGACGTAAATCGCTTTTGTGCTTAGGCCTCTTTCAACTGTTTCATTAACTGGAGCAAGACCTGTGCAGCTGCGGCACCAGCGATAACACCGGCAAAGTTAGTCAAAATTCCGCCCACAATCTCACCAGCTACTGGAATCGCATTCAAGTGTTCGGCAATCCCTGGCAGAGCTACGGCTAGCACGTAATAAGCTACTCGCGTTCCAACGTCAGCGATTGGATTCATAAACCCGCTCACGAGTCCAAGCGCCACCAACACTAGTGCAAAGTCGAAG
Source organism: uncultured Gemmatimonadota bacterium (assembly GCA_913043255.1). GTDB lineage: Bacteria > Gemmatimonadota > Gemmatimonadetes > Palauibacterales > Palauibacteraceae > Palauibacter. The sequence continues at coordinate 186,531 of CAJWLK010000002.1, forward strand.
GCATCAGGCATGAAGTGTGCGAGTACTGCAGCAGCTAATGAACCCCACATCAAAACTTTCCCAAGCATTTGACGACTCCTCGTTAGTGTTATACTCACAAGTGACCGAAACACTCACTACACAGTAATTACTTTACATAATGTCAGTCGTTCGGTGCAACGCTGACAATTTCACCGTGATCGAACGGGCCCGAGAAAATGTTGACGTCAGCGTGCACCCACAGACTCTCTCACAGAATCCAACAATTTGGCTGCATGGTATCCGACCCCATCTTTAAAAACGATTCGCACGTTACGGATATCAGCCGGATTTGATACAGGGTCGCCCTGAATAGCGACCAGATCCGCTCGTTTCCCAGGTGAGACAGATCCTAGTCGCTCGAATTCACCCAAAACCTTAGCGCCGTTGGCCGTCATGATTTCTATGGCCTTCTCCGGCGTGAACCCTGCCTCGATCAACAGTTCGAAGTTTCGCTGATCCCCAAAACCCGGGATGGCTCCCCCATTACCTGTCGGGTCTACACCTGCCACCAGTAGGCCCCCGGCATCGGCAAAGGCTTTCTCGAATGCGAGGGCATTTTCCCACACCATTCCAAGCGGTGACGTGGCTGCAGCATTTTGGACGAGCTCGTGTGCTTCCAAGAATGACTCACGCACTTCAGGAGACATTATTTCCAAAACACGGTCTTCCACCGGGCGGCCGGGCGTGAGTTGCTCAATAACTGCGAGTGTGGATGTGATCGCCACACCACTCTCCACGGCTTTCCGGATGAGTGCCCGTACCTCCGGCCCATCGATGTCCAGATCAACTAAACTTTCACGCTGGCCTCTTGGGCAAACGTCCGGTTCTTTGTTCGGAACGAAATCCGATGAAACGAAAAGCCCGTGCTCAAGGTTATCAATCCCCATGTCGATCGCTTCATCATAGGTTACTGAGCACAGATGACCCGTGAACTTAATCCCTTGCTTATGCGCTTCATCGATAGCTGCCGCCAGGTTAGCACGGCTGATTCGGGCATGCGCCTTGATCCAACTCGCCCCTTCCTCCACCCAATATCGAACGATTCGGCGCGCTTGTTCTTCGCTTGTAGGAGAGTAGTTGCCGAGCCCTTCCGATAAACGTGGCCCAGTAATGTGCATACGAGGGCCAGGAATCCGCCCTGCATCAATGCCATGCTTGAGGTTCAGTTCGATGTATGGCGATACGCTTCCGGTGGTACGAATCGTCGTGACACCGCTCGCTAAATAGATGCGGGGGGCGCTGAAGCCAAGCGTAAGCCTACCTTTCGCTCCTGCATAGTCTGTGTGGTCGTGCATTCCGATGATTCCCGGAATTACGGTATACCCGTCGAGGTTGAGAATCTCGGCACCCTCGGGCACATCGACCTTCTCTGTCGGACCCACATCCTGAATCAGGCCGTCCATTACAATCACTGTTTGAGCATCCCGAGCGGCCGCTCCGGTTCCGTCGACAACGCGAACGTTAGTAAGCGCGAAAACAGGACTCTCAACGCTAACAAAGCGGCGAACTTCGCCAGAAAGAGAGGCAAATGACTGGCCAACCATATGGCCAGGGTGAAGAAGCACAGCAGTGAAGACCAAGCCGATCAGACAGACGAATTTTCGCATAGTGTACTCCTTCGTTTTTTTCAAAGACACGATCCACTTGGGGTTGTTCTTATGGGACTGTCATTGGCCCCTACTCCCCCGCTAAAAACCTATCTCACAGGTTATTAGCGCTCCCCTTGGGCTTTTTTGTGCTGGCTTTCGTTATGTTTTCTCCGCGGTATAGCGGTATAGGTTGCAACGTGTGTCAAACGTGTAGCAGGCTAATGCGCGCGTGCAATGGTCAAACGTTGCAAGGTACCAATCTAGCGTTGCCACCCAGACATAGTTATGCACAGTACAGATTTTATGCGCAGGGTATCGTATCAAAACACAAGCGGCCAACCAGGAGAATAACGATGCGTTTTAGTCAGGGCCTTCACACGTTCGCTGCTACTGTTTGCCTCGCAATTGCGCCAATGGCTTGTTCCCAGGCGATCGATTCGGGAGAACTGGAGGGAGAGCCAGCCCACTCGGTCACTGCGTTACCCGAGGGGGCCCAGGCCATTTCCCTCTTGGGCCAACCACTCTACCCAAGTACAGACACCACGGAAGTAGTGACTCAACAAATTGCCGATCGGGCGGGCGCCCGTATAGCCTACGACGCTGATCCAAATGACGCAGACGCCATCATATGGCTCGGACGCCGCACCGCATATTTAGGCCTCTATCGAGAAGCCATCGAGATTTTCACTGAAGGCATCAGGAAGCACCCGGGTGACGCTCGCATGTATCGTCACCGTGGCCACCGATACATCAGCGTCCGAGAATTTGATCTAGCGATTGCAGACCTTTCGCATGGAGCTGACCTCGTTCGCGGAACGGAAGACACCGTAGAACCGGATGGTCAACCAAACGAACGAGGCATCCCCACCAGTTCACTCCACTCAAATATTCACTACCACTTGGCCTTGGCATACTACCTAAACGGTGATTTTGAGGCCGCCTTAGACTCTTACCAGGACTACATGGATGTGGTGACAAATCCGGATATGCTCGTGGCCATTTCACACTGGTGGTACATGGCACTACGCCGACTTGATCGGGATGCCGAGGCGGATCAAGTCCTCGAAACAATTTCAGCCGATCTCGCTGTGATTGAAAACCAGAGCTATCACCAACTCCTGCTGATGTACAAGGGCGATTCTGCGGCCGATGATTTGTGGGACCCAACCAGTCAGGATCCTTCGGGGGTCGCAATTGCGTACGGCGTGGCAAACTGGCACTTCTATCATAAACGGACTGAGCAGGCTGTCGATGCATTTCGCCAAATCATTTCGGGCACTGGGTGGGCCGGATTTGGCTACATTGCGGCTGAGGCTGAGCTGGCGCGTATGGAAGAGTAGTTTCTGACAGAATACGCACCGTCAGCCAATGTTCGCCTCAACAACAGCGTTTTCTTGACCAAACAATCAGTCCTCAACAACCATTGTTTAATGGATTTTTGTTGGTCACTCTCAAAGCCCAAATAGGAGCTGTACCACGTGAGACATCCAAGCCGCCTCGCCATAGTAACTGGCGCCTCTGCTGGCATCGGTAGGGAGCTAGCCCGTCTCGTCGCTGCTGATGGCTATCGTCCACTTTTGGTGGCTCGACGCCGCGATCGACTCGAGAATCTGGCTTCGGAACTCGCTACCGAATATGGGACCAAGCCACTAGTGGCAGTAGTCGATCTAACCGAACGAGATGGGCCCGAGCGCGTCATGGCCGCGACGGAAGGAAACCCCGTAGAGGTGTTGGTTAATAACGCCGGGTTCGGCACGTTTGGAAAGTTCGCAGGTACCCCGATTGATCGAAGCACAGCGCTTATTGACCTCAACGTGACAGCATTAGTACGACTCACTCGTCTGGTGCTTGACCAAATGGTCGAACGTGACAAGGGCTACATTATGAATGTGGCCTCGATCGCGGGTTTCATGGCTAGCCCATACATGGCCTCATATTTCGCAAGTAAAGCGTTCGTGCTGCACTTTTCGGAAGCCATCCATCATGAACTGAAGGGTTCAGGTGTTATCCTCTCGGCGCTTTGTCCGGGGGGTACCACCTCAGAGTTTCACGAGGCTGCAGGACTCTCAATTCCACCCATGGCTGAGCGACTTCTATTTATGGAAGCGGCAGATGTGGCTCGCATCGGATATGATGGAATGAAGGCGGGTCGACCAGTAGTCGTTACGGGGCTCCTAAACAAACTCGCAACGTGTATTCTCGGTTGGTTGCCACGCAGAGCAGGCACTAGCCTGATGGGTTGGGCTCAGTCCAGGAAACCATGACCAAACTTCTTTTCATAATCATGGCAATCCTAGTTCTAGCAGTTGGCGCCTCGACAAGGCGGCGGTTTCGCTTGGATCGTGACAAAATGGTTACGGACGATATCATGCGACAAATTGAGAGTGTCGGTCATGTCGAAGCGGAAGATATCGAAGCTGTAAACGTTGAGAGAGTTCGCGCGAAAGAAGATGAATTTTGGGCTCAAACATGGGATCCCCCAGAAGAAGATTGGTAGGTAGCCCGACAAGCAAAGGGTACGCCCCTCACGTTTTCTGCTTGCAAGTTTCCTATTGAAATTCCTGTCCAAATCAGCGGGTGGCCAGGCTCCAATCAACGGGCTCAGTGGGCGGTGCGAGCGGATCGAAGTCTGCCGCAACCGATACTGATCCAGAAGGCTGCCAAACTTTCGTATCGGGCTGGTACGCTGCCCATGCAAACCAAAACGCATGATACGCGTCTGCCATTGGCGCGAGTTGGGCACCTTCCAGCGGCCCTTCCACCGCCCTACCAGCAAAGTTCCATCTGCTGCCAGTCTCAATGTCTCGCCGTGCCCCGTTCACAACTTCGAAGGTTAATGGCTGACCGTTTGCAGCCGAACGGTAGACAACAGCACCCGCCATAGAGTTCCAGAATGCGACTACTGGTGTATTTCCTGCCATTGCACTAGCGGCCCATACAAAAACGACCGACCCGCCCCCTTGATCACTGATAGCTCTCTGCGCGAGTAGGGGGATTGGGAACGCAATCCCGCCTGTTCCCGCCGGCACCCCGATCACTCGTTCTTTGGGAGGGCGTCGTTGGTCAATGGGGGACGCAATTGGGTAGCGAAGCTTTGTGTTGTTGAGTTCGCGATAGTCCCCATATGGATAGAGCGTATAGAGATAATCAAACCCGGTGTCCATTGAGACGACCCAGGTATCTTGATGGATTGCAGACCAAGCGGCGAAAGACATCTGTTCATATGGAACCCGGGCTAAGCTCAACCCATCTTTGGGACCACAGCTGGCCGCAGAGATCATTTGCGGCCATAGCGTCCCTTCAGCGTCTTCCATCACAAGATTTGTATCAAGTACATACTTCGACACCCCAAAATCTCCGACACCTGTTGGTGCCGGGTTAAATACGAGACTTGAGCCCGTAAGTGGGGAATAGGTTACAGTCAACCGCTCTCCAGGGACTTCAAAGTTTACGACTTCATGCCACCAGAGAAGCTTTAGTGGAATCGCCAAAGGCTGGTCATTGAACTGAAGCCCGATAACAAGATCCGATCTAAAGATGTAGCCAAGCTCAGGAGTCGCTCGGAGCGACACTTTCGGATTTCTTAAGGCTGGAATCCCGGAACGGTCGACACCACCATCGGTGAATCGTTCAAGTGGAATCGAACAATCCGTGATCTCCGGTCCAATTGTTGCCTCTTCGGAACAGGCAGAAAATTGGATGGTAACTAGAGCTAAAAGACCCCGGAGGCAGAAAGATTTGTCAGTAGGGGTCGGAGGTCTCGAAGAGGTTCGCTTCATTCGTTGCCTTTGGGGGAGCTGTGGGTTAGGCCGTCCATAATTATTCACCCTCGCTCCGGGTACACCGCCAGGGAGGTTACTTGGGCGGCGGCCCAATCTATTGCTATGCTAGATAAACCACGACTCGGCTTCCGAGCTTACGTCCTGAACTTGCTCTCTCTGAGTCCGGTCGTCTTTCTGACCGCTTTGGTTACGCTGGCCAATCGCAATCAATGCGAAGCTTGCTGTCAAGGCTATCAGCAGTTTCAGTTTCTTCACCTTGCCCCCCGCATCGCCGCGTACACACTAAAGGTGATCACCTCACCCTCCGAAGATTACTTGACAGTAACCGAGTATTCTTAACCCGCCCAAAAACAATCAAAGAATAATCTCAAAAAAGAATAAGAAATAAAGACCAAATACAATTGCCCAAACAAAGGTTGATTTAATAAAACTTTCTACATGTGTTTCCATAAAACTCCTATACACCCAATTTATTCAATTACAGACCCTCTTCATCCCCTAGAGTTCCTCAACTCCACCAAAATAACGCCTTCCACCCATGGATCGTGACACAGACTTAGTCGACAGACGAGCATGGTCACAACGAATCACATATCACCCCATAAAACACCCAGCAATATATGCAACATTTACCCCTATCCTCAGGACAGTCAGAAACCCCCGATTTGTTTGATTCTCAGCTAAAGTCAACCCCGAAAAAGCCAACGGCTACGAGAATTGCACCTACCGAAACTGGGGCGACATAACGAATAAAGAAGCGCCATGCCCCATATTTGTACCAGGAGGGAGTTCCTCCAGCAGCCAATTCGGATTCAGAGTCTTCTCGAGTCATAAACCAACCCGTTGCCAGTGTGATCAGGAAGCCTCCGACAGGGAGAAGCCAATTAGATGCAAGGTGATCAAGAGTGCCGAAAACTCCTGTCTTACCCTCAAAGAGTTCGAAGTTGCTCGCAGCACCCCAACCACCAAACGACATTGCACACATAACAGTTACGAGGAAAATCGCACCACCAGTCATTAGTGTTGCTTTTTTCCTCTCCACTCCATGTTCATCTATCACGTAAGCAGCCACCACTTCCAGGAGTGAAATCGTCGAGGTAAGAGCAGCAAACGCGACGAGAATGTAAAATGCTGGCGCTAAAACACGCCCGAATGGGACCGTCGTATAGAACAACTCTGGAAGTGAAATGAAGAGCATTCCAACGGTTGACCCGCCGACTTGTTCTTCCATCCCCGGCACCGAGAAGATCACCGAAAACATGATGACCGTAGCAAAAAGTGCGATCAGGGTGTCCAATAACACTATCATACCTGATGCTTTTACAATCGACTGCTTTTTCGCCACATACGAACCATATGTGATCATAGCCCCCATACCCAAAGACAGCGTAAAAAAGGCATGACCCAACGCCTCGAGAATACCATCTGGTCCGAGCGAACTAAAATTCGGTCGGAAGATGAACGCGAGTGCTTCGCTGGACCCCTCCATGCTTAACGCACTCAGAAAGAGAAGCACGAGTATCCCAAAGAGAATTGGGAGAAGAATCCGCGCGGTTCGCTCAATTCCACCTTTAATACCTGACCAGACAACGCTCATCGTTGCAGCCATGAAGAGCCCAGACAGGATGACCTGGAGACCACCTCGAGCCGCAAATGAAGTGAATTCATCCCCCAGTCGGAGCCCCGACGGGAAACCCGATGCACTCCAACCCAACGCCTTCCCGAAGTAGTATAGTGACCACCCAGCTATGACTGCGTAGTAGCTGAGGATGACGAAACCGGCGAGGACGCCAATCGCACCAACCAGCCCCCAACGCGGCCCAAAGGCTTCCTTCATCGCTCCCACAGCGCTCTTTTGCGTCTTCCTGCCGATTAGAATCTCCGCCATCATGATCGGGAGACCCACCGCAATAATGCAGATCAAATAGACGAGAACGAAGGCACCTCCGCGATTGTCCCAGGTGATGAAGGGAAACTTCCAAAGGTTCCCGAGCCCAATCGCGCTACCCGTCGCTGCCAGCACAAATCCGAGGTTCGAGGTCCATTGACCGCGAGCTGTTGTCTGTGCTTTCGAAACCTCACCTTCCATCGTCTACCTCCATGAGCATGGGCCCCGTTTCGTCATGAACGACGATATCTCGCAGCTTTCCACGGTACAAGCCAGTGAATTACACACCGTGAACCACACAGATCCAAAACCTACGGCGATATTACCCATCGATTGGCTGATTCGACTCGTAACTCTACCAAGTCGGAATGTAACAACTGACCAATTGCGTCTTCCGCTTCTAAATTCACACGGGTAGCACGCAGGCGTATATCGAGGCGAACGGAGTCTAGAGCAGGTACGGTGTCCAGCATCACACGAGCGGCCCCGGCTTGAGCAAAGACATGTACTTCGACCTTACGTGTGTTCACAAGGAGCAAGTGATAGGTGTGAAGGGACCCTTCACCAAACACAGTTGAAACTGAGGGAATAGGCGGATCAGACAAAGGGTCGATGCTATCGAAGTGAGTGTCCAGCATTTTTGGTGCTACAGTTTGGTCCGGTGTCATGTTGCTATCGTCGGCGCATGCTAAAACGATCACAACCAACATAAGACACAGTGAAATTCGCACCTTAACCTTGGTACCGATTGTCATATCATCGCCTGAGCTATGGCAGCATCGTCAGGCGTTCTCACTTGAACCGCGTCCTCTATTTCCTGGGCAATCTTGCGCGACGACCACCCCAGTTCTGTCCCCATCACATTAGCTACGCGTTGGGCTGCGACCGATATTTTATTTCTTGTCTCAAGACCAATCCGAGTTCGTCGGTACAACACATCCTCAACATGGAGGGCCAATTCATTTTGAACTGCGTATAGCACTTCAGCCAAAATGTGCGGCCTGTCTTCTAGAATCAGATGGCGAAGTTCAGGACGATGTTTCACGAGTTCGAGCACCCGATATGCTCGAGTCCCATATGCTCGAGTTAGGCGGTCCGCACTTACCCGCCCAACGCCAGAAGCATTAGCACGAGTTCGAACATCGGCACGAAGAGCATCGAGTGTATCGAACGTCCCTCCCGGCAAAGGAATCTTCGCGGTGTCGACCTTGTGGGTAGGCGAGATGCCGGCACGACCAAGAAACCGTTGTAGACGATCGACTGTTTTTTCTGCCATGTGTCGGTGCGAGGTCAACTTGCCACCACTAAGCGTAAATACCCCTGTCGGCCCTTCGCGTATTTCAAACTCCCGTGACACAGTACCAGGTTCAGCCAAACCTTCCTCCGGTTGGACAAGCGGGCGCAAGCCGGCCCAAGCGCTGAGGACGTCCCCAGATCGAAGTTTCGCTTGAGGAAAAAGGCGATTGGTTGCCTCAAGTAGGTAAGCGATCTCAGTTGGCGTAGCAGCTACGTCCTCAGGTTTCCCGTCGTAGAATTCATCCGTGGTCCCGATAAGCGTCAGGTCCTCACGCCATGGAAGGACAAACATAATGCGACCGTCTTGAGGAGCCTCAAAGATAAACGCGCCATCGTGCCCAACTCGATCACGTTTCACATGAATATGGGTACCGCGAGACGGGGTAATACGAACGGTTGGTTCAGCTTCCGCACGCATCAGAGTTTGCTCGGCCCACGCACCGGTCGCATTCACGATTGCTAGGGTGTCGACATCAAACTTTTTTCCCCGCTCGCGATCTTCGACCACTACTCGGTGACCGGGCCAGTCTGAAGAGTCAATCGCACATACTTCCGCTCGGTTTGTGACAATAGCACCGGACTCCAGAGCGGCTATCACGGTCATCATAACGAGTCGTGCATCATCAACTTGAGCATCAAAGTACCGTGCACCCCCCAAGAGCCCTTTTCTCCGGATACCCGGTTCACGTTTTATTAATTCCTCCGGCTCAAACATCTGGTGCCGTTCGATATTGCGGAAGAATGACAATGCATCATAGAGCCACATGCCAGCATCAAGCTTGAGCTTACCTACACGACTGTCCTCAAAGATGGGAAACGTAAATTCCAAGGGACGAACCAAGTGTGGTGCGATTCGGAGTAGGGTTCGTCGCTCTTGGCTCGCTTCAAACACCAAGTCGAACTCGAAGTTCTCAAGGTAGCGGAGTCCTCCATGTACGAGCCGGGATGAGCGGCTGCTAGTTCCGCATGCGAAATCAACAGCTTCGATGAGAGCAGTTCGAAATCCACGGCGCGCGGCATCCCGTGCCACGGCGGCACCGGAGATACCACCACCTATGACCAGGACATCAAAATCCCCAGTTGCTAACCCCTCAAGCTGCTGGACACGCGCGAGTGGGGTTCCATAGGAAGGCGTGTCGCGGCGCTTCACGTCATGGTGCGATGACGAGCTTTCCGAATACTCCACCTGCCTCTAGGCGCTCATGCGCCTCTTTCACCTGTCCCAGAGACCAAACCGCATCGATCACAGGATGAAGTTCTCCCCGAACCACAAGGTCCATAACTCGCTCAAACTCCGCTTGTGTTGCCATAGTGGAGCCCATGATTTTTGTTTGGCTCCAGAACAATCTGGCGATGTTTACATGGCCTCCAGGCCCGGTCGTAGCTCCGTACACAACCATACGTCCGAGACGTGATAGCGCCCTTATGCAGTTTTCCCACGTGGCCTCACCTACACTATCGAGTACCAGGTCGACTCCACGCTTACCCGTTTCTTTCCAAACACGCTTTGAAAAATCCTCTTCCAAACGGTCGATTACCAGATCTGCCCCAAGTCGTTGAACACGCGCCATATTTTCCGGGCCGCTCGTAACCGCAAAAACCCGAGCTCCAAAATGTTTCGAGATCTGAATCGCAGCAGTCGACACTCCCCCCGAAGCTCCCGTAACTAGTACGGTTTCTCCTGGCTGGAGGCCTCCCTGGGTAACTAGCCCACGCCATGCCGTCTGGTACACGAGAGCTGATGCCGCTGCTTTTTCGAATGGGAATTCTTCTGGTATCCGGTAGAGGCTTGTGACCGGCACCACGGCCAATTCCGCAAAACCTCCAGCCACATGCTCACCCAATATCTGGTATGAGACACACAGTGGATGCTGTCCCCGCTTGCACCACTCACAGGTTCCGCACCACACGCCGGGGTTTACCACAACTCGATCCCCGGGCTCCCACCCGGTCACCTCGGGTCCTACCGTATCGATTACACCCGCCATATCGGAGCCCCCGATATGAGGCATTTCGAGTTTGAGCCCTGGAAGACCTCGACGCACCCAGAGGTCGAGGTGATTAAGGGAAGCCGCCTTAACCTCTACTCGAACTTCTCTCTCCCCGGGCTCTGGGTTCGGGCACTCGCCCACCTGGATAACTTCGGGGCCACCATGATCGTTGAAAAATGCAGCTTTCATAACTGAAACGTATGATCGATTTGTGGTATATGCATACTCTGATCCGTTTTTTCTATAATTAGTTGGATAACCATAGGCCCATTACATTGACTCTAGATGATACCGAGTCTCACCTAGAGTTGAAAGCCGGTTTCAACTATCTTATCGTAGCCTGCTGGAAATGGTAGAAATGGCAATCTGTTTCTTCACAGAACCCTGCGCACATCTCCAGGCCGGCAACCTCACGGTGACCGGCCTTTGCTAAAATAAGAGGACTATCAATGTCAGCTCCCCTCCTGGTTATCCAAGACCTCCATGCCAAAGTGGCCGGTGAAGATCTTGAAATTCTTAATGGTGTAGACCTAACTGTGGAACACGGCCAAGTCCACGCGTTGATGGGTCCGAATGGATCAGGTAAGAGTACTCTCGCGAAGGTCATTGCAGGGCACCCGGGATATGAGGTTACCAAAGGTGAGATCTTACTGAACGGTGAGGCTCTCCTTGATCTTGAACCAGATGAGAGGAGCCGGGCTGGCGTTTTTCTTGCTTTTCAGTATCCGGCCGAGGTCCCAGGGGTTTCGATTGCCAACTTCCTCCGAACAGCGATGAACGCTCGCGTCGGTGACGAAGATGAAATGGACATCTTCGCGTTTCAAGAACGGCTAACGGAAAAGATGGAACTGCTCAAGGTGGACGAAGGTTTTGCAAGTCGGTATTTGAACGACGGGTTTTCGGGGGGCGAGAAAAAAAGAAATGAAGTCCTCCAAATGGCGGTTCTGGAGCCAGCCCTCGCAGTTCTCGATGAAACTGACAGCGGCCTCGACATCGATGCACTCAAGATTGTGGCAAACGGCGTGAACACCCTGTCATCAGAGGATGCATCTTTGGGAGTACTGCTAATAACCCACTATCAACGGATCCTCACTTACATCAACGCCGATCACGTACATGTGATGATCGGAGGGAGAATCGTCGAGAGTGCCGGCCCCGAACTCGCCAACAAGCTTGAGGCCAAAGGATATGACTGGTTGCATCAGGCAGCGGCCACGGTTTAACCCAATTAAAACCAGCCATAGGCTGGAGCCAAATAAATTTCAAGCAGCCTTAGGAAAGAGAAGAGCAAGATGCCTCAGAATGAGACCATTAAAGAACTCGGGCTCGATGAGTACAAGTACGATTTTGTCACTGACGACAAACCAGTATTTCGAGCCGTCCCGGGCCTATCCGAGGAAATTGTGCGACAAATTTCTGCCCATAAAGAAGAGCCAGAGTGGATGCTTGAATTCCGGCTTAAGGCCTACGAAATCTACGAATCGAAGCCTATGCCTGAGTGGGGTGGCGATCTCTCAACACTCGAAGCAACGCTTGATAACATCTATTTCTACCTCAAACCACAGGACCAGATGGAGCGTTCTTGGGATGATGTTCCACAGGAAATCAAAGATACGTTTGATAAGCTTGGAATCCCGGAAGCGGAGCGGAAAGCACTAGCAGGGGTTGGGGCACAATACGAGTCTGAAATGGTTTATCACTCCCTCAAGGAACAGTGGGAAGAACAAGGAGTGATCTTTGACTCAATTGAAGATGGTCTCCGTAACCACCCCGACCTGTTTAAGCAGTATTTCGCCACAGTCATTCCACAAGCTGACAACAAATTCTCGGCACTTAATTCAGCTGTGTGGTCCGGAGGTTCATTTGTCTATATCCCAAAAGGGGTCAAGGTCGAAATACCACTCCAAGCGTACTTCCGTGTCAACTCCGAACGCATGGGCCAGTTTGAGAGAACGTTAATAATCGTGGATGAGGGAGCAGATGCACACTATGTAGAAGGGTGCACAGCTCCTGTTTATACGACGGAGTCGTTTCACTCAGGTGTGATTGAGATCATCGTCAAAAAGGGGGGGAATTTCCGGTATACAACCATCCAAAACTGGTCGAACAACATGTACAACCTGGTCACGCAACGGGCCATGGTTCACGAAGATGCAAAAATGGAATGGCTTGACGGAAACCTCGGTTCGAAACTCACAATGAAGTACCCATCATGTTATCTCGTGGGAGAGGGCGCCCACGGCGAGATTTTATCGATCGCGTACGCGGGAGATGGTCAGCACCAAGACACCGGAGGAAAGGTGGTTCATGCGGCTCCTCACACGACATCTCAGATCACGTCAAAGTCGATCTCGAGGGGTGAGGGTCGAGCGTCGTACCGGGGCCTCTGCAAAGTTTATGATGGTGCATTAGATGCAAAATCAAACGTTGAGTGCGATGCGCTACTGCTCGATGAAACATCACGAACAGACACTTATCCATACATCGAAATTGATGAAAACACAGCCTCTATTGGGCATGAAGCCACAGTGTCGAAGGTTGGCGACGAACAGATTTTTTATCTCATGAGTCGAGGGCTTGATGAAGCGGAGGCGATGGCGATGATCGTACGCGGATTTATCGAACCAGTCGCCAAAGAGTTGCCTCTTGAGTACGCGATTGAACTGAATCGGTTGATTGAACTCGAAATGGAAGGGTCCGTCGGCTGATCTTCGGAACCTTGCAACTAAACGGCGTACCACTCCACGAAATAGAGGGAGACTAGAAGTCTTGAACAATACAACGGCGGCGGCGAGAACCGACGCTGTCTTACCTAAATGGAATTTTGCGCAGTTTGCTAGTGAGCTCACCGAACCTGCTCCGCTCACTTCTGCTCGGAAGGCAGCCTGGAAGCGATATTCGGAATTACCCTTCCCCACCCGTAAAGTGGAAGAGTGGCGGTATACAGACATTTCAACGATCGATTTTGAGCTGCTGACTCCGGCAATACGGACAGAAGAGATTGATGAGGAGTTACCAGCTGACGTTCGAGAAATCTTGTCCCAGTCAGGGGACCGAGCGGGGGTGGTCGTATATCAAGACGGATGCGTGGTGCACGTTGAACTTGACCAAGTGCTCGCCGATGCAGGCGTTATCCTGTGCTCTCTCGCTCAAGCCGCCGAAAACCATCCTGAACTACTTCAACAAGCACTGTTTGAGACGAGACCAAGCACAGCAGAAGAGAAATTGTGGACCCTCCACCTTGCAATATTGAGTGGCGGGTATCTACTACATGTGCCTCCGGGAGTGGAACTGCCGGCACCAATTCACACATTCAACACCCTCAAAACTCCTGGCCTCCTCACATCAACACATTCATTGATTATGATGGAGAAAAGCGCACGTGCGGCGGTGATAGAGGAATTCATATCTGAAGACCTTGATGAACAAACCGTATCACTGCACGGAGCAAGCGTCCATTGCAAGGATAGTGCGGGCATCGAATATGTCACGGTACAGCAATACGGGAGGGGGGTTGCCCACTTTTCCACCCAACACACCGTGGCCCACCACAACGCGAAATCCATCACCTTTAATGTAGGACTCGGTGCGGATTTATCGCGCGCAGATGTGACGAGTCGACTCTTGGGTCCAGGCAGTGATAGTGAGATGCTTGCACTCTGGTTCGGTGATGCCCAGCAACATTTCGATCATCACACCCTTCAACATCACAAAGCACCACACGCGCACAGTGACCTGTTATTTAAAGGTGCGCTCACTGATAAGGCATCAAGCGTGTTTCGCGGTCTGATCCAGGTCGACGTGGGAGCTCAGCTCACAGACGCCTATCAGACTAACCGAAACCTGCTGTTGAGCGAAGGGTCCCATGCTACAGCACTTCCGAACCTCGAGATCGAAGCTGATGATGTCCGCTGCTCGCATGGAGCGACAATCGGACAAGTGGACAACACACAACTTTTCTATCTCATGAGTCGAGGCCTTACACAACGGCAGGCAGAACGTCTACTGGTATTCGGTTTCTTCGATGAAGTTCTGGGTCGCTTACCGATGGCCGGAGTTCGCGAACGGATACGAGGGGCTATCGAGGAGAAAATCGGCCTATGAGCGGATTTGTCACTGTCGCAAAATTAAACGATCTGCCCGAGAATGACCTAAAGGGCTTGATAGTGGATGGCGTTGCTATCGTTCTTATCAATCGCGACGGTGTCATATACGCGCTCGAGGACAGTTGCTCACATGAAGAGTTCCCTCTGTCGGCAGGAGACTTGGTCGGGTGTGAGATCACCTGTTCGCTTCATGGAGCCCGATTCGACATTGAGACGGGAGTGCCTCGGGCTTTACCCGCGGTATTACCAGTTAGAACGTTCGAGGTGCAGGTCGAGGGAGATGACATCAAGGTCAACCTCACTGAAGCAGCTTAGCCTGTAACGCACCAAGAACCGACCAAAGAAACCAGTCCAATTCGATCCAGTGTAGCGATGGAAACCAATCAATCGGAAAATCAGGTCTCTATCAGCGATAGCCAAGCTATCGAAGAAGCACTCAACGAATCGACCAACCCAGATTTTCAGGTGATTCGCGATCAATTCCCAATTCTGCGCCGTAACATTAACGGACACCCGCTCGTCTACCTTGATAGTGCGGCCAGTTCACAAAAACCTCTCCGTGTCCTTGAGAGGATCGACCGTTATCTGCGAGAACAGCATGCTAACGTGCACCGGGGTGTTCACTCATTGAGTATCGAGGCAACCGACGCGTACGAGGAAGCTCGGAACACGATTGCAGTTCATGTGGGAGCGGCTGATTCGAGCGAAATCGTGTTTACCCGAGGTACTACCGAATCCATCAACCTTGTCGCTTCAAGTTGGGGAGACACCTTCGTAAAAGAGGGAGATGAAATCATCCTCACAAAGATGGAGCATCATTCAAACATTGTACCGTGGCAAATCCTTGCCGAACGTACGGGAGCGCGACTGAACTACGTTGATGTCACGGCCGACGGCCGTCTCGATATGAATGACCTAGATCGACTACTCGAACGCAGACCTAAGCTGGTTTCTTTTACACATGTATCGAACGGTATGGGTACGTTAAATCCCGTCATCGACATCGTTGAACGGGCCCATGCTGTTGGAGCTTTGACCCTCATAGACGGGGCTCAAGCGGCACCTCATCTTCAGATCAACGTAGAAGAACTAGGCTGCGACTTCTACGCCTTCAGTGCCCATAAAATGTGCGGACCAACTGGTGTGGGAGCATTGTGGGGACGTCGGGATTTGTTTGAAATAATGCCGCCGTATCAGAGCGGCGGAGAGATGATATCAGAAGTTACGCTCGAAGGTTCTAGGTGGGCAGAAGTCCCCCACAAGTTTGAGGCTGGCACACCCAACATTTCAGGCGTCGTTGGTTTTGGGGAAGCTGTCCAATTCCTAAACGATGTCGGATTGGACACCATTGCTGTCCACGAAAACAGTCTCAAAAAGTACGCACTAGAACGATTGACGGCTGTCGAAGGCCTGACCCTCTATGGCCCACGAGAAGAACGCACGTCGGTCTTCTCGTTTACATACGGGGATATTCACCCACACGACCTATCGACCATTCTTGACCAAAATGGAATCGCCATCCGTGCTGGACACCATTGTAACCAACCGCTTATGGATCATTTTGGCATCAGTGCAACGGCCCGTGCCAGTTTTTACCTCTACAATACACACAACGAAGTTGATGCACTTTGTGAGGGGCTTCAGATGGCGGCCAAAGTCTTCGGCGGAATAGCCTGACTCATGACTGACCCACAGAATCCTGCGCGAACAGACCGAGAGATCCCATCTACACTAAACACGCTTTACCGGGAGTTGATTCTCGACCACTACCGTAAACCTCGAAATAAACGTGCCCTCGACGATGCCACCCACGCTATCACCATGAACAATCCACTCTGTGGAGACGTTATCGAATTGCTCCTGAGAGTGGAGGACGGGCGAATTGCCGAGGCATGCTTTTTAGGTCGCGGTTGTTCGATCAGCCAAGCATCCGCGTCAATGCTCACTGGCCGAGTACGGAATAAAACACCTGAGGAAGTGCTTGAGTTATCGAAAAAGTTCACACAACTGTTGCATGGCGATGAATCATTGCTGTCCGATTCAGACTTAGGAGATCTGCGTGCACTGGCGGGAGTCTCAAAGTTTCCAGTCCGAATCAAATGTGCACTGCTCGGGTGGAATTGCCTCGACGAGCTTACCGAGGGTGAGGTGCTACCCGCCGAATCACCCTAAAAGTAGATCGGTGCAACTTTGGTAAAAAACGATGAGCCCGCCATTGCTTCTTCTCCTTTTCTCTCGGGTCGAGTTCTAAAGATTGCAGGTGGCATCTACGATGTAGACACATCCGACGGTCTTCGCCGGGCTTCATTAAGGGGTCGTGTGAAGCAGACAGACTCCCGAATCGTATCCGTGGGAGACCTTGTAGAGCTTGAATCCACTTCCGACGAACCACGTATTGCCAAACTCCTTCCTCGTAAGAGTGCTCTCACACGTCATGGCGTTGCTAAACGCCGAGAACAGGTCATTGTGGCTAACGTGGATCAAGTGATGGTAGTGGCGGCCGACCGGTCCCCAAACCCAGACATATTCATGATCGATCGACTATTTGCCCTTGCCACATTAAGTGAAATTGAGAGTTGTCTTGTGGTCAATAAGATCGACTTGTCTGATACCTTCTCCCACGAGATTGAGGTTTACGAAAAAGTTGGATTCAACATTTTTCGGACAAGCGCTCATTCGGGCGACGGCCTGGAGGACTTAAGCAAACGGCTGGAGGGACGCATCACTGTTCTTACAGGACAATCTGGGGTCGGGAAATCGAGCCTTCTCAATGTTTTGATTCCTGGGCTTGATCTCCGCGTCGGTAAAATTAGTGAGCGAAAAGGCCGTGGACGCCACACGACGGTTTCTTCCGCACTGTATCCGTATCCACAGGGAGGATATGTAGCCGATACACCTGGTCTCCAGTACGTGGCTTTGTGGAATATTGATCCAAGTGATGTGGTAGATGGTTTCTCGGAAATTGCCATAATAGGTCAAGACTGCCGATTTGCAGATTGTCGACACCGTTCTGAACCTGACTGTGCGGTTTGTCAGAATGTAGAAAACGGAAACATTGAAACCCACCGATACAAGAGTTACCTCGCACTCCTGAGCGAATCGGAGAACCAGTGAACAGCGAGCCCGATGCAAAAAGTGTTCGCGAAGCACTCAAACGGTCGAACCCCCTTTTGGTTGATGCCAACAAAGGTGAGCGGCGTGCGGCCGTCACACTTCTTTTGAGGTCACTTGGAGGAGCAGTAGATGTCCTATTTGTCCGGCGTGCTGAAGTAGAAGGAGATCCCTGGTCAGGTCATATGGCACTACCCGGTGGCCACATGGACCCTACAGACATCGATCTAATAGATACCGCACGGCGCGAGACGTTGGAGGAGGTTGGGGTCAGAATTAAGCGTGACAATTTCCTTGGCCAACTCCACGATATGCATCCTGTAAATCGAAAACTTCCTCCAATCACTATCTCAGCTTTCGTGGCATGGCTTGATGGGGATGTGAAGGTCACCGGAAACCATGAGGTTCAGTATCACGTCTGGATACCTTACACAGAGTTAGGCAATCCCTCTAATGCTTCTGAAGTGGAGTATCACACAAATGGCCAAGACTTCGTACTACCCTCTATTGTGTACCAAGGTGACGTCATTTGGGGATTGACCCACCGTATCGTAATGAACCTCTGTGAAATACTGAGAGAGGAAGTGGGCGTATGAGTAACGTTGTTTATCGTTCCTGCTCGCGAATTATTCGAGAGAAAGGTCCGTTTCGTTTAGCTCAGTTACCAGTGACCGATGAGTTCGTTGAGTTCGGTGTTCACTCTGCGATCGCTGAACACTATGGAGTGAACCCGGATCGAGACGTAGCAACTACGTTGGACTATATCGTTGCGGCAACAGGTGGCTGACTAACCGGAACCTTCGGGGGCGCGCTGGAAGCGCGCGGAGTCAAGGCAGATGAAGGGCGACTGATAGGTGACACTGAGGGAGAGATCGAAGTCGAGGACGGGGTGCTCGTGATCAAACGCATTCATGTTCGTTATCATCTTCAGGCGGAGGCTAAACACGCCGCTGTGATCCAGCGCAGCTTTGAACTGCACCCACCTAAATGTCCCGTATATCAATCCCTTTCTGGCTCGATCGATATAACGACTGAGCTAGCGGCGATCACAGAAACTTGACGGGGAATTGCGCGAGTACTGGACAGAAAAAGGAGGCGACTGACTACATCCTTTGCTGTTGATCGAAGAACTGTGGCCTGACAAAACACAACGACTGTCACACGACCTTGCCCCGCCGTGTCTTATAAGCCTGCCGCCAATCCGCCGTAGAGATTAGCCAGCGCCTCGATGCCTTTACGGTAGACGCTTAGGTCCAACCACTCATTAGGGGCATGCATATTCGATCCGGGCAATGCAAATCCAATGAGCAGCGCAGGCGCATCAAAAACAACTTCGAATACCTGCACGATCGGAATCGAACCGCCTTCGCGGATGAATGCTGGAGGGGCACCAAAACCTCTCTCGAGCGCTTTACTGGCCGCATCGAAGATAGGGTGAGTGGTATCAGCGACCCATGGTGCACCACCATGGAAACGTTTCACCTCGACTGTCACACCTTCAGGTGCAAGTTCATGGACTCGTTTCTCAAACGCCTCAACGACTTGATCAGGATCCTGATCAGGGACAAGTCGCATCGAAACTTTTGCCATCGCCTGTGAGGGAAGTACTGTCTTAGATCCCTCGTCCGTGAACCCACTCAGAAGGCCGTTTACATCTAGCGTGGGACGATACCACATCCGCTCAAGGGCAGAGAACCCTTCCTCACCACCTAGCGCCACCGCCCCTACGGTTTCTCGCAGGGTCTCTTCATCCATTGGTAGGCGGATAAGATCTGCTCGCTCACGCTCTGTCATTGGTCGCACTGAGTCGTAATAACCTGGCACCGTGGCCTGGCCACGATCATCCTTGAGACCGTCAAGGATAGTAGCCAACGCATTGGCTGGATTCACTACCGCACCACCATAGCTTCCTGAATGAAGGTCGGATGCTGGACCATAGACGTTGATCTCGGTGTACACGATCCCTCGAAGACCGGTCGTGATACAAGGAAGATCCGGCGAAAACATTCCGGTATCACTTATGAGCACAGCATCGCACGCAAGCCTCTCGGCATTCTTATCCAAGAAGGCACCGAGGTGCTTGCTACCGACTTCCTCTTCACCCTCAATCACCAGCTTGAGGTTCACGGGCATATCAACATTGCTGGCAAGCCGGGCCTCAATAGCCTTAAGGTGCATATGAACCTGACCCTTGTCGTCAACCGACCCTCGCGCGAACAAACGCCCATCCCGGACGGTTGGCTCAAAGGGTGGAGACGTCCATAGATCATCAGGCTCCGAAGGCTGGACGTCATAGTGCCCATAAACGAGCACTGTTGGTGCATCTTCGCTGATCCGATGTTCCCCAAGGACGATTGGGTGTCCATCCGTTTCGATGACTTCAGATTTCTCGATCCCAGCCGCATGGAGGTGGCTAGCGACCCATTCAGCACATTTTCGGACCTCACCCGCATGCGAAGGGTTCGTACTAATGCTCGGGATGCGAAGGAAATCGCAGAGTTCTTTTTGGAATCGAGAGATCTGTCCGTCAATATAAGCGGTTAAATCAGGCATCCGTATATTCTATTAGAAGTTCGAGGGCGATGAGATTTCGTATGTAATTGCCAGAATATCTTCTGGCAGGTGAGGTTGAAATCCCTTTGGCTTTATTGATGTTGATTGGGCAAAATTTATCACGTTGTCCATTTTTCGAAGAAGTGAGAAGTCATTGAGTAGCTTCAATAGAAACGTGCCTCTGTAATCAGCGCTCCCACCTGAGAATCGGGTTGGAAATCAAGAAGCTTGGCAAGTCCGGGGAGCCGGGTGAGAGCAACGAGTGCCCCTACACCAGATGCGCCAGACGGACCCGCCGCAATCCGGGCACCTAATTCCCCGGTACCAAGCGCCATCGCACCAATCTGCCAAACGGATTCCGGTAGAGCCAATGCCGCATCTAAGTATTGTCCCAAAAATGTCCATGCAATAGTCGAAGGAATGCCAGCTGCAAGTCCACCCATTTCTGTTTCGAATGGTGGTTCTGCAAACACCTGTTTGCCAGATCGAAGACTACGACCAAAACAATCCGCCCTCCATGGTTCAACTGCAATAAATCGAGGTCTCCGAACACCCAATTCTTTCACCAAGTGGCTACATACTCCCGTCGCCAGACCCCCAACACCGGTTTGAATAAACAGGTGCGTCAGGTCTACACTCTCGGCAGCAAGCGACTGGAGCATCTCATCTGCAAGTACCGTATATCCTTCCATTATTCGCATCGGAGTTTCTTCATACCCGTTGTAAGCAGTATCAGAAACAATGAGCCACCCGTTTCGCTCAGCTTCCTGCTCCGTATAACCGACGGCCTCATCATATGAACCCTCAAACCGAACCACCTGGGCACCATGGGATTCGATCGCCTGTGCGCGAGCAGGGTGCGCATCTTCCGGAAGAACGACAACGCAAGTGCAGCCAAATTGGGAGCTTCCCCAGGCGACCGATCGGCCATGGTTTCCTGCTGAAGCCGTTGTTGTTGTGATCAAACTGGCTTCTGGGTGCCCGGCCCAAAGTTCTTCTGCGCTCGGGCGCTGTTTCGTACGCCCCTCAATTTCGTCTTGAAGGGCACGAAGCACTCCAAATGCTCCACCAAGCGATTTAAACGATCCAAGCCCAAAACGTCCCGACTCATCCTTGCACCATACAGATTTGACTCCTAATTGCGTCGCAAGCTTGTTTAGTGGCACAAGTGGCGTGGGCGCATAACCCTCCCATCTGCGGATCACAGACCTGGCATCTGCAGCCGCCTTCGAGTCGATCACGGGGGCTATGTCTCTGGCTTCAGACTCAGCCGTTGTCGGAGAGCCTTGCCGAAGAGATAGTCGTAACGTGGATCCGCCCATCTTCACGTCCTTAACGAAATGATCGTGCTAAATACGTTGGAGGAAACCATTCTCTACCACCCTCTGATGCTGGATTACGATCTGGATTTCAGATTTGTCCTAACCAACTGATCCATCCCAGATCTTGCAGATCAAGAGATGTTTACGAGAACCACTTCTTTAAGGTCAGCCGAGGCCAGTTTAAAGACAACCACTCAGTTGTTGGAATCAAAAAACGCATTATGTTCAATAGCAATCTAATGGTTAGGCAAAACTCCGGGTGGCTACACGTATTCCCCTCTCCACGTGTTACCTGACACGTAGTCAACGGACAAACTCTTAATATCACGAGATATCCACAGGCATGGTCGTACCTTCTTTAAGATCCAGAAGTCTTCAAGTGCATGGTACCTATGTGACCTACCGGCTCGTCGCTTTTTTTATACTGCTGGCCGCGCCTCCCGCTTTGATCGCACAGGATGCCACACCCAGCGAAGCAGGAAATGGGGCACTTCGAATTTTTTTCGACTGTCAGGCTTATTCAAGGGGTTACAGCCCCTGCGAATTCGACTTCTACCGACGAGAGATCCCATTCGTGAACTACACGCGTGACCGGGAAGATTCTCAGGTCCACGTGTTACTAACACAGGAAACGACAGGAAGTGAAGGTCGGCGGTTTACACTCGACTTCATAGGCCGCGAGGAGTTCGTCGACATCGATGACCGATTAGAGGTAGTTACACCGGCCAATTTTGCGCGAGAACGCATGCTCACCGAGATCGCTGCCGCTATAAAACTTGGCTTGGTTCGATACATCGCAAGGACCGATCAGGCTGCCAATATCCAGATCATATCTGAAGATTTTGAAAATGACATAGGGGTTGCAACCGCTGAGACAGATCCTTGGAATTTCTGGACGTTTCGAGTGCGCGGAAACGGAAACCTGGATGTGGACGAGCGCACGCAAAGCTATCGGATCTCTGGTGGGTTCAGCGCAAACCGTATCACCGATAACCTGAAGATCGAGATTGGCATTGGTGGCGAACACAATGAAAAAATCTTCGAGATTAGCGATACGACATCAGTCACTAGTATACGAGAAAATTACGACCTCGATGGCTTAACTGTGTGGAGCCTGTCTGATCACTGGTCACTTGGAATGGCTTACGAAGCAGAACATTCATCGTTTGAAAATAAAGATCTTCAGCTTGAATTATCGTCAGCGCTCGAATTCAACATCTATCCCTACTCAGAGTCTACGCGGCGCCAGTTTAATATCCTCTACACCGTTGGAGTGAGACACGCCGATTACATAAAAGAGACGATCTTCCTCAAAACCGAAGAAACATTGCCACTGCACAAGCTTGGGGCGGGCTTGAGTGTGCGGCAGCCATGGGGAATCTCCTGGGGATTTATTGAGTTCTCCCAGTACCTGCACGACCTTTCTAAAAACCGCGCCAGCGCGAGTCTGGGGGCTAACCTTCGGTTGTTCCGTGGACTATCTCTCAACACCAACATCGGATACTCACGTATTCGAGACCAACTCAACGTACCGGCCGGCGACGCGACCGAAGAAGAAGTCCTTCTTGAACAACGCATCCTCCAGAGCGGGTACGACTATCGAATCTCTTTTGGATTCTCCTATACGTTTGGATCAATCTTCACGAATGTCGTAAATCCTCGCCTAGAGAGATTTTAGGGCCGTTTCTACCCCCAACTAGGTTTGAATTAAACCTTTCGGTATGGCCGCACCTTCTAGTCAAAGGCATTTTTCTAGTTGCACACTCGTAGCACTCAGAAAAGAAAGCCGTGTCATCCAAGGAGATCGTGATGATCCTCGCTCAACGAATAACGATCGACCGGCTCATCTCGAAGTGAATTCGCTCAGACTTTCGGGAGACCGAGGTATGGCTCACAGATCTCTCAACATCCTCAGGCCAGCACTTCTGGTGATGACACTGACGCAATGCACTGAGCCATCTGCCCCCCCCATCGAACCATGCTTGAGCCTAGAACGATTCGACTCAACCATGGTTCAATTCATGGAAACACAAAACATCAAGGCTGGGGTTTTAGGGGTAATGAAAGGCGGTCGATTGGTCTACGATAAGAGTTTCGGATGGCAGGATGAGGCTCAGGAGATCACGCTCCCTCAAGGCGCAATGATGCGCTTAGCAAGCGTGACGAAACCAATCACAGCCGCTGCCGTTCGAGAGTTGATAGATAGCGAACTTGTGGATTTGGATGATTTTGTCTTCGATCTTGGCCAACCCGAGGGAGGGATTCTGACTTTGATGCCGTTTCCGTCACTCGGCGACTCCCTGTTGAAGAAAATCACGGTTCAGCATCTACTGCAGCATCGTGGCGGCTGGGATCGCGATTTGGCCGGCGATCTGACGTTTAAGGAAATTGTGATCGCTGATGCCATGAACGTACCAAGCCCTCCCGGACGGACGAATACTATTCGCTACATATTAGGACAACCTCTTCAGTTTTCTCCGGGAACCAAAACTGCATACGCAAATATCGGGTATCTAGTGCTCGGTCTCATCGTGGAAGAGGTGTCTGGTGAGGATTTTCTTAGTTACGTGACCACAACTCTTTTTGAACCGCTTGGGGTTCCAAATGGCGAACTGATTCAGGGAAGAACCTTCCCTGTTGATCGCAGCCCACGTGAGCCATGGTATGACTCTGACACAATGAGTCAAAACGTGTTCGATCCCAACGGACCTCCTGTAGAGATTCCGAATGGAGGCTGGGACGTCGAGAGTAGGATTTCCTCTGGTGGTTTAGTGGGATCAGCCCGATCGATTGTTGAGTTTTTGGATGTTTACCAGACAGCCGGTGACGGTATTGGGACCCGAAGACGTGGGGCAGAAGGCTCAGGGTGGAGGTGGTACCACACTGGCAGCCTGCCCGGCACCAACACGCTAGCTAGGCAACGAGGCGATGGCATCAACTACGCAGTACTCTTCAACAAAAGACCATCTGCTGGGGAAAGTTATAGTTCACAAATCCGCAGTAAAATCGATGCCATACTAGACTCTGAATTTCTCTGCTGGCCTTAAGCTAGCACCTCCAAGGCGCCGTAGCACAACCCATTTTCTAGTACAACGCTCGATTCGAAACGGAAATTGTTTTCGGTTTGGTTGCCTCTACCGAGATGCGGACGAATCTTTTTGCACATGAAAAGGCAGGCTTTTACGGTCGAGCAAGCGAATGCACTCATCCCTCATGTCCAAGCGACCTTTCGAAGGATCCGGGCAGGGGCCGATGCTGCACAGAGGCGTAGAGATAAGATTACGGTTCTCCACACTCTCTGGGGAGATCGGGTCTTACAACCAAATAACCTTGATCACCTTGAGTTCCTAGCCCATAGAAAAGCTATTTCGCGTATTCATCGTGCCATTGAACGACTCATTCAAGACCGAATGACCAACGTGGGAATTCGCTTACCATCTCCTGGCCTCAATCACTCGATCCTCAAGGGATCTGGGATCGTCGACTTTCCAAGCACTATTGATGGGCGCTGGGTCTATTTGTGTTGGCACTCAGGAGAGGAAAGGGTTCGTTATTGGCATGAAATCGATGCCGGGTTTAGTGGACGAACTTTGATTACACCGGAGATTGAATCCCGACTCGGATTGGTCGACGATCCAGCCCTAAAGGATGACTCTGTACTAGACTTCTAGAGCGTTGCCAGTACCAGTTTTTATCGATCATTTTCTAACGGAATATGTCGCATTTCTTCTAAGAATGCTTTTTCTTCTGCAGTTATCTGTCCCGTGTCAAAAGCGTTCAGATACTCCATCAGTCTTCTGAGCCATTCCAGTAGCCCTTCATCATCAACATCTAGCTCTTCTTTCAATTCTTCTTTTACGCGAAGCATTTCTTTGTCTAATTCTTTTTCATTCTCTTTTTCAAACAAAGACTTTTCTATCACTTTTTTCCTCTCACTCCATTGATCGCCAATCTCAATCCACGATCAGTGTTTCATACTCCGGGTGCGCATTGATCACGTCTGGGACAAACGGACAAGTGGGTATGACCTTATACTCGTTCGCCTGTGCGTGATTCAATGCACAGATCACGAGTTTTTCTCCGATTCCAAGCCTGCGGTGTTCAGGTGGAACCCACGTGCTCACAATATCCATCAATTCGCCTCTCTGGCGGTATGACACATATGCTTCACCACCAGCTAAATGAACGGCGAAACGTTCGGTTCCAGGATTGTGTGAGATGTCCATCTTCCCCCACTTAGTTAAATAGAACTATCCCTACATGTTTTCGATCATAGCTCGGCCAAATTCGCTACACTTGAGCAAGGTGGCATCCTCCATCAAGCGTTCGAAGTCATACGTGACTCGCTTTTGCCCAAGCGTGGCATTCAATGATGAAATGATGAAATCAGCGGCTTCGTTCCAGCCGAGATACCTAAGCATCATCTCGCCTGACAAAATCACGGAGCCCGGGTTCACCTTGTCTTGGCCGGCATACTTTGGTGCAGTACCGTGTGTCGCTTCAAAAATCGCATGACCAGTCTCGTAATTAATGTTAGCCCCGGGGGCAATGCCGATACCACCAACCTGGGCTGCCAATGCATCCGAAATGTAGTCGCCGTTTAGGTTCATTGTGGCAATAACATCGTACTCGCCAGGCCTAGTAAGGATCTGTTGTAGAAATGCATCCGCAATCACATCCTTGATTACGATCCCATCGGGAGTTTTCGACCATGGGCCACCATCGATCTCTTCAGCTCCAAACTCCTCAGCCGCAACCTCGTAGCCCCAGTCACGAAAAGCACCTTCGGTAAATTTCATGATGTTGCCCTTGTGGACGAATGTAACGCTCTTGGAACCCGTGTTCTGTGCATAGCGTATAGCTGCTCGCACAAGACGTTTCGTTCCTTCTTCCGAGATGGGTTTCACACCAATCGCACTCGATTTCGGGAACCGGATTGTCGAAATGCCCATTTCTTTTTGTAAAAATTGAATGACCTGACTTACCTCTCCACTCCCCTCTTCCCATTCAATCCCGGCATAGATGTCTTCTGTATTTTCCCGAAAGATCGTCATGTCGACGAGCTCCGGACGTAGGACCGGGGAAGGTACTCCCTCAAACCAACGTACCGGTCGAACACAGGCAAAAAGATCCAGCTTTTGTCTAAGTGCCACGTTCAATGACCGAATTCCCCCTCCTACCGGTGTCGTAAGGGGCCCCTTAATCGCTACCAGATGATCCTTAATCGCTTCCAAGGTTTCGTCTGGCAACCAATTTCCAAGGGTCTCATTTGCTTTTTCACCCGCTAGAACCTCAAACCACACGATGGAACGACTCGGGCCATATGCTTTCTCGACCGCCGCCTCCAGTACCGCCTGGGCCGCTGACCAAATATCCGGACCTATCCCATCTCCTTCAATAAACGGAATGATCGGATTATCTGGAACATTCAGCTCCCCATCCGACAATTCGACTACTTCACCCTTCGTTGGTGCACTGAGACCACCATATTTCGAAAAACTCGACATATTTCCCTTATCCTCAAAGATTGAAGCGTAAATATTGAAACCCGCTAGTTACTCCGGGGCAGAGAGAGTACGATGGTCCATCCTAGCGGACAAACCGTACACAAGTGCTCATTTGCTCTTACCCCCTTTGTTTAGATTGCACCCAGCAGCTTCTTTTGTGCTGGCCCCTTTAATCCAAAATCATCTTCTACTGGGCGCACTCAAGTCAAATAAGCTTTCAAAACAAACAAGTGTATACTTTGTATACAATTTGATATCGAGCCAAATTAGCCCACAATACTGTAAAAAATAGACAGACATAGGGGATCGACTTCTACAAATTTCGTCTATTCTTTGGGGCGGATTTCACCTGATGGCCAAAGTTTCACCATTTCGCGCCCATCCCGGATCCAACGAACACTGAAGGGTGACCCTTGAGAAGCGTTGATGGCTTGTATCAAGTCAGGAACTTGGCGAGTAGGCAGGTTTCCTGCGTCAACCACAACGTCTCCAGACCGTAAGCCTAGTTTTGCCGCTGCCGTACGTGGTGTTACACGGAGTACAAGAAGACCCGAGCGGCCTTCATAACGACGAACAGGCTCAAATTCCGCCCCCTCGAAAGCACTCGTACCTGCCTGTTGTATCGGTGCGCGCTGCGACTCGAGTTCAGTTGGTTCGTTCAAGGCGATTTTATCTTGGACAACGGGCGCCGTGAGGCCAGGCTGTAACGTGTTTTCGGCAAAAAACCCAATTGGCCCCGGAAGCTGAAGCCCCGCAAAAACACCAACCGCAAAAACGAAAACGGCAACGGTAACGGCCAACTGGCGCGAACCGAAAATGAGACGAGAGCGCCCCGCATGCCACCCAAATCCTAATACGCTTTGGTTGATCCGAGGCTCCTTTGAATCCAATTTCGCCTCGATTGCCGTCCACTCATCGGCCGGAGGGTCCAAGTCCGGCAGTGCCGATAGCGCCATGCGAATACGGCTAAACCGTTCAAATTCCGCCCTGCACTCCTCGCACGTTTCTAGATGTAACCAATCCTCTTTGTCCTTCCGTGGCTCATCGAGCAACTCAGAGATTTGCTCTGCTGTCAGATGTTCCGACGCCGATTGATTCATCTGTCTATACCGTTCACCAAAATTCCTACAAACTCGCTTTATCGCGCATGTCATCATTACTCGAACTCACGGGTTGCATTAGTTCGCGCATTCGGGCTCGAGCTTTGTGTAACTGTGATTTCGACGTGCCGGGAGAACAGCTAAGTGACCGAGCAATTTCCTGGTGGGTCCAGCCCTCAACATCATGTAGGACTAAGACACGGCGATATCCTGGGGGCAGTTGATCAATCGCTTGTATCAAAACATGCCTTGCGACAATCACGTCGTCCTGAGCTTTCGTGATACGTGGAAGATTGGCTCCAGCTTCTACGGAGCTTCTCTTCGATGAACGCCGCAAATGATTGAGTGCTACATTGGTCGCCAAACGGTACAACCAGGTCCCAAATGCAGCTTCACCCCTGAATAACTCAAGTTTCTCGAACGCCCGGACCCAAGCTTCTTGTGAAAGATCTTCAGCAAGCTGATCGTTTCCTACTAAACGACGTACAGCGGTATATACTCGACGTGCGTGAAGTTCATGCAGTTCACCCATCGCGGAGCGGTCACCTGCTTTTGCTCTGGTGATCAGATTGTCTTCTTCCACGCAGTTCCTCGCTACACTGCTCTCCGACATCACTCCGTTGGATACCTCGATCCCATCACAGGTTGCCTAGGGCCGAAAAACCCAAAGAGTCTTCGGTCGAATCTCCAGATCAAAACGGCCAACGCAAACCCGGCCAACGCATCGATTGCATAATGGAACCGCCCATAGACGGTACCTAAAGCAAGGGCGATCTCCGGAATGATCAAAAGCCAGAACCATCGTGCATCTTCGCGTGCTGCACCCAGAACAGCCGCTAGAGATGCTGCAATATGAGAACTCGGGAAAGCGGCACCCTTAGAAGAGCCACTCTCTAAAATCGTGTGCACCAACCCATAAAATGCACCCTCGCTAATTGGTCCTTCAATCCGCGCAAACTCATACCGAGGTCCGGCAACTGGGAAAACCATAAAAATCAAATAGCAAGCAAAAAATGCGGTGGCGACTACAAACGCGGTGCGGTGTAGCGCTGCAAAACCTTTGGTACAAAAAACCCCAATCAGCGCTATCGGGACTATACCGTAGTACCCAAAATAAGCGAGGTGAAGCACTTCGGAGAAAGGCAGCCACGGTAACGCGGAACTAAGCTCAATGCTGGGTTGACCCCCAAAAATTTTGGCATCCCAACTTTGTACTAACCCATCGAAAAAACTTTCCGTAAAAAAACGATTCAGCGTAGCAATTTCGGCATATAAAACGGGCGCCAACGCCACTGGATACGAGACTCTTAGAAAACCGAGAAGGCCGTTTTCCGGGCGCCAGCGTGCCAGTGGCGTAATCGCCAGATAAGCGACCGCATGGATTCCGGCGATGACTAACCCCGTCATCCCACCAAAAACTACAGCAAAGATGGCGGTAACTCCCAAATAAACCCGAGTTAGCCGATCAACCGGCAATAATCCCTGAGCGTCTGTCACATCCATCCCGCTTGGCGATACCAAACAAACGTACGCGACATCCCGTCGTTCAGCTCCACTCGTGGCTTCCAACCTTCAAGGAGCCTTCCCGCCTCTTCAATGTCACATGTCCATGAATGGTGGCCGATGTCTCGTACTTTTTTCCGGTCCACCGCCGGCAATCTGCCCACAAGTTTAGCCCCAAGCTCGGACACGAGACCCGCCGCCCTGAGAAAGGCCATGGGTACTCGAACCACGCGCACTCCATCTCCAACCGCAGCTCCCACCACCTGCGCCAAATCCTCCCATCGATGTTTTTGAGCTCCTGCTATCTCGACCGGCTTATCCACCGTCGGTGCTTCTATTGCTGCGACAGTTGCCGTCACAACATCTGAAACGTAGGCCGGTTGAAGTGGCACCTCGCTTCGCGGGACTACCACCCACCCTCGCCTTGCCATCTGAAACAAAGGTAGGAGTGCCGAGTCGCGTGCTCCATAAATACCACCCGGTCGGAGAACAAAAGTCGCCATATCGCCTTTATTTTCCTCTAACCATCGCTCGCCCAAGAGTTTAGAACGACCATAGGGAGTCACAGGTCCACGCGCGCCATCCGGTCCACGCGCTGCGAGACTGCTGATATATACAAACCGAGCAACCCCTGCAGCGGAGGCAGCTTTCGCCAATTCTGCAGTACCCGCTGCATTCACCGCCATAAACTCATCTTCATTGCGTGCACTTGTTAGCCCACCGCAGTGAATCACAACCTCAACGCCCTCGAGAGCTTTGGCTGGCGTTACACTTCCTTCAATAGATCTAGGCTCTTCGGCTGCACTAGACTGTAAAGCCTGCCTGGCTGTACCCAAATCCAGTTCAACAGTTTCCACATCAACGGAATCGATCCACCTCCTATTGCTCGTTCGTCGAACACTGCACCGGACCTTATGACCATTTTTCACCAATGCTTCAGCAATATGGCTGCCGAGAAAACCTGTTGCCCCCGTTAGGAAAATCATGGTAAAGCGATAAAGTAAAGCACTTATAAGGGAATTTCATAGAGGCGGTAGGTGCGGTACATCTGACCCCCAAGACGCTTGATTGAGGCGTTCATCTTGTCATTATCCTCAAGAATCCAAGACTGCTCCCCCTGTGTGATCCCAACCTCTCTTCCAGCTCGAATCAGGCCGAGATAAAGCAGAACATCGATCCCCTTCCCACGCCACTCCTCTACAAGCCCAAGAATGATCACCCGCATCCAGTTGATACGGCGCTTTGCGATGAGCGCCTTAAAAATACCAAAAGGCCATAGCTTGCCATCCATCTTCTTGAGAACCTGGTTGAAGTCTGGTAAGGCTAGTGCAAAACCAATTGGTACCCCGTCTGAATCTTCAACAAACAAGGCAAGCTTCGGTTCCAAGATCGGTTTGAGTTCAGCTGCCATATGATCAATCTCTTCATCCGTCATGGGTACAAAACCCCAGTTCTTCTCCCATGCCGCATTATAGATCGACCTGACCGTCTCCAACTCTGTATCGAACTTAGCCATGTCGAACGACCGCATCGTGATGCCATAGCGGCGTGTTACAAGTTTTTCTCCTCGCAACAAGTACCCCATGTCCATTTGATCGTCCATTTGCCAGGCATAGAGATCTTTTACTTTTGTGAGACCACACGCTTTCAAAAGGTTGGGATAATACTTGGGGTTGTATGCCATCATGACGGACGGCGGACCTGGTTCACCATCCACAAGCAAACCACATGTCTCGTTTGTGGAGAAGCTCGTCGGACCTCGCATGATCTTGAGATCACGGAAACGGAGCCATTCTCGAACTATATCGAAAAGGGCCGCCGCCACCTCAACATCGTCCACACATTCAAACCATCCGAAGAAACCCACCGGTTCCTCATGAAACGTTTCATGATTACGGTTACGAATAGCGCATATTCGCCCAACAGGTACCGAACCCCGAAGTGCCAGAAATGGCTGTGCCTCCGAGTGCTTATGAAAAGGATGTTTTTCATGATCGAAAGCATTTCGCACATCTGACTTCAGCGGAGGAACCCAATGCGGATCGTCACCATAGATAGACCAAGGCAAGGCGATGAACTGGTTTAGTTCTTCTCGCGTCACGACCGGGATCACTGTGAGTGCAGACGAAGGATGCGACGTCATGAGGTTGCCCACATTGTGAGGCGTTCTAGCTGATCGGTCGCACGCTTACGCACCCGATCCGTCAGACGATGTCGAGTTTTTTAGCTACGTGGTGGACCTGGTCAAGTACAAAATCAAGTTCTTCGTCAGTGTGAGTCGCCATATAGCTCGTCCGCAGACGACCCTGGCCTTCGGGAACTGCTGGGGGCACAACTGGATTGGCAAACACCCCTGCCTCAAACAGTGCTCGTCCAAACTGAAGGGTCTTCTCCATAGGGCCGATAAGAATTGGCACGATCGGAGTCTCGGTGGGTCCGATGTCAAACCCAATTGATTTGAACCCTTCCATCATTTTGTACGTGTTTGCCCACAACCGTTCACGCCGCTCTGGCTCTGAACGAATGATCTCGAGGGCTTTGAGCACCGTTGCTACCGATGCCGGCGGCATACTCGCACTAAACATCAAGGCTCGCGCATGATTCCGAAGATAATCAATCACATCGGCCTTTCCGGCACAGAACCCTCCGATCGAAGCAAATGATTTCGAGAAAGTTCCGAGGATAAGGTCGACCTCATCCGTTAGGCCCCAGTGTTCGGCCGTCCCGGCTCCGGTTTCGCCAAGAACACCAACGGCATGCGCATCATCAACGACAAGAGCCGCCCCAAACTCACGTTTAAGCGCGACCAATGCCGGAAGGTCGGCGATGTCACCCTCCATACTGAAAACACCGTCGATAGCAATTAGCTTTCCACGTTCCGGCTTGTCAGCTTGTAGCATCCTATGGAGACTTGTGTAGTCTCCGTGGTTGAAGCGCTGCACGCGGCCCAGACCCAAACGGACACCGTCTTGAATGCTCGCGTGATCAAGCTTATCCACATATACGGTGTCACTGCGTCCTATCAATGCACCTAACGTTCCCACATTGGTCTGATATCCAGTGGAAAATACCAATGCCGCTTCCATGCCCACGAAATCTGCCAACTCTTCTTCAAGACGATCATGTAGATCAAGGTTTCCGTTCAGAAAACGACTTCCTGTATTCCCGCTACCAAATGTGTCCAGTGCATCACGTGCAGCTTCGAGAATTCGTGGGTCGTGTGTGAGCCCCATGTAATTATTAGAGCCCACCATGATCTTCTTTTCCCCTTCGATCACTACATAGGTATCATGCGATTCCTCGATGGGCATAAAGTAGGGGTAGAGCCCAATTGCCCGCAGTTCACGCGCACGCGTGAACGCTAGACATTTGGCGAAGATCTCCGGCAGCGGGCTGGCGGCTGCAAGCAGAGGCTCCGAATGCGATCTGGCGGCCTGAGGTGTGCTATTAGTCACAATTCAAAGCTAAGCAAAGTTCACAGTTTTGGGCAAGCAAACCAAGGTGTCAGTTCAATCTCTCGGAGATTATAGCCCTCTCCTCCTCTTTAGATGAACTCGAGAAATTTCGTTCCTTGATCATAAGCCCTATCGCGGCCCAAGGCAGCTCAGTTCACCTTACAAGGGCCTGAAGGCCCGAGGCACCGTCGGGAGAAGTAAGATACTTTCGGCCCATCGACGGCCTAATCGTGAACCCGGAGCAAGCCGGCTTGGGAAGACAAGACTTGTATGACATAGTTGTGATCGGAGGGGGGCCCGCAGGGCTAGTAACGGCTGCAGGTTCCTCAGGCTTAGGGGCAAACGTTGCTCTCATTGAACGAGACCGCCTAGGTGGTGACTGTTTGTGGACTGGGTGCGTGCCATCAAAGGCTCTTATCGCTTCGGCACGCTTGGCTAAACACTTTCGTGAGGCAGAAGCGTTTGGGCTGCCAGCGGTCACAGTTGACCTTCCCGATCATGTTGTAATGGAAAGTGTTCGAAATATTCGAGCGCGAATACAGGTACACGATGACCCTGAACGTTTTCGTGCTATGGGAGTCAACGTTGTTGAGGGTTCAGCTCGCTTCGTAACCTCCCATGAAGTAGAAGTCGGGGACCAGAGAATCCGTGGCCGTCGGTTTTTGATCGCCACTGGATCCCGGCCCGCTGTGCCGCCAATCGAAGGGCTGGCAGGAGCAGGATATTTTACGCATGCGGAAGCATTTGATCGCGACACCATCCCCGCAACATTGGCTGTGATCGGCGGAGGACCTATCGGGGTCGAGCTCGCTCAAGCATTCCAACGACTGGGCAGCGACGTAACAATAATAGAGACGCTAGATCGCATCATGGCGCGGGAAGAACCCGAACTTACCGAACACCTTACCAAACAACTAAAGCAAGAAGGCATACGCATTCTCACGCGACACGTTGCCACACGGGTGGACCGACGGGGGACTCAGCGAAGCATTACAATAAAAACTGTAAGTCCTAAGCTAGCCGATGCAGATGTTGGGTCACAAAAAACAGAGATCCTAGAAGTAGATGAGATACTAGTCGCGACCGGACGTCTACCAAACACGGAAGGCCTTGGACTTGAGACTGTGGGGATCAAGACTGAGAACGGATGGCTAACGGTCGATTCGAAACTCCGCACGTCAGAAAAACACGTTTTTGGAGCGGGCGATGTGACGGGTCGTTTTCTCTTTACACACGTTGCCGACCACCAAGCGCGTACGGTCGTCCAAAACGCACTCTTCCCTGTTCGGACCAACATTAAATATGACGTGATACCATGGTGCACATTTACAGATCCTGAGCTTGCGCACGTCGGAATGACGGAACACGAAGCTAGGGACCAATACGGTTCTGAAGTCTCAATCCATTTGTACGACCTGGCTGATTTGGATCGTGTGATCGTTGATCGAGCACCTGTCGGCTGTGTAAAGATTGTCACCCGTAGGGGGGGGAGAATCCTCGGTGGCCATATTCTGGGACCAACCGCCGGCACCATGATTTCCGAAATCGCTTTAGCCATGGAGGCAGGTGTCAGACTCGGATCAATCTCCTCGTTGGTGCATCCGTATCCGACAATGAGCGAAGGAGTTCGTCGTACAGCCGATGCCTATCGAAGATCACAACTAACAGGGTGGAAAAAATCGCTACTCGAAATAGCCTTGCGAGTCGGTCGTGTCTGGCCTGCGTAAGGTTTGAGCGGTACGAGACACGATCATTGATCACTAGGAGACACGCGAAGTTCCTGTATAAACATTAAATCCTTCCTCCTTGGCAAACCCAACTAGGGTCATACCGAACTCGCTCGCCACATCCACCGCGAGGCTCGAAGGGGCACCGACTGCTACAATAACAGCAATACCTGCCATTAGAGCTTTTTGCATAATCTCGAATGAAGCTCGACCACTGACTGCGAGAACCGATTCCTTGATCGGCAAACCGTCTTCGAGAAACCGGTTCCCAATCACTTTGTCCAGCGCGTTGTGCCGACCCACATCTTCACGGAGAATTTGGATGTCCCCGTCAGCGTTGAACAACCCCGCTGCGTGGAGGCCTCCGGTGCGTTCAAATATTTGTTGCCCTTCTCTAAGCACGCTTGGTAATGTTTGGATTACCTGACTCTTAATCACAGGCCCATCCTCAATAAGAGACGTGCACCCTTGTATCTCGATCGCCTCCAGTGACGCCTTTCCACATACTCCGCAGCTCGAGGTGGTATAAAAGTTTCGAGTCAGATCAGTGGGGTTGAAACTCGCACCCTCACTTAGCTGCACAGTCATAACATTGTATTCCTGGACATCCACATTGGTGCAGTATCGAAGATCCAAAACATCGGACCGCCGTTGAATCAAACCTTCCGAGAAGAGGAATCCGGTGGTAAGGTCAAAGTCGTCGCCTGGGGTACGCATGGTAACGGCTACCTGGTGCTCGTCACCTTGCGGTGTAGCCAAGCGGATCTCGAGTGGTTCCTCAACCGCTACCGCATCTCGGCGATTGCGGGATGATTTTCCAGCAAAACGATTGACGTCTATGCGCACCATGCTGCGACGAGGAGAGATCATACTCGAAGTTACACACGTCCCCGCGAGTGCGTCGAGATGTGAGTTATCGTTGCCGGCACAGGCCTCTCCCAGTAACTATCCGACATGAAGAGGCCTTCTGATGGGGAACTGCTGGCCGCCTGGCGCGACGAGCCTGCCCCACTACTTCCGTTGCTGCACGCGTTTCACCAATGCGATGGGCATCTATCTGAGAAAACCCTTCGGGCCATCTCAGCTGATCTCGGAATCCCAATTGCAGACCTATTTGGAACGGTAACATTTTACCATCACTTCGCCCGAACACCTGGAGGACGGGAGAAACCACGGGTCTGTGTCGGTCCAATCTGTGCGTTACGCGGAGCTCAAGAGATTGTAGATAGGCTAGATGGTGCTACCACGATGCCCTGCCCAGGTCGATGCGACCAACCCGTTCCCGTCCTTGATGGCGACACAATACTTTGTGGTGACACTCCGGCGACTCTCACAAATGTCGATTCACCCCTTCCACCGGAAAGCCCCGACGAAATAGAAGAGTGTGTCTTCGCCCAAATCAGAACACCTGGGCGGGCCGGACTCGCTGGGTATCGTGAGACGGGCGGTTATGAGGGGCTGGCACGCGCTCTTACAGGTTCTCCTCAAGATCTTCTTGAATCAATTGACGCCAGCGGGCTCGCGGGCCGGGGGGGAGCAGGATTCCCAACTGGAAGAAAGTGGAGGGCCGTTGCCGAAGCCGAGGGAGAACCCAAGACGATTGTATGTAATGCCGACGAGGGTGAGCCCGGCTGCTTCAAGGATCGGACACTGATGGACTATGATCCTCACGCAGTCATTGAGGGCATGTTGGCGGCTGGTTTCGCAACCGGGGCCACCCGAGGGTTCATCTATTTACGCTACGAGTACCCTGAGACGCAGAACATTCTGGAGCGTGCGATCGAAGAAGCCCGGGCTGAAGGATTGCTGGGCAGTGAGGCGTTCGGGCCGGGCCGCCCATTCGATCTGTGGGTGCGACGAGGCGCAGGAGCATACATTTGTGGGGAAGAGACTTCTCTGCTTAACAGCCTCGAAGGTAAACACCCTTTCCCACGCAACCGTCCTCCATTCCCGGTAACCCACGGGTATGAGAATCTCCCTACTGTAGTTAACAACGTGGAGACGCTTGCTTCGATCCCCCACATTCTCAGCAAGGGACCGGATTGGTACCGAAACCTAGCCATAGGCGATCACGCCGGAACTAAAGTCATCAGCCTTTCCGGCGACATCAGGCGACCAGGAAATTATGAAGTCCCGCTTGGCTTCCCACTTCAAGTGTTGCTTCAGGACTGGGCAGGAGGTGCACTAGGAGATCGAGATATCCAAGCGGTTACCATGGCAGGGCTCTCTGGAGGATTTCTCGCAAAAGACGATCTTGATGTCACTCTCGACGAACCAAGCATTAGAGCGAAAGAATCGTTTCTGGGAGCAGGCGGCATCATGGTATTCGATGATTCGCGCGATATGGTTGAGGTAGCACATGCTGCGATGGAATTCTTCGCTGAGGAGTCGTGTGGGAAATGTTTCCCTTGTCGCATAGGAACCCACCGACTGACCGAGCGACTTTCGGGTGGTGGGCCCTCTGACCTTGGCGACTGGGTCGACGAAGTCACAGATCTGGGTCAAACTATGAAACAGACGAGTGCCTGCGGTTTAGGCCAGGCAGCCCCTCTAATCACTGAAAGTCTCTTACGGTACTTCCCTGATCAGGTTGCGGCGCGCGTCGAAAATCGATGAGAAGCTTCCGCTTTTTCCTTTTTAAATCAATAAAACACCCATGACTTTTCGGCTTTAGACGGGGCCAAAACGCTACGCGAAGGTGCACGCGGCCCGAGATCCGCGTGCGTAGCACACCGATAGTCACCATCTTTACTGGGCACCTTAGCCCGATCCACCTGCGATGGAGGAACTTTGGACCGGAATCAATACGACTACGAGATTACGCTCGATGGCGAACGTGTCCCCGTGACTCGTGGAGAAACCATCTACGAAGTTTCAGAACGCCACCGCAAATCAATCCCCACGCTGTGCTACGATCCACGTCTCGAACCGCTCGGGGCGTGCCGACTTTGCATCGTGGAGATTGAAGGTGCCCGAAACCCAGTCGCCTCTTGTACGACTGTCGCGCAACCAGGTATGAAAGTCACAACCAAGTCCGCTCGCCTCGAGATGCACCGTCGCGTACTGATGGAGATGGTCGGGTCTGAGAATCGGGATCTCGATGTTGATCCACTATCAGGT
This sequence comes from uncultured Gemmatimonadota bacterium, assembly GCA_913043255.1. Lineage (GTDB taxonomy): Bacteria > Gemmatimonadota > Gemmatimonadetes > Palauibacterales > Palauibacteraceae > Palauibacter. Next base: position 224,602 of record CAJWLK010000002.1, read on the forward strand.
TATGCGTCAGATGAGATGGCGACACTGCTCGATCGGTACGACGCACGAACAAAACGCTTTGCCGGGTCCAGATCGGGTACGAGCCGACCAGACGACGACAATCCTTTTATCCTGCGTGATTACGAAAACTGCATCTCCTGTTACAGGTGTGTACGCGTCTGCGCGGAACAGGAAGGAGACTATGCGATCTCGATGATGAACCGTGGATTCGAGACGCAAATCACCACCGAATTTGAAGGATTGCTCAAGGACTCTGCATGCACATTCTGCGGACAATGCATACAAACCTGTCCAACTGGTGCACTCGCCGATGTGAAAGCACTTGCAAATAAAGATGTGCCGGGCGAAACAGAGAAAACGCGGACTGTGTGTCCTTATTGTGGAGTGGGTTGCTCCGTCGATGTTATGACGCGAGATGACAAGGTCGTCGGGATCCTACCTGCTATGGATGGTCCCGCCAACAAGGGTGCGTTATGTGTCAAAGGACAGTTTGCATTTGATTTTGTTTCACACCCTGAACGACTCGCCGCCCCGTTAGTCCGTGGTGACGATGGTGAGCTCCATGAGACCGATTGGGATACGGCACTCGATCGAGCGGCAACTGGATTCGCGCAGGCCGCCGAAAATCATGGACGACAATCAGTCTATGGGATCGCATCCGGGCGGGCTCCGCACGAAGCTGCTTACATGATGCAACGGTTCATCCGAGGGGGGTTCGGAACCAATCAAATTGATAACTGCAGCCGTGCCTGACACGCTCCTACGGTCGCCGGTCTGGCGGCCTCTATCGGTCGAGGAGCCATGTCGAACCCACTCGATGACATGGAAAAACCTGATGTAATTTTTTGCATTGGGACAAATATGACCGAATGCCATCCCGTTGCTGCCACGCGAATCAAGCGTGCTATCGCCAAAGGGGCGAAACTGATTGTGGCCGATCCTAGGCAGGTTGCGTTGGCAGAGCTCGCCGATATCCATCTGCCACTACGAGTCGGTTCCGATGTTTCGTTGCTCCTCGCAATGGCTCATGTCATTGCGAGGGATGGATTGGTGGATGAGGCGTTCCTGGAAGAGCGAACCACAGAAGGAACCAAATTTCTCGATCATGTTGCCGAGTACCCACCCGAGTGGGCTGAATCAATCACTGGAGTTGATGCCAAACTTATCGAACAGGCTGCACAATGGTACGGGGCAGCGGAGCGCGGTGCCATCTACTACACGCTCGGGATTACCGAACATATTTGCGGTGTCGATAATGTTCAGAGCCTTTGTAACCTGGCCCTGGTCACGGGAAACATTGGTCGGGAAGGCACTGGAATTAATCCGATGCGGGGGCAAAACAATATCCAAGGGGCAGGAGACTGCGGAGCACTACCCAACAATTATCCAGGATTCCAATCGGTACTGGACCCTGCCAACCAGGCCAAGTTCGCAGAAGCCTATGGAAAAGAAGTTGATCTTGAACTTGGGCCGACAAAGGTCCAGGCTTTGGATATGTGCGGAGACTTAATCCGTGCCATGATTATCAACGGTGAGAACACGGTTGTTACTGATCCCGACCGAGAACACTGTGAACACGCACTCAAAAGTCTTGATCATTTTGTTGTAATTGACATTTTTCTCACCGAGACAGCGAAGCTCGCCGATGTCGTGCTTCCAGCGACAGCATGGGCCGAAACAGATGGCGTCTGCGCTAATACCGAGCGGCGCGTACAACGACTTCGGAAAGCAGTAACCCCACCGGGTGAGGCAAAGCCAGATTGGTGGATTGTTTCGCGAATCGCCCAACGTATGGGGCTTGAAGGCTTCACATTTAACTCCGCAAAAGAAGTGTTTAATGAACTTTGCGGACTTTCGCCGATCTACGCTGGCCTCGACTGGGATCGAATCGAACGAGGGGAGTACCTATGGCCAGTACCTCATAAGGAGCACAAGGGAACGCCGATCCTTCACCGCGGAGAGTTCGAGAACGGTCGCGGAATATTCCAACTGATCGAATATAGGGACCCCGCGGAGACAATCTCACCAGAGTTCCCCGTGTGGCTCACCACGGGGCGTCGCCTTGCAGCCTATCACACCCGAACTCAAACTGGGCGGTCAGCGGGGATTGACTACCTATTATCAGAAGAAACCCTAGAGGTTAATCCCAGCGACGTCGCAACCTGGGGGCTTGAAGATGGCGGTTGGTGTACACTCACAAGCCCTCGGGGATCTGTCAGGGTGAAAGTTGAATCCAACAAACGCTCTCCACCCGGAACGGTGTTTGTAAGTTTTAGTTTTGATGATGTTCCGGTCAACGTTCTTACCGGTGGAGGCTACGACCCTGTGACTCACACTGCTGAACTGAAGGTGTGCCCAGTTCGCGTGGAACCGTCCTTATAAAAACGGGTCGAGACCACACAAAACTGAGCTTATGCCCAATTATCCTTGTCGGACCTATAGGCAGTGATAGATCCTGCGATTGCAGAAGCCATACATGTGAGCGGACTTGCTAAATAGACCTTCCCCGGTCCACTTCGACCGGGAAAATTCCGGTTGATCGAACTAATCGTAACCTGGTCCGGTGAGCTTGATACCCCGGGGCCTGCATTAATGCAGGCCCCACATCCCGGAGCTAAAACCTGGAATCCGGCTTCCTGAAGCAATTTATCGTAGCCCCGTTCGATACAGTAAGCTTCCACATCAATTGAGCCAAACTGCGCAAAAGCAGCGACCGACGGTGGCACTCGGCGGCCAGCTGCTACCGCTTGTCGGGCGACCTCCGCATACATATCAAAATCATCTCGCTTGGCTCCCGTACAGGAGCCAACGAATACGAGATCGACGTTTATATGTTCGTCAAGCCCTGAGATCGCGACACCATTTCCCGGATCACCTGGCTCAGCGACCATCGGTTCTAATTGGCTTGCATCGATCTCGATTGTGGCGGCGTAGTGTGCGTCGGGATCACTCTTGAGCCCTTCGCAGAGGTCCCAAATTTCATCAACTGGAATGCCACGCATTTCAGAGATCCACAACACAGTTTTCTCATCGGGTGCTATGATCCCCGTAAACCCACCTACTTCGGCTGCCATATTTGTGAGTGTTACACGCTCGTCTATCGTAAGCGCCGCAATGGTTGACCCAGTGTATTCGATGATGCGGCCAATCGCCTCACCGCTCTTCACCGAAGGATGGCGCAGAATCTCAACCATTAGATCCTTAGCTGTTACACCGGGCTGGAGGTCTCCGTTAACTTCTATTCGGATGGATTCCGGCACTTCGAGTCGCACATCCTTCGTTGCCCACGCATTAACTACTGCGGAGGTGCCCACTCCGAATGCGAGGCACCCAAGTGCACCAACGTGTGGAGTGTGCGAGTCACTACCGATGATGACTTGTCCTGGGAGTGCATACCTATCCTGAATCATAATATGACAGATCCCATCGCTCCCCGTGCGATCTGGAAGTTCTCCGTGTAACCGAACTCCCTTGGCCGTCGCAAACTCACGTTGGCGATCATGGAGCGCGTGTGCCGCATCCAAGAGTCCAGCGGCTTTGCGATCCTCTGTGATCACTTCATCTAAAAAAGCTAAGTGGTCACGAAAAAAAAGAATCGAGTCTGTATCGTTCAAATCCGCTTCACCCGCAAAATCCTGCCAGAAGGTTGAAGCCATGGGGGTCACATACTCATGTGAAAAGCGGAGATCCGTTCGCAAAAAACCCGTGTCACCTGGCTTTATCCTTGGAACTCCGATATCTGCACCAGATCCATCTTTCAACCAGTGTCTCGCCATGATTTTTTCAGCAATTGTCTCTGACCGCTCTAGGTCAGCCACAATCTCGGGTACCGTCACGAGACCTTTTAGTCGGGCTACTGCATACTCAAGCAAGCCACCATACTCAATGATATCGCGTTCAATTTGGCCTGCATCACCTATAAAAGATTCAAGTGGGATTGCCTCGCCATTCTTGATCTTTTCAATAAGAGAAAAGTCCGTTGATGTTAGAACGCCGATGTTTGCACAGTTCTCTCCGTAGATACGCTCGATGTTTTCCCCTATGACGACACGAATGCCGGCCGAACGCTCTGCATATGGGGACGCTTCTCGGCTCGACCCCTTACCACGCCGCTTCCCAGAAACTGAGCAAACAAATCCGCCATTTTTCACATCATTGCGACCGATCGGAAGCTCCTCACCACACATCAAACCGACGTAGGGGTATTCTCCGAGTTTTTCGTCAAAGTGATAGCACACCCACCCGGGCGTAATTTCATCTGTAGAAATATCGTCACGAAGTGGGATCGAAGGATCCCACTCAAGATCCTCCCCCTGCAGTTGTCGCCGTATCAAGTCTGGGTCTTCGGTAAGGAAAAGGATGCGACCCTGGAGTCGTACAGTGGAGGGTCGTTTATTAACTTCGGTCTCAAGTAGGTGTTCTAGCATGATCGCGCACGTTCCCTGTGTATATTCTTAGTCAACTAGGCCAGAGGATTGGGATGAAGATTATGGCTGTCACCAAAAGAATCAGATTTAAAAGCCCACCAACTTTCGCAAAGTCCGAAAAACGGTATCCGCCTGGCTGATAAATCATAATGTTCGTCTTGTATCCGAAAGGCGTAATGAAGGAGGCTGAAGCCCCAAACATAACCGACACTAGTAGCGCATAAGGATTTATTCCTGCCTCTATCGCAGCGAAAATGGCGATCGGTGAAAGTAGGGTAGCTGCCGCCGCATTTGAGATGACGGATGTTAACAGTACCGCCACCAAGTAGAATACGGCCGTTAAGCCAGTAACACCCCAACCGCCAGACACCTCTAATATACCCGACGCCAGAAGTGACGCCGCCCCTGTCTTATCTAATGCAAGCCCTAACGGTAGGAGTCCCGCCATAACAAACACCACTAACCAGTCGAGTTCTGCGTATATTTCATCAATCCGTATACAACCCGTAAATACCATCAGGGTAACGCCTGCTAGTGCCGCCGTTACGATATCAAACAAACCAATCCCCGCGGCGACGACGACGACCGCCATAATCCCTGCCGAGACAGCTGCGCGTGGCCGTTTCTGGAGAGGCGCCTCAACCTCTCCCATGGGGATAAAGCCAGGCTCATCTGCAAGACGCTCAAGTGCACTGCCCATACCGTGGACCAAGAGCAAGTCTCCAACCTTAAATTCCACGTCGGCCAACCGTTCATGAACCACGATTCCCTGCTGTTGAATTGCGAGGACTGTGGCATCGTAGCGTTGTGCAAAGCCGTGGTTTCGGAGGGTTCGCCCCTGGAGAGATGACCCCGGCGCAATCATCACTTCAACTAGGCGCCCAGCTCCTGCTGCAAAGCCACTGGTTACACTTGTTCGATCGGCTGGCGTACCGAGCGTCTGCTGGCGTGCAAGTACGAGCAATCGATCCGCTGCACCTTGCACGTAAAGAATATCGCCTTCCTCAATCTTCGTCGCCGCACGCGGAGAAGGAATGTCTTGCGAGCCACGCTTGATCCCGAGGACGGAGACTGCGTAACGCTCTCCCCATTTCAGTTCACCTAATGACCGACCCTTAGCTGGCGACTCAATCGACACTTCAAGTTCGGCAAGAAATCGGCGCATGTCGTATTTTCGCGATAGATCCGGGGGGCGATCTCGCCGAGGCAGTTGTGTCCGCCCGATTGTGAACAGATACGCGAAACCAACCACGAGATAAATGATGCCTAATGGAGCAATAGAGAACATGCTCAGGTCATCATAACCACGCTCTACCGCCATGCCATGTACGATTAAGTTGGTTGACGTACCTATTAGGGAAACCGTACCTCCAAGAATGGCAACAAAAGACAATGGCATCAGATATAACGACGGCGGCTCTCCCGCCCGATCGGCTAGTGCAACAAAGACCGGAAGAAAAACCATCACAACTGCCGTATTGTTAAGAAAAGGCGACAACACCGCGACAATCACACAGAGCACGAAAACCCGCATATTGTCACTGCCCAGCGAAGCCGTCTGTGCCCAACGCCCGATTGCGGCGACCAACCCTGTCTTGCGAAGCCCGAGCCCTAGCACAAGCATTGCCGCAACAGCTACGGTGGCCTCGTTGCTTAACCCTGAGAGAGCTTCACGGGGCGTGAGGATTCCACCCAGCAACAAGAGTACCGGGATGGTTAAGCTCACTTGGTCGAGCCGAAGCCGATCCATTGAAAAAAGGATCAGAGCCAGCACCGTGAGCAGCAAGACGAACACGATTTCAAATGTCATCAAGAAATGTTCCGGTAAAATGACCCTAAGCGCCAGTCAGCGTGGTAGCATCTGATGCGTGTTCTCATAGCTGGTGGAACCGGATTTCTCGGACGCGCCATCGTGGCCGCACTCACCGACCGCAACGTAGACGTATCGGTTTTGACTCGTGATGCCGCTCGTGCCGCGGACACATACCCCTTTCTCTCAGCCTCTTTCGTCGAGGGAAACCTGGAGGATCCCGATGCCTTGGTCGCCGCAATGGTCGATATGGATGCTGCCATCTTTACAGTTCAATTCTCTGGATATCCCGTAGAGGCACCTGCCGTTGGCCGCACATTTTTAGAGGTGGACACGGGTGGGACTCAATCTTTAGCCTATGCTGCTAATCGTGCAGGTGTCCCTAAAATCATTTACTTATCAGGGGTGGGAGCCGATGTGTCGTCTAAACGCGTTTGGTATCAGGCTAAAGGATTGGCCGAAAAGGCTGTGCAGGAAGCAGGCCCAACATGGTCGATCATTCGTCCATCTTGGGTTTATGGCCCCGATGATGTAAGCCTAAACCGTTTCGTGAACCTCGTACGAAAGATTCCCTTTTTCTTCCCTCAACTAGGGCCAGGTTCTCAACAAATCACTCCACTATTCATCGATGATTTAGCGGTTTTAGTTCGTGACGTAGTTCTCGGAAAAAGAGGAGATGGTGCGATCCTTGAAGTCGGCGGACCCGAAACTATTACACTTGACGAGATTGTCCGAACTACAATGCGCTTGCTGGAGCGGGAAAAACCCATCCTGCACTTCCCCCTATGGCTCGTGCGACCCGCCGCTAAAGTTATAGGCTGGCTTCCGGGACAACTCTTTTCCGCCGACGCTCTAGACTTCCTTACGCAAGATGGTGTTGCTGATTTGGCCGAGACCTCAAGGTGTTTCCCAAATTTCCGACCGCAAAAATTCGAAACCGCCCTGAAAAGTTACCTCGAGGTAATATCGTGAGTGCGACTCCTGGCTATCAGGCATCCTTAGATTCAGTCGCGCTTTTCACCGACTTAGGCAGACACGTTCTTGAAATTAAAGGTGCTCGTGCCTTTGATGCTTTAAACGGCCTTGTCACAAACGCCATTGATAGTGTCCCATCAGGTCAGGGGTGTTACGCATTTCTGTTGAACCCCAAAGGTCGTCCGGTCGTTGATCTCAGGATCTTAGCTACACCCGGTTTTGAGAAAGACGCAAGCCGTGAATCAACGTCAACTTCCCAGGTGTTTTGGTTGGATATTCCCGTCAACGGAGTAGATGCTATTCACACACATTTCACTAAATACATTCCACCAGTCTTTGCTCACTATAGCTCACCTGAACTACATGTTGTAAGCCTCCTAGGCCCACGTGCAGTGGAGTGTTTGCGATCCGTCTTGAGTGCGCTCAAGCTGACCCCAACACTAGACCTTGGCCAATTGCCCCATCTTGGCATGACAACGCTCTCGCTAGAGGCATTAATCGTCCGACGGGAAAAAATCGAAGGGGATGGAATTGATCTTTACATACCGTCCCATGAAATCGAACTCTTTATGCCTGCACTGGAAGAAGGGGTTCATGCACTCGGTGGTGTGATGGGGACGCCACCAGAGTGGGACATCATCCGCGTGGAAAAAGGTCTCCCCATCTATGGTAGAGAGTTAACCTCGGAACGCCTTGTCCAAGAGGCGTGCCAAGATGAGCGGGGGATCAGCTTCGAGAAGGGTTGCTTCACTGGTCAAGAGGTCGTTGCACGAATTCACTACCGCGGGCACGTGAATCGCATGTTGCGCGGCCTCCAAATCCCCTCGGGGCCACCTGATCTCCATTCTGGGGACATACTAACGAGAAATGGGCGAACCATTGGTTCGGTACACTCAGTGGTTTCTTCGCCTCGATTTGGTCGCCTGGGCCTCGCATACATTCGCCGAGAACTCGAACCCGGTGAACATGTTTCCACAGTTGACCAATCTATTCAAAACATCCAGATTACAGACCTTCCCTTTACCTAAAGGTAAAGCACTTCTTCGGGATATTGCCTCTCCCTCCGAGCCACCGTATTCTGCGCGCTGTGACTACCTATCTAGAAGCCATCCGGGAGGCGATGTGGGAGGAAATGAAGGCGGATTCGTCTGTCTTCGTCATGGGGGAAGATATTGGTGCCTACGGAGGGGCATTTAAGGTCACGGAAGGATTTCTGGATGAGTTTGGTGCAGATCGAGTTATCGACACTCCTATCAGTGAGGCAGCAATCGTTGGTGCCGCTATTGGTGCCGCCCATATGGGGCTGAAGCCGATATGTGAGATGCAATTCATTGATTTTATTGGATCCGCATTTGATATAATTGTTAACTTCGCGGCAAAGGTTCGTTATCGAACTGGAGTGGGGGCAGGAATCGTAATCCGTGGCCCGTGTGGTGCGGGGGGGAGAGCTGGGCCATTCCACTCTCAAAACGTAGAGTCATATTTCGCTAACGTAGCTGGGCTAAAGATGGTGGCCCCAGCTACTGTGTCCGATGCGAAGGGCCTCCTCAAATCAGCAATTCGAGACCCTGACCCAGTACTGTTTTTCGAGCATAAGTTTCTTTACCGACGGCTCAAAGATGATCTTCCTGCGGACACCGACTTTGTAGTGCCACTTGGCCGGGCCCGAACACACAGGGAAGGGTCTGATCTGACCATCGTCACTTATGGCGCAATGCTCTACACCGTTGAGCGGGCAGCTGACCGCCTAGCGGAAGAAGAGGGTGTTAAGGTTGAGATTCTCGATCTCCGCACACTACGCCCACTTGATGTTGATGCAATCACGACTAGTGTCCGCAAAACGGGCAGACTTTTGATTGTACATGAAGCACCAAGTTTTGGGGGGTTCGCCGGAGAGGTCACGGCTCAAGTATGCGAGGAAGCCTTTGAGTGGCTTGATGCACCAATTCGTCGTGTAGCAGCCCTCGACACACCTGTACCATATGCTGCACCCCTCGAAGACGCCCATCTTCCGGCCGTTGATGACGTACTGGCGACTGCTCGAGGACAATTAGCTTATTGATCCGAACCGGTCTCCTCCGGCAAAGATCTCACATTTCAGGAAGAGAGTCATATGTCGAAAGTCGATGTCATAATGCCCCAAATGGGGGAGTCTATCACAGAGGGGACCCTTACGCGCTGGATCATCGCCGTTGGCGAAACCATCGACCGCGATGAGGATTTATTTGAAATCTCGACCGACAAAGTTGATGCAGATATTCCGTCCCCAGCTGCAGGTGTTCTCGCAGAGGTCCTGGTCAACGAAGGGGAGACAGTTGAGATCAACACCATCGTGGCCCGAATCGAGACAGATGCCAACGAATTCTCCGCGAGTTCTACCTCTGGTGATCAACCGGTAGTCGATACGACCCCAACACCAGTTGAGCCGGTAAACCTATCCTCCCCTTCACCCCAAAAAGCGGCAAAACAGGCAGTGGAGATGGTCCCCATGGGGCAAGAAGAGCGACTGCGGACCAGGTCGACACCTCTCGTACGAAAAATTGCGATGGAGCATGGCATCGATATTGGTGTGATTGTTGGGACAGGTGCGAACGGGCGGGTTACTCGTGATGATATTCTTGCTTATATCGAGGCCAATAAAACGTCAGGAGGGGAAATTGTTACGGTTCAAGAAACAGTAACGACTGCGACGAGTCGTCCTACCACACCACCGATTGAAACACCTCCAACGTTAGTTCCCCCCACCGCAACAGGCAGCATACGTGTACCGATACACGGCGCCACTCTTGACATCAAACTCGGCTCAGTGCCTATCCGAGAAAACGATCGTGTGGAACCCATGAGTCGAGTGCGACTGCGGACTATGGAGCACATGCTCATGTCCAAGCGCGTTTCCGCCCACGTCACGTCTGTCAACGAAATTGACTTCGAGCGTGTGGTTCGGCTTCGAAGATCGATGAAGGCAAAGTTTTCCGAGAACGGAGTTAACCTGACTTACGCACCATTCATATACCGTGCGGTCATCGAAGCTCTTCGAGAATATCCGATTCTCAACGCCTCAGTGGATGGAACTCGTATCGTTTATCACGCAAATATTAACTTGGGTATTGCTGTCGCCTTAAACGACGGAGCCGAGTTGATCGTTCCAGTTTTGAAAGATGCAGATCGTTTTAACTTATTAGGCCTCGCTCAGGGAGTGAACGAGCTTGCTGAAAAGGCGCGCAGCAAAACCCTAGATTTCGACGATATTCAGGGAGGTACCTTCACTATCACAAATGTAGGCGTGTTCGGAAACCTGTTCGGCATGCCTATCATCAACCAGCCTCAAGTCGCAATTCTCGGCACAGGTGTTATCGAGAAACGCCCGGTCGTAGTGGAAGATGCAATGGGGAACGATGTCATTGCGATCCGCCATCGAGCGTATTTTGGTTTGTCATACGACCATCGGGTGGTGGATGGTGCCATGGCAGCCTTCTTCCTCAACAAGGTCCAAGACTTCCTAGAAAACTTCCCTGAAGAAACGGGATGAGGAGTAATATGAGTTAGGACCTCACCGCACCTGTTCCACCTTGACGGCCCCTGAAGTGCCATATACGCTGCCGTTTCAATTTGTGCGGGTGGACGCGGGGAGAAAACAGACCCAAAGGAGACCATGGAAAGTTCTGTTGGAACACGACAAGACGGATTTGCAAAGACTGATCGTCTAGACAGGTGGTGGCTCCCACCGCTCAGTGTTTTCGTTGGACTTAGCTTCTTCGGTGCCTATGCTACATGGGCCGTAATCCAAGGCAACAACTATTTTGTTGACCCTTATCTCTCACCGTTTTATTCCCCTTGTATTGCCGCAAGCTGCCCTGAGTCGATTCGCTTTCTCGGAATCGCATGGTGGCCGTTTTCGCCCGCGATTCTGATGATGGGAGTAATCCTCGGATTCCGAGGCACGTGTTACTACTATCGCAAAGCATACTATCGAGCTTACTTCATGGACCCACCTGCATGTTCGGTAGGAGAGTTTCGCGGAGAAAATTATAAGGGAGAGAACTCATTCCCTTTCATCATCCAGAACCTTCATCGCTATTTTCTATACGCCTCAATTGTCGTTTGGCTTTTCCTCACCTACGACACAGGTCACGCCTTCTTTTTTGAAGATGGATTTGGGGTGGGACTTGGTTCGATCGTGCTTCTGATTAACCTTCTGTTGTTATCAGGATATTGGTTTGGTTGTCATTCACTAAGACACCTCCTTGGGGGTAACGTTGACTGCTATTCATGTGTCCTCGGGGGCAATGTTCGATACAAAGCGTGGAAAGGCGTTACCTGGTTCAACAAAAAACATATGAACTGGGCATGGTTCAGTTTGGCATTTGTCTGCCTCACCGACTTTTATATTCGGCTTGTCGCCATGGGGGCAATCACAGACCCGCGATTTTTCTAGTGCTAATGAGACGCTTGAGCTAATACCAAAAGGTTGCACTTAAAATCAGCTTCAACATCTAAAACTCAGGATCTTTCACGGACTATTAATGGAGATACGAGAACACCACGATCATGACGTGCTGGTTATCGGAGCCGGCGGAGCAGGGCTACGTGCTGCTGTTGCAGCTGCTGAGACTGGGGTTTCCGTCGGGCTCGTGTGTAAGTCCCTCCTCGGAAAGGCTCATACAGTGATGGCTGAAGGAGGCATCGCTTCGGCCCTTGGCAATCTTCGTGCAGAGGACAACTGGCGAGTTCACTTCCGAGATACCATGCGGGGAGGTAAGGGAATGAACGACTGGCGCATGGCGCAAATTCATGCACAGGAAGCACCCGACCGTGTCCGCGAACTCGAAGCCTGGGGAGCCCTCTTCGATCGAACCGAAGATGGTCGGATGAACCAGCGCCCCTTTGGTGGCCACACATATGCCCGACTTGCTCATGTGGGTGATCGCACTGGCCTTGAGATGATTCGCACACTACAAGACCACACAGTCCATGAGGACGTGGACATCTTTATGGAGTGCACTGCGATTCGTTTATTCGTTGTAGATGGACGTGTGGCCGGCGTGTTGGCATACTGGCGGCCTACCGGAGAGTTCATCCTTTTTCGCGCAAAAAGTATCGTGCTTGCGAGTGGGGGCATCGGTAAGGCATGGCGCGTAACGTCAAATTCATGGGAGTATACCGGCGATGGGATGGCGATGGCATATAGCGTTGGGGCTGAACTTCTTGGGATGGAGTTTGTACAGTTCCACCCAACCGGTATGGTCTGGCCACCTAGTGTCCGAGGCACGCTCGTCACCGAAGGGGTTCGTGGAGAAGGTGGTGTTCTAACGAATAGCGAAGGCGATCGGTTCATGTTTCGCTATATCCCAGAGCTTTATCGGGCAGACACAGCCGATACTGAGGCTGAAGCTGATCGATGGGCTGCGGGAGACCGGATTAACAATCGCCGACCACCGGAGTTGTTGACGCGAGATGTCGTCGCCAAAGCGATTGAGAGCGAAGTGGAGGCAGGTCGTGGATCTTCCCACGGTGGAGCGTTCTTGAACATCGCCGAAAAGCGTGATCCAGATTATATCCGAGCCAAGCTCCCGAGTATGTACCACCAATTTAAAGAACTGGCAGGTGTAGATATTACGAAGGAGGCTATGGAAGTCGGGCCGACCATGCACTACGTCATGGGAGGAATCAAGGTTGATCCGGAGACGGCAGAATCTACCGTTCCAGGTCTTTACGCAGCAGGTGAGGTCGCTGCGGGCTTGCATGGAGGAAACCGCCTCGGGGGAAACTCGCTGTCGGACCTAGTTGTTTTTGGGCGTCGGGCTGGCGAAGCCGCTGCAACAGTGGCCAAGAGACAACAGGGCTGGAGGGAGATTCCAACAGAAGAATTAACCTCAGCGATAACGAAAGCTCTTGCACCTTTTAGGAATAAGGACCGACAGAATCCCTTTGCAATTCAAGAAGAGCTTCAGCAGGTCATGCAGCACAAAGTAGGAATCGCGCGGACCCAAGAGGGTCTTGAAGAGGCACTTCAGGAGATTCGGGCGCTGCAGAGTTCGCTCGAAACGTGCTCTGCAAATGGAGAGGGGGCATACAACCCCGGGTGGAATACGTGGCTCGATCTCCACTCACTTTTGGTTGTTTCGGAAGCGGTAACCCTTTCCGCACTGGATCGGAGGGAAAGTCGTGGGGGGCATACGCGAATTGATTTCCCGGACTCGGACCCAGAATACGGCAACCACACGACCATTGTTAGCAAAACAGGCAAGCAAATGACGACTACAAGGGAGCCTGTTCCCACACCACCCGATGATCTCGAGAAGCTTATTGAGGAAGGAGTGTGACCATTGGCTAAACGAATCTTCGAAGTATACCGAGGTCACGAACAATCAGGCCAGCTTGAAAGCTACACTGTCGATGTTGATGAGGGCATGGTCATTCTCGACGCAATCCACCGCATCCAAACCGAGCAAGCACCGGATCTCGCTGTGCGGTGGAATTGTAAGGCCGGTAAGTGTGGATCCTGTAGTGCTGAAGTCAACGGTCAACCAAAGCTCACTTGCATGACACGTATCTCTGATTATGAAAACGAGGGGACGATCACGATAACCCCTATGAAGGCTTTTCCGGTAATTAAAGACCTCGTGACCGATGTTTCCCAAAACTACGCGAATAACAAAGCCATACCGCGCTTCAAGCCTCGGCCTAAGGATGCAGAAGACGGGTGGCGAATGAAGCAGCATGAGGTAGAGAAGGCTCAAGAAATGAGGAAATGCATTGAATGCTTCCTCTGCCAAGACGTCTGCCACGTGCTCCGCTCACATTCAAAACACGAAGAATTTGTTGGACCTGCGTTTTTAGTTCGGACGGCTGGCTACAGCATGAACCCTATCGACAATGAAGATCGAACGGAGTTCCTTAAAGAGCGAGGAGGTCTTGGGTACTGCAACATAACCAAATGTTGTACAGAAGTATGCCCTGAGCACATAACAATCACTGACAACGCAATCATACCACTGAAAGAGCGCGTGGTAGACCGCTACTACGATCCACTTAAATCTTTAGTGCGCCTGATCCGCCGAAAATAGGCCCGCGGATAGCATCATCGCTAAAGATCCTTATGCTCCTGGGCGGTTTTGTTTAAGCCTCAAGGTTGAACACGCTCATTCCCGCAATTCTCCGCAATCCTGACCCGGTCGTGAGGTAAGCCCTCGCACCCTTTGTAAGTGCTGTCGCGATTTGGATGGCCCTTTCAGGACCACCCCCGAGTTGTGCACGAACTTCAGCAGCTTGAATCGTCACATCTGTTGTCGCGGGGACCAAAGAAACTCGCGGATGCACCTCAAGTATTTTCGCAACTTCCGCTGCAAGATCCGGCCGCCCAAATCGGTAAACCTCCGCCAGGATCTGATATAGCGTGACCACGGAAGTCTGCACACTGAGATCGCCGGACCCTGCCACTTTCATCACCTCATCTACCTGATCTCCAATGGCTTTATGACCAAGCATATAAAGCGCAAAAACACGGGCATCGACGTGAACGACTGCCCCCTCGGGTAACCCTTCAAGAAGCTCCACAATCTCAGGATCTCCCGTCATCGTTAACTCTCGGTAAGCTCCGCCCAGAGTTCATCTCGCCTACCCAATGCTTCTAAAGCACCGCGGAGCTGGTCTTCTAGGTTGGCTGGCAACTTTTCGAGATGAACCGTCTCACCGGTAACAGTTACCGCTAATCTGTCCCCTGCCCTAAGCCGGAGACCATCTCGGGCGAGCTTTGGAACAACAATTTGGTTTTTACTGCTCATTTTTACGGAAACTGCCATGGAGCCCCCCTCGAATCATAGAAGGAACGTATGCTTTACCTATACGCTTTACAACACCCCGCTCCCTGCCACCGGGTCCATCTTGAAGATCCACACGACGTACAAGATATAAAGCGTTAAGAGAAGGGCTCCCTCCGGCCGATTCACTCGGCCACCCGTGATCGCTAACGGTATCAGGAGTACTGAGAAGGCTAGTGCTGGCAACACAAACCGCACAACAATGAAGGGGGCCAATTGTAGAGGTCCGAGGAGTGCCGCAGTCCCTAAGACTAGCCCAAGATTAAATATATTGGATCCGATCACATTTCCAATTGCAAGATCACTCATGCCACGAAATGCTGCCACTAGGGTAGCGGCCAACTCAGGAAGAGATGTGCCCACAGCGACCACACTAGCTGCAATGACCGGTTCAGGAACCTTAAGGTATATTGCGATTGCTTCGGCGCCATCAAGAAGCCAATTCGCTCCGTAGAGCAAACAGGGAAGCCCAACAGCGAGCCTAAATAAAGACAGTGCCAAGGTCGAGTCACCTTTTCTTGCCTCTTTGGCACTTTGCAAATGGTTCGAACCAGCCACCTTTTCTTCGTCCAGTATCGCCCGGGGACCAAAGCTCAAGTCATCATCTTCTAAATCCCTAGGAGGTTGCATTTCGGCGTCCCGCGCGCCCCAGCGAAGTAAAAAGACAAGGTATAGAACCCAGCCCGCTAAAAGTGCTAGCCCATCTAGCCATCCCAGCGCGTTATTCAACGAAAGTAGCATGACGATTGCCAGCACAAAGATTACTAATGGAGTTTCTCGGACAATGAGACGACGGTGTACAGAAATCGGTCGGATTAGTGCACCGAGCCCAACGATAAGCCCAACATTTGCCGCAGTTGAACCCATGACATTTCCGACTGCCGTTCCGGGGCGACCATCTAGAGAGGCGGCCGCACTCACAAAGAGCTCCGGTGCGGAAGTGCCAAATGCAACTACCGTTAATCCAATGACTAGCGAGCTAACCCCGAGGCGTTCAGCAAGGGTTGTAGCACCACGCACAAGCCAGTCTGCCCCAAAAGAGATGAGCCCAAGACCAACTACGAAGAGGACGACTGATTGAGTCAATCAGCTCACTTAGCGGTCAATAAACTGATACCGCCACCGTGACGGTCGAGAAACACGTGCCCTGGTCGCCGTTTTGCTAATTACGAGCAGCAGAAGCAGGCAGGCTACTACGTCTACTTTGTTGCTCTGGCCGCCGACCTTCGGGTGGTTCAATGCTAGCTGAACGAACCTGTCCGGTCGCCTTAGCGCCTTTCCCCATATGGAGCCGACCTTCGACATGACCGCCTTCGTCAAGCTTTATCCGACGGCTTTGAATGTCTCCGCGCACACGACAAGTATCGTGCAATTCGACTCTGCTGGCCCC
This sequence comes from uncultured Gemmatimonadota bacterium, assembly GCA_913043255.1. GTDB lineage: Bacteria > Gemmatimonadota > Gemmatimonadetes > Palauibacterales > Palauibacteraceae > Palauibacter. The sequence continues at coordinate 241,024 of CAJWLK010000002.1, forward strand.
AGCAATCGTACCTGCTACAGAACCACCGACGACTACATCTTGTGTTTCGATGTCACCCGTCACGCTTCCAGTTTGTCCAACCACTACAGATTTTGTCGCTCGAATCGAGCCTTCGACTTTCCCTTCCACACGTACAGTACCGTCACACTTAATGTCGCCCGTAATCTCCATCCCTGGCCCTATCACCGAGACAACTTCGTTGACGTCACGTGCCGGAGGAACAGTTCTTCTCTCTCTTACCATGTCATATTAATCCTTACCTCGGGTCCATACTTGTTCCAGTATTAACCCTCTGGGAGACGTAGTCCATCGGATCGAGCAGTGCACCCCCTTGCTCCAGTTCAAGATGAAGATGGGGTGCGGTCGATCTGCCAGTATTCCCCGCGAGTGCTATCACCTGCCATCGTTCAACCGTACTTCCCGGGGACACGAACAGCCAGGAATTGTGACCATACAATGACGCCAGCCCACCGGGATGCGCAATCCGTACAAATTTTCCATAAATCTCGTTTTCACCAACCTCCTCCACACGACCAGCTGTAATGGCTCGTACGTAAGACCCTGACGGAACCGCTATATCAACCCCAGTATGTCCCTCCGGCGATGCTTCCGCCCTTGAACCGAATGTACGAGTGATAAAACCCCTTTGCGCTAAAGGCCACGCGAGGGCTGTGGTCTCAACTTCTACTCGCGCACCTAGCCCTGCTCGCTCATCTAGACGCACCGTCGGCAAAATTTCCTCTTCAGGTTTACCATCGGTCATCACTGTCCACAGTCGGCTGTATTGCTCCTCCGCGTCCCGCAGGCGACTCGCCAATTCGGTAACTTGTAAAAGCTCCCCCTGAAGGTCTAGTACGTGGCCGCGCAATTCTACGACCGTATTTCCTTCAACTCTCGAACCCCAATACAACCCAACAGCCACCCCTAAGACCACCAACAGGAGCGCTCCTCCTGCTACGCTGAGAATGATACCGTTTCGTCCGGTATTAATGGCCCGTGATTCTCGACCATCTTTCCGAACCAAGTGAACTGTCCACTTGCCCATACTCATCATCCCCGCAGTTCCGTTGCACTGTGCTTACCTACCAAAATCTCCGCTAATCGAAGAAAATCCTCTGAGTCATGAAATTGAATTATAACTTCGCCACTCTCGTCTTCTTTCGATTGAATCCGGACCTTTGTCCCTAACCCTCGCTCCAAGATGAGCTCGGCCCGCCTTGTAATCGGATCCGTTGATGGCAAGATCGGCTTTCTGCGACCAACTTGTTTCTTACCTTCCTGCCGCATGGCTCGCACTCGACGTTCCGTCTCGCGAACTGACCAACCATCTTTAGCCGCCTGCTGCGCCATCCGACTCTGGCTTGCTTCATCTGGGAGCCCCAAGATTGCGCGCGCATGACCTCCCGACAGTTCACCTTTGCCGATTAGCACCAGGACGGAGTCGGGCAATGCAAGCAGTCGAAGAGCATTTGATACGGTGGATCGTTCGCGGCCGACATGTCTTCCAACTTCTTCCTGGGTCAGTCCAAACCGATCGATGAGCTGCTGGTAACCACGTGCTTCTTCAAGCGGTGAAAGATTTTCCCGTTGGAGGTTTTCTACCAGCGCAACCACCAACATCTGTTCGTCGGTCAATTGCCGAGATACCACTGCCACTTGGTCCCACCCGAGGCTCTCGACCGCTCGCAAGCGTCGTTCACCAGCTACAACTTCGAAGCCCCCTCCGGCTGTTCGAACTACAATTGGCTGGAGAAGTCCGTTTTCCCGAATTGAGTTCGCGAGTTCCCTTAGCGCATTGTCATCAAACTTTGCCCTCGGCTGAAACGGGTTCGGATGAATCTGTGCAACCGCAACCGTCTGTTGCCCCACTTCATTTAGTTCGTCGAGGTTCTCGCCCAGTAGAGCAGCTAGACCTTTGCCGAGCCGGCGTTCTTCGTTAGACACCGGTATTCACCGCTTGTCGGTCAATCAGTTCACGCGCAAGGCTCAAGTAGCCGCGAGCACCACTTGATAGGACATCGTAAAGTGCTATCGGTTTTCCAAAGCTGGGAGCTTCCGCCAATCGAATGTTCCGCGGAATCATCGTTTCGAACACCTTTCCGCCGAAGTATTCCCGGGCCTCTTCCGCGACTTGATTCGCGAGGTTTAGCCGGGAGTCATACATAGTTAGCAAGACACCTTCGATATCCAATTTCTGGTTCAAGCTACGCTGAACTAATCGAATCGTGTTCAACAACTGGCTTAATCCCTCAAGAGCATAGAACTCGCATTGAATTGGGATCAAGACTGAGTCTGCGGCTGCGAGGGCATTGAGTGTGAGCAAACCAAGCGATGGTGGAGAATCAATGATCACATATTCATAATCTTCACTGAGGGCATTGATCTTTTTTCGTAAGACCCGCTCACGATCCGTTTGTTCAATAAGCTCAACCTCTGCCCCAGCTAGATCACGACTCGCAGAAACGACTGACAGGGATGGGAAGTGGACGTTTGAGTGCACTGCCTCACCCAGACCTCGACCATTTACGAGACATTCATATACGGTGGGGAGGTCTCCATCTTTGGGGAGACCGAAGCCAGAGGTCGCGTTCCCCTGGGGATCACAATCGATGACGAGCGTGTTCCGTTCCGCAATTGCTAAGGACGCGCCAAGATTGATTGCCGTGGTCGTCTTCCCAACGCCCCCCTTTTGATTGGCAATCGTGATTACTCGACCCATCTTTGAAGCCTCCTTGTTCCACGACCGATAACCGGCACGCGGGACAACCATAACTCATTGTACCACAACACTTTACAAATTAAATCCGGCTGGATTACCGCCATCCCACAACATAAACCGGTTTTATTTTTCTGTTTCATGAAGGGCGGTTGATGGCCCCTACAAATCAAATATACCCCCAATCGCAGTGCTCGGCGACCCAGGAACACAAGAGCGCTTTACATTAGACCAAAGCGGACCCCGCTATGCTCGGCCAGCCTGGACCGGAGGGCCACGTTTCACGGGAAACATGACGGTGAAACAACAGCTGTCGCGGCCGGCAGGTTACCCAATTAAGTTTCACGGGAAACATGACGGTGAAACAACGGCACGTATTGTGGGCGGAGGGTTGAATGAACTCTAAGGGAGCATCTGATCTCGACATCGGGGTTTTTATTGGAGTCCTGATAGGCGAAGGACATTTTGGCGGCGATGGACGGCAGCCTCACATTACCCTCCGGATGCACACCCGACATGAAACGTTGTTTCGTTGGATTGTTGAACACTTTGGCGGCAAGCTATATGGGCCTTACCATCACGGTGGTCGTCACTATTATCAGTGGATGGCGCGTGGCGCCTACCTTCGCGATGAACTAGTACCATTGCTCACTGAACGCCTGGGTGCTGAACTTGACGAGCACACATTCCGACGCTTTGTCGACATGAAAGACCGATATGCTATCGAATGAGTCTTCAATATACGGATTTGGACAAAACTCACTGAGAGGTTTTTAACAGGAAATGATCCCTTCAAAAGACCGTTTGATTCTCGCCCTCGACGTTCCTACAGCTGCCAAGGCAAAAAGCCTCGTACTCGAACTAGGCGAAACCGTCCATTTCTATAAGATCGGACTCGAACTCTTTCTCTCTGGGGAATATTTTGAACTCTCTGACTGGCTACAAGACAACGGAAAACGCGTTTTCGCTGACCTGAAACTTTTTGATGTGCCGCAAACCGTCGCTTCCGCCGTTAAGCAACTACGCTCTCAAAATGTTGATTTCGTCACAGTTCACGGCAATGATGCGATTCTCTCCGCCGCCTGTGAAGCAGGGAAGGGGGGGGTGCAAATTCTTGCTGTTACGGTTCTTACGAGCCTTGATAAAGCTGACATGGCCGACCTTGGATTTCAGGCTGACATTTCATCGGTAGTCCAGTCTCGTGCGCGCAGAGCGGAAGCTCTTGGTTGCGCCGGGGTTGTGGCTTCCGGGCATGAGGCGAAGTCGATTCGATCAAGCGTAGGAGACCGCTTCCGCCTAGTCGTTCCGGGCATTCGTCCCAATACCGCTGCGGGCTCTGACGACCAGAAGCGGACCGTTGATGTGGAGGACGCATTTCGCGCCGGCGCGGACTTCATCGTCATGGGACGGCCCATTCGCAATGCGGCTAATCCGCGCGCGGCCGCTGAGGATGTGCAGCGGCGGATCCTCGATTGCACCAAACCGGAGCTGTGAGGGTTCCTCTTTACGCTCTAACCTTCGTGCGATCTGCGTTTTTCTTAATTTCCACCAACAAATTTTGTAAGTCTGCCGGTGAAATACCTGGAATTCTGGAAGCTTGCCCTAAAGTTTGAGGTTGAACAGCGGACAATTTTTGTCGTGCTTCAAAAGAAAGGGATTCAAAACTTTCGTAGGGCAAATCCGCCCTTAATGGTGTCTCTCCGCGTTGTTCTAATTCCTCAGCCCTCTCTCGGTCACGCGCAACGTATCCAGCATATTTTAAGTCCATCTCTACTGTCGCAAGTGCGTCGGAGTCGAAATCGACTTCCGAAAACAACCCGCCTGGATGAACCAACTCTGCAAGCCTCACCTCTGGGCGAAGCAGCACCCGTGCAAGCGGGGAAGTCTCCTTCAAGGGCGACCCACCCACGGAACCCAAGTAACTAGCCATTTCTTCAGGTGTGACACGGGATTTCTCTACCCAATTCCTTATGCGCTCGAGTTCTTTTTTGCTGCGCGCAAGCAAATGTCGTTGCTTCTCATCGAGCAACCCAAGCTCGAGTGCCCTTCCTCCCAACCGTTCCAAGCAATTGTCTTGCCTTAATAACAGGCGAAATTCTGCACGAGAGGTAAAAAGGCGGTACGGTTCGTCCACACCTTTGGTAACGAGATCATCGATAAGCACTCCCAAGAAAGCCTCATCGCGACGGGGAATCCATGGTTCCTCTCCCATTGAGGACCGCCCAGCGTTGATTCCTGCGACAATGCCCTGTCCAGCGGCCTCTTCATACCCAGTGGTTCCGTTAATCTGTCCTGCAAAATAAAGACCAGGCAATACCTTTAGCTCTAGTGTTGATTTTAGTTGTAGCGGTGGAAAGTAATCGTATTCAATGGCATACCCCGGCTGAGTCATCGTCACCCGATCCAAGCCCGGAACTCGCGCCAAGAATTCCCGCTGGACTTCCGGAGGCAGTGAAGTGGAGAGCCCGTTCACATATAACTCATTTGTCTCCGCTCCTTCCGGTTCCAAAAACACCTGATGAGAATCCGCATCAGGGAACTTGAAGATCTTATCTTCAATCGAAGGGCAGTATCGGGGTCCTCTAGAACCAATTTCACCACCATACATGGCCGATTGCTCAAGGTTTTCGGACACGATGGCTTTGACTTCAGGCCCAGCCCGCACCAACCAGCATGGGATGCGAGAAAGGCCTCCCGTCTTTTCCCAGTGGGAGAATCGGCCCGGATCAGGATCGCTGTCCTGACGATCGAGTTTCTCGAAATCCACTGTGCGACCGTCCACACGTGGGGGGGTACCCGTTTTGAACCGGTCCACCTCGAGTCCCAACCCTAAGAGTTGCTCTGCAAGTGTCACAACCGGCGCGTCCCCCGCACGGCCTCCTTCCATTCTTTTCCCTACGCCGATCCGAATTGCTCCTCGTAAAAAAGTCCCAGCTGTAAGGACAATATGGCCACTGGTAAAACACGTTCCATCGGCACACTCAAGCCCAACGACTCGACCACCGGACACCGTAAGTCGTTGCACGGTAGCCTGATAGAGATCTAAGCCGTTCACACGTTCCAGTTCCCGACGGACTTCCCGGGGATACAAACCACGATCACATTGTGCACGTGGTGCCCACACTGCAGGTCCTTTGGATCGGTTAAGTGTACGGAAATGGAGAGTTGTCCGGTCGGTCGCACGCCCCATAATCCCTCCCAAGGCGTCTACTTCCCGCGCCACTGTTCCCTTTGCAACACCACCAATAGCCGGGTTGCAGGACATTTGACCAACCCGGGCCAAGAACGAGGTAACCAACAGTGTTCGCGCACCGGTTCGTGCCGCTGCACTAGCAGCTTCGCACCCCGCATGACCACCGCCGATCACGATTACATCATATCGCATAGACGTGACTATAGAGGCAACTTTCGCTGCAGACCACCACGCGAGTTAAAATTCGTTATGTTCAAGGCACGTTCTCTAATTAGAGGTGTATCACTTTGTCTACGAACAGATCAAGAAAGCTTGGAGCGCCTGCATGATAGAATTGCCTGCCGTTGAACGCATGATTGAAGACATCGCCGGTTATACCACTGGTAAAACCGTTTCAACCATTTGTATGGATGATCCCGAGGTTGTTGAGCTTGATGGCGATCTGGTTCATGAACACCTCGAAAACCATGCTGTAGACTCGGTGGAACGACACGGAAGATATGTCGTTCTCCGCTTCCGCTCCGATTATAGCTTAGTTATGGATATGGGGGATGATGGAAACCTCCGGCTAGAATCCCAAACGGCTCCCCCCACAGCACGTACTAAGATTCGGTTACAGTTCGCAGCTGGACGAGAGCTTCGCTTTTCATCTTCCGGCGATGAAGGCCTCGTTCAAGCGGTCAGAGGAGACGAATTTAGCGATTCGGGGGCACTTGAGAAGTTGGGCATCGACCCCTTGAGCGAAGAGCTCACCTTAGAATTATTTGAGAGCCTCGCCTTGAAAAATGGCAGATCAACATTAAAAGGTTTTCTGCTCAACCAGAAAGCCATAGCAGGCATTGGAAATGAATATGCTGACGAAATTTGTTTTCAAGCGGGCGTCCGACCCGATCTTAAGGTGGCTGACCTAGGAAAAGAGCAGCTGCAGCGACTTCACCGATATCTCAAACGCGTGCTGCGGCGGGCCACACTCCACTCGAGTGCAGCACATTCTGATCCTGGTTGGCTAATTAATTCGCGCGGAAGCGGAAGTTCCTGTCCTCGATGCCAGCACGCCCTAGAATCTCGGCGTATCACCGGACGAAAGACAGTAATTTGTCCGAGGTGTCAGCGAGCCGCATAACTTTTATCCTCATAAGAAGCTACTTGCCCACACAAAACCGTTGGAAAATTGAGTCCAACACATCTTCTACATCCGTAATCCCTATTAAGGACTCCAAAGCATCTGCTGCCGCTGTGAGGTGCGTGTTCGAAATCTCCATCGGGTAACCTCTGCCGACCACGGACCCAAACTCTTTTAAGTCGCGTTTCGCCGACTCCAAGGCTCGTATATGGCGTTTACGAGTTACAAGGGCAGGTTCACCGGAAGCATGAAGATTAGCAAACATCTCTTGTACCAAGGCGTCGCAAAGCTCCGGTAAGCCCTCTCCAGTGATCGACGAAACAGGAATGGCTGCCCCCATTAATTCATCGCGACTCTCCATCGTTACAACACCTTCATGGTGATCGGTTAAATCTGCTTTCGTCCGAATAACGATGAGTGTTGTACCTAATTGGCGGATCTCTTTCACAAGATCCAAATCAGCGCGAGAGGCACCTCCTTCGTGATCCACACAAAGGAGTACGACGTCTGCGCGGTCCAAATACCCACGTGCAATTTCGATTCCTAGCTCTTCAATGGGTTCCGCATCATCCCTAACGCCAGCTGTATCGACTAGCGTAAAGGGGTATCCTTCAATCGTAATATCGGCTTCGACTGCGTCCCGCGTTGTTCCTGGCGTCTCTGTAACGATCGAACGGTCGCTGCCCTGTAAGATGTTGAAAAGACTAGACTTACCAACATTAGGTCTGCCAAAAATCGCGATTAAAGCTCCGGTCCGCAAGCGCGTTCCCTCTGATGCGTGACGAAGGAGGTAATTGATTTCTTCTTTCAAACCTTCCGCAAGCGACAGAATGCGCTCAATTGGTATTGGGCCGTCGTCTTCTTCAGGAAAGTCAATGTCGTACCCAATGGCTGCTTGAACTTCCAACAACCGTTGACGGAGGGCTGTGACCCGACCAGATAGGGCTCCGCTCAAATGCGACATAGCCGACCCGTGATAAGCGATACTTGTGGAATCGATCAGGTCCAGCGTCGCCTCTGCTTGGATCAGGTCCAGCTTCCCGTTGAGATACGCCCTTTTAGTAAACTCTCCCGGTCCCGCTACTCGCGCACCAAGAGAACAGGCCGCATCGACAATTAGAGCAGAGATCAACGCGCCGCCGTGACAGCTTATTTCTATCGTGTCTTCACCCGTGTACGAGTGCGGATTTTCGAAATGCGTTACTAACACTCGATCCAAGGTCCGCCCCCTGGAATCATGAATGAGGCTCAATAGAGCTTCTCGAGGACGGCCCTTCGCGAGGCCAAGCGTGGACCCTATTTCAAAAGCTTGTGGTCCACTGATCCTGACTAAGGCGATTCCGCCTCTACCAGGAGCCGTCGATACAGCCGCAATTGTATCGTCAGATGAAAATTTCATAGCCTGCAAGCTACGGGCAATGTTGGGTCCTACGCATTCTCCGCCTGAATTCCCTAAGTTTGACTCATGTTTCAACTCAGCGGTTCACTGGGCACTTACCTAGCCAAGCAAAGTCATTGCGTGCGGTCAGCTCACCATGTATCAACTGCACTCGTCTTGAGCTTTCTCATGGCTGGCCTATCCGGAACAGAATTTTTATTTGGCCAGTCGGCTATCCGTTCCACTGTTGAAGAGATTCATGATGCGAACGGGTTTCCATTTGTTGTGCCAGCCAGTTCGCCACTTGAACCCGTTCATCGAATTGCAGTGGCAATCGTTGATCGAGACACGGTTAAGCGAACGATTGGCTTGGCTGAGTTTGGTGACCGTTTGGGCTTTTGGATTGTCCGCGCACCCCATGCAAAGTTTGAACTCGCAGGCGCCTTACAGGGAGGTGTATCATCCCGGTTCGATCTTGGCCAACCTCGTCTTGATCTCCTAGAAATCCACTACAGAGCTGGCTTCCTTTTACGGGCCCGAGTCGGAGCCGTCGCAGCCCGAGTGGAACTCTATCATGTCAGTTCTCATCTCGGTGACGAACTTATGGCCCGACACGATCTTGACCCCATCAGTACAAGCAGAGAGGGGCTGGAAATTTTGCTCCAAGTCTCACCATCGCCAGGGATCCGGTTTTACGGAGGGCCAGGTTTTTTGCTTAAATCATCCAGCGATTTTTCAACCCCTTCTTTACGTGCTGGAGGAGACTGGCAGTCGCCTGGAAACAGTCTAATACCTGGGTATGCCACAGTAGATGTTTTTAGTTGGTCGGAGTTAAATTGGCGACCTCAAGTCGCTGCAGAGGTCGGGGTAACGCTTGGGAAACATGCGCGAATTGGATTGATGCTTGGACTTGGGCCTTCTCGCGCAGAACAGTTTTTCCGCGATAACGAAACCATCTTTGGACTTTCCGCTTCTTACGTTCGCTGATCGAAACGTTTTTTACGTTTCCCCTTCCCTCGTGACCTTTTCACACGACCCGCTCCCCTCGCCCCTGGGTGACCCTTCGTTTCTCCTGATATAACAGACTCAGAAGAAGCACCCGGTTTTGCCTTTCTTCGTTCTCGAGACAAATACATTTGCTGTGGAAGCGAGGCGATGTTTGACGCTGCATAGTACATGTTCAGACCCGCTGCAAAGCGAGCAAACATGAACGTGAAGACTACTGGTAGAACGTACGTGAACATTTTCATCTGGGGGTTTGTTTCCATGCCACGCTGCCCTATCCAGCTCAACAGCATCATCGAACCACCCATAACAAGTGGAACGACATAAATCGGGTCATTAAGCGACAGGTCTGGAATCCAGAGGAATGGCACACCCCGGAATTCAATAGTGTTTTGAAAGACAAAAAACAACGTAATCAGAATCGGAAAGGGAAGGAGCATTGGAAGACAAGAACCCAACGGGTTAACACCGTGTTCCTTGTAAACCTTCATCATTTCCTGCTGAAGCATCTGGGGATTTTCTTTATGACGCTCCTGTATACGTTTGATCTCTGGCTGGATCGCCATCTGCTTCATTTGTTGGCGCATAGAAATTTGGTAAAGTGGGAAAAGGACTATCCGTGATAATACACCGAACAGAATCAAGACCCATCCGTATGCCAGATCAAACGCCTCATGCAGCCAAATGAGGATGCCAACCATTAGATTTCCGAACGGCCGGATGAACCATTGCAACCATGACCACCCAAACGGGTTTACGTTCTCGAAATCCTGCCCGATTGCCTGAAGGCGCCCAAAGTCCTGCGGCCCAACATAAGCAGCATATTCAAACCCGACTGTTCCAGCCCGCACAGGCACCGTTACTTCCATTGCGGCGGCATTCTCCTCGTCCAGTCCCCGCATTACAACACCACCGAAGCCTCCGCCTGTCTCAGGCGCAACAAGTGCTGCTAGCCAATACTTCGACTTAGAAGCGGCCCAACTGAAGGGGCCACCACGGATAGCACGCCTTTCCCCATCTTCCAGGCCCCGGAGAGGCTCACTTACTATGGCCCCTGTCTTTTCGCGCGTGGCAAGCGCCAATCGCGAAACATCTTCCCGTTCGTTAGCCTCGTTCATCGCAATTCCCCGGCCGAGCCCAATTAGAACGGAGTATCCCCGATCTCCTAACCCTTCGAGCCCCCCCTGTCCCTCTATACGATAATCATCCGGGAAGAAGCGGTAAGTGACCTCAAAAGCTAAGGGGCTATCACCAAGCTGCCCTACGAAACGAAGCTCATCTCCATCCTCTTGCACTTCGAGCGCATCTGCCGATGACGTGAACACAACTGAGTTGAGAGAAACGGTGTCCTGCCCGGCAGCTACTCGATACCCCAAAAGGGCATCCCCTTCGCGAAGAAGCTCCACCAAGGCTCCACCTTCAGCATCCGGCGCGAAGTTCGCGTAATCGCGCATGGTTGCGCTAACTAAACGAGCTCCACGTGTATCAAAGCGATACTCGTAAAGGTTTGATGTCACCGTAATGATCTTCCCGACAGCAGGTTCCGTCTCGGGGGCCCCTCCGTCTGCCGGCATCAATTCAGAAGGCGGGCGGGTTTCATCAGCAACCGGCGACCGTAGCGCAGGCTCATCTCCAACTATTGCGAGCGAATCTTGTCCGAGCGAAGGAGCCGGAGGAGGCGCGGGAATTGGCGGAAAAAGTAAATTCGACAGAACCATAAGAGCGATCATTAGGCCAATCGCAATCGGAAGTCTACGGTCCATTAGGCCTCCCGACTCGGGACCGGATCGTAGCCATGCTTACCAAAAGGCCGACAGCGTATTAGTCGTCCCACCACCAATCGTGAGCCTTTGGCTACGCCAAAATTACGTATGGCCAATATCGCGTATTCTGAACATGTAGGGTTAAAGCGGCATGCCGTCGGCAACCAAGGAGATACGATCAACTGATACGCACGAATAAGACCTATAATTGTTGCACGCATATCATCTCCAGCGGCCCGGTCAGCGATTCGTGCAACTGCTTAAAAGAAGCATCGTAGGCTGGTGGCGTTGCCCGAAATATCAAATCAATTTCATACCCGCGTTCAAACAGAACCGGCATCCATACTGTACGGGCAATTTCGAGTAACCGACGACGCACTCTGTTACGTTCCACCGAGACATGACCGTACTTCGGTACTATGATGGCTATACGAGGGCGTCCAGCACACGACGGAATTGAAAACACTTCGACGAATGGCCCCTTAGCTCGCTCACCCCGCCGGAGCGTGCGGCGAATATCGCGCGTGCGACGAAGTTTAGCGGCACGGGGTAGTCGGAACCCTAGCCCAGCTTCCGAGCTAACGGCTGCGTCGCTTGGCGCCGAATTCGTCACTGACCGTAAGCCGGCGGCGGCCCTTCCTGCGACGCCGAGATAAAACTGCTCGTCCCGCTTTTGTCTTCATCCGGGTCCGAAAGCCATGGTCTTTGACGCGCTTTCGGTTCGTTGGCCTACTATATGTGGGCTTACCCATGGTTCTTCGCTTAACCTCTAGCTTTCGCCGGCACCAAGGCCAGCTTGTTAAAACCAAGTCGAGAAGTGTAGACAACTGAGGGGAAAAGTGTCAAATCTTTGTTCCACCACCCCTCGTGAAAGAAGACCGAGAAAGATAGCCCATTTCTAATCCATACTCGTTGACACCATTCGCGGGCCCGTCTACAATCACTCCCCATTTCTCGTCTTGCCAGCCAAATGTGATGGAGCTTACTGCAACCGAAGCCTGGACGAAGATCCGCGCGTCTGCCCAAGCTGTTTTGCCGGAGCAGACGTATCGAACGTGGCTATCATCCACGGAATCCGTTTCTCTTTCTGACGACACTCTTGTGGTATCGGCTCCGACGAAGTTTGCCGTGGAATGGGTTGAGGATAAGTACGGGCCGCTCCTGCGTGACATAGCCGAAAGAGAGTTCGGGACCCCGTTTCTGTTACGTTTCGAGCACCAAGGAGTCGAGGAGCGGATTGACTTTCCGGAACTCGCTGGTGAATCAGGCGAAAGTGTCACCCTACAGTCTCACCTCTCCCACCACCCTCTCCCAGCACTCGGCCTTAACGATCGGTATACGTTTGATCGCTATGTGATCGGCGGAAACAATGAATTTGCAGCTGCGGCATGTGATCGTGTCGCTGCCGCCCCAGCGACAGCATATAACCCGTTGTTCATCTGGGGAGGTACCGGTCTTGGGAAAACGCATCTAATCCACGCGGTTGGGAACACCGTCCTGGCTCGGTTTCCTAATCGACGGGTTGCGTACGTTCCGTCGGAGCAGTTCACGAACGAGATGATCGACGCCATTAAGACCGGACAAACTGCCCTCTTCCGAGAGAGGTATCGTCGGATTGATGTCCTTTTGATCGATGATGTGCATTTCATTGCAAACAAAGAGGGGACCCAAGAAGAACTATTTCACACCTTTAATGCACTCTATGACTCTCAAAAGCAGATCGTCCTTACGAGTGACAGGCCGCCCCAAGAGATACCTGGGCTCCAAGAACGTCTCGTCTCTCGTTTTGAGTGGGGCCTGGTTACCGACATTCAGACTCCCAACCTAGAGACACGGTCGGCAATTCTCCGCAAGAAGGCGGGGGAAGATCGAATTGAAATCGGAGCCGATGTTATTGAGTACATCGCACGTAACCGCCGGACCTCGGTACGTCAGCTAGAGGGAGCTCTTATTAAATTGCTTGCGTTCAGCTCTTTAACACGGCGAGAAATAACCCTTGAGATGGCCCATGACGCACTTGGTCCAGAACATGAGCTCGCGCAAAATGCAGCCCTGCAGGTTTCCCCTGAAACCATTCGGTCACGGGCTGCCGAAATGTGGGGCGTTTCTGTTGACGATCTTATATCAAAACGCCGTAATCGTGCTGTTACAGTTCCGCGGCAGGTCGCTATGTATTTGATAAAGACGCAACTAGACCTTCCGTACTCTGACATTGGTGGACTTTTTGGGGGTAGGGATCACTCTACTGTAATCCATTCCGTTAACAAGGTTGAGGCCGAGATGGCCGCTGACTTGAGTTTCGGTCGGCGAGTTCGAAAACTTCAGGGTGAGTTGCTCCAAACCTAAGCTTAGTCCTTTTTCCCCAATCTTTTAGTCTTGTGTGGAAAAACATAGAGAAAAGTTTCTTTTTTCCCAGGTTTTGGTGCGGTTATAATCTTCTATCCCCATTTCACTAACCTTCTTCCTAGCCAATCCACATCGCCAAATTGCTTAATAACCCCTAAAGATCTTTGATAACCTATTGTTTCAACATTCCTACAACCCCTACTACTACTACTGTTATATATATATGATGAGTCTTAATAGAAAATACTGGGGAAAAATGGATGGACATTGCCATTCTGCCCAAATAAAGAAACTGCTTAAATGTTACTAGCAATCGATAGAACACCGGAGCTCGGATGAAATTCTCGATCGCACGAGAAACACTACAGTCTGGATTAAGAGCCGTAGCATCAGCCATCCCTACGCGCACCACATTACCTGTTCTGTCAAACATCCTATTGGAAGGAACAGAAAACGCTGTGCATCTTAGTGCTACCGATCTAGACATTTCGGTATCACTTACAATCGCAGCGGATGTAAGTGACCCCGGCGCTGTTACCGTCCCTGCAAAAAAAGTAGTCCAGATCGCTCGAGTTCTTGAAGATGCTCCCGTCAAAGTGTCAACAGATGGGGCACAAGTAGAGATTGAAAGCGGCCGCAGCAAGTTTAAACTCTTTGGTCTACCAGAAGATGAGTTCCCAACATTTCCAGAAGTCGACTTTTCTTCGTCATGGACCATAAAAGCTGGCAATCTTCAGGACCTTATCGAGAAGACAACCTTCGCGGTTTCAACAGAAGAAAGCAGACCAATCCTAAACGGAGTTTTCTGGAGAATTACCGAAGAAGATTCTCTTATGGTAGCAACAAATGGCCACCGTCTGGCAAAAATGAAAGAAAGAATTAAGGCCACATCACTATCATCTGAGATGGAGCTCATCGTCCCACCAAAAGCACTTCACCAGGTACAGAAACTGTATGAACCGGGCGACGAGATAGAGATAGGGTGTTCGGAAAACCACCTCGGGTTCCGATCAGAAAACCGAAGGGTATATACGCGCCTTATTGAGGGTCCTTATCCGAACTATGACCAGGTTATTCCAAAAGACAATGACAAAGAAGCGGTTGTAAACCGCTCCGCATTGGAAGCAGCGGTACGACGTATGGCAGTTGTAGCCAGTGACCAAACCCATCGAGTTCGGCTGAGCTTCGAAAAAGGAGGAATGAAGTTTAGGGTGCAAACCCCCGATCTTGGAGAAGCGCAAGACGAGCTTCCTATCGACTATGATGGCGACAGCCTAGAAATAGGATTTAATGCTACATATCTGCTTGAGATTCTTCGGCATATGCCCGAAGAAGATGTACGGATGACATTCAAAACTCCCGAGCGAGCCGCCACATTTTCACCAGCAAGCGGTGACACGGAATATCTTTGCCTTGTGATGCCGCTCCGGCTTCTCGACTAACCGGCAGGGGCTAGGCGGATGGATATATGCCAACACTGCGGATATCAAAGCGAAGCCTTAGAAACGTGCCCACTCTGCAGTACTCAAGTTAAGAAGAAAACAGACTTTCCTCGCACGAAAGAAAGTTTTACCGGGCCGAGATGGGAAGATGAAAAAGAAGCGTTTCCGCAAAATTTCATCGATACATGGCGCCGAAGCATGCTGGAACCAACCCTGTTTTTCCGAGGGGTCACGAATAAAGAACAAGTAGGCCGCGCGGTTTTGTATTTCGTAATCATTGTCGTCGTTACCGCCCTTTTCAATTTGTGCTGGGAACTCCTTCTGCCGGTGTCCGAAGCATCAAACGCTGCAAAAGGGAGTTCGTGGCGGTCGGCTATCGAGATGTTCGCACAAGCAGGCCGGACCTCAGCAGCATTAAATTTCTTCCTGGCGCCTTTTGCCGCGACCGTTGGCCTTTTGCTGTGGGCCGGCCTTTTACACTTGCCGTTGCGCATGTTTCATAAAGAACGACAAAGTCTCAAGACGACTCTTCGTATTGTGAGCTACGCGGCGGCCCCGTCTGTTCTCGCTGTTGTCCCAATCATTGGGAGTACCGTGGGCAGCGTATGGTCGCTCTTGCTCACAGTAATTGGTATCCGCGAGGCTCACGGTATGAGTACTAGAAAAGCTCTTCTCTGCGTTCTGCTTGCTATCGCTGTGCCGATTTGGATTGCCGTGGCAACTGTCATTGCGATCCTCGCATCTATAGCGTCGGCTGTTACGTGAGATCGATTGAGTCTGGAGCCTTACCGCATGGCGTTAAGCCGGCAGAGCCACGCGCGGCGGCAACGATTGTGCTTATCCGAAGGGGCGTGCCGAATTTCGAAGTGCTCTTACTCGAACGCCCGCAGACAGCACGGTTTGCTCCGGGCGCCTTCGTTTTTCCAGGCGGTGCCGTGGACGTGGATGACTCATCTTCCATATGGGCCCATCGGTTACCACCAGTGGGTGAACGGGCGGCATGTACCGCGGCCCTTCGCGAACTGTTCGAAGAAACAGGAATCTTACCTGTCGGCAGTGTCGGGTCTAACGGTGAAGCGATTGGAAAAGCTCGTCAGGGATTGTTGGGGGGACGCAACCGGTTTTCTACGCTCGCGGAGCAGATGGGTTGGGACTTCTCGGGGGCACCACTTGCATACTTTGCGCGCTGGATCACACCGCGAACCGTAGCCATGCGTTTTGACACCCGATTCTTCCTCCTTCTCATCGAAGACGGGGACCCGACCTCCGTTATCTTGACCGATGAACACGTTTCTTCAACCTGGGTTTCACCAGATCGTGCCCTGCAGAAGTTTGGCGCTGGCGAGCTACCACTTCTGTTCCCCACCCAAACGACGCTAGAACGTCTTGTGGGGTTCAAGTCGCAGAAAGAAGCATTTCACTCACTGGGCGAGAAGACAGTCGAGCCGATCCTTCCTAAGATCGATCTCCACCGTAACCCCAACCGACCGCTCATGCCTGGCGACAGAGGCTACGAAGAAGCGTTTTGAAATTTTGAAGAGATGACAGAGGCGTCCAATATAAGGACCCTCGGCTACGGTATTACGGCCGTCCGGGCCGACAACCCTGGGGCCCTTACGCTAACGGGGACGCAGACATATGTGATCGGGAATGAACACATCGTGATACTGGATCCCGGCCCGGCTGACCCAGTACACCTAGACCGTATCCAGCATGTAGTGGACGGACGTACCGTTGAGGCTGTTTGCCTTACTCATGCGCACTCGGACCACTCAGCGGCTGCAGATCTAGCTACACATCGATGGGCCCCTCTCCGCGCTTCGGCAGAAACGCTATCGAGGCTTAATCTCCAAGGTGTTCCTTTAGTAGACGAAGAAACCATCGCGTTGTCCAAAGAATTCACTCTCCGTGCCCTAAATAGCCCAGGACATTCTGGGGACCACCTAAGCTATTTTGTAGAGTCCACGCGAGATCTTTTCACGGGCGATTTGGTTTTGGGCGAAGGAAGCACCATGATTGCTGCCCCCGATGGTTCAGTGCGTGCGTACTTTCAAAGTCTGGCGAAACTTTCAGCCCTACAGCCCGGTCGCCTTATCCCCGGGCACGGCCCGGTTGTGGATGCTGCCTCAGAACGGATTGAAGAGTCGAGAGTTCACCGCTTGAAGCGTATAGAACAGGTTATAATGGCGCTGCAAGAAGGCGCCGATTCAGTTGAAAGCATTCGGCAGGCCATTTATTCGGACCTCCCTGTCTCGCACCACGTGGCAGCCAATCTCACTATTCGCGCCTACTTAGAGTATCTGGCAGAGGAGGGCCATAAACTGCCAATACTGACAGCTTAGCTGCGACGAGTCCCCACGAGATCAGAAATCAAAGGGTGTTGAGCCACGGGGAATGCAAGGTTGGGGAGATCTTCTATACGGGCCCATTGCCAGAGATCTTCATGTTGTGGTGCGCCACCTTCCCATCGAGCCTCGTGCAGTTCCAGCTGCAACCGAAAGTGGCTAAAGACGTGTCGGACGGACTGAAGCTTCTTTCCAACTGAAATGGATAGGCCCCACTCTGACTTAATGGTGGCTTCAAGTGCAGCTGCAGCCTCCTTAGGATTCTCAATAGCAACATGCGGGAAGTCCCATAGCCCTCCCAATAAGCCACCACTCGGACGTTTCCAAAGGAAGAGCAATTCATCTTTACGGATAACTGCAGCCGCAGCATGCCGATCAGGCTTTGGGGGCAAAGGTTTTGGTGCGGGACGGTCAGCCACAGTGTTTCGAGCGCGAGCTAAGCATGGATCGTTTAAAGGACACTGCTCACAGGATGGGTGTCGAGGGAGACATATTGTACTGCCAACGTCCATGAGGGCTTGATTTAACGCTCCGGGATGATGTGGAGATATGGCGAGGAGTTCTCTGGCTGCGTTTTCGAGGTCCCGCGCTTTCGGTTTTTCAAGGTCAAATAGACGAGCGAGAACACGACGTGTGTTTCCATCGAGCGCGGGCTCTGGTTGTCCAAATGCGATGCTCGCGAGTGCCCCAGCTGTGTAAGGACCAATCCCAGGTAGTGCCCGGAGGGCTTCAACATCCGAAGGGATACTTCCTTGATGTCGGGAAACGACCAGTTCCGCCGTCTTATGTAAATTTTCTGCGCGGGCATAGTATCCCAGCCCCTCCCAAGCCTTGAGCACCTGGTCAATTTCGGCATCGGCGAGGGCTTCGACCGTCGGGAAAAGCTCAAGGAACTTTCTGAAGTATGGCCGGACCGTCGCGATACGGGTCTGCTGTGCCATAATCTCTGCCACAAGAATTGCGTATGGATCTTCAGACCCGCGAGATGGAACATCGCGATTGCGTGAATCAAACCACTCAAGGAGGGACTCTACCGCCCGATGATGAATTTCTGGGTCGCTCACTCTTCAGTGTCCGGGAATGCCCCATTAAAAAGGAACGTGGCTGGACCAATCAGCCGGATCTGGCCCCCTTCCAGAAATTCAACTCCGAGCGTTTTCCCTGACCGTGTCATGATTTCGACACGATTTTGGGTTAATGCTCCTTGGCGAAGCACAAATGCCGCTGCCATGCAACCGCTGCCACATGCGAGTGTCTCCCCTTCCACTCCTCGCTCAAAAGTGCGGACAGAAATAGATGCACCCTCTCTCGCGACCAGGTCAACATTTGCTCCCTGCTCGCCTAGTTCTGCCAAGCCTCGGAGCGGTTCACACAATTCTTCAAAATTCTCGATGTCGATTGATTCCACAGGGATGACAAGATGGGGCGTTCCCATGGATACGAGCCAAGCCTTGTGCGGTTTATTTTGGAGGGTTGTGAGCAACTCTTGTTCGACGCGAGCATTAATTGAGTAATCGAGCGATACCGACCCGGTCGAGACGCGAGCAAGGATCTCTCCATCGTCGGTCTTCAATGTGTGCTCAGCGTCTGCGAGTCCGTGGTCGACCGCGTACTGAGCCGCACAACGCGATCCGTTGCCGCAAGTTGAGAATTCAGAACCATCTGGGTTGAAGAAACGGATGCGAACGAGGCCATCATGTCGAGAATGAACTGTTATGAGACCATCGGCCCCGACGCCGGTTCCTCGGGAACAGATACGTTGAGCGAGTGCTGCGGCATCGTGAAGCCCGATTTCTTCCTCTCGGACGATCACAAAGTCATTTCCCGCTCCGCTGTATTTACTGAATAAAGGCATTTAAGAAGGCGTGTTAGTCACAACGGTTTAAAAGCGGTCGTCATATGATAAAAGCCGGCCGTGGGCATTGTACCCACAGCCGACTTTCGTTTTTCACCGGACCTGACTCGACGCGACGCCATAGCGGGGCACCGCAATCTTTAGGTCGGCGCAGCACTCGAGTGCCACCGGCCGACACCTGTGGACAACAGATGTGATAAACGCCGGGGTTACGCTGCCTCGAGGCGATCGCTTGCCCATGCCGAGTCAGACCCGGCTCTACACCCATCAGACACTAGATCACCTCCTTTCAAAAGTTAACAGTAGGGCATCATAAGTACGACAAATGATGCAGCCATATCCTGTTTCCGGCAACCAGTTATGCTGAGCCAGTTTAGGTGCAGGCTGGAACCTCAATACGGTGCAATTCCTTGACGCTCGAGGCGATGCTCGGGTATTCTCCCCGTCCCCCGGGCATACATCCCGGGGCTCTTGGGGCTCCAACCACACGAGGATTGTATGTCGGAGATTCCGGAAGGGCTCAAATACACGCCGCAACACGAATACATCCAAGACACAGACGTCGAGGGTGAAGTCCTGATTGGAATCACGGACTATGCACAAGGCGAACTTGGAGACGTCGTGTATATTGAGTTGCCAGCACCTAATGACGAATTCGGGAACATGGAATCGTTTGGAATGGTTGAGGCAGTGAAAACTGTGTCAGAACTCTATTGCCCGGTTGCCGGAGTAGTCATTGAAATCAATGAGGCGCTTGAAGCTGACCCCGCTCTTGTGAACACTGATCCATACGGTGAGGGTTGGATGATTCGCCTTCAACTGAAGTCAGATGCAGAGTTGGACAACTTACTCTCAGCGGATGAATATCGTTCGCTTATCGACGAGTCCGACTAGAACCCAGTTGTACGGGCTACGGAAGTATGATTTCGTCTCTGGGGCCCTCTTCCCACATGTTACCCGTGGACATGCCACTCGTAACGGAGTGAATCGTATGCCCTCAACAGGCTTCTAAATATGCAGTTCGAGATGGAACCCTCTGATGAATTTGTTGGCCGCCATGTCGGCCCCTCTGGGCCAGATGTCAACGAAATGTTGGAGAAGATCGACGCCACTTCGATAGAACAGCTCATGGGCGAAACGGTCCCCACATCGATCCGTTTTCAGGAAGAGTTGAATCTTCCGACCTCAGTTTCAGAAGGACGTCTGCTCGATCTTGCGCACGCGCGTGCACTGGAAAACAAGAAGTTCCGCTCCTATTTAGGCCTCGGCTATCATGGGACGATTACGCCTGGTGTTATCCTTCGAAACATATTCGAAAACCCCGGTTGGTACACGCAGTACACGCCATACCAGGCGGAGATATCTCAAGGGCGCCTTGAGGCTCTGCTCAATTTTCAAACTGCTGTCATTGATCTGACAGGCCTTCCGATCGCGAACGCCTCACTCCTCGATGAGGGCACTGCAGCTGCCGAAGCGATGCTGATGCTTTGGGGCAACAAGGGAAACGCGGAGAAGAATACTTTTCTCGTTTCTGAGGCGTGTCACCCGCAAACCATTTCCGTTATAGAAGGCCGAGCTAAACCATTGGACATCGATGTTCGGGTCATGCCCCATGATGATTTTGATGTTGATGCTCACGGGGACGTTGCATTCGGCGCATTAGTCCAGTATCCGGCGACGAACGGTGCCGTGTGGAACTATAACGAGTTCTGCGAACAGCTCCACTCCTGTGGTGCGGGCGTAGTAGTAGCTGCTGATTTGCTTTCGCTCGCCCTCTTGGTCCCTCCTGGAGACTTTGGGGCCGATATTGCGATAGGGAACAGCCAGCGGTTTGGTGTCCCCATGGGGTATGGTGGACCACACGCAGCGTACCTTGCTGCGACAGATGATTATAAAAGAAAGCT
Organism: uncultured Gemmatimonadota bacterium; assembly: GCA_913043255.1. GTDB lineage: Bacteria > Gemmatimonadota > Gemmatimonadetes > Palauibacterales > Palauibacteraceae > Palauibacter. The sequence continues at coordinate 262,094 of CAJWLK010000002.1, forward strand.
TCCAGGCCGGATTATTGGTGTTACGGTGGACGCCGATGGAAGCCCAGCTCTCCGGATGGCGCTCCAAACCCGAGAACAACACATCCGTCGGGAAAAGGCCACCTCAAACATCTGCACGGCACAGGTGCTGCTCGCCATCATGGCAGGCATGTACGCTGTTTATCATGGTCCGGATGGAATCCGCGCGATTGCGGAACGGGTCCGGAAGATGACGTGGGTGTTGGCGCATGGTCTCCGAAGGTTGGGCCACACGATCGTGCATGACGAGTTTTTTGATACCATTCAGGTTGCACCATCAGGGCTTTCGGCAACGGATGTGTTGGCCCGTGCCCAGCAGCAGGGTATTAACCTCAGAGACTTTAAAGATGGGACCGTGGGGGTCACGCTCGACGAAACCGTTCGCGAAGAAGACCTTGATGATCTACTAAACATCTTCGGTTCTGCCAGCGACCAGGTGTGCGATGCCAGGGCCCTAGCATTAGATGCGGATGAACCGGCCTATCCCTCCGAATTGCAACGACGAACTGCGTACCTGATGCACCCAGTGTTCAATCGGTATCAATCCGAGACAGAGATGCTACGCTATATTCATCGTCTAGAAGCCCGCGACCTGTCGCTCAATACGAGTATGATCCCTCTCGGGTCATGTACAATGAAGTTGAATGCAACAAGCGAGATGACTCCAGTCACATGGGCCGAGTTCGGATCATTGCACCCGTTCGCTCCCGTAGATCAGACTGTGGGATACCAGAAAGTGTTCGAAGAGCTTGAAGCTTGGCTGTGTGAGATCACAGGGTTTCAGGCGTGCTCTCTTCAACCTAACTCTGGAGCACAAGGTGAGTACGCAGGTCTTCTGGTGATTGCAGCCAGACATGAAGCCAACGGCGAAGGACACCGAAATGTTTGCCTGATCCCTTCGTCTGCCCATGGGACAAATCCGGCAAGTGCAGTGATGGCGGGTATGAAAGTTGTGGTCGTCCGCTGTGACGAGAACGGGAATATTGACGTAGATGATCTGCGCATAAAAGCAGCTGAGCACGCCGAAAATCTGGCCGCGATCATGATCACCTATCCTTCCACGCATGGGGTGTTTGAGTCGGCTATCCGGGATGTTACAGAGATTGTCCATGACCACGGTGGCCTCGTCTATTTAGATGGTGCGAACCTAAATGCTCAGGTAGGCCTCTGTCGTCCAGGTGATTATGGTGCGGATGTCACTCACATCAACCTTCACAAAACATTCGCGATCCCACACGGAGGTGGCGGCCCAGGTATGGGTCCCATCTGTGTCACCGAAGAGCTTGCACCATATCTGCCCAATCATCCATTGGCTGATGTTGGAGGGGAAAAGGGGATTCCAGCGGTGTCAGCTGCCCCATGGGGCAGTGCATCGATTCTCCTAATATCATGGGCTTACATCGCGATGTTAGGTCAGCGAGGTGTTCGCCAAGCGACTGAAATGGCCGTGTTAAATGCTAACTATATGGCGGCCCGACTCAGCGAACATTTTGACGTTCTCTACCGCGGAGAGAATGGTCGCGTAGCTCACGAATTTATCCTCGACCTCAGGCCACTCAAGAAAGAAACGGGTGTCACGGACGAGGATGTAGCAAAACGGCTTATGGATTATGGTTTTCATGCACCAACCATGTCTTTTCCAGTGGCAGGAACAATAATGATTGAGCCTACTGAGAGTGAGTCAAAGCGAGAACTCGATCGTTTCTGCGACGCATTGATTGCGATTCGGACCGAAATTCAGCAAATCGAGACAGGGGTGGCTGACCGCGCGGACAATCCGCTTAAAAATGCACCCCACACGGCGACCATGGTCGTGTCGGACGATTGGGAACATGGATATACCCGAGAACAAGCCGTGTATCCGACCCAGAGCACGCGTGAAGCGAAGTTTTGGCCGCCAGTACGTAGGGTGAACAATGCACACGGGGACCGAAATCTTATCTGCGCCTGTCCACCGATAGAGAGCTTCGAGACGTCTGAGTCCGACTAAAGATAGAGGAGGTCGCCGATGGTCCAATGGATCTTTCACGGTCAATGTTGTTGGGAGGTTATCACTGATAATGAGATGCGTCTCATCATCGATCCGTTTCTTACCGACAATCCCATAGCCGACGTAGGACCAGATCACTTCGAGGACAAGCTTGACTACTTGCTTCTCACGCATGGTCACAGTGACCACATAGGTGATGCTTGGGATCTGATAAGAGCTACGGGGGCGACTCTTATTTCAACCTACGAGATCGTGCGATACGCACAGGAACGCCAGCAGGTTCAAAATGCACACCCAATGCACATTGGTGGCGGTTTCGATTTCCCCTTTGGGCGTGTGAAGCTCACGTCGGCGCCCCACGGCGGGAAAATCGATGGTGAAGGTGCAGAGGGTTATACGACCGTGCCAGTCGGCTTCCTTGTTACGAGTGGGGGGCAAACCGTTTACCATGCGGGGGACACCGGATTGACTAAAGACATGGAGCTTCTTAGGGGTCAAGTTGACGTGGCGATTGTCCCAATTGGTGACAACTTTACGATGGGTCCCGAAGATGCTGGACGGGCGATCCAGATGATCGAACCTTCCATTGCGATTCCAATGCACTACAAAACATGGGAAATGATTGATGTTGACCCGGCCCGCTTCATAAAAGCTGTAGGTGACGCTGCTGAGGTTCGTGTGCTTGAACCGGGAGACGTGCTAGAGTTGTGAAGCCTGGGGGTTTGGAGAAAGACGACAACACACCGTCCCTTAAGCTTCTCCTCATTGATTACGCTGTTGCGGATGGCTCTACAAATATGGCTTGCGATGAAGCCATGATGGATCTGGTTTCACCGGGGTGTCTTGGCCTCCGTTTCTACGGTTGGGACCCTTGGTGCATTTCACTGGGCCGTAATCAAAAAGCTCCGGACAACCTCAGAGAACAATCACCATCGAAGTTGACCGTTGGAGTCGATATCGTCCGCCGTCCTACTGGTGGTCGGTCTGTATACCATGGCCCTGAGATCACGTACGCATTTGTATGCTCGGATCGAACGCTGGGTGGTCCGAGGGCGAGCTATCAGAGACTGCATGCTGCTTTGGCAAACGGATTAGCTGAACTCGGTGTTCACCTCGACCCACAGCAGAATGATAAGTCCGGTCCACGGCCGGATACACGATCTTTGGCACCGGGGCCGTTAGGTTGTTTCCGAGATCCTGCACCCGGCGAGCTTACAGCAGGTGGCCGCAAATTGGTAGGGAGTGCGCAATGGCGACACCGGAACATTCTGCTTCAACACGGCTCCATCCTACTACGGGACCGACAAGATCAAGCCGATTTGTTGTCAGCCGGATATGGCGACAAGCTTACGGATGTTAAATCGTCGGCGATCGGACTTGAGGACCTTCTCGACTCGATTCCACCCATAGAACAGATTGTGGCTATCCTCACCGAAGCGATCGTTACAGGCTTCAGGGCGAACAGAGAACCTGCCATGCTCGACCCGACGTCGGTGAAAAAGCTGGCGACTATGTATCGAAGCGATGCTTGGCAGTGGCGACACGAATTCTCATAGGTAGAGAGTTAACTTGTACCGAACAATTCACCTGAAGGTCATTTCAGGCTAAAATCTCTGCTTGAAAGGGTCGATCACACGTTGAAAATTCCGTAACTGTAATTGACGAGCTTTTAACAACGGCTTGACGCTCCCATAGACCGTGTTCTAGCTTGGTCGGCCTAGTTTATAAAGCATGGCGGTGTTTCGAACCACAACCATGCACTAACCGAAACGAATAACCTTACCTGGAGGGCCACTTGATCGCTTCAACACTCTGGTCTTTGCAGGAGAGCTTGACGTTGGGAGAAGGACAGACTCTCCAGCTCGGTGAGATCTGGGAGGCTGGGGGATTCATGATGTGGCCGCTAGGATTCGCCTTGGGGATTGGGATCCTGATAATTCTCTGGAAACTAGTCGACCTGACGACGAACGGCCTCAACAACAAGAAAGTCCTTGCCGAAAACGATGAGTTGGTCGCCCAAGGTCGGCTCGCCGATGCTTTGGCTGTGTGCGACGAATCGAAGGCGCCTGCTGCCCGAGTACTCAAGGGTGGCCTCTCCCGTTACGAAGAGGGAACCGATCGTGCTACACAAGCGATCGAAAATGCCGGCGCCATTGAAGTCGCCGGCTTGGAGAAAGGGCTCGTTTGGCTTGCTACACTTTCCAACGTTGCCCCGCTCCTCGGATTCCTTGGAACCGTGATTGGAATGATCATGGCCTTCCAAGCGATCGAAATCGCTGGTGAAGTAGAAGCAACATTGGTTGCAGGCGGAATTAAGGTTGCTCTCATTACGACGGCCGCAGGCCTGACGATCGCGATTCCAATTAACATCTTCCACAATTATTTTGTGACGAAGATTGATCGCCTCGTAATCGACATGGAAGAAAGCGCCCAGCGTCTCATCGATGCTCTCCATGAACGAGAGGCACGTAGTGCTGCTTCTGGGTGATTTTTTAGTAAAAAAATTCATTGTCCGGTGTGAGTGGCGATAGAAAGCCGCAATCCCGGAGAATGTGTTGGATAGTAAAACGGCCCACGCGCGCGTGGGCCGTTTTGCTATAAGCCACAGATTATCTAACGAACATAGGCCTTTTTAATTCTGACCCACATAGCCTACGCATGGCTTTTGCGGGGATGGAAACTTGCATTTGAAGGCATCAGGCAACGATTTTCTTTGGGTGTGCGAAGTATTTACCCTTCACTTCGCCACCAATAGATTTACTTGCCAATAGTAGTAATTAATAAAAAGTAATGATTGATAATTGCTTTGTCCTTAAGCAGGAGGACCAAATGAGCGTCACGCTTCACAGAATTCGATCTCGTTTCTGCAGTGTTCTCGCATTGCTCGCAGTATTCCTTGCGCCGACTATTGTTGCGGCACAGGGAGGCGGCATAGCAGGGACGGTGACCGACGAGGCATCGGGAGCAGCACTGTCGGCTGTTCAGGTCGAGGTTGTGAACACCAGTGGAGCGATGGTCGCCCAAGGAATCACTGGTCCTTCAGGATCGTTCCGAATCAATGGTGTTCCGTCGGGGAATTATACGGTAAGGTTCAATTCCGCGGGTTGGGGGACAGTGACGTTAACCAACCAGCAGGTCTCTTCAGGACAAGTCACGACGGTTTCGGTCTCCATGGGGGCAGAAAGCTTTAGCCTCAATCCGCTTACAGTCACCGTATCGAAGACGGAAGAAAAGGTTCTCGATGCACCAGCTGCCATTTCAGTGGTTCAGGCGCGAGAGATTGCCGAACGTCCGGCCACAACAATTGCGGAGTACGTTGAAGCGGAGCCGGGCGTCGATGTGATCCAAACGGGGGTGCAGGGTAACTACGTTACCGTTCGAGGGTTCAACAACCTCTTCTCGGGTGCAACGTTAACCATGACGGACAACCGCATTGCGCGTGTCCCATCACTCAGAGCCAACATTGCCCACCTGAACCCAGTCACGAGTCTTGATCTCGACAGGGTAGAGGTTGTGCTGGGGCCGGCTTCTGCGCTTTTCGGGCCGAATGCGAGCAATGGCGTTATCCATAGCATCACTAAGTCCCCGATAGACCATCCTGGTACAACGTTTGCGGTGGGTGCCGGGTCGAGGGAGCAGGGGAATACCTGGTCCCACACCGATCGAGACACCAAAGGGTTATTCCATGTCGAAGGTCGAGTGGCCATGGCCCCGAGCGAAAAGTTTGGGTTCAAGGTGTCTGGACAGTATTTCGGTGGAACAGAGTTCACATATCGGGACCCGCTTGAATTAGGCGCTCAAGCTGCAGCTCAAGGGTGTATCGCTAGCAGTTACAATCCGTTAGCAGCCCCCTGCGCTATTTTAGCGAATGGTCTTAACCCCGCGAATCCTGCTGACCAAGGGATACTGCGAACGGCTGTTGATAACGTTGCGGCAGGGCGGAACAACGACTTAGGGCGTATGTCGTTTGATGCACGCATGGATTTCCGTCCGAATCCAGAGACGGCCATCGTCATTAACGGCGGACGAAATAACTCCATGAACTCGGTCGATCTTACTGGACTCGGATCGGCCCAGGTTGTCGATTGGGGATATAACTACGTGCAGGGACGGGTAACCCATAAAGACCTCTTTGCGCAGGTCTTCTTTAACAAGAGCGATAACGAGGACAGCTACCTTCTGGGCACAGGTCGCCCGGTGATCGACAAGTCATCGTTAATGGTGGCACAGATCCAGCATCAGTCAAGCCTCGGTGATCGGCACCACTTGGTTTATGGTACCGATCTGCTCCTGACACGACCTGACACTAGGGGTCAGATTAACGGCCAGTTCGAAGACATCGACAACCTCAACGAATTCGGCGGGTATGCACAGTGGGAGTGGAATCTTAGTCAGAAGTGGGACGTTGTTGGAGCGGTGCGAGCCGACAAGAGCTCAGGACTTGATGAAGTGGTCATTTCGCCCCGCGCTGCTTTTGTCTATAAGCCAGACGTGGGAAGCAGTGCCAGGCTAACATTTAACCGGTCGTTTTCGACGCCAACCACGCTCAACATGTTCCTAGATATTTCCGGGGGTACGCTTCCGGTTGGGGGTCCCTTTACGTTCGACGTCCGAGCGACAGGGAGTCGGGATGTCGGACACATGTACCAGAGGGGCGCGAACGGACTCCCGATGCACATGTCCCCGTTTAACGTGCTCCTTGGCGGTAGCCCGCGAACGTTCTTGCCTACGACTGCTGCACAGTTGTGGTCGGAAGCGGTCGCAGTGATTGGGGCGAGCAGTCCAGCACTTGCCGGCCTTCTAGCGCTTGTTCCAACGCCGACCGACGCTCAGGTGGGTATCAACGCATTGGAGCTGGATTTGGGCGTCGCAGGTGGCCTTCCCGCTCCAGCGGGGTGTGTTGCTGCGCCGTTCTGTAAGGGCGTTAACCTCGCGGCGCTCCAAGACATTCCAGCACTAAAACCGACTATCACCAACACACTGGAAATGGGATATAAGAACCTCCTCACAAATGGGGTTCTATTTGGAATCAACGCTTGGTGGAGCCACATCAGTGACTATACTTCCTCCTTGCGGATGGCTTCTCCGAATCTGTTCCTCAACGGCCAGGACGTGGGTGCACACCTAGCCCAGGCGTTTATGCCCCTCGTAGGTGTTGCTTTCCCGAACGCTGCGACGGCTCAGGCAACGGCAGCACAGCTCGCCCAGCAGTTTGCGATGATTCCCCTCGGTACAGTCACCCCAACAAGCGTAGGCGGTAGCACATCCGCGATGGCCCTTGTATACGAGAACCTCGGAAGTATTGATGTTTATGGCGCTGAGGCGGGAGCGACATTCTCGGTCAACGATCAAATGTCGGTGGTAACGAACGTTTCGGTTATCGATAAGAACCAGTTCGAAGCTACTCGTGCTGGACAGGATCCCGAGATGATTCCGTTGAATGCGCCGACCTTAAAGATGAATGCGGCGATGACGTATCGTGATGATGACGCTGGCTACCACGGCGGCCTTCGGTTTAGGGTACAGAACGGGTTCAGGGCGGAGTCGGGAGTCTATGTAGGCAAAGTCGATGGCTTCGGGGTCTTGGATATGTCCGGAGGATTTCGGATTCCTGGGTTCGATGACCTTTGGTTCCAGGCGGATGTGCAGAATGTGTTCAATAACTCGTACCAGACTTTCGTAGGAGCGCCGGAGTTGGGTCGTATGATATTGGCGCGGATGCGGTGGGACGTTAATTAGGCTCAGCTAGAAGCTGAAATGTACTAAAGTGCCCGCTAGCGAGAACGCTAGCGGGCACTTTAGCATCATAGGTTGGTGTCAAAACGCGTTGGGGATCGATTGGGTGTAGGTGTGTTGCTACGGGAGGTCGCGTGTCGGCAAAGGTAGGAGGTATACCAAGCCAGCAAAGAGGTTGGAACACCCTTCCAGTAGTCCTATTGGCAATCGTGCTTTCACTGGCGACCACAGGTACGTCTAACGCACAAACCAACCCATCCGTGGAACGTGCGCGCACGCTGCTTGAAGCACAGATGCCTGTTTCCGCTGCTTCACTACTTATCTCAGAGCTTTCAAGTGGCGCTGTCGAAGACGATGGGGCGGTGTTGGTTATTGCCCAAGCTTACTCAGAACAAAGAGCTTGGAGATCAGTTCGTCGTGCATTGTCAGGCCGCCATTTTGCGGACCGCGAACCGCGAACTGAAGCGACACTACTCCTCGCACGTGCGTACGCGGGTCTCGATAGTACTACCCAGGCGATTCAATTCTACCGCTCATACATAAACCAGAGTATCAATACCCCTCCACTTTCAGCACGTGTGGGTTTTGCTACTGCACTTGGCCGTGGAAACCATTGGAACGAAGCGGCTGCACAGCTGGCCCTAGCAGAACGGGATGACCCGGATCTTGGGCGATGGATCCGGGTCTCACGACTCGATGCACTGGCGAAAGCTCACAATATCACAGCATTCGTGCTCGCCGATTCTATTATTCGTGAAACCCCAGTCGTAGCAGATTCAGTTCTAACATCGGTAGCCAAACTTGCGTTTGACCTCGGAGATCCTACACGTGGAATCGCGACGGCCCGTCGGGCCAGTCCGGGCGTATGGAACGCCCTTGCGGCTGACTATATCGGGCCACACTTGCGTTCCACAGGCGATATAGCTGGAGCAATTGCCGCGTTTCGAGATGGTCTCACATCAGGCCAATTTACCCGTAATACCGGCCCCGAACTTATCAAACTTGATGGGTCGTGGCGTACCCTTCGCGACGTTGGGCGGGCAGATGTAGGTGTGGGGTGGAACAAGCGCGGCGCGGAATATCTTTCCGCCGCACTACAAGAGGCACCAGAAGAAGCGAAGCCAGAAATTATTAGATTGCTGGCGGGCGCCTACACAGCGATGGGTAACCCACGTCGAGGGATTCAGATCTTGAATCCATGGATCGACAAAAAGGAAATTTCCTCGAGTACTCGATCCTCGCTTTGGCTTCTTGCCGCTAGGGCTTTTACCCAACTTGGTGAATCAACTGCTGCGGATGAGGGATATGAGAACGCAGCCCAAGGTAGTGGTAATGCCGCCGCGTTGGCGGCTTATTTGATTGCGGATGCACACCATGATGCAGACCGGCCAATAGATGCATCGGCGGCATTCGAACGTGCGTATCGACGTTTCTCGGGATCAAGCTATGGATCAAGGTCGCTTGAACGCCTGGCGCTCCTTGACTACCACGAAGGCCGTTATGTCGATGCCAAGGCACGCCTCGATGAGTACCGTCGGAGGTACCCAGACGGTGGATGGTACCAGGGTGCTATTTATTGGAGCGGCAAGACTGAAGAAGCTCAAGGAGATACGGCGGCGGCACGTGCCTCATATGCGCAAGCATTCCGTCGAGATCCTCTTGACTATTATGGAATCTTGGCATCAAGAAAGATTTCAAAGGATCGATGGGATGCACTTCGGTTGTTGGAATCTGATTCTGTTCCAAAGCTCGATAATACGTACAAAGAAGCATTAGGCCGGATGGGCCGGTTGCGCGAAGTTGGCTGGACTTCGCGAATGAAGTTCGAATACCGGGAAGCCCGTCAACGTGGCCCTACCGACTACGGACAAATTCTTGCCTTTGCTCACGCTCTTAATGAAAAAGGCTGGACACAGGAAGGAATTCGCGAGGGGTGGCGTGCGAAATCGAAGAGGGTGCGCTGGAGCATCCCTTTGCTGAAGGCCATCTACCCTCTTCCGTTTCGCGAGGCATTAACCGCAGCAGCGAAACTTCGCAATCTCTCTCCGCACTTCGTCGCAGGGCTCGCGCGTCGAGAATCTATGTTTGATCCTGAGATTAGATCGATAGCTAATGCGATTGGCCTGATGCAGTTGCTACCGGAAACTGCCCGAAACGTCTCCACCCGGGCCGGACTCCCCGAATACCAACGTAGCCAGCTTACGGTGCCACAAGTAAACCTTTTACTGGGTACCCAATACTTAGCAGATGTGCTCGCACAATTCGACGGATTCCCTGCGGCTGGCATGATTTCCTACAATGCTGGCCCGCACCGTTATACACGCTGGCGCCAATTCCCAGAGTTTTTCGATGAAGAGCAGCTTGTGGAACGGATTCCCTTTCGAGAGACCCGTGAATACGTACGTGCGGTTACAGAATTGGCTGAAATTTACCGTTTTCTCTATCCCGACTTGGAAAATAATACACCCTAAAATACGTCTTTGTGTTGATAAATATGACCAGTATTTGATCCTCTGTTGACGGGTCCGAATATGGCCAGTAGCATAGGGGCGTCTCACTTTCTAGCGGGGCTAAAAAGGATGCATAAAACGCACAAAATTCTCGCTAGATCCACTTGTCACAACCGCGTTGGGAGGTCCGCAGGATGCAATCGGGTAAGGTGAAGTGGTTCAATGATTCGAAGGGGTACGGTTTTATTGAAACCCCAGATGGAGACGATGTTTTCGTGCACTATTCGTCTATTGAGATGGACGGGTACAAGACGCTCGTTGAGGGGATGGACGTGGATTATGAATTCACTCAAGGTGATAAGGGCCTTCACGCCACACGGGTGACGCGCCCGGCCTAACCGCACCTCTAGCGAGTTTAGAAGAGGTAAAACGCCCCGTCTTTCTGGCGGGGCGTTTTTTACTCTGACTCTTCCGCTGGTCTGAGCCCCCTTCTCCTCGTACTTGTAATGCATGACACCATCAGCCCGCACACACGAATCCTCGCTCTTTCTCCTAGATGGGTACGCGCTCATTTACCGAGCGTTTTTTGCCATGGTGAACAGACCACTCACTACCTCAGGTGGTGAAAACACATCAGCACCCTATGGTATAGCCCGGTTTCTGTTTCGGCTCATTGAGGATTATGAGCCAGAGTACCTTGGTGTTGTTTTCGATGCGGGAGACAGTTTCCGGACAGAGGTTTACCCTGACTACAAGGCAACCCGCGAAAAAATGCCGGATGAACTCCGTGCATCCCTTCCGCGTTGTCGTGACATCTTTGCAGCGTTTTGCGTACCGGTGATCGAAGCAGAAGGGTGGGAAGCGGACGATGTGATCGGATCGTTAGCTAAACAAGCGACTGCGGAAGGATTCAAAACCGTAATCGTCTCTGGCGACAAAGATTTCCACCAGTTGATTGATAAAAACACGATGCTTCTCAATCCGGGCCGGGGTGGTCCTGCGGGAGTGAGCCAGGAATGGGTAACAGAAGAGAATGCAGACAAGCGGTTGGGAGTAGCACCTGGACAGGTTACGGATTTTTTGGCCTTGCTTGGAGATGCGTCCGATAACGTCCCTGGGGTCCCTGGCATTGGTAAGAAGACGGCCCCAGAGCTACTGCGAGAATTTGGTAACCTGGAATCACTCCTCGACCGGGCAGAAGAGGTCAAGGCAACCCGTGCAAGAAACGCGTTACGCGAGCATGCAGAATCTGCACGACTTTCAAAAGAATTGGTCACCATCCGCACCGATGCTCCGGTAAAACTTGATCCGGACAGTCTAAAAACCATGCCTGTGGATCATGATAAGGCGGGCTCAATATTTCGTGAATTAGAGTTTCATAACCTCTTACGCGAACTTGAGAAACACGGTGAACCGTTGGACCACTTTGCGCCGGATCTTGAATTGGTTGAGAGTGTGTCCGAAGTGGAAAATGTCATCGCGAGCTTCGAAAGAGCCGAGTGCCTAGCGGCGGTCGCGGTTGGAAGTAGCGAAGATCCACTATCAGCGAAACTCATTGGTCTAGCGCTTAGTGACTCTGCTTCACGTGCAGTCTATGTGCCGTTAGGGCATGAGCCGCCGAAGGTTATGAGGGACTCAGATGGCAATCCTACTCTTGCATTAGATCCACCTAAGTCGAAGAACCTTCCAGCCCTATCGGATCCGATGATGGCTCCTCTCAAAACACTTCTTGAGTCGAACGGCCCCAAAGTCGGACATGATCTCAAATACACTATGCAGCTACTGAGTCGAAATGGAGTGACGCTTGGTGGAATCGACTCCGATACGGCATTTGATACGCAAGTGGCGTCCTATTGCCTCGATCCGGCTCGTCGCGATCGCTCAATGGCTACCCTCGCCCCAGATCGACTCAATACTCAACTCGTAAATCGAGAAGAGATTACAGGTTCTGGTAGAAATCGAATTGGGCTTGAAGAGGTGGATTCTGCAGAATTTATGACCTGGGTTGGTCCGCGAGCAGCCGTTCTTCATGAACTCGCCGATGTCGATCGTAAAGATCTCGAACGTGTAGGAGTAAGTAGACTATTCCACGAGATTGAGATGCCTTTGATCCCGGTACTTGCGGCAATGGAACAAGAAGGGGTGACCATTGATTGCCAGTTTTTTTCGGAGTTACGCGAACGCTTGCATCGGGACCTTCATCTTGTACGTGAAGAAATTGCAAAACTAGCTGGCACAGAAGTTAACTTGCGTTCAGTTCCTCAACTCAGAGAACTCTTGTTCACGAAATTAGAATTGCCTGTTCTCAAAAAGACGAAAACGGGTCCGTCGACAGATGAGGCCGTACTTGCGCAGTTAGCAGATATGGGTCACGAAGTGCCACGCCTCATACTTGAGCACCGAGAACTCGACAAACTAGACGGAACCTATGTGAGTGTTCTGCCGACACTCGTCGATGATAAGGACCGAGTCCACACACGGTTTAACCAGACAGTGGCAGCCACGGGACGTTTATCTTCCTCTGACCCAAACCTACAGAATATACCGATACGTCGAGCATTAGGACGTGAACTCCGGAAGGGTTTTATTGCGAAAAAAGGCCATCTGTTTGTGGGTGCAGATTACTCCCAGGTGGAGTTACGAGTGATGGCCCATTTGTCTGGAGACGCTGCCTTTATCGAAGCGTTTCGATCTGATCGGGATATCCATCGTGAGACAGCTGCTGGAATCTTCACTGTTGCATCGAGTGATGTGACAGCGGGTATGCGTGAACAGGCGAAGACGATCAACTTTGCGACCATATACGGACAGGGTCCATTTGCACTCGCACAGCAATTGGGCATTTCATATGAGGAAGCCACGACATTCATTGAGGGGTATTTTGAACAGTTCGCCGGTGTAGCGTCCTACCTTGATGAGATGAAAGACATGGCGCGCCGTGAGGGATATGTTGAGACGTTGTTTGGTCGCCGTCGCTATATTCCCGAAATCCGCTCGAAAAATCCCGGAATCCGAGGTTACGGAGAACGAACCGCAGCCAATTCGCCGATTCAGGGTACCGCAGCCGATCTCATAAAAATTTCCATGATACGTCTCCACAACCGTCTCCAACCGTTGACTGCACGGATGCTTCTGCAAGTACACGATGAGCTTTTGATTGAAGTTCCGGAGAGTGATGTCGAAGAGGTTGGGGCAATCCTCCGTGAAGAAATGGAGGGTGCAATCGAACTGGACATCCCTTTAAGGGTGGACCTTGGTATTGGTCAAAACTGGCACGATTGCAAATTTGGGAAGGAAAGTTAACAAACCATTCGCCACCTCTGAGATACACACGAGAGAGGAAGTGATTCATGGGTCAAACACGCCGCCACTTTGTAAAAACCTCTGCAAAAGCCAGTGGAGCTTTCGGAATACTTGGTTCCCTAGGCCCGATTGCGTGCGGCCCAGTGGATGGTGGGGGCAAACCCAGTGGTTATTCGTCAGAGTCAAAACGGATCCTGATACTAGGGGGGACCCGGTTTATTGGTCCCCACCAAGTCAAGTATGCACTGGACCGAGGTCACGAGGTTTCGATTTTCACGCGTGGTCGAACAAGGCCACCCTTCTACCACGATTATTTTGATCGCGTCGAACATTTAGTAGGCGACCGAAATAATGACCTCACTGCGCTTGAAAATGGTGAGTGGGATGCTGTGATCGACAACTCGGCGTCAATTCCACGGTGGGTCCGAGAATCTGCGGGGTTACTTGCAAACCGTGCTGATCGCTATCTCTACGTGTCGTCAATCTCTGCATACGCGACCTACAGTGAAGTTGGAATGACCGAGAACGCCCCTCTAGCTCAACTAGAAGACCCTACGACTGAGGATGATACTGGCGCGACTTACGGTGGGCGGAAGGCTCTTTGTGAGCAGGCAGCCCAGGAAGCCTTTGGCGAGGACGCGATTATCGTCCGGCCCGGCCTCATTGTCGGACCAGGTGATAACACGGACCGCTGGACATATTGGCCAATCCGTATCGACCAAGGTGGTGAAGTGCTCGCCCCGAACTCGCCGAGTGATCCGGTTCAGAACATCGATGCCCGCGATCTGTCCGAGTGGATGATTCGGCTTGTCGAGGAGCCAGGGCATGGAGGAACCTACAATGCCACTGGCCCAGCTCAGCCTGCAACGTTCGGTGAGATGCTTGAGGGGGTTCGAATCGCTCTCGACTCGGATGCAACGTTCACGTGGGTCTCGACCAAATTTATGAGTGAGCACGGGATTAGGCCCTGGTCCCATATGACGAATTGGCGACCGGCGGAAGGGCAAGAGATTGGGCTGCTCCAAGTATCGGTGAGTGCCGCGATACAGCATGGGCTCACGTTTCGACCTCTCAGTGACACGGCCCGAGATACACTCGCATGGTGGAATACGCTATCAGAGGAACGACGAGCTGAACCACAGGCTGGACTGCCTGCCGAATTAGAAGCCCAAGTGTTAGCGGCGTGGCGCTCTAGCGCGTGAATACACCATTACACGACATCGTCGAGTAAAAATAGATCGGTGAGAACAGCTCGAAGGTGAGTCGAGGCGTTAAGGTTATCGATGAGCTGAGACGATATTGTGGACTGAGCTGAGACCAGTCTGACTTTTGCTCCCGCCTTGGCCGCATCCTGCGATGTGATTTCGATCATATCTTGGTATGCGCTAACGGGTTCATACCCAGTGTCTAAAAGCGATCCCAGGTCTGTTTCGAGAGCACTGAGCGCATTCTCCATCCGAGAGAGGAACTCACGAAGCTGCCCACCCATTTTGGCAGCTGCGTCATCTGTGGCCCCTAGCGCCGCGTAGGATAGAAAGAACTCGTAGGACCTTTCGATTGTTTCGATGTGATCCTTGAGGTCAGCGGTCGTCAAGCTGGGGCAACCGCTCCGGGGTCACTCGGAGGCACATCTGACATTTCCTCAAGTCCGTGGCTCTCCGAATGCGCTGGTTCACCATCCCCGATTTTCCACTGCTCAGGGTCGTAGTGTTCGAGGTATTCCTCACGCGTAATCCAGCCCTTGATCATAGAGCGCGTCATCCATCGCTTCTCCGGTCGGATCGCAAAATACACGTGTGCAATCACGAGTGTGATTAGCGCTACGCCACAAAGACCGTGGAGGATGAAGACCAGTCCCCATGTCGTATCCGAGAGAAAATAAGGATTGCTTGTCCAAAACCACGTGTCGATGCGGAACGTCATCAGAAGACCTGTGATAATCGCACCGACGGATACAAGGGTTGTTGCGTTATGGTATGCGCGCTGGTCTAGTGGGTACTTGCCTGTGCGCCCCTCTTTGGCTGGTTTGCGTCTTAGGAACTGTCCTGCCGACTGGATTGCTTGACGGATTTCTTTCTTGCCGATCCATATCGTCCGCCAGTCCTTCCTGACCGTAGTATCCCATATGTGATAGATGATAAGCAGGGTAAGGACCAAGCCGGCGACCCAGTGAATCGTAACCCAGGCAAATTGAATGCCAACGAGCGGGAAAAACGCCGTAACCAGAAGTACAAGCATCGAAAGTGCCATGAGCCAGTGGAACGACCGGGATGCGCCGGAATGTCGTTCGATCTTTTCTGGCACGTTCGCGATTGGCCGGTCGGTCTTTTCTGGTACGGGAGCCATCACAGCCACGTATAGTGCATGCACGACGACAAAAAGTATCCCGGCGAACAACGCGGCCCAGAGCAGATCCCAGGCAACGCCGATCAATATGTCTTGACTCCACGGATTGGCGGTTCTCCTTAGAAAATCCATTTAGCGACTCTCCTCCGCCTGTCGGTCAAGATGATTCTCACACCTCATACAGCATCTCCGCGTACAGCACGACGGACGAGGCTTCGAGTCAGGGGGACCTTGAAATCATTGTGTCGAAGCGGCCGGAAACCACGCGTAGCAAGTTCGCCCGCTGCTATGCCAGTGTCATCATCAGCAGGCATACCTTGGATTAAGTCTTCAACCTCAGTGAGGCGCAACGGATAGGGGGCTACTCCGTTAACTGAGATTCGCGCTCGCTGAATAACGCCATCTGATTCAAATATTGATGCGGCGACGCTAACGAGTGCCCAGTCCCACGACTTTCTGTCCCTTGCTTTTTCCCAGTAGAATCGGGCGCCGCCCCAGTCTCCCGGAATTCGGACATGCGTGAGGATGTCACCTGGCTCAAGCACGGTCATCCGCTCGATATCGATGGCAGGACCGATGAAGAACTCTTCGGCGTCATAGGTTCGCTCACCGCTCGAACTGCGGACCACCATCTGGGCCCCGAGCGCAATAAGCGCTGTTGCTGTATCTGAGCCGTTCACGGCTACGCATCGGCTTGATCCAGTCACACAGTGCTCACGGTTCATCGACCTTGGTGTGCCCGCATAACAGATGTTGCCACCTGCCCGGTAGCATGGCCACCCGCCGCGATAATACCAACAACGTGTGTCCTGGATTAGGTTTCCGCCTAGCGTTCCTTGGTTGCGGATCTGAGGTGTCGCCACATCTTCAGCGGCCTGTGCCAACAGTCCGAATTTTGTGCGCACGTTCTCGTTGGTCGCCACCTCATGAAGCGTTGTCGCAGCCCCAATCCACAGAGCATCGCCACTCATATGAATCCCTTTGAGTTCCGCGATGCCCGTCAGTTCAACCACGGCGTCGGGTCGCTTGATGCGATCCTTAAACCAGTCAATGCTATCAAGGCCACCCGCGAGGACCCATGTGTTATCGCGGCGGTCAAGTACATCGATTGCTTCGTCAACGCTTGTCGGTTGGAAGAGTTGGAACGAAGGAATCATATCTCGAATCACTGCCATCGTTCTGCCCCCTCTAAATGTGGATTTCGGTGAGCTGGTGAGGCGGTTGTCGCCCCTGTAGCTCGGCAAGGATCACGTCTGTAGTCAAAGGTGTGCGACATAAGCACTTTCCGCCGAGCGCATCCGCGATTGCGGATGTGACTGCAGCAGATCCAGCGCCAACCGGCGGTTCTCCGATACCCTTGATACCCACTGGGTTTTCTGGGTCAGGCACACCGGCAGCAGCCCACTCCATCTTCAGTGGAACATCGAGGATACCCGGTGGTCTCGCCGTGTAAAGACGGTGAGAAAAAGGCACTCCCCATTTTGGGTCGAGTACCCACTTCTGGCTTCGGGCTTGCCCAAAACCTTGCACGCTCCCTCCGTGTATCTGAGCTCCAAGACTCCGTGGGTGGAGAACCACACCACAATCTGCGGATCCAGTGTAATCGACAATCTGTACGTCGCCTGTCTCCACATCTAATTCGACGACTGCAAATCCGATGACCCAGGAATAAGTCGACCCGTCATGGGAAAAATTGTCCTTTGCGACGCCCATCACGCCTTGTCCTGAAAGCGCAGTCGCTGATGCCGTGGTCACTTGATTGATATCGTCTGGAAGCACTTCACCAGAGTACTTGCCACCCAGCTCAATTGCGCGTTGGGCTGCCTGGGCGAAACTGATCGAACCTCCAGGACCGGAAACTCGTCCACGACTGGTACGGTATGAGTTAGCCGACCCACCCAGGGTGGCTGCTGCAATCTCCTGAAGTTTTTGCTTGAGATCGAGCCCTGCTGCGTGGTTGGCTCGAGTATGTGCATGTGCCGTCTGGCTACCTGCTTGTACAGAGCTGTACGGTAGATTCTGGGAAGTGTCACCCCAAATCACTTGGCAATCTTCCCATTCTAATCCCAGCACATCCGCGGCTGCTCGACCACAATCGGCCATCGAGTGAGTCCCGAGGTTCCCAATACCATGGTGAATATAGAGTTTCCCATCGGGACGTATTACAAGTAATCCATCGAAGCCCGACGATCCTCCTACGTATGGGCTGACCCCAATGCCCACACCTGTAACTTTGGTTCCATTCCGCTGACCACTCAACTGACTCTTTTCAGCCCAGCCGAATTTGTCGGCGCCAGCATCAATCGCCTCACGGACGAAAGCACCTGTTAGCTGCCCCCGGTTTGGACCGAAACGAGAGTCACTGTCAGGGACGTTCATACGTCGGATTGCCAAGCGATCGATTCCTAGTTCCCGTGCGGCCTTGTCCACAAGCGGTTCGAGCATGGCGACGATCTGAGCCCCGCCAGGGCCGCGCATTGCGGCTCGTGGTGGCGTGTTTGTATAAATCGTGATCCCGCGGAACCGCATCGCGTCAGGTTGATACATGAGGTCGGTAATCGCGCCAGCGGTGTTATAGTCACCCGATCGCCCATATGGACCATGATCTTGGATGATGTATAGATCGATTGCGGTGATCTTACCGTCTTTTCGGAAGCCCATACGGACCCATGATTGGAATCCTGGTCGACCACGGCCAATATAATTTTCCTCATACCGTGTGATCCGCAGCATGACGGGTCGCTGAATTTTCTTAGCTAGAAGCGCCGTGATCGAATTGATCGGAGATCCGGCAATCTTGGAACCAAATCCGCCACCGCAGTACTGGCCCACGAACACTAAATCGCTGGGGTCTAGGTCGAGTTGGTTAGCCGTCCCCGCATGGGCCCGCTGGGTACTCTGTGTAGAGGCGTACAAGTAACATTTCCCATTATCCCAATAGGCCATAGAGCTACGAGGTTCCATGGGATGGTGGGTGAGTGACTGGTGAATAATCGTGTCCTCGACAACGTGATCCGCATCGTCGAACGCACTGTCGAGATCACCATGGCTCCACTCGTCGGTGGGTTCTCCCATAGGAAGCCGACCCTCCGAAAGTGACTCGAAATCGGACGACGTCCATTTGACTGACTTGAGCTCACGTCCGCGCTCACCGAACGTGAGAGTGTTCCCCTCAAGTCGGGCGTTAGGGCCGCCCGGGGCAAGACTGGCCAGCGGGTCAATTGTGAACGGGAGCGGTTCGAGGTCGATATCAATCGCTTCGATCGCATCGGCGGCGATTGTCTCAGTTATAGCTGCCACTGCAAGTATTGGTTCGCCCACGTATTTGGGTTCATCCGTAAGAGCAGATTCTCCGGGAGCGTCCGCCTGTGGCACTTCGTCTGCGCGCAGGATCCCTAATACCCCCTCCATTGCGAGCGCACGGCTTACGTCGATCTTTCGAACGCGTGCATGGGGCATAGGGCTCAAGAGGAGCTTCGCGAAAACCATCCCTTCAGCACGGAAATCCTCTGCATATTTGGCTCGTCCCGTGACCTTAGCGACAAGATCCGGGGGTGAGATGTCTTGACCGATTAACGCCATGATCGTCCTCCCCTCAGACCGTGCGCCGAGCGTACTCGGCGGCCCGCATAGCGGAGTTTAGGATTTTGTTATAGTCCCCGCAGCGACAAAGATTACCTGAAAGGGCTTGTGCAGCCTCTTCGCGGGTTGGGTTTGAGTGATCATTTGTGAGCGCGACCATGCTCATAATGAAACCAGGAGCGCAGAATGCACACTGGAAACCACCTTCATCCACGACTGCTTGTTGTACCGGGTGAAGCGTTCCGTCCGGACTCTCTAATCCCTCGATCGTCGTGATCGCACGATCTCTAACCGTCTTCGTCAGGACAGAACACGAGTAGTGTGTTACGCCATCGATTATAACGGTACAAGCGCCACATTCAGCTCTGTCGCAACCAAGCTTCGTCCCCGTGAGCCCCAGCTTGTAGCGCAAGGTCATAGCCAAGGTCTCTTGCGGCAGGATGTCGACAGAGCGTGACTGCCCGTTGACAGAGAGCGTGACTAACTGTGGGAGTGTGGATCGTACCCGTTCGCTTGCCGATAGCCCTTCGGAAGCTCGAAACAGGTAATTCGAAGAGGAAACTGCAGCGCCCGTTGCTACAACCCCCTTAATGAATGTTCTGCGAGAATGGCCGGAAGTGGTCGATGCGACCGGAGTCTCGACACCACTCATGGGTAAACCTCAAGTGAGAGACCTTAAATCATTTTTTCCACGCGACCCGAGGCGGAAGCGTGGTATTTAATAATGATTATCAACTCTGACATCCTGACATCAGCTAGTCCTCAAAACAAGCCTTCGAATGTCTCGGTGCCGGAACGCCGGTATAGCATAGATCGACTAGAGAATTCCCCAGATAGTAGGGTTGAGAGAGACAAAGAAGACCCACTCGCCGCCGTCACGTCGTGACAAACCTCGGACTAGATCCAAATGCACGAGGTCATAGAAGATCCCAAGACCAAATCCGGCCGATCCCCGAACACCTGAAGTCTCGGTTATCCCAAAGTGATCAGCGGCCGCCATCCCCACGCTCGTGATTCGTGTGCGACCAGCGGCCGCCTGGACGCGAAGACGGACCCAAGGTGAAAAGAGGGTCCGAGAAATTTCTGCGTGCCACAAGGCAAATTGATCGCCTCCCCAATCGCGGAAGGCATATCCAGGCACCGTGCCCCGGCCACCAATTGCAAACAGTCTTTGAGCCGGCAGGGTGCCACCTGAGATACCGAACTTCACCTTGCTCGACCAAGCCCATGCAGTGCCCATGTCGTCCTTGTTTGCCTCTACCGTGATCACTGCCCGACTGAATCCAAAGCTTCCGATCAAACTTGTGGCAGCCTCTGCTAACAGGCTTGCTCTCCACCAAGCTCCAATCCCTTCACCAAGTGGCAGGTCCAAAGTTCCGTCGAGCATCGCTAGCGTCCCTTCTTCTATGGGCCGAACCGCACGAAGAGGGTTACTACCGAGGGGTGTAGTATGTAGGAGGAGGTCGGCAGCTCTCTCCTGAAAAATTGACCCTCCCAGCTCTATCCTTGCCTGCGCAAGTTCACCTTCTAGTGAAATCCGTCCACCATCTTGGAAGAAAGGGTCTTGGTAGTCCTCGCCGGCCATGGCCAGTGCCAGTGTTTGGATTACACCAGACGCGGAGGTGGAACCAACATCTTCGAGCGAGTGGATCTTAGCCTCAATACCTGTGGTCCAACGGCCAACCTTTCGTCGAAAAACCATCGATGCTTCGAACTTTTCTAGGCTGGTTGGATATCCGCCCCAAAACGCTACTTGGGCTTGATCGTTAATTTGATAAGTGCCCCCCGCTCCGAGCAGAAGCCCCTCCGCTCGCCTAATACGCACACCAGCCGACGCGTTCGGCAACGATAACTGGAGTCGACCACCTCCGGTCAATCTGTCCTGTCGAATCAGTGATTGCGCGTTGTCTATTGCTTGGGCGAGCTGGGAATCTGAGTACTCTCCCTCGCGGATTGGACCTTCGTAAAGAGAGTGCGACCAATCATTGAAGCTCTCAAGTGCGTCCTTCGGGTAAGAAACGATCTGTTGCCCCGAGGCCAGCACCAGTTCTGGTCTATCGTTAAGGTGATACTCAAGCACCTCTAGCCTCGTGCGGATGACTGTCTCGACAGGAAAATCGAACCAAGAAAGTGACCGCGTGATTTCGACATCCTGTTCGACCGGGAGCCAGTATCCGTCCCAGAGGGCAGAGCGAAGGTCGAGCACTATTTGGACCAGTTCTGGATCCCGGTATGCAGCTCGAGTAAAGGTGAAGCCCATCCTTGCAATAGCCCCGGTTTCTTCGTCGATAAAGAGAGACCCCACGATCCCCGGATCATCTGAGTTGGCAGGACGAACTTTAAGTTCAAATAGCTGTACAACCCGATCCCGAATTCGAATCGTTAGTGAGTCGGCGAGTCTGAACTCATAGAAACTGACGGCCGCAGGTGCGGCCGGATGGAGAACGTTCTGTACCTCGTCACCGTCACCGAGTCGAATACGGTCTCCGAAGTTGTCTAAGACCAAACTCAGATGGTCGACGTGATACCGGATCGTGGTTGGGAGACGAACCTCATGACGTCGCCCTACAATGGTTTGGAGAGCACGGTCGGGGGCCTGCCAGTGGACGTTTAGAGCGACTTGATCAGCACGAATAACTTCACGTTCACCCTGCAGATCACCGATGAAGTAAACATGGCCTTGTACGTCCGCCCGGAAACTTTGAAGCGAGCTGTCCGCATAGGCATGACGCCGAGCGACTATCGCACGACGGATCAAAGAAAGGGCTGGTTCAGCGTTCCAAGCGTAGGGAGCAGAAGCATCCGAAGCTGTAATGGTCTCTGAGGGAGTGGCTTGACCGTTCAAACATCCTGGAAGAGTCAGAGTTACGATTAATATCGCTCTCCTTGCTCCGCGCGTTGATTTTCTACTCACGCAAAACAATGCCATGTTGACTCTGACTTGTTCCGTCTGCCCACACCCATTGTATAGCCCCCAAAGGGTGACATTGCGGTGGCAGATTCAGGGAAGTGTTTTACGAAAACAGGTCCTCTTGGCTGCCTCGCCCATCGTCTCCCGTCTCGAAAACGCTTCGAAGTCGCCGAAGCCAGTACTCCACATCGAACTCTTCCTCACTCTTTAGCATGCGCTTAAGTACCGGTGAAACAGCCCCGAGCGCTTCGACCAGATCCTCAGCGATTGATCCTACTTCCGCCGCGACTGCTTCATCTGGCATCGATGCCATGGCACGGAGAATGGACCCTTCAGACCTGGATGCGACGATAGGTTCCGGATTGTTCGATACGTAAACCTCGGTTCGTCTTCCTGGACCGCGGTCATCTTCGATCGGGAGCAAGCCTACGATTTGATCGGATCGCCAGTACTTGGCGTAGCCGAGGTGGATCATTCGGTTGCGTGTGATCTCCACGATGCCTCCAGTCGTTGTTCGCTCCCCACTAATTAACATGTACTCTCCGCGAAGACACACTCAGGTGTCAAGCGTTGATTGCTCACAGACGTGGTTTTGGCCCATCTTATTAGCCTCATGATGAGACCACGTACGATTCGAGACCCGGTTTGGGGGAACATCCGTCTTGGTGCCGAAGCGGCGAAAGTTGTTGATACGCCAGAGTTTCAAAGGTTAAGGCGAGTCAAACAACTCGGCGTGACGCACCTCGTATATCCGGGGGGTGTTCATAGTAGGTTTTTGCATGCTGTGGGCGTGTATCACCTTGTCTCCACCGCTATTACCCACTTAGAGCGCGAAGGCCACCTCGACGCTCTTTCGGATGAAGACCGAGCGGATATCCCCGTTGTGCATTTGGCTGCCCTTTTGCACGACGTTGGCCATTACGCTTTCTCGCATGCAATGGAGGAACTTCGACCTGAGTCCATGCTAGGACATCACGAAGAGATTGCCACCCAGTTTCTGGAGGCCGGTCCCATCAAAGGCGTTTTAGCCAATCATGGACCGGATGTCGTGCAACGGATTGGAAAGCTGATTTGTGGTGAGTCTACACATCCACTCCAGGGGCTGATAGCAGGATCTCTTGATCTCGACAAGATTGATTATCTTCGGCGTGACGCACTCTTCTGTGGGGTTCCCTACGGTGCAATAGATGTGGATCGATTACTTCAAGCACTGACGCTAGCCCGTGAAGAAGACGATGGTCCACTGGAACTCGCCGTGACCGAGAAGGGCATTAGTGCGCTTGAGACGCTCTTGTTTTCGAAGTATCAGATGTTTCGAAACGTTTATTGGCACCACGCGGTGCGCGCAGCCACAGTCGTTTTTGTGCGGTTAATTGAAACCTCACTCGCTAATGGTCTTCTCCGTCGTGAGGAGTTAGCCGGACCAACTGATGAAGAACTCTTGGGATTGATCGCAAACAAAATCGATCGTATGCCAGATGACAGGAGTTCCGATCGAGATCCATCGTTTACCCACACTATGCGGTTGCTCAACGCGCTTAACCATCGTCAGCTGCCCAAGCGTGTTCTGGAACTTACTGGAGATCAACTCCCGGATCGCGTGTCCTCTTGGCCATCCACTAGAGCAGACTTGATGGTGATGCTCGAAAAACGGATGGCGGAGGAGTGGGGGGTCCCAAGCGAATCGCTGATGCTTGATTACCCAAGTGATCCGGACATGCTTGACCTCAACCTTCTCCTGGTACGTAGGGGTGCTGTTGTACGGCGGCTCACAACATTGGGAGAGCGAGGATTGATCGATATCCCACGGCTAGGGAGATCGCTCTATCATTCAGCCCGTGTGCTCCGGGTGTTCTCCTTTGATCCGATCCCACATCCTGATCCGAAGCCCTTGCTGGAGCTTATCGAAGCTTCGGAACATGATGTGGAATCTCGACTTGCAACAGGTGAGACGTTGTTTGGCTGACCGGCAAAGTGTCAGCAAGTCAACACTAACTCGTCCCAACTCTGTGACTGGTGACAGTCCGTATGTCAGCCTTGACCATCTCGACACCCTATGGTTTCAGGTCACAGGGACGATCTGCAATCTTCGTTGCACACACTGTTTTATCAGTTGTTCGCCAGATAACCATGCGTTTGATTTTCTTCCACTGATCGAAGTTGAGGCGTGGCTAGAAAAATCGAGTTCTTGGGGGGTAAAAGAATACTATTTCACCGGTGGCGAACCTTTCATGCACGTCGATCTTCCCCGCATGTTGGAGATGACGCTCAAACTTGGTCCTGCCTCTGTCCTGACAAACGGAACGCTCCTCCCTAACCGTATGCTCGACCCGATTTCCGACACAGCCCACGCCTCACCGTATTCCCTTGAGATCCGGGTTTCGATCGACGGACCTTCTCCCGAGACGAATGATCCCATCCGTGGAGAGGGCACATTCAATCGGGCGATGGAGGGGATCCGTAAGCTGCTCGATCGTGGGTTTCTTCCGATTGTGACTGCGACCCAGGTATGGGCGCCCGAAAAGGATGAGGAAGTTCGCCAGGCGTTTGTGTCACGCCTCCAGGGGCTTGGTTATCAAAATCCTAGGCTCAAGATTCTGCCTTCACTTCGCATTGGCAGGGAGGTCCTGCGTGAGCGAGGCTACACAACAAGTGAACGCGTGAATAGTGAGATGATGGAGGGGTATGAATCGAACCAACTCATCTGTGCGTCAAGCCGAGTTGTTACAAGCCGTGGCGTCTATGTGTGTCCGATTTTGATCGATGACCCGGACGCTCGCCTCGGTTCCACTCTTGAAGAGGCCACGACACCATTTCAGCTAGACAAGCCCGCGTGTTACACCTGTTGGCTTCATGGGGCCATTTGTTCCAATTATGGGGGTATAGGGCAGGATGTCAGCTGATTCGCATCGGATTGCGGTGTTTGGGGGAGTCTATAGCAATCATCTTGCGCTTGCTGCAGCCATCGAAGATGCACAGACACGCGGGGTCCGTGATCTTTACTGCTTGGGTGATTTTGGTGCATTTGGGCCCAATCCTGACAAAGTGTTTCCGTTACTTGTCGACGCAAATGTACAGGCAATACGCGGGAATTATGATGATTCGATCGCGCGCGGACTCGATGATTGTCAATGTGGGTATACGGATCCTCGCGACAACCATTTCGCACGGCTTTCATACCAGTACACATACCAGAACACTAGCGAACGCTGGCGTCGATGGATGGAGACACTTCCCGAATCTCTTAGGCTTGAAGTTGGCGGTGTGCGCGTACTCTTGTGTCACGGTAGCCCGCGGCGGATGAACGAATTTCTTTGGGAATCAACCACTTCTACTCAATTCCTCGCCCATCTTGCTGATGCATACGAAGCAGATGTTATTCTAGGAACCCATACGGGCATCCATTGGAAACGTCGACTCCCCAATGGCCGCCTATTCGCTAACGTCGGTGTTCTGGGTCGTCCCGCAAACGATGGTCGGCCGGAAGTCTGGTATGCTGTGGTCGATGTGCTACCGAGCAGTGACCCGATGAACCGGCCCCTTACGAGTGTTGAGTTCGTTCCGGTGGCGTACGATCATGAGCGTCTGGTGGACGAGATGCGCGATGAGTGCCTGCCAGACGAGTTTATCGAGACAATCCGTAGCGGGTGGTGGACGACTTGTCTCGAAGTGTTACCATCGAAAGAGCGCGCTCGCGGTCGTTTCTGATCGGTTTCGCACCAAGAGTTCGAGGAGGTGTTGAAAAACGAATGCAGTTTGCCCCGTGGTGAGCCCAAGCTAGTCTGTATGAGGCTAAACAATTTAGCCATCTCACGGTGAGCACTGGTTCGCCTCATGAAACCCCGCTAAAGACGGCAAACGGTGCCAACTCTCGGCCTCTACCAACATCCAGACTGTAGTCGCCACGACACCGGCTGGAATCACCCCGAACACCAAGGGCGGCTTCGTGCTGTCATGGGTGCACTTGAACGGACCCTGCCCGATCTCCACGAGGATGTTTTACCCATCCTGGCAGAACCAGCTCTCGAGCCGGATCTAGAGATGGTACACACCCGTAATCACATTGGGCGTGTTCGAAGCGCATGTGAGCAGGCACTTGAGACTGGTCAGATAATCAAAGTGGATGACGACACGGTGGTCTCGCCCGGTAGCTGGAATGCGGCGCTTGCGGCCGTCGGTTGCGGATTTGCAGCCGTACGGGATGTTTTATCTGGTCGTCAATTGGGGGGGTTTTGCCCCATACGACCTCCAGGTCACCATGCTACTCAAGATCGCGCTATGGGGTTTTGCCTGTTCAATAATGTGGCCCTGGCAGCACGACGAGCCCTCGCCAACCCTAGTGTCTCTCGAGTGCTTATTGCTGATTGGGACGTACATCACGGAAATGGTACGCAAGACATCTTCTACGAAGACCCGTCTGTATTCTTCTTTTCCATGCATCAATCACCGTTGTACCCAGGGACAGGAGCCGTAACTGAAACAGGCCGCGGTTCTGGTGAAGGCTTCACGCGAAATTTGCCCATGGCTCCCGGTCTTCCATCAAGTCAGTACGTTGGGGCGTTTCTCGAAGGGTTGGACCATGTACTTAACGGCTTTGAACCGGACTTTGTGTTAATCTCAGCAGGCTTTGACGCAGGGATTGAGGATCCGTTGGGAGGCTTCACGCTTGAACAAGATGATTTTGCAATCTTAACTCGTGCGGTCGTTGAAAAGACTCGTGCGACTGCGAACGGCCGCGTGGTTTCGTTTCTGGAGGGTGGCTACAATTCGGCCGAACTCGGCCGGAACGTTGCATCGCACCTGACCACACTGCGCGATGTGCTTGTCTGATCATTTTGAGATGATCAAGGTGAACCGTATGAGAGAAATGAAGGCTATGTATGCCGAATCTTGATCCCACATTCATTGATACGGCAACGCGCGAGATGCGAAGCCACGGTATCGACGGATGGTTACTCTACGATTTTCGAGCGCGGAATCAGATTGCGGCTGACTTGATCGGCCTGCCAGAGGGACAGAAGCGACGATATTTTGTGCTTGTCAAACCAGGGATTGAACCTGTCGCGCTGGTTCAACGGATCGAAATCCCTGGGTGGGATGGTTGGCCGTATGAACTGAGAAGCTACGTAAGCTGGAAAGACCTGGAGGACAACCTTCGGGCGTTGCTCGACGATATGGAAGTTGTGGCAATGGAAGTCAGTCCGATTGATTCCATTCCATACGTCGATAACGTACCCGCCGGTGTCGTCGAGCTTGTAGAATCGCTCGGACCGAAGGTGGTCAGCTCAGTCGATTTGATCTCAAATACGGCCGCGCAATGGGGTGATCGAGGATACAGTCTTCACGTGGAAGCAGCGGAGATCTTGGCCCGGACCGCTCGCACTGCTTTTGAGTTGGCGTTCGGATGTGTAGGCCTGACGCCGCACGCGGACCCTCATACGGCAAAAGCTTACGACCTGGCCCAAACGCCTACCATTCTGACGGAGCATGACTTAGCAGAGTGGATTCGACTGTGGCTCACGGGGCAAGGTCTTGTAGAGGTGGACACGATTGTGGCTGTCGGGAGCAACGCAGCAAAGCCACACTATGAACCGCTGGCGGAAGGGTCCTCTCCGATTGCTGAAAATCAAGTGTTAATGGTCGATTTATGGGGCCGAGTTGGTGGTGAACCGGAGGCTGTGTTTGCTGATCAAACGTGGATGGGTTTTCTGGGGCCCAACCCGCCCGCGGACGTTACCGATGCTTGGGGAGCCGTCGTAGCAGCTCGTGATGGTGCAGTAGATGCTATCCGACGGAATCCAAACGCAACTGGGGCAGACGCAGATCGGTGTGCCCGTAAGATTCTGATTGGGCGAGGGTATGAGGATGCAATTTTCCACCGGACAGGCCATGGCATCGATCGAGAGATTCACGGTGTGGGTCCGACACTCGACAGCATAGAAATGCGGGACGACCGTCACCTTGTCCCTGGTATTGGGTTTTCGGTCGAACCTGGAGTATATCTGGAGGGCCACTTTGGCCAACGCACCGAAATTGATGTCTATATGAGGGAGGCAGGCCCAGAGGTCACTCCCTCGCAGATCCAACACGATTTATGGTGCGCCGAATAGCACAAACTTCCCATGAAGTGAGGATACGATGAACATCTCTTGGGAGACCTTTAAGGTCCATACTGCCCATCCTTTCGGGATCAGCCGCGGCGTTAAGACAGGTGATGATCTCGTATGGTTTCGATTGGAACACGAAGGTATTGAGGGGTGGGGAGAAGCCGCTCCTCAGGGGTACTATGGCGAGAGTGCTGCTACCGTAGAGGCGGCACTACAAAAACTCGCTCCGAGCCTCGAACAAGTCGAAGATCCCTTCAGACTCGAACCGATCGAGCGTGACCTGCGGTCCGCGTTAGGACACAATGGATCCGTTCACTCTGCGGTTTCGTCGGCGCTCCACGATTGGGTGGGTAAGCGTGTTGGACTTCCACTATGGAAGATGTGGGGGCTGGATCCAGCAAATGCGCCGCTAAGTTCGTTCACCATCGGCATTGATGAGCCGGATGTTATGGCGAAAAAGACGAAAGAAGCCTCTGAGTACCCCATCCTCAAGATTAAGCTGGGAAGTCCTGACGACGAAGCGCGACTGCGAGCCGTACGTGAAGCAGCTACTGACAAAACACTGAGGGTTGATGCGAATGCAGCTTGGACGCCCAGTGAGGCGGTCGAGGGGATAGCGATGTGTGCCCATTATGGTGTCGAGTTCGTCGAGCAGCCGTTGCCACACTGCGACTGGGATGAGCTGGCTTTTGTCCGCGCACGCGCTTCTTTGCCGATTGTGGTGGATGAGTCGAGCATCGTTGCCACGGACATCCCAAAGCTCGACGGTCTCGTGGACGGCATCAACATCAAACTTGCGAAATGTGGCGGTCCCAGAGAAGCAATTCGTATGGTGCACACTGCGCGTGCCTGCGGGCTTTCAGTGATGCTTGGGTGTATGCTCGAAACAACGTTGGGAATTGCAGCCGCTGCGCATGTCGCGCCGCTTGTGGATTACGTTGACCTCGATGGCGCGGCCCTGCTCAAGGAAGATCCTTTCACGGGGCCGCACCTCGAAGCGGGCCGAATTGTCCTAGGCGATGCGCCCGGGCTAGGAGTAGACCGCGCCTGACGGACATAATGCTTGCCGGGCAGTACAAAACCCGGAAAGCAGGACGCAAACTAGTTTCCGAACGGAATGTGAATGTGGGCGTTTTCCCAAGAGAGCATGAAATGTCCCTCCATGTGCTCGTAGACGAGCGTCTCGACCATCTCCTCTGTAGCACCAACGTTTGCGGAAAAACTGCCTAGTTCCGTGCTACGGACATCGTCGTTGATTGGGACCCCCCAGCGCTCAAAGTTCGAATTCACAAAAAATTCCCACTCGCTCTCTCCGGGTATTGCATAGAGTGAATAGCTTCCAGCCTCGAGTGGAATGCCACCAAGAGTGGTTGCTGCCGACAAGTGAAGGGTTGTCGGCTCGTTAGCGCCTCCGCGCCAAGGTGCCCCGAAAGGAACAAGTCCACCCATAATCTCGCGATCTCGTGCGGATGGGGCGCCGTAGCAAAGCAGACCTTCGCCGCCTTCATACTCGAACCGAACCTCTTGCAACGGGCTCGCCCGGCCTTCGAGAGCAACTATATCTCCCATAACCAGGCAGCTTAAATCCGAACTAACAGCTGCATCAGCGACCGGCGCTTCCGCAGCGGTGTCCATAGTTTCATCGCCAGTGTTACATGCTACGGCGAAGAAAACCATCAAGAACAAAGAGCTGTAACTTCTCATATGTCTACCTTCGAAATCAGTGCCCATAAGAGGGCGTCCACTTATGGCGACGTTGACCAATCTTCGCCGCAACTACGGGTACCCATACCCTAACTAGAGCATCAGGCTCCTGAAGGATTTTGCCCACCAGTAGTTGTACGCCGCAACTGGTGACATGGAATCCCGTTCAATTCAACACTTACAGATAACAACATCGACCGAACTCGAACTCCGTCCTTATCGCTACCTGGTGCCAGTTCCAGAGTCTTCACTAATCCTATCACCATCACCTTCGAAATGATCACTGTACCAAGAAAGGATTCGATTCCAATGATCATGGAAATCGGCAACAGTGCTGGTTCGTCCGGCGCCGTGCCCCGCGTTCATATAATGCACCCAGACCACTTCCTTATCGAGTCGCCGTAGCGCGTAATACATCTCGCGCTGGTTGGTTGCGGGAACATTCCAGTCGCCTTCTCCACTCATGAGCAAAAGTGGGGTGTTGATACGGTCTGCGTTGAGAATTGCAGTATGCGCTAGGTATTTTTGCGGTTGCTCCCACAAGGTCGCCCCGAGGCGATCCTGGCCGCTTTCAGCTGCGTAATAATTCCGCACCGTGATCTTTGGGCTGTCTCCGAGAAAACTGATGATGTTCACTTTCCCTGAAATGTTTATTGCTGCGGCGAACCGATCAGTTTGAGTTACCAAGAGATTTGTGGCATAACCGCCATAGCTCGTTCCGTGGACTCCAAGTTTTTCTTTGTCAACTAGTCCGCGGTCGATCAGTGTATTGATGCCGGCAGTTACCCCCTTGAGCCACCCTTCACCGGGAAACCCTGTTTCAAGGCGTACAGACGGACGAAAACCGAAAAATCCGGCGTTTGCCAACAAGTTCATGCGGTGGTTAAAGCCGTTATCGAAGAACTCTTCATAAATTTCAGCCACAAGGGGGTAGCGCTGGCCGGGTTTGTAATCCACAGGATAGTAGAGAATACCATGCAATGTCCGACCGTCGACGTCGAGATATTCTACGAGTTCGCTGCGAGTAAGTTTTCGATCGGCCATCCACGGATTCAAATTGGTCAGCCGCTCTGTGTCGTCAAAATTGGAGTCCGCGACAAATAGATCGTTAGGCATGTCTCCGTTGGAAAACGCGTAGAAAACCCGTTCTCCGGTTTCCGAAAAACGCCAGTTGCTATATAGGCCGGTATCCTTAATCAGGTCGTGGGTGCGTCGTGACTCAAGATCGTACCTGACGAGACCCCGCTCCCATTTGTCACGGGCAGAATATGTCATGAGGAGCGTTCGACCGTCCGGACTCCAGCTGACCGGCCGTTGGCGTGGCGCTGTCGAATCGCTTTCGGGTAATGAGAGGACAAGCTCGTTGTCCCCGTTGGACGCATCAATTAAGTGATACCCTTCTTTAGAAGACACCAAGATGGCGTCTCCGTCCGTCCGCCAGCGCACAAAACTATATCTTACCTGAGTCGAATCTCCCCCCGCCTTATGGTCGTCGTCTGTGTCATTACTAGTAAGGTTGAGGGCCTCATCGTCTCCGATCGACTGTACAAATACATCGCCATCCTCGCTGAAGGCGAAAGCATTGCCGGCATCGTTCCATGTGATATTGAGACGTGAATCACTTTCACCCTTCAAAAGTCGCGTCGATCTATCCGCGAGATTTAGTGTGTGAACCGAGTAGTCCGTGCCGTCTTGGCGTGTGTAGGAGGTGGTCGTTGGGTCGACGCTAAGATAGCTAATGTGGTTCCCATCCTCTGACTGCGAGATGTTTTGGAGTGAGACCTCGTGGTCAAATAGTTCTCGAACCTCTTGTGATGGCAGCTCGACGATGGCTGGAATTGACAGTTGTCCTCGGTTACGTACCGCATCCCAGGCGAGGAACGGTTCGCTAGAGTCTTGAACAATTGTGGGGCCATAGGTCAGATTTTCATAAGCCTTCCGGGATATTTCCGCCCACCCTTCCGCACGGAGTGTGACCAGGATACCGGTTCCATCCGGGCGCCATTCGAGAGGCGAGTTCGATGCGATATTCTTGGACGTTCTAAGGTCAACCTTTCGTGTCTGGTTATGCTCCCGATCATAGGTATATAGGGAATATTGCTCTCCATCCAGATAAAAGAACGCCAGGGTTTTCCCATCAGGCGACCAATCGAAGGCGCGCGTCTGGACCTTAGAGTCGAAAACGGGCGTTTGGTTTCCAGTCGAAGCGTCGATGACCAGCACATCGGCAAAAGATGGTGCAATATAAGTTGGGTCACCGAAACGCATGTGATCAACATTCTTTCGGTCTCGTGATGTCCATCGTGTCGCAGCCACAAATCGACCGTCTGGAGTCAACGCTTCAATGGATATTTGCGCTATGTTCAGTGCGTCTTCGGTAGTGAAGGCCCTAGACTCTTGAGCGCGGAGAGGCGTCGCCACCATCGGAAGCAACAAGAGTGACACACAAAAGCAGTTCAACATCTGCGGGATCTTATACATCAAAGCCTCGCTAGGTGGGTTGGATCAGACAGCGGGATCTTTCTCGAAGGTGACTAACAATCAAACTAGCCTACTCGTTGATAGATAGCATGATTCACGCGGACGATATCCCCATTTTCATCCAATCGTACATATTCATTAGTGATGGTGTCTCCGTCTTCTGATAGAGTATTGATAATCACCTGGTAGACACGTCCACCCCTCGCATTCGAGATCCGAGTAGTGTTTTCGTTGACTATTTCGACAGCGGTCTCTGCGCCCTCCTGCCCCATAACCGGGCGGAACGCACCGTCGAACAACGTGACGTAGCTCCATTTTGAATGTTGCCCCCGGGCATTTGTGGACTCGACGGTGATGCGCATACCGTCGTCCCCATATGGTTCATAGGTCATAACATTGCTTGAAGGCGGAGGTGCAGTCGATTCTAGCTTCCAGACGCCGAATCGTGGATTAGACGCCTGCGCAAATGTGTTAGTAACTGTAACCAGCACGGCCGCTAGAGTGCTGAGGACAATGGCAAAACGTCGCGTTTTCATCTGAGAGCTCCTGTTTTTGCAGATATAGCGAGGCTACTGTTTTGGCGTGCATAATGCACTATCAGATGAAGATATGATCATGCGACGAACTATTTTTCTTCCCTAATTGAGGTCGACGAATGTGGTATGAACGCATGGACCTTGAGGATTGGTTCGACACGTACCAATTCGCCGTTGACTATGACGTTGGTGAAAGTGCCGTCAAGTTTCTAACGCTTGGCGATCTTGGGATGGACCTAACGTCTGTGGCCCTCCGTTATGGGCACCATAAAGGCCTGCCGGAGTTGCGGGAGGTCTTGGCCAATGATTACGAAGGACTGTCGGCCGATGACGTTATTGTGACGGCCGGTGGCAGTGAAGCAAACTTCGCCATTGTCTCAGCTCTTGTTAAGCCAGGCGATCATGTTGTTGTCGAGCACCCAAACTATCCCTCCCTGTACGAAGTCCCGCGGTCGTTGGGTTGCGATGTGGCACTTTTTCGACTTCGACGTGAGAATGCGTTCAAGCCGGATTGGGACGAACTCGAACGACTTATTACGCCAAAGACCAAGCTCATCAGTCTAACGCATCCCAACAATCCCACGGGATCTATGATTGACACGGCGGAATTCGAGCGCGCGGTTTCTATTGCCGAATCATACGGCGTATACCTGTTATTCGATGAGACATACCGGGAACTGTCTTACGGTGAACAGCTCCCGGGCGCTGGCGCCTCGAGTCCACACGTAATTTCACTTTCGAGCATGTCAAAAAGCTACGGACTGCCGGGCATTCGGATTGGTTGGCTGGCAACACGATCAGCTGAAGTGCGAGATGCCGTCTTGGCGATACGAGAGCAGGTGACGATCACTAACAGTGCTCTTGGTGAACAGATCGCGTTTTCGGTGCTAAAGCGCAAAACCGAATTTATCGATCGAGCACGAACTCACGTGCAACAGAATTTCGAAATAGTTCGAACGTGGATGGCCACACAAGAAGCCTTGGATTGGATCGAACCAGGAGCGGGTGTCGTCGGATTTCCGTGGATCGTGGATAGCCGCATCGATCCTGAAGAGATTTACACTAGGCTCGTGAAAGAGTACCGATCATTTGTAATCCCCGGACGTTGTTTCGAAATGGACAACGCGCATTTTCGACTGGGTTATGGGGGTGCCAAAGATGAGTTGCAGATTGGATTGGTGAACATCGGAAATGCTATCGCAGATTCTCTCGATTAAGGGCTTGTTGACCGCTAGAAATAGGCCCACACCCCTACATCTGTAACGCTTTCGAAATCGCTTTTTCCGCCAGCCGAACCATTAATCGATAGCCGGCTTCATTGGGATGAACGCCATCTTCTGCGAGTGCAGGCGGAAGTCCTTGTCGGTGGTCAGCCATCGCTGAGTGGTAGTCGAGGTATACGACATCATTAGTGGCCGAGTAATCCTTGATCCACTTATTAAGCGCAACGATTTTAGGTGCTGGTTTGAGCCCTGGCCTCCAGTGGTAGTCGTATGCGGGTAACACGGATGAGAGCACAACCCGTATCTTGTTCATCTTCGCCAGTTCCACCATCGATGCAAGATTGTTTTCAATCATGGTTTGGGTTGACGGACCAGTGTTGCCCGCGATGTCGTTGGTGCCAGCTAGGATCACGACAACTTTTGGATCAAGTGCGATTACATCTTGGTGAAAACGCACAAGCATCTGAGGGGTGGTCTGTCCACTGATGCCTCTCCCCACATATGGTTTGCCCGGAAACATTTCTGGAAAATGGGAGGCCCATACATCCGTGATGGAATTGCCATAAAAGACAACTCGCTGCTCGCCATCCTTGGGTGGTCCGAGCTTTGCGTTCTCATCCTTATATCGAGCGAGGGAAGCCCAATCTTCGGTTTGACCTGACAGGGTTGAGATTGCCAAGGTGCCGACAATAGCGAAGATGAATGGAACAAGCAGGTAAGGTCTCACCATATTCATGTCAGGTATCTACCTGCTATCCCCCCCCTGTAACGACCAGCGATACGGGTCCGTCTCAGGCGTACTAGGATTGTTCCCTGAGGAACGTTAAGTCGTCTTCGCCTGAGAGTTCGGGTGCGAAGGTATAACCATCCTCACTAAAATCCTTCAAGCCTTCCTTGCTGTCGACGCGGTTCTGGACGATGAAGCGCGCCATTTTTCCTCTCGCCTTTTTTACCACAAAACCAAAGCTCCGGGGAACGCCATCTCGAATTTCCTTGAAGTGGCAGGTGATGAATGGGCCGGCTAGTCCCTTAGGCTGGATGGCTTTGATGTACTCGTTGGAGGCTAGGCATACGACTGTTCGATTGTCGTGAGATTTTGTCGCTTCATTACATGCGTCTGTAAGCTGAGAGCCCCAAAATTCATACAGATTCTTGCCATGCCGTGTGGAAAGTTTTGTGCCCATTTCCAACCGATAGGGCTGAATGAGATCGAGAGGTCGTAGCATCCCGTAGAGGCCAGAAAGAATGTTCAGGCGATCCTGTGCGTACGTGAGGTCATTATTCTCTAGCGTATCTGCGTCTAGCCCCACAAAGGTGTCGCCACGGAACGTGAATACCGCTTGCTTTGCGTTGTTCGGTGTAAAAGGCGTTTCATATTGTTCGAAGCGGGCGTGGTTTAATTCGGTTAAGGCATCCGAGATCTTCATTAGACTCTTGAGTTTGGTTTTCCCTAGATCCTTTACCGTATCCACGAGTTCGCCACTTTTGTCCAGCAATTGGGGTACTGTGAAGTCGTCCAAGGGCGCTTCGCTATCGGTATCCAACTTCTTGGCCGGAGATATGAGAGCCAGCACGTCATTTCCTTTCCCATTTAAGCCAGACGAAACGGCTTGATTATGTATTTTAACTTTAGGCCTTAACCGACTCCGGGAAGAATCGGTTCAGTGTGTCTTCAGAGTTTTTCCTCGTAACTAAAGATACGACAACCATGAGTATCAGCGAAGCTATAACACCCGGGTAAATTTCGTGAAGCGTTATCAGCCCAACACGGTTGAGGGTAAAAGCAATGATTGAGCATGCTAGCCCCCCAACAGCACTCGCAACTGCACCGCGACGGGTCGCTCTCCGCCAGAACAGGCCGAAAAATAGTGGGGCAAATAACGTTGAAGCCATTCCTCCCCACGCGACTGCCGCGATTAGACTAATCAGGGTTATCGAGTGAGTTGAAACATAGGCCGCGACTCCAGTTACCGTTGCCCCAAAGACAAATGTGGCCTTGCGGCTGATCCGGAGAAGGCCTGCCTCATCGATGTGAGGTCTTAACGGCTGAAAAACGTCTTTGGCAAAATAGAGCCCCACAATGTGTAAGAGGCCATCCGTTGTGGAGTGAATCGCTGCAGTGATCGCGAGCAAGATGGGAAGGCTGATCCAACCCCCGATGATGTTTTTCACCAGATAAGGGAAAGCCCCGTCACCGAGTTCATTGGCTGGTACGAGCATCCCCGCACCCGTTCCCACAAGTATTACGGACAAGAGTATCACCATGACAAAGATGGCCCCGAACGCGATTTGACCACGTGCGACGCGAACATTTTTGCTCGCATAGAAACGGTGGAGGTAGTAGGACTGGGTTGGGATACCGAGGCCCCACACCAGCATCCAGCCGATGAAATCGCTGGTGTTACTCACGTTACCCCCAAAGAACCCTCCCAAGTTGGCAGGAGGGGCTGTGATGACCGTGCCACCTGTCATCCAAATAACCACACCCGCGGCCAACAGTACACCTGCGGCCAACAGGGTCGCCTGGACGAGGTCGGTACGAAGAACGGATGCGAGTCCACCCAGCATCGTATAACTCACAAAAACCACGCCCACCGTCACGATGGAAATAGTAGTATCTAATCCGATCAATGTGTTCATGGTTATACCGATGGCGAGCAGTTGAACCACGAGTGTGATGGAATAGAGGGTTATGATGGTCAGCGCAGAGAATGCTCGGAGCCCAGTGGATTCGTAACGAGTGCCTAGGCACTCCGGAACAGTTGTAAGCCGAACTCTGTGGAGTCGGCGGGCAGCTACAAGAAGTAGGATCCAACCGAGTGCATAGCCGTAGCAGGCGAAGGCTGCTGCGGACCAGCCATTGATGGAGGCGTAACCCGACACTCCGATGATCGTAACGGCCGAAAGAAAAGTTGCGATGAAGGCGCTAGTAGCCAGACCCAAACCCATAGTGCGGTCGGCCACGGCATAGGACTCGAAGGACTTCTTACGGTATCCCCAGATGCCGACAGCCAGGATAAAGATTGAATAGGCAATAAACCCCGTTAACAGTCCGAGATCCATCAGTGATCGTCCCGGTTCTCTCTGCGTTCAAGCAGGAACATGACTGCCATCGGAATAAAAGAGATGCTTAATGCCGATATAAGAATCACATAGACGGCCATAGAAACGCTTTCCTTCTCTTACAAAATTCTTGGGTCACGGTCAGATTATGCGGCATTCTTGCTAACGAGTTCCAGCAAAATCCACCGGAAGCTTGACCCATCGGCAGGAGGATCGGCAATAGGGATTCTCCTGACCCGCAGTTCATACAAAAAACCCGGCTCAAACTCAAACCCTTCAATTGGATCACTGAAGTTCTCCCAACTACCCTCCGGACTGAAGCGGACCTGCAGGCATGTAGTCGGAATAATGGTCATACATTCCGTTCTCTCCGGACCCACAAATAACGTCAACGTTTCCGCCTTTTTCACCACGGGTTCTGTGATCCCACAACCAACTGGAAGCAGTAGTAGGCCCAGAAGAAGGGTTTTAATCATGCCCAAATCCTCGTGCTAATCACTGAGGCCTGCAACTTGAACGTGTCCTTTTTTGGGTGAGTAAGGGCCTAAGTCTGTCGAGGCTGTTACTAGGAAACATACCTTTGGCCCCCATGCAAACTGCTATTTTCTTTGTTCTGACTGCCTTTGGCCTTACTTACATAACAAGATGGGTTCAGAGTGTCCGTAACCGAGGGCTTGCAGAGTCTGGGAACGAAGCAAGGAGTGAAGTGGGCAATCGTTCTTTCCCGCTCCTGGCTACCATTGGGTTCGTCACGAATTTTTTCGATACGCTAGGAATTGGGTCGTTCGCCCCCACCACCTCTTGGTATAAGCTTCAGAAGTTGGTGCCCGACGAACACATTCCGGGAACGTTGCACGTCGGCCATAGCCTCCCTGTCATTTTTCAAGCCTTCATCTTCATCGCCATCATCGAAGTCGAGATGGTCACATTGACCACACTCATTGGGGCGGCGGTCTTGGGGGCTTGGCTGGGGGCAGGAGTTGTGGCGCGGCTGCCTCGCCAGAGTATCCAGATTGGGATGGGTGTCGCACTACTTCTGGCGGGGGGCACCTTTGTTATGGCCAATTTGGGATTTGCGCCTGTGGGTGGCGAGTCCATTGAACTTGCTGGTATCGCTCTTATCGTTGGGACTATCAGTTTTTTCATTCTCGGTGCACTCCACACCCTTGGCATTGGAATGTACGCTCCTTCGATGATCCTGATTAGTGTGCTTGGAATGAATCCAGCGGTCTCCTTTCCAATCATGATGGGGTCGGCAGCCTTCCTTATGCCGGTTGCGTCCGTCCGGTTCTTGAAGGCCAATGCCTATCAACACCGTCCGTCCTTGGGCCTGGTCCTAGGTGGAGTGCCGGCGGTCATCGCCGCCGCTTTTATTGTGGGGTCTTTGCCCCTCACTATGATGCGTTGGTTGGTCGTTATAGTTGTAACGTATGCTGCTTTAGCCATGCTCCGATCTGCTTGGGTAGAACGGAATTCAGCCATGAGTTTAGAAAAAAAACTCTCAGATAAATGAGGACCACTATGCCGAAGAGATTCCGTCACATCGCAATTGCAGCAACTGGTTTGGCTATAGGCGTGTCAGCTTGTTATTACAACAATGTAGAGACGGAAAGTGCTTCAGAGGCCACATTTCTGTCGTCACCCGAACATCTTGCCCTCGGCTTTCCCTTTTCGGAGGCGGTTCAGATTGGGAATATGCTCTACTTGTCGGGTCAGGTGGGGAATGTGCCTGGTACGAGCACTGTGGTAGAAGGTGGCATCCAAGCCGAAACACACCAGATCTTCGAAAACATACAGGGGGTTCTCGAACGAAATGGGTCTTCTCTGGATCGCGTTGTGAAGTGCACAGCAATGCTCGACGATATTGCTGAGTGGCCAGCTATGAACGAAATCTACGCGGAATACTTTCCAGGCCCTAAGCCAGTCCGAAGCGCCCTAGGCGCGGACGGGCTCGCCTTGGGTGCAAAAATCGAATTAGAGTGCTGGGCGACCGTGGACTAGGGTTGTCGGAACGGTGCAATTGAAGGTGACGATACAATGAATGAGTTGCTGAGCAGGAATGGTCCAACACGCCGGGATTTTTTGAGAGTGTCGGCAGGGACTGCGGCCCTTGTTCCAATTACGGTTCTTTCGGAATGGACGGACAAAGGACATGTGCCCCAGGAAGATTGGGTCCGAACTGCGCGGCGGCAGATTCCGGCAACTTCGGAAAGTTCATACTTCCAAACGGGTGGTGCCGGTCCGTCACCTAAAGTCGTCACCGATGTCGTGACGGAACGCCTTGTTCACCAAAATCGGGGACCAGCGGATCCAGTATTCTCAGCGGAAATGGCTGACATCGAACCTCGACTTCGTGCTTATCTGGCGGACACTTTCGGAGTAGAGCGGACCGGTGTGGCTTTGACTCACAGTACTTCTGAGGGGATTAGTATCGCCGCTTGGGGGGTGAGCTGGAAACCAGGGGATGAGGTAGTAATCAGCAATCAAGAACATCCTGCCAATGTCATCCCCTGGTATGTATTGCGTGACCGATTCGGGATAGTAATACGTGGCATCGATCTCGACGTGGGGAGCGATTGGGAATCTGAGGTCCGTGATGTTTTGTCTCCCCGTACTCGCATGGTGAGCCTCAGCCATATTTCGCGAAATAACGGTCGCCGGCTGAGGTCCGAAGCTTGTGCAGAACTTGGTCAGTTCCTCCGTTCGCGAAGCGTTCTGTTCCACCTCGATGGTGCTCAGGGACCTGGTTGTGTTCCTATAAATTTCCGCACGCTTGGTTGTGATTGTTACAGCACATGTGGCCATAAATGGCTTATGGGGCCGAAGGGCACTGGGGCGTTATTCGTTCGGGAAGATCAACTTGATAACATTCAATTGTCATGGGCGGGCAGTCACAGTCACGCAGCAATGGATTATGATGGTTCCTACTCGCTGATACCGTCTGCTGCCCGGTATGAATTTGGTACAAGAGCGCTCGCAGATTTTGCGGGTTTTCAACGTGCGGTAGAGTGGATGACCGAAATCGGGTGGGATCGCATACACCAGAGGATTCAGGACTTGGTGGGGTATGCTATTGAACGGACCAACGAATCTTCCCAGTTACATGTGGGGTCACCAAAATCCGAAGAGGATCGCTCCGGAGTGTTTGTGGTTCGTCTTCCTGCGGGTTGTGATGCCAACAAGGTGTATGAACAACTCGGAGTAGGACCCAGGATCGTGACTTCCCCCGTGCGACAGGAGGGAGATCTTCGGTTGGCTATCCATTTCTTCAATACCAAGCAAGAAATCGATTCCGCGCTGCACACCATCGAGCGTGCTTGTTAGGGCTTGATCAGAACCTGCGGATCAATTGGAGGCTCTGACCAAGCCTTAACCAGTTACTACTGCAGCTACTACAGTGTTTAGCGTGGGGCCATGTTGCTGTTGAAGATGTCGCGGTGCAACTTCCAGCTCCCCCCTTCATGCTTCCAAATAACAATGTATTTTCCGTGGTCCATGTGGCTGCCGTCTTTGCCATTTAGCACAAAGCGTCCGACCTCATGGGCAGTCTCACCAAATACCTCTACCTCATCCGTCGTGAGATTGACAGCGCCCACGCCCATATCCCACATGGCCTGTAAGCCTTCCCTAAGCCCCGCGGGTCCCTGATAAGGGTCAGCGTTGGGCGACATGAGCGCGCCGTCTTCGGTGTAGAGTGCGATACAGGCATCGGCGTCCTGTGCCGCGACACAATCTGACAACTTTTGATTGGCGGCTTTAATTTCTTCGGCCACGTTGCCTTGAGCCGCCATCGTGCCGAATCCTACGACCGAAAAAACCATCGCAGCGAACGAAGTTTGTAAGAATTTCCTCATGTTCAAACCTCCTAAAGTCTGACCTGCCTAGCCCGCCATAAAAAATACGGGCACACAAAATATAAGTACGGGGGAGTTGACTCAATCCGATTCTATCTCAAGTCACAGTAAAGTGACCGCAAGCTGACGGTAATCAGTGTGAGTACTCGATCAATCGTCAGTAAGAACAAACGGCCGCGGAATGTAAATGGAGGCTCGCAATAGTCTGAACTACAGGATGATCCACTAGCTCGGGAATCCTTGTAGTGCGTGGGTTAGTGCAAGTGCGCCGTCAGGGAGTCGAACCCCGAACCTACTGATTAAGAGTCAGTTGCTCTGCCAATTGAGCTAACGGCGCCAATGTTTTTATATGACGGGGCCGATCATTCCTGATGTCCCCTTTATTTATGGGCCTTTTCTAGGGCCTATAGCTATCTCCGTTACGCTGCTCAGTCCTACGAACCGATGGCTGGGATAAATCTCGATCACCCATAGCGGCCCTCAATGTAGTCAGCCGTCTCCTGTTTCTGGGGTGCTAGAAAGAATTGTTCGGTTACACCGTGCTCGACCATTCTTCCCAACAGCATGAACGCGGTTTCTTCACTCACTCGTTTTGCTTGGGCCATATTATGAGTCACAATCAAGATCGTATAGTCTCCGTGCAATTCCCAGATGAGTTCTTCAAGTGCTGCAGTAGCCTTTGGGTCCAATGCTGAAGTAGGCTCATCCATAAGAATCACAGTTGGCTTGACCGGTAGAAGTCTTGCTATACAAAGCTTCTGCTGCTCTTCAAGAGACAGTCCAGTAGCCACTCGGCCAAGTCGATCTTTCACTTCATCCCAAAGCAGAACACGACGGAGCGCATTCTCGACGATTTCGTCCTCTTCATCTTTGTTAAACTTCTCATTCGCTCGATGAATACGGTGAGCAAAGAGCACGTTATCTCGCACTGACAGGGGTAAAGGATTAGGACGTTGAAATACCATTCCTACGTGACGACGAAGTTGGGCCAATTCGATGTCGTCACCCAGTATACTCTGATCAAGGACCTGGATCTCCCCTGTCGTGCGCACATAATCACCCAATCGCTCATTGATTCGATTCACGGCACGAAGCAGCGTCGACTTGCCGCACCCCGATGGGCCGATGAGCGCAGTGATCGATCCTCGCTTAACCTGGAGATCGACTTCGAAAAGCGCCTGAAAATCTCCGTACCATAGGCTGACGTTCCGGATGTCGATCGCGAGCGGGGTAGGCTCAACCAAAACGGCCCTCCAGATAATCGGAGGTGCGCTGGTCTTTTACTTCACCGTTAAAGAGGGCTTCCGTGTCTCCTATCTCTATTAACTCGCCGCTAAGGAAGAAAGCAGTGCGATCGGCTAGTCGGCGTGCCTGCTGCACAAGATTTGTCACCAAAATGATGGTGACCTCCTCCTTGAGTTCCTTGAGGACATCCTCAATACGCATCGTGGTCACCGGATCAACCGCAATGGAGAACTCATCAAGTAGCAAAAGTTCTGGATCTTGGGAAAGTGCTCTAGCAATCGTGAGCCGCTGCTGCTGTCCACCGGAGAGCATGCTACCTAGCGCGGTGAGACGATCTTTCACTTCATCCCAGAGTGCTGCCCTCCTAAGACACCGCTCCACGATTTCATCAAGAGCAGCCTTCTTTTTAATCCCGGAGAGCCGTGGCGCTAGCGCTACGTTGTCATAGATGCTTAGTGGTAGCCCCACGGGTAGCGGAAAAACCACACCAATACGGCGACGGAGTGCAAAGACATTCTTGATCTTGGATATATCGTGACCATCGAACACAATTGATCCTTCGACCGTCATATTGTTCTGGAGCATCTCCATTCGATTTAAAGTCCGGAGAAAACTCGTCTTCCCGCTACCTGCAGGTCCGATGATGCCAAAGATCTCGTGCTCGTGAACATCTAGAGAGACGCCGGAAAGAGCCGGTTGGCCATCATAGGAGATGCTCAAGTCTCTGACGGAGAGCTTTACATCTTCACCTACCACTTCTTTTTGCCTCTCAAGTAACTTCGGAACGTGATCGATATGGCGTTCATAAACAGAACTAGTGTGATCAACGTGAGAGCCGTTCCGTACTTCAGTTCATCGGGGACACCGGGCACAGCGGTTGAGATGACAAACAGGTGCATCGACATCGCCATCGTTTGATCAAATACGCTCAGAGGAAGGAATGGGAAAAAGAATGCCGCACCTGTAAACATGATCGGCGCAGTTTCCCCTGCTGTCCTAGACACTTCTAGGATCACGCCGGTCAGGATTCCACTAATAGCATTGGGAAGCACAACCGTCCTAATCGTCTGCCAACGAGTAGCGCCCATATTCCAACAGGCTTCGCGGAAAGCCAGCGGAACGGCCTGCAGAGACTCGCGTGTTGCGACAATAACCACCGGCAGTGTCATAACCGCGAGTGTGAGACTCGCTGCCAG
The DNA here is from genome assembly GCA_913043255.1 of uncultured Gemmatimonadota bacterium. Classification (GTDB taxonomy): domain Bacteria; phylum Gemmatimonadota; class Gemmatimonadetes; order Palauibacterales; family Palauibacteraceae; genus Palauibacter. The sequence continues at coordinate 305,839 of CAJWLK010000002.1, forward strand.
GATACTCGTACCAAATCCAGCAAAGATCACAAAGGCACCAAGGCCAAATAATGCATGCACGATTGAAGGGACCCCTGCAAGGTTTATGATCGCGAGATTTATTCCCCGGGTCAGCCAGTTATCAGGTGCGTATTCTGAAAGGTAGACAGCAGCCGCCACACCAACTGGCACGGAAGCAATTAGCGCCACTGCCACAAGCCACATCGTGCCTATAAGCGCCGGAAAGATACCCCCCGCAGTCATCCCATCACTGGGATGGGAGAAAAGGAATTCCATCGAAATCGCCGGACCTCCACGAACCACAAGAACCGTGAGAATGACCCCGACAGGTATGACTAGGATCAGAGTCATTAAGCCAAAGAGGACCCTAAATAGCCACTGAAGTCTACGATTGTGAGCGTTGAGATTGGTCGCACTGAACATCAAGGGTTCCATAGCCTGCCCCGCATCAGAGTGGTTCACTTTTTCTTTACCCCTCTGACCACAAGGTCTGCTGTAAGATTGATGATGAACGTTACGACAAAAAGAAGGATTCCTAGGGTGAACAGGGCTCGGTAATGTTCTGAGCCAATCGCAGTTTCTCCAAGTTCTGCCGCAATCGTTGCCGTAAGTGCACGTACTGAATCAAATGGACTTGTAGGGATATTCACCGAATGCCCACTCGCCATAAGTACTGCCATCGTCTCCCCGAAGCCCCGACCTACTCCGAGCAGGACCGCGGCGACAAGCCCATTCTTGGCTGTGGGAAGCACAACCTTAAAAATCACTTGCCACTTTGTGGCTCCCATAGCTTCAGCCGCCTCGCGGTAGCCATCCGGAACCGCCTTGAGCGCGTCTTCAGCAATCGTCGTCATGATTGGGGCAGCCATTAGGCCGAGGACAATGCCCGAGTTGAGGACCCCGAGTCCTACTGGGACATCGAACAGGTCAATAATAAGTGGATTCATGATCGAGAGACCGATGAACCCCCATACGACTGAGGGGATTGCAGCTAAGAGTTCCACCAACACCTTGAGTGTTTCTCGGAGTCGACCCGTGGCGAACTCCCCTATGAAGATTGCAGCACCAAGCGAGAACGGAACCGAAACCACCATAGCAAGACCGGTTACGCTCGCAGTTCCAGCTATCAGCGCGAGCACCCCGTATGTCGGATCCCGCAGTGACGTTGGCCGCCACGCCGGGCTCCCAAAAAACTCACGCACATTTAAGGGCCCAGCAATAAATCCAAAACCCTCTTTTGTGATAAAAACAAAGATCCCTATGATGAAGATAATCGCAGAGATACCACTCACGAAAACCAATAAGGCTATCGCCTTGTCTGTGTACCAATCCCGCCCACGGTGATCAAGATTCATCGATGCAGAAGGCTTGACTTTCTCAGTGAGCATCCGGCCCTGCCAAGGTCTTCATGAGATCTTGAATACGAACTGCGATCATCTTGTAGAGGTCCTCTAGGACCTCCGTCGTGAATCCCTCTGGGATATCGATTGCCCACTCTAGAACGATCGTTCGGAATGGAACTTCAGTGATGTGCTCCAACACACCCTCTTCGAGGGCGATAATGACATGATAGGGTTGGACAGAGTCTAAGGGAGTTGTGAAAGGAGAGGGCATCTTATGCTTCACATCCATGCCACGTTCATCCATGAACTCAATAAGAGCAGGATCAAGCCCTCCAGCTGGGTTCAATCCTGCACTCGTATATACCCCGCGCGTAGGGTAAGCTTTCTCGGCATAAGCTTCTGCTATTTGACTGGCCCGATTATTCTCGTGACCCACAAACAAAATTCGGTAAATGCGTGGTTCACGTTCCTCCCCTGTAATCGCAAAGATCGCCTGTTCACTGATATTGTCCGCCTGCTCAGAAACCCGCTTAAGCAGATTGTTTATCCTGACTAAAGCAAAGCTGTCCTTCAGGGGGACCACACGGTCATTTGCTAACTCCACCAGGTGACCCAACACTGCACTCAGTGTCAAATCTATCGGGCGCACTAACCCTTCGTGCATCTGTAATGCGCGCTCAAGATCCTCCTCAAAGAATGAGGTCAGGGCTTCTCCCAGCGCATGACGTGCCTGCTGAGCAATGATTTCGATATCACGAGTGACACGTTCTGGAGGTTGTGTTGTCAGGTGCAGTACTTCTCTACCGATCGTGCCCGCATAGTCACCGATCCGTTCCAGTGCCACGTTTAGTCGGAGGACTGCGGAGGCGAAGCGCAGATGTCCCGCACTGGGCGCATGTCGGATGATGAACGTGTGGCACAGGGAGTCGATTTGTTGGATCCGCCGATTCACCTGACGGTCACCCAAAATCACTTTGGTCGCGAGATCTTTGTCCCATCCAATGAGTGCTTGAACGGTATCTCTCAGCTGATCTTCAACGAGTGTGGCTACCTTATGAAACTTTCTCCGAACCTCATCGAGGTCCATCTGCATTCGTTCTTCATATTGAGCTTTCATGTTAAGACTCGCCTCAATTGCTGGCAGAAAGAACAGGCATTACGTGCAGTCAAACGAACCGGCAGGAGCATAGCCCCTATCGAGTATGATGCACTGAGCTTCTTTGCCAAAAATCCAATCCATGTATTCCTTGATCATACCGGTCGGCTCTCCAGCGGTATACATCAAAAGCGGTCTCGCGACAGGGTATGTCCCATCGATGGCACTCTCCACGGCTGGCAACACACAGTCCCCGCCGTCCGTCGACGAAATACAAGGCATTTCAACTTCTTCAGTGGCGTAAGCGAGGCCACTGTATCCGATTGCACAAGGCGTATTCGCTACTAGGTCGACGACCTCTGATGACCCGTTCATATCGAGCGAACCCAGCTTGTATTCCGCACCAGCTAAGACTGCCTCCTGAAAATAAGCATAAGTCCCGGAATTGTTCTGCCGGCTCACCCTTACAATCTCATCATTTGAGCATCCGGGAATGCTCACACCCAGTTGGCTCCAAGTCTCGTAAGCTCCACCTTCTGCATAGATCTGCGAAAGCTGTGTAGTGGACATCGCATCTATCGGATTGTCAGGGTGAAGGAATACGGCAAGAGCATCAAAGGCCACGGTGTGCTCAATTGGATCGACTCCCCGGGCACGCGCTTCCTCAAGCTCACTTTCTCTCATCGCTCGGCTTGCGTTCGCAATATCCACGGTCCCGTTAATCATCGCACTAATCCCGGTCCCGGAACCCCCGCCAGACACTGCCACGGCGACACTAGGATTCACTACACCGTAGTTCTCTGCCCAAGCCTGAGCCACGTTGACCAACGTGTCCGAGCCCTTGTTTTGGATGACGGCGCGACTTGAACCACCTCCGCAGGATACGGTAAACAAAAGGATTGGAAGGACTTTTAACATTTCACTTGCCAAGTGTAATCTCCTTAAAGGGTTGTCTGATGTCCCATGACGACGACTCATGTAACAAAGATTGGCACGAAGGTGGGGGGGGTTTGTAACAGTTTCGTAT
>CAJWLK010000003.1 GCA_913043255.1 uncultured Gemmatimonadota bacterium
GCGAAGCCCTTCTAAGCCAGTAGACCCATGATGCACAGATGGCGTAAAGGAAAAGAATATCTCCGGGCCATAGTAGATATGCATGGACCAAACCGAATACCAAAAGCCATAGGGTGCGGCGATAGTGCAAACCCGTCGACCTTCGCCCGGTAGCCTCAGCTCGCTCCCACATCATGACGATCCCTGCCCCAAACAGAACTGAGAACAGCGCCATGAATTTCTGGTCGGCAAACAGATGGCTCAGAACCCAAACCCACCAGTTGGCACCGCTCAAATCTCCATAGGCCTCAGGGTTCAGGTATGAAGCCCCAATCATTGAAAATCCCTGGATGTTCATCACCAGAATCCCTAGGAGTGCGAACCCTCGCAGCACATCGATGGACTCGATCCTTCCGGATTCGGTGACAGGGCCTTCTGTTGGCGAGAGTAATTGTTCTGTACTGGCCATGCCCTAATGCTGCTTCCGTGCGAACAATCGAAACACCTCAAACCCTATTGGGTTTAGGTAATCGTTGCATTGGCAGTCATGGTGATCGACCCGGAATCGTCCAAAACACGGAGTTTTAGGCCATCATCTACCTTCCGTCCATCAAGATTCATCGTTCTGTCAACAAACATAGGACGGTGGGCTCGGAAGTTGAATTTGCTCAGCCTTTGGTCGGTGTTTCGATCAGCAAAGTCCGCGAGCAACAGTGCAGTTAGCGGTCCGTGTACCACGAGATCTGGATAAAATTCGACGTCACGCGCGTAATCCCGGTCATAATGGATTCGGTGAGCGTTAAACGTTAGAGCGGAAAAACGAAATAGCATGGCTACACTCGGAGTAGCCTGCTCCGACCAATCGCATGGTTCTTCGGGTGCGGGGCTCGCTCTTAAATCGAGGGGACCCTTTGGCTGTTCTAAAAACACCAAATCCTGTTCTTCGACGATCTTTCCCGTAGCCCCCGTTATGGTGTGTTCGATCGTAACTAGGAGTAGTGGCCCGCGGCGCCCTTCTTTGTGTGCGACATGTTTAATTGTCGACGTTCGTTCGATTGGCTCCCCAATCAGGATGTCACCCTCGAAGAGAATGCGTCCCCCCGCCCACATACGGCGAGGAAACGGTGAAGGTGGCAAGAAATCACCCCGGCGTTGGTGTCCATCCGTATCTAGGTTGTTCTGTAGTGCCAGCTCTCGGCAGTACAACCAGTGCCACAGCGGAGGGAGGCGATCTCCCTCTTTGATCACGCCAGGATCGCGGTCAAGGGTCGCGGAGAGGGCGTGCACCGGCGTCAGGCTTACTTTATCAGAGCTTTTCTGTGAACGGCCTTCCCAAGTCCGCAGGGTGTCGATGTTGAGTTTGGTCATAGAGCCTATCGGTGTTCTCCGTGAACTCGGGAATATGTGACTGGGGCGCTCGCTTAAAATGATTTTGGCATCCCTAACACGTGAGTGGCTACGTGTGAGAGGATCAAGTTGGTTGATATTGGGGCAATCTGATACAGACGTGTCTCCCGAAATTTTCGTTCAATATCGTACTCGGTCGAAAAGGCAAATCCGCCAAACGTTTGCATGCACACGTCTGCTGCAGACCACGATGCTTCTGAGGCTAGATATTTGGCCATGTTTGCCTCCGCTCCACAGGTTTCGTCGTCATCAAAAAGTGTCGCGGCCTTTTCCACCATTAGTGCGGCGGCCTCGGTCTTCATATGAGCATCGGCGATCGGAAACTGGACACCTTGATTTTGTCCAATAGGCCGGTCAAAAACTTCACGTTCGTTTGCGTAGTCCGATGCGCGAGTCACGAAGTAGCGCGCATCGCCTACGCACTCGGCCGCTATCAAAACGCGCTCCGCATTCATCCCGTCTAAGATGTAACGGAAACCTTCACCTTCTGCGCCGATGAGGTTTTCTGCGGGAACGCGAAAACCATCAAAAAACACCTCCGTCGTCGAGTGGTTAATCATGGTTTCAATGGGTCTGATAGTTACCGAGGACCCGACATCTTCTCTCAGATCTACGAGAAAAACGGACATCCCAAGGGTTGGTTTTACGACTTCCTCGCGCGGTGTTGTGCGCGCTAGGAGAAGCATGAGATCCGTATGCTCAGATCGCGATATCCAAGTTTTTTGTCCTGTTATGACATAATCATCTCCGTCCCGCACCGCTGTCGTCTGAATGCGGGTCGTATCAGTTCCACAGGTTGGCTCACTTACGCCGAATGCTTGGAGCCTGAGTTTTCCGGCGGCGAGGTCGGGCAGATACTGCCCCTTCTGTGTTTCGCTACCGTGCCTAAGGAGTGTCCCCATGATATACATTTGCGCGTGACAAGCCGCACCATTGCACCCCGCACGCTGGATTGTTTCAAGGATCACACATGCAGCTTTAAGATCGAGTCCCGCACCTCCATATTCGGTAGGTATTAGAGCAGCTAGGTACCCCGCCTCAGTAAGTGCATCGATGAACTGGGTAGGATAGGCGCTCGATCGATCTAGGTCACGCCAGTACTCAGCTGGGAATTTTTCACAGAGACTCCCAACGCCAGATCGGATCTGTTCGTAGCCTGGGTCATAGTCAGTGAACATATTGGATCACAAGTTCTGTTCAGATTTCAATTATGTGCCCTAGGAATTGTTAGATGGACTCTGCAAACTCTTCATTTGACTGGGCAGAAGATCTCTTACCAGTCCTAAGAACCGAAGGTATTCGGCATGTCACGACGGTACCAGATGGTGGCCTCGCGTCCCTTCTGAAGAAATGTGAAGAAGCTTCAGATATTAATGTTACCACGCTGACGAGTGAGGAAGAGGGTATCGCATTTGCGTGCGGTGCTTGGTTGGGTGGTGAAAAGGCTGTTTTATTTATGCAGAGCAGTGGTGTGGGGAACTGCATCAATATGCTTGCACTTCCCAGTGTGTGCCGAATGCCCTGTCTAATGCTGGTCGCGATGCGTGGGGAGGAGGGTGAATTTAACCCGTGGCAGGTGCCAATGGCACGCGGAGTTCCGGACGTTTTGGCGGCAATGGGAGTAACTACTTACAGACCCGCAACCGCAATGGAGATTGGGCAGAAGTTTGCTAGTGCGGCTGGTCTGGTTTATGAGACTGGTACGACGGCTGCCGTACTTATCAGTCAACATATAGTCGGCGTCAAAGTGTTCGACGAGGAGAAAATGAGATGACAACCGACTGTATGCTTGATCGCCGCCGACTCGTTAAGGCTCTTATGCGACAGCGTGGAGACGCGGCGGTCGTTACTGGATTGGGTGCGCCCACATACGATTGCTTTGCAGCCGGCGATTCCAATCTCAACTTCTACTTATGGGGTGGTATGGGTGGGGCTGCTATGCTAGGGCTCGGTCTAGCCCTAGCTCAACCTGACCGTCGTGTGATCGTCGTAACGGGTGACGGGGAGATGATGATGGGCATTGGGAGTCTCGGAACCATTGCAGCACAGATGCCGACAAACCTCGGCATACTCGTTCTTGACAATGAAATGTTTGGGGAAACAGGTCAGCAAGTAGGGCTTACCGGTGTGCAGTCTGGAATCGCCGAAATGGCCCTCGGAGCGGGGATCTCCAGGGCATTTACCATTCGAGAAGAAAGCGAAGTTGCCGAGCTCATTATGGCTGTGACTGAGGGGAAGGGTCCGATCGTTTGTGTGGCAAAGGTGCAATCCGGAAAAGACCCGGTCGCACTGCCATCATGCGACGGGGTATTGCTCCACCACCGCTTTCGAAAAGCAGTGATTAGTTCTTCCTGATTAGAACATCAGTCATACACCTTTGCGGTATCATATCCGGCGCTTTGGAGCACTCGTTCAACTGTTTCACCAATCTTGGAATCAGGTGTCGAAGCCCCGGCTGTTAGCCCAATTGCGATCTCTCCGTCCGGAAGCCAGAAATTGTCCGTAAGGGTTTCATCGAGCATGATCTTTTTATGTTGGATAGAACCGTCATTAATATTGATACAGGCCGCATCTTCAATATGATAAGTCTTCGTATGTTGTGCGCAGAGGTGTGCCAAGTGATTTGTGTTAGAAGAGTTGTATCCCCCAATGACTATCATGATGTCGGGTGGACTTAACATCATGTCCTCCACGGCATCTTGCCGGTCTTGAGTTGCTGAACAAATAGTATCGAAACTCCGAAATCGCTGTTCAATCGCGCTATTGCCCCACCGCTCTGAAATTGATTCTCTCAATGCAACTGCTATAGCTAATGATTCTGAAGCCAGCATCGTCGTCTGATTCGCGACGCCTATATGCGTCAGATCTCGATCAGGGTCGAAGCCAGAAGAGCTGCATTTTTCGAATTTCTCCATGAACAACTTCCGATCTCCTTCGCCTCTTATATAGGCGCAAACGCTCTGAGCCTCTTCCATATCGCGGACGATGAGGTGCTTGCCGTTTTCGTATTTTTTAACCTGTGAACTTGTGGCTCGTGTTTCTTCGTGCTTGTACTTGCCGTGGATTATCGCAGTGAATCCGTCGCGCGAGTAGCTTTTGACACGCTTCCACACATTTAGTACGGATCCACACGTCGTGTCGACTAGAATGCACCCGATAGTTAGTAGCGTCTCAAAGTCGCGTAGTGTGACTCCGAAGGCTGGGATGATTACAACATCTTCCGGTGTAACATCAGAGAAGTCGAAAACCCCACCCTCTGCAGGATAGAGAAACTCGATGTCCATCGCTTGGAGACGTCTATTTACATGCGGGTTATGGATAATCTCACCCACAAGAAAAATTCGTCGGTCTGGGAACTTCTCTCGCGACTCATAAGCGTATTCAACCGCCCTGTCGACGCCATAGCAGAACCCAAAGCTTTTGGCGAGTCGGAAATGTAAACGGCCGACCTTCAGTTCATACCCATTTTCTTTGATGAAGGGTACGAGGGAGTTGCCGTACTCCGAATCGAGCACGGGTTGGATCTGCTTTTTGAGTCCTAACCCGCGCCTGAAGTATCGTTCACTCTTTGGTGTTGCGGCTTTAGTGTTTGTTGGTTGTTTCGTTGTGCTCATGGGCTCAAAGATCGTGGAGGTTATCGTTGGCCGCCACCTCTTATGTGATAAACAGTCCAAAATTACGCATTTTTCTTTATACGACTTCGAGTCGTCACCTCAATTTGGGTTATTGTCTCATTATGTCTGATCGGTCTTCATAAACCATGCCGGGTTGACGGAAACGACTCGCATCGGCAGACCTTTAGGGGGACAGGGTGCCAAATAGGCTGGTTTATGCGCCCGTTAACCTTGGAGTTTAGGCCTGGAACGTGCACATGTGACTCTAACCGTACTAATCATAGAAGCGAGTTTGCATGATGGAAGAAAATGGAAATGACGCCCTCGTCAAAGCATCTGAGGATACGGATACCGGCGAGGTTACAGATGTTGAGACGATCGATGAAACAGACGCTCAGTCTCAGAATCGGATCCGCCTACCCGTAGTACCCCTGAGGGGCATGGTGGTTTTCCCTGCCGTTGCGGCGCCTATCGCGGCGGGTCGAGACAAGACAATGTTGGCGATCGACCAGGCGATCAAGGACGATAAACTATTATTCGCAGTCGCCCAGGTTGATGCGGAAATCGATGAGCCAACAGGTGACGACCTGCACCGTATAGGGACTATTTGCCGAATCGCGCAAATGCAAAAAGTGCCAGGTGGTATGCAGATGGTTATCCAAGGCGATGCGCGTGGAGCGGCACTCGAGTACAACGATCGTGACGGACACCTCGAGGTTGTTGTTCGGCGCATGGAAGATATGGAACCGCTGAATGACGATGAACCTGCATTTGCAGCGCTCTACAAAGAAGTCAACGAGCGTGCTGCAGATGTGAGTCGCCTCCGGGGAGTCCCGAAGGAAATTGTCGATCACTTGTTGGGTGGAGTATCAAGCCCTGGCGAACTTGCAGATCTCGTGTCGTTCTACACCGAGCTTGATGTTGAACAGAAGCAAGAGTTGCTCGAGATGCTTTCGGTAGAAGCTCGTTTACGAACTCTCCTCATCCACCTTCAGAAACAAATCGGACTCCTTGAAGCTCAGGAAGAGATTCGCGAGCAAGTGCAGGAGGAGCTGGGTGATCGTCAGCGGGAAATTTTTCTCCGAGAACAGATGAAGGCCATTCAAAAAGAGCTGGGCGAAGACATCGATTCGCAAGAACTCGATGATCTTCGCGAACGCATTGAAGTGCTGAAACTCCCGGAGGAAGCAAGACAAGAGGTCGACCGTGAACTACGTCGATTGGAACGAATTCCGCGTGAATCGGCAGAGGGACAGGTTGTAAGAACATTTCTTGAGACTGTTGCAGATTTACCATGGTCCGAAACATCTGAAGAACAACTAGATCTTCCCCGTGCGGAAGAAATTCTAGAGCGAGATCATTATGGTCTACAGGACGTGAAAGATCGAGTTCTCGATTTCCTCGCTGTACGTAAGCTCCAAGATGAGAACAAAGCACATGCATTGGCGGATGAGACGGATGGTGAAGAGCCAGAAGAGGGTGGCGAATCAGATGAACCCGAGACGGATGGTGAAGACGACAGTAAAGGAGAACAAATTGACTCTGACGTACCCGGCCACGCGGATGACCGGTCTGGAGAGACTCTTCTTTTTGTAGGCCCTCCGGGAGTTGGTAAGACGTCGATTGCACGATCCATCGCCGACGCGATGGGACGTAAATATGTGCGTGTTTCGCTGGGCGGTGCGCGAGATGAGGCAGATATTCGTGGCCATCGTCGAACGTATGTTGGCGCGATGGCTGGTCGCATCATCGAAGGACTTAAGCGAGCTGGCACTAAAAATCCCGTTTTTCTACTTGACGAGATCGACAAATTAGGGGTCTCGTTTCAAGGAGACCCTTCGGCGGCACTCATGGAAGTTCTAGACCCCGCACAAAACAATTCGTTTCAGGATCACTACCTTGGTGTAGGTTTTGACCTCTCGCAGGTTTTGTTTATCGCGACGGCTAACGTGTTTGAACAGATTCCTGGTCCCCTCCGTGATCGTATGGAGGTAATTGAGTTCCGTGGTTACACGGAAGGGGAGAAGCTCGAGATCGCCAAGCGCTACCTGCTCCCTCGGCAAACGCACAAGAACGGTCTGTTTCCTGCGCAGCTTGAGGTTCATGAAGATGCGACCCGAAAAATAATTGCGAGTTATACGCGCGAAGCTGGTGTTCGGAATCTCGAGCGAGAGCTTGGCGCAGTGTGCCGGAAGTCGGCACGGAAGATCGCGGCGGGCGATGCTAAAATCGTAACGGTTGGAGCTGATGATCTGCGTGAACTGCTAGGTCAGCCAAAGGTCCACCCAGAGAAAAAAATGGCAAAAGACCGAATTGGTGTTGCAACAGGAATGTTCTACACACCGGTCGGCGGGGACATCATGCTGGTAGAGACGAGCGTACAGAAAGGAAAAGAAGGCCTTGTCCTCACAGGACAATTGGGCGATGTAATGAAGGAAAGTGCACAAGCAGCGCTAACTTACGCTCGGAGCAATGCAGCCGAACTAGGTATTGTAACCGAGCGGCTCCGAGAGCATGAAATTCACATACACGTGCCTGCAGGTGCGATTCCCAAGGAAGGGCCTTCCGCTGGGATAACCATGGCAGTGGCGCTGGTCAGCGCACTCGGAGACCATGCGGTCCGTCACGATGTGGCAATGACCGGCGAGATGACGTTAACAGGCCGAGTCCTTCCAATTGGTGGGGTCAAGGAAAAAGTCCTCGGTGCGTGTCGGGCCGGGATCGATCGTATCATCCTTCCCGCCGACAATGAAGGTGATCTTGAAGATCTTCCAGACCACATATGTGAACAGCTTGAATTCCATCTTGTTGAAACACTCCATGAGGCACTGGCAGCTGCGCTGGCGGATGTAGAACTTGAAAACGGGGCGTTTTCCTTTGCCCAAAACGAGACAGCTTAGAAAAATGAGGAGTTCAGGAATGCTTTCTTCCGTACCGGCCAAAAAACAATATAAGTTGTTTCATAATAACATTTTAAGATCACTGATAGTTTTGGTTTGGTTCGGAACCGTAGGAGGCCTAAACGCGCAAGACCTCACGAGTCCCGAGGTGTTTTTCGGACACCAAATTGGGGCCGACTATGAACTTCCGGATTACACGGACCTGACAGCGTATTGGGAGACGCTAGCTGCGGAATCTCCGCGCATGGCCCTCCATTCAATCGGTCAGACTGCCGAAGGGCGTGAGCAGTTAATGGCGATTGTCACGTCAGCGGAGAATCATGAGAACCTGGAACACTATCGCCAGCTCTCAAAGCGTATGGCGCTCGCCGAAGGCGTCCATGAAGAGGAGGCCCGAGCGTTGGCGCGAGAAGGTAAGGCTGTCGTCTGGATCGATGGCGGTCTCCATGCGACAGAGGTTCTCGGTGCACAGCAACTCATGGAGTCACTTTGGCAAATGGTGAGTGGCACCGATGCTGAGACACTCCGAATTCTGGACGACGTCATCATCCTTTTCGTCCATGCCAATCCCGATGGGATGGAACTCGTCTCAAACTGGTACATGCAGGTCGAAGATAAGACCAAGCGCTCCACCCGTGGGATTCCGCGGCTATATCAGAAATATGTTGGTCACGACAATAACCGTGACTTTTACGCGTCGACCCAGGCCGAGACAGAAAATATAAATCGAGTCATGTACCGGGAATGGTACCCTCAGATTGTCTACAATCATCACCAGACGGGTCCAACCGGAACCGTTCTTTTCGCGCCACCATTCCGCGATCCCTTCAATTACAATTTGGACCCAATGGTTATCACCGGGATTGATCTCGTGGGCTCCGCTATGCATTCCCGTTTCACGGCTGAGGGCAAGCCGGGGGCGACCAGGCGCCGGGGTGCTAACTACTCAACGTGGTGGAATGGAGGTCTTCGTACGACACCATATTTCCACAATATGATTGGGCTTCTCACTGAGACGATTGGCAATCCGACTCCGATGGAGATACCCATGATCATGGAGCGCATCGTTCCTAACGATGGGCTTCCCGCGCCTATAGAGCCCCAGCCATGGCACTTTCGGCAGTCCGTTGAATACTCCGTCACGGCCAACAAGGCAGTACTTGATCTCGCATCGCGTTATCGAGAGACCTTCCTCTACCGAATCTGGCGGATGGGAATGAACTCGATCGAACGTGGAAACAGTGACCACTGGACTATGCATCCTAAGCGTGTCGATTGGTTGCGCGAACAGATGAATGTAGGCCGTGGGGAGACGGATTTTGCTAACAACGTAGGAGGATTTGGCGGTTCGCGTGGTACTCGCGAGGATTATGAGAAACTGTTTGACCTCAAGCTGCGTGACCCACGTGGTTACATTCTGCCCGCAGATCAACCTGATTTTCCAACCGCCACGAAGTTTGTCAACGCACTCCTAGAAACGGGTGTGACTGTGCATCGGGCGACGGAAGACTTCACCGTAGAAAACAGGCGATATCCTGCGGGTTCTTTCGTTGTAAAGTCGGCTCAGGCATTTCGGCCGCACGTGCTTGATATGTTTGAACCACAGGACCACCCCAATGATTTTCAGTATCCGGGTGCACCACCCACACCACCTTACGACAATGCAGGTTGGACATTAGCCATCCAGATGGGCGTCAAGTTCGACCGCATTCTGGAAGGTTTTGATGGTCCATTCGCTGTGATCAACGAATGGAATGCACAGCCATTGGCCGGAACTGTGACGAACACCGACGGAGCTGTTGGATTCTTATTTAGTCATCAGGTAAATGATTCGTTTAAAGCCATAAACCGATTGCAGGCATCGGATCATGAGGTGTATTGGCTTACACAGCCGGTGACCGCAGATGGTGTCACACATGCAGAGGGAACGTTCTACGTTAAATCTCACCGTCAAACTGTAAAACTGTTAGGAGACTTGGCTACGAACTTAGGCATTCATTTCACAGGAGTTGATACAGTTCCTAGTTCGGACGCCCTTCGGTTACGTGCTCCTCGTGTGGCGTTATGGGATATTTATGGTGGCTCGATGCCCTCAGGTTGGATTCGTTGGATGCTCGAGCAGTTCGAGTACGCGGACGTTGATATCATTTATCCGCAACAACTGAACGCTGGCCATTTAAAAGATGATTATGATGTTATCATTTTCCCCAGTGGAGCGATTGGTTCCCAGTTTGAGGATTTTGCGGCAGGCGCCACGGACTCCAATCGACAGACTGAACTGCGTCGGGAGTTCGGTCCACGATCGCCGGATCGTGGATTGATTCCTGAGGAATACCAAGGCTGGCTTGGGCGAGTGACACCAGAAGCCACTCTTTCACCTCTTAAAGATTTCCTTGAGGAGGGTGGGTCAATTGTAACCATTGGTGGTTCGACTGCTCTTGGGAAGGCACTTGGTCTTCCGCTCAAGAACCAGCTCGTCAAAGATGGTCAGCGATTGGGTCGTGAAGAGTATTATGTCCCAGGCTCACTTCTTAGGTCACGCGTTGACAACTCGCGACTTGTCGCGTCAGGAGTGCCAACCGATCTGCCTGTGTCCTTTAACAATAGCCCAGTATTCAATAGGGCCGCTCTTGAAATCGGAGATACTGATGAAATCGCGGTCCAACCCCTGGCATGGTTCGACAGTGAAGACCCCTTGATCAGTGGTTGGGCATGGGGCCAGAACTACCTAGAGGGTGGAGTGACAATGGCAGAGGCACAGATAGGTCAAGGAATGCTGTATCTGTTTGGTCCGCTCATTACACGCAGGGCACAACCACACGGCACTTTCAAATTCCTCTTTAACGCAATCGCGCTCTCCAATGCACAAATGGGTAAGATCTAGTTGCGGCTAAGAGATTTGCTGGTCTAGAAAGAATCAAAGATACCCGAAATGCTCCATTACGGGTCGGAGGGATTGCTCAATCCGGCCTGCAGTGGCAGGGGAGAGTTCCTCCCGCCACCCGTCGATCTTTCCTGACCGTATAAACGGTTCTCCAGACGACTGCAGTTTTCGAAAATGTTCGACACCGTGGCGCTCCTCGGTGTGTCGCATGGCTTTGAAACTCCCTCTTTCTTCGGCAGTGTTCAACGACTCAGGTGTTATTTTTATATCTAAGAATTTGACCAGTCGATCCAGTTGGTGGTGCCGGTCGTGCACGAGATCTTCGTACTTTATGAGTAATAAACTTGATGTGGTCGCGGGTGACAGGGCAAACCGGGTGACATGGTGATCCCAGCGATCAAGATTATGCATCCAGACATCAAATCGATCATGCATCAAATATTTGTCTACAACTTCTTCCACACGAGCCTTTTTGTCTTGTCGTGCTACTCGATAGTGGTGCCATAGAGATACCAATACTGAGCGAGGGTCACGAACCAGGTAGATCATGCGGTGGTAGCGCTCTGAGTAGACGGGTTGATGATTTCGAAAGGTACGAGGATTGGAGAGTTGTTGATGTTTGGCGATGACATGGTCACGGCTACTAGCATCGGGTATGAATCGCCGAAGGTTTGCGAGTGTGATTTGATCGGCTTGCTTTGGGAATAGAACGAGTGCAAGTAAATAGGCGAGCCAGGTATTACCGGACTTTGGGTGCCCTACGAGAAAGACGTCGGTTTCACGTAGGGCTCGGGTAAAGCGTCCCTCCAAAAAGTGTGCACGGGCGTCGTAGTAGTGACAAGCACGCTTGAGTCGTTTTGTCCATGCCTCGGGTTTCATGCGGTGTGTGACTATCCTGTGATATCTATGATCCGTGTTCTAGTAACGATAGCACCTACTGGAGATTCTTCGTAACGATGACCGTGTCAGTGATCATCAGCACGTATAATCAACCGCGAGCACTTGAACTGGCCATTTGGGGATATTCGACTCAGACTCTGAGTGATTTTGAATTAATCATCGCAGACGACGGATCTGACTCGGGGACACGTGACCAGATCGAGCGGCTTCGCTATGAGACTGGTCTCACCATTGTCCACGTCTGGCAAGAAGATGTTGGTTTCCGGAAGTGCCGTATCCTAAACAGTGCGTTAAATAGAGCCACAGGTTCGTATGTGGTCATTAGTGATGGCGATTGCATCCCTCGACCCGACTTCTTAGCCACACACATTCGCTTAGCTGCACCCGGAAGATTTCTGTCCGGAGGTCGGATATGCGTCACGCGCGAAGTTTTCGATTCGCTGACACAGCGCGATGTGGTTAAAGGCTCCATCTTCGATGTTACATGGCTTCGGGTACGCAAAGCCCTCCCACGCTTCCGAGATATTCTCAAACTAAGTTCAAATGAGTTTGCGGACGCATTAGACCGATTCACGCCGACCCGGGCAACGTGGAATGGGCATAATTCCTCGGGTTGGCGAGCTGATTTTTTAGCTATTAATGGATTCGACGAACGTATGGGTTATGGCGGCGAGGACCGGGAATTCGGTGAGCGATTGCGAAACTATGGTGTACGTCCAAGGCAGGTACGTCACCGCGCCGTGTGTGTTCATCTAGATCATGATCGAGACTATATTCGAGAAGAAGTACGCAGTAAAAATGAACATATTCGTCGTGATACCAGAGGTGTCCCGAAGGCGTTGTCACGTTTTGACAGTTGGATGAAAGGTCCAACTTGGACGGAGTTTGGTATTCGTAAGAGTCCAAGGCCCGAAGATCAGGTACGGGACAAAACGGAACCAATAAAATGAATCTGGAACCCCATAAAAATTGATTCCGGTGGGTCTATAGGTACTGATTAACCCCACATTCAATCCAACTTTCAAGTCCTGCGACACGTTTCGCGAACCGATCGTAGTTTTCGGTTTCGGGTGTTCGCTGTGGGTGCCAGAGGTGAAGAACCGGCACAGCATAGCGCCCATCCTTCCGAGATACTCCCCTCTTGATGAGCCGGACGACAAAGTCATTGTCTTCTGCTCCCCAGCCTTTGTAGGACTCGTCGAACCCATTGATAGCTAGGGCGTCATCGCGCCACACGGCCAAGTTGCATCCTTTCGCCCCGTCCCATGCATGAGGTGAAATCTTCCGAAGTGGTCCAAGTGGGATTGAAAGCAACGGTGTGAAACGATCCGTGCGACGACGTAGTCGTTGAGTTAGCCAACGTAACGCGTTCCACTCGTGGACACGGATATTCCTCGTCAAAACCTCATTGGTAAGAGTGCGCCTGAGACTTATTCGGCTTCCTCGTACGAACCACCCACGTTCTGCGAGAAGGGCATGGCGTGCCACAAAATTTGGTCTCGTCAGACAGTCTCCATCAATGAAGATGAGGTACTCAGTATCAATAGCGGCAATGGCCCGGTTACGAATCGCAGCGAGACGATACCCTTGGTCTTCTTGCCATACGTGCGTAAGGGATAGGTGACCGTCCCTTGCAACACGTTCTACAAGTTCGCGGGTCTGGATACGAGACCCATCATCGGCAACAACCACTTTGA
The DNA here is from genome assembly GCA_913043255.1 of uncultured Gemmatimonadota bacterium. Taxonomy (GTDB): domain Bacteria; phylum Gemmatimonadota; class Gemmatimonadetes; order Palauibacterales; family Palauibacteraceae; genus Palauibacter. Next base: position 13,382 of record CAJWLK010000003.1, read on the forward strand.
AGTGTCGGTACGTCTGCGCTATGAGACTTTTAAGGACCAGAGCTAGAGCCTCTGTGCGCTCATATGTGGAAATTATGATGCCAATCGTAGGCGTTAATGTTTGAGGTTGGCTCATCAGTCGTACCCTGCCTCAGCCATGATCGACCCAAACTCGTTGCAAATGCGCGCAGAGATTTCTCCATCCATTTCATACACCCAGCCATCGACTTTGCCCTGCCGTACAAAGCTCCCTGCTCCCTTGGCACGCCCTTTATATGCTTCGGCACCGAATTGATCTTCCACCGCTCGCATGGCCCTGAAAGATCCACGCTCTACAGCGAGTGATAGCCGATCTGCATGTGGGGGCAAATCGAGAAAATGTGTAATCCCTTCCAGTACTATTCTTCGATTTTCCACTAAATCCTCGTACCGGACCACGTGTAAACGATCGTTCTTTTCTGACTCAAGGAACGCCATTTTAACCTGCCGATCCCATCGCACTATGTGCTTATTCCAATATGTAAAGCACCCCGTACCCTTCAGGTATTGATCTATAAATGATTCAAGCGAGGTGTCTTCATCACCTAACAGAACCCGGTACATGTGCCAATACGAGACTAAAACGGCGCGCGGGTCCCGAATTATATAGAGGATTCGGGGATAGAGTTTGTGGTGAACTGGTTTTTCATTCCGAAATACCCTCGGATTGGGGAGGTGCTCATACCTCGCAATATCGTGATCGCGGCCATGAACAAACGGAACAAAGTTTCCGACGTTTAGAAGATTAACGCTCGGATCTTTTTCTTCGGCCATAAGCAGCGCCAACATATAGGCGAGCCAGGTGTGTCCCGATTTAGGGTGACCCAGAAGAAATGTGTCTGTGTGTCGGAGTGCGCGGCGAAACTTCGGCTCCGAGATTCGGTTCCGGGCCTCGTAATATCCAAGATGACGCTTGACCTTTCCGAACCAAACCTTAATGGGTGTTTCATGCCGGATATTGGGGTTAGGGGTTGGTGTATCGCTGGGGGTCTTCATAGACATTACCGAACCCACGGAATGTCTTGATTGGTGAGTTCGGCGAGCTGATTATTATCCATGGGCCAGGTGTTCTCAACATATTCTCGGAACCAATCTGGCATAGGGGCTGCAGTCGATGAACCAATCACAAGATGTTTGGTTTCTTTGCTGGCCGGTAAAGTTGAATCAACCCCGATGAACTCGAATACGTCACGTAAGAGTATTCCAGGTTGATCCCGGATATCGTCAAGGAAACCGAAGAAAAACTGTTTGGTGGGAAAGAAAGTTTTCCAGTTTTGTATACAAGTAACGTAGTCACTTCGCAGCCTTACATCGTCCGAGCCAAGGAATTCGACCAACTCGTCACGAGACACATCATGAATCGATCGTCCTCGCCACGTTGGAAACTCATATCTCGCATGAGACCATGCCCGTTCCGCGGGATCTCGCATGAGATAAATCAGTCGCACGTCAGGCATCCATCCATGAATGCGTTGGATCAGGGTTGGGTCGAGAATAGCATACGCCGGTGTTATTTCCCCGCGAATGCCTCTATGGAGAGGTCCTTGGACGAATCGTGCCAGATATCGGACCTTATTGAGTCGATCTAGAATTGAACCCGGTGCTCCGAGTTGTCCGATCTTGCGGTTAAAGAAGTGAATTTCTTTTCGTTCCATTCGGATCCGTGGGTGTTGGGCTAGTTTTGTCGCTAGCCATGTTGTGCCGGATCGCATTGCTCCGATCCCCAAAAAGCCAGGCATCAACCGACCCATCAGTCCTCCGACTCATTCATTACGTTGCTGTTGATTCGCCATTTATTCTTGTACGTCACCAGATGCTTACACTACAGCCGCGTGCATGAAATTAAGATATATGCTGTCAACACATGTCGTTGCATAGTCTGATTTGGAACGTTGTCGACAAACCAGATCTTGCGCAGGTTCAACACTTGTTTTTCGAGAAGGCCCGTTTTTTATGAGGTTTGGTCTGTGGTCCGTAGCCGAATTTTTGTGGGGCAAATTAGTGCACCTCTATCTTCATTCGTGGTGGTCCATCGCAACTGACGTTATCCATAGCGATGTACTAGCCGCTATCCCATTCTCTCGATTTTGTAATAACGGAGCAGTGTCATGATTATCAGACTTCGCACAGTTCCTCGATGCGCCCTGATCGCGTTGGTGGTAAGTACTGTTACCCTGGCCACGATTGTTGATGTAGTTCATGCACAGGGACCAGGTGTTTTGGCGAGTGTGGATTGGTTGGCCGAGAATATCAACGACCCCAACCTTGTATTGCTCCACGTCGGGATGGCTCACCGTGGGCTGCCCACAGAAGTTATCAAAGGTGCCCGGTTTTTAGAGTATACAGAGATCGCAGTGGAGCGTGACGGTCTAAGTACTGAACTTGCCACTGAACAGGAACTTGTGGCTACATTTCGCAGGGTTGGCATTTCAAACGATAGTCGTGTCGTTGTCTATGCAGACATCGGTCACATTGCTGCTCGCGCCTTCATGACGCTTGATTATTTGGGGCACGGTGACCGGACTTCGGTACTGGATGGTGGACTTTTCGCGTGGAAAGATATTGCTGGCGAGTTGGACACTGAATTCGCCAACGGTCCCGCCGGGACCTTTGAAGCACGCGTGCGCAGTGATCTGTTTGTATCGGCTGACTGGATTCAAGAACACCTCAATGATCCGAGTGTGACGCTGATTGATGCGCGTCCTGAAGATGAATACACGGGGACGCGTCCCGGTCGTGACAACCTTAGAGGGGGGCACATTCCTGGTGCGTATAACCTGTATTGGGCAGATTTAACTCGGTCTGAAACAATGCCTACATTAAAAGAAATAGATGAAGTGAGGGCTTTGTTTGATGAGGCTGGCGCCTCAAAAAATGGGACGGTTGTCAATTATTGCTTGATCGGTATGCGGGCCAGTTACACCTACATGGTTTCCCGGCATCTTGGATTTAACGCACGCTTCTATGATCCGTCGTGGAATGAATGGGGTGCGCGAGAAGACCTTCCAATGGTGTCCGGATTAAAACGGAACTAAGAAGATGAATATATGACTCACTTCATAATGTTTCTGCCGGAGTTTTCTAGCTGATGAGTGAAAATCAAGAAGATTGTGGTCAGGCGATCGAACCCTTGAAGAAGTCCAAAGCTCAGTGGCGGGACTTGTTATCGGATGATGCTTATCGGGTGTTGTTTCAGGATGGAACTGAACGATCCGGAACAAGTCCGTTGAATCACGAAAACCGGACCGGAACGTTCGTCTGTGTGGCCTGCAAGCTTCCCCTCTATACGAGCGATATGAAGTATGAAAGCGGGACCGGATGGCCGAGCTTCTTCCAGAGTATCCCTCGGCGTCTTGAAACGAAGCGTGACTTTAAGCTTGTGATCCCACGGACTGAGTATCATTGCGTAAGGTGTGGTGGGCACCACGGTCATGTTTTTAAGGATGGCCCTGAACCGACGGGGAAGCGGTACTGTAACAACGGTGTCGCGTTGGAGTTCATCCCATCAGGAGACCCGCTTCCAGATCTACAGGACTGAGTTACTCATGCGTTTGGGCAGCACCACCCTACCCAGCATCTTTAGTGCTGCTGTTCTCATGGTTGCATTTGGTGCAGTGCCATTAGCAGCACAAGCCTCTGGTTCCAATAGGCTCTGCCAGGAACTGAATACAGCTGACTCGTTGTTGGTCCAGCGACGTGTTGTCGAACCAACGGCACGCAGGATGCCTGATCTTAACTGCATAGATTTATTTTCCACTGCCAGGGGTGGGAACGCACACGGCCTGGTCCGATTGAAAAGAGTTTCTTCACCGTTTGGTGTCACCGTTACTGCTGATGGTCACCACATCTATGAACTCATAGCATGGCTTGGTGGGCTCCCTGATCCCTCCAGTCTTGGTCCATACACGAGATACGTGGCATGGGCAACGCCACTGGAGTTAGAGCCGGTTGTCCCGCTCGGTGAGGTACGGAATGGCAACAACTCCTTAGGCCGTGTCGCGTTCAATAAATATTTGATCTTAATTAGCGCGGAGGGTCCGGGGTCTCTTGAAGCACGCAACGGTCCGCTCGTATTACGTGGTCGCTCACCATCCAGCCTGATGGAAGCACACGATCTATTAGCTACGGCGCCGTCTGCAACACAACGGCCAAGTATTCGCCGCGACCAAACTTGGGATCGTCCCCCGGGCTACCCTGACATATCTATGCTCCCGGGTTTGATGGATTTGGAACCCCGAGAGCGACCAGCCAGCTTGGCTTCTGTCAGCGAACTTCCAGCATGGGACGAACTGCCGCGAGCGATTGAAAGGCAACTCATCGAACTTCCCGACGGAGGTACGCTTGATCTTGAGGCAGGCGTCGTTAGTCGGGAGATTGCGGGAAGGCGTTTTGCAATGCTGGCCTTCAATGGCCAGCACCCTGGGCCACTGATCAAGGTTCGCGAAAGATCGACGATCTTCGTCAACTTCACAAATAATTCGCCCTATGAAACAGCCGTTCATTGGCACGGGATCCGGCTCGAAAATCGTTTCGATGGGGTGCCTGGAGTTACGCAGGATCCTGTGCTGCCCGGAGGCTCTTTCCGTTATCAAATTTACTTCCCGGACGCCGGCATTTACTGGTACCATCCGCACCACCGTGAAGATATTCAGCAAGAGTTGGGGTTATACGGAAATCTTTTCGTCGAATCCTTAGATAGGGATTACTATGGTCCCGCGGATCGAGATGAGGTTCTTATGCTCGACGACATCCTCCTTGATGAGGATGGACTGGTCGATTTTGGGGATGGATCCGCTAATTACATGCTAATGGGGCGTTTTGGAAACGTGCCTCTCGTAAATGGTGAGTCCCGATACACACTGGTGGTCAAGGACGGCGAGGTGGTGCGGTTCCATCTGACCAATGCCTCCAATACTCGCACTTTCAATATCTCTTTCATCGCAAACGAATGGTATGAGTCGCATGTAAGAGGGGTCGCAGAGCCACTCAAAGAGGCAGCAAACGGACGGCTGCCAATCAAGGTTGTTGCAACCGATGTTAGCAAGTTTGAGCGTGAAGAATGGGCGGAGAGTGTCGTGATTGCCCCGGCGGAACGCTATGTCATTGAAGTTCACTTTCCAGGGAAGAGCGCTGGAGAACTCTTGTCAGGCCAAGAGAGTTATCTCCTGGTCAATCAAGTGCAAGGGATCAATCATCGGCAAGGCGTTTTCCGTCCGGAGATTTCAGTGCTTGGCGAAATCGACGTTAGGGAAACCGAGCCGAGCCGAACTCGAAGTGTTGAATTTGAGAAACTAAGGCAAAATGCCGATGTGATCGCGGATATCGATCAATATCGACCGCTATTCGATAAAACGGTCGACCATGAGCTACTACTCACCCTTGAAACAGACGAACTGCCGAGTCCGATCGAACAGTCAATGCTCTACGATTGGGTTTATTTCAATCCCGTTGAGTGGACCGGTACTATGCCAATGATGAATTGGGCCACAACGGCGAAAGAAATCCGCTGGGTCTTACGCGATCCCGCGACCGGTTTCGAAAACGAGCAGATCGATTGGACATTCGGTCTTGATGATGTGGTGAAAGTTCGGATACATAATGACCGTTCGGCGTTTCACGCTATGCAGCACCCAATACACATTCATGGACAAAGATTTTTAGTGCTTTCCCAAGATGGTGTTCCTAATGACAATCTGGCTTGGAAGGACACCGTGTTATTGCCGGTTGGATCAACTACGGACATCCTACTGGAGCTTTCAAATCCTGGCCGGTGGATGATTCACTGTCATATTGCCGAACACTTGGAATCCGGGATGAAGGCGGTAGTCAAAGTGGGAACCCAGCACCAGTAGAAAGGAATCACCGATGAGAATTTTCCAGAGCATCGCCTACACTCGTTTTCCTGTGACCACGATCATCATGGTATCAGGTTTTATGCTCGGCCATGCGGGGTCGACGGTTGGACAAGATGTGAACGACTTCATCGCAATCGATGGTCCTTCAATCGCGCTGACAAACGTTAAAGTGATAGATGGAACAGGCAGCCCAGCACGCGAAGGGCAAACAATTCTCATCGAAAATGGACGAATTGCGGCGGTTGGTTCGTCTGAGGAAATAGCTGGTAGCGTCCAGAATGCGCGCGTTCTGGATCTTCAGGGACACACGGTGATTCCGGGCTTAATCGGTCTTCACGATCATAGTTTTTACACAGGAGGGAACGGACGCGCGGCGCAACTATCTTTTTCAGGATCGAGACTGTATCTGGCTTCGGGCGTGACTACGATCCGCACGACGGGTGCGCGTGCGCCGTATGAAGAACTTAATCTCAAACGCGACATTGATGCGGGCCTAAAAATCGGTCCAAACATGTTCACCACGGGCCCGTACCTCACAGGTGAACAAGGTGCGACACAAATGATGCATCTTGACGGGCCGGAGTCGGCTCGACGAGTGGTCCGATACTGGGCTGAGGAAGGTGTGAGTTGGTTTAAGGCGTACACTTGGATCAGTCGTGAAGATCTTGCCGCTGCGATTGACGAGGCGCACAAACACGGTATTAAGGTCACAGCGCACTTGTGTTCTGTCGGATACCGCGAGGCTGTAGCTGCGGGTATCGATAATGTCGAACATGGACTGCTTGCGAACAGCGAATACCATCCTGGCAAGCAGCCCGATGAATGTCCCGCAGGTTTTCGCAACGCGTACCGCGATCTCGATATGAACTCGGAAGAAGTACAAGCGACGTTCCGTGATATGGTGGAGAACGATGTTGCTATGACTTCGACGCTTGCCGTATACGAGATTTCTGTGCCCGGTCGTGGGCCCATCGATGAGCGCGTATATGATATTCTCGCGCCAGAAATCGCAGAAGAAGTCCGAGCAATTGCCGATGTGAGGAGAAATGCGACCCTCGAGGCGGGCATTGCGATTCATCCTGATGTGTACCAAAAAGCACTTGAGTACGAGTATGCGTTTGTTCAGGCAGGGGGCACACTCGCAGCGGGTGTTGATCCCACAGGGTACGGGGCTGCACCACCAGGCTTTGGTGACCAAAAGAACTATGAATTGTTGTTAGAAGCCGGTTTCACGCCACCTGAAGTAGTTCAGATCATGACTGCAAATGGTGCCAAGGTCCTGGGGATCGATGATGAAACTGGAACGATCGAGGTAGGGAAAGTGGCGGACCTCGTCGTTCTTGAAGGTGATCCTGAACATGATGGTCACATCCAGGAGACCCGAATTGTCTTCAAGGGAGGTGTCGGTTGGGACTCGCCGAAGCTGATCGAATCTGTTCGCGGGATAGTCGGTATCCGTTAGCGGGCTGGTCTGTGGTGGGAATGACAGTTGTGCTTAAGTGATACACCATTTCAACGAAACTGCGTTTGTGAGCATCGGTTATGAATAATAAAGGGAATGGAAATATCACGAAAAACCTACTTTACGGAGTGGCTGAGCTTGGAACACTCTTAATTTATATTTTTACACTCTATTTATTAATGGTGATTGGTAGATTGTTTTCTAGTTCCAGCTTAGCCCACGGAGTTGTTCAACATCCAGGTTTCCGCCGCTAAGCACGCATACGACCTTCGTGCCAGGTGGCGCTTCAATAAGTCCTTGGAGGACGGCGCCGACAGAGGAAGCGGCTGCCCCCTCTGCCACCAACTTGGCACGCGTCATAAGCCACAGCATGGCCTCAAATATTTGCTCATCAGGTAATGTCACGACTTGCTCGACGAAACGGCTGACGACAGAAGCAGTGTTTTCTCCTACTCGTTTAACCAGCAAACCATCAATAATACAGTCCACCTCGTCGAGGGTGACGACTTGTCCACTCTCGACCGACCGTTTCATAGCGGGGGCTCCGGAGGACTCGACACCGATCACGCGAATGTCGGATTTTTCACTCTTCAGTGACATGGAGTTTCCAGAAATAAGCCCGCCGCCGCCGATCGGGATCACGGCCACCTCGACTTCCGGCCAATCTTCGAGGATCTCGAGACCTAGTGTACCCTGTCCTGCTATTAAGCGCGGATCGTCAAATGGGTGCACATAAGTTAAGCCGCGCGCCGCAGCGATTTCGAGAGCCTTCTCGTTGGCTTCATCCCAGATCGAGCCATGAAGAATCACTTCCGCACCATACCCTTCTGTGGCCGAGATCTTAGACTTCGTGGCGTTCTCCGCCATGAGCACTACCGCTGGGATGCCATACTGTTTAGCCGCGATTGCCACACCCTGCGAATGGTTTCCGGCAGATGAACAGATGATGCCGCGCGCTCTTTCTTCATCTGTGAGTTGCGCAATGACGTTGAGAGGGCCGCGAACCTTATAGGAGCCCCCCCGTTGGAAAAGCTCGGCCTTCAGCCGTATGTCGAACCCGGAAGCCTCGCTCAGTGAACGCGACGTAAGTAGCGGTGTGTGATGTACGTGTGGAGCGACGTTTTTTCGTGCTTTCTGAAAATCGCTTTTTGTGAGGGTGAGGCCAGGGATCTCGATGTGTGAGTTCACGAACACTTCCTGTTGTTGGGGCCGCGTGGCACTCTCGGCTGCCAGGTTATGTGGATCGGGTCGCCAGCATTCCAGGTTCGCGTGCGGCCTCATACGAAACAATCCTTGCGTCGATAGCCATGGTCCGGCAACTCTGCCTCATTCTGTAAAAGATTATTCCTCGGAGGTTGTTCAATGGATTTAAGTGGCGCAGTTACGCTTGTTACCGGTGGAAGCGAAGGTATTGGAAAGGCGATAGCCGCAGCGCTGGTTGCCGAAGGGGCAACGGTTACCATCACAGGTAGACGAGCCGATGTTTTAGAGACGACGGCAACTGAACTCGGCGTCAACCGGATTGCCGCGGATGTCGGGGTTGAGGCTGATGCGGTTCGGACTGTGGCTACGGTAGTGGAAAAATATGGGCGACTGGACGTCCTCGTAAACAATGCTGGGATAGGTCTATTCAAGCCACTAATTGAAATGGAACTTGAAGAGCTTGAGCGAGTGTATCGAACAAATGTTTTCGGTGCGTTTCTTATGGGTAGAGAGTCGGCTCGTCACTTCGTGAACCAAAAGAGTGGGGCACTGATCAATATATCGTCAACGTCAGGGTTAAAGGGTGGGCGTGGAAGTACAGCCTACAGTTCCTCAAAATTTGCCCTTCGGGGGATGACAGAATGTTGGCGTGATGAACTAAGGCGGTATGATGTTCGAGTACTCTTGGTTAATCCGAGTGAAGTTGTAACCGGGTTTGCGGCTAAGGTGGGTTTCGAGCGTGAAGACTCGCCGAAAAAACTGAGACCACAAGAGATTGCTGACGCTGTTATCGGAGCGCTCAAGATAGACGACCGGGGGTTCATTCCAGAATTTTCGGTGTTCGCAACAAACCCGTTCTAGTGTTCCAAGTTCGATCCGCTAGCCAAATAGTTCGAAATGGTCTTATTTTATCAGGTCCGGCAAAGTGTATCCTCTTGGGAACGATGCGCTGGTTAGTTCCGTAAGGTACATGGCTGTATCGACTTAGGCCGATTAGCGAGGGAGATATGAAGAAGTTTGGGCTGGTGACCTTGGGTACGGCATTCTTGTCTGTGGCCCTGATAGTCGTCGGTTCGCCTCTGCGTGGCCCCGTGCCTGCACTCGCGACCGTGCCTACCGCCGTGCCCGACACCCTCACAAATTCGGTGATTCAGACGGTATGTGTCCGATGCCACAATGACGAACGGCTTCGTGGCAATATGTCATTGGCATCCTTTGATGCCGATGCCCCCCTAGAAAACCCTGCACTAGCAGAAAAAATCATCGGCAAACTGCGGGCGGGTATGATGCCACCGCCGGGTACGCGGCGTCCTGAAGAAGCTGTCTTAACAGGCATGGCCGAGGAACTTGAGGCTCGAATTGACGCGGTTTCTCTCGCTCACCTCAACCCGGGCACCCGAACATTCCAACGACTGAACAGGGCAGAGTATGCGCGTGCAGTCAGAGGAATACTCGATATCGATGTCGATGTGAGCGCTTTCCTCCCGACTGAAACTATGAGCGACAACTTCGATAACATCGCGGATGTGCAAATGATGTCTGCGACGTTGATGGAGGGATACCTGCGTGCTGCGAATCAAATCAGCCGCATGGCTGTTGGTGATCCTGGTGCCGGGCCGCGACAGGTAACCTACAAGGTGCCTAAAACTGCGTCACAAGCCGTTCGTGCAGAGGGAGCGCCGCTTGGTACACGAGGCGGAATCTCAGTTGTCCATATATTTCCGGCCGACGGAGAATACGTATTCAAACTTGAAATGCACCCTGGTCCCACTGGCTTTCTCTATGGTATGACCGCCCCCGATGAGGAGATTGAGGTCTCAATCAATGGGGAACGGGTTGCACTGCTAGAGGTTGATCCCTTCATGTCGGAATCTGATCCGAAGGGTATGACCATTGAGACCGAGCCGATTCACGTACGTACTGGGCCACAAAGAATTACGGCGGCCTTTATCCTGAAAGCGGAAGGCCCCGATATCGACCTGATCCAGCCCATAGACTATAAGCTCGCAGACTCAAACATTGGGAGTGCCTACGGCGTTACTACCCTGCCACACCTTCGCGACTTTATCGTCACGGGCCCGTTCGTTGTGACGGGAATTTCGGACACGCCTAGTCGCCGTAAAATTTTCTCCTGTCGTCCAACATCGCGATCTGAGGAACGTCCGTGTGCAGAAGCGATCATCTTCGATTTAGGATCCCAAGCATACCGGCGTCCAGTACGAACAGATGAAGTTGAAGATCTCATGCGGTTCTTTGATATGGGGTCGGAGGAGGGCGGATTTGAAGTTGGAGTGCGTACGGCATTACAGGCGATTCTAGCGAGCCCTCACTTCGTCTTCCGTCTTGAAGAGGCTCCTGTTGACGCAAAGCCAGGTGAAGTCTACCGAATTCGAGACGTCGATCTTGCATCCCGGCTCTCGTTTTTCCTTTGGGGCACATCCCCAGATGCGGAGCTCCTTGAAGTTGCCGGATCCGGGCGTCTCTCGCAGCCTGAGGTCCTGCAACAGCAAGCACGCCGACTACTGGATGATCCTCGGTCCGAGGCGCTTGCGACCCGATTTGCATCTCAATGGTTCCGCCTCCAAGACACTGAAAAAATTCACCCGGACGCAAACTTTTATCCGTACTGGGACAACCAACTCGTTCATGCGATGCGGCGTGAGACGCAACTATTCTTCGAAAACCTTGTACGGGAAGACGCCAGTTTCTTCGAGCTTCTGACCGCCGACTATACATTCGTGAATGAACAGCTGGCCAAGCATTATGGCATTCCCGGGATATCGGGAACCGACTTCCAGCGGGTCCAGCTCTCCACGGGTGAGCGCCGTGGGCTGCTCGGACATGGAAGTATCCTTCTTCTTACATCTCACGCGGATCGGACGTCACCGGTGCTACGTGGCAAATGGGTCATGGAAGTTTTACTTGGCACTCCACCACCACCACCACCACCGGATATTCCGGACTTAGAAGCTACGGATGAGGCAAAGGACGGCCGGTTCCTTACGGTCCGCGAACGAATGGAGATACATCGCGCGAACCCGGCCTGTAGGTCATGTCACCGGGTCATCGATCCGATTGGGCTGGCGCTTGAGAACTTCGATGTTACAGGTGGTTGGCGGATTAAGGACCAGGGCCGCCTAGTCGACAGTACTGGAGAGCTCTATGATGGGACACCGATTATGAGCGCTTCCGATCTGCGAGCAGCCCTGCTCAAGCGTCCAGATTCGTTAGTCCGAACCTTCATTCAGAATCTAATGGCCTACGCACTGGGTCGACGGATAGATTATTATGATATGCCGACCGTACGAGATATTGGTCGCAAAGCAGCGGCAAAAGATTATCGTATGACGGAGTTTATCCTGGGCGTGGTTGACAGCCCCGCGTTCCAGATGAGTCAGGTCGAAGTTGTTGCTGAGGATGAAATAGACGCTTACGACGAGCACTGAACAGTTACAGAAAGATCAGGAGGAATAGGTATGGACCTCATCACAGGAAAGCACATCTCACGCCGAACGGCCCTCAGGGGTCTTGGGGCGACGGTGGCGCTACCGTTCCTGGATGCAATGCTCCCGGCAGGCAGGTTATTGGCTGCGAACCATCCCAAAGCTCTCACGGACGCAACGCGGTTTATCGGGATTGAGATGGTCCACGGCGCGGCGGGCTGTAATGAGTGGGGCGAATCGCAGTTTATGTGGGCACCTGAAAAGGTCGGAAGCAATTTTGATTTGACTCCGAGCAGTCTTAGCCCGCTGAAGCCTTGGCAAGATCATCTCACCATCATTAGCAATACCGATGTTGAGAACGCGGAGGCCAAGTCACCAGAAGAAATTGGTGGCGACCATTTCCGATCCAGCGCGACATTTTTGACTCAAGCGCATGCCAAACAGACCGAGGGCTCCGATGTGTATGTCGGAACCTCAATGGATCAGTATTACGCGCAAAGATTTGGTCAAGACACGCCGATCCCCTCGATGCAGCTTTGCATAGAGAATGTCGATCAGGCTGGGGGTTGCGCATACGGATATGCGTGCGTGTATACAGATACGATCAGCTGGAAATCTCCTACAGAGCCACTCCCAATGATCCGGGATCCTCGTGTTGCCTTCGATCAACTCTTTGGAGCGGGTGGCACGCCCGAGGACCGAGCTTGGGGTCGACGAACTAACAAGAGTATTCTTGATTGGATCATAGGCGAAGTCTCTGGTCTCAAGCGTGAGCTCGGGAACACCGACCGGCATCGACTCGACCAATATCTTGAGAACATCCGCGAGATTGAACGCCGGATTCAAATGGTTGAGGCACAGAACACCAGCGGACAGCGCCGTGAGATCCCAGAGGCGCCTCCAGGTGTGCCCGATGATTTTGAAGAGCATGTAAAACTCATGTTTGATTTACAGGTCCTCGCTTTTGAGTCGGACCTGACGCGAGTGTTTTCGCTCAAACTGGGTCGAGATGGTTCTGGCCGTGTTTATCCAGGCAGTGGGATCGATTCGGCATTCCACCCCGCTTCGCACCATGGAGGTCGCGAGGAGCGGGTTTCCGAATACGCCGAGATCAATCGGTACCATGTGAGTATGGTACCGTACCTCCTTGAGAAGCTCGCAAACATCCAAGAGGGTGACGGTACCCTCTTAGACAAGACCATGCTTCTCTACGGGTCCCCGATGGGTGACTCGAATCTGCACAACCATAAACGGTGCCCACTTTTCATCGCGGGCGGTGCAAACGGACATCTGGCGGGCAATATGCATATCAAGGCCCCAGACGGGACCCCAATGGCGAACGTCATGTTGAGCTTGATGCATAAGCTTGGTATGGATGACATGGACAGCTTCGGAGATAGTACGGGGGACTTCTCCTTTACGGCTGTTTCAGACGACTAAACCGTAGCGAGTCCGGACCCATCTCAAGTACGCGGAAGGAGCACGTGATGTTCAAGAGAATGAAAAATGCTAGCTTACGTGCAAGCGTACTCGTCGGTTTGTGCGCCACAACGTTACTAGCAGTAGCCCCAGAGTCACCGGTCGCCGATGCGGCGCAACAGGGTGAACTGGACCTCGTCCGATCGCTCCTGCGGGGTGGGGCTGATGTTAATGCGGGGCAAGGTGATGGAACTACGGCCCTGCACTGGGCTGCAATGAATGGTGACGTCGAGATGGTTCAGCTACTGCTCTATGCAGGTGCAAATCGTGAATCGACGACACGTTTAGGGTCATACACGCCACTCCACCTGGCTAGCAAGGGTGGACATTTCGCCACGGTTGGCGCCCTTCTGGAAAGTGGAAGCAATCCGAGCGCCTTGACCGGCTTAGGTGTAACACCGCTGCATTTTGCTGCTGCGTCTGGCAGCGTCAAGGCGATCAATGCATTGGTCACAGCTGGGGCCGAACTTGATGCGCAAGAAACGACCAATGGACAGACCCCGCTTGTATTCGCTTCGGCTGGTGGTCGGCTCGAGGCGGTCGAAGCTCTAATTGCGGCGGGTGCCGATCTTACAGTGGCGACAAACGTTGTTGACTTCGATGAACGGGGAAAAGAAGACGGCGAGGCGCGTGGACGCCGACAAGAATTAAAGGCTGCCATCTACAAAGCTGAGGCCCAAGCCCGTGGAGAATGGGTCGAAGACGAAGATGATGGGTTCACAACACAAACAGATACGCCTTCGGGACAGGAGCCCACTCAACGGGAAGCGAAAGATCGAGCCGAACGCAATGCTAATACGACGAGTTCCTCGTTCAGTTCTTCAGTCGCGCGATCAGAGCAAGAAACTGACCGAGATCCGCTTGATAGCACTGAGGATCAAACCGAAAAAGATGCTGAGATGGGTACGGATTCGCGGGATGAAGCAGCTGGCATCTCTCACGATGAAGAGCCGAACGCTGCGGCTAAGGCGGCAAACTTAGCGGCCCAGAACCAGTCGCTTTCATTCTCCCAACTCGTAGGTCGTCAAGGTGGAACTACGGCACTGCATTACGCTGTCCGACAAGGGCACTTGGAGGTAGCGAAAACGCTACTCAATGCTGGTGCCAGTATTGATCGCCGCTCCGCAGGTGATTCAAGTACACCGCTCCTAATTTCCACCATAAACGGTCATTATGATTTGGCGTCGTACCTTCTTGAACAGGGTGCGGATCCAAATCTCCATAGTGAGGATGGGGTGAGCCCGTTGTATGCGACCATCGCGAACCGTTGGGCCGCAAAGACGCTTTATCCTCAACCGACAGCATTTCGACAGCAGGAACACGGGTACCTCGAGCTGATGGAGGAACTTTTGGTCGCGGGTGCGGACCCAGACGCGCGTGTCGCGACCCATATCTGGTATGCTGCTTTCAACTTCGACCTCCTCGGGGTGAACTTCATGGGAGCCACCCCATTTTGGCGAGCTGCGAAGGCGCTCGACATTCCAGCCATGGAGCTTCTTGTCGCTTACGGAGCGGATTCAAGTATGCCTACGCAGAAGCCACCAGAGCGGCGTAGACGACGGTCCGATGATGACGAAAAAGAGAAAGAGGATCCGAGTGGCTTACCTCCGGTAGAAGTTGGAGGTCCGGGGATTCCTCCGATTGTCGCAGCCGCTGGCTATGGCTATGGACGTTCACGCACAGGGAACTCGCATCGACACGCGCCAGATAGTTGGGTCACCGCAGCTAAATATCTTGTAGAAGTCACAGGTGCCGATGTGAATGCTCGGGACCACGATGGGTTTAGCGCGCTACATTTTGCTGCCGCGCGCGGTGACAATGAACTCATCAATTACCTGGTAAGTAAAGGCGCCGATCCCACGTTTGTTGCCCGTACAGGACAGACTACGATTGATCTGGCAAATGGTCCGATCCAACGTGTTCAACCCTTCTTTGAGACGATTGCCCTGCTTGAGGGTATGGGCGCAATCAATAATCACAATTGTCTCAGTTGCTGAGCTAAACTGTACGGTGACAGCGGCAAGTAGCGTCTCCATCGGCCGGATCTCGCAACGGTAGATAAAAAAAGGCCAGCCTCCTGATGGGGGCTGGCCTTCAATTTAAATTGCGTTGATTCTTAACTAGCGATTATCTCGATCGGCTGAGACCTGGTCTTCTGCGATCTTTTTTGCCTCTTCACGTGCGGCGATCTGTTGCTCGTAGTCGTCCTGTTCCAAATAAGTCACGTCGACCCATAGGTGAGCCATCTCATCTACGGTTCGATCACCCCAACCGACCCATTGTTCCGGGTCAGGGTTGTTGGGGTTCTCGGCTGTATTGTCATGCCACGCAGTGATGACAAGTGTGGTCCCCTTCGGGAATAGCGGCGCGACATCGTCAGCATAGATGTAATTGGTGTGCCAGTTCCACTGGAAGTCGTTGACTTGACTAATGAGTTCCTTTCGCCCGTCGGGGTAAATCGCCTCGAGTGACATCGCCTTACCACGCATATGCATATGCGGTTGGAAGTTCTCGAGTCGTGCCGGTGCTTGGAGGACATGGAAATCCTGAGTTACAGCGATTTGGCCTGGCGGAATGTCGAGATCTGTGCGGCCTCGGGCATCGAACATTCGCAGAACCGTTCGATTTTTTGGAGTGTAATCTTTCGGATAGAACCAGATGCCGAGTTCTACCTGATTGTCCTTCACCTCCTGGCCGATCGCATGCATGTGAACTTCCCAACCGATCCGCGAACCGGGAAGCATCAACTTGCCGGCATCATCATTGAAGACTTCCCCTTCCTTGCCGACCGCCCACTCCATGAACAGACCGGCTCCACGCTGCACCCCTTGTGCGGTGCTGGCGAGATTCGTCAGTCCGCCTTGTTCATTCTGCATAAGATACGCCAGCGTGTGGTGCACAATTTGGCGGCCTTCGGGGAATGAAGGTTTAATTTCGATTGCCTTTACCCAGCGCGGTTCGGTTAAGCCCGTTTCAACGACTGGACGGAACCACTTGTCCTGTGTATGTGCCGCAAGCGTATATGGTTCAGACTTAACGATCAGATCTGGTTCCCCAAACTCGCCTCCTAACCGCCACTGCGCCGGGTCAAGAAACTCGACAGCGGGAGGAAGGTCTGCAGGATCTCCTTCGACCCGGCCCCCGTCGACCCACGCCACGATCGTCTCGATCTGAGCATCGTTAAGGCCGCGGTCATTTTTGAAGTCCTGGATACCCATAGTCCGGTCGATGTGCCACGGCGGCATGATCCGGTTGGCGACCTTTTCTCTGATTCGGTCAGCCCAGCGATATGCATCGCGATACGTGAGAAGCGACATCGGTGCGATCGAATTTGGTTGGTGGCACTCTTGGCATTTGACTTGGAGGATCGGCATGACGTCGCGATTAAACGTGACATCCTCACCGTGCCCACTGACGCTCTGAGCTAGAACCGTAGGCACCTGTAGGGTGAAAACCACTGCCGCCACGATAGTGCTCCAGGGGATTGCGTATTGACGTCTGTTATTAATCATAGAGTGCCTCTTTCGTTCAGTTAGACACAGTTATCGGCACGAAGCCGTTTGTCCAACAACATTGCGCGTGTCCCGCTCCCGTGACGCCTGAAGCATCATTGGCGCGCACACGCAGAATATATTCGCCTGGCATGCTGAATGTGACCGTAGTACTGGCCGAACCTCCAGCTGATTGCACCTCCGCTTCAACTTCGCTGAACTCCACGTCACCAGGCCCTTGGTGCTTGAACCACATTAGGTCGACTGGTTCTGCGCTTCTCCCAGCTGACGCAACACTGCCAGAGCGTGCCCCGTCATCATGAGCCCAAACGGTGACTGTAAGTGGGTTTCCTACGGCAGTATTGAGGTGTGGGGCCGTAACACCAGCTGGGCCTGCTCCCTCCAAGCCGTCTTCTGAGAACTGAAGGACAGGTGGGGTATTACCAGTACCTATACCGGAACCGGCCTCCCCGGCAAGCGCATCGATTTGCCAGTCCGGATCTAGGTGGCCCGGAATGCTGAAGGTTTGTCCATTGACGTTAAGGGTCCAGCGAACTCTTTGGGCACCGAAGTCTGCTGGGACCTTAATGGCAAACACGCCCCAGTGGCGGCGTGGTGCAAAATGCGCGGGCTGGTCTCCGTTGAACTCTTGTGGTTCTATGGAATTGTCCGGCCCCACTGGAATGTCAACGAATTCTTCAAAGTTTCGATTGAAATATCCAAATGAGATTGAGTACGTACCATCGGCGTTCTCGTACCAACCCTCATACGCCGGAGTCACGGTCAAGCCGCGTGCACTGTGCACGCCAAGTGGGACTTGGGCGTTCGTAGGAGTTGCTTGCCAAAGGAGAAGTGCAAGCAACAGACTAGGAAGGAAGGAGATTTTTCGCATCGATTCTCCGCTCTTCATGATCATACAAGTTGGGTTACCTATTGCGTGCCCCCGATAGAAGCTTGAATCGCATTTACGGTTTGCCTGATCCGAAAGTCGAGCAACTTTTTCCCGGTTTGGATCACTTCTTCCTTAGGACTGATCGACAGCCCATTGATCGTGGCCTTACCGGCCGCAACGCGTTGATCGTATCGGACGGCAGTAGGGTCTGTGACCATCATGATGGAAGTGATCACAAAGTCGTCATGGATACCATCGTTAGTGGTCTCCGCTATCCCGAGTTCCGTGTTCATCCACTCATGGACCTCGCGGTATCGGTAAAATTCGGGAATGAAGTGTGCTGTAGCATCATGCCAGCGCTCGTTGAGCCGGGCCGCTACAGCTTCCATCCCTGACTGGTTTCCACCGCTGTCTCCGAAGAAGATGATGTGCTTGAATCCATGCGCCCTGAGACTTGCCGCCACGTCCTCAAGCACCGCCTCGTACGTTTCTTGCCGCAAGCTAATCGTGCCTGGATAGCGCATATGCCCGCTGGGTTCATCGATATCCCCCTCTGGGACGAGTTTGATGATCGGTGCACAGAGTGCATTTCCGAGCGCACGGGCTACGCCTTCGCAGGCGCCTTGGAGTACATAATTGTGCTTTCCGGTAGCCAGATACGGTCCGTTTTGCTCTATCCCACCTGTGGTAATCAGTGCCGTGGTCTTACCGACCGCCATCGCGTCGCGGACCTCCATCCAGGTCAACTCTTCGATCCAAACCGAGTTTAAGGCTTCGATAGGGCGCTCAGCTTGCAGTTCTGCCTGCATTTGGGCCTCGCGCTCCGCCTGCATCTGTGCGCGCTGTTCCGGGGTAAGGTCTTGCCGTTGCTGGGCCTGGATCGGTGCCACGACTAGAGCCAGTAAGGCTATGGATGGAAGAATCGACGGGGACTTTTTCACGGCAAACCTCGCTTCGCCAGCGAAATGTTCATTTTTTGACGCATTAGCGTAGCATAAGAAGGGTTCGACTCACCAGTGCACCATAAACTCACGTTGAGGCGAACCCTAGCGGTGGTTAGCCTTTGTGGTTGAGAATACCTAACACTAATAAGCATTTCCAGGAGCGGTGCTTCATGTCGAAAACAATTGGTTTATTAACCATTCTGACCGTTATTAGCACCGGTTGCAGGGGGGCTGAATCCGAAACACGAGGACAGGGCGATGGCAGTTCTGACGGGGTAGAACCAGTAACTGTTGCATTCCCAACCAGCGATCCATACGCGTCCGGGTTCACTGATGAAGACTACCCGCGCGTCATTGAGCTTGCCCGGGACGTCTACGCGTACGAGCAAATTCACCATGCCGGTGGAGAGGTCATCACGACCGTAAGTATGTTTGTCGTAACCTCCGAGGGAGTATTGGTCGCGGATGGCCAAGAGAACCCCACTGAGACCCAGCTGCTAATTGAGACAATCGCTGGCATAACGGATCAGCCGATCACACAGGTGGTGGTGGCCTCCGATCACGGAGACCATACAGGAGGCAATTCTGTTTTTCCATCTGACGCAGTGTTCCTGATGCACCCGACCTCTGCTACCACGCTTTGGCCTACGACCGGCAATGGTGGGTGGACGGGTGCGCTCGACGTGAATGAATCGACTCAACTAGATCTCGTAGAGGACGAACAAGTGCTCGAACTGGGAGGACGCGAGATCCACGTGCTTCACTTGGGTCGAGCACATACGGGAGGCGATCTTGTTGTTTACGTGCCACAAGGGAAGGTCCTTTTTATGAGCGAGACCTATCTGAAGGGCATTTTCCCCGCGATGCGATCAGCATATCCATCAGAGTGGGTGGCGATGCTTAAACGTGCCGAAGCGATGGACGTAGATGTTTACGTTCCTGGACATGGAATTATGGAATCACCCCCAATCCTGCACCACGAACTCGTCGCGTATCGTGAGGCCGTTGAACTAGTGATTGCCCAAGCCACGAAGCACCATGTTGCAGGGCTCAGTTTTGAGGAAGCTGCCGAAGTGGCGCAATTCGGTGAACTGGAGGCCTTGTCACTTCGGGATAGCCAGGTTCCTCGAGCGATCGAACGAGTTTACATGGAACTGAACGGCGAACTGCCACAGTAAGCTAGGTGAGTGTCAGAACAATAGGTGGAATATGAAAAATCGATTTAGCGTGAATGTCGGGTTGGTATTTATTTTGGCGGGTCTTATGCCGTTATCGGCCTACAGCCAAACGGACGTTACGGTGAGTGTCGGCGCGCGTGATCCAGCGGTTGCGCCGGATGGATCGACAATCGCGGTCTCCATTTTTGGCAAGATCTGGTTAGTGCCCATCGAGGGAGGTGCCGCCCGCCAACTCACATTCGGCCCAGGTTGGGATACGAGTCCAGCATGGTCTCCGGATGGACAATTTTTGGTCTACGGCCACGGCGGTGCGACGGGTACAGATCTTATTGAGCGAAACCTGGTCACAAACGGTGAGCGTTATTTACATCGCGGTCAGGCTGATATTGGGCAGGTCGCGTTCAGTCATGACGGAGATTACGTGTATTTCGTCAACGATCTTTCACAATATGATGCTCACTTATGGCGCATTCCTATCGGGGGGGGGCAACCAGAACAGTTGACGTTTACTCAGAATTGGCATGAGTGGTCATTTGCCCTTAAGCCAGGTGGGGACCAAGTGCTTGTTGAGTCCGGTCGGTATGGAGGGGCGGATCTCTACGAGATTAATGTGAATGGAGGACCTGCCAAACGGCTTACCTCAACGCTGGCGCGTGAGATGAGTGTTACGGTTAGCCCCAACGGGAGACAGCACGCTTACGTCGAGACCCATAATGGTGTCGATCACGTCGTAGTAGTGGGCGGGACTAATACGAAGAGGATCTCTACCAGCCCGTTCGACCAGAAACAGCTTGTCTTTCACCCCGACGGGAAGTCGCTTGTGATGGTAGCTGGTCGGCAGTTGTTTCGGGTACGGACACAGGATGGGGAGACTACCCCTATCCCGTTCACGGCTCAGTTTTCGGTCGCAGACAATCCGTCTGATGACCTAGTGATCACAAACGTGCAACTGTTCGATGCGGTAGACGGAGACGTTGTACCTGAGGCTTCCATCGTCATCCGAGATGGACGGATTGCTGAAGTTCACTCGAAACCGTTTATGACAGAAGGACTCTCCGTCCCTGTAATTGACGGAGAAGGTCGTACACTTTTGCCTGGGTTAGTTGATAACCACCATCACTTTTGGTCGCCGCTGAATGGTCCAGGGTTATTGGCCAATGGGGTGACATCAATCCGAGACCCAGGATCAGCCATTGCCGATGCTATGGACTATAAGGATGCCATTCGCTTCGGAGTTCTGGCGGGTCCGGACGTGTACACCGCCGGGCCTTTAATCGATGGCCCGGGCGGATATCACCCGATGGTTGATGTAAGCATAGATGATCCGGCGGCGGCTCCTGAGTTGGTTCGAACGTTCAAAGAACAGGGAGTTGATCTTCTGAAGGTGTATTTTCAGCTCGATCTGGATGTCCTCCAGGCCGTGGTTGCGGAAGCAGCCATTCAAGGTCTTCCGGTTACAGCGCACATCGGTGTGCGAGCGAGTTGGGAGGAGGGGATGGACGCGGGGGTCAATGGGTTTAGCCACATAAGAGTTTGGCGTGATTTCCTGCCTTTGGAGAACCAAGTAGATGGACGAGATGAATCGCTCGATGGAACCCGAAACCCCATTGGCCGCTCGCAAGCCGACTGGCGCGATATCGATCCCGCCAGCCCAGAAGTAAGTGCTTTGATTCGACGTATGGCAGAGACAGGAACTGCGCTTGATCCTACTCTTTACATTCACCGGGTTGCTGACTCGGAACTGTCTGCCCGGGATCGAGTGCGGTTCTCGATCGAAGAATATGATACGAAAGCACAGAGCTATGCGCGTATGGGAGAGTTTGTTCGATTGGCAACAGAAGCGGGAGTTCTGCTTCTGGCAGGAACGGATGGTGTACCGCTATTCAATGAACTTGAAGCCTATGCGGCTGCCGGTGTCCCCAACGTCGACATCCTGAAGTCCGCAACAGTGAATGGAGCCCAATGGTTGGGGCTAGAGGCCGACTTTGGTACTATTGAACCCGGGAAACGTGCACATCTTATCCTCGTCGATGGAGACCCGCTCGATAACATCGAGGATCTGCGGGAAATTGATCTCGTCGTCAAGGACGGCATCATAGTCTTCCAGAGATGAGGGCTCTCTTTCATTAGGCAAAGTTTATGATGTCACTCGCTACTGCGATCGGTCTTCCTCCGAATATTATCATCGCTGTGTCGCAGTTTGAGCCGGCGGGAGGCTTATCCCAGGCGCTTTCGGATAACCCGATTTTGGCACTAGGGGCGCTTTTTGCGGCAGGGGTTCTAACAAGCCTGACACCCTGTGTTTACCCGATGATCCCGATCACCGTGTCTGTTATCGCAGGCACGGCTCAAAAGAACCAGAGTCGTCGTCGGACGATCGGACTTACGCTGACTTACGCGATAGGTTTGGCAATGCTATACGCTCTTCTCGGCCTAGTAGCCGGATTGAGTGGCACGCTGTTCGGATCGGTAAGCGCAAGCCCATGGGCTCTATTCATGATAGGGAACCTTTTGTTGCTGTTCGCACTTGCGATGTTGGACGTTTTGCCGGTGCCAGTGCCAAGGCGCTTGTTGGCTTGGGCGGCTGAACAAAAAGGTGGTTCTTACGGAGCAGTGTTTCTGCTTGGTGCTGCTTCGGGCGTTGTAACAGCACCGTGTGGCGCTCCTGCATTTGCAGTGGTACTCACTTGGGTGGCTGCAACACAAGCCGGACTCATGGGGTTTGTGTATTTATTTGTTTTCTCTATCGGGATGATGGCCTTGGTGATCGCGGTAGGTCTCTTTTCTGGAACCATCGCCGTCCTACCACGTTCGGGAAAATGGTTAGTCTGGGTAAAGCGATTTGCGGCGGTTCTTATGATCGGTATGGCCGAGTACTTCTTCATACGTACAGGCTTTAATCTATGAATGGCATGCTGAAGGCTCATGCGGTTCGAGACTGCATAGTAATGATATGGTTCGCCGTCCTTGTAGTTGGTTCGTTCATTCCGAGTTCACTCTTCGCACAGGCTGGACAGGGTCAGGTGGGCCTCGCAATCGGAACCATGGGTCCCAGGGCCGCACTCCAAGACCTTGAGGGTAATGATGTTGAACTTCTGGACTTTGTTTCTGACAAACCGACGCTGATCGAATTTTGGGCTTCATGGTGCGAGAACTGTGAAGCTCTTCAACCGCAGCTCGATGATATCCATGCCAAATATGGCGATGAGGTCAACGTAGTAGCCGTGGCAGTAGCTGTTTCACAGTCGTTGCGGCGTGTTAAGAGACATGTCGACGAGCACGGAGCCGGATATCCGTATTTGTGGGATTCCCGCGGCAATGCGGTACGCGCATATGAAGCCCCCACAACCTCTGTGGTGGTTATACTTGATGCCGCGGGTAAAGTGGCCTACACAGGAGTCGGTGCCGGCCAGGATCTAATTGGAGCGATGGGAAAAGTGGTGGGCGGCCCGTAGCGACCACCCACCAAATATCATTTTACGTCAATAAGTTCTGCTAACGGTCGTTGTTCGCTACGGGCCGTCTGGCTCTGGTGTTACGTCATCAATAATTGCGGCTAATTCTTCGTATGCCGTTGGGTCAACCTGATTGAAGCGTGGAATCACGCCCGCTATTCGGCCGTCGGGTCCGATAACAATCACTGCACGGCTATCCACCATATTGTTGTCTCGGAGTCCGCCTCCGTAGGAAGCGTAGGTAGCCCCATCGTTATCGACATCGCTCGCGAATAGAAAAGGGAAGTCCTCGTCTTTAAGCCATGAGCCCAACTCTTCCGGCGAATCATTCGAAATTCCAACAAGAACAACGTTACGTCCCTCGTTGAATACACTGGCGTACTGATCACGGTACGCTTTCATCTGAACCGTTCAGCCAGGGGTCCTAACGCGGAAAAAGAACGCTAATACCACGGTTTCGCCTCGATAATCACTGAGGCGGATTGGTTCTTTAAGTAGACCATATCGAGTGGCGCCCGGCAGAGAAAAATTGGGCGCCATCTCTCCTTTGGCGATCAAGCCTGAGTCCTGTGCGCTTATCGGAAGTGCTACCCCCAGCGCAAAAACTCCGGTCAGAAGAAGTCGACGCATCTCTCAATCCTTTCGTGCGTGTGAAACCACTTGGGACACGGTGGTGCGTGGCGCTGATTCGCGCCAGACCGTCGCGGGCCCCTGATCGCAACGGAGTACTAGAATGCGGCCGACGGATTCGCAGAAGTGGAGGAGAGTGTACGTTCAATGGGCCAATCGTATTGAATCCAACTTATCGCCTTGAGGCATGCCCTTATGTCACGAAGCTGCTTGATTCCTGCCGCCGCTCAACGCGATGGCAATGATCCAATCTTTGCCTTGCACGGTGAGGCAGTACGGAGAGCGGAGGCAGGCGAATCAATCCTTAACTCAACACTCGGCGCTCTTATGGATGACGAGGGCCACCTTGCCATCATGCCTTCGGTTTCAGAGGCCCTTGCCGGTATCCCACCCCAAAGTGCGGCGGGCTACGCACCGATAATCGGCGACTTGTCATTTCGAGAGGCTGTAATCGCGGATGTGCTGCCGGCCAAGTTGGTCTCTCAGGCAGTCGCAGTCGCGACGCCGGGGTGCACCGGCGCCATCCACCATGCCATGATGAACTTTCTTGAACCTGGCCAAGCTGCATTGGCGCCAAGTTACTACTGGGGACCGTATCAGACGATTGCAAACCATACCGGTCGTTCCGTGCAGACATTCAATATGTTTGATGAAGAGACGCGGCTTGATCTGGAAGCTTTCGAGGCGACTATAAATAACCAGATGGTGGAACAGGGCCGAGCCCTCGTCCTATTCAATTTTCCATGTAATAACCCCACGGGGTATTCGCTTGACGAAGCAGAATGGGAGGCCGTGGCGGACATCATCCTCAACATGGGGAAAATTGGCCCGGTCGCCTTTCTACTTGACCATGCATATGCTCGCTTCGGCAGCGATGCCTCGAACCGTTGGGTTGAACATCTACCTAAGATGTTAGAATCGGCCACGGTCCTAATTGGTTGGACAATCTCGAAATCGTTCGCACAATATGGCGCACGTGTCGGCGCATTACTGGCACTCAATCACGATTCTTCTGAGCGTGAACTCATTGCAAATGCACTTGGATATTCATGTCGTGCGACATGGTCTAACTGTAACCACCTCGGTCTTCTCGCCGCTGCAAGACTGCTCACAGACTCCGAGCTCAGAGAACGGTCGACGAAAGAACGTGAGGGAATGATCCACTTGCTTAACGAACGAGTGGAGGTGTTCAACGATTTGGCAGGATTGGCCGATTTGCATTATCCCAGATATGAGGGGGGCTTTTTTGTCTCTGTGTTCACGCCAGATGCGGATAAGACGGCTGATACTATGCGTGAAGCGGGTGTGTTTGTTGTCCCGATGCCGGGGGCGGTTCGGGTCGCGCTGTGCACGACCCCTGCATCAACGATTCCTCGGTTGGTAGATGCGCTAGATGTTGGGGTTCGGGCTGCGAAGAGTATCGCTCCCTAAGGAAGTTGACAGGTGGGTTCTCATGGAACAGAGGGAACGTAAATAAGTGAAAGTGCGAGCTAAATTGAAATATGAAATCTTGCGAAAGTTCAGCACTGAAGTCCGTCCGTTGGCTATTGTGGTAGGTATGCTACTTGGGTGTGGTGAAGGCCCATTACTTACGGACATTGAAAAGCTGTCCCGCGTGGAAGAGATGGTTTTAGCTCTAGAAAAACGCTTTCCTGATGTTGAAACGATCACCGTCGATGAAGTCGGAAGACTTCTTGAAAAAGACAGTGTTGTGCTGGTCGATGTTCGTGAGGCCAAAGAGCAAAAAGTCTCAATGATCCCCGGTGCGATCTCGGTAGAAGAGTTTGAGGATGACGAGGATCGGTATGAAGAGCTAACAGTTGTGGCCTACTGTACAATCGGCCATAGAAGCTCAGAGTATGCCCAGCAGCTTACTCAGCGCGGGCGGCGTGTTCTGAACCTAAGAGGGAGCATCCTTGCGTGGGCACATGCGGGAGGACCGCTCGTGCTTAATAGTGAAGCCACCCGAACGTTACACGTCTATGGAAGCAACTGGGATCTTGCACCGAGCCGCTTTGAAACGATCTGGTAGTTGCACCGCAAAATTCCCGTTGCTAGGGGACCAATCCCACCCCTGAGGTCCTCTCGATAAATCCCTCAAGGGTTTGCCGCCACTGTGGAAGTAAGCTTTGTTCCACGTACATCATGTGCCCGGCCTCAAAATCCGCACGCTCAATATTGTCACGGAGATCTGGTGTTAACCCCATGTGGTCCATCGTCCACGATGCTGCAAAATAAGGTGTGGCTAAGTCATATACCCCGTTGATGAGCAGGATCTGAAGTTTGGGGTTTCTCCTCAGTGCAGTTGCTAAGTCTGGTGCCACGTTAGGGATCACGTTGTTGCTGATGATCCAGGAGTCAGCGCCTCCAACCCGACCCCAATTCCAGTCACCCGATCCTCTGCTGGGCACATACTCGCGGTCACCGTCGTACCCCAACTCCTGACGTACATATGTGTTGAATAAAGAGGTGTAGGCTGAGCTAAGGGCTGACGATTGTGCGTCATGATCGGGCGTCGTCTCCAGAAGATCACCACTTGGGCCGGTAAATCTTGCGTCTAGTCGAGCTAGTGAGAGACCCTGATCGCGGAGGATCTCCTTCTCGTACTCGGGAGTGGTAACCTTTAAATCTGCTTTATCAAGAAAATCACGACTGAGACCCGTATATTGATGCATCTGCTCCAGCACTTCGTTGCGACGAGCAGGGTCTAGGCTTCCGCCCATGAGAAGTGCTGTCGCGTAGTCAGATAATGCCCATTCCTCGACCTCTTTAATGAAAGCCTCTAGATCGTTGGGGCTGCCACCTGGTAGCAGGTCGTGGTACGCCGACGTAATCGTGAGGCTGGGCAGGTTAACTATGTAAGGAAGATCAACGCCCTGTGGGAACAGGATCGTGTTGAAATCGAGTACCGATGAGACAAGCACAATCCCGTTTAGGTCGATGTTTGCATTTTGAAGGTGTCGAGCGAGAACAACCGACCTCGTGGTCCCGTAGCTCTCACCTAACAGGTACCGCGGTGAATTCCATCGGTCGTGTTTGCTCAAGAAGCGCTGGATAAACTGTCTTAGCGAGCTTGCATCTTCATCCAGGCCCCAAAAATTGTGGTCGTCACCGACTGGTCGGCTAAAGCCGGTACCAATCGGATCGACCATTACGATATCCGCTTTGTCGAGCATCGTGTACGCGTTATCAACGAGTGGATATGGGGGGGGATCTTGCTGCCCCACGTTTGGTGTTACGACTCGACGAGGACCCATGATCCCCATATGGAGCCAAAACGATGAAGAGCCAGGCCCACCGTTATAGGCGAAAATGATTGGACGTTGGGTTGAGGGCCTGCCGTTGGAGCGAAAATAGGCCGTATAAAAGAGCTCGCCGGTCGCTTTTTCCATATCGTCGCGCAGGATGATGCTCCCGACTAATGCGTTGTACTCAACCGTTTCACCCTCAACCACGATTGAATGGCGACTCTCCCAGTGGGAGGGTTCTGGGTCTGGAGGGGTAGGGTCGGGGATCTCTTGGGCAACGGCGTCGAACGGCCATGTAAAAGCCGAAATCACGAAAAAACGAACGATCTTACTCATGAATCCTCCATTACAACGAACAACAAGCTAGCTAAACGATGTTGAGTCGACCTATCGATGGGCAGCTGCCATGCCTGCCGCCAACGCCTCCGGTTCCGTCACGATGATGATGCGAAATCCTTGTTCTAGCCGATCGGCGATATCCTCTACCCCAGCAGTAACACCGCAAGGAACGTTTAACTCAAGACACGCGGCCAGTACCGTTTGGATGGCGTCTTCGACTCGCTCCATATCACCATCGTAAACCCTTCGAAGGTCGCCGGGTCCCGGAGACACCATACTGACACCTGCGGTCGATACGATCTCCCGGACATTGTCGATTGCCACTTGGTCTTCGAGCAGCAGGAGGTTTACGAGGTGACCTTTGGGGTTCGCAGGCCAAGCCTGATCACCTAGGGCACTTACAGCCAGTGCTGCATCTTCGGCGTTTTCTACATGGGGATAGACGATGCCCGCCACCCCAGCGCGCAGCCCCTCTGTGACGCGCGCTCGAGCCTGATCGTGCCCGTCACGAATTGGTGGGATTCGGAGAAGCATTGGGTGTGTACCTTGATCGCCAGACGCCTCCGCCATTGCACTGGCATACTCTTCCATAGCTGGAATGTCGAAGGGGCCTGATTCGAGCGAATAGAAAACGAAGTCGGTGTTGCGCGTCTCCGCCATAGCTCTGCCACCATCTGAAGTATGTTCGCCAGAGAAAATACCGAAGATTGGCTGTCCAGCCTCAAGGAGTTGGATAATGCTTGTATCCGGCTGGTCGGCTTTGTTTAACATTTCTGTGTTCGTATCTCCTGCTTTCGTATCGCATCCCCCGACGAGATATGTGAGGGCGAAGAGGACTGCTCCTCGCCCCTGGGCTGTCGAGAGTGACATGAGCCTCTCCTCCGTTAACGAACGTGGGGTTCTCGCAAGAAGATTGCTTACCAGCCTACTTTAGTTTCTGGAAAGGGGGTACGCCATGATTAATAGGAGAAAGTTTGTCGGGGACACATCGCGGGGGATAGGGGGATTAAGCCTCGCGTCACTCTTCTCGGGGTGTGGAGTGGCCGAAGAGGCACAGATTGAAAACTCTACAGATGGGTCGACTCCTGCGAGTGGGACGGGGCTTGTCTATGAGGATCGGTACCTCGATCACGTTCTCGTTCGTCCCGATGGTGGGCGAGCTCCGGAAATTCCTGAACGGCTGGTGAGAATTCGAGAAGAGCTAGTAGCCCGCGGACTCGATGAGGCTACGGTTCCCGTTGCACCCTTGAGCAGTCCTTTCCCACACATCCGGGATCATCATACGGCCGAACACGTTGATTCCATCCAGAAAATCGAAGTGACAGGACCAGTCGCCGAGTTGGCTGTTGGAGGGGCCCTGGGGGCTGTAGATGCAGTGTCACGTGGTATAGTTCGCAATGCTTTTTGCGCAATTCGACCACCGGGTCACCATGCAAATAATACGGGATCTGAAGAGGGGTTTTGTTACTATAGTAACGTGGCGATCGCGGCCAAATATGCCCAGAAGGTACACGGTTTTGAAAAGATTCTGATCATCGATTGGGACTATCACCACGGGAATGCAACGCAGAACGCGTTTTTTAATGATCCAAGCGTTCTGTTCTTCTCTGCGCATGATTGGCAGGCATATCCTGGTACTGGTGATCCTTCACTCACCGGAGAAGGGGATGGTGCCGGGCTTAATATTAATGCTCACCTGGAGTGCGAATCGAAGGATCTGGACATGCTCCGATACTGGGATCGTCTGCTCGAACCCGCTGTGGCTTCGTTTCGGCCTGACTTCGTGCTTATATCAGCTGGATTCGACAGCCGGATGGACGACTTGTTGGGGTGTTTTAATCTCACCGATGATTCGTTCCGGCGAATGACAAGGATGGCCATGGACTATGCTCATGATTCGTGTGAAGGACGCGTCGTGTCCTTGCTTGAAGGTGGTTATAACGTGGACGGAACAGCACTGGCCACAGCTGCTCACGTGGAGACACTCCTAGGCGCCTAGCAGGGCGCCTAGGCTATACGTTGAAGCGCACGTGTAGGATGTCACCATCTGATACCACGTAGTCCTTGCCTTCTACCTGTAGTCGACCTGCTTCTTTTACTGCTTGTTCCGACCCGTATTTCATGAACACGTCGTACGGCGTCACTTCAGCGCGAATAAAGCCTCGCTCGAGGTCAGAGTGGATACGACCAGCTGCGGGTCGGGCTGTCATACCTCGTGTGATCGTCCATGCGCGAACCTCATCTGGGCCCACTGTGAAAAATGAGATCAGATCTAGAAGCGCGTAGGAGGTCCTAATGAATCGAGTGAGCGCAGACCTTTGGAGGCCAAGATCTTCAAGGAATGCAGCCTGATCTTCCAAGTCGAGATCGGCGATTTCCGCTTCAACGCTGGCCGATAGCGCGAGTCCACCCGCCCCGAGTGTTTCTATTTCGTCTTTAAGTGTCCGTGGCAGATCGTTCGCCGCATTGGTTTCTGCGTGATTGAGGATCACTAGAAGTGGTCGATCCGTCAGAAGTCCGTATCCGCGGAGGAGTTCGCGGTTGAGTTCTTGGTCCGAAAGTGCGCGCAGGGGGTGTTCGGACATGAGCGTCGTGTAGGCCTTCTCAAGTGTCGCGATTTCGACCGCATTCCCCCCTTCTTTTCGAATTCTATCCAAGCGTCGTTCAACGATCTCTAGATCTGCAAGGAGACATTCTGAGGAAAATGCCTGAAGGTCTCCGGTAGGGTCTGGTTCGTCAGCTAAATCAGGGTTTACAAAGTCGCGAAGGACTAGACAAAGTGCTTCTTGATCTCGGATTTGTTGGAGCGCGCGTGGAGACAACCCCTTTTTGTCCGCACCATACTCACCCGGTATGTCGCAAAACCGCATCTCTGCGTAAGTGGTCTTCTTGGGCGAGAAAATCGAACTTAACGTATCGATCCGATCATCTGGCACCTTCACAGTGCCAAGACGTATATCTCCACCAATACCCACCGGAACATTGAGTCCGGTCATAGCGTTGAAGACTGTTGTTTTACCCGAACCGGCGAAGCCTACGAGCCCGATCTTCATCTATTCTACCAAAGCTAGATTCCTAGGATACCGACCTGCGAGCGAAGGTTTACATTCTGCTCAAGGTAGCTTTGCAGGGTCCTCATCGCGTCCTACGTTCGACGAGTGCATATAGAGATTCCCATATCAGTCGGCGAGCTAGTCGATCGTATTACGATCCTCCGGCTTAAGAAGGACAAACTCGACGAACGCGAAAAGGTCGCGAACGTGGGGCTTGAACTCGCACACCTTGAAGAAATTCTTGAACGAGAAGTTGGAGATTTGAAAGGGATTGAG
Organism: uncultured Gemmatimonadota bacterium; assembly: GCA_913043255.1. Lineage (GTDB taxonomy): Bacteria > Gemmatimonadota > Gemmatimonadetes > Palauibacterales > Palauibacteraceae > Palauibacter. Next base: position 44,348 of record CAJWLK010000003.1, read on the forward strand.
TCTCTCGTTGTACAGTTACACGATGTAAATGCGCACCTTTGGGAAATTGAAGATGAACTGCGTGACTTGGAATCTGTCCAGAATTTCGGCGTACGTTTTATAGAAATAGCTAGACGAGTTTATCAGTTTAATGACGAGCGCTACCGGTTAAAGCGAGCAATCAGTGACCATTACGGCTCTATGTTCGTTGAAGAGAAATCGTACTCTTAGGTCAAAGGTCATCATCTCAGATGTCGCTTTTGTCACACATTGATCGGCGTGTTCTAGTGACTGGAGGTGGTTCTGGTATCGGTCTCACGATTGCGCAGGCGTTTGAAGAAGCTGGCGCACGCGTGCATGTGAGCGACGTAGATGCTTCCGCGCTCAGGACTATTAGTGACCATCCGACGATTTCATCAACAACAGCGGATGTTACCTCATCTGAGCAGGTTGCCTCCATGTTTGATGATGTGACGAAAAATCTTGGTGGACTCGATGTGTTGGTGAATAACGCAGGTACGGCGGGGCCGCACGGTCCAGTGGAGACGCTTGGCCATGAAGAGTGGCGACGGACTGTGTCCGTGAACCTTGAAAGCCAGTTTTTGTGTGCTCGTTTGGCCATCCCACTTCTTAGGGCATCTGGGGGTGGTTCGATCATTAACATGTCATCGACGGCTGGTCAGCATGGGTATCCAATGAGGAGTCCTTATGCGGCAGCAAAATGGGGTGTGATTGGTTTCACGAAAACCTTGGCGATGGAGCTTGGCCCAGCAGATATAAGGGTGAATGCGATTTGTCCTGGTAGTGTGACCGGCGATCGAATCGAACGCGTGATTTCTGCTGCTGCAGAAGACGCCAACGTTGATCCCGGAGTTATTCGTGACCGTTGGATCGGACAAACATCTCTACGGACATTCGTAGATCCTGAGGATTTGGCTGGTCTAATCCTATTTATTACATCCGATGCCGGATCGAAGATTTCGGGCCAAGCGCTCGCAGTTGACGGACACACGGAAGGACTTGGTGTCTGAATTTAGACTGTGTAGTTGCTATGGACGTTGACGACTGATTTTAAACTAATACGGAGATTTTTGTATGCGCGCAGCTTGGTATACGAATCAGGGACCAGCTCGTGAAGTGCTTGAGATTGGTGAGATCGAAGCTCCGATCCCAAAGCCAGGAGAAGTACGAGTGCGGATCCACACTTCGGGGGTGAATCCGGTTGATGTGAAGCGCCGCACTGGTGGTCGTGGTCAAATGGAACCTACGGTCGTCATTCCGCATTTTGATGGAGGAGGGGTTATCGAGAAGACTGGTGAAGGCGTTGATGCCGGTCGTATTGATGAGCGGGTGTGGGTATATGAAGCTCAATGGAATAGTGATTTTGGTACTGCAGCTGAATACGTCACGGTTCCTGCGACTCGCGCAATTCCCTTGCCCGCATGCACTTCCTTCGAAGATGCAGCTTGCTTGGGCATCCCCGCTCTTACTGCGCACAGGTGCGTTTACGGTGACGGTCCAGTTGATGGGAAAACCATCCTTGTAACCGGAGGTGGCGGAGCCGTTGGTAACTATGCGGTCCAGTTCGCCCGACTAGGGGGCGCGCATGTTCTCAGTACCGTAAGTGGGGATGAAAAGATGGCTTTGGCGAAGCTGGCCGGTGCCCATGAGGTTATTAATTATCGGGAAGAGGATATCGCGGAACGTGTTATGGGAGTTACAGATGGAAAGGGAACCGATCGAATTGTTGAAGTTGAGCTAGGAGGAAATCTTTCCGATTCGCTTGCAATCTTAAAACCGAACGGTGTCATCTCGGCTTATGCCTCGGAGGCGTTACCCGAGCCACTTATTCCTTTTTATTCGATGCTTTATAAGAATCTCACGCTGCGATTCGAACTTGTGTTCTTGATGCCGGAAGAAGCGAAAAAATCCGCAGTTTCCGATATCTCGAACTGGCTAGTCGACAGCTTACTCCACCACCACATTGCGGACGTTTATCCGTTGCAGGATGTTGCTGCAGCCCACGAAGCAGTTGAAAGAGGTCCGCTGGGAAAGGTGCTACTGAACCTGTCAGGCTAGATGCTAATCACCAGTAAACGCATTGTGGCGCGCTTCGTATCGTGGTGCACAGACGGCTACAGCCTAGCTGTCTAGCTCGAATCAGTGGTATATTGACGCGTTCCATGTCCACAGGCCGACCCTATGGCTTGGGGCGGTGAAACTGCCCGCCGAAGCCGTTTCATGAGCACATTTCTTGAGCACGGAACGTAGCGTCGTCAAGATTAAGGTACTACCGATGAGAACCATGGTTGCAACGCTGGGGGCCGCAGGCTTTTCCCTGAGCATGATCGTCGGGACCGCTCGAGCGGTCGATGATCCCGTGCGTATGCCAATGGTGACCATCAACCCACTGCAGCACGAGCTAAAAGTCGACACTCTTTCGCTCAAGGTTGCTCAAGGCGTTGTGACAGGAACGTGTCGACGCTGTCACAATGACGAACGCATGCGTGGCAATATGTCGCTGGACGTCTTCGAGGTCGCATCAGCTCAGTTGAGCCCTACGGTAGCTGAGAATATGATCCGAAAATTACGAGCAGGGATGATGCCACCTGTCGGCGTTCGACGTCCGAGCGATGATAGCTTGGGAACTCTTGTCTCCGTCCTAGAAAATCGCCTTGATGCTGCTGCCACATCGCACCCCAATCCAGGTCGACGGACGTTTCAACGACTTAATCGCGCGGAATACACGCGGTCGATTCGAGATCTTTTGGCGCTAGATATTGATGCAGGAGACTATCTTCCTCTCGATACGAAGAGCGCGAATTTTGATAACATCGCTGACGTTCAACTGATGTCACCAACTTTGTTAGATGGATATCTGCGCGCAGCGGGTGAGATTAGTCGACTTGCTGTCGGTGACCCCGACGTGACCGCAAGTGAAGCCACTTTTAAGGTCTCACGTTGGACATCGCAGGCAGACCAGGTAGATGGGGCTCCATACGGTACGCGCGGTGGAGTTAGTGTCGTACATAACTTCCCGTCAGATGGTGAGTATGTGTTCCGAGTGTCTTTTCACCATGAGACCACAGGTGCTCTCTACGGGAACGGGAAAGGGGCCCTCCACACGACAGATACGCCTGAACAAATCGAGGTTGCCATCGATGGTGACCGTGTAGCGCTCCTCGACATTGATCGCTGGATGCACGTGTCCGACCCTGATGGAGTGAACCTCCGAACTGAACCCGTATTCATAACTGCAGGACCTCGTAGCGTCTCGGCTTCTTTCATTCGCAAGTTTGAAGGTCCGCTCCAAGATTTGATTTCTCCTCATGATTGGTCAATCGCGAGCACAAGCATAACGGATGCGTACGGCTTTACTACGTTACCACACTTGCGAGACGTAGCGATCACAGGGCCGCTCAAAACGACTGGTATATCGGAGACGCCTAGTCGCAGAAAGATTTTCTCGTGCCACCCCAGCAAAGATTTAGATGAACCGTCTTGTGCCGAGGAGATCATCCGAAAACTTGGCACTCAGGGTTACCGACGCCCCTTGACTCCAGAAAACCTTGCTGCGCTGCTAGCCCTTTATAGAGAAGGATCGGAACGCGGTGGTTTCGAAGCCGGCATACGGCTTGCTTTAGAGGGTATCCTTGCGAGTCCGAACTTCGTGTTTCGGTTTGAAGAACCAACTGTCACAGACATCGACCAAGGTTACCAACTCTCTGATTTTGACCTTGCTGCGCGTTTGTCGTTTTTCTTATGGGCGAGAGGGCCAGATGAAGAACTCATCGAGCTTGCCTCTCAAGGTGCCTTGTCAGAGGAATCCGTCCTGACCGAACAGGTCGTGAGGATGCTGGGAGATCCCAAGGGTGAGGCGCTCGCGACGCGATTCGCTGCACAGTGGTTCCGGTTGCAGGACCTTGAGAAGATCCACCCCGACGTTCGGGAGTATCCTGATTTTGATCAACAACTTAAAGATGCAATGCATCGAGAGACTGAGTTGTTCTTTCACAGTCTTGTTCGCGAAGACCGAAGCCTTTTGGACCTATTCACAGCAGATTACACTTTTGTAAACGAGCGTTTGGCCAAACACTACGGGATCAAGAACGTAGTCGGAACGCACTTTCGACGAATTCGACATACAGACAAGCAACGCCAGGGCATCTTGGGTCACGCGAGTGTGCTAACGCTCACCTCTCATGCCAGTCGAACGTCACCAGTGTTACGTGGAAAATGGGTGATGGAAGTTCTCTTGGGAACGCCGCCCCCACCCCCCCCACCAGACATTCCAGAGTTGGACGCGACCGCAGAGGCAATCGATGGACGGTTACTTTCAGTGCGCGAACGTTTGGAAATGCATCGCTCGAACCCGGCATGTAGGTCCTGTCACAGAGTGATCGACCCAATTGGAATCGCGCTTGAGAACTTCGATGGAACCGGTGCCGATAGAATCAAAGATCAAGGAACCTTAATCGATGCGGCGAGTCAACTTTATGATGGTACGCCGATCAAAAGCGTGTCGGATCTTCGCGCTGCCTTAGTCGCGCGCCCGACCCCTCTAATTCGGACATTTGTCGAGAACTTGATGGCATATGCACTGGGGCGGCGACTGGAACACTATGACATGCCTATGGTTCGTCAGATTGCGCGTGAAGCAGCAACGAACGAGAATCGAATGTCGTCTTTCATACTGGGGGTGGTGAAAAGTCCAGCTTTCCAGATGAAAGGTCTAGATGTTGTGGTAGATCAAGATGCAGCTGAAGGCCGGTAGGGCGTAAGGAGAAAATGGGTATGGATTTTATAACGGGGAAACATCTCTCCCGTCGTACCTTCGTGAGAGGGGTGGGGGCGACTGTAGCGCTGCCGTTTCTAGATGCAATGGTGCCTGCCGGGCGCCTCTGGGGCCGCACGGTAGAAGATCCGACTCGATTGGTTTGTATCGAAATGGTGCATGGTGCAGCCGGGAGTAGCGACTGGGGTGCTTCGCAGAATCTGTGGTCGCCGGCCACTGTGGGGCGTGGAGCTGACCTTACGCCGACCGCATTGAGTCCTCTCAAGGACTATCAAGAATACCTCACAGTCATCAGCGACACAGATGTGAGAGGTGCGGAAGCGACGAAACCGAAGGAGATCGGAGGTGATCACTTTCGGTCGAGCGCTACCTTCCTAACACAAGCACACCCAAGGCAGACAGAGAGTTCGGACGTTTACGTCGGGACATCGCTCGATCAGATGTACGCACATCGTTTTGGGCAGGATACACCTATCCCCTCCATGCAGCTTTGCATTGAAAATGTGGACCAGGCAGGCGGATGCGCTTATGGGTACGCGTGCGTCTATACTGACACGATTAGCTGGGCGTCGCCGACGGAACCATTACCGATGATCCGTGATCCACGTGTGGCTTTTGACCAACTGTTTGGTGCTGGAGGGACTCCGGAGGCAAGAGAGGCGCGACGCCGTTCTAGTGCTAGTATCCTCGACTTTATTACCGGCGAAGTAAGTCAGCTTCGGATGAAGTTGGATGCGCCAGATCGTGTGCGTATAGATCGATACTTGAACAATATCCGCGAAATTGAGCGCCGAATTCAGCGGATTGTCGAGCGCAACTCTTCAGGTGAGATGAGAGAACTTCCAGGGGCTCCAGCTGGTGTTCCGGATTCTTTCGATGAACATGTAAGGTTGATGTTTGACCTGCAGGCACTTGCTTTTGAAGCTGATATGACACGTGTATTCTCGTTCAAGATGGGACGAGATGCCTCGGGTCGTGTGTACCCCGCGAGTGGCATCGACAAGGCTTTTCATCCGGCGTCGCACCACGGGGAGAATGAGCAGAATATTCTAGATTTTGCGCAGATCAATAAGTACCACGTGGGGATGCTTCCATACTTCCTCGAGAAGCTGAAGAATACGATGGAAGGGGACGCGCATCTCCTCGATAAAACGATGATCATCTATGGGTCGCCGATGGGCAATCCAAATGTGCACAACCATAAACGCTGTCCACTGTTTGTGGCTGGCGGTGCGAATGGGCAGTTAAAGGGAGACCTCCATGTCCGAGCGGCCCCTGAAACTCCGATGGCCAATGTGATGCTTAGTTTGATGCACAAACTCGGATTAAACGACATGACGAGTTTCGGTGACAGTACGGCCCCCTTCTCGTTCACTGCACCGACTGACTAATGATCAACAGGTTTTTTGCCAATGGGGTTGGAGCACTCGCCTTCCTTTTAATTGCTCCTGCATTTATATCGGAATCTCCGGTCGCCGATGCTGCGAAGGAAGGTGACATCGAAGCGATTCGAATGCTTGTGAGTACCGGGGCGGATGTGAATGAGGCCCAGGGGGATGGGATGACCGGACTCCATTGGGCTGCACTTACAGGTAGTGCTGAGATCGCTACGGTTCTCATCGGTGCAGGGGCGGATGTTTCTGCGGTGACGCGAATTGGCGGACATACTCCACTCCATGTTGCAAGCCGAGCTGGTTACGCGCCGGTAGTGCAGGCCCTACTTACTGCAGGTGCTCGGTCAAATGAGGTTACGAGTACCGGCGTCACACCGCTTCACTTTGCCGCTGCTGCGGGGAGCGCAGATGCGGTCCAATTATTGTTACACCACGGAGCAGAGCCAAATGCTCGTGAGCCAGAATGGGGACAGACGCCCTTGATGTTTGCCGCCGCCGCCGATCGGGCTGACGCAATCCCAGTTTTGATAACTGGCGGTGCTGATCCGTCTATTACGGCCCGGGTGCTGGATATTGTAGCTCGTAATGATTGGGATACGGCAGAGCGTCGAAATCGGAATTCTCGACTTGCTGCAATCCGGGCCGGAGAAACCCCTTCAGAGGTTGAGGTTGGAACTAGGGCGCCCAAGCCCAATGATTCGCTCAATGAGGAGCAAGATGCTGCTGAGCGTCGAGGCGGAGAGCCTATTCCACCCGCTTGCTCTGGTTGCCTAGGAAATTACGCTGAGCTTGTAGGTACACATGGTGGTTTGACACCACTTTTGTTGGCGGCCCGAGAGGGACATGAAGCAGCAGCGTTTGCACTCTGGAATGGGGGTGCGGACATCAATCAGACAAGTGCGGCCGACGGAACGTCCCCCATATTGATTGCTCTGATCAATGGGCATTTTGATCTGGGGATAAAACTGCTTGAAGCTGGTGCCGACCCGAATATGGCGAGCACTGCAGGGGCGACTCCGCTTTATGCCGCGCTAAACATGGAATGGTCACCGAAATCGCGACATCCGCAGCCTACCGATTATCGACAGCAGAAGCATTCCTATCTTGAGGTCATGGAGATTTTGCTCTCAGCGGGGGTAGATCCCAATCCGCGTCTTAAGAAATCACTCTGGTTCACGACCTATAACCGAGATTTGTTTGGGGTGGACCGCACGGGTGCAACGCCATTTTGGCGGGCTGCGCACGCCCTCGACATTAATGCCATGAAACTGTTGCTCACCTACGGAGCAAACCCTGATTTGCCTACGATAAAACGGCCGTCACGACGTTATAGATATGATATAACAGACGAACAGGCTCTCCCGAATGTCGATGCTTCTGGCCTTCCACTTGTCCCCGTAGGAGGCCCCGCCGTTTACCCGATCCATGCAGCAGCTGGAGTTGGTTACGGAGAAGGCTTCGCCGGAAACTCACACCGGTATGTTCCCGACGCATGGCTTCCTACCATGAAGTTCCTCGTCGAAGAACTGGGTGCGGATGTGAATGCTCGGGATCATAACGGGTATTCACCAGTCCATCACGCTGCGGCGCGCGGAGACAACGAGTTGATACATTACCTGGTAGGTAAAGGTGCTGACGTTACATTTATAGCTCGGAACGGGCAGACAACTATCGACCTAGCAAACGGTCCAGTCCAACGGATTCAGCCGTTCCCGGAGACCATCGCATTACTTGAGAGCATGGGCGCTAAGAATAACCATAAGTGCGTATCCTGCTGAACCATTTTTCTAGTTTTCCGAAGTTTTGAACCCGTCTGACCCTGGGACCGATCCCGACCAATACGCTACGGTTTGGGACCTTCTGAACACTTCGCGTGATCGTGATGTTGCGATTGCTGCCCCTGAACGAGACCCGTTTCTATATGCGGGCCTTCGTCAGCACGTCACTTCAACAGTGGCAGCGCTTAATGAACGCGGGATTGGGCGAAACGATCGGGTAGCGATTGTGCTGCCGAATGGCCCTGAGATGGCATCGTCCTTTCTGGCTGTTGGTGCAGGAGCGACAACAGCACCCCTAAACCCTGCGTACCGTAAGCGCGAGTTTCTCTTCTATTTATCTGACCTGGGGACCAAGACCCTCCTGCTAGAGGAGGGTAGCGATTCGCCGGCTCGCGATGCGGCGAACGAGTTAGGAATTTCGGTACTGGAACTGCGTACGGATCCGAGTCAGCCGGCTGGTGCGTTTGAATTAGTGGGTGATGGCCCCGGTGGAACTTGTTCGACAAGTGGTATGGCGAAGTATGATGATATTGCACTCATCCTTCACACCTCGGGAACGACTTCACGGCCCAAGATCGTGCCCCTGAGTCACCGTAATGTCTGCTGCTCGGCCCAAAACATCCAAAGAACGCTTGGTCTAACAAAGGAAGACCGTTGTCTTAATGTGATGCCGCTATTCCACATCCATGGACTAATGGCGGCTACGCTATCACCAGTGAGTGTAGGTGCCTCCGTCTTCTGCACCCCAGGATTCAACGCTCTTAAGTTTTTCGCATGGTTAGATGAGGCGCGTCCAAGCTACTACACGGCAGTTCCAACCATGCACCAGGCGATCCTGGCCCGGGCCTCTCGCAATCGAGAAGTTATCGATGCCACTCCACTTCGGTTCATCCGATCCTCTTCTTCGGCACTCCCACCGCAAGTTATGGAGGAGTTGGAAGAAGTTTTCGGGGTTCCTGTCGTTGAGGCATATGCAATGACTGAAGCTGCTCACCAAATGACGTGTAATCCACTACCACCCTGCGACCGAAAAGCGGGCACAGTTGGCGTTGCTGCTGGACCTGAAGTCTCGATCATGGATGAAGCAGGTACCCACCTGAAGGCGGATTCGGTCGGTGAGATTGTAATCCGGGGTGATAACGTGACGGATGGATACGAAAAGAACCCTGAGGCCAATGCGGAAGCGTTTACGGATGGTTGGTTCCGTACTGGTGATCAAGGGGTCATGGATGCGGCCGGATATCTAACAATTACCGGTCGCCTCAAGGAAATCATCAATCGTGGTGGCGAGAAAATTTCTCCTCGCGAAGTCGATGAGGTGATTATGGATCACCCTGCGATACAGCAAGTAGTCGCATTTGCTGTGCCACATGACAAGCTTGGTGAACAGGTGGCAGCAGCTGCTGTCCTTCGGGAAGGTATGGAAGCCACGCCACAGGAAATCAGGGAATTTGCGGCGGGGCAACTTGCTGACTTTAAAGTGCCGAAAGAGATCCTGATTTTAGAGGAAATCCCAAAGGGGCCGACCGGAAAATTGCAGCGGATAGGGTTGGCCGAAAAGCTTGGATTGGCATGATTGCCTGCGTTCCCGGCGACGATGAGTTCGACGGAGCGTTCATTTTCTGATGAAGATCTGTATCTACGGTGCAGGAGCGATCGGTGGCTATCTGGGGGTCCAACTGACACTCGCTGGAGAAGATGTCACGCTTATCGCTCGCGGCCCACACTTGGAGGCCATGCAGGAGAATGGCCTCAAGCTCCGAATCAATGGCGAGGAAAAGGTGGCCCGCCCGAAGTGTACCGATGATCCATCCGAAGTTGGGCCGCAAGACTTCGTAATCATCACACTCAAGGCACATTCAGTCACCAGCATCGTCGAACCCATACAAGCGTTGTTCGATGAGAGTACCGCCGTAGTAACTGCGACGAATGGGGTTCCTTGGTGGTACTTTTACCAGCTCGCCGGTGCGTGGGAGAACCAACGTCTGGAGACTGTGGATCCTGGAGGTCTTCAATGGGATGGGATTGGGCCTGATCGGGTGATCGGTTGCGTTGTTTATCCGGCGACTGAAGTGGTTGAGCCGGGAATCATTGAACACATAGAAGGAAATCGCTTTACATTGGGTGAACCAAGTGGCGAAAAGACCCACCGAGTTAAGCAGCTCAGCGGGGCACTGATTTCTGCGGGATTTCGTGCGCCAATTCGCCGCATCCGAGATGAGATCTGGGTAAAGCTCTGGGGGAATCTCGCGTTCAATCCGCTGAGCGTTCTCACACTTGAAACGCTGGACCACCTCGCTTCTGATCCCGGTACGAGAGGGGTTGCAAAGAGTATGATGAAGGAAGGGCAAGCGATTGGTGAAGCGCTTGGAGCTCGGTTTAGCGTCGATCTCGAACGACGGTTAGATGGTGTTGCGGGGGTCGGTGCACACCGAACCTCGATGCTTCAGGATTTGGACAAAGGTCGCCCAATAGAGGTCGATGCGCTGCTTGGCTCTGTTCAGGAGATGGGTCGCTTGGTGGCCATCGAAACGCCAACCATTGATGTTGTTCTTGCCCTGGTTCGCCAACGGGCTCGGCTCGCTGGCGTCTATCCGCACACTTGACGACCTCGTCAATCCTCTAGGAGTCTACGCTCCAAACAAGGGGATTTGGAAAACGCGGGCAAAGATTAAAACAATACTCAACCCCGTAAAAATCAGGAGGCTAAACCCTCCGAACCATCGGTCGAATGAGGATGGGTAGAAGAGCGTGTCCTGCTTGGGTATCACCGTTAGGCAGTAATACAGATTCAAGTAAAAAATGATAGGTGCGACGAAAAAGGCGAGTGCTGACGCCACAAGAACCATGAAAACAGGACGTGGTATCCATGCAATGAACAGAACCGATGAAACCAGCGAATAAAGCATCGTCATTCGATATATGTTGTATTCTGAATACCACTTCTTGGTGTGATCGGGGCTAGTTCGATCGCTTGGTGCAATCCCCCTGAGCCGGGCCGTAGGCCGAAACAAATTCCGGCAGCAAGCTCCGACGATTCGCGGCCATCCATCGAAGTAGTTAAAGGCGGTAGAAAACGTACCCGCGAGAGCTCCCAGCAGGAATATTGTCATCATCCAAGGTCCGACACTCAAGGTGAAAATCCCCGCAATCTCACCCATTACGGCTCGACCTTCGATTGGGTTCGGATATAGCCACACAGCCGCAAGCAAAAGGAAAACGGTTGCCATAAGAAACGATACAACGTGCCCAGTCCTAAAGTCCCAAAGGCCGATGCGGAACCAGCGCCGGCAGTACTCTCTCGCGTGAGGTGTCAGCTGAGATACATCTACCGTGAGATCTTCCTTTGGTGATGCGAACGGATCAAATCTAGGGACAACTCCTGTTTCTTCGAGGGAAGGTCGCACTTTGCTCATTCCGGCTTTCTTCGCCGTGCCCCACTCAGAGGCTTGTAGCGAAACATCGATGCCGGTGGGAAGAAGCCCAAGAAACGCGGCGATCACGAGCCAAGACCCATCAGGGATCTCAACTAAAAAGAAGTGCCCCATTTCGGAAAGAGGGGCAGGTTGAACGAAGTACACACCTAGTGTGGACAGGACAAGAATGCCTGCCAAGATCTTAGTGGTTACTTCGACGGCTTTATAGCTTCCACGCAAGATGATTAAGACTGAAATGATACCGAGAAAGGCCGCATAGACCTCGAGCGAAATCGGCAGTCCGAAATGTTCGCTAAACAGGTAGTAAAATACGGCAGCCGCAGCGATTAGGCGTCCAGCCTGCCCGATCGCACACTGAATTAACGTTGTGACCATCACGTACCACAACGGCCACTTCTTCCAAGCGGTCGCGTAGGCTTCGAGTAGACTTTTCCCTGTGGCGTTCGTGAAGCGGAATGCCATCTCGAAACCGTAGTACTTGAAAATGTATGCGACGGGCAGACACCATAAGAGTGCGTAGGCGAACCGCCCTCCCGCCGTAGGAGCAGTGACTAGGTGGCTAGTTCCGATCCCAGTCATCATCAAGATCATGCCCGGACCAAAGTGGGCCAAGAGATGCTTTGGGCGCATCGAGGGAAGTGAGAAGTTCTCGAAGTCCGCAGGCCGCTCTTTTTCTGATGAGCTATCAAACACTCGTTCAACTCCCATTTGAAATGGCCGGTGGAGGTTAGGTTATGGGCTGGAAAGCCGCTAGACCATTATCTATCGTAATTGACAACTTTTGTCGGGAGAAACGAAATGTTTGTCATTTTCAAGTGCTTTCATCGGTTCTCGATCTTGGTTCTATTCTCTGCTGCCTCCATCGGCTGCATGGGTTCCGAAGAAAGCCTTCGGGCAAATCAGGACCAACTTGTTGGGGCCTGGACACTCGTTTCTTGGGAGAGCCAAGCGATGGATGGAACGGTCACTCAACCGTACGGTCCAAATCCTATGGGGCAAATCGTCTATTCAGGGAGTGGCCGTATGTCTGCACAACTCATGCACCCGAATACTTCTCTTACCGAGGTTACCGATCGGTTCTTTGCCTACTATGGCAGTTATACGGTCGATGAAGGGTCTTCCGTCGTGATTCACCATGTCGAGGGAGCACTTCTCCCCACGTGGGTTGGAACAGAACGTCCACGTTCGTTCACATTTGACGGTCGAGACCGGGTGATCCTCAATACTATGCCAGATGCGCAGCGGACGAATGGAGCCGTCAGTACACTTGTTTGGCAACGCGTATCGGGCAACTGATATCAGCAATACCATAATCGACAATGTGGCGCTGCCTCGGTCTTACATCACACTTGATCAAGAACGTTGAACCAATGAACTGTTGGCGTACACGTCCAACACCCGAAGTCCGGCGGACACATTACCCGTGGGTGATGCTCGTTGCCGTTGCTTGTAGCTCTCTTGGGTGTGGTGGCGAGGTTGTCGGTGTCGGTTCGGTCACAGTGAAAATCACGCCAGATGTTGCACTTGCAGTGGGTGTGGGCCAGACCATCGATTTTAGTGTTACGGTGAACACTATGTCTTCGGACATCTCGGGTGATGGACGTGTATACTGGAGTGTCGACAATGTCCAGATTGCCTCGATTGACGAAAATGGTGTCGCGACGGCCATATCACCTGGCGTGACCCATGTTATGGTGACGGTCGATGGACAAAATGACATGGCTGTGCTGGAAGTATATGTGCCAGAATTGGTTGCAGAATATGAGATAGGGACTAGTTATAGGGGCCGCTCCGACTATGTGGAATACATTCCCGGTGACCTTCCCGTCATCCTGTCCGCGGCGCATGGTGGAGGGATTACACCCGCTGAGATAAATGACCGGACGTGGGGTGTGACAGTTACCGATCGAAATACTACAGAACTGACCTTGGCTGTTCGAGATGCCTTTTTTGATCAAACCGGACACACGCCCCACGTCATCATTTCCCACCTTAGTCGCGTCAAGTTGGATCCTAACCGTGAGATTATAGAGGCGGCTCAAGGGAATGTTTTTGCGGAACATGCTTGGGAGGAGTTTCAAGGTTTCATCGAGATCGCGAGGGAGGCGGTTACATCAGACTTTGGTGGAGGTATGTACTTTGATATGCACGGACACGGTCACCCGATCGGCCGGCTAGAGCTTGGCTATCTCCTTAGTATATCGATGCTAAATCAGCCCGACACTGCACTCAATAATCTGACGACTGCGGAGATGACAAGTATCCGTGCTATCGGCTTCGATTCGCCGATACCTTTTTCGAAGCTTCTTAGAGGCCCAACTAGCTTTGGTGGTTACCTAGAGGCGGAAGGGATTCGGGCCGTGCCAAGTCCCGGAGATCCTTCTCCCGGTACAGACCCATATTTCATCGGAGGATACAATACGCATCGCCACGGATCTATTGAGGCTAATGAGGTCGTCAGCGGCATCCAGGTCGAGCATCACTTCAGAGGAATTAGGGATTCCAACCAGAACCGTCGCTCATACGCCACCCGGTTCGCGACTACCATACAGATGTTTTTACTTCAACACTTCGGTTTTTTCGAGCCTTCTGTTTAAGAGACCAAGATGAAAGATCAAGGTTTACACAGCGTTTCTTCCACTCGTCAGGGAACCAGACGACGTTGAGCCATATTCTTGAGTAAGAACAGCCCGTCGCCCGTGCCGGTTACGGCGATGATCCCGCTTTTAAAGAACGGATAGTTGCTCCACGAGGCTCCTCCTTCGTAGGGAGAAGTGTCAAAAAAGCCTATCTCGACAGGGTCGACAGGATCAGAAATATCGAGTACCCGGAACCCAGCCGAGTAATTCGACTGATACATTACGTCTCCCACGATGTATAGGTTGTGGTCGGTAGCAGTTGTCTCAGCGATATACTCTTTGGCGAGAATCGGGTCGTCGAGATCAGTTACGTCCCAGACTAACGTCCGCGTCCCTGCAACAAGGCCTTGAGGTTCATCTCCTTCATCGTTCATGAAGAAATAGCGATGATCGTCTGTCAGCCATCCTTGGTGTGCATAGGCCACATTTGGATAGGAGGTCGTCGCAATACTCACCGAAACATTCTTATCACTTACGTCAGCAATATTTAGATGAGTCTCATTCAGTCCGAAGCAAACTTCCTTACCCGCATGTTCGGTATCAGGCCCACGGTAGATCACACATTGTGCATCGTGGGCATAGCCTGAGCCGCGACGACCTGTCCCTTCTTGTGCGAAGCACCCGGCAAATTTTGGTTCAGCAGGATCCGCAAGATCAATCATGTGCAAGCCGCCGCCGCAAGTCTCTCCACCACCGCTGTTCCCCACCGTGTAAGCAAACCCGGTTTCTTCGTTAATGACGATGTTGTGGGCCGAATGAATCCCACTGTAGAGGTTGGTAGGTTTAAAAGTTACCGGGTCACCATGAACTTCCTCAAGTTGACGAAGATCGAATACCTGGACCCCATGTTCGAGGGCCGCATCGGCAACGATATAGGCATGATCACGGTATACCTTGATGTCACGCCAGATCATATGTCGCGAACCTTCTGTGGCTGGGAGGTCACCTAGAAAATGTGGGTTGTAAGGATCGCTGATGTCGACGAATGAGGTCCCATTGGTGCGTCCTACGATCGCTATTTCACGTCCGGTTGTCGGACTAGTCCAACCCCACACATCGTTGACGCGCGTTCCTCGTGTGCCCCCAAGATCTTTGATGGGAAGGAAGGCTGTTATGTTGACATCTTTACAATCGAAGGCTGCAGCCTGGCCATCAGAGCACTCAATCTCTCCACCTGCGATCACTGGGAACCCGCGCATCTCAGTGATAAGAACAGCCTCCTCGGCCCACCCGCTCCGCCCGTCTCGTCGAAAAACTGTGGCGGCACCCGAACCAACGTCTACGCCCGGCGCACCAATCACAGCGAGACCGTTTCTAATCGAAACCGACCCGCCAAACGAGGCACGACTATCTGTCTCGAAGCTTTCGCTCGTGAGGGTAGAGGCGCCAATCCACTGCCCACTTCCGTTACGATGAAACCGGTAAAGTGCCCCCAAACCGTTCGTGGAGCCCGGTGCACCAACCAGCACGTCTGAACCATCAAAGGCGAGTGAGGAGCCAAACGATGCGTTAAGGTCTGCGATCAGCGGGCCAAGTCGTGTCTGGATGCTCCACTCGTCATCCTTATGTTCGAACACGAAAACCAAGCCTGTTCGGTTGTTCATCCCTGCAGCACCGACAAATGCGAGACCGCCTGAGACCCCGAGAACGGCGCCGTAACCACTTCTCTCGGGAAGGGATTCCGCAATGAGTTCACCGGCAGCGTGCCATTTTTCTGCAGCTGGATCACGGCGAAAAGCAAAAACAGATGCTGTTTCCCCAGTCTCGTTGGCAGATCCGATAAGTAGTGTCGTACCATCTAAGGCCAGTTTCCCACCGAACCCTCGCCCCTCTCCAGAGCCTGGGGTGGACAAGGTCTCTTCTTCGGACCAATCGCCATTGGGAGAGCGCAAGAATGTATGGACCATGCCTGCCCCATCGTTGGTGTCGGGGGCCGAAATGACAGCCATATTATCTTGCAGTACGACTTCGCTCCCAAAACGAGCACCTGCACTTTCCCTGGCGGGTTGAAGGCGTGCGACTTGGTTCCAAACACCTGCACCATCACGTTGGAAAACATAGGCAGCGCCGATTCCGTCGTTTTCGAGTGGGGCCCCAGCAAGCAGGGTTTCTTCATTGACGGAAATCGCTCGACCGAAACCATCAGGAACGCGGACTTGATCTGAAACCATGATTTGGCTGGTTTCTGACCATGTGTCGGCCTGTTGGTCAAACACATAAACGATTCCAGACATCGTCCCGTTATTGGCCTCTCCCACCAGAATTTGGTTGCCACTGATGGCGAGTGTCCCCCCCAACTGTTGACCCGAAAGGTTTATAGTGCTGGCAACAAGCAGAAAGAGAGAGAAGAGAAATCGGCTTCGGTTCATGCTATACCTCGATGTCAGTTGATGGTCAAACCAAACTAGGTTTTGACGAAACTACCCACGACCCTCGCCCCGTTGACTAAGAATTGTCGCAACGGTGACGTCTGCTGTGACGTTTGCCGCTGTGATGAACATGTCTACAATGAGATCAAGTGCAATAAGAAGTCCGATCCCTTCTACGGGCAGACCGAACGACAGATAGACGGGTGTCATGACGATCAGCCCACCGCTTGGAATTCCGGGAGAATAAAAACTCGTAAGTCCGATGGCTCCAGCGATCACAGCGGTTTCTACGGGTCCCAGTGCGATGCCGTATAGGGCTGCAACGAAATAAGTGCCCGCAGTCCGGCCGATGGGTGATGCGAATTTGAAGGTTGCCGCCGCTACCGGAAGCACCAGGCCAGAAACTCGTGGCAAGAGCTTTAGTTGTTCAGCGGCGGTGAACATCGTTGGCAGGGAAGCGAGCGAGGATCGAGTACTGAAGCCCACCGCTTGGACTGGTGCGCAGGCACGAGCAAACTGGCCAATACCCACATTCCCAACGAGGACCGCAAACGGATAGAGGGCCATCATCGCCACCGTAATGAGCCCGCACGCCACGAGCAGATATGATCCGAGCGCGCCCGCTGCCGAGGCTCCCATACGAGCAGCTACGGGAAGAATCAGTGCGAAGACGCCGATTGGCCCAACCCAAAGAATCCATTCCACTAGCACGAACATTGCGTCCTTGATCGCCCCGAAAAAACGAAGGACCGCCTCTCGTCCATCGTGAGAGATTCGAGTTAAAGCGAATGCAAATAACGTGACAAATACGATCAGCGGGAGCATCGCCCCCTCTACAGCCACTTGCAGTGCGTTAGTTGGAATCAGCTCTATGAGCCAGTCGCGAAATGGAGGCAGGTCAACATCACGGGACGTGGCTGCACTCGTTGTTTCTCGAAGCGATTCGGCTGTCTCTGGGTCAAGGGGTAGAAGAGAAATGAGTGGAGGGGCGGCTAGTGCCACAAATACACATACACTCGTGATCATTGCCACGAACAGACCGACCGTTTTCCCCCCTAGCGTCGCAACCACGCCGCTTTTTCGTTCGCTTGCTATCGCGATGATGAGCAACGAAGTCACCAGTGGTACCACGGTCATTCGGATTGCGTTCACCCAAAGCGTTCCGATTGGCTCTACTATGGCGGGTACATTGGTGAGGAATCCCCCACCGAACGCAGATATAAAAATCCCACTGATCAGTCCTAGGACTAGGCCAACCAGTATTCTTGTAGTGCGTGACATCCTTCCACGCTAAGGCCTCTTGAGGTTGTGTACCACTGGGCCCTCGGGATTCAGCTGCATATGTTACTCTCTTCACCACGTTGTACTCTGAGCAGGAGGCTGTTATGAAATGCACCGTTCAATTGGTATCCGGTACCCTTCTCCTTGCTGCCCTCGCGGGCCCGCCCGCGCTCGCAGCCCAGGCTTCGGCAGGTGCTAGCGGTTCCGGGATGCACAAATTGACCCTCGATAAGTATTTGGATTGGGAAGATGTCTCTGGACCGCAGATATCGCCTGACGGAAAACAGGTTGTGTACAGTCGCGGCTGGATTGACAAGATGAATGATCGTCGGGAGTCAACCTTATGGATCGCAAACTCTGACGGTTCTAGAAAACGCGAGCTTGTAGATGGGGCGAGTGCCACCTGGTCGCCGGATGGGACCCGAATCGCGTTTGTAGCGCCGGGAGAGCCGGAAGGGCCACAGATCTTCGTACGGTGGATGGATGCCGAGGGAGCAACGACCCAGATTACTCGGCTTGAGCAATCGCCCGGCAGTCTCCGGTGGTCGCCGGATGGGACCCAAATTGCTTTCACGATGCTTGTCGAGGATGAGGAACCTTGGCCGCTAGATATGCCTAGCCGGCCTGAAGGCGCCGAATGGACCGAAGGGCCGAAAATCGTCACGCGGATCGACTACCGTCAGGACCGAGTTGGTTTCGTCGATCAGGGGCACACACACCTGTTTGTTGTGCCGGCGGATGGTGGAACACCACGACGGCTTACGGACGGACTTTGGCATCACAACGGTCCCCAATGGACTTCTGACGGGAGCGAAATCTTCTTCACCTCGCTTCGGGAAGTAGATGCGGAGTATAACTGGCGTGAGTCAGAGATTTATGCTGTAAATGTTGCTTCAGGAGGCATTCGCCAGGTTACGACGCGACGTGGTCCCGATAACGGGGCTGCTCCGTCTCCAGACGGCCGTCTGATTGCATATACAGGCGAGGATTGGAACGACGACACGTATTCCAATGCTGAGATCTACATCATGAAACCGGACGGGTCCGATGTTGAGAAGATTTCGGGCGACTTTGATCGAGGGCTCCGGAGAGGCACTCAACTCATGTGGGCTCCGGACGGAAGCGGTGTCTACTTCAACGTGGGGCAGGCCGGGACCCGCAATCTACATTTCGCGTCCACCAATGGTGGGGTTCGTCAGGTGACGAGTGGGAACCACATGCTTACGCTTTCATCCTTTACGGAGGGTGGTCAGGCGGTTGGGCTTTTGGAGGATTCACAGAACCCCGTCGATGTAATTGCATTTGATCTCAATGATCCAGAGAACCTGCATCAGCTAACAAATGTGAATGACGACGTTTTGGCAGGTGTCAATCTGGGAGAGGTTGAGGAGGTTTGGTACAAGTCAGTAGACGATTGGGATATACAGGGATGGATTGTTAAACCGCCTGATTTTGATCCGTCTGCAAAGTACCCACTGATTCTTTCGATCCACGGTGGACCACATGGGATGTATGATGTGGGGTTCGATTTTGGGTGGCAGAACCATGCTGCCAACGGTTACGTCGTCTTGTATACCAATCCGCGCGGGAGTTCTGGCTACGGAAGCGAATTCGGAAATGCAATCAAGAACGCTTATCCGTCTAAAGACTTCGATGATCTTATGGCGGGCGTCGATGAGGTCATTAGCCGAGGCTACATTGATGAAGACAATATGTTTGTATATGGCTGTTCGGGGGGTGGAGTACTAACGGCTTGGGTCGTTGGTCATACGGATCGTTTTCGTGCTGCCTCATCGAATTGTCCAGTCATCAATTGGCTATCATTCGTAGGAACTACGGATGGGCCTGGGTGGTATCGTAACTTTGAACACTTCCCGTGGGATGATCCAACAGAGCACCTGCAACGCTCACCGCTCATGTACGTTGGTAACGTTACAACTCCGACGATGCTTATGACGGGTGTCATGGACCTTCGGACACCCATGCCGCAGACCGAAGAGTATTATCAGGCACTCAAGATGGAGCGGGTACCAACGGCGATGATTCGGTTCCGTAATGAGTGGCACGGAACAAGCCGAACGCCTTCAAACTTTCTTCGAACACAGTTGTTCCTTCGGAGTTGGTTCGAGCGCTGGGGTACGCACGATGACGGCGATCAGCGTGTGATCTCAGACGCTGGCGGGCTGAGCTACTAAGTCGACACGAAGTCCGCTTCGGCGCCCCAAAGTGCCGGAGCGGACTTTGACTGTCCTCACACTAGTCCGGGTCGGTTTCAAGGTGGGCCAGAAGAAGCGCCAAGGGTAGCATTGCCGAGATGCTAGGATTTTTCGACTGGATCGTCCTTGGGGTCTACTTCTCGGCCATCGTAGGGATCGCGTGGTGGGCACTTAAGCAAAAGACCGAGTCATCGACGGATTACTTCTTAGCCGGAAGGAACGTCGGTTGGTTTGTGATCGGCGCCTCTATATTCGCATCGAACATCGGTTCGGAGCATATAGTCGGACTCGCGGGCACCGCGGCCTCAAGCGGGCTGGTCCTAGGACACTATGAACTCCACTCGTGGCTAGTTCTGTTGCTTGGATGGGTGTTTGTACCCTTCTATATGAGGAGCCAAGTATTCACGATGCCCGAGTTTCTCGAGCTTCGTTACGGTTCCTCTGCCCGGTGGTTCCTCTCAATCATCATGCTGTTTAGCTATGTACTGACGAAAATCTCTGTCACCATCTATGCCGGGGCCGTCGTTTTTCAGGTTTTGATGGGTATCGAGTTCTGGACGGGTGCCCTCATCGTGGTGCTGCTCACCGGGTGTTACACGGTGCTCGGCGGTCTGCGAGTCGTGCTCTACACGGAGGCACTCCAGGCCATCGTCCTCATCGCTGCGTCCGTCGCCATCACCACTATTGGTCTGATCGAAATTGGAGGTCCGGGTGAGTTGGTGGCGATGGTTGGCCCGGATAAGCTGAACATGTTTTTGCCGGCTGATCACCCCGAGTTTCCATGGACGGGCATGGTGTTCGCGCCGCCCATTGTCGGTCTGTGGTATTGGTGTACGGATCAGTACATCGTACAGCGTGTTATTGCGGGTCGAAACGAGACTGAGGCTCGACGAGGGACAATTTTCGCGGGATACTTGAAGCTGCTGCCCTTCTTCATCTTCCTGGTGCCTGGGCTCGTTGCGTTCGCCTTGGCGGAGAGTGGTCGATTACACCTGGCCGAGGCTGATCAGGCCTTTCCGGCGCTTGTTGCAGCACTTCTGCCTGCAGGCCTTAGAGGTCTCGTCGCGGGAGGACTGCTAGCTGCATTGATGAGTTCCCTCGCGGCGGTGTTCAACTCGTCATCCACCATCTTTACGATAGACATCTACAAAAAACTTCGCCCAGAGACCTCAGATCGTTCTCTTGTTTTGATCGGCCGGGTGGCTACCGCAGCTTTGGTTCTCCTCGGTATTTTGTGGATCCCGTTTCTTAGAGGACTCTCGGGAGAACTCTATCACTATATTCAGAGCGTGTCGGCATACATTGCGCCTCCGATCGCAGCGGTATTCCTCTTCGGTGTCTTCTGGAAACGAATCAACGGGAGTGGTGCAATCGTGACTCTGGTGGGAGGATTTGTGATCGGTATGTTGCGCCTTGTCGCTGAGATCAACAGTGATGCGTTGAACGGGTTTCCTCTCTGGTTCGCAGAAGTCAACTTCCTCCACTTCGCTGTGCTATTGTTCGTTGTGTGTACGGGGCTCCTGGTGGGAATCAGTTTATTGACGACAGCTCCGGAAGTGGCGGCAATCCGTGGGCTCACGTACGGAACCACGGTGGTGGAGGACAGGCTTTCGTCACGAAAGACATGGGGTCGTTCGGAAGTAATACACTCTCTCATCATCGTCGGAGTGATTCTGTTCATCTTAATCACGTTCTCTCCGATCGGTGTCGGACGGTAGGAGGTTGTCAGATGTCTAAGCCCGGTCGGGAGACGAACGCAGGTTCTGCGAAGACGATTAGCGCGGAAGCAGGCGGGAGCAGCGTGGACCGATGCTCCCACCGATTTTTTGCCGGACTTGATGTCTCTACGCAGAGTTGCAAGCTGGTGGTGATCGACTTTGATGATGCTCGTGTGGTGTATGTCGATCGGGTCATCTACGATGACGATTTGCCGCATTATTCAACCAAAGACGGCGTGATCACGGGTGCGCCCAAAGGTGTCTCAGAGTCCGATCCGAACATGTGGGTAGAGGCGGTAGAGGTGATCCTCAGCCGATTGGCTGAGAGCCCAATCCCACAAGAACAGATCCGCGCTCTGGCAGTTTCCGGTCAGCAACATGGCCTCGTCGCAATCGACGCCGACGGCCAACTGGCCCGCCCGACAAGTAAGCTCTGGAATGATTTTTCAACGGCCGAAGAGTGCGAGATCCTAACCGAATCATTAGGTGGTTTATCATCCATGATCAAGGAGGTTGGGAACAGTCAACGATCGGGATACACGGCCGGGAAAATATTTCACATGAAGCGTCACGAGCCAGACGTATATGCGCGTACACATACGCTATTTATCTGTAAGGACTTCATCAATTGGGTTCTGACTGGTGGACAAGCCGGCGGTGTACGCGTAACGGAGCCAGGTGACGCTTCAGGAACTGCGCTGTGGAATCCAACGACGGAGATGTGGTCCGATCGTCTGATAAGAACGATCGACCCGGGCTTGGAAAACAGACTTCCAGATGTAGTGCCATCAGATCAGAGTATCGGTCGGGTTTCGAAGAGGATTGCGGATCGGTTTGGTCTCTCGCAGGAGTGCGTCGTGGCTCCGGGGTCAGGTGACAATATGTGCGCCGCCATCGGTACGGGTAACATTTGCGAGGGCATTGTTACGCTGAGTTTGGGGACGAGTGGTACTGCGTGTACCTATCAAAACAAACCCTTTACCGACCCCACGGGCGAGATTGCAGCCTTCCGGGACGCGACGGGTGGTTATCTTCCCCTTCTGTGTGTCTCGAACCTCGCCAACGGATATAACGAAGCCCTTCGCTTGCATGGACTGACCCATAAGTCATTCAATCAGCTTGTCGAGACCATTCCACCTGGTAACGGGGGCCGCATTCTGGTGCCATGGTATGCGGGAGAGCGAACTCCTGATATACCGAATGCGTCACCTGTCTACTTCGGGTTTGAACTTGAGAGCCTGGAGCCAGGCACATTGTGTCGTGCCCTTCTTGAGGGGCATGTGCTCAACCTTCATGCTGGCTTCGAGGGTATGCCTATAGCCAGTAACGAAATAACGGAGATTCGTCTGACGGGAGGTCTGTCTCAGTCATCTGTTTGGTGTCAGACGCTTGCTGATGTTTTTGAGGCTGAAGTAGTGCCAGTCGCGGGAGAAGGGGCGGCATTAGGTGCCGCGCTGCACGCAGCATGGGTATGGTTAGGTGAGGCGGATTTAGTCGTTCCAGTTGAAGATCTGGTCGAACCTTTCATGAAATTCGATAACTCTTTGCGGAAGGTCCCTCGTGATGAATACAGGGAGGCAGTGCGAACACAAAAACGACTTTTCGGGGCGATTGTTGGCAGGCTTCGTGGACTCACTGCGCCTGATCCTTTTGAACTTCGGACTGAAATGCTTGCACTACTTGAAGGGGAAGAGGTTCGATGATGGCGACCCAAGAACACCTGACCGGCGCTTTGAATCACGCTATACTTCTCTCATGCTCATGTATTCGCATTCGTATACCCAGGTTCCTGAGAAGGATCTGACGGCCATCAGGGGACTACGTGTCTGAGTCAAATCGTTCGAAGTCGAGTTTTTGGAGGAGCCTCGGTCCAGGGCTGATTTGGGCTGCCACTTCAATTGGTGTCTCGCACCTCGTTCAGTCGACCCGTGCGGGTGCTATGGCCGGCTTTTCACTTGTCGGCGTCATTATCGTCGCCTTGATCTTGAAGTATCCGTTCTTTGAGTTTGGGGCGCGGTATGCGGCGGCGACCGGTAAGAGTCTTGTGGAAGGATACCGGAATATAGGTCGATGGGCGTTATGGTTGTTTCTGCTGATCGCGCTTGTCACAGCCGTCGTGTCGCAGTCAGCCCTAGCGATGTTCGCCGCGTACCTGGCGAGGTACGCTTTTGGGGCTGAGTGGTCACTAGCAGCGACTGCTGCCGGACTTATGGGGATTTGTATCGGCCTTCTTGTGGTCGGCAGATATCGTGGACTTGATATTGCAATCAAGATTCTACTTGTTCTTTTGGTCTTATCGACGATAGCGGCCATCACCGTCACAGCGCCGCGCGCAGACCTTTCGACTCTTGCACTGTGGCCAACAGATCTCGTTGGTACGGTGATACCATTCGCTTTTTTACTGGCGCTGGTTGGTTGGATGCCATCACCCGTCGATGTGGCCGTATGGAGTAGTCTGTGGACGCTAGCTAAAGACAAGACGACGGGTGTCCGGACTTCAGTGGCCGATGCGCGTCGGGATTTTATGGTGGGTTATATAGGGACCAGTGTACTGGCAATCGCGTTTGTTTCGTTGGGTGCCACGGTCTTGTATCAAGCTGACGTGACGCTGAGTCCGGCTGGGGCAGTATTCTCAACACAGCTAGTCGACATGTATAGTCAGACATTGGGCGCTTGGTCACGACCCATTGTACTCATAGCGGCTCTCGCTACTATTTTTTCGAGTCTATTGGCCGTGATAGATGGATTCCCACGCGCGATTGCGCGGACGTGGTCCAATCTACGGGCCCGAACCGATGCGGAAGCAGAAACCTCATCGGGAGTATTGTATTGGGGAAGTATGGTGGGTTTCTTTGTAATTGCGTTTTTTGTTATACTTGCCTTCGTTGGAAGCCTTACCGCGATGGTGGATCTTGCGACGATCATCTCTTTCTTGACAGCTCCAGTTCTTGGCTACTTCAACCTTAAAGCTGTCACCTCATCGGTGGTTCCCCCAGAACATCGCCCCGGTCGCGCCATGGTGATTTTGACCTGGGTGGGGTTGTTGATGCTCGGGGGAACTGGGGTCGCATACCTCATATCTCTTCTCTAATCGTCCAAGTCCAAGCGGAGATATAAGGGCTATGCCCAAACCGATTGGCCGCATCGCAGCGTTGCATCGTTATCCGGTTAAATCGATGGCCGGAGAAGAGGTTGCATCTATCCATGTGACTCGAGGTGGTGTCCTTGGAGACCGGTCATACGCGCTCATCGATCAATCTACGGGACTCGTGGTGAGTGCTAAACGACCTCGAAAATGGGCGGGTATCCTTGACTATGCCGCGTCGTTTGTGGAACCACCCCGCGTTGATCTTCCGATCCCGCCGGTTCAAATCACGCTTCCCAATGGAACGACCTGCTCGAGTACGGAATCAGAGGATTTAGACGAACGCCTCTCGCACGCTTTAGAAAATGACGTGTGTCTGGTGAGTGCAGTCCCGGAAGGGGCGACATTTGAGTATCACTGGCCAGACATCGATGGGCTCGAATATCAGGGGCGTACATACCGGGATGAGATCACCGAGCATGAAATGCCATCGGGCACGTTTTTTGACAGTACAACTCTCTTGATCTTGACCTCCGCTAGCCTTGAACACCTTACCGGATTAGCTGCCTCAAGTCGGTTTGTGAGCGAACGTTTTCGGCCGAATATCGTGATCGAGACGATGGAGGGAGCATCGGGGTTTGTTGAGAACGAGTGGGTAGGTGAAACCCTTGGAATCGGCGATGAACTTCGAGTGATTATTGAGAAACCCTGCATTCGTTGTGTGATGGTGAACCTGGCGCAGGGAGACCTGCCCAGTGATCCTCAAATATTGAAGAGCGTATTTGAGCACAACGACGGGAACCTGGGGGTTAAGGGCGCAGTGGCACGAGTAGGCGAAGTGCGGGTCGGTGATGCAGTCTGGGTCGATTGACCAAAACCCATCGGCCATTCCATTCTAGATGGCGATCGACCCCCCACCCCACCCGCGAGGGTCTGCGCCCCCAGACCAACGTCCTGTCTCCGGCTCGATTGTGATAGCATGGAGTTGGGCAACGAAAGCATTATTTTCCACCTCGATCCCGTGCGAAGTGAGCTCATCTTTCAAGTGGAAGTACAGCTGAGGTTCAAGCTCAAGAACCTTATCTTCCCAGTGCCAGCGTGGCACGCTTACGGCCTCGAGTGCGGACATGCCGAAATCCACAACATTGCTGATCGTGTGCTGAACTGCGCCTAGGATTCGCGTGCCACCAGCAGCCCCTGAAACCAGGATTGGTTGACCGGATCGGGTGACAATTGTTGGTGATATGCCCGTGATCCGAGCCTTACCTGGCGCGATGCTGTTCGGTCGACCCGGAACCGGATTGAATTGGAACATGCAGTTGTTGTAGGTAAAGCCGAGACCCTCAGTCACGACTCCAGAAGCCGACCCGAGCGTGTGGGTGAGTGCGACACAGTTCCCATGCGCATCAGCTGTGGACAGGTGTGTCGTATGCGGGGGTTCAGGTGGTTGTTCGGCGACATCAGGCGGCAAATCGCGTCGATCAATGTAATTTCGAAGTTCGGCAGCTCGTTCCTTAGAGACCAGGATGTCAGTCGGGTCCACATCCAGAAATTTGGGGTCTCCGTGATATCGGCGCCGATCAATGAAGGATAGGATCTGTGCACGCGCCAACAACTCCACGTGTTCTGCTGTTCCATGTCCTAGCGTCGTAAGGTCATAGCCTTCTAATAAATTGAGGATTTCGATGACCTGAGCCCCACTTCCTGGAAGCGCATTGGAAAAAATCTCATGGTCTCGGTATGTCCCTCGCACGGGGTCATAAACGTCGGGTTCATAGCTATCGAGGTCTTCATGCGTAATCAGTCCGCCTGCCCGTTCAAAGTCTGCGATCATTCGATCGGCAATCTCGCCTCGGTACACGGCATCCACACCGCCTTCGGCAATGAGCTCGAGTGTGCGTGCATAGTCACGCTGAACCAGTCGTTCCCCAGCTCTCCATGGTTGGCCTTGATTCAAGAATATACGGGCAGATGCGGAAGTGGTCTGAACTTTGGTGAAGAATGGTACGACACCTGACGAAGACTCGGTGTTTGTCGTGAAGCCGCGTGCTAGCGAGCCCGGAATAGTAAACCCGTCGTAAGCAAGTTCGATCGCAGGTTGGACGAGGTCGGCCCAGGGCAAGCTCCCAAAGCGCTCCCATGCTGCCCATAGGCCCGCGACGGTCCCGGGTGTGACGATCGATTGATAGCCCACTTGATTTATATCGCCACGAACTTTCCATCGGTCTGCATGTCCGTAAATCCGCCCTTCCAAGGCCTCCCTATATAAGTCAGGTGAAGCCTTACTCCCCGCTCGGCCGTGGAAGTCGATGGCGGTCGTTTTATTCTGTACGGCGTCGAATACAACCATACAACCGAAACCGCCCACTCCGGCTGAAAAGGGCGTTGTGATGAATTGGGCAAACGCGGTTGCGATCGCAGAGTCAATTGCATTTCCACCCTGCCGAAAGGTGTGGATTCCAGCTTCAACAGCAATTGGTCCGCGACCAACCACAATTTGGTTTTTTCTTGCCGGCGGGTTACCGCGCTGCCTCTCTGCAGCCATTTGGTCGACTACGCCACAACCTGAGATGGTGCCAAGCGCTGCCGCACCGGCTGATGCTTTCACGAAATCTCGTCGGGAAACCCGTCGTCTATCTCTTGCGGTAGTATGTAAAGCACTGTTGGGTTTGGTCGGAGGATTAGTTGGTGATCTCATGGTTTTCCGGCTGTGTAGAGTTTATTGGTACCTGAATCCTGGATGTTAGGTGTGCTTGGCTGCACCCTGAAAGGGTTTGGATACGAGACTGGGATAGAGGTTGGTCTGAAGAGTGGAACCAATGTCAATGAAATGATCTCTCGTTCATGGATTAATTTGACAATGAGTGGCCCATCTGTTCGCTGACTTCCGACACGTCATAAATTGAATTTGCCCTCGTGCAACCAATGAAGAGAATTTTTTACTCATGATCACTAAGGAGTCGCATTATGCTTCCCCCCTATCTTTACCGAATGATCGTATCCTTGTTCGTGATACTCATCGCTGTTCCAGGGGTAGAGGCGCAGGAAAGGGGTGGGTCTGGACAGAAGGACGAATGTGATAGCCTCTGCATTGTCCCGACGCGTACGATCTCCTTTGACACTTCAGAAGGGACGCAGATGAACGTGGATGTCTCTCCTGACGGTGAGACAATCCTATTCGACCTTCTCGGCGACATCTATACCGTCCCAAGGACTGGTGGAACGGCCACGCGCCTGACCAGCGGTATGGCGATGGATCTGCAGCCGGTTTTCTCGCCAGAGGGTGGTCGTGTCCTGTTCGTTAGTGACCGGAGCGGCAATGAGAATCTCTGGGCCATGGATTCCGATGGTACAAATCCGACGCCAGTAACCACGGAGCGCGGGGACTTCCACTTCGATAATCCTGAATGGTCGCCAGACGGTGATTACGTATTAGTCCAGAAAGGGGAATCGGGACGCCCCTCCGCAGGCCGGAAGCCTTGGTTGATTCACTTAAGTGGCGGTCCCGGCATGGAGTTGGCAGAGGAGGCTGAGGGAATCGGGTTCCGCTGGGGGCCAGATGGACGGTATGTCTACTTCCGGGGACTAGAAGGCCCTGGGGCGACGGCCGCACAACGAGGAAATAGCCTGCCGCAGCGAGCACAGATCACTCGGCTAGATCGTCAAACGGGCGATGTGGCCCCAATCACAACCATACCGTCAGGTGCCGCCCGCCCTGCAGTGTCACCGAACGGCGAGTGGATGGCCTACGTGAGCGACATTGATGCAATGAGTGGGCTCAGACTCCGTAACTTAGTAACTGCCGAAGATCAGTGGCTCGCCTTTCCGATCGACCGCGAGGCCTTCGAGGATCGCACACGGTTCACCTTTACGCCGGATGGTAACGCGGTCGTATTTGTGAAAGATGGAACTTTTCACGAAGTGGACATTCGGACGAAGCAGGTTCATGAGATTTCCTTTACTGCCAGAGTCGAGCAAGAGCTTGGACCGCTCATTTATCATGAGATGCCGTTTCGCGATGACTCGCTCGTCATTCGCAATGTTCGTTACGGTGGAATGAGCCCCGACGGGTCACAACTCGTCTTTGGTTCTCTCAATCAGCTTTGGATCATGGATCTCCCAAACGGGGAGCCGCGCCCATTAATCGAGGGGCATAGAGGACAGTATCAGCCTGTGTTTTCGCCAGATGGGTCCAGCGTAGCGTTTGTGAGTTGGCACGAAACCGAGGGTGGGCACCTCTGGCGCGTATCGGCGCAGGGAGGAGAGCTGCAACGTCTTACGTCGTACCCCGCGTACTATGCGAACCCTGCTTGGTCACGCGATGGTAGTAAGATCGCGTACATCAATGAGGACCCGGCGGCGACCCGAAACAGGAATTCGAACACCAGGGGCATAATTGAATGGATTCCGAGCTTGGGAGGTGAGGCACAGTCGGTCGTTTCTGCCCCATCCGACAACGTGCTCACGTTCACTGAAGATGGAACCCGGATCACCTTCGCAGAAAACGGCACACTTGTTTCGGTTCGGTTAGACGGTACTGAGCGGCGGGAGGTCGCTACGGTTGAGGGAGCGGTCGAGATGGTTCCTTCACCCGATGGAAGATGGCTTGCATTCACTGTCCGAGAAGAGGTGTACGTTGCCGCACTCCCCCCCTCCACCGAGACGGTTACTCTTACGGAGAAGTCGGGTCCTGGCCCGATGCAACGCGTCACTCGCGATGGAGGGCAGGACCTTCGGTGGGAGAACGGAAGTGAGACCCTAACCTGGGTATTTGCCAATGTATTTTCTCATCTCGATCTCGATAATGTGTTCGGTTCAGATGCGCCCGATTCCGGTCTGGACAGTCTCGCCAAGAGTGTCCCGATTACTCTTGTCGCTGCCATGCCGCGTCCTGATGGGACGATCGCGCTTACAGGTGCGACTGTGGTCACTATGCGCGGCGATGAAGTGCTTGAAGACGCGACCATTGTCGTAACTAGCAATCGAATCAGCGCGGTGGGTCCATCGCAGTCCGTACAGATTCCTGAGGGTGCACGCGTCATCGACGTAAATGGAAAAACCATTATTCCAGGACTCATAGATGCGCATGCCCATATCCGGGGGATGCCACGTGACGTGCTCGTAGAGATCGCACCGGAACCGCTCGTAAATTTGGCATTCGGCGTGACCATGGCACGCGACGTAAATGCCTCAACAGATCAGTTCCACTACCGAGAGCTTATTGCAACAGGTCGTATGCTGGGCCCCAGGATTTTCATGACTGGTCCGTCGCAGACTTCTCGGGCGATAAAGATTGACACCTATGAGGACGCTTTTGCGGGAGTGAAGCGGTATGTCGATCGTGGCTCGTTTTCGACCAAACAGTACCTCCAACCACAACGTCGACAAATTCAGTGGATGCTCCAAGCGGCTGACCAGTTAGGTATTAACACCACCGCAGAAGGCGGAGGGATCATGCGCCAGGTTTCCATGGTCCTCGACGGATATACGGGCTTCGAACATGCACCGACTGATCTCGCAAACGTATACGATGACATTGTTCAGCTGTTCGCGAGGTCGGGAACGATGTATACGCCGACCCTCGTCGTTGCTTCCCCGAGCACCTATCAAGGTGAACTGTACTGGTATCAGACGACGGATGTTCATGCCAACGAGAAACTTGCACACTTCCTGACACACGATGCGCTTGATCATAAGTCCAGAAATAGCCAGCGCTTCGCTTTGGATGAGTACTATTTCTTAAACGGTGGTGCCGGTGCGGCTCCGATCATTCAAGCCGGTGGAAATGTCGCAGCCGGAGGCCATGGACAGGTCCATGGCTTGGCCGTGCATTGGGAGCTCTGGATGCTCGCGATGACGGGAATGACACCTCATGAAGCGCTACGTGCTGGTACCATAAACGTTGCTACAGGTATGGGGATGAAGGCGGACTTCGGGAGTATCGAGGTCGGGAAAGTGGCTGATCTGGTTGTACTCGATGAGAATCCCCTTGAAGATATCCAAAATAGCACTTCGATTCGCTACGTTATGAAGGGGGGCGAACTGTACGAAGGCGACACGCTTGATATGATCTGGCCGACGGAGCGGCCCCTGCGTTCATTCAAATTTGTTGATTTTGGGCCGCCGCCAAAGTCGAAGTGGATCCCGTAGGTGTTCACCCGAAGACCTCTCGTTCAAAAAGGTTAGGGTGCCTGATTTTAAGAGGGAATGTTATGTCACGAATTATGATTTACCATTCAATTATGTGGGCAGCAGCAATAATCATCACTGCTATATCTGAATGAATTAGGTTGGTTGTGGTTAACTGTACTAGCAGCAATGGCATTAGGAACTTTAAAGGCTGAGAATCAGAAATCTTGTGAAGGAGACTTGAGGTAAGGAGGAGTACAAATGGACGATAAAACCATCAAATATCTTTCAATAAATCTCTTTAGTGACGGGCTAAAAGCCGTGGTGAAATGGACGGAGATGGAGGCATGAATGCCACTCGCCACCTCATGCTGCCTGCGATTGTCGCATTCCTTATAGCTACCATCGGCTGCGACCGTCCTGAGCGCGTCCGCCATAATCAGCTATTTGCAGAAGCAGAAGCAACAAGGGATGCAAGGACACGAAGGGCGCAGCCTGATTACTTGCCGGAGCTAGCGGCCGCCGGACTGGGCACTTATGCGCGTGAGGACCCGCTCGCCGATTCGTTTTCAATTGAGCGTGCGGCGGCCTTTATGGATGGTGTCGCCGTGAGCTGGGGCGAGCGGTTTGGTTGCGTCACCTGCCATACGAATGGTTTCTATCTGACTTTACCAGCCTCGTTGTTCAGCCATCGGACGGGATATCAGCAAGTACAGGAAGATGCCAGAACATTTATTCGCTCCTGGCCGTCGGTAGAGGACGCACAAGAAGAGGATACCTATCTTGAGGACACGTACGTTGTAGCTACGGGAGCATTCTTAGCGATCAGTGAATTGCAACGGGGCGATGAGCTAAGTGCTGTTACCATCGAAGCGCTGGATCGTGCCTGGGCTCTGCAGGAACCTGAGGGCCATTGGCCTAACTGGGTGGCTAGTAACTGGCCACCATTCGAGAGTGACTACCACTTTGGCGTGACACTGATGGCGATCGTTGGTGGCATCGCTCCAGATAGCTATATGGAGACCACAGCCGCACGACAAGGCATGGCCCGTATCCGCCGTTATCTGGCTGAGAACGAAACCAAACATGTCCACCATCGAGGCATGATGCTGTGGGCTGCTCGCCACGTCGACGGGCTAGTTACCGAAGAGCAGAGGAGATTTTGGGTCGAAGAACTTCGAGGCCTTCAGCGGGATGATGGTGGTTGGGCATCTGGAGACTTGGGAGTTTGGCGGCAGGGTGACGGCTCCGAATCAAATCCATGGGTCAATGTCGAGAGCGACGGTTACGGTACAGGCTTCGTAATGTTTGTACTTATGCAGTCAGGGGTATCCGCCTCGGATCCCGCGATCCAGCGCGGTATCGAGTGGCTTGTCACTCACCAAAGGTCACGAGGTTATTGGTGGACCCAATCTCTAAAGAATGTGACCAACACGGCCAACTTTCTGACGCACGCTGGTACAACTTTTGCTCTGAAGGCTCTAGAAGCAGCAGGGGTCACCGATTCCGATTGAATCCGTCTTGAGAGTGTCGGGCCCGGATTACTGTCACTTGTTCGGACCGTGGGGGTCGGCAGGAGAAATATGGGCCCGGGTGGATTTGAACCACCGGCCTCACGCTTATCAGGCGTGCGCTCTAACCAAGCTGAGCTACGGGCCCCAAGATGAACAGGGTAGATGGAGTGCCGATACGCCCCATGTTATGGGTACCGAATAGGGCTTTCAACCTTCCGATGCTTCATTCTTATGTTAAGCCTCCTGCGCTCCCGGCGTTCCATCCTCAACAATGAAGCTCGCTCGTGTTGAAATCGGAGCGTTTGGTTTAGTTACGTATGGCATAACGCGATAATCGGCACGCAACCTCTTAGCCGTCATCTCACATCGTACATACCCTCGTTGAGCATTGAAGAACTTTATATGAGGATTATGGCCCATAGCATTGTTTCCTTGAGGCGCCATGTCTTGTCCATCTCCGCTTGAACTGATGGATGTTCCGACCAGTTCGGTACCCACGGTCACCGACTCGGGCCGATCGAAATCCAGTTTCAAATCGTTAACCCAATTTGTGTGAATGTCACCAGTAATGACGATGGGGTTAGATGGTCGTTGTTTTCCGAATAAATTGAGTATCTGTTGACGATCTGCGGGATACCCATCCCACTTGTCCATCGGTAGCGTGAGCCTCTTTCGACCCTCTAGCAATTTCGCCATAAAAACCTGATTGGCGACTATGTTATAGCGTGCTGATGAACGATCCAGATTATTTAAGAGCCAAGATCGTTGGTCTTCACCAAGAATAGTGGCTCCTTCCGCGTGTTGCCCGGGGCAAGGAACCGCCCTTCGTCCACCACATGGTTGGGGTGTCCGATACTGGCGTGTGTCTAGCACGTGCAGTTGCATCATTCTACCAAATCTCAGCCGACGGTAAAGCTTCATGTAAGGTCCATCGGGTATGGATGTGCTCCGAAGTGGTAGGTGTTCGTAGAGTGCTTGAAACGCAGCGGCCCGGCGCCGCAAAAATGCCTTTCCAGTAGTCCCATCTTCACCATGGTTATCAGCGAAGTCATTGTCTACTTCATGATCGTCTGGTGTAAAGACCCACGGAAAAGATGCATGTGCCGTTTGTAAATCGGGGTCGCTTTTATAAAGCGTGTAACGCGCGCGGTAGTCTTCGAGAGAATGAGTTTCGTTAGCGTCGTGTAAACGCACGAGATCTGTCCGGATGCCCGGGCCATCTTCGTAAATATAATCTCCAAGGTGTACGACAAGTCCGATCGACTCCTCGGCCATGTGTCGGAAACCAGTGTACCAACCGCGTTCGTAGTGTTGGCAGGACGTAAAGACGAACGAGAACTGATCAATATCTCCTTGAATCGGGGGTGCGGTTCTTGTTCGGCCAGTGGGACTGGTCGCGTCTCCGGCGTGGAACCGATACCAGTAATCGCGACCCGACTTGAGTCCCTCGATTTCGACGTGAACCGAATGGGCTAACTGTGGAAGAGCGGCTGTCTCTCCAGTTTGGACTACGTTTTGAAAGGTGTCGTCATCGGCCACCTCCCAACGGACGGGCAAGGTCATTTCTGGCGTCGCATCTATTCCAGTCAACAAACGAGTCCAGAGGACCATTCCATCGGGGGTAGGATCTCCAGATGCCACACCCAGAGTGAAGGGGGATTCGTACGAGATGGTCTGGCTCCTCCTTCCAATCTTGATATGCTTGTCACCAATAAAAGCCCCAGCCCCAATTTCTTTGAGTTGCAGTGGTCCGAGTGCACACAGTGCCGCTGTCCGCGAGGAAAGGGACAGGAACTCGCGGCGAGATCTCACAAGTTCACCTTGGGCGTTTTCTCATGCATTACGATTTTTTCTCATGGTCGTAATCTTTCCAGTCATTAGTGATCACAAACTGGTTGATCATCGCCTTAAGTCGATTTGGTGAGAGAAAGTCAGAAACGCTGCTCATTTGTTTCCCCAGCCACCGACTTAGAGGGGAACATTAGGTTCTGTCAACCGTTACATCCGGCTCCCATCGGATTATTTTCTTGTTTGTGCCATGTTCGTTGCCGCCCCCATCGAGCACACCTACCTTCTTCAAATGAATATTCGTTATGCGAGCGCCCTTGGGGCGCTTTTTTCAATTGCTATCGTAAGCTTGTCGGCCTGCAATGTGCCTGCCGCAATGGGCGAGGCGAGCAGCCTAATTGTGATTGTTCCGGATACGCTCTGGGGACAGGTAGAAGAACCCACTCGTACCATCTTAGAACCCACAATCTTCACCACTCGAAATGAAAAACAGTATGAAGTGACTTCGGTCGATCCGACCCACCCCAAGATCAATGAGCTCCGCCTCTTCCGTAATGTTGTTGTCTTCGGAACAGCCCAGGATCCAATCATAGCTGAAGTGGCTGAATCTGGCGGGATCAATCTATCTGATTTCCAGCCTGGTCGGGTTTTTCAGGTCCGAGATGTTTGGGCGCGTGGGCAAACTGTAACGGCAGCATTGCTCCGAGGTGGGGGTGAAGAAGTGACATCTTGGGTTGCTGCGCTACCATCAGTCTTAAACGCCATTGACGAGAGTTATCGGGCGTACGTATTACGAAAAATGTATGCGACGCCCCCCGACACAGCGCTGGCACAAGACCTCCAGCGTCGATTCGATTTTTCGCTTCAGGTTCCTCAGGTGTATGACCGTGTGGTCAGAGGAACGGACCAAGGTGACAGTCTCGTCATCGTCCGAAACGACAATCCAGACCCAAGTCAGCTGATCCGGTCGGTGCTCGTGACGTGGCGTCCCAAAGTCGATTCGCTTACACAAGGTGGTGCTTTTGAATGGAGGTCGGAGATTGATGGGACCCAATACAATGTGGCACAACGGATCAATGATACTCATTCGAATGCCATCTACTTCAAGTGGGAGGGACGTGACGCCCTCGAAGTAACAGGGATTTGGGAAGACGAACGTGGAAACTTTCCCGCCGCTGGTCCTTTTATCGTTTGGTTGGTCGACTGTCCTACCCGTACCTATATGATCGACGCTTGGCTCTATGCACCTAATGAACCCAAGTACGAATACATGCTTCAACTTCAAGAAATTCTGAGTTCGTTCCGCTGTGCTTCGATGAACGAATAACCCCGACCCGAGCAATGTGCCTCTTGGCTCCTAAGCCTGAGGCGCCCTGATGACAGGCTATATGCAGTTCGTTCACCTTCATACACACAGCGAATACTCCCTTCTTGACGGTGCAAATCGCATCGATGATCTGGTAAGCAGGGCTGCGGAGCTTAACATGCCAGCTCTTGCTCTCACCGACCACGGAAACCTCTTCGGCGCGTGGGAATTTCAAGAAAAAGCACGAGCGAAGGGAATCAAGCCGATTGTTGGGTTCGAGGCATACGTTGCGTACGGAGATCGGCGTTCCCGTGAACGTGTAGACGGGGCCCCGGCCAACTATGCTCACCTCGTCTTGCTCGCTGAAAACACGACCGGGTACCGGAACCTCATCAGGCTTTCCTCCATCGGGTACACCGAAGGTTTTTATCGGCGACCCCGGATCGATCGCAGTGTTATGGAGGAGTATTCCGACGGACTTATTTGTTTGTCAGCCTGCTTGGCGGGGGAAGTCGCACGCTACCTCCAACATGAGCGTTACGATGAAGCGAAGGCTGCTGCAGAATGGCACGCTCAAGTCTTCAAGGGGCGATACTGGCTCGAACTTCAGAACCACGGGATACCTGATCAAGAGATTGTGAATACTGGGATCATAAGCCTCTCCGATGAACTAGGGCTTCCCCTCGTCATTACCAATGATGCGCACTACATGCACCGTGATGATGCGGACGCGCACGACACGTTATTATGTATTGGGACTGGAAAAGACAAGGATGATCCTAATCGTCTTCGTTTCTTCGGTGAGGAGAGCTACTTCAAGACGGCAGAGGAGATGGCTCAGCTTTTCTCCGATCTTCCAGGGTTATTAGGTGAGACAGTAAAAATCGCTGAGCGATGCGATGTGCAGTTCAAACAACAGTACCACATGCCCACCTTCCCTCTCCCAGACCGTTTCGAGTGCCCCATGGACATGTTGCGGCATGAGGCAACAGAAGGCGCAAAAGTGCACTACGGAGATCCGCTCCCACAGGAGGTACAGGATCGTCTCAAGTATGAACTCGATGTAATTGAAGATGCTGGATATGCAGGATATTTGCTTATCGTTTGGGATTTTATCGTGGCGGCGCATTCACGGGATATTGCAGTTGGACCAGGACGAGGATCAGCTGCTGGATCCATCATCTGCTATGCACTCGGCATCACCGATGTTGATCCGCTTGAGTTTGATCTTTTGTTTGAACGCTTCCTGAATCCGGGACGCGTATCGATGCCCGACATCGATGTCGATTTTTGCTATGAACGCCGCAGTGAAGTCATTGATTACGTCCGTGAAAAATACGGGCAGGAGTCAGTAGGCCAAATCATCACTTTTGGGACAATGAAGGCTCGTGCTGTTGTCCGCGATGTGGGAAGGGTTTTGGGGTTTTCTCCCTCGGAGACGGACCGGCTTGCTAAACTGATTCCATCTGGGCCGGGTTTCTCCCTTACGGTTAGCCAGGCTCGTCGAAAAGTGAAGGAGATTGAAGAACTGGATCGTGACGATGCAAGGACCACCAAGTTGCTCGATTATGCCGAGCGTATTGAAGGTCTCTCTCGCCATAGCTCGGTTCACGCGGCCGGGGTTGTGATCGCACCAGGTCCACTCGACGAATACGTACCTGTCTGTTCTGATACCAAGCATGGGGCCGATACAGTAATCACACAGTTTGACATGGTTGCTCTGGAAAAAGCAGGCATGCTCAAGATGGACTTCCTAGGCCTTAGGACCCTGACTGTAATTGATGATGCTGTTCGAATGGTCAAGAAAGGCCACGGGACTACCGTAGACTGGAAAGAAATGGGCCGAGACGATCCCGTGGTGTACGAGATGTTGGCTAGTGGCCAAACAAGCGGTGTGTTCCAGTTTGAGTCTAGTCTCGCAACAGACAAGCTAAGGGCAATGCGATGCGATCGTTTCGATGATCTTGTAGCCGTCAACGCCCTGATTCGTCCTGGACCACTCGAATCTGGGATGACAGATGTCTACATAGAACGAAAACGTGGCCTCCAGACAGTTGAGTATCCACACCCAGACCTTCAGGAGGTTCTCGAGCCAACGTATGGGGTTATTACCTACCAGGAGCAGGTGATGCAGGCCGCAAACCTGCTTGCCGGGTTTTCGTATGCCGAGGGAGATGTTCTTAGAAAGGCAATAGGGAAGAAGGACGCGCAGCTCACAGATAAGGTGCTTGATGATTTTGTCGGACGCACAGTTGAGCGCGGCACCTCGGAGACCAAAGCTAGTGAGGTTGCTGAACTGATCCGGACCTTTGGTCGGTATGGTTTTAACAAGGCGCACAGCGTTGCTTATGCGCTGCTTTCCTACCGAACCGCCTGGCTCAAAGCTTATTATCCAGCCGAATTTATGGCCGCACTCTTGTCCTCAGAGATTGGGAGTACGGATGCGGTTGTGTCGTACATTGCAAGCGCCCGCATGCTTGGCCTCCGGGTGTTGCCGCCCTCAGTGACTGAATCGGGATATAGATTCACAGTTGTGGACGATCCGGAGGCGCCCGAGAAGCCAGCGATTCGATTCGGGCTCGGTGCTATCAAGGGAGTAGGCCACTCCGCGATTCAATCGATTCTTTCCGCGCGAGATCAGGCTGCTTTTGAGAGCCTGATCGACTTTTTAGAGCGGATTGATCTTAGACTGAACAATTCACGTGTCATTCAAGCACTAATAGGGGCTGGTGCATTGGATGAACTTGGTGAGCGATCTGCGTTGGCCGCTGGTTTCGATGTTATGCTAAACGAAGCGCAGTTGCGTCAACACGATGCAGAGACTGGTCAAGCGAGCCTTTTCGGTGAAGAGGATGGTCATGATGTGCGCCATAACCTCGAGCTCCCAGAGGTTGAGCCATGGAGTGACCGTGACCGGCTCCGTGAAGAGAAAGAGCGCCTTGGTTTCTACATTTCGGGTCACCCGCTTGAACGCTATCAAGATCTCGTTGACCTTTACTCACTCGAAGCCACGACCGCGTGTTTGGCCGACCTCCGGGATCAAGCTGTTGAGGTGCCGTGCGTGATCACTGACGTGACCATCCGGACTTCGCGACGAGATGGTCGCGAGTGGGCGCGTGTCACGGTAGAGGATTTCCATGGGACGGCAACAGCGCTTGCCTTTGGCGACTCATGGCTTGATAACCGAGAGCTCTTGTTGGATGATCGGCCTATGCTTGTGACAGGGACGGTGTCGGGGAATTCGCGGGACGACGATGATCCGCCCATCTTTCTTGATTCAGTCCAGCTGTTGTCTGAGGTTCACGAAGAAGGTGGAATTGGGATTTTGATTGAACTGCGCGAAGATCAAAAAGTTCAATCTGGTGCATTTGAACGTGTCCGAAAGTTGTTAGAAGAATCGCCAGGCCGGGGACCACTACTTGTGGAATGGCGCAAAAAGGGCAACGGAGCCAATCAGGCGGATTATCGCAAAGTGCAAGAAGATGTTGAGCCAGAGGACGAGCCTCCGCGTCGTTTTTCGTCGAAAACGCTTCGGGTAGAGCCTAGTGCCGGATTGGTTGGTGAGCTAAGAAACTTGCTAGGTAAAAACGTGCAGTTGGTAAAACTTCGATAACCAGGACCGAAAGTCGGTCGTATGACGATAGAATACGAAGAACTGGAAGCACTTCGAACTCAGATTGAAGAACTCCGAGCCAAGGCGCAGGGAAGCGGCATCGATGTTTCCGCTGAGATTCGCCCTCTGGAAACACAACTTGATGCTGTTCGGAAAGGTGAACAACAGCGAACATCCCGTTTTGACCGAGTCAAACTTGCGCGAAATCAGGGTCGTCCATTCACGCTCGATTTTATCGACTTTATTACTGATGATTGGTTTGAGCTAAAGGGGGACCGGAACTTTCGTGATGACCCTGCGATTGTGGGTGGTTGGGGAAAGATCGACGGAAATTCAGTACTGATCATTGGGCATCAAAAAGGTCGCGAAATGAAGGAGAACTTGCATCGTAATTTTGGTTCTCCTCACCCCGAGGGTTATCGCAAGGCTAAGCGGCTAATGAAGATGGCGGAGAAGTTCAATCGTCCGATTGTAACGTTGATCGACACTCAAGGCGCGTATCCTGGGATTGGTGCAGAGGAGCGAGGGCAAGGCGAGGCGATTGCCGATAACATCTTCACTATGGTAGGTCTGCGTGTTCCTATCGTGAGTTGTGTGATAGGAGAGGGGGGTAGTGGAGGGGCACTCGGAATTGGTGTGGCCGACCGCCTGCTTATGATGGAGAATGCGATCTATTCGGTGATTTCACCGGAAGGATGTGCGGCCATTTTGTGGAGAAGCCGTGATCACGCTGATGTGGCTGCTGAAGCACTCAAAATCACAGCATCAGACCTCCTGGAGCTGGGTGTTATTGATGAAGTGATACCGGAGCCACGAGGTGGTGCCCACAATGATCCCGAGACAGCTATGAACACGGTGGGTGATGTGATCAAGCGAAATCTCCGGGAGCTTGCCACACTGAAGCCGAAGGAGCTCCTTGAAGCGCGTCGCGATAAGTACTATGGCATGGGAACCTGGGAGGAAGCATGAGCACTCAGGGACGACACCCCGACTTACCCCGTACTGTGCCACAACCCACCGCACCTGTGGCACTAAATGAGGATGTAGAGGACAAGGGTCTGGCTGACTTGTCATCACCCTCTGAAACGCATTCAGTCCCTGGCCCAATCACTTCGAATAGTGATGAGGCTAGGGATCATTCACAGATTTTGGAAGTGCAGTTCAAGGGTCTACGGTCTGAGTTCTTTACGTTTTCAAGTGCGTCGCCTCTTCGTGAGCGTGAGTATGTGGTGACGGAGGCTGACCGTGGGCAGGACATTGGTTGGGTGAAGCGGATTTCTTCTGCGGACACGCTCAGTTGCGGAGGCGGATGTGATCATGTGGGGACACGCACAGTCCCTCTCCCATCGCGAAAAGTGATTCGGCGGGCAGCGCCAGCAGATGTGATACGATTGTTCCAACTCCGAGATCAAGAGATGGAAGTGCGCCGCCGAACACGTGAAATAGTTACCAAGCGGAAACTTCGAATGAAAGTAAGTGAAGCAGAATGGCAGTGGGATAGAAATAAGCTTACCGTCTACTTTACCGCTGAAAAACGTGTTGATTTTCGGAAGCTTGTCCGCGACATGGCGCGAACCTTCCGGACCCGTATAGAACTTCGTCAGATTGGGGTTCGAGATGAGGCCCGTCGGTTGGGAGGGCTCGGTCGCTGTCGTAGGGAACTATGTTGCCGGTCATGGTTGCCGACGATTGAGCCGGTCACACTTCAGCTTGCGAAGGACCAGGGCCTTTCTCTGAATCCGAGCCAGATTTCAGGTGCATGTGGCCGATTAATGAATTGCCTGCACTACGAACATGCTATGTACACGCAGGCTAAGAAAAACTTCCCTTCAGTAGGAGACGTTGTCGGAACCTCTCTGGGCCAGGAGCATGTAAAAGCGTGGGATTTGTTTGATGAAACCGTATCGCTCCAGGATGCCGAAGGTGAAACGCGGACGATTCCATTGGCCCAGCTGAAGGATGAAATGGGGGGTGCCCGACGCTCTGATCGGGATCTGCAGACTTGACCAGCTTCTACCTTACCACCGCTATCGACTACTCGAACGGTGAACCTCATTTGGGGCATGCTGTCGAAAAAATCGGCGCCGATGTCATTGCCAGATATCGGCGCGGTTGTGGGGATGACGTCTATTTCCTCATCGGGATGGATGAGCACGGGCAAAAGGTTCAAAAGGAGGCGGATAAGAACGATTCTCAGCCTCAGGATTGGGTTAATCGAATCGCTGAATCTTTTCAGAGAGTGTGGCAGCGTCTCGACATTTCCAACGATGACTTTATCCGAACTTCCGAAAATCGTCACCACTTGGGTGTTACCACACTTATGGAAAAGATTGGAGAGAAGGGAGATTTTCATCGCGCAAAATACGAAGGTTATTATTGTGCTGGTTGCGAGGCCTTTAAGAAGGAAGACGAATTAGAAAACGGTCAGTGTCCTCTCCACCTGGGACGTGAAATTGAATGGACGGAAGAGGAAAATTGGTTTTTCGAACTCTCGAAGTACTCCGCTGAACTGCTAGAGCTTGTACAAACCCGCCCAGATTTTGTGCGTCCTCGATCACGCCTAAATGAAATTACGCGCCTAATCGAATCTGGTTTAGAGGACATTTCTGCGTCTCGTTCGCGAATTAGCTGGGGAGTACCATTTCCGGAAGACCGCGACCATACCGTATACGTCTGGTTCGAAGCACTTGCGAGCTACATTACTGCGCTTGGATATCCTGACTCCGAGCTTTTCCAGAAAATGTGGCCGGCAGATCTTCAGATTATTGGGAAGGACATTACACGTTTTCATTGTGTATACTGGCCCGCCATCTTGTTGGCGGCTGGCGTACCAGTGCCGAAGAGTGTTTGGGGTCACGGGTTCATTAACATTGGCGGCGCCAAATTGTCAAAGTCGTCGGGAACTGAGCTTGATTTGTTAGAACTCATCGATCGCCATGGGGCCGATGCTCTTCGATACTTTCTCATGCGGGAAGTTCCTTGGGATGGAGATCGAAACTTTTCTTCTGTGGACGAATTTGTTCAGCAATTTGATCGAAGGTACACAACTGATTTGGCGAACGATCTGGGAAATTTGCTCAATCGCGTTGTCTCGATGGTATCCAAGTATCGAAACGGAATGATCGCGACTGTGCCCGAAGGTGAACTCTCAAATCATATGAAGATGTCGCTCTCGACATACCGTGAAGCGATGGATGATTATCGGCTCCACAAAGCCTTGATAGCCACTTTTGACTTGGTAGGATTTGCTAACAGCTTCGTTGATCAGACAAAACCATGGACCCTCGCCAAGGAGGAGACGAAAGGCGCCAGTTCTGCAGAACTAGATAGTGTGCTAGGGCAATTGATCTGTGCGCTGGGAGTGACAGCTGTCATGTTGGCTCCGTTTCTTCCTGACAAAGCAGCCGAACTTTGGGGTGTGCTAGGTGGGGGTGAATTTCCGCCGCACTTTGATCACCTCAGTGTCGCTATGGAAACTTTGGGGAGAGTCGAGCCAGGCTCCGTGCTCTTTCCAAGGCCGGAGGAAATATAGGCTGCCAGCTTGAGCGTAAACGTCTCTAAAAAAAGGGACGCCTGAACGGCGTCCCTTTTTTGTTAACCTAGAACCTCGAATTAACGGCCAGAGTTACCTTTCGGCGGTCGTTTCTCTTCTCGGCCCGCCCGCTCCGTACGCGTAACGGTCCGGTCGATCTCTCGATCGCACATATGGCCTTTAATTGTCTTCGTATGGGTCGAAGGGTCCCACTCGACATGGAGTTCGTAGGTGCATGAGCCTGAGCGGTCATCATTGACGACCCAGTCGAAAGCACCCGCGGCATCATGGGTTTGGATCCCTTCGAAACGACCTTTAACTTTGTGCCGATAGCCTGAGAAGGTTCCTCTACCAT
This sequence comes from uncultured Gemmatimonadota bacterium, assembly GCA_913043255.1. Classification (GTDB taxonomy): domain Bacteria; phylum Gemmatimonadota; class Gemmatimonadetes; order Palauibacterales; family Palauibacteraceae; genus Palauibacter. The sequence continues at coordinate 87,276 of CAJWLK010000003.1, forward strand.
CGATTGTGACGAGCACCTTTGCCTCTTGGCTATCACGATCTTTGGCTCTTCGTGGTCGTGTGCAGTTGTTATGACCCTTTCCGCCCTCGTACTCGATCGTTAGCTCACCAGTATCACGATCACCGGTTTTCGTACCGGCACCACGGGCGTAGAAGGTGCCTCCGCCCCAACACTCGTGCTCTCGAGCCCAGCTGAACTCCCTCGTAACAGGTACCCGCGACATTGTCAGCGCTAAGTCAGATGATTGGTCAGAAGGGACAATTAGGGGGTTCGCGTCGGTCTCGCCGTCAAGAACCCAATCGATCACGTCAACGGCTTGTTCGGCGATATCCGCGGCCTCTTCCGCCGTAAGCCGTTGTTCCTGCGTAACAGGGTCTGGGGCTACGGTATTATCTTGGCAGGCAGCAATCACCGTTAGAAGTGTCGCAAGCTTTATCCCCGTGCATGTCTTCCGTTGCATTATTTTACCTTTGAATACACTCATAAACATACTCCTGTACGACCTCTATCATTCTAGACGTGGCTTTTGTGCAATTGGTCACACGTCGACACGAAAATCGTTGCCGATTAAAGGACTAACGAATCACTGTATAACTGTATTAGGAAAGAAAGCTATTCCTCGCCCAATAGTGCGTGCAAGTCCGCGCAAACCCTCTCGCATGGAGCTTCTCTATATAACGGCGCCATTCTCGTCAAGAACTTGAACTGTAGATCTGCTGCCTTGAACAGGGTACTCGGGGGCACTAGCTTTCTATCTCAAGGTAATATGTTTTGTCTTTCCCGAGACTTCCCGTGGACCAAAGTGTGGGAGGTGGTGTAAGGGATAGTTCTTCTCCGTAACCTTGATTTTTGGCAGGTATTGTGAAAAGACGGTCGTACTGGACAATTGATATTTTACCGCACGGTAGCGGACGCTCTCGAAGTTATCGAATCGAGAAACGCATAGCGCGTGGTGTAATCTACTCTATCTGTGGGCTCATTGGTTTAACCGCTGCACTTTTCCTCAATGTGTTGGGTCGTGCTGATGCGATCGGTGAATTGCAGCGCTATCGTGCTGAAAACCAGCAGTTGGTCGAGAGCCTGGAAGCAATGGAGGCCCGTAGTGATCGGCTCAATCAAACGCTAGATGACTTGGCGACCCACGAACAGCGCTTTCGAATAGTAGCTGGCCTTCCGCTCTTAGACCCGGATGTTTATTCAGTTGGAGTGGGTGGGCCTGGTGGCATGACGGATTTGAGGGAGGAGTCTTTCACGATTTCCCCCCAACTCCAGCAGACGGCTAATGATGTAACTGGCGAACTCGAACAACTCCTCCGACGAGCTGAACTTCTCAGGGCTAGCGTCGAAGAGGCTGCTGACTCGATCGAATCACAACGTGAGCTCTTCCAGCGGCTTCCATCAATTTGGCCAGTAGTCGCGGGGGACTCATGGATCTCGTCAGGGTTTAGTTATAACCGGTTGCATCCACTTCTCGGCTACCGACGACCGCACCCAGGTGTAGATATTTCCGCAGACTTGGGAAGTACAGTAGTCGCAACGGGTGCTGGCCGCGTCACGTTTGTGGCATCGCGAAGTGGGTACGGTCGGATGGTTGAGATTGATCACGGCGGCGGATACAAAAGTCGATATGCCCACCTAGGTAAAATAAACGTTCGCAATGGCGAAAACGTGCGTCGTGGCGATGTGCTAGGTGAAGTTGGACGGAGCGGTTTGACGACTGGTCCGAATCTTCACTACGAGATCAGTGTCAATGACCGACCGGTAAATCCGTACAATTATTTTCTTGACGGGTACCGTCGGTAACGGAAGCTCCTTACATTCTCCTTCCTGTTAACGACCCACCTCTAAACTTAGGTGGGTTTTCACTGGTTCCCTGCTGATTCGGAGGAGCCCGATCGATGCTGAAGTCCCGTGTCGTGATTCTGTTTTTAAGTGTTGTTCCAGTTTTCGTCGCTTGCGGTGATTCGCTCACGGTCCAAGTGGTGGTTGACGGTACAGATGGTCAACGAGCCGTTGATAACCATGAGGTACAATTTCTACCATTTGACCGCGATTCTCTCTTTGCTGTCATAACAGCACAAGCTTCGGAGCCCGAACCACAAATGCCCGCTGACTTACAGCGCGCAGCCGATAGTACTCTAGCTCTTCAAGAAACTTGGCGTCAGGCAGAAGCTCGCTGGAACGGAGTGCGGGATTCGCTCCGGACAATTGGAGAGCAACTTCAGGGGCTTGATCGCCGTGGACGCGAGTATCGTGAGCTTTTTGATCGGTTCAATTCGGTCGAAGGAAGAGAGGGTGCGCTCGACCGACAGCGGCAGCAAAGTTTCGATGCGTTCACTGGTTTACAGGAAGCAACGCAAGCGAGGCTTGATTCTGTCCGGGCCGTTGTCCAAGCGTGGGAAGACCTTGCCTTTTCTGACTATGGACAAATTGAGGATGACCTTCTCGAAGCACTGGGTCGCCAATTGGTTTTCGATACTACCAATGCGGATGGTTACGTAACGAGGTCTCTGTCGGGTGGTCCCTGGTGGGTACACTCGCGCGCCAATGTGGCGGCTGGTGAGCTATACTGGAATGTTATAACCGAGGGGGCTGCAGATACGCTCCAGCTCAACCCAACCAACGCGGAACTCCGACGGCAATACTAGCCGCTGGCCCGGCCGGTCTCGACGAAGGTCGGCCGGGTCTTATCATCCCTAAGTTGGTCCAGTAGGTCGCCTAGAATACATGTTGGAAATTCCTCCCCCTATCACGCTTGAAATCGACTCGGAAAAGATTGCCTGGTTAACCTTCAATCTGCCGGATTCGAAGGTTAACCTCCTCAGTTCAGACGTAATGGAGTTGCTCAACCGTCGTCTTTCCGAACTTGAATCTCGCATTGCCACCGGGAATCCGATCGCGCTCGTTGTACGGAGTGGGAAGTTGGGCAGTTTCATAGCAGGAGCCGTCCTGCAGGAGATCGGTGCAATTTCGGATCCGGAGGTTGGCCGTGCCAAGAGTGCTGAAGGACAACGGATCTTTCGACGTCTCGATCGGCTTACGATCCCAACCATTGCAGCTATTAATGGCACTTGCCTAGGTGGCGGCACGGAGCTTGCACTTTGCTGCAAATGGCGAGTTGGATCGGATGGGCCCCAAACGAAGATTGGATTACCAGAAGTAAGGCTTGGGTTTATTCCCGGATTTGGAGGATCCGTTCGCCTACCCCGACTTATTGGGATTCGCCGGGCACTCAACATGATACTCACTGGTAAGGCAATATCCTCGACCCGGGCACACAGGTGGGGTTTGTTGGATCGAGTATTTCGTGCCGATTCATTCGAGGTGGAAGTAAGGGCGTTTGCAATGCGTGTGGTGCGGAGGGAGGAAGCTCAGGCTCCACGGACACTCGCGTTTCGAGATCGGTTGCTGGAGGACACCAGTCTGGGTCGTCGGACTATCTTCAATGGCGCACGAAAACAGGTACTCAAGAAATTGAAGGAACGATACCCGGCGCCCGTGGAAGCGATCAGTGTGGTAGAACAGACCTTGGATTTGCAGATCGATGAAGCTTTGGCCATTGAGGCTGAGGTTGCAGGTCGCATGGTTGCCACGGATGTGTCAAAAAACTTGATCCGACTTTTCTTGCTGCGGCGGAAAGCGAAAAAAGTACTCAGCCCAGAGCTTATCTCTCAAGCACATAATGTTTCAAAGACGGCCGTATTGGGTGCTGGGGTCATGGGAGGTGGGGTCGCTGAACTGATTGCTGCACACGACGTGCCAGTGATCCTGAAGGACATCGATGATGATGCGCTGGCTGTCGGTCTTCAACATGCACGCGAGCTACTAGACAAGGCTGGTGAAGCGCAGGTGTTCACGGCGCATGAAGCAGAACTCAAGTTTGCATTGATCCACGGGACTCTCGAATACGAAAAATTCGACGATGTTGATCTGGTGGTCGAGGCGGCTGTGGAACGTATGCCAGTCAAGAAAAACATACTTCAAGAAGCAGAAGAAGTTTTGCCAGAGCATGCAGTGTTTGCAACAAACACTTCCTCACTTTCAGTGACGGAGCTTGCCCAAGTGGCTGAGCGGCCTACAGGTGTAGTGGGGATGCACTTTTTCAATCCCGTTCATAAGATGCCATTGGTTGAGATCATCCGAACAAAACTGTCATCGGATGCGTCTTTAGCGACCACATTCAAGTTTGCGATCAAACTTGGTAAGACTCCGGTGCTTGTAGCCGACCGGCCAGGTTTCCTCGTCAATCGGTTACTGGCTCCCTATCTAAACGAGGCCGGTTTTCTGCTCGAAAACGGAGCAAGTGTGACGGCTATTGATCGAGCACTTACTTCGTTTGGTATGCCAATGGGTCCCTGTCGTCTTCTTGATGAAGTGGGTTTTGACGTGGCAGAACATGTCGCTAAAGAAATGGCACGTGCGTTCGGGCCGCGAATGCAGCCTTCTGCGGTGGTCGGTGTGCTAAAAGCAGAGGGTCGGCTGGGTAAGAAGAATGGCCGGGGATTCTACCGGTATACGAATGGAAAAGAGTCAGGAGTAAATAGAGAAGTCGCTCGTATACTAGGCGCGCCACGTATCGACACCTCTTCCGGAGAAATCCGGGACCGTTGCTTACTTTTGCTTGTTAATGAGGCTATGTATGCTCTCGCCGAGGAGGTGGTTGCGAGCGCTAACGATGTAGATTTGGCGATGGTACTTGGAATTGGTTTCCCTCCGTTTCGCGGTGGACTCCTGCGTTGGGCAGACACCCGTGGAGCACGCGGTATTCTAGACGGTCTTGTCGAGCTTACGGAGAGGCATGGTCAAAGGTTCGCCCCAGCACCAAGTCTTGTTGATTTAGTTGAGTCGGGCGGCTCGTTCACTTCTTCTGGAGTTTGAATATCCTGCGAGCCCAGCGGTTTACACTGCGAGAAGCACGAAATTTCTCGAAAAATACTCCTCATATTGAAGTTGCAATTTGTCGTGGCGATGACGTTCAGAGTTTTGACCAGGAGATCTTGAAAAACGATGAGTATTTGAAAATTACGCTTCAGGTTCTCCCAACATCTTTCCCTTCCACCCGTATAGATGAATCGACGGTGCTTGACGCGGGCTGTCTCCTTATATGGTATATTTTCCCTGGAAGATGGTATGAAATCGGTTTGTTTTTCGATCAAAGGGATGTTTTCCTGGGCCATTACATTAACCTGATTCGTCCCCCAACGTTCGGGGTTACCAAGTGGGTGGTTGAAGACCTTTACCTTGACGTCTGGGCGCCTGTCGTTGGCCCCCCCATGTTGCTAGACGAGAATGAACTGGACGAAGCGGTGACTCGGGGAAAATTGTCGGTCGAGGAAGCAGTTGAAGTTAGAGAACTTGGACATGTGATGCTTGCCCGCGCAGCAAAGCACCACTGGCCACAACCGTTGCAAAGGTGGTCTCCAGAGTTAGTCTCGCAACTACGATTACAACGTGATTTGGTGGGTACGGTTTAACTAGAAGGTGACATTGTTTGTGCTCTCTGGTGTTGGGTTGGACTGATCGCATTCGGGTTTCGCATCTGAGAGTGAAACAAAACTAGGTGCTGATCGTATACTGGACGAATGAGATATCAGGCGAAGCGAAAATTCCGCTTCTTATTGCTCTTTAGCGCACTTTTTGCGGCCATCTGGTTTTTTTGGGATACATCTTTTGTGTATCCACTCAAACTGTTTGTGGTACTGCTTCATGAGATTAGTCATGGTTTCGCAGCAGTTCTGACAGGGGGAGAGATTCACGCTGTCGAGATTACACCACAACAGGGGGGGATGTGTCGGTGCCCCGGAGGCAACGTATTTATTACGCTTTCGGCGGGATATTTAGGCAGTCTTCTATGGGGGGGGGTGATGATTGTAGGGGCTGAGCACCTGAAGAATCGGAGTGGGTGGTTAACAGCAGCCATTGCGACCTTAGTTGTGGGAGCAACCCTTCTCTATGTGAACCAACCATTTGCTACAGCATTTGGGATAGCATTTGGGGCCGTACTTTTTGTAGTGTCGTTGCGTGCCGGTGCAATCGGGAATCGTGCAACTCTTTATCTGCTGGGGCTCACGAGTTGTTTGTATGCTGTTTTAGATATCAAGAGCGATATTTTAGATCGTCCAGAGCTCACATCCGATGCAAAGATGCTTGCGGAACTAACCGGTGTATCGACTCTCGTCTGGGGCGTTGCTTGGATCGTAACGGCATTCTTATTCTGCGCGCTGCTTCTCCGACGGCTCTGGCGCCGTGCGTAAACGACTGCTGAATAGCAGCACGATATGGGTTTCATGGACTAACTTAAGTGGCAATTACTTGTCATCGGGGAAATCTTCACATGCCATTTCAGTGCCACCTGAGGTTTCGAGGAGTGAAAAGTTCAGTTACCGTCGCCTCAGCATTTTTGCGAGGTGTGACGATTTCGATCCATTTAAAGCATGTCGATGAGAAACGTGAATAGTACAGAACGAGTAGGACAACGAGTATCAAGCCTTTTTGGCGTTACGCTCCGAGAAGCACCCGGCGAAAGCGAGATTGAATCCCATAGCCTGCTTCTGAGGGCTGGGTATGTTCGACAGCTTGCGACCGGGATTTTTTCCTATCTTCCGCTCGCATGGAGATCGCTGAGGAAAATCGAACAGATTTTGCGAGAAGAACTCGATCGTATTGGTGGCCAAGAGCTTTCGCTGCCGGTAGTTCATCCAGCCGAACTCTGGCAGCAGACGAGGCGCTGGTACGATATCGATGACACCATGGCGCGTTTTGTGGATCGTCGCGATAGGGACATGCTTTTAGCCATGACCCATGAAGAGGCTGTCGCATATCATTCGGCGACTGAGATTCACTCATATCGTCAGCTTCCGGCGCTAGTTTATCAGGTGCAGACAAAGTTCCGAGATGAGTTGCGGGCGCGGGGTGGGCTTATCCGAGTACGTGAGTTTTTGATGAAAGACTCTTACTCGTTGGACCGTGACTCAGCCGGATTAGAGAGACAGTATCAGGCACACTACGAGGCATACGAACGAATAGGGGCCCGTGTAGGCCTCCCGTTGACTGCAGTGCAGAGCGATGTTGGCATGATGGGCGGTAAGATCGCGCATGAGTTCATGTATGTTACGCCAATTGGAGAGGATTCTCTCGCCTTGTGCGATTCATGTGGATATGCTGCGAATCGCGATGTCGCCGATTTCGCTCTCAACCCCGAGCGCACAGAGCCAGAGCCAATGGAGAGGGTTCATACGCCGGGAGCGTCTACGATCGCTGCGTTGTCGGACCTGTACGAGATTACTGCCGCCGATACGGCCAAAATTGTCTTCTACGTGGGCACCTTCGTCAATGAACAAGGTGAGCAATATGAGAAGGTCGTTGCCGCCATTGTTCGCGGTGATCTTGAAGTCAATGTAATACAGGTTCAGAACCTTACTGGCGCACTGGAATTACGTCCCGCACAAGAAGAAGAAATTGCGATGACGGGGATGGTTCCTGGATTTGCGTCACCCGTTGGCATTGATCAAGAAGCCGCGATTTTCGTTGTCGATCGCTGGGTTGCCGACAGTCCTAATCTCATTATGGGCGCGAACAAAGTTGACTACCATCTGAAGAATGTTTGCTACGGGAGGGATTATGACGCTGCTTTCGTAGGACCCTTAGCCGCCGTCTTCGAAGGTGCTTCCTGTGCTGAGTGTGGCAAAGGGCTCCGGATGGTCCGAGGTGTCGAGGTGGGAAATATTTTCCAGTTGGGCACGCGCTATTCTGAGGCATTAGGCGCCCATTTTACTGATGAAAATGGTTCGGAGCGTCCAATTTGGATGGGGTCGTACGGGATCGGGCTAGGGCGTCTTCTGGCCTGTGTGGCAGAAGAATACTGTGATGATGACGGTCTTGAGTTGCCAATGAGCGTGGCTCCATACCACGTGACTCTCATAGCTCTGGCGCGAGAAGAGAATACGCATGAGGTGGCCGAACGTATGTTTGCTACCCTGACCGAGGCGGGGATAGAGGTGCTCTACGATGACCGTCAGGACGTGAGTCCGGGGGTGAAGTTTAAAGATGCCGATCTGCGCGGGTTACCGCTCCGTGTGGTAATTGGTGATCGTTCACTTGCCAATGGGGGAGCTGAACTGCAACGAAGAGCCGGTGGCGATAGCCGTCTTGTCCCCCTGGATGATCTTGTCCATGAGATCCAGACTGAGCTAGATACACTCTTAAAACCGCTGTGTATCTAGACAGATCGGTTGATTATAACGAAGGTCAAGGAAATGTTGCCGCTGAGATGGACTGCCCGGCAATCGGAGTAACGCCTGTATTATCCGCTGACCCTGAAGCGTAATCCTCCTACGAACATGCGTGGTGAAGCAATTCGCACGAAGTCATTCGCATCATGTGACATTTCGGCAATTGTATTGAAGATGTTTTGAACGCTCGCAAACGCACTCAGCTTCGGTGTCAGCTCACGTCTGACCCGGAGGTCGAGCAGGAAGGAGTCTGCAATTTCAGCGGTGTTAAGATCGTTGTCGAACCGCGTTCCAAGATAACGCCCTGTTACGACTACCTCGAGCGTCGATGGGTCAATGTGCCCAATACGAAGCATGGCCCGGTGTACTGGGCTTCCAAGTGCGCGATTTCCGACTACATCTGGTCTCCCAGGTGCGTTGGTGATTTTAGTTGGGTTGAGCTCGTGACTCACGGCTAGAAGCCATTGATTAGCTGGCCGCAGTTGAATTTCACTCTCGAGTCCCATGCTACGTAGGGTCCCGAGATTGTCTCGCTGTCGGCATACGCCGCCAGCCGGTACAAACCCGCATGGTGCGATCACCCCTGAAGCCGTGGCTTCTTGTACGGTTACGTCGAGGATTGCATCACTCACACGCGACCAAAAGCCAGTGAATCGAAGTAGTATCGTCGGATCTGGCTGGATGTCGATTCCGAGTTCAGCTCCGAGTACGCGCTCAGGATCAAGGTTTGCGTTTGCCTCGGTGACTACACCCCCGGCAGCCCGGAAGGGTTTGTAGAGCTCATTAAGGGTTGGGACACGGAGCCCGCTATAAAAGCTACCTCTCAGTGACACTTGGTCGGATGCGTCAGTTAGAAACCCAACATTATGGCTCAGCCGCACCTCACTTCGACCATCGAAAGTGTTGTCGGTTGTGACCTCTCCCGTGGTCAGTTGGGTAATCCGTCGGAACCCGTCTGTATTACGCCACACGTCGAGTCGGACACCGGCATGAACCTGCCACCGATCGTCGAGTCGGATTCGGTCTTGGGCAAACAAGCCCAGTAGGACCTGGTCACCACCTGTATCTCGCCCACGCGTGAAGGAGCCGTCTGAGAAGAGATACTCTTCGCTGGCATCACCCGAAGAGTGAAGCACATCTGCTCCAAGCGTGAAAGAGTGGGCCCCAATATTTGGTCGGTCCCAAACTAGGCTTGTACCGATGCCGGAAGACGGAACGTCCTGGCTGATGGATGGCACTTCGCTGTTTCGGTTGGCAGCCGGGCTGGAGAACGAGTTGATATACGTCTGTTTTTGAAAAAACATGTTTAGTGCAAGGCTGGTTCCATTATCACTTAGTAGTGTGGCCCCAAACTGTGCCAATCCTGCTTGGGTGGAATTGTTGCGCAGGGGTGTGGCGTTTGCCTTATCCTGATCGAAATAGTTCCCTTGAGCATGTAGGCGAAGGCGATCGTTCGCTTGAATCTCGATTTTTCCTCGCAGAGTGGCATGATCAGATGCTGAAGGTATGTCGATGGTCCCTCGGAGACTCTCCTCAGTTAACGTGTACCCGCCACTGTCAAAGAACTCTCCCGCGAGGTATCCGTTTATGCGATCTCGTGAAAAAGAGCCCATCGCATCACCACGAAAAGTCGATTGGCTTCCGCCCTGTGCTCCCACGGAGAGGTTCGATGTGCGAGGAGACCGAGTTATCACGTGCACCACCCCAGCTAAGCTTTGGCCACCCCAACTCACTGTCGCACCGCCTCGAACAATTTCGATACGATCGATAATCTCAACCGGGACCTGACTCCAACGTACCCAGCCGAAATATGGGTCATTGAGTGGCACACCATCCACCAGAACAAGGGTACGACTGGCTGCGGTCCCTCCTAGCCCCCGCAGTGTTACAGCCTGCCAGGATGGGTGAGCGACGCTTGCTTGGAATGGGAAACGGAAGTTGAGTCCCGGAATTTCTTGGAGAACGTCTTGGAGAGTCTGCCCTGCTGATAGGCGAAGCTGTTCGCGCGTAACTACGGTCACATTTATGGGGGTTTCACCAACTGAAGTCTCAGTTCTGGCTGCGGATACAATGAGTTCACGTAGCGACACAATGCTGTCTGTCGTGGGGGGCTCTTGTGCTGCCAAGGGCCATGCGGCAGCTATGAGGACCAGTGCGGCAACTCTTGTTCGAATACCTACTGACCTCCAACCATCAAGTTCCGGCATGCAATCTCTCCTCGACAATTTTCTTAACCATAGCTGGGTCTGCACGATTACTGGTGGCCTTCATGACCTGGCCCACGAAGAACCCTGCTAAGCTAATCTGCCCTTCCTGAAACCGTTTGACCTCGGACGGATGTTCATCTACGACTTGTGCAACGATATTGCGAATCATCTCGACATCCGCAATCCGGCCGAGCCCCTCTACTTCAACTATTTCGCGCGGATCGCCTCCAGAGGTAACTAGTTGCGTCAGTACCGTCTTGGCGACCGCTCGAGAGATGGAGTGGTCCTCGACTAGGCTGATGAGAGCGCCAAGAGCCTCGGGCTTGAGTGCAGAGGTTTGGTTATCGTCTGAAACCCCCCGTACTTCGTGGATAACCCAATTGGCTAGCAGTGCTGAATCTACCCCTGTTGCAAGTGCATCTTCGTAGAAAGTCACGGAATCTTCGGAATTGCTAAGGAGATCGGCTAGGTCTTCGGTAAGTTTAAGGTCAGCAGTAAATCGGTCGTATGCGGCCTTAAGTATGGGATTGGATGCTCGAGCTTTCTCCCGTTCTTTAAATCCACTATCCACCCCAACTAAAGGAAGGATTTCGACTTTTTCGTCTCTTTTGGGGGAAGTGTGTCTCCCCGGAGAAGATTTGCCCCATGTATCGCGCAGTGCCACCGTTCGAGTAAAGACTAGGTTCGTTTCGGTGTCAACTTCTGCACCAGAGTCCGTCGTCTGATCTCGGACAAAGTAGCCGACGCGTTCGAACTGGTATGTGGTCTCTGGAGGATCATCGACCACACTGGGTTCAAGCTGTGCCCCTTGGAGCACCTCGAGAGAGTTTGGGTTGAGAGTTTCCGAGAAATCCTCCACTCCTGCCATAGGGTCAGGGCTGCTGAAAAGGCGGTCGTAGAGACAAATCTGGGCTGACACGGAATGGTCTGCAGAAACCCAGTGGATTGTTCCACTGGGTTTACGTCCGTCGGGTGCTGAGCCTTCTCGTGTGTCAGGATCATATGTGCATCGAACCTCTGTAACCGTACCTGTTTCATCTTGAATGACGTCTGTGCAGGTTACAAAGTATCCATGACGCAGGCGGACTTCACGGCCCACAGTTAGTCTTTGGAAGCGGGCTGGTGGTTGCAGAGAGAAGTCACCACATTCGATGTAGAGGGTTCGTGAGAAGGGGATTTTTCGGGTTTGTGGCCACCCTTCCGGAGGATCGTGCACATCCTGCGGAAAGTACGGGGCCTTCAACCACTCGACCTCGCCCTCTGGATAGTTTTCAATGACAACCCGAAGCGGATCAAGTACTCCCATCACGCGCGGAGTTCGGAGGTTAAGCGCTTCTCGGACTGCCCAGTCAAGCGTCTCAATGGAGATCCGGTTATCCGCCTTTCCAACCCCGATCTGACCACAAAAGGTGCGGATAGCTTCGGCTGGAATTCCACGTCTCCGCATCCCGGCGATGGTAGGCATGCGAGGGTCATCCCACCCAGCTACATGTTCCTCGCGAACAAGCTCAAGGAGTCGACGTTTGCTAACGACTGTGTAGTCTAGATTTCGTCGTGCGAACTCGTACTGACGTGGGCGTGGGTTCCATGACCCGAGGTTAGAACCCCCTCCTCCCTCTGCCCCCGGAATTGCATCGATTTCGGCGCACGCCGGTCGCGTGTGTTCGATAAACCAATCGTACAACTCGCGATTGTCCTGAAACTCAAGCGTACAGATCGAATGCGTGATTCCCTCGATCCCGTCTGACTGTCCATGGGCCCAGTCGTAGAAAGGATAAATTGGCCAGGTGTTACCCGTACGATAGTGACTGGCATGACGGATCCGGTACATCAGTGGATCACGCATTTTCATATTGGGAGCCGCGAGATCAATTTTTGCTCGGAGGACATGTTCTCCGTCTTGGAACGCCCCATCCCTCATCTTTTTGAATAGATCTAGGTTTTCTTTGATCGAACGGTCACGGTATGGGCTCGGACGGCTTGGTTCTTTAACTGTCCCGCGATACTCGCGAATCTCGGTTTCCGATAGACTGTCGACGTAAGCAAGCCCATCCTTGATCATCTGAAGTGCGAGTTTGTAGAGGGCCCCAAAGTAATCTGAAGCATAGCGCACCCCACCTTCCCACTCGAATCCTAACCATGCGATATCTCGCGCAATTGCGTCGACATAGTCTGGGTCCTCAGTAGTCGGATTTGTATCATCCATGCGCAGTGTCGTTCTGCCTCCGTATTCGGCTGCTACTCCAAAGTTCAAACAAACAGCTGAGGCGTGACCGATGTGTAAGAAGCCATTGGGCTCTGGAGGGAACCGTGTAAGCACCCGGCCACCGTGCTTACCGGATGCAATATCGTCTTCGACGATCTGGCGGATGAAATCTAGATGGCCGTGTTTAGACATTGGGACATACTAATCGGAAAAGGTCCGATGGGAGAGGTGGGGACTACTTAAGGTTCCCAAGAGCTGAACGGACAGATTTTTCGTCTGCCCCCTGAATCCATAATGATTTAATGTGGTTGTGGTGACCGTGTAAGATCTTGGTCGCTGCAGTCGTTTCGCTAGAAATGGTACTAATGCCTCGTTAGCGGCACAGTTTAGGGGTGGAAGAAGTGAGGCGGATCTTCCGAGCATTGTCAAATAGGCCAGCGATTCCGGTTTGGCTGGATCGCGGTTGGACTCGTACTGCCAAATGGACACTGCCCTCATCCGCCTTAAGCCAACTCAACGCCACCTCATGGTTTCAAACACGGTTCGACAACCGTTGCAATAATATTGGCTTGTCGATGCCTGTCCTCCAAAAGATGAAAACTGATCCGTGTCGGCCGAATCGCAGAACGGGCACGGGATCGATTTTGGAAGAGATTCTGATTTTACTGGCTCGTCTATCAATGACGAGTCGTTTTTTTCGGCTCGCAATTGTTTTTCTCGCTCATGGTTAGTAGGTGGCTGAGTCGAAAGGAGCGGTCAATAGTTAATATTAGAGTAGCGATCGATTGCGGTCTCCACGGGCTCGAGCTAACGAGTCCGCATCAGGTCCACCCTCGGATGCGCGCCGACGTACGGGAGACCAACCGTTCCAGTCCGGAGCAGGTTCACTAACCCACTCTGAGTTTTCTGTATATACTAGGCCGAGATCTCTGACTGTCGGTCCAACACGATTGAGCCAACGCATACGTGCGCAATCTGCATTGGTTGACACGATACCGCCTTCAACTAGCGCTTCTATCAGCGGGTCGTTTTCAGGTCCGAACCACCGAAGACAGGCGTTCCAGGCCGTTGCAAAGGCTTTCCCAAGGGCGTTTTTACCTTCATCCGATGTCATGAGACGAGATGTCCAGCCGCTCCCGTGATCGAAGTGGAAACGTTCTTCTTCTAGAAGTTTGCGAACCTTGTAATGGATCGGTTCGAAGCAACTTTCCAGGAGCATCTCAACCTGAACTGAAATTGCAGTGTCCCAAAGGAAATTGAGTGCGAGCAACTCGGGCCAAGATGAGACGTCACAGTCAAGCAGCTCAGAACTCCGATATTCTTCGGATGTCCGCTCGTGTTCGAGTGCGGCGGGATCATGCCCAAAGTCCTTCAACATTGAGTAGATGATCCGACCGTGTCCCCATTCGTCCTGTGCCATTGCAGAGCATGCGATGCCGGCCTCTACAGATGGTGCGCCTAAGATCCAGTCCGAGTAGCGAATTCCTAACATCCTCTTGTTGTCGGCTAAGCTCAACAACAGGATGCCTAGGTGGCTATGGAGGTCGTCTGGGAGTTCTGCGGCTGACTTGAACCCACTTTTTGTTGTTTCAGTCACTTGTCTCTATAGGCTTACGGTTTATGCATATTCATGATTCGGCAGGAGTTCCATACCCTGGCGTCGAATCGTTATCCGCCACAGATCCTTGTCCCATCGGTGGAGCTCCCCCCAAAGTGAACGGAGCCTGAGTGAGATTGACCGCAGAAAATGCTGTTCGTGGTGCCACTGTCATCTCAAACCACTTAGCCTCATCGTAAGTTTGCCAAGCATAAACCCGCGCCAATTTTCGATTGGGTGCAGTGATGGTCCCAACGTGTTCGAATCGATCAGCCCGTTGTTTACGCGCAAACACCTCATATATCTGTTCGTCAGGGAAGCCCGTCGTAATTCCGTCGTTTTTCAAAGAGCGACTCCAAATGATTCCAGTATTTCACGTCCACGATTGGAGATCTTAGCGCTCGTCCACGGCGGGTCCCATACAGTATTGATCTCCACCTCGCAGATGTCATCATCTTCTAGTAGGCGTTCGCGCACATCCCATTTAATGAAATCCATGCAAGGGCATGCTGTGGCCGTGAAGGTCAGGGAGACCGAGACCACGCCAGTTAGTTCGTCTGCCGCAATGTCCGAAACGAGACCTAAGTCGAGGATCGAGATTGGGAGTTCAGGGTCCATCACTTCATAGAGAGCATATCGTGCTCGCTCGGTGAGGTCTTGAGGTGCGCGGGGAGGGTCTGGGGGCGGAGGCAGGTCAATTCGAAGACCGCGGGTCTCTTTTAGAACAGCGGCCAAGTTCATCTGTTCGTCGCACTGCAACTTGTGCGAGGTGTCCCTTTCGTGGGCATCTCGATTCACGGACAAGACCGGCATCGATTGCGCTGTCACGTGGAGAGGAGTTTCTCGACGCTAAACCGACTTCTGCGGAGCGAGTCCACATACACTTCATTCATCGGCCCCCGTCCCTTCCAACGCTCAAATACCTGTTTCCAGGTTAAAGTCTCGTCAAAAAGCCACCGTCGTTCTTCGGGGTCGTATTGACATGGCAGTTCATATTCGAGTTCGACCTGGTCCGCACCTTGGTCGTAATATGCTGGCAAATCGTAGCCGAGTTCCTCGCAGAGTGGTACAACAGCCTTCAGCCAGGTTTGACGTAGTTGGTCATTTGTCATCCCCTTTAAACGGAAGTCCAGTTGCGCGTTGTGGTGTTTCTTATCATCGGGCATTCCGAACCATTCGACCCCCATGGGGAACATCCAATCCAGCGTGGCTTGTACAGCTTCTCTGCCGGCGCCACCACTTTCAGCCAACCGACGAAGCCATACTTCCCCATGCCGGAGGTGAAAGTTTTCTTCAAGACTGACTTTAACCAAGCCGCGCTTCAGGGGCCCATAGCTAGTATTACGGTGTACATCGCTGAGCAAGGTGATACCAGCCCTATCGTAGAGGGCATGGGCGGTGACTAGAGCTGCCCAGTTGTCAATTGGTTGATCGAAACCATACGGATGTTTGAACTTTGCTGGTTCACGTTCATAGAGCAGCCAATGTCGGTCCACTCCGAGATCCTCAAGAAGTCGGTACGCAATATTAGCGTGCCCGAGTTCATCCTGGATGATTGCAGTGGCCGAGACCATGGTGTTTGCGGTTGGCGCGTCTCGGGTGGCAGTGAAGTAAGCTGGTGCACTCACGAGTTCAGTATCTCCTTGAACCGTAAGTTGCGTGATAAGTGCTTTCTTATATGTCGCTGTCATATCTGCTTCGGATTCGACAATGAATCCTTCTTGGACTTTTCTCTGCAGCTCTTCGTCCGTTAACTGTCCCATTGAGCAGTGTCTCCTCGAGCCTGGTCTTGGGTGAGCGGTTTCTGCAATTGAACACTTCGCAGCGGAGAAAGAATGAGTGTACTGCTCACTGGTCAGCTTCCATAAAGGGATATCGATAGTCAAGCGGCGGGTCGAACGTCTCTTTAATAGTCCGCGGTGAAACCCATCGTTGGAGGTTGAGTACTGAACCAGCCTTATCATTCGTCCCGCTGGCTCGGCTGCCTCCAAACGGTTGTTGTCCTACAACCGCTCCGCTGGGCTTGTCATTGATGTAGTAGTTTCCGGCAGCGTGTCGGAGGGCCGTATTTGCTTCGCGGACTGCCTTTCGGTCACGGGCGAACACCGCCCCGGTAAGCGCATAGGGTGAAGTCTCATCAACTAGTTTTAAGGTGTCGTCCCACGCTGATGCGGGATATCTGAACATCGTTACAACCGGCCCAAAGATTTCTTCGCACATCATCTTGTGGTTGGGGTTGTCTGTCGCTACCAAAGTTGGCTCGATGAAGTATCCCACCGAATCATCACATCCCCCTCCGGCAAGGATTTCTGCGTCGGTAGAGTTTTCCGCATGTTCGATGTACGATTTTATACTATCGAAGGCTTTTCGGTCGATAACTGCACCCATAAAATTCTGAAAATCGGAAGGATCCCCCACTTTAAGTTCTTTGGTCATTGCTGTCGCCCGTTCTATTACCTCTTCCCATATCGTATCCGGGATGTAAACGCGTGATGCAGCGGAGCACTTTTGGCCTTGGTACTCGAATCCGCCTCGAACGATAGCCACGGCCACTGCCTGTGGATCTGCACTTTCATGTGCAAGGATAAAGTCCTTACCTCCTGTTTCTCCTACCAAACGTGGATATGAACGGTAATTTTCCAGGTTGTCTGCAACAGACTTCCAAAGATGTTGAAATGTCTGAGTTGAACCGGTGAAATGAATCCCTGCTAAGTCTGGGCTGCTAAGGAGCACATCGCTGATCCTAGAAGCCTTTCCTGGAATGAAGTTGATAACTCCGGGTGGCATGCCAGCTTCTTCGAGGAGTTTCATTACGTAATACGATGCCAAGACACCCGTGGTGGATGGTTTCCAAATTACAACATTCCCCATTAATGCCGCCGATGTAGTGAGATTGCCTCCAATTGCGGTAAAGTTGAAAGGACTAATGGCGTAGATGAACCCCTCGAGCGGTCGGTGATCAATGCGATTCCACATTCCGGGTGAGGAGATTGGTTGGTGTGCATGTACCTTGTTCGCAAAATGGCTGTTGAATCGCCAAAAATCGACAAGTTCACACGCGGCATCCACCTCCGCCTGAAACGAGGTTTTGCTTTGCCCGAGCATGGTTGCTGCATTGAGTTTGGTTCGCCATGAGTCCTCGAGCAGGGCAGATGCTCGGAGGAGAATCGCTACGCGTTCTTCCAGTGGCCATTCTGACCAATCTCGCCAAGCTTCGGCAGAGGCTGTTATCGCAGCCTGGGCCTCGACTTCGGTACCCACATGACAGTGTGCGAGCACATGAGTATGAGCATGCGGCATAGTTACGTCGAAAGTCTCTGTTGTGCGAATTTCTTTTCCACCAATGATCAAGGGGATTTCGACGACTTCACTCGACTGGCGTACCAGTTCTGTTGTTAAATCTGTCCGTTCGGGACTTCCGGGCGCATAGTCGAGGACGGGCTCGTTCCTTGGTGGTGGAGGTGCGCTGTGGGTTTGGTTTCCCATGGCAGGTGTTTCCCCTGAGTTTGTGAGCGTCTGGTTGGATTTCCCTCCGACGGTCCTGGCAGTCAACGGCTTCCTCCTTCTTCTGTGAGCCTGTTCTGATTCGATTTGTCACCAGCCGCAGATTATCGTCTCAGATTCAAACATCTGGTGTTAACGAGGATAAATCGATAATCGTACCGTATAATGTCGTACTCGGAGGGGCTTCGCCATGAGATCGTAGCCCCGTTCCGATTTGTCGTCGCTGCCAGACAGGGAGGTTGCGATAAATCAGATGTGCACGGTGGATTCTAGGCGTTGTTCGACTCGAACTCGAACGCATGTAAGGTGGCATCTGGCGGCAGGTTTTCTTTTTGTTTTGTTGTTCCCCGCATGGTTGCTTGGTCAGGCCGTATCAACTGAACTGCAGGACATGGAAGTTCAGCTCGAAGAGGCGCGGCAACTTGCGGTCCACCTCATCGCCCCACGGACGTTCGAACGGGCGGTCGACCGATTTGAGGATGCCACTAGTCGTTTCCAGCGTGGTCAAGATCGTGCAAACGTTGAGGGTCGTCTAAATGAGGCTCGTGCTCTACTGGCTGATGCCAACCTTATTGCAGAAAAGGCACGTGAGATGTTTTCTGCGGCTCTGAAAAAGCGAGAAGATGCAGTAGTGCTTGGAGTTGAAGCGCAACCCTCTGAGTTTTGGCGCCGTGCCGAGGATGAACTCCAGAGTGGAGGTCAACTGTTTGAACGGGAAGAGATTGTCGAGGCCCGTATACGAGCTGCCAGTGCTGCAGAACTATATGACCAGGCGATCAAATCGGGATGGCGCGAACAGTTGCTTGGCGCGGCAATCAGAGCGCGTCAGGTAGCAATTAGTGTACGAGCAAACGAACTGGCGCCCGATACGTTTACGGAAGCCGAGCAGCAGCTGGCGATGGGCGAGGCCGATGTTTTGAGTGGTCGTACGGGTGATGCCCCCGCCCGGGCTGGCCAGGCTGCGCTGGAAGCATTTCTTCGTTCCGTAGAGATTGCTGCGCTTGCAGATAGTGTGGGGCGCCGTGCCATTAATGTAGAGACTTTAGTTTTAGCACACGAAGACGATCTGGCGAGCTTAGCGGCGGCTGCAGGGTTTGAGGCTCAGGGCGGTAAGACCGAGCAAACTGCCGAGAAAATTTCATCGGAGATCCGCCGCCTCCAATCCGAGGTGGAGCGACTTACGGTAGAACTTAGTAGTACCAGTGAGGCAGCGTCTCAGTTGTCCAATAGCGTAACGATACTAGAAGGGCGGTTGACCGAGTCCGAAGCAAACTTCACCAATGTCCGTAACGAACTACTTGATCGACAGCAACGCGAGGACCGGCTGCGTGAGGCGCAGGGACTATTTTTGCCTAGCGAAGGCGAAGTGTTCCTGGCTGGCAACCGTTTTGTGTTACGCTTGTTCGGCCTCACGTTTGAATCTGGTTCGTCAGAAATACTTGAGGAGCATCATTCACTATTAATGAAAGTGCAGAGAGTCATAACAACGTTCGAGGGAGCAAGTGTGCGGATAGAGGGGCATACAGATGCACAGGGTGGGGAAGAAGGCAACCAGAGACTCAGTCAGCGTCGAGCTATTGCAGTGCGGGAGCACCTGTTAGCGCGAATTCCGATTCCATCCTCTCGTGTAGAGGCGTTGGGGTTGGGTGAGGCTCAGCCAATCGGTAGCAACGAAACTGAGGAGGGGCGGGCTCGCAACCGCCGTATTGAAGTGGTGATCACACTTCTAGGCGGCTAATCCCGTGGGGTGAGCTGCATTGGGAAGCACGAGAAGCTAGCGGCTGCGTTGACTCCCCGTCCGGGATGCATTCGGGCGCTCAATGGTGATTGGTCCATACAATTCAGGCCATCGGTCTTCAATTCGGTCGAGCTCATATTCTCCTGCCCGGACGACCTCCAAGGATTTCTTGGTTTTTGACAGATCCATCTCAACATGGAGCCTTCCGGCCTGGTTACCACCCTCCAACAAAAGTTGTCCAAAGGGGTCAGCGGCTGCGCTGCCACCCTCGAATACGATTCCACGCTCCTCACCAACACGGTTTACTGCGAAATAGAAAGCTCGATTCTCGAACGCGCGGATTTGAACCATCTCTTGGGTAAGAGCAAGGCGGGGCCAATTCGTGGGGAGGATTAACAGCTCAGCTCCCTCTAGTCGGAGTGCTCGAGCTGACTCGGGAAACCAACCATCATAACAGATATGGAGCCCGATTCGTCCGAAGGGTAGCGAATAAACTTGGAATGGTTCCCCCCCGGGGCGAGTGAAGCGGTCTGCACCGAGACATAACGTATGAACCTTTCTGTAGCGACCAATGACGCCGTCTGGGCCCAACAAAAAGGCGCTGTTGAAGAGCACATCATTCTCTTGTTCGATTGCGCCCACCACTATGAAAACCCCTCTCTCCTTCGTGGCACGTGCTAGTCGGTTCAGTTCGGGACCGTCCGCTTTGACCGAGTAGGCTAAACCTTCTCTCCATGACTCAAACACATAGCCCGTGAGTGCCGCTTCGGGGAAGACAATTAATTCGGCTTTTTCGTCTGCTGCCGAACGCAGCTCGGACTCGATGACTTCTGTGTTACTAGCCAGGTTTCCCAGAAGTGGTGCCATCTGTACGCCACAGACCTGTGCAGTATGGTTCGTGCTGGAGTTATGGCTCATCAATTCAGGTGTGCGAAGGTCCCGAGCCGACAAAATCTTCCCCCCCGTCAACACGGATAGTATTTCCAGTCATCCAGGCGGTTTCAGGCTGGGCAAGTGCAACCATGCAGTGAGCAACGTCTTCAGGCGTGGTTAATCGACCGTGAGGATTTTGAGCGGCAGCTGCAGCAATCATATCCTCTGCGCCAGGAATTTTTCTAAGGGCGGGGGTGTCCGTCACGCCCGCCCTTATGGCGTTGACGGTGATTTCCGTGTGTGCAAGCTCCATGGCTAGTTGTCGGCAGTGTGACTCGAGTGCCGCTTTTGCTGCTGAGACAGCGCCGTACGCGGGCATCACTCGGTCACCGCCAGATGAAGTCATAGCAAATATCCGTCCTCCGGGTCCCATTAGTCCACGTTTCACCAAGCCTTGGGTCCAGTAGACGAGCGAATGTGCCATGACGTCGAGGGTCATATTCATCTGGTCAGAAGACACGGTTTTTGCTTGGGCATCGAGGAACGGGAGCAAAGTTCCGAAAGCAAGTGAATGCAACAGGATTCGTACTGAGTCCGAATTAGCGGTTTTGGCAATTTCATCGAGCACCATTTCACGCTTATCGGCTGCAGCTGCGTTGATGTTGTGAAAAACAGCGCGCTGTCCCACAGACTCGATTTTTGATTTGATCTCCTCCACGTGTTGCAGCCCAGCTCGGCGATCGAGATGGATGCCGTAGATGTCGTATCCAGCTTCAGCAAATATAGTTGCCGCAGCTTCGCCAAAGCCGCTTGATGCTCCGAGGATGACTGCTCCAGGAGTTGAATGGGTCACTCGACTCTATCCTCCAATAAATCGGTTAGCTGCGCTGTTACGATTGCCCTAACATCTAAACTTCAGCGTGGGCGTAGAGAAACAATAGCGTGACGCTCGGGGCCTCGCACTGGACCTAAGTTTTCTGTTGACTTTAAGAAGGTCTTGGTCAAACGTCAGTCCGCAATTTTTAAGGCGCGTGTCGCTCAAGACTCACCTTAAAGACCAACTGCATTTTTTTAAAAAAATCATATTTTAGATTGGGGTCTTGCGCATTTTGTTTGGACAGTTCATCGCCCGTATTTCAAGAAGATTAGCTGTGCTTTGTTCCGGTATAAAAAATCTGGTGAATTATAATCCACATTGATGGCGGGTTTTTCAACGAACATTAAACATTACGTTAAGTTATTGCAATAAATCATTTTATGAGTTTATTGTCTGGATGTTAGGCTATAACTCACCCTAGTTCTCCAGTTGCAAGGGGAGCGCGACAACCCTATCCTCGATCTGCGTAACACAGCGTAAGGATAGTTGGGGGTGGAGACGGTCCCGTCCCACTCTCGTATCGAACAAAAAACCATCATTTTAGGGAGAATTGTATCTAATCATGACTGTTGCCGCCGACCCCCGCCCCGTAAATGTCGTCGTCGACCTGCCCGCAGATCTTGCTGCAGATGTTGAACAAGTTCGCGCAAAGGATCCCGATTTTTTGGGACGTGCTATCCAGTACGCGCTTGCGCGACAGATCATCTTCGAAGAATTGGTTATGAAGGAGTCGAACACGCCTTAAGACGTGTTCCCGATGTTTGGTCCCTAGGATTATGAATGGGCGTATCCTCGCCTTTCTTTCCCGGAGTTTGTAAAGCTGGATATTCGCGTTGTTACCGTGCACGACGCCGGTTCCCGGTCGGTTTTAGGTTTATCTAGAAGGCTTTCAATCTTCGCTTAACGTTGACGGTCCTGCCGGGGGAGGCTAGATGGATGCAGAAGTGTGGGCGGAATTCCTTGCTGCCCACCAAGCCTGAAGCCGAGGATAGTGGTGTACTCCGACACGGAGCATTCTGGCTCGATGCTGGAACCTGATCGCGAGTCCAAACTGACCGAGACGGTGTTGCGGGCAAAGTACGCTGACTTCTGTTCCGCGCAGCTGACCGAAGTATTTCTCTCGTTATCTGACGAGAAGATCTACGAGATGGTTGAAGAAGAAGCCAAGATTCAAAAGCTGAGTCCCAGCAACCTCGGGTTCAGAAAAATGGTCCAACTCGCTACGAATAGGCTTCGTGATAGTGTGCCATTGCCTGACTTTGAAACGTGGCAAAGGGATTACGAAGCGGCGCCTGAGCGGTATGAGAAGTATTTACTTGGGTTGTGGCGCCAGTTGTCGACTGAGGAGACTGGCGAAGCCGGTTGAAGGAGAGGTTGGCGGGATGGTTGGTTTCGAGATCAATGGAAATGATGATGAAGGTCGGCCTCAGCTCCAAATGTGGGATGAGGATGAAAGAGAAACGACGATTGGGACGCTTGATCATGGTGAGGAGCGCTGGCGTACCCTGGTGATCGTTGAGCCTGTGTCCGGAGATTTCGTTCGCGGTAAACTTTCGTTTCGGTGTGGTAAAGAGCGTTACGATACGGCTCCGGTGATCCTGGAGGAGACGGCTGCACGAGTTGTTCAACGAGCTGGCGAACTCCCTAAAGCTATGCTCCGCCAGTTGTTAGTGTCTGCCCGGAGCTGATCGTCTAACGTTTTGACAGGTTGGTTTTGGCGCGCAAGGATTCTACAACCAGTGTACGAAGCATGACCCACCCTGCGCGCACGGAAGCAATGAGGTTGCCCGACACTTTTGAACGGCCTGCCGTCCGTCGCTCAAAGTCAACTTCTATTCCATGAACGCGGTAACCAGACCTCAAGGCTCGCACCTGCATCTGGACGTACCATCCGTAAGTTGGATCATCGAGTTCAAGAGCTTCCAGCATGCTCCAACGGATAGCTCGAAAGGGTCCCATATCGCGCACATGCGAGCCAAATTTGATCCGCAATGCCGCGGTTATGAATTGATTGCCGAGTCGTGCATGCCACCTAACGCCTCCTTCTCCACATGCTCTGCGTTCACCTATGACGAGATCAGCTTTACCTTCCCGGATTGGGTCAAGAAGCGAGTTGAGTTGTTTGGGTGCAGCGAAGTCGTCCGCGTCGAGGAAGATAAGGACTTCTGGAGGAAACTCTCGCCGGAGTCGATCAATCCCAGCAATGCATGCGTGCCCGTACCCAGGGCGAGACTCGTAGACGACGAGTGCTCCAAGGTTTTTGGCCACCTCGGACGTGATATCTCGCGAAGCGTTGTCGACGACGAGAATACAGTCAATCGTGTCGGCAGCATGCTCGAGTTCGGCGAAAAGTCGAGGAAGAGTTTTACTTTCGTCTCGAGCCGGAATCAAAATCGCTGTTCTGATAGCTTTTTCCAGGGTTGAGTATGTGGCGCATCTGGGGTTTGTTTGCGGTCCAGGCGATTGTTCTCTGGAGTATAGGCTGGAGTGATTGGGGAACACCCGTCACTGTGTTTTTGTTGTGGGGGATGGGATTCGCTGCTTATGCTTTTTCTGCAGTAAAAGCCAATTTTGTATCCCGTAAACAGGTATGGGTGGGTGGAATTCTCCTTCGTGCCGGATTGTTCCCGCTCACACCTATGCTCTCTGAAGATATTTATCGTTACATCTGGGATGGGTGGGTTCAGTGGAATGGTATGAACCCGTTTTCTCATGCGCCCGCTGATTCTGCACTCGCATTGTTCCGGACCGAGTGGTCGTTCCTGATTAACAATGCAGATGTTCCCACTATATACCCCGCGGGGGCACAGCTTATTTTCTTTATTCTCGCGTGGCTTGGTCCCACCGTAGCAATCTTTAAAACAGCTTGGCTGATCGCTGACCTCATCACTGCCTATATAATTCATCGTTTGTCCCGTGGCTCGGGATCTCGTGCCTTGCTGCTTTATCTTTGGTCGCCACTTCTCCTCATGGAGGTCGCGTGGAGTGGGCACTTTGATCCGATTGGAATCGCTCCCATGATGGGTGCAGTTTGGGTCAGCGGTGTAATATCGCACCCCGTTTTGGCGGCCTTGAGAGTGGGCTCTCTCCTGGGGCTTAGTATCTCTGTTAAGTTTGCACCGCTTGCTGTTATTCCCGTCGTTTTTAGACGTTACGGTGTGCTTGCAGTTGCCGGTTGTTTGGCGATTCCAATACTTCTGTACATTCCTTTTTCTAGCGTTGGTGCCGCATTGTTCGATGGTCTTCGAACCTATGTGGACCTTTGGCAGTTTAACGCAGGTGGTTACTTGTTGTTGGAACAAATGGTAGGTCACCGAGACATTTCCAAGTGGCTTGGAACCATGGCAGTTGTGGTTGTTGTTGGATGGGCAGCTGTGAAAAAATGGCCACTAGCGCGCGCGCTGTTCTGGTCGATTGGCACGGCGCTTATTGTTTCGCCCACGGTTCACCCGTGGTATTTGCTGTGGGTGCTGCCATTAGCCTGTTTATCTGAGTCTCGCGGTTGGATTTTAATGACCGGCACCGTTTTTCTATCCTATGCTGGCCGAGATGTGTACTTGGCCTCGGGAGTATGGCCGCAGCCGCTATGGCTTACGGCGATCATCCACGTGCCCCCTCTGGCTCTTTTAGCCTACGATGGTTGGAGAGGCTCTAGACCTCAAGGACTCACCTGTGGCAAGAAGATACCCGAGGGCAAATAGAGCTGTGAATGGGATGCTCGAAAACAACCCCAAGTTTGCGATGTTCGCAATCGCACTCACTAGTGCTACGGTGAGGAGTGCGCGCACAACTGAAGGGGCCACTTTAACCGGAGCTTGGTAGCCGACCCTCGATGTAAAGCCTTCTTTGGGAGTGCGAACGAAAGGAGTGGTGTTTTCGCGGAAACCTCTCGCAACAGCGACTGTCAACGGCACCCCGAGTCCGAGTCCGAGGAGCATCGCTTCCAATACTTGTCTCGGGACTAGCCTGCCCCGTTGTCGCAAACATCCGGCAGTACCATAAAACAACATGAATGGAAGTGTCGCAAAGGCCAGGGCGAGTAGGTGGACCCACCCTGGCAGGCTCGACCCGGGAGTCACAACCCAACCTGCTGCTGCGATGGTTACTCCAAGCATTAGGGTCAGCGGGTGGACCACGTGGCCGAATAAATGTGCTGTGGCTTCTAGCTTAACTTCTAACGGAAGATCTGCGTTCCATACGCGCGGGAGAAGCTTCCGGGCGTTTTGTATCCCACCCTGTGTCCATCGGCTTTGTTGGACCTCTACCGCAGGCAAGCTGAGGGGTAGTTCTGCCCCAACGCGGACTTCACCCAAAAATGCGAATCGCCAGCCAGCCAGCTGCGCACGATAGCTTAGGTCAACATCTTCAGTGAGTGTATCGCTGTGCCAGCCACCGGCATCCTCTATGCACTGTCGGCGCCATATTCCAGCCGATCCGTTGAAGTTGAAGAAGAGGTTCGCACGGTAGCGAGCTTCGTGTTCGATGGCGAAGTGTGCATCAAGGAAAAGCGCCTGTGCCCGAGTGAGCCAGCTGCGACCACGATCTAGGTGATCCCAGGCTGCCTGTACCGCTCCTACGTTTTCATCGGAGAACGGTGGCAATAGACGGCGGATCAGGTCTGATGGTGGTACAAAGTCAGCGTCCAAGACAAGTAGAAACTCTCCGCGAGCAAGATTGGCACCATACGCGAGTGCTCCCGCTTTGAATCCTTCGCGATTCGAGCGCCGCACATGGTGTATGTCGATACCACGAGAACGCCACACTTTAACCTGCTGTGCAGCCAGCGAGGTTGTTTCGTCATCTGAGTCGTCCAAGACCTGTATCTCAAGTCGGTCAGTTGGATAGTCGAACGAACAGGCAGCATCGATTAACCGCTCTACGACGTTAGCTTCGTTGTAAATAGGAAGCTGAACAGTGACATGGGGAAGTGGCCCATCCCACCGGGCAGCCTCGGATCGGGCCGGTCGGCGGAAGCGGAGCCAGAGGAGCCTTAGTCGGTGAGTGCCAAACGGAACGAGAAGTGCCAGGGTTGCCAGGTATATGAGACTGCCTACGAAATCCACTCTTTAAGCGTCCGTATCCGAAGGTACGGGTGCTCGAGCTGCCTCAGAGGATGCGAACCACGATATCATATTGTTGTCGCCTCCACCTATATTTCGGTGCCGGAGCGTCCCCGTTACCCCGGGCAACGGTTGACGATGCTAAATGGTATCGCGTCGGGCAGCAACGCGAGCGAGATTCCCTCTAGGGTACGCGTTCCTCTTTCATAATTTCTGAGGCCCTAAACTCAAGTCGGTCGACCACAACCTGACCATCGCTCATAACGACTAATACGTCTTGGTATGAACCAATGTCATTGAGTGGGCTTCGCTCAAGCACAAGCAGGTCTGCCTCAAATCCAGGGTTGATTCGTCCAATTCTACCTGCTACCCCGAGAAGTTCAGCTGCAACTGTTGTTGCCGCCCTGATGGCGTCAAGCTCGCTGAGCCCGATGTCGACCAACTCAATCAGTTCATGGCTCATTCGGAGGACACTCTCAGGGCCATATCCCGTGTCCGTCGCGGCTACAATGGGGACACCCAGACTGTGTGCAAGTGCTGCGGTTTCGCGGATGCGGGTCAGCATATGTTTCCCACGAACCTGAAGTACGGGGTTGTCGTAGTCCCCGCCTGGAAGAGTGAGGTCCGAAACCACAGCGATTGTCGGGACAAGATATGTATGTTGTTCCAGCATCAGGCGGAGCGTCTCTTCTCGAAGATATGTTCCGTGCTCTATGCTTTTGACCCCGGCCATAACAGCCGCACGGCCTCCCACATCTCCATGAGCGTGAGCGGCTACAGGCACCCCATAAGAGCCGGCCTCGTCTACCAACGCGGCGAGTTCGATCTCGGTAAAGAAGGGCTTTCTCGGATCTGTCTCAGGAAGCCCGGCGCGCTCGGTTGCGTTGACTTTAATGAAATCAACGTTCCGGTCGAGCATGGCTCGAGCGACACGTCGGAGCATCGTGGGGCCGCGGATATCTGTCTCGAGTAGGTCGGCTAGCCCAGGCTCATCAAGGAACAAACCTTCGGCTGGTCTGGGACGGACATGGTACCCTGCGGCGAGCAGCTCAGGACCAGTAAATGCTCCATGCGCAAAAAGTTCCCGGAGACCAAGGTCAGTGAAGAAACTGCCGCCCATACTGCGTGCAGTCGTGACGCCGGATAATAAGGCCCGGCGCGCGTCAGATAGGTTGGAGATATGCACGTGGGCGTCGATAAGGCCCGGCACCAGAAACCGGCCGTCCAGATCCATGATGTGAGCATCATCAGGTGCTTTGCCACCTATTTCAACACTAACGATCTCACCATGTCGGACCACGACGGTTGCGTTGTCAATCGTCCCCTCAGAGCTCGGATCAAGCACGGTTGCTCTGACAAATGCGACGGAGCCTGACTGTGACTGTGCATAGCCTTCGCTTCTTAGGCCAATACTGACGAGCAGTAGCGCGAAAATCACAAATTTGCGTGCGGTCATAAGGTCACTCCCTCGAGTTTTTCCTTGAATTTATTCGCGATGTTGCTGGACTCAGAAATCGACCTGTACGATGAAAAGGAACTGGCCGTCTGCGATGGTTGGAGCGTTCTGCGAGGAGTTTACAGCCACACCGTACTGGAGTCCGAATTTTGTATAAAACGCCGGATAGATGTTGAACCCGAAGAGGAGGAAGTCTCGCCTGTCTCCGATGGCTGGTTCGAAGCTATCATATCGTACCACTCCTTCGACCGCCCCATGTGCCCGATACCCCATTTCCACATATCCACCATATGCATCCGCCTTCTCGGGGATAGTAGCTCCGAGGCCCGAATCAAGGTTGTATTTGGCTCGTAAATACTCTCCCGTAATCGAAAAATCCCTATAGGATGCTTTCAGGTCTGTGCCCCATAACAACCGACTCCCAGAAAAGGCGGTTGTAAACTCACGAGCTGTACGCGGCCCACCTGTGACTATCCCAAGACCGAGTTCAGCAGATGAGTCGCTCGAATATGCGATGGAACTTCCCACTTGAATAACAAAATCATCATAGAATGAAATGGCGCCAATTGAATTGAATTGCCCACGGGCCGAAAACATGTAGTTGTCACCATCGTTACCAAACCTCTGGCCGTTGCCATTGAACAGGCCGGTCCCAAAGAACAATCGACCGTCAGCAGCTTCTACGCTGGCAGCAACACCAACTTGTCGCCCTGGTCCGATA
This sequence comes from uncultured Gemmatimonadota bacterium, assembly GCA_913043255.1. Lineage (GTDB taxonomy): Bacteria > Gemmatimonadota > Gemmatimonadetes > Palauibacterales > Palauibacteraceae > Palauibacter. The sequence goes on from CAJWLK010000003.1 coordinate 115,746, forward strand.
GCTTGTGTCGCCTGGGCTCTCTCGAGGAAAGTGAGATCGCCTTTATCTTTGAGCGCCTCGAGTCCAAATGCGGGCCGGAAGAGTCCGAAGGAAAGTTTCACTTCACGCGTGACCGGTATTGCGGCGATTGCGTCCAGAAGTTTGAAGCTTTCAGTGCCCGGGTCATACTCGACTTGAGTAAAGTAGTCAAAAATGATGCCGATTTTTCCTTCAACACTAAGCCGTGCATCGAAAATGTCGAAACCGGTCGGCTTGTTGAACAAAGTGGAGTTATTGGGTTCCGCTCGGAATCCCGTCCGTAGCAGACCTCCGATCTCAATCGGAGGTCTGTCTGACTGTGCTTCGGCCATTATTGGCAGCAACAGGCTGACAACTGAACCAAACCACACCCACCTATTCCTCATCCGTGGTCCCCTCATCTGACCTGGACTGGGTATTGGTTCCATAATCTTTGGACAAATTCTTTTGCGAGTCAGAATCAAGGTAACGCCAACCTCCTAGTCCGATCGCGGCGTTGATCCAAAAATGCGCGACAATGGCAGGGAAAAGGCTACCAGTCATGATCGTCGATATAGCCAATATCATTCCGAGAGTTCCAGTCCGCACGATCCCTACCAGATTTTGATACCCATGTGCGAGCCCGAATGACCCGGATACCACCACTGCCGCGAGCCAAGGAGAACCGGTCAACTGGGAGATTGCCCACAACCCAAAACCGCGAAACACATACTCCTCACATACAGCTGCCATACCCGAAAGCAAAAGAAACCCTCGTGTCTCGGATGCATTTGTGGGGACTATAAGCGCTGGGATGGCGCTCTCTTCCCATCCGATGAGCCGAGCTGAAGTTGTAATAGCCCATATGAGTAAGAGCCCGATTATTGTTGTACTAAAGGCCCAGATGAAGCCAACTCTCGCATCATTGATTGTCCAACCCATATCATCTGATGGAAGGTCTTGCCAAGCCGCTACTCCAAGGGTGAGTATCGCGATGACAATTAATGAAAACGCCATGGATACGTACAACATATTGCGGTTGAACGTCGCATCTAAAATGTCATCGACGCTCCGTCGGGCTTCGATTGCAGCCAATACGGGAAGGCCGACTAGAAGAAGCACCGCGAAACCTGCGGCGAGGGGTGTCAGCTGTGTTTGCATTCGCCGTTCGACTCTCCTTAGGGGGTATATCGATCGGCGGGACGAGGACTGATACAACTACTTACATAAGAGTGCAACTTTTCCCTCCAGGGAACTTTGCCGATACGTTGTGAGTGCTCCCGGCTTTCGGGAGATGCTTAATAACATACACCGGATGGATCGCGTTTTGATCGATCTTACGATCGCTCAGTTCAGGCCTGCAAAAGGAGACCTCGAGAAAACACTTGAGGACTTCGGATTGTTGATGTCTGATGTGCTCGCTCAAACACCTACGTCTCAACTCGTTGTCTTTCCTGAAACTGCACTCACAGGGTATTTCCTTGAAGGAGGTGTCCGCGAACAGGCCTTGCCTGCGCAGGAAATGTTTGACCAGCTCAACAAAAAGTACGCTGAGATCAGCACAGAGTCCGTAGATATTGCAATAGGTTTTTATGAGGTCGACGCTGGACGAATCTACAATTCATCTATGTACGCTCGACTAGGCCCTGATGGCGGTGTGGTCCACGTCCATCGGAAAACTTTCTTGCCGACTTATGGCGTTTTTCAAGAAGAACGTTTCGTTGAAGCTGGCCCGCGTATAGTAGCTTTTGATGGGCCACTGGGGCGCACGGCTCTGTTGATCTGTGAAGAAGCGTTCCATTCGATCTCGGGGACGTTGGCGGCTCTAGATGGGGCGGAAATAATATTAGTTCTCAGTGCCTCCCCCGGACGTGGTGCTCCGCCTGGTTCTGGGGTGCCTGCCAATGTTGCGCGCTGGGACCTCTTGGGCAGTGGGCTTGCTGCTGAGCACGGTGTTTTTGTCATCGTATCGCAGCTAGTAGGATTTGAAGGTGGTAAAGGGTTTGCAGGTGGGTCAGCAGCGTACGACCCGTTTGGTCACCGTCTTATCGCCGGACCATTATGGGAGGAAGCTATACTACCGGTCACCTTAGATCTGGATACTGTAACCCAGGCACGAACCGAAGAACCCCTATTTTCAGACCTTGAACGAACGTGGACTCGCCTTCTGGTGAACAGCCCGGGAGCTGGTGTTGGGCATCCGGATATCATTCGTGCAAAGACCACCGGTGCTTCCGATGGTGGTGGAACTGCATGACATTGTTTGGAGCCCTCGGTGACTGCTAACACGATCGAATCGCCGCTCCCTGTCGACCCGAAAACTTCGACCTGGCCTATACCTGAAGTTGCATTTTCCCACCCGCCCAACCCCCAAGACTATGCTGCACTTGAACTAGATCTGGGTGTGGTACGCACTTGGCTTGTGGAATTTCTCTTCCACGAAATTCGGCGTCGACGCGGATTCGAGCGGGTTGTTGTGGGCCTGTCTGGTGGTGTTGATTCTTCGCTCACTGCCGCGTTGTGCACCGAGGCTTTGGGCCCCAAAGCTGTGTCCGGTTTTCTCCTCCCCTACCGGACATCAAGCGATGCGAGTCGAGAACACGCTCTCCATCTTGCAGAGATCCTTGGTATAGAAACACGTACAATCGAAATCACGGCTGCTGTAGATGGATATTTAGACAGCTTTGAGCCTGATGCTAGTGAACATCGACGAGGCAACGTGGCAGCACGACAGCGTATGATCGTGCTGTTCGACCAGGCATATAAACTTGGGGCACTTCCGGTTGGTACGGGCAACAAGTCGGAGCGGTTGTTGGGATACTACACTTGGCACGCGGATGATTCTCCTCCGATCAATCCGTTGGGCGATCTATTCAAAAGCCAAGTCTGGGCACTCGCGCGCGAATTGGGCGTCCCCGATGAGATTATTAACAAACCTGCTACCGCAGATTTGATCCAGGGACAGACTGATGAGGGAGATCTTGGAATCAGTTACACAGAGGCTGACCTCATTCTTCATCACCTGCTCTCGGGGCGGTCGAATGAAGGCCTTGTCGAGGTCGGTTTCGACCCCCCAAAAGTTGAGTTGGTTTGCGAGCGGTTAGAGCAGACGCACTGGAAACGCCATTTGCCGACTGTGGCAATGTTATCTGCAACCGCGATTGGTGAGTGGTACCTACGGCCAGTGGATTATTAATGACCCGCCGAACTGGATGCTCCAACGGGGAATTGTTGTCGTGTGGACCAGCCAATCAAATCGCAATTGGGTGGCCCACACACGCTCCGCCACAATGCGAGAGCAATACCCCCTAGGGGAATCGAACCCCTGTCTCCTGGCTGAGAACCAGGTATCCTAGGCCACTAGACGAAGGGGGCTTTTTGGGGTCGGTATTTTAGTTCGCTAGCAATAGGTGTCAAGATAGCAACAGAACAATTGGCCTTTGGACTTGCTCAGCCAACAATCTGCTTAGGCGGACAAATTAGATAACCGAAGGGGACGTGAGGAGACACACAAGTGAGTTGGGAACACCTACATATTATCTCGCACTCGTTTCCAATCGTGCTGACTGTTAGTGGGGCAGTTGTCGGTCTGATTGGTTGGTGGCAGGATCGACAATCTTTAGAGATGTGGGGTTTGGTCTCATTCATCATTGCGGCTGCTTTTGTTGCCCCCGCGTATCTTACCGGTCTTGCAGCAGCTGATGTCGTTGCAGATCGTACATTCGTTCGCCCCGGTGTGGTTCAGACGCATCGTTTTTGGGCAACATGGGCTGCTATACCCGTCTTCTCTGCCGGTGCCCTCGCTGTGTTTTCATTTTATGAGCGTAACGACAGACGGTTGCGACACTTTGTTCTTCTCGTCGGACTCTTTGCATCGTTTGTCGTTGCTTATGCTGCTTGGTTGGGCTCAAAAATTGAACACGGAGACTATGACCAGACCTCCTCAAATGGCGGGTGCGCCCTAGAACATTCGATCGAGCTGTCTGTGAATTCGTTTATCCCGAAGTAGTTCATACGAGCAGGATTCAGCGAGTCATTCTTACTTGTATTCCCCCTCGTTCCCGCATCCTAGGTGATGTGTACTAGGCCTTTGGACTTAGTGACCACTTGATTGCAGAAGGATGGCAAGCCCGAAAAATGTGAGTGCTGCAATGCCCATTGCCAACGTCTGAAGCGCCCGTTCCTTCATAGTCAGCTTTCCAAGTGAGCCGAGTAAAACGGAGACCAGAACGGTCGTGACGAGCAAGATTACAAGAATCATCTAAGAGTGTCCTCCCCGGTTTATATGCCGGGGTGTCAAGGTTCAATTCTTTGGAGGGCCGTGGAATCGGGGCCTCCTGATCTGTCCTTCGGGGAAAGATAATAAGCTCGGGCATATCCCGGCCTACGGCAATGAGGTCTCAAGATGGAGTCAGGGTTGTTTCGCTCGACCAGCCGCTTTCGATGGTTGGAAAGGTCTCATCAAAGCTTCGCAAAACGAGATTTTGAACTTCTTTAACCGATACTTGGACACCTTCATTCACCAAACTGGTCATTTTTACGCCATTGATACCGCATGGAATGATCGAGCTAAAGTGTTCGAGCGGCTCATCGGTCACGTTCAACGCAAACCCATGCCAAGTGATCCAGCGGCTCGCATGGATGCCGATTGATCCAATTTTTCGGATCCGTTGTTCTATGATTAGCTGAGGAGCTTCGGAGGAAGGCACGGTCACGAAACCATCTTCCTCAACAGATGTTGTCGAAGATGACGGGGGAGGATCGCCAGTCCATACGCCCGTATGTTCGGCGACCCGATATCCAGGCAGGTCAAGGTGACCGAGGACTCTTAGGAGCACCTCTTCTAGTCTCCGAAGGTACCAGTGCAAGTCGAGCCTGTAGGCATGGAGATCAAAAATCGGGTACCCCACCAGTTGCCCGGGTCCATGGTAAGTTACGTCACCTCCCCGTTCGATCTCGGCCACCTCAACTCCATGGGTTGAGAGGGCATTAGGGAGTGCGATAATGTTTTGGGGATCAGAGCCTCGTCCGAGCGTGATAACAGGCGGATGTTCAACGAGCAGGAGTAAGTCATCGTCTGGTGGTGTTTCACGCCGTTCACTAGCAAGTCGACGCTGTAATTCGAGAACCTCTTGGTATCGTCGAACCCCGAGGTCAATCACTCTTAGCGTGCGAGTATCAACTCTGTCCGAAAGCCCAGGCACGGCCTCCTCCATCTACGTCTTACGTGTGGATAGCCCGTCCGAGCGCGGCTAATGCAGCCTCCATTACGGCCTCTGCCATGCTCGGGTGACCATGCGCGTGACCAATGATCTCATCAAGCGTCATTTCAAGCTCACGGCCTAGTCCTACTTCCGCGACGAGTTCGCTAACATTATGTCCAATCATGTGAACTCCCAACACCTCACCGTACTCCGCGTCGGCGACTATTTTGACAAACCCTTCACTAGAACCGGCAGTCAGTGCCCGGCCATGAGCTAGCAGTGGGTACTTGCCTGTGACCACACTATATCCTGCCTCTTCGGCTTTCTTCTCTGACATGCCAATCGATGCAATTTCGGGGTGACAATAGCCGACAGAAGGAATGTTCCCATAATTGACACTGTGCTTCGCTTGGCCAGCAATGTGCTCAGCTGCAACGATGCCTTCATGAGACCCTACATGCGCTAGCATGGGTTCTCCTGCAACGTCCCCGATGGCATACACAAAGGGTATACTCGTCTGACACCACTCATCGGTGACAATGAACCCGCCGTTAATTTTTACACCACTTTCCTTGAGTCCTAGATCGTCAGTCATAGGTTTTCGGCCTACCGCCATTAGTACCAAATCCGTCTCTTCAATCGCTTCGCCACCGTCTGCTTTTTCAACCGTGAGTATCATCGGGGTTTCATCCCGATTTAGGGATTTGACCTTGGTTTTGGTAAGGGTGCGAATTCCACGCTTTTTGAAAGATCGTTCAAGTGTTTTCCCTATTTCCGGATCTTCAAGTGGTACGAGCGAGTCGAGCGCCTCGATCAGAGTGACCTCCACTCCAAACGCATTAAAGACGTCGGCAAACTCCACACCTACGAATCCTGCACCGACAATCGCGAGGCGCTCAGGTAATGTTTCGAGACTGAGAGCTTCCCGACTACCGATCACTTTGGTGCTATCAAACTCGAATCCCGGAAACGTCTTCATCGCTGAGCCTGTGGCGATCACGATGTTTTTACAGGCCAGATGCCGGGTGTCATCACTCGTTTTAACTTCCACCTTTCCGACGCCTGCGAGCTGACCTCGGCCTTCTACTATTTCCACCTTATTCTTTTTGAGGAGGAACTGTACTCCTCCAGTCAGTTTCTTGGTGATAGTCCGACTTCGCTCAACTGCGGCGTTATAGTTGTACTCAACCTCAATGGGATTGACCCCCATTTCGGCACCATGGCTCTTGAGATTTTGGGCGAGCGCAGCACTTTCTAGGAGTGCCTTTGCAGGGATACAACCCCAGTTTAAACATGTGCCCCCAAAGCCTCCCTCTTGGGAACCACTCTCTACGCACGCCACTTTGAGGCCAAGCTGGGATGCCCGAATAGCGCATACATAACCAGCGGGCCCAGACCCGATGACCACCACATCATAAGTTTCCGACATTCTCTTTACTCGCTCTGCGTTACTTTCTTGTGTTGTTAACGAAAGGGGTGATGATATTTAGTAAAGTCTTAGAGAATAAGATGGAGCGGATTCTCTAGAATCGTTTTAAAGGTATCTAAGAACTCGGCGCCAGACGCGCCATCAATTACGCGGTGATCACAGGACATCGTCGCTCTCATCCGCTTCCGGACCTGCACTTCGCCTGAGACCACTACAGGTTTTTCGATCGTTCGCCCGATTGCAAGAATGCCTGCTTCGGGTGGATTTATAATTGCGGTGAATTGGTCAATTTCGAACATACCCAGATTGCTAATCGAGAATGTGCCGTTTTGGTACTCTTCAGGTTGAAGTGCCTTTCCGCGAGCCCGTTGGATGAGATCGTGGGCTTCGACAGATATTTGACGCAATTCTTTTCGGCCAGCATCTCGGAGAACAGGTGTAATCAAGCCCCCTTCAACCGCAACCGCGATGCTAAGGTCAACGGTGCCATGGTACCGGACAGTGTCGTTTTCCCATGATGCGTTGATCATGGGGTGCCGTGTAAGTGCTTCGGCGGCAGCTTTGAGGAAGAGGTCGTTAACGCCAACCTTTTCGTCTGGGAACCGATCGTTTAGGTCAGTCCGAAGCTCAAGTGCACGTCCCATGTCGATCTCAACCGTCAAGAAGAAATGCGGAATTGGCCCGATCGACTGGACGAGACGCCGGGCAATCGCCTTCCTCATCTGGCTTGCCTCTTCGACACGTGGTTCAGGGGCGATTGAAACCGGAATTTTGGGTGCGGTTTTCACGACAGTTTGAGGTGGCGTCGTATCCGTTTTGGTGGGAATGGCCGCTTCGATATCAGATTTTACAATCCGACCGCCTGGGCCAGATCCCGCAATCGTTGCTACATCGATTCCAGCCTCGAGTGCCATCCGGCGTGCTACTGGTGAAGCTTTTACCCGACCATCCGCGGTTGTTATTGAGGGGACTGGGTCAGGTTCTACCGTAATTGGTTTTGGGTCGACGGCTTCTGCTACGTCCTTGCTTGTTGTGTCGGCGGTTAGGGAATCCGGGCTTTTTGCATTTTTTATCGTATCATATGTCTTGGCCGATGCCAGCATGTCGTCTATGGATTCTTCGAGTTTGGCGATTACACCAATTAGTGCGCCGACTGGTACAGTTTGCCCGGCTTCGACAACAATTTTCCTTAGTACGCCTCCACCAAGTGCCTCGATCTCCATGTTTGCCTTGTCCGTTTCAATCTCCGCAACGATATCGCCTTGCGAGATTGTATCTCCTTCGGAAACTCGCCACGCGATGAGTTTCCCTTCTTCCATAGTTGGACTTAGCTGTGCCATTACAACTTTTGTAGCCATATCAATCGATGCCTATAGAAACTTCTAGTTTGCGTAACACACGTGGCGTACGGCTTCGATCACGTGTTCGGCGTTCGGAGTTACGATCTTTTCGAGATTTTTAGCATACGGCATAGGGACATCAAGCCCGGTCACGCGAGCGATTGGGGCATCGAGAGAATCGAATGCCTCCCGTTGGATGTCATCTACGACTTGTGCGCCGATGTTGCACATCGGCCAACCTTCCTCGGCAACTACAACTCGGTTAGTCTTTTGGACAGACTCAATGATTGCATCGACATCAAGCGGGCGAACGGTGCGAAGATCTAGGACCTCTACCTCGATACCCTCTTCCGACAGCTTTTGTGCGGCTGCAATCGACTGGTGCACCATCTTCGAATGACATACTACTGTGACATCCGCCCCGGATCTTTTCACCTCGGCTTTTCCTAATGGTGTCAAATATTCTTCGTCGGGAACCTCGTCTTTAACGAGGTTGTACATGATCTCGCTCTCTATGAAGATTACTGGATCATTGTCTCGTATCGCGCTCTTTAGGAGTCCCTTGGCATCTTTCGCTGTGGATGGTGCAACAACCTTCAGGCCGGGAACGTAGCTGTACCACGGTTCAGGTGACTGCGAGTGTTGGGCTCCGAGTTGTAGCGCCGCCCCACCTGGGCCACGGAACACGATCGGTACGTTGTATTGTCCTCCTGACATCTGATACATCTTCGCGGCCGCATTAATGACTTCATCGATGGCCAGTAATGCGAAATTCCATGTCATAAATTCTACAATGGGTCGGAGGCCAGTCATTGCGGCCCCGACTCCAAGGCCAGCAAAGCCAAGCTCGGCTATGGGGGCATCGCGAATGCGCCATTCTCCGAATTGATCTAAAAGTCCTTTAGTGACTTTGTAGGCGCCGTCATACTCCCCGACCTCTTCGCCAATGACAAAGACGGAATCATCGCGTTTCATTTCCTCACAGATGGCGTCGTTGAGAGCTTCGCGATACGAAAGAACCGGCATCAAGAAAACTCCTTCCGCCAAGCATCGCGTCGTCGTAGATCATCCGGATAGCGGTCTGAGTAGATGTATTGATAGATGGTGTCATGGTCTGGGAAAGGACTGTTATCCGCGAATTCGGCGGCAGCTTCACAGACGGTGATCATCTCTTGATCGATCTCGTCGTATTCTTCTTCGGTGAGTCGGCCGGCATCGATCATGAGTTGGCTAAAACCTAGGATCGGATCATCAGAGCGCCACTTCTCGACTTCTTCTTTTGTTCGGTACGTGCCGTGCGAAGGATCGGCCATAGAGTGTCCCATATAACGAAAGCACTTCGCCTCGATAAATGTTGGGAGCTTCTCTGTCCTGCCACGATCGATTGCTTCTTCCACCACCTGTCGCACAGCGAGGACATCCATTCCGTCGACGTCGATCGAGGTCAGTCCATCGTAGGCAAGGCCGCGGTCCTTGAGTTCCTTTACTGCAGCAACTCGTTGAACGTCGGTTCCCATTCCGTACTGGTTGTTCTCAAGCAAAAATACGACAGGGAGTTTCCAACGGGCTGCCATGTTCATTGACTCATGAAATGCTCCAATATTTACAACCGAGTCGCCGAAGAAACATAGGCAGACCTGTTCTTCCCCCTGATATCGAATGGTGTAACCGACACCGACAGCAAGCGGTAGGTGGGAACCTACGATCCCGTGGCCGCCCATAAAGTTGAGCGACTTGTCAAACATATGCATCGAGCCGCCATAACCCTTCGAGCAACCATCTACGCGTCCGTACAATTCCGCCATCACGGCATTGGGGCTCATCCCACGCACGAGGGCTTGAGCGTGGTCCCGGTATGCTGTAATAACATAATCATCAGGTCGCAGCGCGGTGATAGCTCCTACGGCAACTGCCTCTTGGCCCGTGTAGAGATGGCAGAATCCACCGATCTTCCCGGTTTGGTAGACCTCTGCCGCTTTCTCCTCGAACCGGCGTGAGACAATCATTAACCGTAAGACTTCGATGCATTCTTCCGTTGAAAGACCGAGGAAATCTGGGGTCGCTCTTTCTTGATTGCCTGTCGGAGAGGTTAGAAACTCTTCGGACTTGACTGTCATGAATTTATTCGTCCATCAAGTATAAAGGGTTTCCGGATGACCTTTTCATTGCGGTGGAGCATCTGACTCCCCTCCGTTATCCATCTGAGAACTGGCCAAGCGTGCTTTCAGTTCCATGACTTGCTCACGTGCATGGTAGCTGGAACGCACCAATGGGCCACTCTCTACATGCATGAATCCTTTTTCCTCACCTACCTTCGCCCAGTTTTCAAATTCCTGAGGAGAGACATAACGGTCGATCGGAAGGTGGTCCTTCGATGGTCTGAGGTATTGACCGATCGTGAGAATTTGGACGCCTACATTGAGCGCGTCTATCATAAACTCCTCAATATCGTCAGCTGTCTCACCCAGTCCCAACATAATGCCGGTTTTGATAAGAGTCTCGTCGTCCATTTCGCGCCCGGTTCTAAGGACGTCTAGTGAGCGTTGGTATCGGCCTCCTGGACGTGCAGTACGGTGCAAGCGACGAACGGTTTCCATGTTGTGGTTAAATATCTCAGGTTTCGCAGCAATCACAGTTTTAATCGCATCGATATTGCCCCGAAAATCGGGCGTGAGAACTTCAATTGAACATTCCGGGCGTCGAGATCTGATTTCTCGGATCATCTCCGCAAATATCCATGCCCCTCCGTCTGGCAAATCGTCACGATCAACTGATGTGATCACACAGTGGTTTAGCTTTAGCTTGTCGATTGCTTCAGCCACTCTCCGTGGTTCGTCTTCATCGAGAACGTCCGGGCGTCCATGCGCGATCGCGCAATATGGACAGTTCCGGGTACACACATCGCCCATAATCAAGAAAGTTGCCGTCCCTGATTCCCAGCACTCGCCGATGTTTGGGCACTGTGCCTCTTCGCACACAGAATTGAGTTCCAGCCCGTTCATCAGCTTCTTTAGGCGTGCGTAGTTGCCTCCTCCCGGTGCTCGCACCTTGAGCCACCGAGGCTTTTGCGCTGGCCACGCCACAGTCGCTTTCGGCGATTCCTTTATGACGCTGAGTGTTTTCACGCTGAAAGGTTCTCCCTGTGGTTTGCGAAGGTCTTTATCGCCGCAAGAACTTTATGATATACATTTAGGACAGGTTTCTTAGTTCCGCCCAACCAGCTTCAGGCGGAACTAAGAAAGATACTGGGTCTCCATTCGGTATCCAACACGGGACCGTAAACGACGGGACCGTAAACGCTCGGAAGCAAGATGTACTTGGCAAGATCATCATACTACTGTTCAGTGCGGCCCGGCAGTCCGTATCGTGATGCGCATGCCTTTCATTGGTAAAAGTGCAAAGGTAGACCTGGTCCAAATAGAAGATAGATTGCTCAGCCCTCATAGCTCCGGTATTTTCTCGGCCATGACATATATCATCACGCAGCCCTGTATCGAAGAGAACGACGCGTCGTGTGTCGACGTGTGCCCAGTTGATTGTATTTATGAGGGGGAAGATCAGTTTTTCATTCACCCTGAAGAGTGCATCGATTGTGGCGCGTGCGTTCCGGAGTGCCCGGTCGAGGCAATTTATCCTGACGATGAAGTGCCCGACCAATGGAAGGATTTTACGGCCAAGAATTACAAACATTTTGACGTGCCACTACCGTAGTAGATGTTGTTTGGTGGGGCAGTCTCAATAGGGCGAATTGTTTCTGAAGGTCGAGCTTTTTCCTTAGTTACTCTTTCGCTATTCGAAGTATAGGTGCAACCCGAACGTAAAGGCGTGGCTAAGTCATGTTACGGGTTATAGATGTTGATGGGTTCGATTACGAGGTGCTCGCGCTCCCTGAGGAAGCCGAACACGCGGGGGATGATGATTGGCATTATGCGAAAATTCGTTTTGAGCCGGTCGGTCACCATGAATATGCTGCACGTGAAGCTTGGCTCCGCTTAGAAGAAGACATTCCTGCTCGTAGTGTGCTAGATCAATACGAGGATGATTACCTGGTCGAAATCTTCCTGGTCTCCGAAGAAGTGAGTGGGGATAAAGGGTAGTAGAGGGGCGTGCATTGTGCGCCCATCCTTAACAGTGAATACGTAGCTTGGAAACGATATTTTTGGAGTAAAGGCCTAGGCAAAGATTCCTGGCTGCTCGCTTGACCAATGCGATTGAGGGCCCAGATTGATTCGTTTTCACTACCACCGCTCCCGAAGAGATATCCCCAACCTGGGGATCGCTAAGGGTGATGGATTGTGTCACGTATACAGTGATACATCTCGGATAGAGCTAGAGAGTTGGGGGCGTTCGCATGGCCTCCGACCGGAGTGGATTCACGAAAGGACTCTTCCTCATTTCGACGCGTTTGGGGATCGGCTGGCTTTGTGTGGAGATGGTGTTTCTGGGGCTGAACTGAAGGAGCACATTCGCGTGTGGCGTCAGATGCGTGGTGCCGCGGAGACGGCCAAAAAATAGTGATTGGGGAGTTCCTAAAAGCAGACTTCTACAAACGTTTGGTATTCCGTCTGTAAGGATCCAACCCAGATGTGAGCTGGTGTAGATTAATAGCTAGCCAGTTCGACCATGGCCTCAGCTAGATCGTCAACCTGCGGTAAAGTGGCGGTCTCAAGAGACGGTGCGTATCCGACGAAGGTGTCGGTGGATGTGACCCGACGTATTGGAGCGTCCAGCCATTCAAACAGTTCGTCTGCAAGGCGTGCTGAGATCTCGGCCCCAAAACCCCATGATTTTGCGTCCTCGTAGGCCACCAGTACTCGGTTCGTCCGCAAAACCGATTCGCGTATTGTTTCCATGTCTAAAGGGTTTAACGAACGTAGGTCGATCAGATCTACACTTACGGGCTCACCGGCTTTATCTAGTTGCTTGATTGCTTTCCGTGCTCGTTCCACGAGAGCACCGTACGTCACCACGGTGATGTCGCTTCCGGACTCTACGATCCGAGCTTTTCCAAATGGAATCATGTAGTTCGGACCGGGATAAGGTGACTTGTTATATGTCTGGCGGTACAGGTGCTTGTGTTCGAGGAAAAGAACGGGATCATCGCACCGGATTGCAGTCCGCAGGAGTCCGTTTGCGTCGAGAGCGTTTGACGGACATATGACATGCATACCTGGGGTGTGGGTGAATAACGATGCGCCGGTCTGAGAATGATAAATCGCGCCTCCCGTCAGATATCCTCCATAGGTGGTCCGAACCACTAGGGGGCATTTAAACGCACCATTTGAGCGCCACCGATAGGTAGCCACTTCGTTTCGAAGCTGATGATATGCTGGCCATATATAGTCGAAGAACTGTACTTCGGGGACAGGTTTGAGCCCACGGACCGCCATCCCAATTGCCCGTCCCACGATATTCGCTTCAGCGAGTGGTGAGTTGAACACACGATCGGACCCGAACTGTCGCTGTAGTCCGTTCGTAACCTTGAACACCCCACCCTTACCCTTGACTTCTTCTAGGTTTTCTTCACGGCTCACATCGGCAACATCTTCTCCGAAAATCACTATACGCGGGTCGCGTTTCATCTCGTCGAGCAGGCACGCATTTAGGAGATCCACCATTGTGGTTGGTTCTCCCTCGAAGGCGGGTTCCGTCTCGAACTCGTCTGAAGTTGGATCGACTCCATGCGAGTACACATGTGTGTAAATGCTCTCTGGACTGGGCTGTGGGCGTTCAAGCGCTTGATCCGCCGCATCTGCCACTTCTTCCTCAACCTCTTCTTTGAGAGTCGTCAGTTCTGCTTGGTCGATTAGACCTTGATCGATGAGATACTCGCCAAATGTGAGCAGTGGATCACGGACGGCTTCTTCTTTTCGTTCATTTTCCGATTTGTAGAGGCTTTCGTCGTCTGACATTGAGTGACTGTAGGGGCGGATCACATGTGCATGCACCAAAGCAGGTCCTCGTCCAGAACGACATCTTTCGACAGCTTTTTGCATGGCTGCATAACTGGCCAGCGGATCCGTTCCGTCTATCTCCTGGATCATTAAACCAGGGAAGCCGCTTACGAGCTTGGAGATGCTCCCTCCGGCTGTGTTGACTTCGACAGGGACAGAGATTGCGTATCCGTTATCCTCTACCAAGAAAATGATTGGCAGCGCAAGATTAGATGCGGTGTTGAGTGCCTCCCAGAATTCACCTTCCGAGGTGGTTCCATCTCCAGTGCAGACAAGTACTACCTCATCTTCAGCAACGTTGAGCCTTACCGTATCCGACTGGTCTATGGCCCTTATGTTTTGTGCGCGCTTGATAGCCTCAGCACAACCCACTGCCTGGTTAAACTGGGTGCCCGTAGGGCTCGACGCCGTGACGATTCTATAATCCGCGTGTCCAAAATGTCCTGGCATTTGGCGTCCGCCCGTCGCTGGGTCGTCGGCGGCACCGACAGCCTGCAGAAACATTTCATAAGGCGTCATGCCAAGCTCGAGTGCGAGAGCTCGATCTCGGTAATATGTGAAAAACCAGTCGTGCCCTGACCGAAGCGCTCGCCCTGCTGCGACTAGTGCCGCTTCATGTCCCGCACTCGAAATCTGGAAGAAAATTTTGTTCTGACGTTTGAGCGCAATTTCCCGATCGTCCACCTTTCGGGATGTGTACATCGTTCGGTACATGGCAATGAGGTCTTCCGGTTGCAGATCGAGCCATTCCGAATTCGATGCTTCAGATATTACGCCATCGAGAGTAGCTGTTTGTTCTATAGGGGTAGCCATATCATCCAAAAAGTTATCGGGGAGGCTAGCGAGGGATTTTGTGCGGTATTACCTGCTATGCCTTCGAAGCGGTCCCGTTCAAGAATGGTCAGGTGAGCGTAAAGCTAGCCAAGAGAGGGGTCAAAGACCACCAATCGGCTATTCTTTGAATGTGATTTACTGTGTTTTACACCGCGTCGGATCTTTTTAAAACCCCACCTGTTGCAGGCGGCGAAGGGTTGGTCCCCGTGAATATTGATATTCAGAGGCTCGGTCTCCTTCTCCTGAATCCGGCATTAGCTGCATCAGGGCATGCAGCATTGATACAGCATAGTCAGCGAACGCTCTGTAAGGAGGTGCATGCTGAAATCCCCATATGCCTAGTGGACATAGCACTAGCCAACGGAGATCGCCGGCCAGTTCAAGTAGCTGTTCTTCATCGATGGCCATGTCAGGCTCCCCCATCGCGATACGAGTGAGCCCTGCCATGAATAGTGCGGAAGCTTCCGGCGAGAGTAATTCGAGATCTGGGTAGCGTTCGAGAACTTCTGCGGCGAAGCGAGAGCCTTGCCGCGTTGGCTCGTCTGTTTCTCGTGCACGCGCCTCAATCCCCTCTGGAGAGGCAAGGCTTTCCGCCACTTCGGTGGGTTGACCTTCTCCCAAAATCAACCATTCCAAACGAATTTCGGGGAATGCTCTCTTTAGAGCTGCGATGAAATCGGCTCGTGGAGCAGCACGCCGCGCCCTGTCCGCGGGCCGTTCGTAATTGGAAACTGTGCCGAGGCTGAGTTGTTCTTCAGCTACTAGTTCGGCGTTAATTCGTGCACGAAACTCCCGTAAAGACAACCCTTTCACGTTTTCTCGCAGGTGACGAAGTCTCTCGTGGACAGTGTTCATAATAATGAACATAATGTGGGAAAGATTATTAAGAAAGCGCTATGATAGTTTTAATCGTATAGTAACGGTGGTGAGGTTGCCATCGTGAGGGTGGACGAAGACATTGCTGTCCGCTGGAATACCACGTTCGTTCCGAACGGGTAAGATCCCATTCCGCATGACTGCTCAGATAAGGGAGCACGCCTAGTATGAGAGCTGGCCGAAACTATCAAGTTTACCCGGTGACTGTTCTTGTTTTAATGGTCTCAGTGCTGGGTGTTGGACGTATGGCTGCACAAGCCGTGACATCGACCACAAATGTTTCCCAAGACTCTGAGCGAAAAGCTTTGGCCTCGCGCATCGATGCGCCTCC
Source organism: uncultured Gemmatimonadota bacterium (assembly GCA_913043255.1). Taxonomy (GTDB): domain Bacteria; phylum Gemmatimonadota; class Gemmatimonadetes; order Palauibacterales; family Palauibacteraceae; genus Palauibacter. The sequence continues at coordinate 131,711 of CAJWLK010000003.1, forward strand.
GGTAATAGATGGGATACTCCGCGAGGGAGTGTGGACTGACGGGGTGGAAATTACTGGCTTTACCCAAAGAGAACCGTTCACGGGAGAGGTGGCGTCTGAAAGAACCGAGATCAAGGTGCTTTTCGACGATGGAGCCATCTATGTAGGTGTTTGGGCTTTTGACGGGGATGCAAATGCAATTATTCCCGGTGATAGAATCCGCGATACGGAACTTTCGAATTCTGATGCTGTGGTGCTGGCCTTTGACACCTATGATGATGAGCAAAACGCGTTTGTTTTCGCCACAACACCATCCGGCATTGAATACGACGGACAGGTCTCAAATGAAGGGCGAGGGGGAGGCTATTTTCTGGGTGGCGGGTTCGGTGGAGGACGGCAGCAATCTGGTGCAGGTGGTGGATTTAACAAGAACTGGGATGGTTCGTGGAACGTGGCCACGTCTCGAGATGAATCGGGATGGTATGCGGAATTTCGCATACCGTTCAACACGCTCCGTTTCGGATCCAATGACACGTGGGGTTTTAATGTTGCGCGTCAGATTCGGCGACGTAATGAAGAATCATTTTGGGCCCCTATTCCGCGCGAATTTAACCTCTATCGGCTGAACTACGCAGGAGAACTGGCAGGACTTGAACTTCCCTTTCGGCGCCTTGCTTCTTTGACGCCCTACACCCTGACATCGACTTCGCGAAATTACGCGGCGGGTGATAATGAGTTTGACGAACAGTTCGAGTTGGGTGGTGAAGCCAAGGTCCAGTTGACCCAAAGCTTGACCCTGGATGCGACATACAACACGGATTTTGCCCAAGTTGAGGTTGATGATCAGCAGGTTAATCTTACAAGATTCAGTCTTCTCTTCCCGGAAAAACGGCCTTTTTTCCTCGAGAACGCAGGGTTTTTTGCAGTCGGCGGTAGTGGGGCGGATTTATTTTTCAGCCGGCGCATTGGCATTGCAAATGGCCAACAAGTTCCTATTCAGGGTGGTGCGCGGGTATCGGGGCGTGCTGCTGGTTTCAACGTGGGGTTACTCCATATCGGAACGGATGGCCTCGAGGGTACACAAGACCCAAACCGTTACTCCGTAGCACGAGTGGCCCGGGAACTCCCGAACCGATCGCGGATTGGGGGGGCCTTCATTAGTCGGGACGGCGACGCGACTGGTGACTATAACCGTACCTATGCCGTAGATGGCCAGCTCGGCTTAGGAGAGGCGTTCACTTTGACGACATGGGGTGCGCGGACCGCTACGCCTGGTTTAACGGGAGAGGACGCTGCGTTCAATGCTACGGCCGGTTGGAGTTCTCTGAACTGGCGTGGAAACGTACAGTACCAACATTTCGGCGAAAATTTTAATCCCGAAGTCGGTTACTTGAGACGAACTGGTCACGACTACTACCAGGTCTTCCTGATGAGGAACCTTCGTCCGGCGAAGGTCTTCCGGGAGATTCGGCCGCACGTCTCATATTTCACGTATCGAAGTGATAAGACGGGAATAGAGGACGGATTCGAGGAATCGGCACGGCTTCACATCGATACGCACTGGGAATTTCCTGACGGTATGGAGTTACATACCGGAGCCAATTGGATACGGGAAGGTCTTACGGAACCATTCACATTTTTTGGCACTGACGTCACTGTGCCTGCTGGCACTTATGATGGGTGGGAGTTCGCAACAAGATTCTGGACTGACGAGTCAGCCAAGGTCTCGTTCAATGGAGGAGCCAACATCGGCTCTTTCTTTTCTGGATCAAGGCGTAACATCAACGGAACGGTGACTTTGCGTAGTGGAGCGTCGTTAAGCACGGCTCTCCGACTTGACCATAACGATGTCACCTTGGCGGAAGGTGATCTGGCTACGACACTTGCGGGTGTCAACTTTGGCTACTTCTTCACGCCGAGGATATATCTGCAATCTCTGGTTCAGTACTCCACGCAGCTCGACAACTGGTCGGCAAACGTGCGGTTCGGTTGGCTCAACACAGCAGGAACTGGCCTCTTCATCGTGTACAACGATGTGCGGGGAATCCAAGACCTCTCAGGTCCACAAGGTCGATCACTCATCATAAAATTTAGCCGCCAGTTCAACGTATTAGGAGGATAGTTGCCTCGTCGGCCGACAGCCTTAGACGTTCCATTATAGCGCGATGAAGTGATGTGATGAACGATTCGTTAGTTAATCGAATCCGACCTAAGCTTCTGTTCGTGTGTGTCGAAAATTCCTGTCGCAGTCAAATGGCTGAGGCATTTGCTCGAATCCACCGAACTGACTTGCTAGAGGTCTTTAGCGCGGGTTCGCAACCATCTGGAGATGTGCACCCGCATGCCATTCACCTGATGGCAGAAATTGGCTATGACTTAACTGTGCATCGTTCACAAGGTTTAGATGAAATACCCTCGACCATTTTTGATGTCGTTGTTACGATGGGTTGTGGCGATGCGTGTCCCAATATTCAGACACACCATCGATTGGATTGGAATATCCGAGACCCTAAAGACCTTCCTTTACATGAGTCCCGTAAGATCCGAGATGATCTTGGCAACCGAGTAGTCGATATTCTGGATCAAATTGTGTTAACTGGTGGATCATAACCGTGAATTTGTCAGATAGATCTTTGATCATTCTTGCCGGTGGTCGATCTAGTCGGCTAGGGCAGGACAAGGTTTTTCTGGAGATCGCAGGAAGCCCACCGATCCTCCGCATTCTGGACGCTACGCCCAATCTCGATGTCGTTATTTCTGTGCGCGAAGTCGCTCCGTTTCAAACGATACTTGAAGCGAATGCGTGGAAGTTCGTTCCGGATGAAAGCGATTTCGTTGTGACGGTCACTCGTGAGGATCGTACAGCCCAGATTGTACCAGATCCGGAGCCCAACCTAGGTCCCGTCGCGGGTCTTGCTTCCGCGTTAAAATACACTGAGGGTCAAACCGTGCTTGTCATGGCTGGAGATTTACCATTTGTAACTTCAACGTTTTGCGAACGGATTTTTGAGATATTAGAAGCGAATTCTGATCTGGACGCTGTGGTACCCATGGCCGGTGGTCGCGAACAACCATTATGTGCCGCTTATCGCAATAACGTTCGTAAACAAGTTGAAGCTTTGCTGGAGGCATCTCTTCATGGTGAGGAGCCCCTGTCGATGATGCGCCTCCTCTCGAGAATAAAATTTCGGCGCGTAGAAGCGGACGTGTTTGCAGATGTGGATGACCTTGAGATCATCACCCGTGGGATTGATACGGCCAAAGATGTCTTGTGGGCTGAAGAAATTGGGCGTTCTTAACTTAGATTTTCTAATGTGTTGAGATGGCACCACCATCTAAAACAATGGTTTGGCCGTTGATCGATCGTGCCTCATCTGTACATAGAAAAGCAATAGAAGCTGCCACCTCTTCTGACGTAATAAGTCGATGTTGCGGGGAAGTCGCGAGGATTGCATTGAGGGCTTCCTCTTCGTTCATCCCGGTCTTATCTGTAATGTTAGCGATGGTGGCGTCTGTCATGGGAGTGTCTACGTAGCCGGGACAGACGGCGTTGACTGTTACCCCCGCTGAGGCGACTTCTGCCGCTGCCGACCGAGTGAGCCCGATCTGAGCATGCTTGGAAGCTGCGTACCCTGAGATGTAAGCAGCTCCTCGAAGTCCAGCGATCGAGGCGACGTTAACGACACGGCCCCAGCCGTGCTCCACCATCTGGGGGAGTGTAGCCCTCATACAAAGGAAACTTCCGGTTGTGTTTACAGCCCACATCTGGGTCCATGTTGACAGTGACATCTTTACTAAAGGGGCTGCGGTTGCGATGCCCGCATTATTGACCAAGATGTCGATTCGTCCCAGCCGTTCAATCGATTGATTAATCAGCGACTCAATACTTTCGGGGTCCGTGACGTCACAGCAAATGGCCCAGGCCTCTCCCCCATTTCCCCGAAGTGCTTCGGCGACACTGTCTATTTCGGCTGAGGTCCGTGCCGCGACCACAACTCGGGTTCCTTGGTTTGATAGCGCCTCTGCCGTAGCAGCCCCAATACCACGCCCTCCACCGGTTACAACTGCTCCCCGACCTTGGACGGTCATTCTTCGACCTCTGGCTCGATTGGCTCAACACCAATGGAATGCGTCCCGATATCAGCCAACGTTGGTGTTCCGACTGCCCTCATAGTGATTGCAAGTTCCTCTATCAGGAGTTCCAGTACGCGTTCCACACCTTCTTGTCCAAACGCCCCAAGTCCCCATAGGTAGGGCCGTCCTATAGCCACGGTAGTTGCCCCTCTCCCAATAGCCTTGAAGATATCCGTTCCACGCCGAAATCCCCCGTCAACGATGATGGGCATCCGTCCAGAGATGGCGTCAGCGATTTCCGGTAGAGCGTCAACAGTAGCTCGTCCGCTCCCCTCAGCACGTCCCCCATGATTTGATACCCAGATTGCATCAATGCCGTGTTCTATAGCGAGTTCTGCATCTTCACGGGTGACGAGTCCCTTAACAATAATCTTTTGGTCAGTAATATCACGAAGGCGGTGGATGTATTCCCAAGTCATGCCTGCGCCACCGCTGTCGCCAATATCGCGTGGACCGCTTGGTAGCCCACGCATCATGGGTTTCACGGGGTCGGCTCGACCACCACTCCGATGACAAATGTCACAGTTTCGATCGTCGCTTCGCCGGTAGCGTTCCAATGTGAGACGATTACTACCTCCGTTCAGGTCTACCGTTAGAACGATGACGGGGCAGCCCGCTTCACGAGTCCGGTTTACCATTGCTACGGTCCCGTCCCAGTTTTCACGAGGATATAGCTGATACCAAACAGGCTCACCTCTTGCTTCGTTGACTTCCTCAACGGATGTAGAGGTTACGGTCGACAAGGTTTGGAGGTGATTCTTAGTTGCAGCAGCACGTGCGGTCGCCAATTCACCATCGGGATGGAAGGCTTTTTGATATCCAGCCGGAGCGATCATCAGCGGCGTTGGCCATTCTCGACCGAATAAATTGACTTTCATATCAAGGGTTGAAACATCGATCAATCGGCGGGCCCTGATGTATATCCGTTCGAGGGCGGCCCGATTGTTAGCTTGTGTACTTTCGCCGTCAACGCCCGTCTTTATGTAACCCCAGTGTGCTGTGGGCAGAGTTTGCTCAGCAACCTTTTCAAAATCAAAGACATCGAGTGCTTCTTGAGATGAAGTTACAAGAGAGTTGAGGGGACGCGTTGGAGCTTCTTGGGCAATTGCTCCCGCGACTTTTCCAAAACCGAATCCGCCTAGTGTGGTTAGGAACGGGGTAGCGGTTAACCAGCGAAGGAATTCTCTGCGTTGTAGATCTTGCATTTCGCGAGCACGCGCCATGCCACTCTCCTAGCAAAGGAAATCTCCAGCCAGGGTGCGTACTAACTAGGCCTGCGTCAACGAGGTAAGCCTGGGCCCAGTATGGATGAATAGTCGGTCGAGGTCTCGCCCATGTGTATTCCGGCACCTTACCATTGTGTACTAGATGACCACTTTATCTTAAAGAGTGATGGTCAATCGATAGGTTCGAACTGGTAAGGAATACTATCATGACAGACAACCGATGCTCTCAGTTCCAGCGATCTTTTTCTTCCGCATTGTGCGTGTCAGTTCTGGGAGCTTTGGTTTCCATACCGATTCCGGTTATGGCACAGGGGCCAGGTACGGAAAATGCTCAATGGACGTTTCTAGGTGGAGACGCGTGGCATACACGGTACACACCGGCAACCCAAATTAATGCATTGAATTTTGAAGATATTGAAGTGGCGTGGCAGTGGAATGCATCCAGTTTTGGTCCAAGCACCTCACGTGCTACCCCGTCTTACGTGGGCGGTAAATTAATCACAGTCAGTGGAGACCGTCGGCATGTCGTCGCGTTGGACCCAGCGACGGGAGAACTTCTATGGAGCTTCACCGAGCCCAATACTCCTCGGTACGAGTATTCAATGAGAAAAGGCTATGGAAAAGGGGTCGCGTACGGTGAAATTGATGGGCGCGGAGTCGTTTACATTGTAACCCCAGGGTTTTTCCTCCATGCACTCGACGCAGAGACTGGGTTGCCTCTCGAAGATTGGGGAGAAGCTGTGCCGATTGATGGCTTTCCAGCCTCGGGGAGTGTGGATCTCGTGGCCGATCTGATTGAAGGTTGGGGGCCGTGGGAGAACCTAAATCAGACCTACGATCCTTATGTGGGAATGCCGCTAGAGATCGGCTATATCACTAATTCGTCACCGCCGATCGTAGTCAACGATGTGGTGATCGTGGGAAACTCTGCCCAACAAGGTTACAATCAGACACGGCAAGAGATGGTTCCAGGTGACATCTTGGCTTACGATGCCCGAACGGGAAAGCAAAAGTGGAAATTCCACGTCATTCCCCGTCCAGGCGAGTTCGGGCACGAAACTTGGGAAAACGATGCCTGGGAGTGGACGGGAGATGTTTCGTCCTGGGCTCCGATGTCTGCCGATCCGGAGTTGGGAATTGTCTATATTCCCACAAACGGTGCAACAATTGACTACTACGGTGGTTTTCACCCAGGAGACAACCTCTTCAGTACGACACTTCTTGCTCTAGATGTCGAAACTGGTGAACGAGTATGGCATTTTCAGATGGTCCACCATGACATTTGGAACTACGACACGCCCACAGCTCCGGTGCTGATGGACGTGACGGTTGATGGTGAAGAGGTGAAAGGTGTATTTCAGGCTACGAAGCAGTCTTTTCTCTACGCGCTTAACCGAGAGACAGGTGAGCCGATCTGGCCGATCGAAGAACGGCCCGTGCCACAGTCGAATGTTCCGGGGGAGAAGCTTTCGCCTACACAACCGTTCCCAACCCGACCGGCACCGCATGATCTGCAAGGACGCACTGAAAAAGATCTCATAGACTACACACCTGAAATTCGACAGCAAGCACTGGAATATGCGCGCAAGAATGACCTCTTCGCGCCCCTCTTCAATCCGCCGACACACGTTGGCAACGCGGAGGGAGCAGGACCCGCGCTAATTTGTCCGGGTGGTGGAGGTGGCGTGAATATCACAGGTCCCCCCGTGGCAGACCCGCTGGAGGGGATCATCTTTATCACTTCGACTAGTGGTTGCTCACCTGTGATGGTTGCGCCTGGTGTCGAGTCTCCGTTAGACGGACCCGAACAGACGGGAACGACGCATTCCGACTGGTCTCGTGGTATCGGTGTTGGTGAACGAGGGCGTGCTGACTTGGCGACAATTGATGGTCTTTCAATCTGGAAAGGGCCTGTCGGGAGAATCACTGCCATCGACCTGAATACGGGTGATCACATCTGGGCCACCCCCCACGGCGATGCTCCGGATGAGGAGCAAGATTTTATCCGAAACCATCCATTACTTCAGGGTGTCGAGGGAGTCCCAATTAACCCTGGTCGAAGGGGGCACGCAGCGATGGTTGTAACCCCTACGTTGCTCTTGGCCTCAGGCCAGACTAGTGACGGGACCCCTCATCTGTTCGCAATCGACAAGCGCACCGGCAAACGTGTTGGAGCGATTGAACTCCCGGGAAGCACACGGTATGGCATGTCGAGTTGGGTGCATGAAGGGAGACAGTTTGTGATTATCCAACTCGAAGACGGTTTGGCAGCGATAGCAGCTCCGCTTACGTCTTAGTTAGCGGTCGCTTTCTACTGAGGTTGATAGGTAGCCTTGGGTCACAGGGCGTTTTCCCTTTGGCTTGAGGTTTACTTTAGGTCAGCCACCAATGTGGGACATCTCAACCTTATGCCCCGGAGTGGTTTCGGCGGTGCGGATCTCTGAATATCGATCTCTTCGGGCTGCCCAGATATTACGAAGGAGATCAGCGATTTCTTCGTCCGCGCGATTTTCGCGAAGAAGTTCACGGAGGTTATGGCCCGCTGTGGCGAACAGGCAGGTATAGAGAACTCCTTCTGCTGAGAGTCGGGCTCGCGTACAGTCTCCACAGAATGGCTGAGTAACCGAGGAGATCATGCCGATCTCTCCCTGCCCATCAATATATCGATACCGTTTTGCGACCTCGCCACGATAGCTCGCTTCAACTGGTTCAATGGGTAACTCTTGATGAATCTTTGAGATGATTTCTGCGGCGGGAACGACATCATCCAGTTTCCAACCATTGGTTGTTCCAACATCCATGAATTCTATAAAGCGAAGGATGCAATCCGTGCCTCGGAAGAAACGAGCCATCTCAATCACGGCATCTTCATTTAACCCTCGTCTCACAACCATGTTGATTTTGATTGGATACAGACCAGCCTCTTTTGCGGCTTCAATACCCTCCAGAACTCGTTCGACGGGAAAGTCAACATCGTTCATGAGCTTAAATACGGTGTCATCTAAAGAGTCGAGGCTCACCGTAACTCGTTGTAGGCCTGCGTCCCTAAGGGTTTGTGCTTTCTTGGCTAACAGTGCCCCGTTTGTGGTAAGCGTTAAATCCTGCACGCCATCAAGTTTTGTGAGCATATGGATCAACTGCTCTAAGTCCCTGCGAAGCAGTGGTTCTCCGCCAGTAATTCGAATTTTTTCCACGCCGTGGGCAGTGAATATTTTTGCAAGGCGAGTGATTTCTTCGAATGTGAGGAGGAGGTCTCGGGGAAGGAACTGATATCCTCGTCCGAACACCTCTTTAGGCATGCAGTATGTGCATCGGAAATTACATCGATCAGTCACTGACACTCTAAGGTCGCGCAGCGGACGATCCAGCGCGTCGGTTACGTCTCCATAGTCTGTTTTATACACGCGGCCTCGCTTCACCGGCTCCCGTTCGGGGTTTGGCCGGGCCCTCCTTTAAGCTCACTCGTCGGAAGAAAAATATGGGTCTGTTCCGGCGGAGTGATCGGTAACATCCTGAATGTCAACAATCTCCGGAATGGCTTCAAAGAGTGCTTGTCGAATCCCTTGAGTCAGAGTTACAGAGGCCATGCCACAACCTTGGCAGCCTCCCCCCATTTGCAAGTACACAACGTTGTCTCGAACGTCGACCAGGCTGACAGTTCCTCCATGTGTTGCTACGCCAGGATTTATACGCTCATCGAGGACACGTTGTACTCGCTCCACAAGCGGTCCTGCGAGTGGTTGTGAACCGATCGGTTTGATATTGGGATTGTCGAATTGAAATCCACTTCCTTCGAGATTTTCTACCCAGGCAACCGTTGTTCCGAAGAGTATTTTTGCACTTTCAGGGTCAACAACTACGTCGAACCCATCCGTGTGGAATGTCTCGTCGTCGAGCTTCTTTTCGGTCTCTTCAATTAATGACATCTCATATTCAGGAGACACCGGACTGGGATTGGGAATGGCGACACGTACTGAAAGCTCAGCTCCTTCATCCTCGGCGATGAAGCTCCGAATTCGATCTGCAGCTGCATCTGTGAATGCGATCATCGGAGCATTCCCATTTTCAAGTGTCGGTTCTGTCTCTACCTGCTCATCGCCACAGAATTGGTCAAAAGCTTGGCTTAAATCTTGCGCGATCTGCTCGGCAGCTCGTCCCTCGATCTGATGTCGTTCAAGCATGAAGACGAGTTCGCCGTCTTTTTGTAGGGCGATTGAGGGTGATGAAGGGTTGACGCCTACGAAGTACGTGCGAGCTTGTTCCGTTGCTTCAAGGTCCTGTCCGGCGAAAACAGTTACAACCTGCTCAGGACAGATGTCATTCTGCATCGCAAGGGCCACTGCAGGTCGTGCATTCGCAGCAGCACATCCGCAAACGGAATTGACGACGACCATTGTCGAACCCGTTGGTTTTCCGAGGGCAGTATCGACTTCTTCGGCTGTACGGAGCTCTTGCACGCCCAGGCGTGTGAGTTCTTCTCGCATAGGTTGTACGAGTATCGGATCGTATGGCATCGGGTATCGCTTGGGTGGGGTTGGGATAAACAAATACGAAATTTGAGTCTAAAACTATCCTACCATTGCCTAAGATCAAATTGGTGGCGACGCTGTGACCCATTGGCGGGCTAAATTGCAGTCTGCCTACTTTGGGGGTGGGTGTCGCCAGTTTTGCACATATCATGTTTTTTTAGACACGAAAATTTGGAGAAAACCATGGTAGATCGCCGTCGCTTCATCGCAACAACTGTTGTTGGGGGAGTAGGGGTTGCAATGGGCACCACAGGCTGTGCTCCTAGTGATGGCCCAGGAAGTATTGTGGCAACCGGGAGTGGTGGCAGCTCACCAATTCCGCCCTTCGAGCTCGACGAGATTTCAGTAGATGAACTTCAACAGACCATGGAGTCCGGTGAGCGTACGGCGCGCTCGATCACCGAGTTGTACCTCGAGCGCATCAATGAAATGGACCGGCAGGGGCCGGAGCTACGTTCGATAATCGAAACGAACCCAGAGGCGTTGGCGATAGCTGATGACCTAGATGCGGAACGCCGCACCAATGGACCTCGGGGACCGCTCCATGGCATCCCGGTTGCCATCAAAGACAACATCGACACACACGACCAAATGACCACCACAGCGGGTTCCTTGGCGCTTGAGGGGTCAATTTCGCCTATGGATTCGTTTATTGCGCAAAAATTGCGAAGCGCTGGTGCCATCATCCTCGCGAAGGCCAACATGAGTGAGTGGGCGTATTTTCGGGGTCTCCGTGCGACCAGTGGTTGGAGTGCACGAGGTGGGCAGTGCCGAAACCCCTATGCACTTGATCGCAACCCATGTGGATCGAGTTCCGGGTCTGGTGTGGCAGCTTCGGCTAACCTGGCTGCTCTCACTATAGGGACCGAGACGGGAGGCTCAATCATGTGTCCTTCGTCGAGCAATGGTGTGGTTGGGATCAAGCCGACTGTAGGCCTTTGGAGCCGATCCGGTATCATACCGATATCGCACTCACAAGATACGGCAGGGCCGATGTGTCGAAACGTAAAGGACGCGACAATCCTGCTTGGTGCTTTAACCGGAGTGGATACGCGAGACAGCGCCACTTTACCCAGCCAAGGCAAGGCCCATAATGATTATACACCGTTCCTCGACCCGGCTGGTCTTAAAGGAGCTCGCATCGGTGTCGCCCGGAGCTTCACCGGTTTTGATCCGCGCATCATCACACTCTTTGATGAAGCAATCGAAGTTATGCGTGCCGAAGGTGCTATTATTGTCGATCCAGCCAACCTGGATGCCGCGGCCTGGAATGATCCCCTCTCGCTTGTACTATTAGAATACGAGTTTAAGGCTGATCTCAATGCCTATCTGGCGGGTTTGGGGCCCAATGTTCGAGTCAAGAGTCTTGCAGATGTGATTGAATTCAATGAGCAGCATGCAGATCTGGAAATGCCGTACTTTGGCCAAGAACGAATGATTGCTTCACAGGCACGAGGTCCGCTAACCGATCCAGAATATCTGAATGCAATGAGTACGATTCAAAAGGCCAACCGCGAAGATGGAATCGATAGGCTCGTGAGGGAACACAACTTGGACGCCATTGTCGCCCCTACTCGGGATATCCCTTGGCCGACAGATCATATCAAAGGGGATCGTAGTGATGGGGGGAGTTCTGCCGGCCCGGCAGCGATTGCCGGCTACCCTGATATAAGTGTCCCCATGGGGTTTGTTTCCGGGTTACCAGTTGGAGTGTCATTCTTTGGTAGGGCATGGAGTGAAGCAACGCTGATCAAGGTTGCCTATGCTTATGAGCAGGTGACTCAGCATCGGAGAGCACCCACTTTCGCGGAAACGCTTGGGTAGGTTAGGAGTAGAATGACCTGCCAATAAAAAATGTGTGAGGACCAAGTCGACGGGTCGCGGTTTGAGCCTTCTAGCTAGAGGGTCGCGGTTAGGACCTGTGGTCGGCAGATTAACAGTGCGGTCACAATAGGCTGCGAAATTGATGTGATCGGTCAAATGCATGGAGTTTGTTGAAGCACGTCCGTCGGCTTGGAGGAGCAGATGAACTTGACTCGCGCAATACCATTTTTTGCCAGTTGTCGTGCAGTCATTTTGTTTGCGTTCTTCTTGTCTATTGCTCCACTTCTTTCGCAAGTCGCTGCACAGACTACCTCCGCCAATGACGGAGACTGGCAGGTGCCACGAACTCCATTCGGACACCCAGATCTACAGGGAAACTGGACTAACGCGACGCTTACGCCCTTTGAGCGTCCTTTAGGTTGGGACCCTGTTCTTACGTGGGATAAAGTTGCTGAGATTGAGGCTGGTCAGGCGGAGATCGTTGCTTTGGCAGCGGCTCCAAGCGATCCGAACCGCCCACTGCCTCCGGGTGGTGATCACCCAGTGTGTATTGATGCGCCGACTACGTGCTACAACGAAGTGTACAGAGAGCCGGGTGACCGAGTAGCTGTCGTTAGGGGTGAGCCAAGAAGTTCACTTGTGATGGATCCGTTGGACGGTCGTGTGCCAGAGCTGACGGCCGAGGGACGCCGCCGGGTTGAAGAGTATGAGGCCCTAGGTAACCAGCATGGTCCGTACGATCATCCGGAACTAAGACCCCTTGCTGAGCGTTGCATTGTGTCGTTCGGGTTTAGCGCAGGACCTCCGATGCTCCCCAATTACTGGTACAATAATAATTACACGATCGTGCAGAACCCCGATTACGTAATGATCATGGCAGAAATGGTCCACGATGTAAGGATCATCCGACTCAGTGATCCTAAAACATTGTCAAATGAAGTCCGGCCGTGGTTTGGTGATTCTCAAGGTCGGTGGGAGGGGAACACGCTCGTGGTTGAGACGACCAATCTCAATCCTAATCACGCATTTCGTGGAGTCCCTCCGTCTAAGGACCGGACAGTGATTGAACGTTTTACCCGGGTAGATGAAGAGACTGTCCTTTATGAATTTACGATTGATGATCCAGAGACCTATACCAGCGTTTGGGGAGGTCAAATCCCATTCAAGCAGTTCGATGACCAGCTTTACGAGTATGCCTGCCACGAAGGCAACTACTCAATGTCCAACGTATTGAGTGGGGCTCGCTATCAAGAGAGAAGGGAAGAGCCGAAGTAATTTTTCCAATCCGTATTAATGAGATAGCGATCACCTTCGTATAGCTGCCGCAACTCAGACACGGCTTTACCATTCATAAGCTTTCGTAGAATTCTGCCATCCGTCGCCGTGCATCTGCATCGAGGAGGCTCCCCCTGCATGCTCCCATGTTATCGACTAAGTGCCCGGGGTCGCTTGTGGCCGGAATGGCAACCGTCACAGCCGGATGGGACACGATAAACTTTAGGAAAAACTGCCCCCAACTCTCGATGTCGTAGCCTGCGGCCCAGCCAGGAAGCGAGCGACCAGCAACGCTTGCGAAGAGGGCGCCACTGGTGAACGGGCGATTTACCATTACTGCCACGCCCTGCTCCTGGGCCAAGGGAAGCAGTGTTTCCTCTGCATCACGATGGCCGATCGAGTAGTCAAGCTGCACGAAGTCTAGCTCGTGTTGCCGCAGAGCCGCTTCAATTAAGTCGTACTGGCGCGGAAATGAAGTGGTAATTCCTACGTAGCGTGCTCTCCCCTGGGACTTCCACTCACGGACAGCTTCAAGATGAGCGGCAAGATATCGATCACTTAGATTTTGGAAATTGTCCCCAAGATTCCATACCTGCATCAGATCGATTGTGCGCTTGCCCAACGTATCCGATGATGCATTCATCTGGTCGAGTGCCGCCGGCACACCTTCATTCTGTACGTTGACCTTAGTTGCCAAGAAAAGATCCTCGGCCGCATTGATTGTTTGGATCGCATCGCCTACGAACGGCTCAGCACGTCCGTAGGAGGGTGCCGTGTCGATGACAGTGCCTTCAAGCTCATGAAAGAGTCGCACGACCTCGAATGGTTCATACGCCTCTGGTGAAGAAGCGTCGAGGTTGAAGGTGCCCGCCGAACCGAGACCGATCACCGGAACTCGCTCGCCGGTTGACGGGATTGCTTTAGTAAGTAACGGCAACTGTTGCTGGCCAAAAAGAGAACGGCTATCGAATAGGGCTGCAGCTCCTAGGCTTGCCCCCACCTTGAGCGCATTTCGGCGAGATAGGACCATCTTCAACCTCCGACTTTTCAACTCTTCTCTGGTGTGCTTCTGCGGCTCCTGAATCTGGGGATTTTTTTCCTTAAGTGCGACACTAAAGCCAATTTTATCTTTTTAGTGTGACTTTTCGGTGGCATGCTCCGTCTTAGATGTGTTCGGTTCCATGGCGAGTCGCGTAAGGCATTAGCGTCTTGATTGAAACCGTTGTGGTAGGGAGGGCGACACATCGAAACAGACCGTTATTGTCTGAGAGGCGGAAAATGTTGATCTCTAAACGCTTTCAACATCTTTGGGTAGTCTTTGGTGTGGCCATGCTCGCAGGGGTTGTGTCCACCGAGAGTGTGACAGCCCAGCAGGCTGACTTTCTATTCAAATGTCCGAAAGCATCCCTCGGTGTGAGGCTTGGGCATGCGTCTCCCCGCGCCCAAAGTGAGGTGTTCGATTTCACACGCGAACACCTTACGATCGACAGAAGTGATTTCGATGGATTGTCGATTGATGGAGAACTAAGTGTCCGGATGACACGTCATTTAGATGCGGCACTGAGTGTGGGGGTCGAGCAGAGTAATACCCGATCCGAACTTAGAGATTGGGTCGACGAAAATAATCTGCCTATCGAACAGAGCACACGATTTACTCGCGTGCCCGTGACCTTAGGCGTTAAGGCCTATTTGTTGGAACGGGGTCGCTGCGTCAGTCGGCTCGCATGGATTCCCAAGAAGTTGGCCCCCTATCTAGGTGCAGGTGTAGGGATCGTCTGGCATAATTTTAGACAGATTGGCGATTTCGTCGACTTTGATACGAACGACATCTTTTTTGATGTATTTGAGTCGCAGGCCACTTCTTCTCTCGTATACCTCGCCGCCGGGTTCGACTTATCACTCGGACCACGTTGGTTTTTAAGCAGCGAGGCTCGTTACTCATGGGCCAGTGCTGAGATGGGCCCTGACTTCGTCGGTTTCAATGACATTGATCTCACCGGCTTAAAGGCGACGGTGGGTGTGTCAATACGGTTCTGATTTCCCTGAGGATGATTCCATGACCCTAAAAAACATGATGAAAACAGAGCGATTCGTCGGGTTATTCCTAGTAGCATTTCTCTTAGGTTTTAGTCCGGGTGCGGGTACTGCCTTAACCGGTGAAACGGACGACCGATGGCTGGCATTCAGTGGTTGTTGGAAGCCTGTTAAAGAGACGACGGGTTCGGAAACTTCTGGTACGTTGCTCTGTTTCCGACCAGGAATCGAAGATGTCGGTGTGCAGATGATATGGGTCGAAAATAATAAGATTGTTCGTGAAGAGAGGTTTCGTGCAGATGGACGCCCCCAAGACGCAAACTTAGAAGGCTGCACTGGTTGGAAACGCGGAGATTTTTCTGCTCGTCCAGGTCGAGTCTTCCTATCATCGGAGCATGTCTGTGCTGGTGGTGTGACCCGCGCATCGACCGGGTTGTTCGCCATTCTATCCTCTAACGAATGGGTAGATGTTCAGGTCACAACGGTGGGTGACGAGAAGTTGACGTGGGTGACAAAATATCAGTTAGCCGCGTCCAGCCTCGCTGAAGTCACGGGGCTGGTCGATATCGCGATGGATATGAACATGGCCGTCCAATCGGCTCGGGTCGCGGCTTCGGCCCGACCGGCTGTCGATGACGTAATCGAGGCGATTGGCTATGTCGATGCACAAGCTATCCCGGCATGGCTTGTCGAACGGGATGTTCCGCTCCAACTCAACTCAAAACAGCTAGTTCGGATGGCCGATGCCGGAGTCCCAGCAGAAGTGATTGATATGGTGGTGGCGATCAGTTACCCCGGACGGTTCGTCGTTGATCGTCAGCCCTCTGATTATCGTGAGTCATACGATATCTATTCAACGTATCGCAGTGGCTACCACGGATCCTTTTTCCCATACGCCTACGGATCCTACGGAGGGTGGGGTTACTACGGGTACGGACCTCTTTTCTATTCGAGATACCCATATGGATACGGGTATGGATATGGGTCCCCATATGGATACGGGTATGGATATGGGTCCCCATATGGATACAGGTATGGATATGGGTCCCCATACGGGTATGGATACGGGATGGGAGGACGCTACTATGGCCCCACGATTACCAGAACAGGTCCTAGTGAGAATAGGGGTGGCCGCGTGATTAATGGACAAGGTTATCGCCGTGGAGGTCAATCCGGTGCAACTCCGGGTCGAAGTCGAACCCCTTCAACGCGAGGCGCGGGAGTTAGCAGGTCCTCCGGAGGTTCTTCTCGTGGCACATCAACGGGCCGCACGGCCCGACGTCGAGGTGGAGGGTTCTGAGCTCGTCTCCCCTTCGCAACGAATGTGAAGAGGTTTGAAGGTGTACTTCGCACCTTCAAACCTCAGTGTTGTCTAGACAGCCCCTGCGGTATTAGGCCCAATAGGGCTAAGATTATTCCCAAGCTGGTTTATTAGGCTCATTCGTCCTTAACAGGTCACTCGTTAGTTTGTGCCGAAATCATCAGCAATATCTAGTCGGTCAAAATAACCAAGTCTGTCGAAGTCAAATTTACACTTTTAGCCTGTGATTTTGATACGGAGAAGACCCTTGAATAATCGTCCCCGATTGCTGATCTGCATGCTTTTTATAGTCCCTCTTTTGATCACGGCTCCCCTTGGTGCACAGACATTCCAACTTGCTGAGGCAACGATCCGTGATGTACATACGGCGCTTCGGGCCGGGGAAATCAATTGTCGCGAATTAGTGCAGCTTTATTTTGATCGAATTGACGCCTACGACCAACAGGGCCCGCAGTTGAACGCTATCCAATCCCGTAATGAACAGGTGTTCGAAGAGGCTGATGCGCTGGATTTGGCAATGCAAACGGATGGAATGGTTGGCCCACTGCATTGCATTCCCGTCCTGCTCAAAGATCAAGTTGAGACTAAAGATATGCCTACCACGTTTGGTTCGGCGCTCTTTCAGGACTTCATTTCGTTTCGAGATGCGACCATAGTGACACGGCTTAAAGCAGCGGGCGGTATTATTCTCGCCAAAACAACTATGGGTGAGTTTGCATCTCGATATGTTGGGTCAGCATTCGGTGTGATTCGAAACGCGTATGACCCTACCCGCAATCCAAGTGGTTCTTCGGGCGGGTCTGCCACCGGAATTGCAGCAAACTTTGGGATGATTGGGATTGGTGAAGACACGGGCGGATCGGTCCGCGGTCCAGCAGCCGTGCATAGCCTCGTCGGATTACGGCCAACACTCGAGCTTGTAAGTCGGCATGGGATGATGCCAGCGAATCCTACGCAAGACACAATGGGCCCAATCACGCGGACGGTAACAGACGCGGCTATCGTTATGGACGCCATCGCTGGGTATGACTCAGAAGACCCGATTACAGCGTATTCCGTTGGACACGTACCGGAGACGTACACTGCTTCGCTTAATGTCGATCAATTGCGTGGCGCACGCATTGGCGTTTTACGGACACCCATGGATACTAGGACCGATCGATCGTCAAATGACTACCAAAAAGTCCAAGCGGTCTTCGATCGCGCGGTTCGCGAATTAGCGGCCCTAGGCGCTGAAGTCCTAGACCCACTGGTTATTCCCGAACTGGAGACTTCGGAGGGAGGAGGCTATGGGAATAATTTTGAGACCGAACGTGCTACGAACGAATATTTGGCAGAGCATCAGAACGCAAAAGTTTCCACCCTTCGAGAAATTCTACTCTCCGGTGTCGTGGTCCCTCTTCGTGAACGCGCAATGATGGTTTACGTCGGGAGATCAACGGACGAGGTGGGTTATCTGGAGGTCATTCATAAGAGGGAGGAATTACGGAGGGGTGTTTTAAAGATTATGGCAGACAAGGCGCTAGACGCGATTGTCTATGCGACCTTTGACCACCAGCCGACGCGCATCCCTCACGATGTCGAGACGAATCCTTATCCTGCGGATGACTATGGTTGGGGTGACAATCGAGGGTTGAGTCCTGCTGTGGGGTTTCCGGCGCTTACAGTCCCCGCCGGTTTTACGACGGACGAACTGCCGGTGGGACTAGAGTTTTTGGGTAGACCTTTTACTGAAGAGAAACTGCTTGGTTTCGGTTATGCATTTGAACAGGCAACGCACTACCGTCAACCGCCGCCGAATATGCCGCCGGTAAAATAAGCTCAGTTCATAGGAATGGTTTACCGTGGGTGCATAATCGGCAGTACCACGTGCGATGTCCTCTCTGTAGAGTGATAGATCGTGTTGTCAGCTTTGATCCAACGTCGATTACGACCGAGAGGTTCTCCGGTATTTGGGTTCACATCAAACCGGGGGAAATTGCTGCTTGAGATGTCGAGTCGGATACGGTGCCCAGCCTTGAATAAGTTTGCGGTTGCGAATGGCTCAATCACAATCTCGTATACTTGTCCTGGTTCGATCAGATCTCGCTCAGTGCGTCCATCCCGATAGCTTGCTCGAACGATTGCATCTGAGATGTTCATGTCATATCCAGTCGGATAATCTGTGCTGGGCGGATAGACGTCGATGAGTTTCGCGGTAAAATCTGTATCCACGGCGGTCGATGAGACAAAGAGCCGAACTTTAATTGGACCAACCACTTCGATGTCTTGCTCCAAGAGGTCGGTTTGAAAGACGACTACGTCTTCACGTGCACTCTGGGGGAGGTAGGGTGATATCCCTCCCGGGAAGTCTGGACGTTCGCGCTGATGATACGCACCATCGTTCAGCCGGCCCGACACAGTGCCACCCAGTGTTTGTACTGGGCGGTTTGGGTCAAACGTATATGTTGTGGATGAAGTGGTCGCAGCGGATGCGCTGGTCTGTAAACTTCCATCGCCATGAAGGTAGTAACGAGTGGGGGTAGCATCTGGTAGCGGCCACGCGTCGGCGCCTCGCCAGTACCCACCGTGTGCTAGTCGACCCGCCGCGGTTTTCTCCCCAGTTCCCCCGCCCATGACGAAGATTTGAACAGGTTTCTCGGACTCGACACCCGTTGCTTGTCCTTTAAGGAAATGGTCAAACCACCGAACGTGAAAATCTGTGTAAAAATCGGCCACAGCAGACTCAGGTCCAAAATCAACATCCCCAGCAAATGTGCGGTTGTTACCGCCGTGGTCCCACGGTCCTACGAGTAGCCGAATAGACGAAGATTTTAGGCGCGCGAGATTTTCATAGTTTGCAATGGTTCCACGAAGGAAAATGTCGTACCAGCCCCCAACATGGAGCATGGGTATGTCCGCTGTTTGTTCGAAGTACTCAACCCAATTGAGCCCGATGCCTTTCCAGAATTCATCGTAATCCGAACGTGTCAGTTCGTTCAAGAAATACGCCTCGAAATTTGGTGCGATGGAAAGCGGATTAAGGCCAGGGCGCAGTGGAAGGGCAGAATACCAGTCACTCACATTTTCTTGTGCGAATAACGCTTGTACAACAGGATCATCGATTTCCGCCGGAATCTGTTGAAAAGCCCACGTGAGTTCGCGGCCGAGTTCGAACGCCCCACCCTGCCGGATCGCATGATCCCAACCATTAGTCATGCCACCTTGATTGAGCACGACAGTTCGAAGGCTTGGCGGGTTCATTTTCGCTGCATCTGCTTGGGTGTGAGCTCCATAGGAAGTCCCCCACATTCCCACCTGTCCGTCAGTGTACGATTGATTCGCTAACCACTCGATCGCATCGTATCCATCCACTGCGTCGAAGCGATGGTATTTGCTGAATTCGCCCTCTGAATCAAATCGGCCGCGGATGTCTTGGACGGCTACCACGTACCGACGTGCCGCAAAATATCGAGCTTGCTCTTCTTGACCTGATTTTCCATAAGGTGTTCGGTGGAACAGAAGAGGGAGCCGTTCCGACAACGGTTTTCCATTTATAGCGGGTTGGTAGATGTCCGTCGCCAGATGGACCCCATCCCGAGCGGGAATCATGACGTTACGTGAAACAATAACTTCCTCTTCCTTGAGAACGGAACCGGAAGTTTGCGCTACTAAGTTTGTTTCGTGACCGAGCCCAAATGTATATAGGACTATGGTAAAACGAAGTAAGTGGTATGTGATCGAGTTCAAGATAAAGTCCTAGAGATCAGGTGATCATACGTTCCGATTTTGAGATGCTTTATTCGCAGCGTGTAAACCAGAAATCCGTCCAAATACTGCCCCCGAAGCCAGTCCCGACCCTCCAGGGTAGCCGTTGAAAAATAGCCCTCCCACCATTTCGCCGGCCGCGAACAGCCCGGGGATGGGAGCACCACCGTCATCTAATACCTCTCCACCTTCACCTACATCGACTCCTCCGTAGGTGAAGGTTATTCCGCACCGTACAGGAAAGGCACGGAAAGGAGGCTGCTCGATTCGAAGAGCCCAGTTCGACTTAGGTGGCGACAGTCCCTTCGTTCCTTTTCCATCTAATACGTGTGGAACGTAAGCTTTATTTTGAACCGCTTGATTGTAATGAGTGACAGTCCGCAAGAATGCCTTTTGGTCAATATCTAGTTGGTTGGCTAGGGCCTGTAAGCTAGGTGACTCGTAACCCGTTGAGTTTTTCCCGAAATACTCGGACCTCAGCAACGACTCTACCTGTTGGTCGAATATTTGATAGGCGATTCCACCCGGCTGTTCTAAGAGTGCCCGGCCGTAGCGCGCGTAGGTGTAGTTTCGGAAGTCCGCCCCCTCGTCAACGAAACGTTGTCCGTTCTGGTTCACCACGATCCCGTAGGGATAGCTATGTTTTTTGAAAATGTCTCCACCGATCGCGAAGTCCCCAAATTCAGGAGCCCCTTGATCCATCGCGACTGAGTGGCAGCCCGTCCAATCTCCACTCTGAACAGCCCCCGCTTCGAGGGCCATAGTGAGTCCACCTCCCGTATTATATGGTGTCCCTCGGACAATAACGTTCTTCCACTTCGACCCGAGATGCATTGAGCGCAATTCGGGATTTGCTTCGAACCCGCCGCACGCCAGCACTACAGCGCCGCAGTCAAATTGAATCTGCGAAGGTCCCACAATGACTCCTGTAATTGTGGGACCTTCGCGGAGTAACCCAACAGCTGCATTCCCATAAACTATTGGAATATCGAGATGTTTTGCCCGAGCAAAGAGACGATCGGTCAATCCCACGCCTCGACCGACTGATCGGAGCACGAGGCCGCCCCAAAATTGATATCGGCCCTCTTCGCGGACAGCTTGGTTGTCAAAAATTAGTTCGAACTCTACACCTTGGCTAAGCATCCACCTGACCGTATCAGTCGATTGCTCGGCTAGACGGATGGCAAGATTTTCTTTGGTTCGCCCGCCAGACATCCGCATCATGTCGTTTACGAACGCTTCTATCGGATACGGTTCGAGGTCAATCCGTGCAGCTTCCTCATCGGTGAGGTTGGGGATTAAGCTTCGGAGATCCGGAAGTCCGCCGTGAGCAAGTCGAATCGCACCATCCGTAAATCGGGAATTGCCCCCCCGTTGATCTGGTTTGGCAGCCTCGATCATCACTACGTCCGCTCCTGATTCGCGGGCGGAAAGGGCCGCACAAAGAGCCGCATTCCCGGCCCCGACAACTACAACGTCCCACCGTTTTTGTGCGGCTGATTTCAGGTCGGATTTAGGGACTATCATAGGAGCCCCAATGCACGGAGCGGATCTACGAAGGAAAGGGGCCATCGAAGCGAAAAGAGGTTCCCCAGGACAAGGAGAGAACCCAGCACCGCTAGAGAGCCGACTATGCATAGAGTCCACCGAACGTTGGCTTCACGACGCAAAAACGCGGCGGTGAAGATTGCGGCAGCGGATACGAACCCGACCAATGCAACTAGAGTAAATAACCCCAACAGCCAAAAGAGATAGGGAAGGGTGTGATAGAAATCAGTTCTAATTCCGGCGATATCACTTGGCTTCCACGGTTCGTGTTCATTGTTGGTGTGCAAAACTTTTGCGTGATGGTGGGACCTCATCCGTCTCATTGACCCCCACTCCGCAAGAGCAAGTACGGTACCCAAAATTCCAACGAATAGAGGAAAGATTTGTGCTCGAATTGGAAATGTAAGAGACGCCGCACCCGCAGCGGCGAAGATCAAGCCCAACGAAGTGAGCCCGATGATTTGTCCCCTTTCCGGAAGTCTCATGTTGCTGCCTTCTGGCTTAGGCGGACCCCCAAAATCGTCATGCCCACCGTGATTGCACCAATTGCTATCACGGCCGGTGCAGTGAGCCATGACCAGCCATACCGCGTCACTGATATAAAGAGGTTTCGCTCGATACTTGCCGCGAGAACGAAACCGATGAGGATCGGGGGGAGAGGGAACCGAAGTCGGCGCAGTACCCAGCCCATCAGGCCAACTACGAGAAAGGCCCACATATCGCCCCAACTTCGACTACTCTGAAATGCTCCGGCAAGCATGATCACAAAGAGAAATGGTGC
Organism: uncultured Gemmatimonadota bacterium; assembly: GCA_913043255.1. Classification (GTDB taxonomy): domain Bacteria; phylum Gemmatimonadota; class Gemmatimonadetes; order Palauibacterales; family Palauibacteraceae; genus Palauibacter. The sequence goes on from CAJWLK010000003.1 coordinate 154,109, forward strand.
TAAAACAGACGGTCGCAAGGTAGCTAATCGCGCTACAAGACCTGATAGAAGTAGACAGGTGAGCGCACCGAATACGTTTGCGATGGCGAGCGTCCATATAATGAGAAGTGTGAGGTCTAGGTCGCCTCGTATCATACGTGGGCCCGGTTGGAGTCCCAGAAGAACTAATCCGCCCAGAAGAATTGCGGTTGTTCCGCTCCCTGGGATCCCAAATAACAAGGTTGGGATGAGCGCACCACCTTCCTTGGCGTTATTTGAACTTTCAGGGGCGATCACACCTCGAATATCTCCTTTACCAAAACCTTCCGAGTTCTTCGATGTTTGGGCTGCGATTCCGTAGCTCAGCCAGTCCACTACGGCGCCCCCGAGCCCGGGGATGAAACCGACTGCCACGCCAAGGACAGCTGACCGCACGACGAGAAGTCGTTCTCGAATCACATCGCGAAGGCCTTCACGCCAACCGCTTACCCTCCGGGTCGTTGTGCCTTCTGCGATGCTTTTACCTTTCACCAGTAAATCGAGGAGTTCTGGCATTGCAAACAATCCCAACGCGAACACTGCGAGCGGGATTCCGTCATATAGATAGAGGTTATCGAACGTGAACCGGTAAAACGGTGTCGCTGGTGCCGCCCCGATCGCCGCAATCAACAACCCTAGTACGGCCATCAGTGCACCTCGAATCGGTCGATCCCCCGATAAGATACCGACCATAGAAAGCCCAAGGATAGCGAGCATAAAGAGCTCAGGTGAACGGAATGCGAGCACTAACGGTCGAGCGATTGGAAGGATCAAAAGTAGAGTGATCGCCCCGACTAATCCTCCAAACATTGACGAAAGGAATGCTGCGCTCAGTGCTCGACCCGCCTGACCCTTCTGGGCTAAGGGATACCCATCCATGATCGTGGCTTGGGACCCTGACGAACCCGGCGCGCCCAGTAAAATGGAAGGGAACGTATCCGCTGTATGAACGACCGCCGCCATTCCAATCAACATGGCGATTGCGGGCCCCTGTTCCATACCGAACAGGAACGGCAGCAGGAGCGATAACCCGACCGTGCCCCCCAGCCCCGGAAGCACTCCGACTACCATCCCGACCACTACGCCCCCAAGCATGAAGGCGAGGTTTGAAGGCTCAAGCAGAAGGAGCAGTGCCTGAAATGCAGCTTGGATCATCGAACTGGCTCGGGAAGTGCCACATCGAACCCGTGTTCAAGGAACTCGACCAACCAGCGTCTAGCCTCTAGTGAAATGCGAGCCGTTTCGGCTAGTGCCGCGTCCACGTTATCGCCTACGTAAAAGTCGTAGCCGCCAATAAGCCGCGAGGCACGTTCAAGAAACTCCGGATCGCCCGTCGCTTTTTCGGCAGCAGTAATGAGTTCTTGAACTCGGTCCTCTGGTGCGTTCGCGTGGACCCATAACCCTTTCTGTGCTGCGAAACCGGCCATGAGTACAGCACGGTAGGCTTCCCACGCCACTCCGGACGGTTCATGCCCGCGGCAGGCGCGGTAGGCTTTCCTCATCCCGGGCAGATCCGGAAAGACGGGGTCATCGATTACCTGTCCATCACCATCGATCAACCCAAAACTGAAGAGCGGAACCGCGCGCCCTTCCTCGACAAGTGGTAGGACATTAGCGAGATAGGCTGGGCTTGTCTGATAATCGAGGTTGGTTTCTCCTTGTTCGAGCGCAACCCGAGCTGCTCCTTTTCCCGCGTATCCGAGAATGTCTATCACTTCGACGCCAAGGAGTTCAAAACTTAGGAGGGGGGCCATGTCGAGACCGGTTGGTGAGATGCCTCCGTAAATCAGGGTTTGATCCGATGCGCATAACTCTTCGACCGAACGTATGCCAAGGTCTGCGGATGCATAAACCACCCCGCCAACCGGCGAACCTGCAATTCCCCGCATGTTTTCGAAGTCGTAACGCACTGCGGGCTCGCCGAGAAGCCATGGCAGCACTTGTGATCCGCTAGAAACGAAGAGAGTCCGCCCGTCGGGTTTACGTCGGAGCGCGAAGACGTTGCCCCCCTGTACGCCAGCCGCACCCGTAATGTTGACGACTTGGACAGTGAGCGAATTGTCCAGGTAGCGTTGGAGATAAGGTGCTAAGGCGCGTGCCCACTGATCGGATCCGCCCCCCTCTCCTACCGGAACGATGATTTCCAAGACTTGCCGGTTGCCATCAGTACAGCCGGAGATGCCCCAAACTGAGAGAAGCATGACGAGGATCCGGAGCGCACAACGCATCGATCGAAACTCCGGCAGCGGGACGGTTTGGTCAACCAGTTAGAGATTTGAGTAAATCTCAGATTATAGAAACCTCTTACAGTTGAGTGCCTCTCGCGAATCAGGGCCGAGACTGAGAGAATTCTAGATGACAAAGCATCGCATCGGATCCCTACGCACGACACAGTGCAAACAATCTCCTTATCAAATCCTACGCGCACTGAGGAGAAACGCATGAGTGAGATCACACTTCGGGTAAATGGAGAAACCCACACGTTGGACGTTGAGCCTTCCACCCCACTGCTCTACATCCTTCGCAATGATCTCGGGCTTCGGGGACCGCGGTTTGGCTGTGGTCTTGGGCAATGCGGGACCTGTACCGTACTGATGGACGGTCGGGCGGTGCGCTCCTGCATGCGGCCAGTTGAGCGGGTTAACAGTGAAGTTACTACGCTCGAAGGTCTTTCGACGGAGGGTGAACTCCACCCAGTTCAACAGGCTTGGATCGATGAACAGGTGCCTCAGTGTGGGTATTGTCAGAACGGTCAGATCCTTACTGCTAAGGCCCTATTGGACGAGAACCCTGACCCAACTGATGCAGAGGTGCGCACGGGGATGAATGGTGTTCTCTGTCGGTGCATGACTTATTACCGGATTCAAGCGGCCGTGAAGCGTGCCTCGGAGATGATGGCAACGGGCGAAGCGGGATCGAGTGAGAGAGGGGTGGATCGATGAAGTGGACTCCTCATGCTTCGACGTCGCTCGATGATGCGCTCGCGCCTTGGGAGGGGGCAACATCGCGGCGCGATTTCCTGAAGAGTTCGGGCCTTTTCGTACTGGGATTTGGTGCAACAGGTGGGGCTGGTTTCGTCGCATCGGCCAACGGACAGCGACCGAACGGAGACACGGTGCCGTATCCCGAACCGGACTTTCACGACCTCGATTCTTGGCTCGTCGTTCACGAAGATGAGACGGCAGTTTTCTATGTCGGAAAGACAGATGGAGGGCAGGGTACCGGGACTGCCATCCGTCAGATGATGTGCGATGAACTCGATATCGGGTTTGACCAGACGACACTCGTTATGGGTCGGACAGATTTGACTGTGGATCAAGGTGGATCTGGCGGGTCAGATGCGATCGAGCGAGACGGTGCAGTCGCGCGTCGTGTCGCCGCCGAAGCTCGGCGCGCACTGCTTGAGTTGGCATCCGACCGGCTTGGTGTGCCGGTCGATGGGCTTAATGCAAGGGAGGGCGTCATCTTTTCAAACGCCAACTCTTCGAAGCGTGTGAGCTACGGTCAACTCGTTGGCGGACAGCGCTTCGATGTCATCCTGACGGGCGCAAACGTTAACGCAATCACCGGGATCGCGCCGATTAAGTCAGTGCAGGATTTACGGCTTGTCGGCCAATCGATCCCACGATACGACATCCCCGCTAAGGTTGATGGGTCACTCGAATGGGCAGTGGATGTGAACCTGCCTGGTATGGTCCACGCGCGGAATGTTCGGCCGCCGATAGTTGGAGCGACACTGGTCGCGATTGATGAATCTTCGGTTCGGGATTTACCAGGTTTCATTCAGGTCGTGAACCGAGGTAACTACGTTGCCGTGGTGTGCGAGCGTGAAGAACAAGCGATCGAAGCAGCACAAAAGCTCGAGGTCGAGTGGGCGTCGCCGGAGTTCGCGCCGTTTCCATCTTCTGAGAACCTTTTCGATTACCTGAGAAATACGACACCTGAACCTGGCGGTTTCGCGCGGGACAACGGTGACCCAGAGGCTGCATTTGCTGATGCTGAGACAATCGTCGCAGCTGCTTATGACGTTCCTTTCCAGGGGCATACGGCAATCGGTCCGGCCCACGGAATTGCAGACCCGTCGGATGGACAACTCACGATCTACACAAACGACATGAAGCCATATAGCCTGAGGACTGGTGTAGCCGAGTTTCTGGGGATCCCAGCCGAACAGGTGCGAGTCATCTGGATGGATGGCCCGCAACTTTACGGGCGAACCGCTGCAGATGATGCAGGGTTCGAGGCTGCGTTTCTTGCTCACGAACTGGGACGCCCAGTGCGTGTCCAATGGATGCGGAACGAGGAGACTGCATGGGATACCAAAGGCCCAGCCTTTGCATTTAACCTTCGCGGTGGATTGGATCCCAAGGGGAACGTTGTTGCATGGGACTATCGGGCACGTGTCGCAAATTACGCACATGTCGGCTACAACGAACCAGACACAGTTCTGATCGCACAGCTCATGGGGATCCGCCCCGAGCGACCTTCACCGGGCGGTGCTCGCCCGCCCGACGAGATGTATGCAATTCCGAACCGGCGTCATGAGACGCGGGTTGTTCGCTTTCCACAAGCTTTCGAAACCCCGCTTCGCACCGGAAACCTGCGAGATCCTAACGGACCGCAGACAACTTTTGCTGGAGAGTCGTTCATCGATGAGATGGCTGCGGCCGCAAAAGCCGACCCGGTCGAGTTCCGGCTCCGGTTACTCCGCGGAAGTCAGGATGATGACGCGGCCTTCCGGCGCACTCGATCGATTGCCGTCGTTGAAGCCGCGGCAGATGCTTACGGTTGGACTCCACGCTCCGCTGCAAGCAATATCGGGACAAGCCGTATCCTCACAGGTCGCGGTTTTGCATATGCGTACCGTATTAGCACCACCATCGCTCATGTAGTGGAGGTGGAAGTGGACCGTGAGACGGGGCGTGTCTGGGTTAAACGTATGGTGTGCGCGCATGACTGCGGTCTCGTTATTAATCCGGATGGGCTTGAGAGCACTATCCAGGGTAACCTTCTTCACGGAATCAGCCGCACCCTTTTCGAAGAAGTCCAGTTCGACGAAGAAAAGGTTACCAGCGTTGACTGGCGTACCCACCCGACGATCACGCATATGGATGCCCCTGACCAGATCGATATCGTGATCGTCAACGGTGACCCGAACCCCGACCGACCCGACCTCCCGCCCTATGGTGCGGGAGAGCCGTCGCACCGACTTGTCGCCGCCGCCATCGCGAACGGGATTTACGATGCGACTGGCGTTCGTCTTCGTCGTATTCCCTTCCGACCTGAACAGGTGCTCGATGCATTGGATACCTAGCGGACTATGGTGAGAATCGTGCCGGTAGCGAACCTTTGGGCACGAGCACTCTTACGAGACAGGGCGGGGCAACTGAGGCCAGGTCTGGGGGTCTGCTGTTGATATGTCGGGCTTTGGGATAGACGCACGAAAGCCCGTGGTATACGTGGACTTTTCGCGTAATCGGGGCGGCGAGATTTGAACTCGCGACCTCCTGAACCCCATTCAGGCGCGCTACCGGGCTGCGCCACGCCCCGAAGTAGTCGGAGAAGCTAGCTGGAAGCCAACCTCCGTCAACCTACAGCCCATGCAGCTAAATCCTTGCATCGAGGGAATCGGGGCGCCCGGATTTGAACCGGGGACCTCTGCGTCCCGAACGCAGCGCTCTACCGGACTGAGCCACGCCCCGAGGTTTTTTTACCTTGCGCTCAAGGCGCGGTGCCACCGAGAAGAGCAACAAAAGCGGGTGACCGGATTCGAACCGGCGACCTCAACCTTGGCAAGGTTGCGCTCTACCAGCTGAGCTACACCCGCAATTTCTCAGGACAATTTGTGCTACCAGCGACACTAGAGCCACCGGGCGGACTTGAACCGCCGACCGCCGCATTACGAATGCGGTGCTCTACCACTGAGCTACGGTGGCAGGTCATACCCTATAAACAAGATATTGCAGGGTACCACCAAGTGGAGCCGAGGGGATTTGAACCCCTGACCTCCACGTTGCGAACGTGGCGCTCTCCCAACTGAGCTACGGCCCCAAGGATTCTCTTAGTACGGGGCTGACGGGATTCGAACCCGCGACCTCCGGTGTGACAGACCGGCACTCTAACCAGGCTGAGCTACAGCCCCCCGTAATGCGATGCGGCAAAACCCCAACGTCGATCATCCCGGCTCAAATCTTGCCGCCGAATGGGGCCTACTGGACTCGAACCAGTGACCTCTACGATGTCAACGTAGCGCTCTAGCCAGCTGAGCTAAGGCCCCGCAAAGACAAAGACGAGCGGGTCCCCGTAAGGAAGCCCGCTCGCCCATATATGGTAAATGAAGCGTGGAGATGGGTCAACCCGATAATTGGTTGTGTCGACGGATTTTTTGGGTGTTTGTATTTACTCCCCCGATGCCAACTTGTACCTGTGGCGAAGTCGTTCAGTCGCCATATCAGGATGCCATTGCGAACCGGGTTCTGTCATCACCGCTCGAACTATGATTAGACCATTTGCTGTAATGATTCTTCTTCTTGCATCCCTTCCATACGGATATACCTTATCCGCGACCCATGGCTCCGGGGATCGTCCCGTTAGCTTCGGTTTCAAGTGCGAATTTTCCCCTCAGAGAGGCGGATGAAGATAAATTCTCGCATGGCGGCGCTTGTCGCTGGCCTGGTTTCAATTGCCATGTTAGCGGTACTTCGCCAACCCTTCTCGGGCGATGTCGGGGTCGCTACGGCGAGTCTCGATCCCTCTTCGTTCCTGCATGATTATGCGGTTGAGGCTGTTAACCCCTATGGTATGGGGGACGCTACTATCAAGAGCCCAGTGCAAGCTTCTGGGGCACAAGGTCAGGATACCGTTCCGGCCCAATGGCAGGCGATCGAAGATCACAACAATGCGTCGCGTGGCCCGGTCCAACCAATCCCCTTCAACCACCGCTTCCATGTCTCCGACCTTCAGATCGATTGCATGTATTGCCACACGGGCACAGAGCGATCTGTATCCGGGGTTGTGCCATCACTTGAGGTCTGTATGGGGTGCCATCGGCTTGCAGGTACAGGACTTCCACCGGTAGAGGAACTGCGGGAGTACGATGCGCGCAGCGAACCCATTCCATGGAAATGGGTGAACAAACTTCCAGAATTCGTCCAGTTCAGTCACCAAGCCCATCTTCGTAATGGATTGGACTGCGCTGAGTGCCACGGGCCAGTCGAAGATATGGATCGAGTATACCAGTGGGCTTCATTTGAAATGGGTTGGTGTCTCGAGTGTCATAGACAGTCTCCGGTCGACACCGATGTTGCGACGGACCATATCTTGGCCCAGACCGTTTCCATATCCGAGCCTGAATCGGATCGGCAGCCTGGAAGCTTTTATCCGAGAGCCATTAACACTGACTACGGCGCTACTCGCGCCCCTACGGACTGTGCAGCATGCCACTACTAACAGACAGTAGCTGCGCTTGTGGTTCGGCGTGTGGGGGTGGTGAGGCGAAGGATAGCCCGCGCCAGCTTCCGATTGCTGAGCAGAACGTCACCCAAACAGGCTCTGACACACCAATGGAGGGTCGTTCACGACGCGACTTTCTCAAGGTTATGGGAGTTTCTGGGGTTGGTGCAGCAACGTTTACAGCGTGTGGTCCTCCCGATTTTGCCGACAAACTCATTCCGCATCTGGTGCAAGAGGAGGGGATTACGCCCGGTGTCTCTGAGACATACGCAACCGTAATCCATGATGCTGGCCCAGAACCGGTTCCGGTCCACGCACAGGTCCGCGATGGACGGGTCTTGAGCCTCGGGCCCAACCCTAGAATCAGCGATAATGGCTCCGGCTTGTCGGCACTCTCCCATTCCACTCTCCAGGATCTTTACGATCCCGACCGAGCCCAGACACCGTTACAACGCACTGAAACGGTCGATTCGACAGGCTTTACTTTTCAAGCGCAAACATGGGAAGCTGCAACTGATGCTCTTAAAACGGCAGTCGATGCGGGGAATACGGTACTTCTCACGGGCCGTGTTACCGGGACAAGCGCAGCGTTCATGGCCGAATGGGCACGCGTCATGGGAGTTGAACACATCGCCTATGAGCCATTCAGCCTCGACGCGCTCGCGCTGGGAACTTCCGATATTAGTGGGGGTTCGGGGTTGCCGCGGTTCGATTTGAGTTCGGCTGATCACATAGCTTGTTTTGGGGCAGACTTTTTGGGCACATGGCTGGCACCCATGAGTCAGTCTCGTGGCTTCTCTGAGGCCCGTGATATAGAAGCGGGGCATCACGCGAAGTTTTCGTTTGTCGGGCCGCGGATGTCACTCACAGGGGCCAACGCTGATGAGTGGTTCGAGGCGCGCGCTGGGGCCGAGGGCGCTATAGCACTCGCGGTCGCCGGAGTTGTTGCTGCCGAGCGTGGCGCTCAGTTGCCACAGGGTGTGCCACAGCTGAGCCCGGAATCGGTAGCGGATATTGTGGGGGTTTCCGCCGATCGGATTCGTGCCCTAGGAGAAGAGCTTGCCTCGGCTTCGGCAGCAGTGGCTATACCACCAGGCATAGAGTCTCAGGATGGGAATGCACGCCAGGCCCAGGTAGCAGTCGCCATTTTAAACGAGGTGTTGGGCGCTGTTGGACAACGTGTCTATCCGTCTGAGGGAGCTCCTGGCGGAACCACTGCAACCTTTGCCGACATGATGAAGCTGATTGAGCGCATTGAGGCCGGTTCGGTGACGACACTCATAGTGGCGGGGACCGATCCAGTGTACTCTCTGCCAGCTTCCGCTGGGTTCATGGCTGCAATGAATAAGGTCGACAACACCTTCGCACTGTCTTCTCATCTGGACGATACTGCATCATCCGCAAGTTGGGTGCTGCCCTGTAACCATGTCTTCGAATCGTGGAGCGATGCGGAACTAGGTGGTGAAACGTGGGCGCTTGGTCAACCACTCATGAATCCACTCTGGGATACGCGACAGCGTGAAGATGTACTGCTTGAGGTTGCGGCCGCTGCCGGTCAGGCTTCGGCATTCGACACACCAGACTTCGCGACACTCCTTAAGGATTCTTGGGTGATGCGACTCGGAGGAGAGGGGGCTTGGCTAGAAGCACTCCGAGCAGGTGGCGCCTCAGTGCCTGGTGCTTCTACCGCTTCGTCTAATGGTGTTATGAGCGCCGACCTTTCTGAGCTGACAACGTTGAGTTTGGTTGATTCCCAGCCTGCTTCAGGGGTCCAGTTGGTTGTTTACCCGACGGCGCAATTCTATGACGGGCGTGGAGCAAATCGATCTTGGATGCAGGAACTCCCCGATGCGATCACCAAGGCCGTCTGGAACTCTTGGGTTGAGATGCACCCTGATATGGCTGCGTCATTGAATGTGAAGACCGGCGACATCGTGCAAGTAGAATCAGGGCAAGGCACGATTGAGGCACCTGCGTATTTATACCGTGGCATTCGACCGGATACAGTCGCGATTCCGCTCGGCCAGGGGCACGCGGCCTATGGTCGTAATGCAGAGGGGCGTGGCGTGAACCCGCTCGACCTTCTTGCCAGCACCACAGACAAGAACTCAGGTGTTTTCGCTTATGCTGGGACAAGCGTAACTGTAACGTCTGCCGGAAGGCGTGGACGGCTCGTCGTCACGCAGGGGTCTACTGACGATTTAGGTCGCGAGATCGTGCACGCGATGAACGTCGAAGATGCACTCCATGAGATCGAGGAACACGAGGTCGACCTCGTCGAGATGGTAGAGGCAGCTTGGGACTCAGACCCAAATAGCCCGTATCGCTGGGGGATGGTCATCGATCTCAATGCGTGCACCGGATGTGGTGCGTGCGTCACCTCCTGCTACGCCGAAAACAACATTCCTGTGGTCGGCGAAGATCTGGCTGCTCAGCGACGCGAAATGTCGTGGATGCGGGTCCACCGTTACGAAGAAGAAACAGAAGATGGTGGGTTCGTGACCGTCCAACAGCCAATGCTGTGTCAGCAATGCGGAGATGCGCCGTGTGAGCCGGTATGTCCCGTCTACGCCACCTATCACAATCCGGAGGGATTGAACGTTCAGGTATACAACCGCTGCGTCGGTACCCGATATTGTGCCAACAACTGCCCCTACAAGGTTCGACGGTTCAACTGGTTTACGTATGATTTTGACTACCCGCTCAACCTCCAGCTGAACCCCGATATCACGGTCCGTGAGACCGGGGTTATGGAGAAGTGCACCTTCTGCGTGCACCGGATCAATAAAGCGAAAATCGATGCAAAAGATGAAGGTCGTCTCGTCCAGGATGGGGACGTCACTTCAGCCTGTGCGCAGAGTTGCCCCGTGAATGGCATTACATTCGGGAATCTCAAGGATCCGAACAGCGCAGTCTCCCGTAAAGCCAAGAGCGCACGCGGGTATCACGTTTTGGGTGAACTCGGAGTTCGGCCTGCAGTCACATACCTAGAGGATGTGACGCATGCTCATCTGCCGGCGTCTGGGCATGCTGCCGAAACAGATGATAGTACCGATACGGAAGCTCACTGATGGCCACAGCTGAAGTGGACGTGCGAGCAGCAAGTCCCACGCTCGCGGATGCCAATAGGGATATCACTCGACCGATCAGTAGGCCTGAACGACGCTTCTTTCTGATCCTAGGTGCCGCTATGGCGGGGATAGGGCTCGGCGCAGGTGCTTGGTTCTATCAGATCGGCAAAGGAATTGGTGTTGCCGGGATCACTCACCCGGTTTTTTGGGGCGTATACATTACGACCTTTGTTTTCTGGGTTGGTATTGCACATTCAGGAACGCTTATCTCTGCAATCCTCTATCTCTTCCGCTCAGGATGGAGGACGACAATCAATCGGACCGCCGAGGCGATGACGATCTTTGCGGTTATGACCGCAGGGCTCTTCCCACTCATCCACCTTGGACGTGTCTGGTACTTTTATTACCTGATGCCATACCCGTCGCAGCGGCAGATCTGGCCAGATTTCAGGTCGCCACTCGTGATGGATGTGTTCGCAGTGAGTACGTACTTGACAATCTCGGCGTTATTCTGGTACACGGGCCTTATTCCTGACTTCGCAGTCCTACGGGACAGAGCTAAGGGGTTGGCATACAAGATCTATGGTGCGCTCTCACTGGGCTGGCAGGGGACCGTATCTGAGTGGCGACATTATCGACGCCTTTACCTTTATATGGCAGGCATAGCGACGCCACTGGTGCTCTCCGTACACAGTGTTGTGTCTTGGGACTTCGCGCTTGCCATTGTTCCGGGTTGGCACTCTACAATCTTTGCGCCTTACTTCGTCGCGGGAGCCATTTTCAGCGGTGTAGCTATGGTGATCACACTTATGATCCCACTCCGGTGGGCCTTTGGCCTTGAGGCGTACATCACGAAGAATCACTTCGAAAACATGGCGAAACTGATTCTTCTCACCTCGAGCATTGTCGGATTTTCCTACGCGACGGAGTTTTTCGTTGCCTACTACTCCGCAGATCCAATCGAAATAGAGAGTTTTCGTTGGCGGGCATTTGGGGCCTATGCGCTTCCGTTCTGGGCGATGGTTTTCTGTAATGTTGTCGTACCGCAGGCACTGTGGTTTAGAAAGATTCGCAGGAGCCTTCCGGCACTGTTTGCTATGACAATATTCATTAACATCGGTATGTGGTACGAACGCTTCGTGATTATCGTGACGTCGTTGGCGCATGAATACGATCCGGCGAGTTGGGGGCTCTACACGCCGAGTTGGGTGGAAATCGCGATTCTTATTGGCAGCTTCTGTTGGTTCTTCTTCTGGTTTCTTCTGTTCTCGAGATCTCTGCCAGTGATTTCAATCGCTGAAGTCAAAGAACACTTGGCTCATGAACAGGGAGGACACCATGAGTAGTGGTGTCCTCGCACAATATGACACGCTGCATGGAACCGTCGCCGCAATTGAGCGGTTAAGAACGGCCGGTCACACTGATATTGAAGTTTTTTCGCCGATTCCTGCCCCTGAAATTGAAGAGGCGATGGATATTCACTCCTCGCCAGTCCGGATCTGGGCACTTGTTGGGGGCATTACAGGTTGCATGACCGGGCTATTATTGGCGGCTGGGACTTCGCTAGGTTATCCCCTTGTGACACAAGGGAAGCCGCTTGTTTCCTTCCCGCCATTCGTGGTTTTCATGTTTGAACTGACGGTGTTGTTGACTGGGATCTTCGGTCTTGTAGCGCTGCTGGTGCATGCTAGGCGTCCCGTCATCAATCTTGACCCCAACTACCGCGCGTCATTCTCCGTTGATCGGTGGGGTGTTTTTATTTCGGCGGATGGTGACGAGCGCATAAAAGCAGAGAACCTCGTGCGCGAAACGGGAGCCCTGGATATCGAGGTTAAAGCATGAACGTGCGTGCGTGCTCCTTAGCCCTGTTGATCACGACCGCGCTTAGCGGATGTGACGATCAGATTAAACGCGTCCCGATATTCAAGACTATGTCGTGGCAGTCCTCAGTGGAGGCATTCGAGGAAGAGCCTCGTACACGTGTTTCTGGGACCATGCCCATTGATGGTGCGCGCACCTACGATTTGCTTATGGCCGACAGCGTTCTAACGAGTCCGATTGGCGGCACCGAATCCGAACTTGCTCGCGGTGCAGAGTTATTCCAACAGTTCTGCACACCGTGTCATGGATCTTTGGGTGCGGGAGATGGCTCCGTTGTGGGACCAAACCGTATCCCGGACATCCCATTGCTTAATCTCCGGTCTGTGCTAACGCGAAGTTACTCGGACGGCTACTTGTGGGGCATGATCACGAACGGTCGTGGCTTAATGCCCTCCTATAGGCGTATTCCGGCGCATGAACGCTGGTATATCGTAGCCTACCTTCGCCAGCTCCAGGACGACGCAGTGGCAGCGGGCGAGATTCCTCCCTTGGATGCTCCGGCTATCAACGGAGGCGCCCCGTGACGACTGACCGTCACTCCGTCACCCGCGATCAAGCGCTCAGCACTATCGGGGGTCGTATTCCGAGGCTCTGGCTGTTTGTCTGGGTTATTGCAGTCGCAGTTGGGGCTATTGGTTTCGCCACTACCGTTGGAAACGATGCCCAGCGCGCTTGGATGAGCGTTTGGTCCAATTTCTTGTTTTGGACGGCTCTTTCGATGGCAGGGATCACGTTCGGGGCCGTCCTTCAAGTTGCGAAAGGACATTGGGGGAAGGGCTTTAGCCGGCTGGCTGAAGCCGCTGGCGCGTTTCTTCCCGTTTCATTTGTACTGTTCTTAACGCTTCGCTTAGGAGCTGAGCACATATTTCCTTGGCTGGGGCCTGTTGAGACCGAGCATATAAACCTTGACTGGCTCACGCTGGATGGGGTTTTCTTCCGTAATGGAGTGTTATTGGCGATCCTCTATGGGTTCGGCTTTGTTTGGCTGTGGCACTCGATTCGAGTCGACGCTCCATTGATAGCCGCTGAGCATTCCGGATGGCGAAAGACTGTAATGTTGTTGTTCGCGCGAAAATGGCGTGGTGATGAAGAGGAAGTGGTACGCTGCCGAAACCGGATCGGTCGTATGTCACCTGCGCTGATCATTCTCTGGGCCATAATCTTTTCGCTATTGGCATTTGACTTTGCCATGTCACTAACCCCGGGCTTCGTTAGCATGATCTGGGGTGTCTACTACTTCATTGGTGGATGGCTTTGTTTGCTTTCTCTCGTCGCGTTCATGGCGCATCACTACAACGGTCGGTTCAACGGGCTTAGATTGTGGGGGAAATGGGACTTTCACGACTTGGGTAAGATGATGTTTGCCTTTGTTGTGTTTTGGACTTACACCTGGTTTGCTCAATTTCTTGTAATTTGGTACGGGAATATCCCACGTGAGGTGAACTTCTTCGAACCACGAACGAGCGGTCAATTTAGTCCGCTCTTCTGGCTACAGATGGTGCTCATCTTTGTACTCCCGTTCTTTTTCCTCCTGGGGAGAGGCCCCAAGATGAGCTCGAAGTGGCTCGCCTTTGTAGCGGTTGTGATCCTGCTCGGATTTTGGCTTGAACGCTACAACATGGTTGCACCTTCACTCTGGCATCACGAAGGACTTCCACTCGGAATGCCAGAAGTCTTTATCTCATTAGGATTTGTCGGTCTCTTCGCCTTATCTTACTCGTTGCATGTGACTACCTTACCGAAGGTTCCGATAAACGAACGCATAGCAGTTGGTAGTCCAGGGCATGGTCCATAGTGCGTTTCCACGTTCAATTGATTGCAGCTGGATAAGCAGCTGTGAGATACGGATGGGGTGCCTAATCTTGCTCCCGTCCCCACTTTAGTATGATGACGGATGGTCACCGCCTCGTTTCTGAAGGGTAGGAGCGTCCGCGACTTTTTATGGAACGAGGTTGGATGGGATGGTAACAATCGAAAGTTATGAGCAGATGCTGGAGCGTACGACGGCTACTCTCGAAAAGTACCGTGAGGGCGCCGACGAGTTGAAAGTAGAGCTTCGGCAGGCCCGGGCTGGCCGCAAGGTTCAAATCATGGCCATGATCGATCGGCTAGAAAAGAAGTACGACGGTAATAAGATGAAATTAGAAGCGCTGACTGATTTTGATGAAGAGGCGCCAAGCAAAGAACTTGGAGACCTCCACCAAAAAATCGCATCAGAACTCTCCGATATGCGCCGTACGATCGAACGCCGAATTCGTTAAGGAATCTCTCCTTAGTCCTAAGCTGGGAAGAAGAGTTCTTGAAGTGCATCGTGCCCTACTCTAGGCGGAGTGCGGCACCAACAATTTCCTTTTGTCGGCTTGCATACCGTCTGGCGAATCCTTCCGCTGGGCTGGCTCTTGCAATTCTCCCAATGTAGAGCGGTTCACGCCCACTAGTCTCTCGCAGTTGTGACCGAATAAAGTTCCAAGCACCCATATTTTGGGGCTCTTCCTGTACCCAACAGACTTCTGCTGAATTTGGATAAGCCGCGAGTGCTTCACGAAGCTTTTCCTTGGGAAAAGGGTAGAGAAGGTCAAGACGGAGGATCGAGATGTTGCGATTCGTGGGGGCTTCTGCAAGAAGATCATAGTAGACTTTTCCACTACATAGGATCACCCGATCCACCTTGGAGCCTACTGCGACGGCTCCAGGGTCCTGGATGACCGACTGGAATGAACCGGTAGTCAGTTCCCTTATATTTGAATAAGTCTTCGTCTTTCGTAGCAGACTCTTGGGGGTCAGAATTATCAGTGGCCGGCGAGTCTCACGCAGTGCTTGCCATCGGAGCAGGTGGAAATACTGGGCTGGAGTCGTGCAGTTGGCGATTCGAATGTTGGACTCAGCGGCAAGTTGAAGGAAGCGTTCGAGGCGGGCACTTGAGTGTTCGGGCCCTTGGCCTTCGTAACCGTGGGGGAGTAAAAGAACGAGACGTGATTCTTGCCCCCATTTTGATCTTCCTGCCACGATGAATTGATCAATAATGGGCTGTGCTACATTCACAAAGTCGCCAAATTGTGCTTCCCAAATGACTAATGCGTCAGCGGCTACGGTCGAGAATCCGTACTCGAACCCGAGTGTGGCAATCTCCGACAATGGACTGTTTGCGATCTCGAAAGTCGCCTGGTTCGAATCCAAGTGTGCAATGGGTGTATATGTTTCTCCGGTGGTTGGTTCATGAAGTACAAGGTGCCGGTGGCTGAAGGTCCCACGTTCCGTGTCTTCTCCCGTGAACCGGATTGGAATCCCATCTGCGAGCAAACTCGCGAAGGCGAGAGCCTCGCCATGGGCCCAGTCGATTCCATCATTGAAAATATCGTGCTGTTGTTGACGTTGACGGGCCAGCTTGTGAAACAGTGAAAACGGTTCGGGGCAACTATTCATCCCATTATTGAAATTGCGCAATTGGGCTTCGGGCACCGCGGTCACCAGTGCCGCATTCTTCGGCTCGGTAAGCCATTTTAGATTGGGATACTGTCCCGATTTGTTCTTGCGTTCTTTTTCAACTTCGATCGACTTTCTAGCCTCGGAAAGCTGTGTATACACCTCATCGGCCATGGCGTCGGCGGTTGATTGGGTAAGAACCCCATCGGCGACAAGGGCAGTGGCGTACTGTTTTCGTACACTGGGATGTTCGGAAATTTGGTCGTACAGCAACGGCTGTGTGTACCCGGGTTCATCTGCTTCGTTGTGACCATGACGGCGATAACCAACTAGGTCAATCACGAGATCTTGGCCGAACTCAGATCGGTAGTCGACGGCGAGTTGTGCCGCGGCAAGACACGCTGCCGGATCGTCTGCGTTCACGTGCACAATAGGAATGCGGAAACCAAGTGCTAAATCGCTCGCATAGCGGGTGGAGCGGCTATCCTTGGGTATGGTTGTGAACCCGAGTTGGTTATTGGCAACGATGTGAAGGGTTCCCCCCGTTTCGTATGCTTTGAGTCGGCAGAGGTTCAGCGTCTCCGCAACAATTCCTTGTCCTGCGAACGACGCGTCACCGTGAACTAGAATGGGGAGAACTACCGAAGGGTCCTGTGATTTGCTAAGGAAACGTTCCGCTCGAGCCATCCCGAGCACAACTGGATTTACGTGTTCTAAATGGCTTGGGTTTGGGGCAAGTCGCACATCAAGTTCAACATCTTCGTCTGCCACGTGGGCCTGTCCGCCGACATGGTACTTAACGTCACCGGATCCAAGTTCTGGTAGGATCGGTTGGATTCCTCGTGACATCTGTTCCTCGAACTCGGCCACGATGGACTCATAAGAAAGACCAATCACATGTGCGAGCACATTGAGGCGTCCACGGTGTGCCATGCCAATAAAGACGCTCCGGGTGCCACGCTGTCCAGCCCCTACAAGTATTTCCCGAAGCATGGGCAGGAGCATGTCCAGACCTTCGATCGAGAACCGTTTTTTTCCTATGTAGGACCGGTGCAGAAAACGCTCGAGACCTTCAACGCGGGTAAGTCGTTCTAAAACGCGATACGCGCGCTCTGGGTGAAGTGGTTGGGTGTGACGGCTAGACTCGATGTAACCAGCTAACCATTCGCGTTGGTCAGGGTCCTCCACTTGATCGATCTCGTATCCAATCCGACCGCAGTAGATGCTCTCGAGTCGATCGAGAACCTCGACTACGGTATTGCCCAAGTGTTCTAGTTGAACCGCAGATGATGGGACTCGAGCCAAGTTCTCCCGTTGCACACCATAGAAGTCGGGAGTCAGCATTGGGTGGTGTGGCGGTATAGATCCCAAAGGGTCGATAGATGCTGCCAAGTGCCCATAGGCGCGGTATGCTTCGACCAAAGCCCCTGAGATTGCAGCGAGCTGTAAATCTTCGACAGCAACAACCTTGGTGACCGAGGGGATGATACCGCTCACCGCCGGTAGAGCGGGTACAGGTGAAGGACTCCAGGGTGCAAGCGATGGTGGAATCAATCCATTGTCGCGTACCCGGCGTTCGTAGAGATCTTCGGCGTATCCTGCGTTGTACCCGTCAGCGGCTCGTTCGTAATCGATGGGGCTACTATCGTCCATTAGTGTGGGTGGGTCCCTGTCCCCCTCTGTCTACCTGAGTGTTTTTCCCTGTTCTGGGAAGATGGGTGGGCGGGTTCGTGACCATGTTCTATATAGTCGCCATTGGAACTCCCAGAGAGATCCTGGTAAATGGTATCTAACCATCGATCAGTGCTAACGAAGCCAGTGCCCCACTCGCTCCATTCTTCTGATACGCCCTCATCTTGGATCTGCTCAATTAAGAGCCCACGTTCCATTTTCTGTTTCACCATAGCGACTGTTTCGAGTAACATCCTGTGATACAACTCTAGGTCTTCTACGGTTGAAAGTGGACCATGACCCGGAATGATTGAGATGTTTTCAGGGACGTGTTGCAGAATGTCGCTGACTCCGCGTTCGACACCTGCGATGCTACCTCCATTTGCGATATCAACAAAAGGGAACAGGCCGGAGAAGAAGTTGTCGCCCATGTGGACCACATTAGAGCCCATAAACCAGATGACTGCATCTCCATCAGTATGCGCGCCAGGAATATGGAAAGCGCGTATCTCTTCTCCGTTGAAATGAATTGAGAGAGCGTCGTCAAATGTTATGATGGGTAGAGCTCGGGCAGTGGCGTCCCCTGGCGCAGCTAATCGCTCCCGGACGTTGGTGTGTGCTATGATCGTCGCTTCTTCTCCAAACTCGATATTTCCGCCCGTATGGTCACCGTGGAAGTGTGTGTTGAGAAGAAACTTAATGTCAGAGGATGTTCCAGCCTTTTGGAGTGCCGCCCGAATCTTATCGGCGAGCGGTGCAAATTGATCATCGATCATCAATACCCCATCGGGTCCCGATGAAACACCGATATTTCCACCGCGGCCGCTTATCAAAACCCAGACAGGCCCGGAAACTTGCGTAACCTCAAACTCAACGTCTGAGAAGTCCTCCTGCGCAGTTACCGGGAGTGTGGGTAGGCTGAATGCGAACACCAGCGAAAATATGAAGAGAGCCTTCATGGCGTACTCCTTAATAATAGGGTCGACTGTGCATCGGTATTTTTCACCTTAGCGGGAAGCCCCTACGACCCTGTGCCGTAGTGTCCCACCGAATGGGTCCACTCCAACCGGATACCGAGCCTCTTCCTCCATCGATTCCATGTCAATTACTACGATGTCCGCCTCCCGAGAGTTCATTACGTAAAGTTTCTTACTATCGGGTGAGAATAAGGGGAACCCTGGACCCGCGCCCAGCGACACCCTGGTTACGACCGCTCGACGTTGCACATCAATGATTGCTACATCCTTGGTCTCCCCACGTGTCGATGCCGCGTACCTTCCGTCGGGAGAAACTGCAATGCGACCCGGTCCGCTCCCCCCCGTATCAATTACCTGGACGACTTCGTCTTTTTCCATGTCGATTACAGTTACTGATCCGTTGTAATCCGAATGTATCCAAGCCTCGCCGTCTGGAGTGAAGTCGACACCAACTGGGCCTCCTTCGACGTCAATGATCTTTAGGATGTCGTCATTGGTGGTGTCCAAAACGACCACGCGGTCATCGTCTCGGTGAGGGTAATAAAGTTTGTCGGTTCGATGATCGACTGCAAAGAAATGCCCTCCCTCGAGAAGAAGTTCTATCTTGTTGGTAACGCGACCTTGGGTCACATCGTACACTACTAAGCCTGGTACTTCGGCCCACTCAACACCGATGTAGAGCTTAGTACCGTCACTGTTAAGAGCAACGCCATGCGGAAGCGCAGATGTGTTGGTGATGGTTTGATCACCGTAGGGGCGGATGTCAGGTGATCGGTGGAAATAAGGGCTTTCGATCCTCCCTTTTTCCTCGAACGTTTGAGGGTCGAGGATGACAACAGAGGGGTGATTCAATGGGATCGCCACGAACAGGTTGCGACCATCAGGTGATACAACACCCTCATGCGGCTGATCGGCAGCCGTGAATTGATTTAGGATGTCACCCGTTGTTGGGTCAACTTCATAAGCAGTAAAGTCGGAATGACTTAGTGCGATAATGGTGTGATCTTGAGCAGAGACCCCGACGCAAAAAAACAGTGCGCACAGGGTGGTGGTGAGCGTCCGTCTCATACCGACCTCCCGTAAGATTTCTAAAACTACATAGTCTCGGAGATGCAGGTGCGCAACGCTCAGCGGTGTAGCTCGCTCAGACTGATATAAACAGGGTCGGCTTGAGCGCTCGCTTGACCTGGACGCATGCCAATGGGCACACTCTGTGTTCATGAGAAGCTATGTGGTGTTTCTTCTGCTCTATACGATCAAAGTTGTGGCGCGACTCTTGTGGCGGGTGCAGCTAGAGTGGGTCCAACGCAATGAGGACCCATGGGCAAACCTACGGGTTCTCGTTTTGCTCAATCATACCAGTCTTTATGAGCCAGTTTTCCTGGCAGCCGTGCCTAATCGTTTTTTATGGCAATTGGCGGCGCATGGGGTAGTCCCAATTGCGGACAAAACGATAGCAAGGCCCATCGTGGGTTATTTGTTTAAGTTCATCGCCCGACATGTGGTGCCAATTACGAGGGAGAGGGATGCCACATGGAGCGAATTGCTATCAAATATTCACGATCCAAAGGGTCTCGTCCTAATCGTTCCGGAGGGTCGAATGAAGCGTACTAGTGGGTTGGACCGCCATGGAAACCCATTGGTAATTCGGGGTGGGATTGCTGATGTCCTTCAGGCAGTACCCGACGGTCGCTTATTTATCGCATATAGTGGTGGGCTCCACCACGTTCAGGTGCCAGGCGAACGGTTCCCGCGTTTCTTTAAACGAGCGTGGCTCGGTGCTGAGGTTGTTGACATCCCGTCCTATCGAGAAGAAATCCGTGCTACCATGGGTTCCGGGAGCTTCAAGGGTGCTGTCATTTCAGACCTCACAAGGCGACGCGATACCCATTGTGATCGAGAAGGATACCCCGATTCAGTCTGACTGCGATTTTTCCATTGGGCGTAGATAGATTTCCTGTTTTGGATAGGGAATCTCGACGTCGCCTTTAGAAAACATCAGTATAGCCTGTTCTGTTATCTCGTCGGCGATCCGGCGTCGAGCTCTCGCATCTTCTATCCATACACGGAGCTGAAGATTCACTTCGGATGGCCCACATCCTCTAACGATCACAACAGGTAGCGGATCCAGTTTGACGCCATTAACCTCCCGTGCGGTACTAATAAGCAGGTCTTTTGCCTTTTCGATATCGGATTCATACGCGATACCAAATGGAATGCGTAAGCGGATGTCCGAACCCGACATTGTGTAGTTGATGATATCTCTTCGCATGATTTCGTTATTAGGGACGACCACCACGAGGTTGTCAGGGTTACGGATTTTGGTTGCTCGAAGGCCGATTTCAATAACATCGCCCCACGTCCCTGTCTCAGACGGGGCCATCCAAAGCTCAATTCGATCTCCAACTTGAAAAGGGCGGTCGATAATCAAGAGAACGCCTGCTATTAGGTTTGAGAGTGTGTCTTTTGCCGCAAGGGATAAGGCCAGCCCCATGACTCCAGCCCCTGCCAGAAGTGGCGCAATGTTCAGCCCGATGTGATCTAGTGCGAGGATGATGCCTAGTGCGAGTATTAGGAATCGCACGACCGTGTTGAGTAGCGGGAGTGCCGTGTCATCGATTGCCGTGCTGGTTCGCTGGACGAACTGTGTTTCTATCGTAGTGAGCATTTCGCCCACGAATCGGCTAATTGGGATGAATAACAGGCCGATCCACGCGGCTACCACCCACTGAGCAAGAATACCTAAGGACCAGATAGAGAACAGTCGCCAGAGTGCCCACATAACTGCCGAGAGAAGAAACGCTCGGCGTAACAGTAGGACGACATGATCATCAAGATCGGTCGCCGTTCTCGTCACTAAACGCTTCTGGATACGGGTGAACACAGCGCGACCGATCACGTAAGCAAGAATGGCGGCGAGTATTACTCCAATACTTGGAAGCCACCGCGATCCAGCATACTCGACGAAATCGTTCCACCGTGCTTGCAGAGCCATAACATTGAGATCGAACCCTAGGTTTTGCATAGCGCCTCGCTGGCTAACGGGTGGTCTCATAGTACCGCGATAGAGCCCAACCGGATAATCTTATATTACAATCAAGTTGCCCACACTGGCTTATATGGAGTGTTGGGCTGTCATATGAAACTGAATTTGCACAGTCTATTGGTAGTGCGCGGTCGAGATCCACTGCTCGCATTCAGAGAAGGAGCGGAGATGTCTAGAATGCCAACAGCCATAACTTTAGCGTTTAGTCTGACACTGCTTTTTAACGCGTGTGCTCCTGAAGCGACAGCTGAGGGAACGGACGTGTCAGCTGTGGGAACCTTGGCTGTAGCGAATACGCCAACTGCAGTGGTGTACAAATCGCCTACCTGAGGCTGCTGTGGTGATTGGGTCAATCACTTTCAAAAAGCTGGATTCGAAGTTGAAGTTCACGACACAAACCAGATGGCTTTGATTAAAGCTGATGCCGGCGTTCCTCTGCAGCTTCAGTCGTGTCATACGACCTTGATTGGAGACTACGTCTTCGAGGGGCACATCCCCGCAGATGTTATCGCGAGGTTTCTTGATGAGAAGCCGAATGCGAAGGGGCTTGCAGTTCCGGGAATGCCAATCGGATCACCGGGTATGGAGATGGGTGACCGAGTCGACTCGTACAACGTAATTGCCTGGAATGACAAGGGTGGCGCGATGGTATACGAAAGCCGATAGGGTCTCTTTATGGGTTGGTGACACCCGTGGCGAGGACAGTTAGCGTGATCCTGATTGCAAATGCGATCAGGAGTAAAACCAGGACGTATTTGATTACACCCTGAGAGGATTCATTCCCCCCAATTTGTTTGAAGAAGTTACGCATCCACCCCCACCTCATTCATCCCCTCACGATTCCACCAAGACCCTTCTTTGGTGACGACGGCATTTTCAGGGTCCTGCATGGATGATGCACAACCGAGATCCTTATAACTCTCTTTTTCAAGAAGATTATAACCTTTTGTAGCCTGAGAGGCTTTTAAATGGGCTACGCGGGTGTCCCTAG
The DNA here is from genome assembly GCA_913043255.1 of uncultured Gemmatimonadota bacterium. Classification (GTDB taxonomy): domain Bacteria; phylum Gemmatimonadota; class Gemmatimonadetes; order Palauibacterales; family Palauibacteraceae; genus Palauibacter. The sequence continues at coordinate 176,639 of CAJWLK010000003.1, forward strand.
CCTGTGTTGATTACTGGCCCTGTTCGGACTGTGTCTATGGTTTTTCGTTGGGTCAGCGCGAAGAACCATTCGTCGGTGTCGCGAGCAAATGTGATGTGAAAGTGGTTAGGTCGATATTGGATCCAGAAAGGACAAGAGCAATCCGCTTGCCATGAAGCCGGTTTCGGAGAGGCCCGCATATTGCAGCGAGTGGGGCCGCCGAGGCGGGCTCAGAAACCAACTTTCCATCCTCAAACAATGCCCTCATTGCAACTCGGATCTCTTCATCGTCAACCAAAACGATATCGTCAACAAACTGTTGGATCAAAGAAAAACTATAGGGAGCTGCGTGTGGGGCTCCCAGACTATCCGCGATGGTGTTTACCGCATCGATCGCCACAGGCGTACCTGCATCAACACTTCGTCTCATCGAGTCCGCGCCGACGGGTTCAACTCCGTACACGGCACAGCTGGGAAGCTGTTGTTTGATGGCTGCAGCCACCCCAGATATCAGCCCACCGCCACCGATCGGGACAACAACTGCTTCAACAGAAGGTAGATCTTCGGCCAACTCGAGTCCGACGGTCGAAGTTCCGAGAGTTGTGTGAACGCCTTCAAACGGGTGGATGTAGAGTCGTTCATCCTCACGCTCAATTTCCTGGGCACGGGCAAACCCACTCTTTCCGTCGGAGGAAAACTCAATCTCTGCACCATATCGGCGGCAGCGGTCTACTCGAGCAGCATTAGCAGACTGGAGCATCACCACGCGCGCAGATGTGCCAAATTCACGTGCGGCGTACGCGACTGCGATCGCGTGGTTGCCAGCACTGACGGCAGTGACTCCGCGCCGGATGGCTTCGTCATCAGCGCTGAGGATGTTCATCAATGCGCCCCGGACTTTGAAGGAACCAGTGCGCTGAAAGAGTTCGAGCTTGAGGAATAGCTCGGCCTGATCGGGCAAAGTGGCGATATGATCATCGGGAGCCCAGTGACGAACAGGAGTTCGATCGATTTGGCCGTTGAGCTGTGCCATCGCCGCTCTACTCTCCTCAAGTGTAGGAGGTCTAGTTGAGTGCGAGCTTAACTTTGGCATTCGTCTCCGGGGAGTTAGTTACGATACGCATAGGCTAAAACTCACCATTGAAGAAAACTAGGCTATACACCAATAATGATAGCAGGTGAACCACTAGAGGTCTGGGCAAGATCAAGTGAGCGTTAATGTAATGAAACTTATCGGTTGGGTCCTGCTGGTTGTCGGATGGATTATCGTCACTGTTTATGGGGCATACTTTTTTTTGGCGGATCCCGAAGAAAGCGGATGGGAAAAGTGGGGTGGCGGACTACTCTGGGCTGGGGTTCTAGCACTCTTGATTTCAGTGGTTCGAGAACGTTACAAAGAATCGAAAACTGACCCCTATAAGGATGTATTAAGATGATCATAGTTACCACGGAGCACGTGCCTGGGGCGCGGACAACCGTAAACTTGGGGTTAGTCCGCGGCAGTTCGATTCGGGCACGGCATGTTGGGAAAGATATTTTGGCATCTTTCCGAAACCTCGCTGGTGGCGAGGTCCATGAGTATAGCAAACTGCTAGGAGAGTCTCGGGAACAGGCAGTAGATCGGATGAAAGAAGAGGCGGAAGCTTTGGGCGCAGACGCAGTAGTCGGAGTCCGATTTCAAACCTCTATGGTGATGCAAGGGGCTGCAGAAATGCTCTGCTATGGGACAGCGGTCAAGCTAGAAACATCTCTCTAGATAACCCGGAAAAATTTGATGAGGCTACGCCTAAGGCCCATTTCCTTCGCAGCGGTGATCACTACTGGACTGACGATCACTGTAGGAGGTGTTGGGGCTCAGAGCGCGAAAACCGGGATTGAAGGTCGCTGGGGAGGCGCACTCACAATTATGGGGGCCGAACTACCCTTTTCGGTAACGTTCGAAAGGGTGGGCATTGAACTGCGCCCCTTCTCGGTAACGGAGGACAGTCTTTCACGCCCGAAGGCCACCATGGATATCCCGGCACAAGGGGCATTTGATCTTCCACTCACCTCGTTTTCATATGAAAACAGCCGCGTCCACTTTGAGCTCCAGGCTGGCATAGGACTCGCCGTATGGGATGGGATTCATGAAGGGGACGTGATCGAGGGTGAGTTCACACAGAACGGTGCTCTCGGGACGTTTCGTATCGAACGAGACGATGTTGATGAAGTGGAAGAAGAACCCGAACTGCTTCCGTATCAACAAGAAGTGGTCACATTTGAGAACGGACAGTTCCACTTTGAAGGCACACTCACCCTGCCACATGGTCCTGGCCCATACCCGGCCGTGGTTATGATCACAGGATCGGGTCCCCAAGACCGTGATGAGCAAATCTTCGGATTCCGTCCGTTTAAGATCATCGCCGACCACCTGACGCGACTGAAGATTGCAGTCTATCGATACGATGATCGTGGGGTTGGCGGTTCGACGGGAAGCGTGTCCGAGGCGACAAGCTCCGATTTCGCTGATGATGTGTTGGCGGCGGTGGCCCGGGTCGGCGCTGACCCTAGAATAGATGCAGCCCGCATCGGACTTATTGGTCACAGTGAAGGTGGCATAGTTGCGCCCATCGCAGCGAACCGGTCCAAGGCAATCTCTTTCGCGGTTCTGCTCGCGGGTACGAGTGTTACCGGGGCGGAAGTCATCTATGAACAAGCTATGTTGATTGCACGTGCTGCAAATGCTTCAGAAGCTGACATCGCAGAGCAAACTCATTTCCAACAGCGAATGTTCGAAGCACTGAGTCGTGGCGAAGATCTTGAACAATTTCGAGATGAAATGGAGGCGGATTTTCGACAAGCGCTCGCTATGGCGTCTCCGGAAGAAAGGGAAGCCATCTCAGATATCGACGAGTTCATCGAGACTCGTGTGAATGCTGAGATTGGGCGGATTCAGACGCCATGGTTCCGATATTTTTTGTCCTATGATCCGGCCGACGCCCTTCGACAGGTCAAAATCCCAATTTTGGCATTATTTGGAGAGATGGATCTGCAAGTTTCCCCGGCGCAAAATTACGAACTAATGGTCGAAGCTCTTAGCGGAAACGACGATGTAACAATCGAACTGATTCCAGGAGCGAACCACTTATTCCAAGAGGCGGTAACGGGTTCGCCGAACGAGTATCCGACGCTGGACAAGTCCTTTATTCCGGGTTTCCTCGAGAAGATCTCTGACTGGATTCTCGCGCGCACGTAACACGTAACAAGTGACTGGTCCTAGATTCGCTGAGGGTTGCGAGATTTTCACCCTGGCGCAGACTGCGTCGCTTGGTACCTTCGCCCTCCACTGAACCGTTCGACTGTGAGACTGAATTATGAGACCGATTTTCGCCGCTTTATTAGTAGTGCTTACAATGCCAATCGTTTTGAGCGCACAGGATGCCATCGATGAGGTGCGTAAGTTAGCTGGCCATCCAACCATCGAGCGTGCATTTGAAATTATTGAGGAACTCGAACCACGAACCATCAGTGACCTGGTAAAACTAACACAGGTTGCGGCGCCGCCGTTCATGGAAGAAAAGCGAGCTGCTGTTTATGCGGAATGGCTTGCAGAAGCTGGGGCAGACTCGGTTTTCATCGACGATGAAGGCAATGTGGTTGCGATTCGATTTGGGCTTGGTGGTGAGCGGAGTCAGACGACGGGTGGCGAAGTGCGCACGGTAGCCATCTCCGGGCACCTCGACACCGTTTTTCCAGACGATATGGATGTGACGGTTAGACAGCGTGGAGACACGTTGTTTGCGCCCGGGATCGGTGACGATACGAGAGGTCTCGTTTCAGTACTTACGGTGCTAAGAGCACTAGAAGGGGCAGGGGTCGAAACTCAGGCCGATGTTCGCCTCATCGGAGTCGTCGGGGAAGAAGGGGTGGGTGATCTGAGAGGGATGAAGCACCTGTTCCGGGAGGGAGGGGATCCGATCCATACCTGGATCGATGTCGACGGGACGGGGCTTGGTAGTATCGTTAACAAGGGTTTGGGGTCCCACCGATTCCGCGTCACATTTCGCGGACCAGGTGGCCACTCATGGGGTGCCTTTGGGCTTGCAAACCCCGCCCACGCACTTGGCCGAGCAATTCGTTACTTCCAGGATGTCGCAGACACGTTGACCCGGACCGGTCCCCGGACGAGCTATAACGTGGGCCGCCTTGGAGGTGGGACTTCGGTTAACTCAATTCCATTTGAGGCTCAGATGGAAGTTGACATGAGGTCTGAAAGCGAAGGAAGTCTCGAACGGATTGACGCTGCATTTCGGGCGGCCATGGCACGAGCGCTGACAGAAGAAAATGATCTCAGACGGGGAGGCCCAGAACTCGAGCTTGAACTCGATCAAATCGGAGATCGGCCTTCGGGCGAAATCTCTGATACTGATCCACTTGTCGTGCGGGCACAGGAGGTCATGCGGATATTCGGTTCTGAGCCTCAACTGCGGCGCTCATCGACCGATTCTAATATTCCGATCTCCCTGGGTATCCCAGCGGTGACCATTGGGAGTGGGGGTGTCGGTGGTGGTGCGCATTCACCCGGCGAATGGTGGATCAACCGTGACGGTCACTTGGGAATTCAGGCAGGACTGCTTCTCCTTGTCAGTGAAGCGGGGCTGGCCCAACCAGTTCCCTAACCGGGCGAAAGATTTGACGAAGAAACCTATTAGTGTTTGACGTGATTGTTATTCGAATAGTTTGCGAAACATGAACCCTGGCCCTGCTTCGGCTAAAAAGGTGGCCATTGGCCTAGCGGCCGTGTATCTGGGGTGGGGGTCGACGTATCTTGCCATCCGCTTTGCAGTGGAAACTATTCCACCGTTTTTCCTAGGTGGAGTAAGGTTTCTTGTGGCTGGGGTCATTGTTTTTCTCTGGCTGCGTGCCCGTGGTGCACCGATGCCTGGCCGAGTGGAGTGGAAGGTTGCTCTCATCTCGGGGAGTTTAATGATCACGGCAGGAAACGGTCTTATCAATTGGTCCGGTCAGTTTATACCATCAAGCCTTATCGCTTTGCTCGTCGCCCCCGTTCCTCTATGGCTCGTCGCGATAGCGCGATTTGGTCCAGATCAGGAAAGTCCAGGTCGCAGCGAGATGCTTGGCCTTTTCTCCGGCCTGCTGGGAGTCGTTGTACTTCTGGGGGGATCTGATGCAAAAATTGGACTCGGAAATGCCACTGCTGGACTTGTACTTTTAGCATCCTTGGCCGTGATCCTTGCGTCGATCATTTGGTCTTTCGGCTCCTTGTATATTCGTCGAACCCAACTGCCACAGTCTGCCCTTTATATGTCATCCATAACGATGATTGCGGGGGGTGCAATGCAGTTGCTGGTCAGCGTCGGAACTGGAGAGATGGGGCGTCTCTCACCGAGCAACATTTCAGCTGCATCATGGGGGTCTCTCGCGTATTTAATTGTTGTGGGTTCGATCATCAGTTTCTCGGCCTACTCCTGGTTACTAAGGGTCGTCCGTCCTGCTCTGGCCGGAACGTATGCGTACGTTAACCCAGTGGTTGCATTGTTCTTGGGGTGGTGGTTGGCAAACGAAACCATGACAGTACCTATGTTGTTCGGAACCTTAATTATCGTATTGGCTGTTAGCTTGGTTCAGCGCAACCGGCCTGGCACTCCAACTCCGCGGCCGTCTTAGATAGGAGGTTTCGTGTGCGTACACATCGTCTGATTCCAGCGACGACAATGTTGCTGGTATCCATGGCTTCACCGGCTGATGGACAATCAAACGAGGTTGAATACATTGATCCGGTCGAAGTTCGAACAAACAAAGCGGGCATGGCGGCTCACCACATCTGCTCCGGTATGTTTGTGGTTGGGCGTGATTACGAGCGAATAGCCAGCCAGGTTGTTGCTCAGGACATTCGCCGGTTCGAGATCTTCGACTGGCAGGATGATTTCGAATACGAAGTGAACTGGGGAAGTCGCACTGCTTCCGTGTGGGGTGATGACATCCCTAGACAGTCGGCCGAATACAACGGTGACCAAGGGTGTACGATCCTGCCGGAGGGCTTCGATGACGTCACCTTTGAACCCGTGGTTGTCCCGCGTCGTATCCCCGATCCGTCGACCACCATGTGGCCGATGGGTGATATGGGAGCGTATCACGAGACGATGCCACGCGAAGTGGATGAGTCGAAGCTTAACTATGCGCTCGATTGGGTTATGGGACAGGAAGAACACAACACGCGAGCGCTAGTTGTTGTCTACAAGGGGAAGATCATTGGTGAACGATATGCCTCTGGTTTCTCGCGTAACACACCTCAGATCTCTTGGTCACAAGGGAAGAGTGTCGCGAGCGCTTTGGTCGGTGCAGCTATGGAATCGGACCATCTTCAGGTTGGGCTTGATGACCCGGCTCCCGTCGCGGCATGGCATAAGGGAGATGACCCGAGACGCGAAATTCAAATGCGCGACCTCCTCCAGATGAGTTCTGGCCTCGATTTTCTGAACTGGGGGCTAGGTCAGCCTGAATCGTGGACAGACGAGAATGAACACTTTCGCATTTATTTCGAAGGGATCGATGTATATACGCACGCCATCGAACAGCCTATGGACCTTGGCCACGGTGAGCAGATGCGCTACCGCAACTCAGACCCGCTAACGCTTAGTTTTATCCTTAAACAGGCGGCGGAAGCTCGCGGCGAGGAGTGGCTTACGTACCCTCAACGGTTGCTATTCGACCGAATAGGTGCCCGGAACTTTGTTTTGGAAACCGATGCGTGGGGCAACTTCATCATCACGGGATACGACTATGGTAGCGCGTGGGACTGGGTACGGTTCGGGCTTCTCCACCTGTGGGATGGCGTTTGGCCGTCTTCGAGGGGCGGCCCGAGCGACCGGATTCTGCCCAAAGGTTGGGTCGATTTTGTACGGTCTCCTTCGCCCGGAGAAGGTGGACAAAACTATGGTGGTCTATTTTGGCTGAACTTAGGGGAGAGCTTGCCACGGGCCCCGTCGGACACCTACTACGCGGCTGGATTTATGGGGCAATACACCGCGATCATTCCATCTTATGATATGGTGATCGTTCGTTTGGGCCCTAGTCCTGGAAACACGACGCAGTTTTTATCCGACATAATAGGTGAGATTGCCGGTGCTATTAGCCCTTAGTTAGAGAAAATTTCCGGTGGTTCCGTAACGTTTTGGGCCCCGGACTACAAAGATACGCAGCTATGTCAGTGTCCCCCAGAAGGAGGTTCACCGTGTCGAAGTTGCACGTATGGGTCGCAGTAATTCTGCTCGCTACCACACTACCGAAGATTGCGTCTGGCCAAAATGTGGAGGCGATCCCAACCATCGAAGAAAAGACTTCTTCGATGGAAAAAATGGACGGGTTTATTCCGCTCTATTGGGACAATTCGACAGGTAAGCTCTGGTTGGAGGTGGGAAGATGGGATACGGATATGCTCCATATGACCGGGTTAGCATCGGGCCTGGGATCAAATGACATCGGACTCGATCGCGGTGCGCTCGCAGGATCGCGTGTTGTTCGTTTCCATCGAGTAGGACCCAAAGTTCTTCTAATCCAGCCGAATCTCGATTTTCGCGCAAGCAGTTCCAACGCGATGGAAGTCCGTGCCGTAGAAGACGCATTCGCACCGTCTACGCTTTGGGGGTTCACGGTAGCAGCCGAGACCAATGGGCGTGTTCTCGTCGACGCAACTGAATTTTTCGTCCGCGATATGGTGAACTGGAGCGCACGGATGCGTCCGGGATCGTACCGGCTCGATAGCAGTCGGAGTGCAGTGTATCTGCCAATGACAAAAGGTTTTCCAGAGAACACCGAAATTGAAGTCTCTTTGACTTTTGTTCTCCAACCAGGTGGGACAGGAAGGGTTGTGGATGGTCCATGGCCGAGTGCTCCGGGTTCAACACGGGCCTTTGAGGGGGTACGGAATGTTGCGGCCAATGGTGAAGCAGCTACGCTTCGGTTGCACCATTCGTTCGTTCAGTTACCTGAGCTGGGCGAATATACGCCTCGGGCTTTTGACCCACGGGCAGGGTATGGGGCGATGACCTATGCTGACTACTCGGTGCCCCTCGGTGAATCCATGGAACGCCGGTTCATCCGCCGACACCGATTAGAGAAGGCCACCCCGGCAGCCGAGATCAGCGATCCGGTGGAGCCGATCGTCTATTATCTGGATCAGGGAGCACCAGAACCGATTCGGACGGCACTTTTGGAAGGGGCTCGCTGGTGGAACCAGGCTTTTGAAGCGGCGGGGTATCGTGATGGGTTCCAAGTGAAAATGCTCCCCGAAGGCGTCAGCTCACACGATGTTCGGTACAATGTGATCAACTGGGTGCATCGGTCCACACGCGGTTGGAGTACGGGAGGTTCAGTAACGGATCCTCGAACTGGTGAAATTCTCAAAGGTGTGGTGACACTGGGGTCACTCCGGTGGCGTCAGGATTATATGATCGCCGAAGGTCTTCTTTCTCCATACGCAAACGGAGACGAGGATCCCGAGGGCCTTGCTGAGTGGGCCCTTGCCCGTATTCGACAACTTTCCGCTCACGAGGTAGGGCACACACTTGGGCTCGGCCACAATTACTACGATAGCGATAAGGGTCGGATCTCGGTTATGGATTACCCGCACCCTCTAGTTACGCTCGCATCTGACGGAAACCTCGACTACTCGGAGGTCTACGACACAGATATTGGTGAGTGGGATAAGGTCGCCATCCAATACGGATATAGCGATTTTCCGGAAGGCACTGATGAGACGGGCCGTCTTCAACAGATCCTCGATGAAGCCTGGGCAGAAGATGTGATCTATTTAACGAACCAGGATGTCAGCACTCACCCGCGTGCCGACCAGTGGTCCAATGGTACTGACGCTGCGGCGGAACTCACGCGAATGATGCAGGTGAGACGAAACGCACTCGATCGTTTCGGCGAGAACGCGATCCGAGAGGGACGCCCGATGGCGACCATGGAAGAGGTGTTGGTGCCGCTTTACATGCACCATCGATATCAAGTGGAAGCAGCAGCCTCCATGTTAGGTGGCATCGACTATATTTATGCACTTCGGGGGGATGATCGAACTCCGATGAAACGAGTGTCTGCCGAGGCGCAGCTAGCAGCATTGGACGCGTTATTGGGCACTCTCCAGCCCGAACAACTTACGATCCCAGTCGAAGTGTTGGATTTGCTGCCACCAAGGCCGCCGGGGTTTGGGCGTACGCGCGAGCTTTTCCCCCGTTACACGGGCATTGCGTTCGACGCGATCACCCCCGCGGTGGTAGCGGCAGACCACACAGTCTCGCAAATGTTGCAGCCGTCACGGGCGGCGCGACTCCTTGAGCAGGCTGTGATCGACCCTTCGCTTCCCGGCCTATCTTACATCCTCAATTCTCTGAGAAGCTTAGTGACGTTCGCGCCCGTCAATTACATTCCAGAGTTAGGACCCTATGCGTCCGTAGAGTCATACGAGAACGAAATCAGGCGTTCTGTTAGTCGAGTGATTGTGGAACGAATCATGGCGCTGGCAGCAAGTTCACCAATGCCGCAGGTACGGGGACACGCCACGGCATGGCTTGCTGATACTTATCGTGTCTTGCAAACCCAGCTTTTTGATCCTGGTTGCGTTGCTTGGTGCAGATATGACAACGATGAGTACCGTTCATGGCGATGGTTTTGGTATGCAATGTACCAGGACATTGAGCGGTTCCTTACGCGACCGGCAAACCCTTATTCACTTCCTTTGACGCCTGGTGCCCCACCAGGTGCTCCGATCGGTCAGCCGGCCATGGATTGGTTGGGTGGGTCTGCAGCGATAACGGAAGATGTTTTGTGGAACACTTCCGGTCCTGCCGGTTGGGGGTATGCCTGGCTTCAGGCAGGGGCTCCGTCATGTTCGGTGGAACCGAAAAGCTAATGACCATACGACTAGACAGGGCACCGAGCGGCCGGTGCCTTCGTCTAGCTGTATCCGATTGCGATGGCCAGGGTGATTGCCAATCCGCCAAGTGCCATTAGCATCAAATATCTTGGGAAAACAAAGCGAAACCACTCTCCGAAGCTCACGGAACTCGCCGCGAGGATCGCCATGAGCGCCCCATTTGTCGGTGTCACAAGGTCGCATAGTCCGGCCCCAAACTGATATGCGAGGATGGTGACCTGGCGTGAAAGGCCGAGCAGATCTGACAACGGGATGAGCACGGGGAGGGTCAACACGGCTTGTCCACTCACGCTTGGTACCGGGACATGAAGCACAGCTTGGGCCACAGACATCCCGAGCGCAGATAGTGCGAGCGGAAGGTGCTCGAGTGGGATGAAAAGCCCGCGTACAATCGTGTCGATGATGACCCCCTCATCCAACACGACGTAAATTGATCGGGCGAACCCAATGAGTAATGCGGCGAATGCCATCGCACGAAATCCTTCGACATAAGCCTCCGCTGTCCCGGTGACCCCGAGTCTGCCCACGATACCCACAATCACGCCCATGATGAAGAACAGGGCGGAGAGTTGGTCGAAGCCCCAACCCAAGCGGAGTAGTCCGAAGACGACCATTCCAAATGTGGCACCTACAATGGCGAAAAGCGCACCGTCCCGACGACTCGGCGGATCTTCAAACTCAAGAGAAATTGTCACCTGAGGCTCGCTTCGAGTACGTGCCGCGTATCGCATGATCCACCAGATCCACAATCCCAGCGCGAGTGCCAAAAATATTAATCGGAACCCACTTCCCGAGAGTAGTGGTACGTCGGACACTTTTTGTGCGATTCCGACTTGAAATGGGTTGATTGGGCTGAAGGCGGAACCCACGAATGCCGCACCCGCACTCACCAAAACTGCAGTCATGGGCGTATAGCCCAATCTTCCAGTAAACAGTAGGAGTGCAGGAACTAAGGCAATTATCTCTTCTTGTAAGTTTTGGACGATCCCACCTGTCGCAAATGCCAAGGTCACTACAGGGATTGCCAGGATTTCTCGACCATCAAGACGTTGTACCAGCCAAGCTATCCCTCTACGGAGTGCGCCCGTCGCATCGAAAACAGAAAATGCGCCTCCGATCAAGAATACCAGAAAGACAACGTCACCTGCGGCCAGCATCCCGCGGGGAATGGCAACGATTGCGTCGAAAAAACCCACGGGGTTTGGTTCGACTTCGTGATATGTGCCAGGGATAACAACGCTGCGACCCGTGACGGGATCATCGCGTCGATCGTATTGGCCGCTGGGGATGATGTACGAGAGGGCAGCCGCAAACAAAATGAACGCTGTTAGAAGTGTGAGCGTATGTGGAAAACGGAAACGTCGTTGAGATTCGCTCAGTGACCCCTCCTCTTGGCTGGGCAACGGTATAACGGCAGTGCCACCATATTGCCTTTGACTTTGTATGCGGGATTTTTTGTGGTCACCAAGGCACCTGCCGTCACCTAGGAGCAGACTCATCTGGGAGCACCAGATGATGTAGCACTAAAGTTTGTTCTCTGCACGAGTAGCGACGTTTTCGGCTTCCTCGTTCAACGCCCCAGCTGTATTATGAGAAAAGAAAGCGAGCCTGGCTCGCCGTACAATTCCGTTGCAAGTGTCTTTCGTCATATAGCAAAGATTTCTGATCGCTCAAGATGGACACGACTAAATCGGTGAGTTGATTGGCATCTCCTGGAGTTAGGTACTAATGCATGCTTCGGCTGTGGCACGATGAAGGCTGGGCGGGTGCCCACCAGCTGTTCAGATGTTGGATTGCGTTGGTTTGCATTCCAGACCCGACCGCGCGCCGAAAAACGCGTCCATGCCCTTCTGAGGTCCACAAGTTTCGAATCATATCTCCCAATTGTTGAACGAATTTCTCAGTGGTCAGATCGAAAGAAACGTGTTGAATTTCCGCTTTTCCCGGGGTATGTGTTTTGCCAGGTTGAACGGGAACAGATAAGTGATGTTGTCCGAACCACCGGTATCGTTGATGTGGTGAGAATTGGAGGTCAAGCAACTCCGGTTCGTGATGAGGAACTGGACTCTGTTCGTGCCCTAATGGAAGGTGCAAATCGCACTGGAACCGAGGTTCATCCGGCGCACTTTCTCAAGCCAGGCGAGGCTGTTCGCGTGGCTTCTGGGCCTTTCGAAGGGTTGGAGGGGACGTTAACGGAAGAGCGGGGGAGCCTACGGGTTGTGGTTAATATCCGTACGCTTCGGCAGGCGGTGGGGGTTCAAATGGATCGAAGACACCTCGTGTCTGCTAAGGAAGCTCCGTAGTCGCCTGTCCCCGAATTGTTTGTCTGGGGACAGGCGTAGGAGTCGGCATTATCGTAACGATCTAGTTAAATCTCGGATCGCAGTTGCTAGTAACCGGAGACGAGGTGCGTCCCCCGGCCCAGCAGCAAGCTCCGCTGCTCGGGCATCGGTGTCGATTTCTTCTGCCCCTTCATTTAGTTCAGCGAAAACTGAGTTTCGCTCCACCCCGGCTTGTAACAGTTCAGCCCGGTCGAGGAGCAAACCCATCCGTTCTGCCAGTTCGGAATCAATGCCATTGTTTCTTTGCACCTGGACAAGGTACGAGCGGGCTAGTGCGAAGCTGGGCGGCCACTCAAAGTCTGGTTGTAGTTGGGGATTGAACTCGCGCCCCCGCACTGAATTAGCAGCATCTATTTCCGCCTGTGACAGGTGTTCACTCGGAGATAGTTGAAAGACGTCGATTCCACGTGCCATCTCAGTACCGTAGATAGCGCCATTATGCCAATAGGTTGACCAATATCCGCCGGATAGCATTTCTATCGCATCAAGTGGCCCGCGATCGAAGTAGGCGATCTCGAATGGATTTGTGGGATCGGTGAAATCAAAGACCGAAACCCCTCCCTGATACCACGCTTGCACCATGATGTCACGGCCGGGGACGGGGATTAAGGATCCGTTGTGTGCAACACAATTTTCTTGCTCTGTTTGTGGAACTGGAAGTTTGTAATAGCCAGCCAACTCCATCTTGCGGTCGCGAATTCGGAAGATCGCGTTTGCTCCCCACGTCTCAGGGTCGGATCCGCGACATCGCGGTGCACCCCCTCCACCCCATTCGTCGGTGAAGATGATCGCCGTACCGTCATTGTTAAATGTGGCGGAGTGCCAGTACGCAAAGTTAGGGTCGACAACCTGGTCGATGCGGACGGGATATTCCGGATCGGAAATGTCCAACAGAATGCCATTCCCCGAGCAAGCCCCTGCCGCGAGCCCAAGATCGGGCCGGACCGTTATGTCGTGGCATTGATTAGTCCGCCTCGACTCTTGAGAGCCCGGGCCATGGTCTCCACCGGCCCATAGGCCTGCGATGTCTCCCGTGGCGGGATCGGAGAAGATTCGAGGCATATTCACGATCTCTGCATTTTCAGGTGCGTCCAGTGGAACTTCGATGATTTCTATCCGAAACAGCGAGGTGTTCAAATCATCTTCAGGTTCTTCTCCGGAGCAGCCGACCAATTCACTATTGGATCGCACTCGACCAGTCCCCGAGACATATACATAGATGTGGGACGCATCGTTCGGATCAGTTACGAGCGTATGGGTATGGGAGCCTCGACAAGTTTGGACCGTCTTCACTTGGCGTGGGCTTTCGATGTCGGAGATATCGAAAATGCGTATCCCGCGCATACGATCGGTACTGACGGTGTCTTGCACGCCCTCACTTCCACAGTCGAGACGGCCACTCGTCTGTTCGACAGACATGAATAATAGATCGCCGAAAACTGAAACGTCGCCTTGCCCCCCAGGACACACGACTCCTACGCGCAATTCGGGGGTTTCGACGTTTGAGACATCGTAAATCTGAAAGCCCCAGTAACTTCCAATAATGGCAATATCGCCTCGGAAAGCGATGTCCGAGTTGCTAGGTCCGCGCCCACCCGCCTCCGAGGTCAGAAATGCCTCTGGCTTCGGAAGGCTTATGAGTCGATCTAGGTTCAGGATAGCGGTCTCCGCATCCATGATTCCGGCCCCCAGTCCTATGCGAGGATCATTGGGGTCCCATTCCCAGACGGGTTCGGGTGGGGGTGCCTGTGGCAAGTTCTGTGCGACCACATTCCCCACAGTAAGGACGAGTAGTCCTATCCCAAAAGTCAGAAGCCAGGCCACATCGGTGGCCCGGTTCAATTTGCTCGACAACTTACCGCTGCGTCTCATTTTTGCTCCTTGCTCTCAGATGCTTAAATTACATGCTTATTTCCAGATTCAGGTCGGTGCCAATCCAACCTGTCTGCTACGATGTTATGGAATCTCGTTAAGGATGTTCGTCATGCGCTGGATTTCCATGTCTTGATCAGCGTCGACGTCCGAAGCGAACCGATGGACTTCTGTCTCTTGCCCTCCCCCGACACTTGAGAATAGTTCCGCCACCATGATCAAGGCGCCTTCATGATGCCTTACCATAAATTCTAGGAACATACGGTCGAATTTTGACCCGGTGGCCGTTGCCAAGTTAGCCATCTCTTTCGAAGTAAGCATACCTGGCATAAGTGTGTCGTCTCCACCATGGTTTTGATGGAGTTCTTCGCCTGACAGTGCCTCTCCACGGTTTTTTAGCCACCGTTCCATGAGGCGAATTTCATCTCGTTGCGAGATGTCGATCCGCCGTGCAAGGAGGTGAATCAATTCGTTTTCAGTACGTTCTGGGACCAGGAGAGCCATCTCGATCGCTTGCGCATGGTGTGGGATCATCCCGTGCATGAAGCGTACATCTGCCTCGCTGTAACGTGGCCGATCTAGTTGAGCTGCTTCGTCTGCTGTGAGCGTTCGTGTCTCTTCGCCGGGTGCGCCAGGTTGGACTGTCCTTGCAGGCAGTTGGTCTGCAGTCGGCTCACACGATGTGATTGCAACTGCCGCAAACACCACCGCGCCAATTCGATCAAGCAGCGTCATTGTGACTCGTTTTCCAATGTTTTGTCTTCCTAGAGATTTCAGCCACACTTAACTAGTGCTGTAGGTCTTCGGAGGTCGTCGTTTCCATCTTCGCTCGTCGAACCATCTCGCGCACATCCGCAAGAAGTTGACGTGTATCGTAGACGATCCCGTCCTTAATTGTGTACTTGATTCCGCCGACGCGTTCCACCTCACCAGTCTCGTCGTTCAGCCTTGGAGTCCCCGTGCCGTAGAGCACTTTCAGGTTTTGGAGCGGGTTTTCGTCAACGACTACAAAGTCGGCCTTTAATCCTTCTCGGATCATTCCGAAGTCTGGTGGAAGCCCCTTCGGGTCGTTGAGTTCTTTTGCACCATACAAAGTCGCGGAGCGAATGACTTCGATTGGATGAAAACCTGCTTCTCGGAGGAGTTCAAACTCGCGAATGTAGTCGAACCCATAAAGCTTGTAGATGAAACCGGAGTCTGATCCGGTCGTGACGATCCCACCACGATTCTTGTACTCATTGAGGAATTGCATCCAGATGTTATAGAAGTTTTTCCACGCGACCTCGTCCTCGGTCGTCCAGTCAAACCAATATGATCCGTGGGCGGCTCGACTCGGTTGGTAAAACTCCCATTGGCTCGGAAGCGTGTATTCATCGTGCCACTCAGCATCTCGCGCGCGCATAACGTCACGGCTCGCCTCGTAGATTGTCATCGTGGGGTCTATTCCGAACCCGAGTTCCAGGAACCGGTCCATGAGTGCGTTCCATCCATCAGATCCTGGACCGTCGATTTGATTCCAGAGACGTGCTACTCCGCCGAAACGATGTTGTTCATTCTGATAGTTATAATCGAGTGGCCAGTCCTGGATGCTGTAATTTGACAGCATAGATTCAAAGAGGCCGTAATAGTGGGTCATCATGTCGAGCCCAAGCTCAGAAGCGTCAAGAGCGGTCATCCGACCAACGCCCATCTGTCCAAGGTGGGCTACCGTTCCGAGGCCATGTTGATGAGCTTCATCGATGACGGCCTCCATAATGGCTGGCTCGTAGGAGCCTAGTTTTAGGCCGTCAATCCGCTGTCCATCTACTTCCTGATCGACAGCCCACCTTACCCATTCGCGTGCCTTTTCTGGCGAGTCGACGGCACCTTTGTCCCATGCCTCACCCGGTCTTGCGTATGTGTACATGCGAGGAGCCACAATCTCATTCCGTGCCGCTTTTGCTTTCTCCTCTAGTGCCCACATCATAGGACCGTGTCCGACGCCTCGAGATGTTGTGATCCCATGGCCTAACCAGAGTTTGTAGACATATTCGGGTTGAGGGGCCTTGGGAACACCTCCCGTGTGCGCGTGCATGTCGATAAATCCCGGCATGATATAATGGCCGCTGAGATCGATTTCCTGGACGGCCGCTGCACGACCTTCTACATCGATAGCAAGTGATGGGCGACGGTCTTCATTTATCGCAAGTCCTGGATATCCCACGGTGCGAATTTCGGCGATCCGGTCGTTTTCAATGACGATATCGACGGGGCCCATTGGAGGAGCCCCTGTGCCATCAATGACCGTAACGCCCCTTAGGATTAGCCGGTCAAATGGGCCCTCGCCTTCATCTGATCCACGAGGCGTTGTTATCTCTCGTCCATCGTAAAAGCTAGCTTCCGACTGTGCCTGTATTTGGGTTGCTAGAATCAGCAGAGCGCAAATGGCAAGCATGATACGGTGCGATATTCGCAAAACTTTCATGGTTCCTCTCGTAGTTTGGGCTTCCAACCAGTAAAGCTCGGAAAGCCGGTGGCATCGCGCCAGCCCAGCACTTTCTTCAGGAGATGTTTTTGGCCACTTCATCGACGTGTTCCAATGAACTTCCACGCTCAAGGTTTTCCTCACGTTCGTCTTTGCCTTGGGGGCATCTGGCAAAGAACGTTAGATTGAGGTCATACTTTGAAGAGATTAGTTGCTTGATTGTCTAGGAGTTCATATGAAACACGCCGCTTTTGCTGTATTTGTCCTCTTTGCGCTTCCACAGATATCTCTGGCTCAGGAGTACGATCCCAACTATTTGGGCACGTTTTCGATAATTGGACGTGACTCCGAGACGGGCGAACTTGGCATGGGAGTCCAGTCCAAGGCGTTCGCAGCTGGCAACCGTGCAATGCACGCGAAAGGTGGACTGGTGGTGATCGCCCACCAAGCGGCTGCCAATCCAATGTATGGTGGAATTGGAGTAGAGTTGCTTCAGGCTGGTTACTCGCCAGAGGAAGCACTTGAGATGATGGTTGCAAGCGACGAAGGTCGGGATCGTCGGCAGGTAGCGATCCTTGATAACCAAGGCCGCACGGCTGCGTGGACTGGGTCAGGGGCTAGTGATTGGAAAGGACACAAGTGCGGGAAAGATTACTGTGCACAGGGCAATATCCTCACGGGCCCCGAAGTGGTCGACGCGATGGCGGCATCATTTGAGGCTTCGACCGGCCCCTTAGCGGAACGGCTAATGGATGCGCTGGACGCAGCACAGGCTGCTGGTGGTGACGCTCGTGGAATGCAATCAGGAGCGATCATGGTGGTGAGTGCCCGTGCAGGTGGCGGTTATAGCGACCGGGCCGTCGATATTCGTGTCGACGATCATGTCGAGCCGCTCGGGGAACTTCGACGGGTTCTCAACTTGTTTCGCTCCGGCCAAATGCTTCGCGACGCCAACCAAAAACGACAGGAAGGGTACCTTGACACAGCACTTTCGCTTGCGCTTGTAGCTCGCGACAAGTCGCCGGAAAATGATAATGCTTGGGTAGCACTTGCCGAGATTTACCTCGGATTAGAACGAATAGCGGACGTCTTTTCCGCGTTGGAACGTGCGGTCGAGCTCAATCCGAGTCGTAAGCGAACGCTTCTCAGTGACGACGACTTCGAGAGTCTCCGTCACGACCAGGACTTTCTCAGGATTGTGGGCGGTCTTTAACTACTAATCCTTGATTGAAAGGTTTACAATCTCGCGGAACCGATCAAATGCCCATGCGCGACTGGGACTTCGGGGCGTTTGCGTAAATACTAAGCCGATGATCTCACGATGTGGGTCGATCCATGCGTTGGTTCCATCGGATCCCCCGTGCCCGTATGTGCCGTCGGCAAGGCGCCATCCATAGCCATAATAAGATGCGTCCTCTCCCTCGCCGCCGATGTGGATTTTGGGTGAAGTCATCAGTTCTAGCGTCTCTTGTGCAAGATGCCGAAATCCGTCGTAAACGCCACCATTCAGAAACATCTGACAAAATATGGCGTAGTCCAAAGCGGTAGAAACCATTCCACCAGATGCCCGAGCAAATGGATAGGCCACCGGTCCTCCAGGTGTTCCGCCTGGTACCCATTCACCTGCGTTGTCTTGTTCATAATATACAGCGCTCATGCGCTCGATCTTTCCGTCCAGCTCGTGACCTACTTGATGGTTATAACTGTCTACCATCCCGAGAGGTTCGTAGATCGTGGCCTTCAACCGGTCTTCAAGCAGTTCGCCGGATGCGATCTCGACCAGCGCTCCTAATGTGTTGTATCCGGGATTGTTATAGCTGTACGTCGTACCAGGTGGAACGACGGCTCCGATAGTTCCGAAACGGCTGACCTCTGATTGCAGGGTGGGATTGTCACCGAGTGGTTGAAGGAAGAGGGAAGAAATCCGAAGGCCACTGCTGTGAGAAAGGAGGTGACCAATCGTAATGAATCCCGCTTGATAATTGTCCCACTCAGGGATGTGCTTGTGGACCAAATCCGTATAATTGAGCCTGCCTTCTTCCACGAGTTGCCCGATAGCTGTGGCGACCACAGGCTTTGTGTTAGAGGCCATGCGGAACATTGTACTCCGCTCCATCGGTAATCCTTGATCCTTATCTCGCATGCCCACAGCTTCGTGAAGAACAATTTTTCCCTTCCGCGCGACCAAAATCACGGCGCCAACAAGATCTCCCTGCGTCACTGCCTCCTTGTACACTCCTGCCGCACCCTCAAGTATCGCCGCCGACATGCCAACGTCTTCAGGCTCTCCATAGGAAATGATGCGCACCTGCTGGGCTTCGCAGAGGGGCGCGAATAGCATGTGTGCGAAGATGAGTGCAAGTGTGCCGCGCATTCGGGTCACAGCTCTCATGTTGGTCCTCCTATTTAAAAAGTCCGTACCAGTTCGCGCATCCGTTTCTTGGCCGATTCGTTCGGCAAACGTTTGAAGGCGGCCCGAATGTTTTCTTCCATGTGCATTGGATTTGTTGTCTCCGTCAAAACACACGTTACCGCAGGGTGCGCCAAGATGTACTTGAGTGAGAATTGTGCCCAACTTTCGCAATCGAACTCGGATGTCCAATCTGGCAACATCTGTCCGTTTACTCGGCCAAAGTAGGCGCCATTCATAAATGGTCTATTGACCAAAACGCCCATCCCGCGATCCTGAGCTAGCGGCAACAAACGCTCTTCTGCGAGGGGTTCCATCACCGAATAGTTCACATGGATGAAATCGAGCGGCTCTCTTTTCATGAACGCTTCTAGGCGTTCATGGTTGCTGTAATTTGAAACGGTAACCCCGATGTAGCGCGCTTCGCCCGTATCTTTCCATTGGCGAAGATTTCTCCAGTGGCCTTCAAGCCCTCTCAGGCTTTCGATCTGGACCAAATCCATCGTTCGACGACCGAATAGTCGCTGGGTCTGCCGCATTTGTGCGACACCAGTCTCTAGGTCTGGTGTGTTGATCTTGGTCGCAAGGAAGATTTGGTTTTGTACCTTGGGCTCCTGGAGAATGTGACCGAACTCACGATCTATATCCTCATTTCGCGGAGATGTGTCGACTACACGCCCCCCATGTGCGAGAAGCATCTGGATTACCTCTGCTACCGCTTCCGGGCCATTCGTAGGAATCTCGAGGACCGGTTTGGTTGAGCCTAATCCAATAACGGGGAGATTCTCTGTCGTTCCTGGGATAGCTCTCGTCGGAAGAGACTCTTGAGCAAAGATCCGAACCGGGCAGGACAAAACAAGCCCAGCACTCCCAAGCTGCTTAAGAAATTCGCGTCGGTTTGCTCGTGATATCCTGGTCATTTGTGTTCCGCGAGATTTTGGTGTGGCAATCAATCCGTGACCCTATGTGATGCGTTCTCTCTGCTCAAGGTGAGAATAAGGACCTGGACAGTCCCGAGAACAGACGTGTGTTGAACCGAAAGTGAATCGCGGAGCACTATGTGAGTTTGCGTTTTGCTTGAGAATGAACTGTTCACATGTAGTGCTTGCAGCAGTTGTTGGTAGCGTTTAGCGTCCTCACACACTCAGCGGAGGAGTAGTGTCATCAGTATTATCTACTTAAATGGTGAATATATCCCGATCGGCGAGGCTATGGTGTCGGTCGAGGACCGAGCTTTTCTTTTTGCCGACGCTGTTTACGAAGCCGTGCCCGTCTATTCTGGCAAGTGCTTTCTTCCTGAGCAGCATATGTCACGTCTTGCGAGCGGCCTGACTGCGATTGGAATCGAATTCGATGTAAGGGAGTTGGACGGGGTATCAGAACAGCTTGTCGACAGGAACAATCTGACGGATGTGGAGTTTTCACTTTTCTACATGCAGGTGACACGGGGTGTAGCTCCGCGGACACATGCGTTCCCTACAAAGCGTGTATCGCCAACTGTTTACGCCTTCGCCAAAAAGCTCGCGCGAGCCACGCCAAATCGCTGGGCCGAGGGTTATGCGGCTATCACTGTCCCGGATCAGCGCTGGGGTAGGGCGAATATCAAAAGCACAGGCTTATTGCCTAACGTGCTTGCTCAACAATCGGCCGTGGTTGCGAATGTAGAGGATGCGATTTTCATCCGCGATGGCATGGTCATGGAGGGTACTCACAACAACGTGTTTGCGGTGCTTGATGGTGTGATCATCACTTCACCCGCGACCAATCACATACTCCACGGTGTCACTAGAGATTTTGTCATCGAGCTTGCTAAGGAGTTCGATCTTCCCATGAAAGAGCGTTCATTCACAGTGAATGAACTTTATGCGGCGAGTGAGATTTTCTTCACGGGTACGACCACAGAGGTTCGTCCAACGGTAGAGATAGATGGACGAACCGTAGGGGATGGAACTCCCGGTCCTGTGACGCAGTTGCTATCCGAAGCCTATACGAAGCGAGTTGCTAACATCGGATCATCTTAGCTGAGATTCGTAATCGAAAACTGGTGTCGCGTCGAGCCGAAGCTGGAGTGCTCGCGCTAGGCCTGCTACCTATCAGCATCGGCCGGCCGGAGACGAACAATAGGGGTTCGCTGAGCTCCTCGACCATCGATGGCCAAGTAAATTAGTCCGTCTGGCCCCTGTCGGACATCTCGGATTCGTCCTAGGTCTTGAACGAGAGTCTCTTCCCTTGTGACCTCATCGCCATCAAGTACAAGACGCGCGAGTTGTTCGCCTCGCATACCACCTACAAAGACGTTTCCTTGCCATTCCGGGAAGCGGTCTCCTGTGTACACCATCAGGCCAGAAGTCGCGATAGAAGGAACCCAAAAGTGCTTCGGAGGTTCCACCCCTTCGCGGATTGTCCCCTCATGGATGGTCGTACCACTTCCGTAATTCACACCATAGCCAACCACCGGCCATCCGTAGTTGTTACCTTGATGAATGAGGTTTAACTCATCGCCACCCTGTGGCCCATGCTCGTTG
The DNA here is from genome assembly GCA_913043255.1 of uncultured Gemmatimonadota bacterium. Classification (GTDB taxonomy): domain Bacteria; phylum Gemmatimonadota; class Gemmatimonadetes; order Palauibacterales; family Palauibacteraceae; genus Palauibacter. Next base: position 198,168 of record CAJWLK010000003.1, read on the forward strand.
ATCCAGACTTCGCCCGTCTCCGGGTGGATGACGAGTCCCTGTGGGTTTCGGTGTCCATAGCTCCAAATCTCGGGTTGTGCTCCAGGCGTGTCGACAAACGGGTTGTCGATCGGAATGCGCCCGTCGTCATGTAATCGGTTTACTGTCCCATGATGGGTGGACACGTCTTGTGCAGGGTGCGCTTCTAAATCGCCGCGCGGGGGAGCTTGTCGATCTCCTACTGTAATGAACAAATACTTTTCCTTATCGAACGCGAGGCGGGACCCGTAGTGTCCTCGGCCTTGTGACACAGCCAGGAAAATCTCTTCTCTGTTTGTGAGTTCCCCGTTCTCGAATCGGCCGCGAATAACCGCTGTTGTTGATTCAGAGTTGTCGCTCGGTTTAGAGTAGCTCAGATACAGTAGTCGATTCGAAGCGAAATCTGGGTGTGGTACGACGTCTAAGAGTCCAGCTTGACCCCCTGATTGGACCGTCGGGATACCGGCAACTGGATCCGGTAACAGGATGCCATTTCGAACAATGCGCAGTCGCCCCGGCTTTTCGGTTACAAGCATGTCCCCGTCGGGCAGAAACGCTATAGACCATGGCTGCTGAAGCCCTTCAACGACCGTTTCAATCTGATAATCATGGTATGCTGACCGCTTTATCTCCTGGCCAGCTGCTGATCTAGTTATACCTATCAGAAGGATTAAGGTGATAAGAGGAAAACGAGTCCAGGCCATCTTGAATCTCCTATTATGAACTATAATCGGATCAGAAACGCGCCATTGCGGTTCACGGCGTGTCAACCAGATCCTGTTCTTAACTTTATCATCGGATCCATGTCCCGCACATGGTACTGTCCATCTAGAGTCAATAATGGGGCTTGATCCTCCCGAGGGCTATGAGATCGGACGATCGCCACCCTTAGTCCCGTAAGCCAAACTTGAACGCCTTTTGGTTCGTGTAGAAGCAGCAGATTTGTTTTAAAGGTGCCTTCCATTGCCCGACCGCATATCGAATCACACCTTTGTTGGGTGTCTTCCCAAGTTCTGCGAGTCGCACTCGCCATTCTGGTTTTAGTAAGTTGTTCGGACGGAGCCTGGCCCCCGCCAGTATCGTTTGAGCAATTCTCGACGGAGCACGGAGAGTGGAGACAGGATCGGCGTGATCGGCTTGTCACTCCTCCTTCTGGACCGGTGCTGTGGACTGGGCTCTGGCAACTATCTCAGGGGTCCACGGAGTTAGGATCAGATCCTGGATTGCCTATCGTCCTTCCTTCGGGAGACGTCCCGTCCTTGGCCGGGACCCTTCACCGGTCGGGTCAAGATGTTCGATTAGAGGCTGCGGCTGAATCGGGTTTTCGATTCGAAGATGGATCGATTGTTACGGAACCAGTAATGCTTGGTAACGATCGCTCAGAAAACGTAACCCAGGTTTCATTAGGAACACTTGGGATGAGAATTCATGCCGAGCCGGGTACGGATCGGCTTTGGCTCCGCGTGTGGGATGAGGCCCACCCACAGCGAGAGACATTCGTGCTCCCGGAAACATTCCCCCTAAATGTACAGTGGCGTGTGCCGGCTTATTTTGAGCCCTATCCTGAACCGCGGGTTCTTCCGGTCGCCGACGTGACGAGTGGTTCACTCGAGTATGAAACACCCGGCGAGTTAGTTTTCGATATCAACGGTGAAGAGCATCGTTTGATTGCTGTTGCTGGTGCTGAAAGTACGCGTTATTTCGTGATGATGTGGGACTCGACTGCTATCTCACAGACGTATCCTGGTGGCCGGTATATGACAGTACCCTTAGCCGATGCGAACGGACGGACGATCATTGACTTTAACCGCGCCTATAATGCTCCGTGCGTTTTCACGCCCCATTCGGTGTGCGGACTACCGCCACTCGAGAATTACTTGCCATTGTACGTGACCTCGGGCGAGAAGCGACCACAGTAGGGCAGTTCACTGACCGAGCAGTACGCCCACACCACCCATGAATGACCAAGCCCGTGACTGTAGTCGATCGCCCCCATCTTCCCAACGAAGGTTCAACAGTCCACGGTCATAGCGTACGTCAAAGGTAAAGAAAAAACGGTCAGCTAAGCCAATGTCGACAGCTGCTCCAATCACGAACCCGGCATCCATTTTCCCTCGTCTCTCCAACAACGCTTGACATCCGTCATCTGCATTGAGGGTCGAGATGTTACCTGAAAGGGAACAGTTTATTTCGAAGGCGACGAAGCTCCCTGCGAACACGCTTGGGCGAATTTTATTTGCGTCTTCCGACAACGACACTTTGACGAGAAGCGGAAGGTTGAGGTAGTCGAGCGCTGCAGTCGCACTTCCGCCCTCCCCGAGTATCGAGATTCCCTTTTGCGAGTAGAGAAGTTCGGGTTGAAACGAAACTTGGTTTAGTCCCGTTAGTGCCAGAAACATCCCACCAGAGAATGCAGTTCTCTGACCGGCTCGTCCAAACTCGAACTGGCTCGAGCTTACATCACTTAGAGTGGTTCCACCCTTGAGGCCGATTGACACATTCTGACCATGTAAACGTGTGTGCTGGTAAGGTAGTCCAGCCAAGACAAGTCCGAGTATTAGGCATCTACGCCCCACGATTGATAACGTGATTGTAGAGGGCAAAGGGGATTGCCCAGACAAGGCCACCAATCGCACCACCAAACGTCATCTGAAGCGTATTAGCACCACCAATACCTATCCCGAGCAGGGGCACCGCGAGAGTTAAATAACCAATCAAAATTAGAACCCATTTTTGAATGCTAACGCTTTTCCAAACGACCAACCCTACCAGGAATGGTACGGTTAGCGATACCATGAATTCTTGACCATTAAACAACTGATCACGGGACACTAAGTTTATAAAGGTTGACCAGATGAGGCCGGACCCCAAGCCGGTCAGAGTGCCTCCCAACAGGATCCTCTTCACGTGCCGTTGGCGAAGAGCCCTCCCCTTGTTACTGGGGGAGGGCTCTTTTAGCATGGGCTTCCGCTATGGGACGAACTTAGCCGTTTCGGGAAACTAGCCTCCGGCAGCCACACCTTCAGGGAAGATCTCCTTCCAGACCTCCAGGAAGCGATCCATATCCTCTTCAGTTGAGATCGAGACGCGCAGATGGTCGAGCATGGGTGGGAAATCACGGCCGACCATGATGCCACGCTTCCGGAACTCAGCGCGCACCTCCGCTGCAGGGCGGCCTGTATGAACCATGAAAAAGTTGGTTTCCGACGGCAGCACGTTGAAGCCCATGTCTCGGACCGCAGTTATGGTCCTCTCACGCAATCTTATGGTTGTATCCTTCACCCAGCGCTCATACTCGGTATCCGCGAGTGCTGCAGCTCCCCCCCATTTGACGAGTGCGTTTACGCTTCCGGTGGTGTACGTGCGCATGTGTTCTATCATATCTGCTGGTGCGATCCCATAACCAAGCCGCATACCAGCCATCCCATAGATCTTGGAAAATGTTCGAGCGACTAGCACAGGGCGCCCTTCTGCTACATATGGGACCGAGGTCGCATAGGCTGGATCCTGGATATAGTGATGATAGGCTTCATCGATGAGAACTGGGATGTCCACAGGGATTTCATCGAGCAATGCCCGGATATCGTCTGAATTGACAACTATGCCGGTCGGATTGTTTGGATTGCAAATATAAACCATTCCGACATCACGGTAATGACGCTTGGTGAGCTTGATCGTATCATCCATGTTCTGCCGGTAATCCGAATCAAGCGGGAGTGCAATTACGTCTGCATCAATGCCTGAGGCCACCTGGTAGACTGTGAGATATGTCGGCTCGACCCCTATGACTTTCTTATTGTGTCCTAAGAATGCATGTCCGGCGACTCTGAGTGTTTCTCCGGAGCCTGCGCCTAGTAGAATATTCTCGGGTTGAACGCCATGATGTTCGGCAAGTTTCTCTTGGATATTTGCGTCTGGATAACCGTAACGGTTTGAATATTTCCGCGCGCTGTCCATTGCCTCCCACATTGCAGGGGATGGTCCCCAGGGGTTTTCATTGGACGAAAGCTTGATGAGAGAATCATAGTCGTCGCGTTCTTGAAGGGAGGCGAGATCCTTGGGTGGCCTTGGAAGCGATGCCCCCATAGCTGATCCGGGCTTCAGGCCAAGATAGCCTAACGCCGCTGCTGTCCCACCCATGAACCGCCGTCGTGAGAGGTTGTGCTTCGAGTCCATGCATCCCTCCATTGTAGGTACTGAGAGCCCCCTGGAGCGTAGTATTAAGAGCCTCCTGGGCCGTATTAGATCAACTGACCAGTTACTCTGGGGCAAACGGCACTGCGGGCGCAAGGTTCAGCAAGGAATACCATGGTATAATGGCGTGCTTTTTAGCGCGTAAGTCTGGCCATAGTAGCAATCTTTTTCCTAGTTTAAACCGGCCATCTGTGTTTACCTGTGACCCCCAAAAGGTTGGTGTTCTTGACTGACACGTCTTCTTCGAAGAACGAATCGCCCCCGGTTATGACGGATCAAATGAAGGTGACAGTCGATACCCACTACGCGGTTGAGCATTCAGATCCGGCCGCCTGGCGTTACGTGTTTGTATATCACGTGCACATCCAAAATGTGGGAGATGAAACGGCACAATTATTTTGGCGGCATTGGCGTATCCATGATTTAGTTGCGGGCGATCATGAGGTCGAAGGGGAAGGAGTCGTTGGTGAGTCGCCAACGCTAGGACCCGGCGGAGAACATACGTATCAAAGCTTTTGTGTCCTCCGCGGGCCGTCCGGGCACATGGAGGGGTACTATCACTATCGGCGGCAAGACGGCTCAATCTTCAAAGGGCCGATTCCTCGCTTCCAGTTGCAAGCTCCACCAGAGGCGATCGGAGCCCTACTTGCCTGATCCGCTGCACGCCACTTTGTGGCGAGACCATGAAGATATCGCCCGTGAATGCTTAGCTCTTCCCTTTGTCGTTGGGCTTGGTAACGGGAGCTTGAAAGCCTCGGTGTTCAGGCGTTATGTGGAGCAAGATGCGTTTTTTCTACGAGCGTTCTTCAGTGCCTATGCGCTCGCAGCAGTTAAAATCGAACCGGTCGATTTGGTTCGCCGACTGCACAAACTTATGGGCGGTGTATTAGAGGAACTCGAACTTCACAGAAAATATGCAACCGAATTAGACATCGATCTTGATGAAGTCCAGCCCAATCCTACCACTAGTGTTTATACCGATTTCCTGCTTCGAACAGCTTGGACCGGTAGTACGAGTGAGATTATTGCTGCAATGACACCTTGCATGAGGCTCTATGCTTGGCTTGGCCAGCAGTTGGCTTCACCCGGTCATACGCCGGGCCCATACCGAGATTGGGTTGAGACGTATGCGAGTGATGAATTTGCTGGTTTAGCAACCAACCTTGAGCACCTACTTGATGAGCTGGCGCAAGATACTCCTCAAATCAGATTCAATTACAAATATGCACTTCGATGCGAGTTAGATTTCTTTGAAGTACAGTTGCTCGACAGGTCTTGACCGGGGCTCCGGCCCACAGTGGACACGCCTCTTTACTCGATCCTTTACTGTACGATGATCGTGGAGTCCTTCATGGTAGATGGGTGGAGGGTGCAGTAGAACACATAAGTGCCCGTAGTTGTCAATGTGAGGGTGAAGTACTGTCCGTTACTAAGATTCCCGCTGTCGAATGATGATGCGCCTGAGGGTTCACTCGTTGAAGTTACGGTATGAACATTCGATCCGGTTTGGTCCCATCGGACTGTCTGGCCAGCATTGATCGTGACGGTTGCATCAGAATTCCGATTTCCTGCAGGGTCCACAAACGCGTCATCCTCAATCTTAAATACCACATCCGCAGCAGGCGGTGGCGTAGATGGAGGCGGCGGTGGTGGTGGCGGGTTGTTTCCCGTTGGACCATCGCTTGAGCAACCGAACACTGCGATGAACGAGCACACGTTAGTCAGAAAGACTCGTCGTTTCACCTGAACCTAATTCCTTTCTATGCTCCGGGAAGAATATTTTAAACGGCCCCGGACACCAAAATCGCCTACAAGATACGAGGTTCGTTCACGTTTCAAACTCCTCCGCAGGATGCTGTACCCTTGATATTGCAGAGGTGGTCGTAGCGACAGCTAGTATGAGAAGTTACAGTCGCCACGTTTGAATATATATAAAGTTCTCTTCAGATCGACCTGCCTAAGATTCAAATCTAATTTTAGTACGTGGTATGTGCGTTAATGTCGTCCGACAAGTGTCAGGTCAAGAGCAGACTCTACCTGTCATCCATGCAAGAAGATATATGACTGTCCGTTATGGCACCTTCGCGGCTAACAAAGCTCTCTGTAAAAATGTCGAATACGAAACGTGTCATTTCGGCTATGGTTCGCTCTCGGCGCCAAGTTGTTCTGCGCAACGTGTTCACGAACGCGGACACAATCAAATGCCCACCGCCGTTTGGTAGTGAAATGATCCCAACATCATTGATCGCACCAGCCATGGTGCCAGTTTTATGGGCCACTTCGATCGACGATGGGAGCAATCCTCGGAGCCGCGCCCGGCCTGACTTCGTCAGTCTCATCACTTCAAGGATTCTTGCCCTAGAGTCCCGACTCAGACCCTTACCCTCATGGATCTTCGCCAATAAGTCGGTCATCCCGTCTGGCGTTGCAGTGTCCTTCGGGTCCATGCCGTAGCGTTCGCGTGCTGCATCGCGGTACGCCTGAGGTAGTGCGTCTCGCATTCGAAAATACTGATATCGGGACAGTTTGCTTTCTGGAATTGTATCTGACAGTCCGACGAGATCTGCAAAGGTCCGTGCTTCTGATCGGTCTACTTCCACGCCTGAAACCCCGAGCTCGTGAACACGGCGCGTCGCGGCTTTTGGGCCTCCCGACATGTTGAGGATCACATCCGTTGCAGTGTTATCTGACGATCGAAGCATGAGCGAGAATAAGCTGTCTACGGTCCGCCGAACGGACCGGGTGCGCCAACCAGCGAGTGGACTGTGGCCTGGACGGAAATCTTGTGGCGTAACAACTATAGTTTCAGTGAGGTCAATTTCACCCGCGTCAACTCGTCGCAGAAATTCGAGGGCCATCGGTACTTTTGAAACGCTCGCCATGGGGAATCTCCGATCACCGTTAAATGAGATCTGGAGCCCCGATTCGTAATGGAGGGCGGAGAACCCAACTTCTCCACCTACTCGGCGAGCGATGCGTGCGAGCCCGTCATGGATGGAGTCGGAGGCAATGCATGCTGGTGACGAAGTGGTTGGTTCAGAATCCTGTGCGGAAACAGTAGCGGGAGCCGCCAGGAGTAGGAACCAGCCAATGAGTCGCATTGTCGACGTGTTGACCACCCAGGTTCTAGCCTTATGTTTTTGGCCTATCTTCATGTTATAGCTTTGTTTTCCAACTTTTAATGTTTCTGGTGGTCAATCCATCGTAAGAGTTTCGCTGTGGCGCTTTTTTTAATTTGCCCCTCGAATTAACTAGAGATGGATTAGTGAGCAAACAGTCAAGCTGCTTATGGATCTCGCGCTAACCTGTGTGTATGGTATAATCTGACGTGTGTTAGTTCTTGGCCTGGTCGGTTCATTTCGGAGGTCCTATGCATCGTACAATCTCGAATATCGTTGTCTGCACGTTTGTGTTTACTAGCGTCGGATGTGGAGGTGGGGAACAAGTTGACGCTGATCCAAACGATGCGCCGGATGTTTCCACGCAGCCTTCAGCTACTGTCCAGATTGTTAGCCCTGAAGAAGGTGCTACGGTTGGCACTGATGTGACCGTTACACTCCAAACTTCGGGAATTGAGATTGTCTCAATCACACCGCCCGTTCCGGGCACTGGGCACCACCATCTATATGTCGATGTTGATCTTACCCCATTAAACGAGATGATCCCTCAAGGGAACCCGCAAATAATCCATCAAGGTGATGGCAGTACAGAGCGTACGATCGAGGGGCTTGCCCCCGGCCCACATCGGATCATAGCAGTGGTAGCGAATCCCGCCCACATTCCAATTGATCCGCCGGTCATAGATACCGTACACTTCTGCTCAGGTGGGAACTGCTAGTCAGATTAGGCTAAATCTTATTCTCTTAATCCATCACTTAGTCCGGTCAATGCGTTTAGCATTTCCTGTAATCACGCTCTTGATTTTGGCAGGATGCTCTAACCTCCCGCCCGTGAACCCTACGTCTTCGATAGACGCAGGCCACAACCAGAGACTCGGTGCCCTGGTTATGGCCCACGGAGGTGATCGACATTGGAACTCCTCAGTCGAAGAGGCTATTGGACTTCTGGATGAAGAGATGCCTGTCTCAGTAGCGTATGGAATGGCCGATCCTTCCTCACTTCGGACCGGCTTAAAATCGCTTCTCAGTGAGGGGGTCACTCACGTGGCGGTAGTACGGCTCTTTCTCTCAGGCGATTCATTCTTAGACCAGACCAAATTTCTCCTGGGTCTTTCAGGCACCCCGCCCGAATCATGGGTACTTATGGGGCCAGGAGCGAGTAACCCGGAAGCGCGACAGAAAATTCAACATACCCAAGTGGTCGCTACGCATCTCAATGGACTTATAGAGTCAGAATACGCTGGGAAAATCATGCTTGAGCGAGCTGCCTCATTGAGCTTGTCTCCCTCTGAAGAAAGCGTATTGATTATCGCACACGGAATGGGTGACGAGGACGAGAACAACAAACTCTTGGAATCGATGAGAGGTGCTGCCGAACGGGTTGCCCAGGGTGGTTATGCAGATGTTCAGATTGCTACTTTGCGAGAAGATTGGCCATCCAAGCGGATAACGGCCGAGCAGGAAATTCAAAGGTACGTATCAGAGGAAAATGAGTCCGGTCGTCGAGTGCTAGTTCTCCCAATGCGTCTTTCGGGTTTTGGGCCGTATCGAGAAGTTCTCGCCGGACTCAATTATTCAGAGGGCCTCGCACTGCTGCCTCATGAAGAAATAGCTAGGTGGATTCTTGAAACTGCCTATGACGTAAGCTTTTCATCTGGCTGGAACTTTAGAGGCGTACTCAAGTAGTTGGGAGCCGCGCACGGTCTACATGAATCGAACACGCTTGGTTGCTTAGAGTTGTAAAGGTCGATTCATCTTTACTCTCTATCTTCGTAGAAGTCATCAAATGCTTCTTTTACAATTTCAGTTTCTTCCATGTCTTCACCGTGCGTCGTCCTGCCTGCCCCGTCGCCACAGCTTACGGGTCAGAATCGATCCTGGTTCCTTCCTCCGCCGAAGCGT
>CAJWLK010000004.1 GCA_913043255.1 uncultured Gemmatimonadota bacterium
TTCCGCAGCCAGCTTTCGTGGGCTTCTCGAGTCAGTGGCAGAATGCTGGTGCGATTGAAGCGGAGACACATGAGATCTCGCTCAGGTATTCAGCGATTGATACTCGCGACACGGGTTTGCAGTTCCGAGTTGGTTGGGACCGCACCCAGCAGATCATCACTCGTCTCGACGTGCCGCCCTACCGGGTCGGTAACTACTTCGTCGCCGAGGGGCGCCCGTTGGGTGAGTTCTGGGGCTCGCCGCTTGCGACGACCTGTGCTGATTTAGCGCCAATTGGGATTAGTGCGGCGGACTGTGCAGCAAACTTCGGCGTCAACGACGAAGGTAGGCTCGTTCCTGTGGGTGAAGGCAACGCCTACACAGAGGGTTTCTCGAAGAGCCTCTGGGGCACGTCAGTCACAGTTGCCACTTCTGATGGGACTAAGTCGTACGCTTGGGGTAACCCGATTGGGGTACAGGACTACTCGCCAGTATGTGTGGCGAAACACCCTGATCGTTTCCAGAGTGAGTGTGACATCGTTCAACGGCTACCCATGGGGAATACGACCCCCGACTGGAGCGCATCGTTTTCGACGAACTTCCGTTACAAGGGCTTCTCTTTGAATTCCTTGATCGATGCGACGGTGGGTCACCAGACGTGGAATGGTACGGCTCGCTGGGCGTGCCGAGAACTTCGCTGCGAAGATGCAGATCAGTTCCGCAAGCCGAAGGAAACCCAGAAGCCGGTAGGCTATACGTCCTTCCTCTATGGGGTGGGTCTCAGTAACTCACATTGGATGGAACAGGGCGACTACATGAAGCTGCGTGAGATCTCTCTCGGTTATACGCTGCCGGACAGCTTCATAGAAAGCCTATTCGGTGGTGCGATTGATCGCCTCACAGTTAATGCGATCGGCCGTAACCTGATCACTGTTACCAATTACCGAGGTTACGACCCTGAAGTCGGTAACGACGGAGGGGACTTAGGCTCCGCGACGATTAACCGAGTGGACAGCTTTGGATATCCGAATTTCCGAACGTTCACATTCGCGGCCGAAATCGTTTTCTGACCTCGCATCCGCTTGAGCGGCTGTCCTTAGGGGCGGCCGCTCTCGGGTGTGAATAGAGAAATTGCATATGAACCACGGAGACAAGATCATGAACAGGAAGCTAACATTCCCGGCCTTTGCGCTGGCGCTCATGGTCGGCTTTTCGGGTTGCGATCTAGAGGTCACGAACCCGAATGAGCCTGACCGAGCGCGTGCATTGGCAGGTCCAGATGACGTAGAGACGCTGATTTCGAGCGCCTACCAACAGATCTGGGGTATACAACATCATTGGCGGACCGCGAATTTCGCGTTGAACCACATGTCGAGTCGTCATGCGGCATCGTGGGGTAATATGGGTATGAACGACCTCGGTCGTATGCCGAGAGAACCTTACCCGAACCAGAGTGCGTATGGGTCCTCATATGTGTTCGAGGTGGGTTGGACGGATAGTTATGCTGCGATTTCGGCGGCATCGGATGGGCTTCGCGCTATAGAGGCGGGTCTTGAGATCGGTGCTGGCGGTGAGCGAAATGGCCGAGCTACCGTCTTCGCCAAGTTTAGTCAGGCGATGGCCTATTGTTACTTAGGGTTGCTATACGACCAGGCGTTTTACGTCGACGAGACGACCGATCTCGGTGGCGAACTGGAGACGGTGCCCTACACCTCCATGATAACTCAGGCGTTGGCGAAGTTCGATGAGACTATTGCATTAGCTCGTGCCACATCCTTTACGCTTGAGACTGGCTGGATTAATGGGAACGCGCTGACTAACACCCAGCTGGCGGACCTTATGGTCACCATGAAGGCACGTTGCCGAGCGAACGCACCGCGTACCGGTGCGGAGGCTGCCACGGTTGATTGGGCGCAAGTCATTAGTGACTCTCAGAACGGGCTGCAAGAACTCACAATCACAGGTGAGGACGCCTCGGGAGACCATCCTTGGTGGGATGGCATGAAGAGCCTAATGACAGAAAATGGCACTTGGCATCGGATGCATATGGATTGGGCTGGAATGGCTGACGTAACCGGTCAGTACCAGGCTTGGTTGCAGGTTCCGATGCAACAGCGAATGCCTGTAAAAATCTCGACGCCGGATCTGCGGTACCCGGCAACGAACGATAACGGTGTAGTGGGTGCGCGTACCGGGTTTACGGACGACGATCACCCACCTGGACTGCACCGTTACAATGGAACGATCATATTCCGTCCTGAACGCGGTACGTACCGGCAGTCGCATTACGGCGATATGCGCCATGACGCGTACATGTCGAGCTGTTCGTTCTGCTATTTCGGCGATATTCACGAGATTATCCCACGCGAACTCAGGTTGTACGAGGCCGAAGCGGCCTATCGCACGGGTAACTACGCGGAAACAGCCCGAATCGTAAACCAAACGCGTACAGCGGCAGGTCTGCCGGACGCGCCGAGTAACGCGACTTCAGACGTGCCGGGTGGTGCCAATTGCGTACCACGTATGCGGTACGATACACAGGGCCGCTGCGGGAAACTCCGAGATGCACTCATTTATGAACACTTTGAAGAGATCTACGGAGAGAGCGGGGGACTGGAGTTCTGGCATGGACGCCGGTTCGACATCCTCCCGGCAGGGACGGGGCTACACTTCCCGATCCCGGCTGTGGACCTTGAAGTGCTTCAGCGTTCAGTCTACACCTTTGGTGGTGGAGCTGGGACGGAGGCTGGTGATCCTACACCGCCGCTTATTGTTCCAGGAAGCCTCGACAATGCGATTGAACGAGCGACCTTCACAATGGGACAGCTTGAGCTGAAGCGCGAAGCCTTACAACGTGCGAAGCTGAGCCAACTAATCGTTCGTTAGCCAGCGACTGAAGTTGAACGCAGGGCGTTAATCGCGTCTTGAAAGTAAAGAGAGGCCGTTGGGTAACCTTACCCGGCGGCCTCTCTTTCTGTTTGCAGTATTCGATTTGAAGCCCTAGACGGATAGTTTGTACATATATCAAAAAAGGGCGAATAGCTCAGCCTGGTTTAGAGCGCCTGCCTTACAAGCAGGAAGTCGGGGGTTCAAATCCCTCTTCGCCCATTTAGATTTTGATCGATAAACACATTGGGCAAGCATATGGACTTCTTGGCCAGAACCAATAGTCAGAATGCCAAACACTCGAGTTCTCAACTCTGAATTACGAATCAACGGGGATCGCCTTTGGGCGCGGCTTGAAGAGTTGGCTCTGATTGGAGCGACCCCGGCTGGTGGTGTTCACCGATTGGCTTTAAGTGCCACGGACAGTCGTGCAAGAGATTGGTTCCAAGGACAAGCGGAACAAATTGGCCTTGTGGTGTCGATCGACGGTATAGGAAACATGTTCGCCCGTCGTGAAGGAACCGATGCTAGGCTTCTTCCGGTTTTGCTCGGTAGTCATCTCGACAGCCAACCTACAGGCGGCAGGTTCGATGGTCCCCTCGGCGTTCTTGCTGCACTTGAAGCCGTTGAAACATTGAATGATCATGAGGTAATAACTCCAGCCCCCATCGAAATCGTGAACTGGACCAATGAGGAAGGAGCCCGATTTCCTCCGGCCATGATGGGGTCAGGTGTGTTTTCGGGCCGGTTCAGCATCGAGGATGCAATGGCATCTGTCGATCCTGATGGCATTACTGTAGCGGATGCCATCGACGAGATTGGTTATCGGGGCCCACATCCTATTGGAAAACATTGCTTGGGTGCAGCCCTTGAGTTGCATATTGAACAGGGCCCAATTCTGGAGGAACGTGGTTGTGACATTGGTGTCGTTACGGGTGTACAGGGGACCCGTTGGTTTGACCTGACCATTCGGGGAGAGGAGACTCACGCTGGGCCTACCCCTATGGCTCGGCGCACGGACCCGGTGGCGGTCTTAGGGTCTGCACTTGTCTCAATGTATCATCGTGTCGAAGGTGAGTTTTTGCCAGACGGGCGACTCACATTTGGCGTCATCTCAACCAAACCTGCTTCTCGAAACACTGTACCTGGTGAAGTCACACTTACGGTCGACATTCGACACCCGCGCAACGATGGGCTTGATGCGCTTGAGGCTTGCGTGAAAGAGGAAGTCGCTGCTGCTTGCGCATTGCGTAATGCCAAATGGGATCTCAAGACAGTTTGGGCATCTGTTCCGATCCAGTTTTCTGATCGGTGTCTTAGCGCGATTAGCGAAGCGGCTGACGGTCTAGGCTACTCGACGTTGGAACTTATGGCAGGAGCAGGGCATGATTCAGTACATACCGCTGATGTGGCGCCAACCGGGATGATCTTCGTGCCGTGTAAGAATGGTGTGAGCCACAATGAATCTGAGAGTATTACATTCGAGCAAGCGGAAGCGGGTGCAAATGTCTTGTTGCACGCGGCGCTGACGCTTGCGAATCCAAACGATCGGTAAAGGAGCTCCACAAGTGAATTCTTCGTCCCCGACGATATCTGGTACGGGAAACACACCCCTTAGTACCGAAGAGTGGCAGGAACTTGATCGTAACCACCATGTGCACCCATTCGTGGACCCGCAGCAGGTAAAAGAGAAAGGGACCCGAGTAATCGTAGGCGCCGAAGGCCGATATCTCATGGACTCAGATGGTCGCGAGATCCTCGATGCGATGGCTGGACTGTGGTGCGTGAACCTCGGCTACGGAAGAGAGGAACTTGCTAGGGCTGCCTACGATCAGATGACGCGGCTTCCCTATTACAACACTTTTTTTCGTTCAGCTCCCGTTCCGACGATTGAACTAGCGAGCGTGCTGGCCAATCTGGCACCGGGGTCACTCGGACATGCGTTTTTCTCTAGTTCTGGCTCGGAAGCGAATGATACAATGGTGCGTTTGGTTAGGCGGTACTGGGACATAAAAGAGCGCCCAACTAAGAAGACCTTCATTAGCCGCACGTATGCGTATCACGGTAGCACCATGGCGGCTGCTAGCCTGGGTGGGTTCGAGGGCATGCATGCAGTTGGCGATCTTCCACTGCCAGGCTTTGTACACGTGATGCCACCCTACTGGTACGCGATGGGAGAGCAGGGCGAGTCTCCGGAGGATATGGGACTTCGTGCCGCACGTGCGGTTGAAGATAAAATTCTCGAAATCGGTCCCGATAATGTTGCTGCGTTCGTGGGTGAACCCATCCAAGGTGCTGGTGGTGTGATCGTTCCACCAGACAACTATTGGCCAGAGATTCAACGCACCTGCCGAAAGTATGATGTGCTTCTCGTCTGCGATGAGGTCATCACTGGATTTGGTCGCACTGGAGAATGGTTTGGGGCGGAGAAGTTCAATATTGAGGCTGACTTTATGACTATCGCCAAGGGGTTGAGTTCCGCTTATGCCCCGATCTCAGGGATTCTCATGACAGATGAAGTCTATGGGGTCCTGTCTGAGGGAGGGGTGATCCCACACGGATATACTTATTCTGGCCACCCCGTATCGGCTGCTGTAGCTCTTGAAAACCTCCGTATAATGAAGGAAGAAGGGTTGATCGAGCGCGTGCGCGAAGACACTGGCCCCTACTTTCAGAAGCGTTTGCGGGATTTAGAGGATCACCCACTCGTGGGTGAGGTGCGGGGTGTGGGGCTCATAGCTGCGATTGAACTAGTAAAGGATAAAGAGACCCGTGAACTATTCGACCCAATGGGTACAGTCGGGTCCCTTTGTCATGAAAATATGTACGATGAAGGTGTCATATTTCGGGCTATGCGAGACGTGTTGTGCACAAGCCCGCCATTATCGATTACACGTGGAGAAATTGACGAACTGGTAGATCGAGCGCGTGCCGGGATCGATCGGACGGCAAGCGAGCTCGAGATGATGTGATAGACACCTTAATTTATTTCTGATGATCGATTTGCGGCCTCGGAGAGGGGAAGACAGGGGTTCTTCCATCATTCGTAAATATTTGAACTATGGCCTGGTCTGCAGAGCAATCGCACTAGTTATGGTTGCAGTGGGGAGCGCTTGTACTACAGCCCGGGTCGACTTGACCTCGGAAGACCTTGGCCACGAATACCTTCACGAAGCAGTTTATTTTGTTTCCTGCAACATTAGTGATGAGTGTCGGGTGACGTATACCGATGATTTGGGTACGCTTCGGGCTAGGGACATCACGGGAGACTGGGATTATGAACTGGGAGTTGACCCAGGACGTCGCTTGTGGCTGAGGGCGACCGCTGCCGGTTGCCCTCCTCGCTCGGTACTCGTCGAAATTCAGATCGATGGCGTGACCATGGCTGAGCATCGTACTCCATCGCTAACTGGGACGCGGTGCGATTGGAGCCTTGCCGAAACTGAGTTTCGAGTCCCGTGAGGCTGTCACCGACATGAAGTTGATTTCTCGAGGGATTCTCAAACTGATTGGGTGGCGGATGGTGGGTGAGCTTCCTAGCCACAGAGCGGTTCTAATCGGTGCTCCTCATACGTCGAACTGGGACTTCCCGCTTGCACTCCTCGCATTTTGGAGCCTATCAATTCCGGCGCGATGGGTTGGTAAGCATACGATTTTCCGTTGGCCGTTTGGTGGTCTTATGCGGCGTCTCGGTGGTATCTCCTTGGACCGAAATGAGACCCATGATTTCGTTGCACAGACCGTGGAGTGGTTCAATCGTGAGCAAGAGCTTTCCATTGTGATCTCACCAGAGGGGACCCGCAGTCGAAAAGAGTTCTGGCGCAGCGGCTTTTATTGGATCGCTTATGGCGCTGGAGTTCCTATCGTTCTTGGGTTTGTCGACTACCAGAGACGGGTGGGTGGTATTGGAGATTCGTTCATGCCTACCGGTGATATTCACGCAGATATGGATCGGATTCGTGCTTTCTACGCGGGGAAAACGGTAGGAAAGAATCCAGAGCGGTCGAGTCCAATCAGAGTTCGTTCTGGAGAAATAGAGGCAGGCTAGTCTTTAGAACTGTCCGCATCACACCAGGTGATACTCTTCTCGTCAGGTGAAGTAGCTGAGATGGTATAGGTCTTATTTGGTGGGGCGGGCACTCTGCACCTTATCGATTGAAACTTGTCAGACTGCTTCCGCAGACATTTCATACTGAGATACACCTGTTGTTCGGCGAGAATTTGCTTACTTTCGGCGGTACTTTCGATGAACATTCGAGTTAGCCTAAATTGGCTCTTCAATTTCACTTTTGGGATTATCGTACGGAGGCTTCATGATCGAGTGGCTTGTTCCGATCTCATTGTTCTGGATTGTTGCGGCGATATTCTTCGGTGGCATGTACGACGCTGAGGAAGGCTCGTCCGGCGGAAGGCAGTTTTTAGGGCTCCTCCTTATCTTCGCCGTTTATGTGGGAGTCTTTGGAGTTTTGCGTATGGCACTCGGTGATTTCATGGGACCACTCGGCCGGTTCATAATTCCGACCGCATTGCCCACCATGCTACTTGGTCGAATTGGGAAGATTGTGTTCGGTATGGTTGGCGTTAAAATGCACCGTGTCCAATTCGAAGCAGACGCACACTGAGACTATAGACGAGTTCTGCTGGTTTTTCTGCGCCGGATCGGGTTATCTCTTGGGCTCGATCCGGCCAGTTCTTCATCGTTTCATCGTTGTGGTTTCATCCGTTCACTTCAGCTTTTGACTCCGTCTGGGGAAGTTCTATGTCGACTCTTCAGATGTGTTCGCATGGTTGGTTTAGGGCGATCTGTCGTAGTGTCAAAATGCCGTAAAACCCACGTAAAATGGGGCTGAGTGGCCGATAGGTCTCAGAACAACGTAGCATGCGATTCTCGCGTTAAATTGTATCTCAAACTCTATAACTTATTATTTAATAATAGTTTAGCTGTTTTATTGTTCCGTAGTATGGGGTGGAAAACTGCAGAATCCCGCGTGGTTCTTGGATAAACAGCGGTTTTGGGACTTGCCTTCCTAGGGACGGACTCAGATAATGGCTGCCATCGCATTAATTGTTCGTCTTACCATTGAACGGGAGGATCAAGGATGACGAAGGATGACTTCGCGGCCAAGCTCGCAGACAAGACAGGCATGAGCAAAGCCGGGGCGCGCGATGTAATCGATTGCATTTTCTCGACTGATGCTGGACATGGAATCATCGCAGGCGAGTTAGATGCGGGTCGTAGTTTCACGGTGACGGGGTTTGGTACGTTTGGCACGCGTGATCGTAAGGCGCGCATGGGGCGTAACCCACAGACCGGGCAAGCGATCCATATTTCAGCTATGACCGTCCCAACGTTCAAGGCTGGAAAAGGTCTTAAAGATCGGGTTCGCAACTAAGCAGAAGCAGGGATTTGTAAGATACAAAATGTAATCACCCTGTTATTGAAGTAGAATGATGAGCCCAAGAGTGGCGGTGTGGAGTCCATTCTAATGTCTTAGTTGGACTCTCCAGCGGGTTTTTGCCGCGTGGCTAGTTAGGCTATGCCCGAGACCGGAAGGGTCTCGGGCTACCGCCGCCACTAGCTGTGGATTTCTTCGAAGCTGCTCTTGAAATGCCCGTTTCCCAGCGGGTATAGGTCTTCTTTCCCCTAATTCACAAGCGAAGTAGTCGTGGAAGCTTTTCTAGTGCTTGGAGACTGTGGCCGGGTTGGAAGGTGTCTATGAAGGGAAGGGCTGTTCTCATTCCTCGGGCTTCAGGTGCATAGCGAGAACTTTCAAGGAGTGGGTTTAGCCAGATCACTCGCCTCGTCCGTTTCTTAATTGTGCGCATGGCTGTCTCTAGTGGCTCCATCTCACCTTGGTCAAGTCCGTCAGAAAGTATGATTACGACGGTTCGCTTTCGAAGCATCCGTGTCCCGTATTGCTGAACGAATGTCGTGAGACAGTCTCCGATCCGCGTCCCACTCGACCAGCCTCGTGCCCGTAGTTCGGTGAGAGCTAGATCTACGTCAGTGTTCGCAAGCCATGGAGTCAGGTGGGTTAGTCGTGTGCTAAAGGCAAACGTTTGGATTTCTCGTGTTCGACCGCATCCAAGTAAGAACCGAAGGAGGAAACGGCTATAGCGTTCCATTGAACCGCTAACATCACACAGTGTCACGATATCGGGAGGATCCATGCGTCGTCGTCGCCTCTCGAGACGAAGCAATTCGCCATCGTAACGAGTGGAATTTTTGAGTGTGTGTCGAATGTCGATCGGTCCCCGTATACCGCCCCGCTCGAGGCGGCGACTCCTGCGCGCCGAAAGCGTGAACATTAACCGATCTATCCATGCGTCGATTTCGCGGAGATCCTCTTCGGCAAGAGTAGCAAACGATCTTTGTGCTAACTTGTCGACCGGACTGTATCCAGTCCCGGACAATTCGTTCTCTTGGCCTGATTCGGTTTCATCTAACTTTGTTTCAGCGTCCCAAGCTCTTGTGTCCGAAAGGAGGTTTGAGTGGATAGTATCGGCATCGGGCCACTCTGGGACATCAGGCATAAGGCTAGAAGGTTCGGTGTTTTCGTGCATTTCAGTCCACCAAGACCAGAAACAACTATCGAAGATGGTGAGTTCACCGTGTGAAGCACAGAATGTCCCACGGAGACCAAGTCGAACTTCCTCGGGATCGTCAGTGTCTAGAAATGAGAGAGCTTCTAGCCCAGTCGTCGATTCGTGTAGAGCACAAGGTAGTCCAGCCGCCCGCAGCGACCTGCAAAGCAAGGCCACGCGTGACGGAGTGATCATTTGGTGGGGGTCTCTCCCTCTAGGTCATCTCTTGGTGCGAGAATCTCTTCCAAACGCTGGCCCGTAAGTTGAGCGAGGTCTTGAGCATCTTTTATTAGTGTTCCTAGAGCAGCTCGAGCTGTTTCTGGAACGAGTGCTCCATCGTCTAGAGTGTCAAGTGCTGCTGCAAAATCTATGGTTTCTGCAACCCCCGGTGGTTTGGAGAGTCGCTCCCCCCTCAGTCGCTGCGAGAGTTGAACCGCTTCGGCTGCTCGGGTTGCGACTATACCGGGCAATCGAAGGTTTAGGATAGCGAGTTCTTTTCCCGGGTCCGGGTAATCAATCCAGAGGTATAGACATCGTCTGCGAAGCGCGTCTGAAAGTTCGCGAGTTCCATTAGAAGTCAACACGATTACTGGTCGGTTCTTTGCTTGAAGTGTGCCTAGCTCGGGTATTGAAATCTGGAAGTCGGATAGCAACTCTAGAAGAAATGCTTCGAACTCCTCATCCGCACGGTCGATCTCATCAATGAGGAGTACAGGAGGTTCATCACTCCGTATGGCTCGTAATAATGGCCGTTCGAGCAGAAATTCGGGTCCGAAGATGGTTGCTTCCAATGTCTCATGGTCCACACCATTCTCTTGAAGTCGGATCCGAAGGAGTTGCTTCTGATAATTCCACTCGTACACGGCAGTTGGTAGATCGAGCCCCTCATAGCATTGGAGCCGGATTAACTCCGCATCCAACCATTTTGATAAAGCCTTGGCAATTTCTGTTTTGCCGACACCTGCCGCACCTTCCACCAGCAACGGCTTCTCAAGTGCCAGTGCAAGATGGACCGCTGTAGCGATGGGCTGATCCGCAACATAGCCCACCTCCCTTAACCCCTCGACGATTTGTTGAATCTCGGTACGCAACTCTAGGATCTCTCTCTATAATTATAGTGTTAGACTGTCCCAGTCGGTCGAATACTGAAAGTGTGCTGTACAGGTTGCGACGGCTGCGCTTCAATCTCAGCTTCTGCTCAAACAAATACTCTTATTGGGTATCACGAACCTCAATATACTGTTCTCTGCGGGAATGTTAGTCGAGGGGCCCAAGGAGATCTCAACGGCTCCAGGAGAACTTAATTGCCAATCGAGATCGAAAAGACGTTTACAGTACCTCAGCCTATTGCCAAGGTGTGGGACTTTCTTACTGATCCTGAATGCATTGTCCAATGCCTTCCTGGTGCTCGACTAATAACTGCCATCGATGATCGCACATTTCGTGGTGAAATTAACATGAAGCTGGGTCCGATTGGGACACTATTCCAGGGGGTAATCCATTTTGATGAACTGGATGCGGACCGATATCACGTTGTTATTTCGGGAGAAGGCAAAGATGATCGTGGCACCGGTCATGTAAAATTGATTATGATCAGTAATCTTACGGAGCTTAACGAAGGTGGGACCCGTGTGTCGGTATCCCAGACAGTCAGCCTCATGGGGAAACTCTCCTCATTTGGAAGGGGAGGGGTGATTCAATCGGTGGCTGATTTCGTGTTCGGGCGTTTCGTAGATTGCGTCCAAGGTAAGCTGGGGGCGGATACATGATCATCATTTGTCGAGTGTGCCCGAGGTGACGAGGGAATGAATAAAGACTCGTTTACAGTCCCCATTACAGACATCCACACCCATATAATGCCTGGAGTGGATGACGGTGCACAGAATTTAGGAGAAGCACTCACAGCTCTGCGAGTCTTGATCAAAGAAGGGGTAAGGCGGGTTGTTGCGACGCCTCATTTTCAAGCCTCTCTCCTGGAACGATCAGCCCACGAAACAGACCAATTTGAACGGTTCGACCGGGCCTACGAAAAACTTGCAACGGCAGCATCCGAAGATTCTCTAGAGATTACGATCGAGCGCGGCTGCGAGTTTAAGCTAGATGCTCCCACGCTCGATCTGTCGGAACCGAGACTTCGCCTTGCGGGAAGCCGGTATGCGTTGGTTGAGTTTGCTTCATTTAGGGTCCCCCCCTTTGCTGAAAACCAGCTACTCGCGGTTCATGAAGCTGGTTGGATTCCGGTGCTCGCGCACACCGAACGCTATGCCGGTGTATCGAGCGCATGGAACCGTGTAGAGGAATGGTTTCGGCAGGGTACGTTGTTGCAGGTTAATGCTCGATCGCTTTTCGGTTCGTATGGACCAGAGCCACAGTACGTGGCCCAAGAACTCCTTCGACTCGGGTGGGTCTCGTGTTTGGCCAGCGATTTCCATGCTCGCGGGAGGCCTGGACTACTTTCCGCTCTGAATCTCATTGACCGTGGTGGAGAAGAAGAGCGAAGAGTCCTTCGAACGCTCATGAGTGAGAATCCTGAGCGGATTCTTAATGATGAAACTCCCACTATGGTGCCTCCGGTATACGTGGAGGTTCCTGAGTTGGATCGCAGGACGCCTAGCCGTCGCTGGTTTCGCTGAATCTGAATGATTAATGTCGCCAAAATGAGAACGGGTGTGATTTCACCCTTCGCTACATTTAGTCGTAAATTCACACTTGCTCCAGATGCATGTACAGACTTGTAGACGCTTTCTATCTTGCGTTGAGTGGCTCGTCACGTTAGACAAAACATTGCCCTCAACATGTGCAGACTGTTCCGAAGAGCTATGTTCGGGGGCGACAGTGCGTCCGAGAGAAATTCTGAGTGGAAACAACGGTTCGAGGTAATCGATGAGAAGATCACGCAACATCTTTTTGCTGACAGCGGCGATTGTGTTCGTCACGTCTTTATTCGGTTTTTCACCCGATCGGGTAGTGGCACAGGATGGTCTTACGATCCTAGTCGCACCTGTTTCGGTGGTGGAGCCACTCGATCGACGGTTTGGTGAACGGATTGCCGATGAAGTTCGAGATGCACTCCAGGTTTTTGCGGGATACTCAGCGCTCGACGAAGGTGATGTCGAGGATGCGCTTGATGACTATGATCTCGACGATGAAAATATGTCCCACATAGACTGGCGGCAGTTAGCCCAGGTATTAGGGGGTAGCTTAGTTATGGTTGGGACGGCGCAGCAGGATGGTGAGAGGGTTAATGTCGACGTCGATTTCATCGACCCGCGGACCGGCGATGAACTCCCCATTGATCCTTTCACCGTAGCTGATGACCGTCAACACGAGGCGGCAGCGGAAGAAGTTATGACTCAACTTGGGACGGGGGTCGAGTATGGGCGCTCGCTCGCGTTCTGCGCTGATTACCTCGCTTCCGAACTCGTGCAGGATGCGCTGAATAACTGTAATAAGGCGCTTGAACTAAGTCCGGGCAGCAATCGAGCCTACTACCTCAGGGGTCGGACTCACATGGTAGCGGAATCGTGGGGTTCCGCATCTGAAGACCTCGAGCGAGTAGTCGCGACCGAAAATTCTAACACCGAAGCACTGCAGGCGGTTGCATATACGCACGCACAGATGGGCAATAAGGATGCATCTCTTGATTACTACCGGCAATATTTAAATTTCCAACCAGACGATATTAGCGTTCGACTCAATATTGCTTACGAGCTAGCGGCGGCGGGTGGCCATGCTGAAGCCCTGCAGATCTTGGAAGATGGGGTAACTCGGGCACCAGACAACGTCGAACTGCTGAAATATCTTGGCGGGATAGCAATTGCCGCGGGTCAGACGGATGGTGAGGTCACAGATGCTGAGGCGATTCGAACCGCTGTCGATGCATTGGAGAAAGTGGTCGCGCTAGAGGGTGCCAGCGTCGATCCTTCGGTTCTCTCGAATATCACGACAGGATACCTGCTTATCGAAGACTATCCGGGCGCCTTAGCAGCCTCAGATCGTGCGATCGCATCGGTTGAAAACCCTTCAAGTAATGAAGGTGGCGAAGATTCTGAGGATTCGGGAGTTTCAAAAGAGTCGCTCCTCTCGGATCTTTATTCTGCGCGCTCCCAAGTGTACGGAAGGCTAGAACGTTACGATGAAGCAGCAGCCGAGTTTCAGCGTGCACTCGAGTATGATCCGAACATACAGAATGGATCTGAACGGCTCGCCCGGTTCAAATTGCTTGCCGGTGATACCGAAGGAGCCATTGCTGACTATCGGACAGCAGTCGCGAATGGTGGCGATACAAATGCAATTGCCGATCAGCTGTTTAGCCAAGCCTACAATGATCACTTCACATCTGGCCGTTATACTCAGGCTATCAGCGTGTTTACTGTCGCGGCTGAGTTCGCTGAGTCAACGGAGACCGCGAGTCGAATCCACTTTTTCATTGGGTATGGCTATTTTCAGCGGGCAACGGCGATCGACAGCGGTAACGAAGACGCAGAGGCCTGCGGGCCAGCACAAAGTGCCCTGAACGCATTCCAGGCCGTTGGGCCCCACTTGGCTCAAGCGGGGAGTTATGAAGCCGGTAGTCAAGGACAAATACGAGAAGCCGTCGATGTCCAACTCTACCGGCAAGAACAGATTATCGCGAAAGCCTGTCAAAGGTGAATGCGGTGATTTCCCTCCGTTAAGAGGGCGCAAAATAAAAAAGGCCCGGTGTGAAACACCGGGCCTTTTTTAAGGATAGTCCCTTTTTCAACTCTCTCTGTCACTTAAAATCACCCCCTTTTTTTGTATAAAGTGGGGTAAAGTGGGGTTGACTCCCATCGATATTGGGCGTATTGTGGCAACGGTGGGTGGAATCGGGACGTTCTGGGAGGGGCAACCCGGACTAATGAACAAGGCAAATGGCTGGCTTCCTAGGAAGTTATCGACATCAACTCGACCCCAAGGGTCGAGTAAGTCTGCCCGCGCCCTATCGCAGGGGGCGGGAAGGGGAATCGTTCGTCTTGATCCAGACGCAACCCGACGCTTTATCACTCTACCCGGACGAGGCTTGGGGTGAGGTTCAGGTCAAATTACGCGAGATGTCTGAACGTCGACCGGAACTTAGAAACCAGGTGCTCCGCGTCACGGCAAAAGCGGTTGAGGTTATACCGGACAAGCAGGGTCGAATCCTAATCTCGGAGAAGATGCGAAAGATCGTTTCGCTCGAGACAGAAGTGATGATGGTGGGGGCAATTAACCACATTGAGATCTGGGATCCACAGAGGTTTGAGGAGATGACGAAGTTGATCGACAACGAGTTTGATCAACTTATTGACGGCGTGTTTGCCTAAAAAAGTTCCGATCCCCGTGCGGTGGGGCAGGTGAGGCAGCCGATAGCGTGACAGAGGAGAGTTTTGAGCACACGCCAGCAATGCTGGATGAAGTGCTTCAGATGCTGCGTCTTAGACGCGGAGGACTCTTCCTCGATGCGACGATCGGCGGTGCGGGGCATGCGGTCCGGCTTCTCGAAGCCGAACCGGCTGCGCGGGTGATCGGAATTGATCAGGATCCAGAGGCTATCGCGGCTGCGGCTGCAAAGCTGGACGCCTTTGGAGAGCGGGCTCGACTGATATTGGCAAATTTTAGAGACATCGGTCGTCTCGATGAGACGGACCAAATACAGAATCTGGCAGGGGCGTTGTTCGACTTAGGTGTTTCCTCTCACCAGATAGATACACCGGCTCGCGGGTTTTCTTTCCGTTCGGGCACATCGTTGCGGATGCGTATGGGCGGGACAACCGACGATGGAGAACCCGCGGCCGATTTACTGAATACGAGCGATAAAAACGAGTTGGGCCGAGTCTTCCGCGAAGGGGAAGAGCGTAGATGGCGGGCGCTCTCGCGTGAGGTGGTGAGGAGGAGGAGGATTCGGCCCTTCCGTACCAGTGATGACCTCGTTGCCGCTTTAACAGCGGTGCTGGGGCGTCACGCTTCGGAGAAAGAGAAGGCCAGGCTTTTCCAAGCCGTCAGAATGACGGTTAATGACGAGCTCGCTGCTCTGAGTGAAGGACTTGTGCAGGTTCGGAATCGCTTAGGGCAGGGAGGGCGATTTGTTGTCCTCTCTTACCATTCACTTGAGGACAGGATAGTGAAACAGGCGTTCCGTGAATGGTCTGCGAGTTGTGTTTGTCCTCCGGGATTTCCGGAGTGTCGATGCAGAGGTGAGCCGCTAGGGCGGACCATAACACGAAAGCCCTTGCGCCCCACGAAAAATGAAGTGGCTCGGAATCCTCGGGCACGAAGTGCAAGGCTCAGAGTGTGGGAAAACTTAAAAAACTAGGCAGAGACGAAGGTCGGATTCGGAGGATCCGTAAGCGTACGCTCATTCGGTGGTTAGCGCCGGGCCTCTCGGTGGTGGCATTCACAGCCTCCTTGGTGGTCGTGGTTCGCCTGGATGAGGAAGGTCGTGGTTTGTCGAGTGAGCTTAAAATGCTTGGAGAGAATGCTCAGATATTCTCCGATCACATCGTGGCAGAGCGCGCACGAGTTGATTCGTTAACCGATTTGGCTCGGATGGAGGTTGTCGCGGCTACACTAGGACTTCGGCGAGCGGTAGACGCCGAGTTGGTGCGGGTTGAAGAGAACGTTGATTTCGATCGAAATGATAATGGAGCCTTAGAACTGAAGGGGCAGCGATGACGCGGTTTGGAATCCAAAATGGGGCAGGCCAGGAGTATGGAAAGGTCGAGGTTGTCTCATCGTCCTATGGTCGTCGTCATCGCTTACTCACTATCAGTGTAACGGTTCTTGCATTGCTTTACGCCATTCGGCTTGGGCAGCTACAGATCGTCCACGGGGCAGAGTACGTCGCCGTTCGGGACGGACAAACTAGGGAATTCCAGGTCTTACCCGTCACCCGCGGTCGCATTATTGATCGCAACGGTAAAGTGCTCGTTGCACATGATACTCGCCACAAAGTTTACATGGATGTGGATGCGCTGGCCGTGGGGCGAGAAGAGGCGCTTGAAACAGTGGCCGGAGTTGTTGATGTTGCCCCTGCCCGTCACCGTGCCGCGCTCGCGGCAAAATCAGGTCAGTGGCCTCTCCTAGCTACTCGTATCAGCGACGAAGAACGTTTGACTCTTGAACGAAATCTCGGTGCGGGAGTTGGATTTGATAGCCATTCGGCGCGAGTGTATCCCAATGGCCACCTAGCGAGACGGATGATTGGTAGTATCGATGCCGAAGGTCACGGCCGGACCGGCCTTGAGAGGGCTTTTAACAATCTGCTTGTTGGACAACCTGGACGAGTCGAGGTTCGACGCGACGGTCTTGGAAATCTCCACCAACTACCTCGTGGTCAAGTTATTGAAGCACGTCCCGGTCACACTGTGGTTCTCACGATCGACAGTGACCTCCAGAGGATCGCGGAAAACGAACTCCAGCGAGCGATAGAGCAGACTGGTGCAAAGTCTGGCGATATTGTTTTACTTGACCCGCGCACTGGCGAGTTACTAGCAGTTGCTAGTGAACGCCACGAGACACCACCCGGCCAGATCCCCGCGTTTGTGGAGCCATACGAACCAGGGTCTACCGTCAAACCGTTTCTTCTCGCATCACTTCTTAATGAAGGGCTAGTAGATCTCAACGAGATCATCGACGTTGAAGGGGGGGTCTTAACGACGGGACGACGCACGATCCGTGACGTCCATGGTTATGACACACTTTCAGTCCGCGAGGTCATCGCCCAGTCGAGCAACGTTGGTGCGGCGAAGCTCTCGCAGCGACTAAGTGCTGCTCTGCAGCACCGATATTTGCGGGACTTCGGTTTCGGTATGCGGACACAAATCGGACATCTCGCTGAATCTTCCGGTCGTCTTACTCGACCCGAATCCTGGACCTCTGTGAGTGCAGCCTCTCACGCAATCGGGTATGAAATTTCAACCTCGTCACTCCAACTTGTTGCTGCATATGGTGCTCTTGCTAACGATGGTGTGCTTATGCAACCCATGTTGGTGAAGGAAATTCAGGATGAAAGTGGCCAAGTTGTAGAACAGTTTGAACCTCGAGAGGTTCGTCGAGTGGTGTCAGCGGAGGTTGCTACGGCTCTGGTCGACGTACTCGCAGAAGTGGTAAGCGATGGAACCGGATCCCTGGCTCAGATGGCGAGTTTTGCAGTGGCAGGGAAGACTGGAACAGCACGACTCGCCGAGGGGGGCAGCTACGCGCTGGGAAGATACCGTGCCTTGTTTGTGGGGTTTGCCCCTGCGGACGATCCAAGTGTAGCGATCCTGACGCGGCTCGAAGATCCAAGCGGAGAGGCCTACTATGGGGGAGCGATTGCAGCCCCCACGAGTCAAGCAACCCTGCAGGCTGCTCTCGCAACACACGGAGTTGAGATCGATCCGGGGTTACTTGTATCGAATGCGCGTCCCTTCAAGTGGGATGGTCGTAAAGTTAGTGAAAACCATGAGCCTACGGTCATCTTTGCAACAGATGTGAAAGACCAGATCAAAAAATTGCGTACGGTCCCCTTACCTGACCTGACCGGGCTGTCAGCACGGTCTGCAGTGGCGCGGTTACATGAGCTTGGTTTTCGTGTCGAGTGGAAGGGGAGTGAAGTGGTGACTGCACAGATTCCGTCAGCGGGGAGCTGGCTAACGGAAGGGGACAAGGTTGTGTTGAAGTAGCGGTTCGCGTATCCGACCGGTGACGGAAAGCTCCGGTTCGGAGTGACGAAAAACTCTAACGGAGGCGGGATTCCGGACTGCAAGGTCGAGACTACGTTATTGGCGGATGTAACCATTTGGGTGAGGGGTGGCGTGATGGCCCGTTTCCAGCCAAGTGCGGTTGCATTTCTTCTTCGGGCGTGTGAGGATCGGTTACGCCAGTGCCAGGCCCGATCCCGTGCAGCGTTTGCCTGACCGTCAACGATCGATCCTGGAGTCGTCCCGGACAGGGCGGCCCGTGCCGCAGAAGATCATAACTAGCGAGCACGTCGAACAGCGGTTGGCCCATAGGGGTATGCGACCGCGCTGGCACGGTGCTCCTCCCTCGTGCTTCTCCACTTTGCAGTCGGATTCGAGAACCGTAGAGTCTGGGGATCTGTTTTGTGCAATCCCCGGCACAAAAGTTGATGGGCACACGTTTGTTGGTACCGCCAAACAGGCGGGAGCTGTGGCGGCAGTCGTTGAGCGTGTGGTGGATGTTCCCCTTCCTCAAATTGTTGTGACGGATGCGCATGTCAGTGTTGCCCACCTCGCTTCACTTTTCGTTGGGGACCCTAGCGACAACTTGCGACTGGTCGGAATTACCGGGACGAACGGAAAATCGACGACGGCTTGGTTGGTCCGTTGGATTCTATCCGACGAATCACCTACAGTCGCGCTTGGTACTTTGGGGACAGTCTCGATTGACGGCAAACTCGGTCCGACCACTCTCACAACCCCCGACCCGATCGAACTTGTAAATACGCTTGCGGCGCTGCGAGATAGTGGGGTCGTATCAGTCGCACTTGAAGTTTCTTCACACGCGCTCGACCAACACCGAACCGATGGTCTCCTTTTCGATGCGATAGCATATACGAGCTTCAGCCGTGAACACCTCGACTATCATTCAGATCTTGAATCTTACCGCGCTGCCAAGCTTCGTCTTACTAGCCTTTTAAAAACTGATGGCATATGCGTGGTCAACAACGATGAACCTGCATGGAGTGGTGTTGCTCCCGACAATGCAACCACTCTGCGGTATGGCCTCGAATCCAAGTCTGTTGTTAGCGTTTCTGATCTGTCGTTGTCGGCAGACAGCTCCACGTTTCGTCTCTGTGCCTTGGATGAAGATCTGACGCTTACCCTGCCATTTCCGGCCGAATTTAACGTTCAAAACGCCCTGGCTGCCGCAACCGTAGCAATCGGTCTAGGGATGCCCCTCGACCGTATTGTCGAGCGTTTATCATCGGCGCCGCCCGTCCCCGGACGTATGGAGGTTCTGACACGAGATCCGGTATTAGTAATTCGCGACTACGCGCACAATCCGGATTCCTGCGAACGGGCGCTTTCTACACTCCGTGAAATTGTCCCGGGACGAGTGATTGCTCTCCTTGGGTGTGGTGGAGATCGAGATGTTGGGAAACGACCAATCATGGGGCAGATTCTGACCCGCCTTTCCGATGTGGCAATAGTTACCAGCGATAATCCACGCTCCGAAGATCCGGAGGAAATATGCTACCAGATGGTCACTGGCTTAGATCCCAGTTCCTACACGATCGTGCCAGATCGATATGAGGCCATTGAGTATGCCGTGGGAGAAGCGGGCCACCTCGATGCCGTGGTTCTCCTCGGAAAAGGTCATGAGACTTATCAGATCGTCGGTGATGAGTATCGGCCTTTCGATGAGGGAAGGATAGTGGCAGAAATTCTAGGTGGTCCGGGGATGTCCGAATGATCCAAGTCGGGCCTCCTCGGGTTATGACCTCGAGTGTCATCCGTGCCACTCTCGAATTGCCCGAGTGCGACACAACCGATCGCGAATACAGAGGCGCGTCCTGCGATTCGCGCAGTCTTCAGCCCGGGGAACTTTTCGTGGCTCTCTCGGGTCAGAGATGTGAAGGGGTCGACTTCCTTGCACACGCCGCGAGTCAAGGTGCACCTGGCGCCATCGTTCGGGCTGGTCAAGAGGATCCAAGCCTTCCGCTTGAATACTTCGGTGTGTCTGATCCACTGGAAGCCCTTCGAGCATTAGCCGCACATGTGCGGCGTGACACACCTGTCCACGTTGTGGCTATAACCGGAAGTTCTGGCAAGACGACAGTAAAAGAGATGGTGGCCTGTATCCTCGGAGAAATTTCTAGCGTATACCGAACTCCAGGCAATCTGAACAGCCAGGTAGGCCTCCCTCTGACGATTCTTCGAGCACCCGAAAATGTTGATATCTGGGTGCTCGAGATTGGAGCAAGTGAACCGGGCGAGGTAAAGCGTCTTACGGGTATCGCCGCCCCAGACCATTCGATCATTACGACGGTAGGGGAGGCACACTTAGATGAATTTGGGGATGTGGAGGGAGTACTCAAGGAAAAGATGGAGTTGGCTCGTGGCACATCAAAAGAGGGTGTTCTCGTTGTGGGCGATCAGCCTGGAATACTTGCTACTGCGGCCTCGTCCCTGCGCCCGGATGCCATTGTGGCTGGAATAGAAACACAGGCTACCTACCAACCTGATGAATACAACGTCACGGCGAATGAGGTTGAGTTCACGCGCAACGGACAAAATGTAACGCTTCCCGTAGGTGGTGAACATCACTTGCGAGACGCATTGATCGCTGCTGCACTTGCCGAGGCGTTAGGCACACCACTGAAAGTGGTGGCACACGCACTTGAGCAGTACAAACCACTCGGCATGCGTGGGTCGATGCGATCCATTGGTGGACTTGCGGTTCTTGCCGATTGCTACAATGCAAATCCTGATTCCTTTCGTGCTGCAATTGCTCAGTGTCGGGAAGTATTCGATGGTCGGCGACGCGTTGTTTTTGCGGGATCAATGTTGGAACTGGGATGCTTTGAAGCATCTGCACACGAAGATATTCTGCGCGAACTACTTCGAGCCGATTTTGAGGTGATTGCGGCGACTGGTCTTTTTGCGGCGGTCGAATATACCCACGCAGAACAGGTCCAAATCATTCAAGAGACTGATCCCTACGCTGCGTGGGAAAAATTTACTGAATCTCTTCAAGGAGATGAACTGGTGCTTGTAAAGGGATCACGTGGAGCCGGTCTCGAGTGGGTAATTGAAAGGCTCGAACTTCGCTTTGGGGGGGAGGCTTAGTGCTTTATAACCTGCTGTTCCCGCTTGCGGACCACCACATCTTATTCAATGTCTTCCAATACATTTCGTTCCGGGCAGCCAGTGCTATGGTTACTGCTCTTCTTGCTGCCTTTATAGTGGGTCCACGCGTTATTAGCTGGCTGACGCGACGCGGGTGGGGGCAAATAGTTCGTGCCGAAGGACCTGCCACCCACCTTAAGAAAGCCGGGACCCCCACGATGGGTGGTCTGATCATCCTGATTTCATGTCTAATACCAACGTTGCTTTGGGCACGACTGGATAACACGTACATCTGGATCGCACTGATAGTCACTACTTGGATGGGCGCCATTGGGTATATGGACGATTATTTGAAGATCGTCCGTCGAGAATCTCGCGGGCTCATCGCACGGTACAAGTTAATTTGGCAATTTGTTCTAGGCTTGGTACTGGGTATTTTTTTACTCTGGACGCCGCTCTCCCAGTATGAGCCAAGTCAGACGATGCTTCCCTTCTTTAAGGATTTGAGCATCGTCATCATCCCGGCCTTGTTTCCAATATTTGTTGCCATAGTTGTCGCGGGTAGCGCAAATACGGTGAATTTAACTGATGGATTGGATGGTCTTGCTACCGGACTCAGTGCAATCGCCGCCCTTACATTTGGGATTTTCGCGTACGCGATCGGACGCATTGATACGTCGGTATATTTAGGTTTGTTTTATCTTCCAGAAGCAGGTGAACTTGCTGTTTTCTGTGCTGCCCTCTCGGGTGCTGCCATCGGATTCCTTTGGTTCAACGCGCCACCGGCTCAGGTATTCATGGGGGATACCGGCTCATTGGCGCTAGGGGGTGCGATCGGTGCCGTCGCTGTTCTCCTAAAGGCGGAGTTTTTGCTCCTGATCGTGGGTGGGGTGTTCGTACTCGAGGGCCTATCGGTCATTGTTCAAACAAGCTGGTTCAAGTTCACGAGATGGCGATGGGGAGAAGGAAGACGCGTTTTTAGGATGGCGCCGCTCCACCACCATTTTGAAAAGCTTGGTTGGCCTGAGACTCGTGTCGTTATTCGGTTTTATATTATCGGAATAATCTTCGCGCTAGTTGGTCTTGCGACGCTCAAGGTGCGTTGATGAACACGGAGAATAGTCTCTCCCTATTTTCCTCGGGCGACCCAATCTCTGTCCTAGGTTTGGGCGTTTCAGGTGTCGCAGCCGCACGGCTAGCGTATGCCCATGGAGCCGAAGTGTATGCCAGTGACGCATCCGAGGGGCCGACTCAGCGCGATGCGGTCAAACGACTTACGGCTGAGGGTATTGATGCCGAAGCAGGCCACCATGATGTAGATCGGATTCTTGCTTCGCGACTGGTGATTACGAGCCCTGGGATTGCCCCAACTGCCGACATCCGGCGGGCTATTAAAGATGCGGCAGTACCAATCGTCGCAGAAATCGAGATAGCGTTCCGGTACCTGAAGTCACACGTCATAGGTATTACGGGGACGAACGGAAAGACTACTACTACAGCTCTTTGTGGCCACCTCTTGCAACGGGCTGGGGTCAATTCGATCACTGCAGGCAATATCGGCCGCCCTCTTTCTGAAGTTGCGATGTTCGAAAACCAACCGGATTGGGTTGTCGTCGAACTAAGCTCTTTCCAGCTTGCCGACGTCGAAAGCTTCCGGCCTACCATTGGTGTGTTGTTGAATCTTGCCACTGACCACCTCGATCGGTATCCGACCCTCGAGTGTTACCACGCAGATAAGGCGCGTCTGTTTTTAAATGCAGATGAAGACAGTCAATGGGTCCTTAACGGTAACGACGCTGAAGTGTTGGCCATGGCTGACGCGGTGCCTGGGCGAAAGTACGTGGCATCGATTGCAGTTCGTGAAGAATTGGGTGCGTTCGTCAATGACACGGGCCACTTGGTCCAGCGGCTCGATTTGGACACGGCCCCTGAGCCATGGATAAACGTTGACGAACTGCAACTTGTCGGGGAACACAATGTTATGAATGGCCTCCTCGCTGGGCTCGCGGCGGCACTCGCCGGTTGTGAAAGCGAAGCCGTTGGGGTTGGTCTAGCCTCGTTTGACGGTTTACCTCACCGCCTACAACGGGTGGGAGAGTATGACAGAGTTCTTTGGATTAATGACTCAAAAGGAACAAATGTATCGGCGGCCAAGTGTGCCATCGCTGCATTTCAACGACCTGTGGTGTCCGTATTAGGAGGTCGCCATAAGGGAGAAAGTTATGCGTCATTGGTGCCAGTTCTTCAGGAGCGAGCGCGTTCGGTCATCACGTTTGGCGAGGCGGCTCCTCAGATCGTTCGCGAGCTAAGTGGGGTGGTATCGATCGAAATTGCTCATGGAATGGAGCAGGTTGTTGAGTTGGCGCGAGAAGTAGCCCAAGCCGGTGACGTCGTCCTTTTTTCACCTGCCTGTTCAAGTTTTGACATGTTCTCAAATTACCAGGAACGGGGTCACAGTTTTGAGCGCTGCGTAAAATCAGCGTACGGCGAGAACTCGGAATACGAGGCATGAAGGACCTGGCCTTAGATTGGAATCGGTCCAGGGTTCAATCACGCCTTGTTCCGTCTTCGTGGGTTCCAAACCTGCTGTTAGGTGTCACACTTACCCTAGTCGTGTTTGGACTACTTTCAGTCTACTCTGCGAGTTCAGTCCTAGCCGAACAGAGAGGGATACCTGGGAGTTCTATCGCACTGAATCAACTCGGCCGTGCGCTAGTTGGTCTAGTAGCACTTTTTATCGCAACGTTTATCGACTATCGATTGTACCAGCGGATTTCCTGGGTGATTCTCGGACTTGTGGTAGTGCTCCTTCTTCTCCTCATTTCACCCTGGACCAACGAAATTGCGCCCGAGCGCAACGGGTCACGTCGCTGGCTAATGCTAGGACCCATAACGTTTCAACCGTCTGAACTGGCTAAAATTGCTGTTGTTATGTGGACTGCAGCCTTTGCTGTTCGAAAGCAGGAGATGCTTCAGAGTTTTCGGGATGGGATGTTTCCGTTCTTGCTAGTAATCGGGCCAGTACTTTTTTTGATCGTAAGTGAGCCACACCTATCGGCCACTCTAATCACCGCAGCGCTCGCGATCCTCGTGCTATTCGCAGCCGGTTTTCCCCTCCGGCACTTTGCGGTGGTAGCAGGTGCTGCCATCCCGCTGCTTGGGAGCGCGCTCTGGCTCAACAGCTATCAGCGAGCTCGCATCATTACTTTTTGGAATGTTTTGTTCGGAAATCAAGATGGCAACGTCGTATCTGGCGCAAGCTATCAGGTCGAGCAAGCCGAGATCGCAATAGGGGCCGGAGGAATTTGGGGCGTCGGATATGGCGAGAGTGTTCAGAAGCACTTCTACCTACCTGAAGCACAAAACGACTTCATCTACCCGATCATCGCAGAAGAGTGGGGATTTTTGGGAGGAATCATCGTTATTGGACTTTTTCTCCTATGGACCCTGTTGGGATTTCGGATCGCACGCTCTGCTCCGGATTTATTCGGACGGCTATTGGCTATGGGGCTCACAGGAATTGTTGCGTTCGGAGCCTTTGCCCATATCGGGATTACGATGGGTGTACTTCCGACGACGGGTGTTAGTCTTCCCTTTATCAGTGCGGGGGGGACGGGGCTAGTTATTGTGCTCGGAAGTACGGGGATTCTTTTGAACGTGGGGCGGGTGCGCTGACTCATGGACAATCTACGCATTCTTCTCGCTGGTGGGGGTACGGGTGGACACCTGTACCCCGCTCTGAACCTGGCCAACGCGCTGTGTAAAATCGAACCTATGGTCGAGTGTTTCTTCCTCGGCGCTCAACGAGGCATTGAAGCACGCGTGTTACCTAGCGTCGGATATGACTTTCGTCTGTTACCCATGCAGCCGCTCTATCGAGAGAGACCGTGGCGAAACTGGAAACTGGCCGCGAGACTGCCTTCGATCTGCGCCGGGGTACAAAGGACGTTCCGCGATTTCAATCCGGACCTTGTAGTGGGTACGGGCGGATATGTTTCGGGGCCAGCGCTTGGGTGGGCTCGAGTAAGTGGTTGCAAGATGGTTCTTCAGGAGCAGAATGCAGAGCCGGGACTGACCACTCGGATTTTTGCCCCTTATGTAGATCAAATTCATCTTGGGTATGTTGAGGCTGAACGGTCCCTTCGGGTGGGTAAGAACACCGAGGTGCATGTTTTTGGAAACCCAGTGGCGCTGGATCTCGCAGGATCAAAGGTTGATTCTTCTCCTAATACAAAAGAGATAGACTTTGACTGGCCTGCGGGTAAGGTCCTGTTGGTTGTTGGAGGAAGCCAGGGTGCCCGTGGCCTCAATCAGAAATTTCTTGTTGATCTTGAGCTGTTGGCGCGTGATTGCCGATCCGAGTCGAATGTAAGCCTAGAACTGCCGAGCGGACGAGATCGAGATTTTGAGATAGAGCCTACCTCCGGTGTGTCCCAAACACGGACTTGGCCTGACCGGTGCTCAATCGTTTGGGTCACTGGCCAGGATCATGCTGAGGATATCGGCGAACGGGTGCGCGCATTGCCTTGGGCTGATCGGATTACGGTTGTCCCCTACATCCACAATTTAGGGCGTCAGCTTGACCGAGTCACACTCGCTCTAAGTCGGTCGGGGGCAATGTTCGTAGCCGAATTGTGCGGTGCGGGGCGACCGGCTGTTCTCGTACCGTTCCCAGCCGCAGCCGGCGCTCATCAAACAGCCAACGCCCGTGCGCTTGCGGATGCCGGAGCGGCTGAGATACGTGAGGAATCTGATCTGGCTCCCGGCGAACTATGGGATTTGTGCTGTGGGCTTCTGGCAGATGAGTCTCGACTACATCGGATGAGCGAAGCTGCGCGTGAGCGCGGGGCCCCCAATGCTTCGTTAGATATCGCAGAGACTTTGTTGACCCTCCTTGATCGGCAGATGGCATGAGCGTAGCGATGACGGACGATCGAAGTCTCGCTGGCTCTTCGGACCTTCCCAACACAGGTGGCCATATTCATCTAATGGGTATTGCCGGAGCCGGTATGCGTGGGTTAGGCGTGTTGTTACAGCACGCAGGTTTCGTAGTAAGCGGCTGTGATAGTGCCGGAACCACTGGACTCGCGGATCTAGCCGAGCGCGGGATCTCGGTCGAGACGGGACATGATCCGACACACATTCGAGTAGCAGATCTTCTTGTTCGGAGTTCTGCGGTCTCAATCGATGCGGATGAAGTTGTTGCAGCTAAAAAGCATCGTGTAGCGGTAATGCGGAGGGCCCGGGCGCTGGGTGCATTGCTAAACAACCGTACGCTAGTTGGTGTCGCAGGGACACACGGAAAGACGACAATTACAGGTATGGCCGGCCAGGCGGCTGAGTCAGCCGGGATAGATCCAGTAGTCTTAGTTGGAGGAAACATGCCTGTGTGGGGTGGTTTTGCACGTACGGGTTCTGGTCCAGCCATAGTTGAGGCGGATGAATATGATCGTTCATTTCTTGAGCTTGATCCAACACTCGCGATCATTAGTTCATTGGAATCCGAGCACTTGGATATTTACGGAGATTTTGAGGGTGTCTACCGAGCGTTTGTCGAATTCGCCGAGCGTTCTAAGGACGAGATGGGACTGGTGTATTGTGCGGATGACGAAGGTGCTTGTTCTCTCGCAACTTCCATTGGGTCTGGCCTGTCCTACGGATTTTCCGAAGACGCGTGGTGTCAGGTGAAACGGCTAGGATCCTCATCATGTCAGTTCATTTGGCCCGCTGGTTCCGTTCGAGTCAACCTGCGAGTTCCGGGCCGCCATAATCAACAGAATGCAGCCGCAGCATTCACCGCGGCGCTCATCCTTGGCGGAGACCCGGCCGCGATTGTTCGCGGTCTTGAAATGTTCACAGGCGCTGGCCGCAGGCTCGAGATTCTCGGAACGTGGGGGCATCTCACGGTTGTCGATGACTATGCACACCATCCGACTGAGGTTACAGCCTCGCTAATAGCTCTTCGAGATGAATTCCCGGATGCCCACCTACATGTGATTTTTCAGCCGCACTTGTTTACCCGGACTCGCGATTTTGCAGGTGAATTTGCTGTCGCACTTGGTGAGGCTGACGAATCATGGGTGCTTCCCGTCTACCCCGCGCGTGAGAAGCCTATAGATGGTGTCAGTGAAAAATTGATTGTGGACCTTGGGGGACCAAGTGTTGCGGCAATCGATCGAGAAAGCGCCGACAGGCTCAGTGATTCTCAACCGAACAGTCCTACGGTCCTAGTGTTCATGGGTGCGGGGGACGTGACTACACTAGCACACGGAGTGGCAAAACGAGTGGCGGGCAATGCGATGGGAGAGTGACGTTCCGTTGGACTCACTGGCCCGTTATCGGATCGGTGGCCCTGTCCAGCGACTTTGCAGACCCAAGTCTCTCGAAGCACTAAGAAAAGGGCTTCGAGAGGCAAGTGATGCGGGGTACAAAATCTTGGGTACAGGGGCAAATGTCCTGATCTCTGACCGAGGACTCGATTGCTCAGTTTTGGTTTTGAGGGGGGAACTGGATTACGTGCGTGTGGAAAATGGGGCGATTGAGGCTGGGGCAGCCGCGCGCTTGCCGGCACTGGCGGGTACGGCTAGACGGTTGGCCCTCCGCGGCTTCCACTTTCTCGAAGCTGTGCCAGGTACGATTGGTGGAGGGCTCCGAATGAATGCAGGCTCTCGAGACGATTGGCTATGGCACTGTGTGGAGTGGGCCGAACTCATGACTCCCGAGGGTGAACTTGTTCGAATGAGTCCGGCCGAAGTAGCCCCTTCGTATAGACATGTCGATGTGCCTGATGACTGGGTGTTCGTGGCCGCGCGTTTTTCTGCTCCAAAAGGAGAAATCGCTGCGATCAAAGAGGCGCATATGAGTTTCCGCGAGCGTAAGGTTCGTGACCAGGTGTACGAACTCCCATCGATTGGGTCAACCTGGAAGAACCCACCCACACCTTACCCTTCGGCTTGGCTGATCGTGAATGAGGTTGGAATGAGGGGAGCTAAGATCGGTGGGGCTCAGATAGCGGAACGACACTCTAACTTCATTGTAAATCTTGGGGGTGCGCGAGCTGATGATGTGCTCGGGCTCATGGCGGAAACGCGACGACGTGCGCGCGAGCATTTTGGCCTCTGGCTTGAGCCGGAAATTCATTTCTGGGGGTTTGATCCTGAGTGTCTGGCCACAGTGGGTGCCATATGATCCGCTTTCTTCAAGGAATCACTCGTCGCTCCCGTCGACGCATTTTCATAATAAGCACGCTTGGGGTAATGGGGTTAACGGTTCCAGTCTGGGTGCCGCGATTGCTCAGCACCTTGCCCGCATTTCAAGTCGACAAAATGCATGTGCAAGGAACGAGATATGTTCCGACAGACGCAATCGAGAAGTTGGTCTCGCTCGAGCCAGGTGCCTCCGTATGGGATGATCCTACGACTTGGGAAAACCGAGTCCGGACCCACCCTATGGTCCGCGAAGTGACAATCCGACACAACCGGCGCGATGAAATTGAGGTCGTGGTTGTGGAAAAACGACCTGTGGCGCTGATTGCGACCCCTCAGCTCCGGCCCATTAACGGCGAAGGACTCCTCCTGCCGTTGGACGCGACGAAGGCGCAACTTGATTTGCCAATTATTGGTGGGCTCATAGAAGTAGAGGGTGATCAGATCGTGGATGGGGCTATTCGAAAACTCGCGTTTGTTCTCGATCAGTTAGATCGAGCTAACCCTGAATTCGTGTCACATGTATCTGAAGTGACGCACGCGGTAAACGGAGGATATCGATTTTTGATGCTTCCCAGTGCTGAGGTGGGAGTGGTGTTTCTCCCGCCTGGTAACACTGTTAACGCACTGCGGCGGGTCTCAATTGCTCTTGGTCAAATTGATGATCCGAAGGTTGCACGTGCGGATGCGCGCTTCGCAGGCCAAGTTGTAGTAGCTAGAGTGGAGGCGCGATGATACAGGGTGTGGGGGGGATCGCTGGGGTGGACATTGGGTCGACCAAGACCTGTGCAGTCATCGCTGATACCCGTATCGGTCGAGAACCCGACGAGCCACTGACCCTCCTTGGGGTCGGATCCGCACGCGCAGAGGGCATAAACAAGACCGCCGTCACAAACGTAGAAGCGGCTACCCAAGCCGTCCGTACCGCCGTTAGCCAAGCCGAAGCGATGGCGGGATGCGAAATCGAGACTGTCTACATTAGCATTCCAGGCGCATACACAAAGACCTCACGCTCTCGTGGTGTCGTCGCCGTGCCTGGCAATGAAGTCACCTCCGCACACGTCAAACGTGTTCAGGAGGTTGGGCAGGCGGTGCCGGCGCTTCCCGGGCGTGAAATGATCCATGCATGGTGTCAGGAATATTTAATAGATGGACGAAACGGCATCGAGGATCCCGTGGGGATGGCGGGGACGCGACTCGAATCAGATATGTGTATTGTCACGGCAGATTCTGCGGCATCGAGGGATTTTTCCAAGATTGTCGACCGAAGTGGGTATAGGCCTGAGGCATTAGTGATGGCCCCGTATGCAACGGCACAAGCCGTGCTCAATGATGCTGAACGGGAAACAGGTGTCGCTTTGGTAGAGGTTGGGGGTGCGAGCACAGACGTTCTAGTGTATGAGAGGAACTGTTTGCTTCATGCTGCAACGCTCCCGTGGGGAGGCTCAGTGGTGACGCGTGATATTGCGAGAGGACTGGGAGTCACTGAGGAAAAGGCAGCACACCTCAAGCATCGTTTCGGAACTGCAAGACGTGATGCGGTCGATGCAAAGGAGCAGATCGATGTCTCGGGGCCGGGGCACAGGGTTGGTCGCCGTGTGTCGCGTGAGTTACTAGCACATATTATTGAGCAGCGTCTCGACGAGATTTTGGGTCTTGTGTACGAAGAACTAGAGGAAGCTGGCGTTCTCGACCGTTTGGGTGCGGGTGTCGTGCTCTCGGGAGGTGGTGTTTTGATGCCCGATACAGACGAGCTTGCCCGGGCAGTTTTCAATATGCCCGTGCGGATTGGAACTCCATCGTTAGGGATCGCTGGTGTTGTAGAAAGCGTTGCCACGCCCGCCCATGCTACGGCCGTAGGGTTAGCTTTGATTGGAGCGGCGCGAAGCCGCAGTGGTATGTTAGTGGGAGCAACTCGTGCAGTTGCTCGCTTGGGAGGTTGGCTGCGAGAGTTTTTCTAGTAACTGATCGTTAGGAACGTTTAGTTTTCAAACGACTCGAACTATGAACGGGGAACTGGGAGCGGAGGTGGAAATGGTATTCGAGTTCGACGACAGTATCGGGCGCAATGCGCGTATGAAGGTGCTTGGTGTGGGAGGCGCCGGCAGTAACGCCGTGAATCGCATGATCGATGAGAAACTCGACAATGTTGAGTTCATAACTGTGAACACGGATCTCCAGGCACTCCAGGAGTCTAACTCACACATAAAAATTCAGATTGGAAAAGAACTCACCCGGGGTCTTGGCGCAGGTGCGCGTCCTGAGATTGGACGCCAGGCTATTGCGGAGAGCGAAGAGGAAATAAGGGCTGCAATCGACGGGGCAGATCTGGTTTTTGTGACAGCCGGGATGGGTGGTGGCACAGGTACTGGTGCCGCACCAGTTATTGGACAGATGGCCCGCGAGATGGGAGCGCTTTGCATCGCAATCGTAACACGGCCTTTCCACTTCGAGGGTAAGAAGCGAATGCGTCATGCGGAGATGGGTTTGCGCGAGCTTAGATCTTCCGTAGACACGATGATCGTTGTTCCAAATGAGCGGTTGTTGGCTGTTGTGGGGAGAGACACCACGTTCCGTGAAGCGCTAAAACAGGCCGATGAAGTTCTTCTACACGCGACCCAGGGAATTTCAGATCTGATCTCGGTGACGGGCGAAGTTAACGTAGACTTTGCCGATGTCCGAACCGTTATGTCGAATCGTGGTGCTGCATTGATGGGTACGGGAAGTGCGAGTGGGGAAGACCGGGCGGTGGATGCGGCCCAGCAGGCCATTTGCTCACCCCTACTCGACAATATATCCATCAACGGAGCTGTAGGCGTGCTTGTGAATATCACAGGTGGGCTTGATTTGACGATAGACGAGGTGATCACGATCAACTCAATCATCCAAGAGGCTGCTGGAGAAGAAGGGGAAATGATATTTGGTGTTGTTCATGAACCTCAACTCGAAGGATTGGTTCGTGTGACAGTGATCGCGACAGGTTTTGGTGAGCCTGTCGAAGAGGATGAATCGACTCTGGCTTCCGCTTCGTTCGCTGAAGCGGCTCCGGAAGGAATAATAATTGGGTCTAGATACGAAGGTCCGAGACTAGTCGAAGAACAAGCGGATTCTGAAGAACAAGCGGATTCTGAAGAGGAAGTAGATTCTGAGATTTATGAGGATGGTTTTGGAGACGTGTGGGACGAGAGAGATGAGTCATCAGAAGATCTTGAGATCCCGACTTTCATTCGACGACAGATGGACTGAAATCGCCTGAAGCTCAAGAGGTAGTTAACAAAACGAGCCGCTTTGAGGGATAGATGTTTCAAAGACGAAAACATGCGGCGGCGGTGGTGGGGATCGTCTTGGCGTTCGGCTGCGACGCTTCTGAGGAGATGAAGCTTGTAGAGGTGCCAACGCCTCCCGCGCCCCTTACGGTGGTTCATACGCTTGAGTCCGGTGAGACGCTCGCGGATGTTTTCAGACGATATGGTCTTTCGGCCAACCAGATTGTCGAAATTGTCGAAGCCATTCGTAAGTACGAGAGCCCGCGCCGCATGCGACCTGGAATGGAAGTTCAGTTCGCCGCTCGTCCGAAGGGGCCACCGATCCGAATCACGCTCCAGCTTGATCGTGATCGGACGCTATTCCTCCTGCCGGAATCCAACGGAACAAGAATTTGGAACGCACGTCTCGACTCAGTCCAGGTCATCCGTGATACGATTCTTCTAGCTGGTCTTATCGATTCTAATCCGTATGACTCAGAACTGTCAGGTGACGTAGATAAGCTGGCCCCCGGCGAATTTCATGAAATCATATTTCGACTTTCACAGATCTTCGGATGGCAGATTGATTTTAGGCGTGATCTCCGAAAACATGATGCCTATCGGCTTGTAGTCGCACGAGAGGTCCGTCCAGATAAATCAATTCGATCGTCAATGGTGTTAGCCGCAGAGTTCCGTAACAACGGTAGGGACCTTAGTGCTATTCGTTTTCAGCGATCAGATACGGCTCGAGTCGAATATTACGATGAAGATGGAGAGGCACTTCGAGGAGAGTTTTTACTGGCGCCATTGGATCTGGCCCGCATGACTAGTGGATTCAATCTCAGGCGGTTCCATCCCGTGCTGAGGCAAACCCGTCCGCACTTGGGGGTCGACTACGGCGCAGCTCGTGGTGTTGAGGTTCGCGCTACAGGATCGGGAAGAGTGACTCGTGCAGGATCATGGGGTACCTACGGAACAATGGTTGAGATTCGTCATGCGAATGAACTCCGAACCCGATATGCACATTTAAGTGGAATTGCACGCGGTGTAAGGTCTGGTGCCCGTATCGAACAGGGACAGGTGATAGGCTATGTCGGGTCAACTGGTCTGGCTACAGGTCCTCACCTGCACTACGAGTTTCTCCAGAATGGGCGGCAGGTGAACCCAGCCAGGATGGATTGGCCCAAGGCAGATCCGGTGCCCGATGAGTTTCGGGAGTTGTTTATCGCAACTAGCGATTTTGCTTTGTTGCAGCTCGGGTCACTTTCTATGCCTACGGTGAAAACCACACCGATTGCCCAACCGGCCCAGAGCTATAAGGCTGCGCCAAGGTGAATGAAATGGGGGACGGTCCCCTCGGTTCCCCATGAACCCCAGTTTTTGGCTTCTGATCGGACTGTTCTCCGTCGCAATTGCCTTTTGGGCATATGGAACTCGCGAAGAACGAGTGCCTGGCCGATTGGGACCGGCCACAATCCGTGCCCTTATCGTGTTCCTAGTGCTGGGAGGGCTCGCACTACCTGCATTTCGTGACCGCGCGCTTGGTCCACCCGAACGGAGCGTACTTCTCGATATATCACGAAGCATGAGTCTTCCTGTCCGAGCCGGTAGTCCGATTGCGCTTTCGCGGTTGGATTCGGCACGGATTGCATTGGCCGCCTTACAGCCCGACCAAGTCTATCTCTTCGGAGACAATCCGATACCAATACGACCAGACTCTATAACTCAGGTTGTCGCAAACCATGAGTCTAGCCTGCTCGAGCCAGCACTCCGGGCGGCTAAGTTAGGTGGGGCAGATAGCGTTTGGGTGGTCACCGATGGAGATTTGAGTGATCGGTCTATTGCCATGACGACTGCTCGAAGTCTTGGTCTCGGTTTACGAGAGGTTCGGATAGCTGCCCCCACCGCACGTGTAGGACTCGCTGGTCTATCTATGCCGGGACGAGCTAGGTCAGGCGATACGGTGAGGGTAGTTGTAGACCTGCGAGCAGGAGGAGATGTCCTAACGCTCCCGGACACGGTTACGGTTGAGTTACGCAACAACGACGAGGTGCTTGCTACACAGGTGGCGCAACGGCCAGCCCCGGGCCGGACCGGCCGCATCGAGATGTCGTTTGTACCGTATAATCCTACGAGTGATCCAGTCTGGGAGCGATATGAAGTAGTTCTTACTAAGCCAGGTGACCCCTTTGGCGTATCAGATCGTGTCAGCTCTTGGATGGAAATCTCTGAGTCGGCAGGTGGGGCGGTATTTGTATCCACAGTCTCCGATTGGGAGGGTCGTTTCCTCGTCCCAGTGCTAAGCAGATTGGTTTTAGGTGGCGCGCGCGGCTTCTTGCGATTGTCTGACGGCCGCTACCTTGAGTTGAGCGCAAATCCACATATTGTCGATGAAGATGATGTAAGGCGCGCGTTGTTTGGATCCAAACTTTTGGTTGTTCAGGCAAAACTTGAAGGTGTGCCCGACTGGCTCACGTCGGCTCTCCGGTCGCACCCGCGTGTACTTTTCTTCGCAGCAGGGCCAGGTGATATTCCCGGCACGGATGTCCGTATTTCCGGTCCGCTTCCGGGAGAGTGGTATGCGATGTCCCCAATCCCCGCGAGTCCGGCAGCTCCTCTTCTCACGGATATTGACCTAGGAGTTCTTCCACCCGTGCGTGAATTTTACGTACTTGATCCACTTGGTGAAGGGGTGGTTCTGAACGCGAGCCGGAATCGCCGTGGAGAAAGGCGTCCACTCATTACGGCTCGTCAACGCGAAGACCGGCGGTGGGTGATATCCGCGACATCAGAATGGTGGCGGTGGACACTCCGTGGTGGTGCATCCGAAAGAGTATACGACGGAGTCTTTAGTGGAATGGTAGGGTGGTTGCTTGAAGATGCCACGCCGCAACTTGCAGTGCTCGTGGAACCTCCTACTGGAAACCGACCTGCAGTTTGGCGGGTTCGGCCGAGCGTTACTGATCTGAGCATCGAAGTTATAGATGAGAGTGGTTCCACGGTGTGGAGCCAGGTGTCGGTGGATCCTCCTGCACAGATTTCATCCCCGGTTCTCGACCTCGGCCGGTATGAAGTTCATCTTTCTGCGACTGCACCGGAGGGAAGCTTTAGGGAAGAGAGACCTGTCGAGGTTCTTCCTGATGCAATTGAACTTCTTCCTGGATCGATAGTCGACGTGGCAAACCTCACCGTCGATGCTCAGAGTCAAGGGTTTCTTAGTACAAAAGGACCGCGACCGGCGTGGCCCTTTGTTATTGCGATGTTGCTTCTTTGTAGCGAATGGGTTTGGCGCCACCGCATAGGGCTCAGGTAACTAGCCTTATCATGTCGAGTTCGAAACAGGAATGGTCTAAACAGTCGTTATGGCATCGCATTGCCAATTTTTCCCTGAAGGATCTGAAGATTGGTGTCCAAAGCGGCTTGGGTGGCGGGTCGATCGAGCAGTTTGAGCAGCTATTGCTGGAGGCGGACTTCGGCGTCGACGTGACTACGGAACTTGTAGTTGGACTCGAGCAAGCCGTAAAACGCGGAAAAATCAGATCTGATGAAGATTTTCGAAGGTTC
Source organism: uncultured Gemmatimonadota bacterium (assembly GCA_913043255.1). Classification (GTDB taxonomy): domain Bacteria; phylum Gemmatimonadota; class Gemmatimonadetes; order Palauibacterales; family Palauibacteraceae; genus Palauibacter. The sequence goes on from CAJWLK010000004.1 coordinate 35,257, forward strand.
TTGCAAGAACAAATTCGTTCATACATTGAAACGAATACAGTAGGTTTATCAAGGACTCTGGGTCTCCACCGTGATGGTGACTTGGGGATCGTTCTGGTTCTCGGGGTAAACGGTGTTGGGAAGACTACTACGGTTGCGAAGCTCGCCCATCAGTTGCAGGAGGAGGGGGACCAAGTGCTTCTTGCTGCAGCTGATACCTGGCGAGCAGGTGCCCAAAAGCAACTCCGGACATGGGCTGACAGGATTGGAGCACAGTTCGTTGGAGGTAAGGAGGGTTCAGATCCAGCTTCAGTTGCTTTCGATGCGATTGAAGCAGCGACTAGCCGTGGTGTGGATTGGGTTCTGATAGACACGGCTGGACGACTCCACACACAGTCGAGTCTGATGGAGGAGCTAGTAAAGATCGATCGCGTCATAAACAGACGGGTCCAGGGTAGCCCATACGAGCGGTTTCTCGTTGTTGATGCGACGTCTGGGCAAAACGTCTTGAACCAGGCTCGTCAGTTTAATGCTGCTATGCCACTGACCGGTTTAATACTCGCTAAATTTGACAGCAGTGCGAGAGCAGGCACGGTGGTTTCTGTAGTCCACGAATTATCTGTCCCCATTCGATACCTTGGGATTGGGGAGACACTTCTAGACCTCGAAGTTTTCTCGTCGACAAAATATTTGGGAAAGATTTTCTCAGAGGATCGATGACGCATACTCGCTCTCTTCTCACCGGTTCTGTCCAGTACCTCAAGGGTGTGGGGCCAAGGCGGGCGGAACGCTTTGCAAAGATGGGCGTGTATTCTGGCCGTGACCTCCTATATCACCTCCCACATCGTTATGAAGACGCGACAACAGTTGATTCGATCAAGGATTTAGCCACAGGGGATCAAGCTACTGTGATCGGTACAGTAGTTTCCAAAGGGGTCATCCCGACCCGTCGTCGTCTACGCGTTTTCCGCGCAGTTATCAGAGATGAAACTGGCCATATTGAGTGTGCGTGGCCTGGGCGGCCATGGCTCGAGCGCTCAATTGACAAAGGCGATCTGTTGCTGGTCTCTGGTCCTGTTCGTTTCTACCACGGGCGTCAGATACAACCACGAGAGCATACAATTTTGGCTCGTGCGGATGACAACGTTGAGTCAGGCTCGGGTAAGGAGCGTCCGAGTAAAGGAAAGATCTTCCCCGTCTATCCGGCCAGCGAGGGTCTGACGCACCGCCAAGTACGGGCTATTGTTGATACCAACTTTGATCAGATGCTTGCCGAGATTGAGGACAAAGATTCACTCCCGGAGGCTTGGCGACGTGACCTCAGGCTACCGCCACTCCGGAGGGCGCTGGAAACCTTGCATCGACCTCCAACCCTAGACCTAGTCGAGCCTTCACGTCGTCGGTTGGCCTTTGAGGAGCTCTTTTTTCTTCAACTGCTCCACGCAAGAGCCCGGGCCCATCTTCGATCGGAGATCAACGGCTTCGCTTTCAATGCCGAGCCAAAGCTCACGAGCGTATTTGAGGAAAATCTCCCCTTCAAACTCACTGGGGCACAGAAGCGTGTATGGTCTGACATCCAAGAAGACATGGCAAAAGATGCACCAATGAATCGCTTGCTTCAGGGGGACGTCGGCAGTGGAAAAACGGTTGTTGCCGCACTCGCCATGCTCAAGGCTGTTGAGGCAGGGCATCAGGCTGCAATCATGGCTCCAACGGAGCTATTAGCCGAACAACATGCCCGAACTCTCGGAAAACTTTTTCAGGTTCTCGACCTGCGACCGGTTCTCCTCACAGGATCGGTGACTGGCAAAGCCCGTCAAGATGCACTTCACCGTATTTCGAGTGGTGCCGCTTTGATCATCGTTGGTACTCACACCCTCATCCAGGGGGCTGTTGAATTCAACTCGCTCGGTCTGGTGGTAATCGACGAACAGCATCGATTTGGCGTCGAACAGCGTCAACAACTTCGCGAGAGCGGTCAGACGCCAGATGCTCTCGTGATGTCAGCCACACCTATACCACGAAGTTTGGCACTAGTCCTATATGGTGATCTTGATCTATCGGTGATCGATGAATTGCCGCCGGGGCGCCAGCCAATTATTACCGCGGTCCGAGGTCCGGAGAGTAGGGAAGGGGCTTTTGATTTCTTAGGTGAACAGCTTTCCTACGGAAGGCAAGCTTATGTGGTTTATCCGTTAGTAGAGGAATCAGACACTCTTGAGGTGCGAGCTGCTACCGCAATGCATGAAAGTCTTACGGAAAGGTTCTGTGATTTTACTGTGGGTCTTTTGCATGGTCGCCTTTCGCGCTCCGAGAAAGATGAAATCATGCGGAAGTTTCTTGCGGCCGAAATAGACTTGCTCGTTACGACAACCGTTGTTGAGGTGGGTATTGATGTATCGAATGCGACGATAATGCTGATTGAAGATGCAGAGCGGTTTGGCCTCGCTCAACTGCACCAGCTTCGTGGCCGCGTGGGCCGGGGTTCCGAGCAGTCATATTGTGTGGCGTTCCACTCAAGTGAGACCCCTTCAGAGCGTTTAGAGGCATTTGCTAGCACGTCCGATGGCTTTCGGCTTGCGGAGGAAGATCTTCGCATCCGAGGGCAAGGCGATATTTTTGGCAAAGAGCAACATGGTGTCACCCTCCTCCGATTCGCCGACCTCACACAAGACCGAGATCTATTAGAGGATGCTAGTCACCGGGCGACGTTAATCGTGGGAGATGATCCAACGTTGTCTAAGAAAATCCACTCGCGTCTTCGGAAAGAACTTGACTCTCGCTACGCGACACGCGAAGCGTTGTATCACGTTGGGTAACACGGCAAATATGTCTTAGAGATTGTTAATCAAGTGCAGTTCAATCTAGTGTTAATCAACGCACAGGTCTCCAGAGAATACCACGTAGGTGTTGTGCGGAGGGGAAGACCCGATATTACTTCTCTATCTTCTAGATTGCCCTAGACCTCAAGGAGCCCGCAATTTGTTGCTGGTCATTTTCACGTTGCCGTTTAATGGTGGACTTGATGTCGGGAAAATCCAAGAGAGCCTTTAATCGAAGGGCGCGCCCACAACGCCGGACTCGAAACGACATCCCATGAGTCAATACACAACAATAAAACGTCTCCCATTAGTGACTGGTGAAGAAGTAAGGTTGCGTGGTTGGATCCGCCGTGTGCGGTCTAGCGGCAAGATATCTTTCCTCGTACTGAGAGATGGAACCGGCGAAGTGCAGTGTGTCTTTGTGAAAAAAGATGTGTCACCGAAAGTGTGGACCACTGTTGACTCTGCATCCCACGAGATGTGTGTAGGAGTCACAGGTATTGTGCGATCGGATGATCGGGCCCCCTCGGGAGTTGAAGTTACGGCAAGAGAGTTTGAAGTCCTTGGAGATGCAGATCAGTTTCCGATTCAGCCCAAAGAGCATGGGGTCGATTTCTTGCTCGAGAAGCGTCACCTATGGCTTCGTAGTCAGCGCCAGATCGCGATCATGAGAATTCGTGACGAGGTAGTTAGGGCGATCCGAGACTTTTTGCACGATGATGGGTTCACGCTAGTGGATACACCGATCCTCACAGGTGCGATTGGAGAGTCCGCCGGCACTCTTTTCGAAACCGAGTATTTTGACCTAGGAACTGCTTATTTGGCTCAAACAGGGCAACTCTACGTAGAGGCTGCGGCTGCAGCCTTGGGTAAGGTGTATTGTTTCGGTCCGACGTTCCGCGCCGAGAAGTCGAAAACGCGACGGCACCTCACGGAGTTTTGGATGGTTGAGCCGGAGGCAGCCTGGATTGATTCCGACCAAAATATGGATCTCCAGGAGCGTTTTGTCGCGTACATCCTAGAGCGTGTGCTCGAGAGACAACGTCCGGAGCTTGAAATTCTGGAGCGCGATCTTTCCAAACTTGAGGCTATTGTGCCTCCATTTGATCGCATCAGCTACACGGATGCGATCAAATGTCTAAGATCGGGTGGTAGTGAAACGGAATGGGGTGAAGATCTTGGGGCTCCCGACGAAACGAAACTCGTCGAAGGTCGAGATAAACCACTATTCGTGTATGATTACCCCAAAGGGGTAAAGGCTTTTTATATGAAGGAAAATCCAAAGGATCCACGGACTGTGAAGTGTAACGATCTTTTGGCACCGGAGGGGTATGGGGAGATCATTGGTGGAAGTCAGCGCGAGGACGACCATGACAAACTTTTGGCGCGGATTCGAGAAGAGGGCTTGCCCGAAGCCTCTTATGATTGGTATTTGGACCTGAGGAAATACGGGACCTTCCCCCATAGTGGTTTCGGATTAGGTGTGGAACGAACCGTAACGTGGATCTGTGGGCTTGACCACTTGAGAGAGACGATTGCATTTCCTCGAATGATGACCCGCCTTACTCCATAGTAGTTAGATACACTCAGGTAAGAGGCTACGATGCTCTATAAATGCGTTTTCACATCTGTACTGTTTGCTGCGACTACGGTCACTTCGCTCCAAGGACAAGAGAGCATGGAGACCCATAAGCAGATGCATATGGTCGAATACTTAGGCGTGCGGCCAAGCAGTCCGTTTTCGGAGGCAGTTCGGGTTGGCAATACACTTTATTTGTCAGGAAAGCTTGGTACGGTCCCCGGCCAAGGGTTGGTCGAGGGTGGAATTGTGCCGGAGACTGAGCAGACGATGCGGAACATTGCAGCTGCACTAGAGCGACATGGATCATCAATGGATGAAGTGGTAAAGTGTACTGTGTTTCTTGCCGATATTGCTGATTTTCGGGAAATGAGCAGTACCTATGTCAATTTTTTCCCGAACAATAAACCGGCGCGTAGTGCAGTTGCCGTGGGCAGTCTGGTTCTTAATGCGCGGGTGGAGATTGAGTGCATAGCGACGGTAGATCTATCCGGAAGAATGTAGCGATCGACTTTGATCTAGGCCTGCAGGTCCGTCATTCCTCTAAGGCCCAACGGCTGTCGTTGTGATCCGGGCCACCGCCGTCGGGTTTATTGTAGGGGCTTTGATCTTCGCGGTCCTTGGGATGTGGATGAACACACAGATGGGTGCCCCATGGTTTTCGAACCCGGGTCCCGTCAGCATTTTAGCAGTTATTGGAGGTACTACGGCTGGCTTGGTATCGCCCATGTTTATATTTAAGCGGCAAACGCGACATAGTTCGCACGACGCTGAGTCATAGATCAGTCTGATGCCAAGTGTCTCAACATCTCGCCATCAATGCGATGTCCTCCCCTGTACGAGTGTGATTTAAAAGGTATATCAGCCTCCATTAGCCGGTTTTTTTGCTTTTGAATCGCGTCTTCGCTGACGAATTGGTCTTCCTCCCCGTTGACAAGTTGCAAGTTGGCGATCGAGAGCCGGAGGTGGTGAGCAGCGAGATCAAGATCAGGGGGCGGCGTGCCACCCCAGAGGATGGTGCGATCGATTCGCGAAATCCCAAATGCAACCCAACGACAAAGTGTGTGCACGCCTTGTGAGAATCCTAATGCATGGACTGGGACATCAAATGGGAGATTTTGAGACTCGAAAACATGTGCGTACAAGCGGTCAAGGTAAGCAACATAATCTTCTATGTCCGTGAGCCGGTCCTCACTTGTCATCCATGAAGCCCCAACCTTTCGAGTTCCATGATCCACATACTGACGGTGAAGGCCTTCCGCAGCGATGATCAATCGGCCCGTTTGATGAATCGGCTGGAAGTACCGTAAAAATCGGTGAGCTAACTGGTTGTATCCGTGAAGAGCGAACCATACCTCGGATACGGGTCCTGAAGACGGTCCCAGAACAGCGTATCGTACGCGCCGCTCTATAGTTATGTGCTGTGGTTCAATATCCATGTTGGCTCCGGGTACAAAACATGTTTCAGCTTGACGTCTCCCAGTCGCATCCCGCAAGGTAATAAGAGTGAAGCATCCATGTTTTTAGCCAGGGGGAGGTTTGGTGTCGACTCAAAGTGAGTTCTGAGGCAATGGCATCAGATTTTACGTATTTTCGTCGGGTCGAGTTTTCGGACACAGACACTGCAGGTCTGATCCATTTTTCATCCATGCTACGGTATATGGAAGAGGCTGAGCACGCCTTCTATCGTTCGCTGGGCTTACCGGGATACGAGTGGACAGAAGACCAGGTTTTTGGGATACCACGCGTCTTGGTGACCTGTGAGTTTCTCGCCCCATTAAGGTACGGGGAAGAGGTTGAGGTATATCTTGTAGTGCGAGAGGTGCGCACAAAGGCGATCAGGTATGAAGCTCGCTTCACACGCGAGGATGAGTCGGGGCGGACACTCGTCGCACAGGGTTCAATGACGGTCGTATGTGCGACACGTAGGCATGGAGAGAGAGATTGGGTTGGAACCGAGATCCCCAAAGATCTCCGAAACCAGATTGACCCCGTCAGTTAACTCTTTATTCTGGCGTGTTTTATTCGCCAGAAACATCCAGAACGGTTGCCACGTGCCGGGCATCTCGATCCATAAGATCCGCGACTTGGTGCCGACAGCTTGTCCCATTGGCGACCAGCCACTCGTTTTCAGCCATATCACGCACTGCAGGTAGCAGGTCGAGTTCGGCGATTTGGCGGGAGACAGACGCGTGCTCGCTTTCGTACCCAAAAGAACCGGCCATTCCACAACATCCGGCGGGAATCGATTCTACCTCGAGGTCGGGGATCGATTGCAGGGCTTCGATAGTTGCACCATCGGCTCCAAACGCTTTCTCGTGACAATGTCCATGCACCCGTACTCGAGTCACGGGGAGGGGCTTTAGGTTAAGCGCGCCGAGTAGGTCTTTCTCTACAAGAAATTCTGTGAAGAGTTTGCTGCTCGTGGCGATCTGTGTGCTAAGATCGCTCGGGAACAGCGCAGGCAGTTCATCTCGTAAAGTCAGAAGGCACGACGGTTCCAAGCCGATTACTGGAGTCCCCGAAGCTATGAATGGTTCTAGTGCACTTGTTGTTCGCGCAAGTTCCGTGCGTGCTTTTTCTACCATCCCGACGTTGAGGAATGTTCGGCCGCAGCAAAGTGGACGCCCCTCGGTATGAGTGGGTCGGACTGAATAGCCTGTTCGTTCTAGCACGCGGATTGCTGCATACGCATTCTCGGGCTCGAAGTAGCGTGTGAAAGTGTCCACGAACAGTACAGCTTCACCTCGGCCCTGAGCGCTACCGTCGGAAGGTTGTGAATTCGACGGCCCACTTATCTTCGGCCATTTGAATCGACGCGAAGCCCACGTAGGCAGCGCCCGATTGGCTGCGAGGCCCAGAAACTTTTCTCCCAGATGAGCCAACGTGAGACTCCGGTTCCGAGCATTGAGCAGATACGGAACACGAGAGGCCCAAGGTGCAATAGAAGGGAGATTGGCGACCGCCCGCTCTCTGAGGGTTGGCGGGTGGTGCACTCGACGTCTATGAAGGTACTCAATCTTCATTCGTGCCATGTCGACTCCAGTTGGACACTCCCGTTTGCAACCCTTACAGCCGATACATAAATCCATCGCTTCATATAGTTCGGAAGAGTTCCAGGGATTGTCACCGAGTTGACCAGTGAGTGCTAGCCGAAGTGCGTTGGCGCGGCCACGCGTTGAATGGCGCTCGTCTTCAGTGGCCCGAAAAGATGGGCACATGATACCGGGGTCTTTTTTTCGACACGCGCCGTTTCGGTTACACATCTCGACAGCGCCTCCAAAGCCATACCAGCTAGACCAATCCAAGGCCGGCTCCGGACTGTGATCAATCGGTTCATAACGAGTTCGCATCAGCGACTCATCATCCATGCGCGGAGGTTTAACGATCTTGCCTGGGTTGAGTCGGTCTTCGGGATCGAACTGTCTCTTGACGTCCTCAAACGCACGTGAGATACGGGGACCGAGTATCGTTTCTATAAATTCAGATCGAATCCAACCATCTCCGTGTTCTCCTGAGTGAGAGCCGCCGAGGGCGTGCACTAAAGCGAACGCCTCCTCTGCAATTGCTCGCAAACGGCCCAAATCTTTGTTGACCCGAAGGTCCAAAGCTGGGCGGACATGTAAGCACCCTACGGAAGCGTGTGCGTACCAAATGGCTCGAGTGTCGTGCCGTTCAATTATTTCTGTCAGTCGCTCGTGCCACTCGGGTAGAAGCGGGAGTGGAACGACGCAGTCTTCAATAAACGCAAGAGGTTTTCTCGATTCCCGCATCGAGGTTGAAATATTTAGGCCAGCTTTCCTCAGCCCCCAGATTTTACGTTGAAACTCGGGTGCTTCGGCCCGTATCATTTCCCCCCCGATTCCAGCGATTAGCTGGTCGAGTGCCGCAAGCGCTGCCCTGATCTCTGATCTGTCATCACTAGCAAACTCGACGATCAAGATGTCACTGCGGTCTCCGCCTAACGTGGCAAGGGTATTTTGGAACGCAGGGATGTCACTCGCGAGTTGAAGAAGAGAGCGGTCCACGAGTTCAACAGCTGTCGGCTCGAGTTCAACGATGTCGTGAACCGCAGCGAGTGCAGCTTGGATCGAGTTGAATCGACATACGCCGAGGGCTTGTGTACGGGGGATCGGTTGGAGGTCGAGTTCAAGTGCGGTAAAAACTGCCAGAGTCCCTTCGGAGCCTACCAAAAGATCCGAAAAACGCGGTTGTGACCTCCCCAACCGATGGAGGGCGTACCCAGCCACGTGCCTTGGTACTTTTGGGATCCTTTGCTCGAGTTCGGTGGCCTCTCGTTCGAAGATTGCTTGGACATCTGAAATCAAGTGGTCCGACGGAGGATTGGCTTCTGGGATCCAAGTCTTGTCGCTTGTCCGGATGCTTCCTTGCCGGTTCGCTCCGAACCACACCTTTTCCCCACTGGCTAAGACTGCCTCGATGCCGCGAACGTGCTCGACCATATGGCCATATCGAATCGAGCGGGATCCCGCACTATTATTCCCGGCCATGCCTCCGAGCGTCGCCCGGCTTGATGTCGCAACATCGATAGGGAAGAAGAGTCCATATGGTTTCAGAAACGTGTTAAGCTGATCTAGCACCAGCCCTGGCCTAACCACTATTCGACGGGCGGCCGGGTCGAAATCAAGCACATCGTCCAGATATCTACTGGTGTCAACGATCAGTCCCTTCCCAATTGACTGTCCGCTTTGAGACGTGCCCGCTCCCCGTGCGATTACGGAGATAGAGGCTTCTCCAGCCAATTCAATAGTGCGCGTCACGTCTTCGCTGGAACGCGGAAAGACTACACCAGTTGGTTCGACCTGATAAATGGACGCATCTGTGCTATATAACCCTCGCGTAAAGCCATCGAACCGAACATCGCCGGATATTGCTTGGCGTAGACGGGTCTCAAGTTTAGAGGGCCGTTGCGCAGCCGCTACGGAGTGAGAGATTACATATGTCACGAGCAAGTCTTATAGGGATGGCCTGGGGTCTGACAAGGCCCGAGGCACGCGACTCAGCCTGAACCCGTATTGAGATAGAGGAGAGATTAGCCCCCGTGCCACGTAAAAGCGGAAGACATTTCTTACAACTGCCCGGGCCTACCAATGTCCCAGATCGGGTTTTTCGGGCGATGAACCGAGCCGTTATCGACCACCGCGGTCCTGAGTTTTCGACAATGGTAACAAGGTTGTTAGAGGATCTCCGATGGATATTTGGCGCTCCCGAACACGTGTTTGTTTTCCCCTCGTCCGCAAGTGGTTGTTGGGAGGCTGCGCTCGTTAACACGCTTTCTCCCGGTGATCACGTTTTGGTATTTAACAATGGGTTTTTCGCCGGGAAATGGGGAGCGATTGCAGAACGCCTTGGGTTTAATGTTGAGACCCTGGAGGGCGATTGGCGATATCCTGTCGACGCTCGAGCGATTCGCGACCGGCTAAAAGCCGACCAGGACCATTCCATCCAAGCGGTTCTTGTAGTCCACAATGAAACCTCAACCGGTGTTACAAGTGACATTGCTGAGGTGCGAGCAGTACTTGATTCGGTGGAGCACCCTGCATTGCTCATGGTCGACGCCGTGTCTTCACTTGGCGCCACTGAGTACCAACAGGGTGAGTGGCGGGTGGATGTCACGGTAAGTGGTTCGCAGAAGGGATTAATGCTTCCCCCTGGGCTCGGTTTTTGTGCCGTGAGTTCAAAGGCTATCGAGTGGCATGAAAGGGCTACATCGAACCGTGGATACTGGGATTTCACCGATATGCTAGACGTGAACAGATTTGGGTTTTTCCCATATACTCCGGCAACCACACTCTTGTACGGACTTGAAGAGGCGTTAGTAATGCTCCGTGAGGAGGGGTTGGACATGGTTTTCGCACGGCATGCCCGCTTGGCGGAGGCGACACGCCTTGCGGTGTCTGGGTGGGGGTTGGACAACTTCTGCGCGGATGCCATCGCCTACTCTAACTCGGGAACGACGGTCCAAATGCCTGACCGTTTTGACGCTGATGCCTTTCGAGGAGTGGTGCTCAAACGTTTTAATATGTCGCTTGGGAGCGGGCTTGGGCGACTTAAGGAAAAGGTCTTCCGAATCGGACACTTAGGCGATTTGAATGAACTCATGCTCATGGGCGCACTTTCTGGAGTTGAGATGGGGTTAAAGGTCGAAGGCATACCGCACGAGGATAGAGGCTTGAGAGCAGCGATCGAATTCTTGGTGGCATCATGAAATTTGTTTTTCAAGGTCTCAGAGATTCTTCCCTAGTCTGTTTAATCGTTCTTGGTGTTGGCTGTGGGGTGGGAGATGATGGGGGTATCGTTGAACTTAAACTTGGGCATGTTGGCTCTCCGGGTTCTCTCTACGACGTGACCGCGACAGAATTTGCACGTCGTATCAACGAGCGCCTCGCAGGCCGTGCCACGCTGACGGTGTTCGGTGCAAGCCAACTCGGTGGCGACGAAACGATGATCCAACGTCTTCGTCTAGGAACATTGGACCTTTCACTACCTTCCACATTTATGTCTTCGGTAGTTGATGCGTTTGGACTCTTCGAGATGCCCTATCTGGTTCAGGATCGAGAGCATATGAAAAAGATTGAGGAGGCGGTTGTCTGGCCGGATCTCGTACCGCAAGCCGAGTCAGATGGCTATAAGATCCTGGCGGTGTGGGAAAATGGATTCCGACATATCACGAATAACGAACGCCCCATTGAGGGACCCGACGACCTTAAGGGTATAAAGCTACGTACACCACGCGGGATCTGGCGGGTCAAGCTTTTCCAGGCATTCGATGCTAACCCGACGCCGATGCCGTTTTCCGAAGTATTTATTGCCCTGCAGACGGGAGTTATTGATGGGCAGGAAAACCCTCTGACCCAAATCTCGAGCGCTAAACTCCACGAGGTTCAGGATTACCTATCACTTACGAGCCACGTGTATAGCCCATCGTTCGTGACCACTTTTGCTGAGGCATGGTCGAGGTACCCGGCGGACGTGCGTGCTGAAGTCGAGGCCATCGCTCGAGAGATGCAAGCTTTTGTGTATGAAACTGCTGCCCGCATGGATGAGGAACTTCTAGCGGCGCTCGCGACCACACGCATTAAGATTAATCGTGCTGACCCGGAGCGATTTCGACAGGCGAGCCAGCCGATCTATCAAGAGTTTGCGGCCAACGTCGATGGTGGTCAAACATTGATTGAAAAAGCGATCAGGGCTGGTTCCTAGGCGATTCGGGGGTATCTGGTGAAACGCATTGTAGGGCGGTTTCTCGAGTGGACTGTGCTTGTCCTAATGACTGTCCTTGCGACTATTGTGGTTCTCGGAGTTGTTTTCCGCAAAGCTGGTGCCGCACTAGTCTGGTATGATGAAGTAGCCTCGATTCTACTTGCATGGCTCACGTACTATGGCGCTGCTCTCGCCGCGCTAAAACGGGCACACATAGGCGTTCCCACACTTATTGAGCGGCTCCATGGGCGTATTCGAGTCGGTGTTGTCCTCGGAGCAGAGGCTGTAGTCATTACGTTCTTTTTAGTGGCTGCTTGGGCTGGTTGGCGAGTTACGCAGGTTTTAGGCGAAATTACCCTGGTGAGCCTTCCCTCAGTATCAGCTGCTGTTGCGCAATCGGTGATCCCAATTGGAGCTCTACTTTTCATCATGGCGGAGCTAATAAGCCTTCGTGATGTCCTCGCAACAGTCCCGTCTAATCCGCCACAGACGGATACAAAAGCGCCTCAGCTATGACGTTCATACTCCTCTTTCTTGGTCTCTTGGTACTCATTTTAGGGAGTGTCCCAATTGCGGTGGCACTCGGGATGGTCGCTTTGATAGCGATGCTTTCCACGGGTGGGATCTCTTCTCTTCCTAATCTTGCCCTCGTTCTGTTCGATGGTGCGACCTCGTTTCCACTAATTGCAATTCCGCTCTTCATTTTGGCCGGCGCGATTATGAATGCTACTGGGATTTCGCGACGGCTGATTGCGTTTGCGTCTGCACTTGTGGGGTTCATCCGTGGCGGACTGGCCATGGTCAGTATCTCGGCATCGCTTTTTTTCGCAGAGATCTCGGGATCCGCTGTAGCAGATGTGGCGGCGTTAGGATCTATCCTAATCCCTGCTATGAAAAAGCGGGGTTATGAGACTCCGTTTGCCGCCGCCGTGATGTCCTCGTCGGCGACGCTCGCTGTGATTATCCCGCCCTCAATTCCGATGATTATCTATGGCGTCATGGCGGACGCTTCGGTAGTAGAGTTGTTCGTCGCCGGGATCATTCCCGGTATCTTGGGTGGTCTTCTCCTCATGTTTGTCGCTTGGCTTTATGCGCGGCGTCACGACTTCCCGGTAGAAGGTGTTTTCGAACGTGCTCAAGTATGGACGACCTTCCGAGATGCTGGTTGGGCCCTGTGCCTGCCGGCTATAATTCTGGGTGGCATCTTCAGCGGGTGGGTCACTGCGACCGAAGGGGCCGGCCTAGCAGTTGTTGCTGCGCTCTTAATCGGTGGATTGGTGTATCGTGAACTCGATCTGAGACAGCTACGGGAAGCAATGCTCGAAGGTGGCATCCAGACGGCGGTCGTTATGCTGCTGGTTGCGACTTCGGCACTCCTCGGTGATTACCTTACCGAACAGCAACTTCCGCAGCAGGTTGCTTCGGGGATTATGGGGTTCACGGATAGCAAGTGGGTAATCCTCGCACTACTAAATGTTTTCTTTCTTGTGATCGGACTCTTCCTCCACTCCGCGGCTGCGATCATTCTGGTTGTTCCTATAGTGATGCCACTCGTACGAGCTGCAGGGATCGATCCAGTACATTTCGGACTGATCGTGACGCTTAACCTTGGGATTGGTCAGCAGACGCCACCAGTAGCGAGCGTCCTCGTCACAGCTTGTTCTGTCGCTAAAGCCGACATTTGGGAAGTTAGTAAGGTCAACCTTCGGTTTGTTGCCGTTCTTGTTGCCGTTCTTGTCGTCGTGACTTACCTGCCGGCGATACCGATGAGTCTTGTGAACTGGCTATACCGTTGATTCAGCTACTTGCTTGAGATGTTACGCACGGCATGGTCGAGATTATCTAAGTACACGCCTAGGTCTCGCGCGGCTATCGGTGGGCCATGTATCGGGGCTACCCAACTGGCTTCGTGTCGATCGAATATTGCCCGTAGTGAGTCCATAAGGCGGTCTGGGTCGGCGTAACGAACCCATGGTAGTGTTTGTTCATGAAAATCGGTCACGCCGTTTCCACGCCCCTCGGTCGGAAGCTCGCCCCAAGCTGTGTGACATTCTCCTGGTTGGTGGAGCGTCCCGAAGCCGTCAGCGACGAACAACACACTGGACTCTTCATCAAAAACCCATGTTGTGTGCGACCGGTCTGCTAATGGAGGATCAAGAATTGTGAACCGGCGACCTAGTACATCAACCGTTTCTCCAATCCGTACGCGACGTGCATAGGGCAGCCCTTGAATCTCCGGGTCCGCACAAGATGCCACAATCTCAAAATCCCCCCACTCTGTTCGAAAAGAGGGGATGTTGCCTGAATGGGGGTAGTCGGAGTGTGAGAGGATTAGTGCGCCGATCCCCTGACCTCTCGTAGCGTGATTGATACGATCAGCCAGGCTATCTCGATGATAGAAGGAGCCTGAATCAATCAGGATATGGCCCTGCGGCGTCTCAATGAGATAAACTGACACGTGTAAATGTCCATTGACTTCAGGGAAGCATTCGTGGACCCACGTCACACCGTTTCCTAAGTGCAACCCGCTCACCGGAACGCACTAGTGTGAGAGTGATAAACAAGATCCCAATACCCTGAGTTCCTCACAGGACTCCTCCTCTCCCTGCATCGGAGACACGCTCTACCACCTCGTTCATCATTGCATAGAAGGGAGCTACATTCTGTCGGATAGGGAGTCCGTGAGCGGATGCTATCCCATAGCCATCGAATGCGAGGGCGAGGGCGTTGGTCGCCTCCTGGACCTTGCCTGGATCGACATATTGGAACCAGAACATGACCCGGCTATGGAACTCTTCAAGGCGGCTGACACAAATTTCGACGTCTAGCTCATCGACACACGCTAGGCATTCATTTCCAAGATGTGGAAACCCCATCCAATCAACTGTGAAGAGTGTCTTCGACGTCTCCTCCGTCATCCAGGTGTGTACGGCAGCATCCAGGAATTTGGCTTCAGGAAAACGTAGCAGTAAACCCCCGAGGTCCAGTTCATCATCTGGCCCCACCTTGATCGCTTCATCAAGGTGATACAAGGCATGTGTCTCACCGGCCCGCGGCGCGACGAGCTGACATTCAGGGTATTTCCTGAGGATTGGAGATGTATTCCCGGCATGTGGCACATCTGGATGGGAAAGAGCAAGGTAGTCGAGTGGCCTGTTCCCCAGTACTTGATCTAGGCCCCGCAGGATCACATCGCTTGCTGCCGGCGACAGCGTATCGAAAAGGAACGTCCTGTCACCTACAAGGAGATAAGCGTTTTGGGGCACATGGAGTTCGACACCTTCGGAATACCAAGGTACCTGCTTGGCAAGGACTGCTTTCGCGATACCTGCTCGATGTCCTCCACACTCCTGGATCATGTGGATTCCCGGTAGTACTTCTCGGTGCAATGGTTTCATAATGCCTAGATTGGGCTCATTGGTTCATATTCACCAGTGGGGTGGACAGCATGCTCAAGCCATCTGTGACCAACTGTGCTCTAATCTCTAATATGGAGAAACAACGCGCGAAAGCGAGGCGCTTCATTATAGAATCGAGATTGACTGTTTACCTCTTAAGCTTCTTTTACCTGTTTCGGGGCTTTAAGCGCAAGCTGGTGCAGTGAGTCTGAACTAAGATTGTGGCGCCAGTTGAAGTTGCTGCCGACATTCCATGACAATTAGAAATTTAACAGTGTACACAAATAATAAAGGTGGACAGGATGATCGTGAGGCCTGATCCTCTCATTTTCCGTGCGTACGACATACGTGGCCTGCTCGGTACCGAGATAGATGAGAATGTAGCTCGGGATGTGGGTCGAGCGTTTGCCTCCCTCCGTCAGGCCGCAGTTGGTCGTTTTGCGCGACTTCTTATCGGACGCGACAATCGGCCGAGTTCGGAAGGCCTTGCTAGAAGGGTTATGGAGGGTGCCGTAGAAGCAGGGGCCCTCGTGGTTGATGCGGGCCTCGTTATGACTCCTATGGTTTACTTTGGGGTCGCAGACGGCGTATTCGATGGTGGTTTGATGGTTACCGGAAGTCACAATCCACCTGAGTATAACGGATTCAAAATGGTCGAAGGTGACGGAGTACCTATATCAACCGAGGCCATCCAGGAAATGTATAGACTCATTGAACAGGGTCAATTTTGGGTTGGCGAAGGGGATATTGAGGAAGGGTTCGAGGCTGAGTTGACGACTCGCTATCTTGACGCGATCGGTACTCGTATCGATCTCAAGTCTACTCCAAGGGTAGTTGTAGACGCGGGTAATGCAGTCCCAGGCAAGTATGTTCCGTCGCTCCTTAAGCGAATTGGGTGCGATGTGACTGAGTTGTTTTGTGATCTGGACGGCTCTTTCCCAAACCATCTTCCGGATCCAGAGATGGCGGATAACCTCAAAGACTTGCAGCGTGAAGTAATCCAGGTTTCAGCAGATATTGGTTTTGGTTTTGATGGCGACGGTGATCGCGTCGGATTCATCGATGAGACTGGGACACACCATGAGGCTGACATGCTGCTGCTTCTCTTATCGCGTCGGTTTCTAAATCGGCACCCTGGAGAGAAGATTTTGATTGATGTGAAATGTTCGATGTCCCTTATCGAGGGGATCGAGACCTTGGGAGGAGTCCCGATACTGACCGCCACTGGCCATACACTCATAAAACGTCGTATGCGAGAAGAAGGTGTTCTTTTGGGTGGAGAAGTTAGTGGGCACATGTTTATCAAAGACGATTGGTATGGTGTCGATGATGCGTTGCTTGCAGCCTGTCATCTTTTGGAACTCCTAGATTCCGAGGGATGTTCAGTATCAGAACTTCTAAAGAGCATGCCGCAGTATCCGTCGACACCTGAGATGAAACTCCCTTGTCCGGATGACCAGAAGTTTAAGGTTGTGTCGGATATGGTGACCCACTTCCACGAACTCTACCCGCAATCCCTTACGATTGATGGTATTCGCATCATCACAGAAGATGGGTGGGCCTTGATTCGTTCATCGAATACGAGTCCATACGTGACCGTACGGGTAGAAGGTCGCACAGAAGAAGGGTTCGATCGCCTGCGCCGCATGGTTCGGTTAAAGATAATGGAGTATGACGCTGTCGAGGTCATAGATGCTCTCCTAGACTAGTGCAGCATCATCTTGAGACTGCTCAACCTGAGTTGACCGGTTGCCACCAAAAAGGAGTGCCCCATCGTGCTCGGATACGGAATCACATGAGGCTGTTCAGTGGGCTGAGTTGTCTCACTCTAGTGTTGGTTCTTGGTCCGATTGGTTTGACACCTCTTATGGCACAAGGCCCGCAAGCGTGGCTCATAGCAGGCCAAGACGCGCGGGAATACGAGTTGAGCCGCGATGTCGAGGTTTTTCGCAGTGGTGGGGCTAGCATGCGGCTTAGGGCTCGGGGAAACCGACATAGGGATGACTGGGCGGTAAGCGTTCAGATGATTGATGCGACTTCGTACCGAGACAAGCGCATACGATTGAGCGGATATGTCCGCAGTGAAGGTGTGGGGTCAGGAGGATTGTGGCTCCGTGTCGACGGTATCGTTGACGAAAACGCTGCGATGCTTGTGATGGACAATTTGGAGGGTGATCGGATAAAAGGTACGAAAGAGTGGACTAGGCAAAACATTGTCGTGGACATTCCGCCGGAGAGTGTGACAATCCTCATAGGTGCAATGATTACCGGTGACGGGGACATTTGGCTGGATGACCTTAGCTTTGAGGAAGTGTCAACCACTGTTGAGCTAACAGCTAGTTCAGACCCTATTGTGACAAACGATCCCTACTCGCGTCCACCTGGGGTATTTCCGGTACCGACAAACCTCAGTTTTGAACACCCAGCCTAGTGTGGTCTAGTGATGAATAGGTTCTTCGGTGTTCTAGTTTTATTATGCTGTGTAAACGCGTGTCGGAGCGAAGAACAGGTTAGGAATAATGTGATTGGGGGATTGAGGGTTGGGGAACCACTGCCCGCCCTCGAGTTGCAAGATTTAGGTGGACAAACCGTCACTCTTGCCAGTTTTGAGGGTCGTGCCATTTTGCTCAACCTCTGGGCTACATGGTGTGTCCCATGCCTCGATGAAATGCCCGAATTGGAAGAACTCCACATCCAGTATGATCCAACGGTATTATCGGTAGTTGGCATTTCTATTGATAAAATCTCACCTTTGTTGGTTCAGGCGTTTCTTGAGGAAAATTCGATCACCTATACGACGCTAATGGCGGATGGGGAGGCACTCCTCGATGCATTGCACCTGCCACCCGGTATACCCCACACTATTTTGTTAGACGACAATGGGCTTGTGAGTGGGTACTGGCGTGGTCGCTTCCACCCATTTGATCCGGATACTGAAGCACTTATCACTTCGACTGTTTCTAAGCAGTCCTAAAGTTGTTTGTAGAGTTGAAAGACTGCCCTTGACGAATGACTATTGGGTAGCAATCATTATGTCACATGCCCAAAATGTTTTAAATGTGGGCAATAGGACTGAGCAGGCAGGATCGTAGGATCGGGGGGCCTCTCAAGTGGCCACCCATTTTTTTTGTCTGTTTCGTGACGAATGTCACGACCCGGGCGTGGGGGATCCGCGTCGTAATGGTCAGTGGTCGGCAGGTACGGGTTACCGGAACTCCGACAGTGACTTCACCAAGGAGTAGGTAATGCGTACGAGAGGTACCGTGAAGTGGTTCAATGATCAGAAGGGTTTCGGTTTCATAACGCCGGAGGATGGTAGCAAGGACTGCTTCGTGCACCACACAGCTATTCAGGCCGATGGATTCCGAACCCTCAAGGAGGGTGAGGCCGTCGAGTTCGAGGTAACCGAGGGCAGTAAGGGCCCGGCTGCTGAGAACGTTACACGGTTGGAGGAAGCGGTCTAACACCGTAGTTATTTGTGGCAATTTAAAAGGGCCGCTCGGGTTTCCCGAGTGGCCCTTTTTGTGCTTTCTGTATTTGTTGTACCTGTAGAAAGGGTCTGCCCAACCAGTTGTTTCAGGAGGAATTTCGCGTTGGATATAGAAGAACGAATGTGATTGAGTGGATACGGGGTATTGGCCTGTTGTTCATCTCCCTTGTACACGTAGGCTGTGCGGGAAACGGGACTGGCTTGGATGAATTCGGACAACCCCTTACGCCTGAAGGACTTCCCCCGCTAGAGGCAACCCTGAGTTCAATCCAGGCAAATATTCTTACCGCGATATGCACTCAGTGCCATACCGGCGTGACACCTCCGTTAGGTTTAGCGTTAAATGCCGGCATTTCTCGTCAAAATCTAGTCGGGGTGTCGAGCGTTGGGGTTCCAGAAGTCCAACGCATCAAGCCAGGAAACCCCGATGAGAGCTATATGGTCTGGAAAATAGAAGGCCGATCGGGCATTGCGGGTGAACGTATGCCATTAGGATTGGAACCATTAAGGCCAGAAGAGATTGCTGCGATTCGAGGGTGGATTCAAGATGGCGCCCTAGATAATTAAAGTGAGAATCAGATGCCCATAGTACAGTTTTTTCGTCTGGTGCCCGTTATCATCTGGCTGGTGGCCTTCACACCATCTGGCGGTTCGGCTTCTTCTGTGGATTTAAGACTAGAGGTTGTTGATGAACCGTACATGTCGATTTCTACCGGTCTGCGATGCTCGCAATGCCATGTGAACCGGACTGGAGGGGGGGCGCGTAACGATTTCGGTAGCAGGTTTGCCCAAACTCGATTGCCGCTCACCAACTTTACTTATGTGAATAGGAACGTGACCTCGTTTCTATCATGGGGAGCGAATTTTCGGATGCGCGGGTCAGGGACGGTGAGTGACAGCAACGCGCCGACCGACATAGACATTCTTGAAGAGAGCCTACAACTCGAGGCGCGGGTGATACCCGATGTATTGGCTCTTTATGTTGACCAAATAGTTGGTCCCTCCGGTCTTAGGACACGAGAGGCGTTTGCGCTTCTAGAGACCCTCCCACTGAACGGCTACGTCAAAGCTGGGAGATTTATGTTGCCATATGGGTTGCGATTGGCTGATGATCAGGCCTTCATCCGGGAACGTACTCGTTTTAATCATCAAACCCCTGACGAAGGTGTTGAGGTTGGGATAGAGCCGGGGAAACTCTCACTGTTCACCTCTTTCACAAATGGACCCCAACTGGCGGAGGGGTCCGATAGTGGGAAGCAAATTACAACGACAGCTGCACTCATCTATCGTCGGTTCCGAGTGGGAGCCTCTGCCTCTCGCAATAATGCCCCATTGGGGAAGAGAGACGTTGCCGGAGCGTTTGGAGGATTCAACGTCGGACGATTCACTTTTTTAGGTGAGTTAGACTATATATTCGACAAGCCCAATGATGGATTAGAGGTTAGGCAGCTTGCGGGATACGTTGAAGGCGACTTCCTGGCAACGCGGGGCTTCAATCTAAAGGCAACCTACGGATATCTTGATCCAAGACGTCAGATCGGTGAGAATGAACGAGTGAGGGCTCGGTTTGGATTAGAAATGTTCCCGATCCAATTTCTGCAGTTCTCAATTTTCTACACACTTCTGCAAGATATTCCGCAAGCGACGACCGACCTTGATCGCTTAAGTTTGGATTTCCACGTGTTTTTCTAGGAATCAATCTTTGGTTGTTCAAGAGACCCTCATGTTGTTTTGAACTATCGCCGATTTTGGAATGCACACCTATCATTGGCCTATGACCAGTCCTCCCTATTTCTTTCAGAAGTCAACGTCTCCATGCTGGTATGCCTTGCTAGTTGTACTTTCATCGATTCTCACCGCATGTGGGGATGCGACAGCACGGGCTGAGATTGAATCTGTAAGTCGCGTATGGGAAGCTTCTCTTCTTGCGGGGCAGCCATCGAAAGCTGTTTCGGAGGTTTTCACTAAAGATGCTCTGCGCCTACCGGCCGGTGAAGAAGCAGTCAGGGGGCAACCTGCTATTGTTGAAGCGCTGGCTGGATCTGCTCGGCTTACTGAGGCGAGATTCATCATAAAGGACCTTGAAGTTGAAGGGAATCTTGCGTTTGCGAATGGGACGTACCGAGTGCGTGCTGTGGGTGGAGAAGAGTTGACGGGAAAGTTTCTCGAAGTATGGAAGAAATCGGATCAAGGTTGGCGAATCCATCGCGTGATGTGGGACCAGATGAGTGATCAATGATGAAAGTGAGTGATCAATGACGAACCCTCCGCGGTCTCAATCTACAAATGCTATTCACGCGGGTGCTCAGAGACCCCGACCTCAAGGCGCAGTGGTAACACCGATATATCAAACGAGCACCTACGAATATCATGGTGAAGGGTATGACGATATTGGATACATTCGGCTTAGTACCACACCGAATCATCGTGTGTTGGGCCGCCGTATTGCTGTTCTTGAAGGAACCGAAGATGCGCTAGTGTTGGCAAGTGGTATGGCGGCTATTGCTGGTTCGCTATTCTCAGTGTTATCGGCCGGAGATCATGTGCTTGTCCAAGACACCTTATACGGTGGGACTGCGAGTTTTATCGAAGACGATATGAAGCGGTTTAACATTGACCACTCGGTGATCAATCCACAGGACCCGTCTAGTTGGGTAGAAGCCCTCACGCCGAAAACCAAGGCGGTTTACGTAGAAACACTCACGAATCCCCTCGTACAACTTGCAGATTTGGAGGCAGTGGTAACGTTCGCGAAGGAGCACGGGCTAGTGTCCCTAATTGACAACACTTTCGCGAGTCCGATCAATTTCCGTCCGGCAGAATTCGGTTTCGATCTTGTTATTGAGAGTTGCACGAAGTACATGAACGGTCACAGCGATATTGTTGCAGGCTCTGTCGCAGGGTCGGCATCTCTTGTAGCAAGTGTAAAGGGCTTCAACAACCACTTCGGTGGATCTTTAGATCCACATGCTGCTTTTCTGCTTGAGCGTGGACTTAAGACAATTGCTCTCAGGGTGAAAGAGCAGGGTAAGTCCGCAATTCGGATTGCTAAGGCCCTTGAGGATCACCCTGCCGTTTCAGTAGTGCATTATCCTGGCCTTGAGAGTCATGCGCAGCACGAACGAGCAACTCGCCTGCTTGATGGATTTGGTGGGATGCTATCGTTCGAATTGGTTGGAGATGTCTCGTATGCAGACGAATTTCTTTCTGCAATGACAGTTCCGACAGTAGCAGTGAGTCTGGGTGGTATCGAGTCACTTATTGTCAGACCAGCACAGTCAACACATGCGTCATTGTCTGTTGAACAACTTGAGAAGATTGGTTTGAGTGACAAGCTAATTCGTTTGTCGGTGGGTCTTGAGGATGTTCATGACTTGATCGCTGACCTCACATCCGCACTTGAAATTGCGAAAGGCAGGGTGTCCACCTGAAAGAGTTGACAATTCAGGCCCCAACTTTGGCCGACATCGAGGAAGCGAAAGAACGGGTTTATGCTGCCGCAATTCGAACTCCGCTTGTACGGCTTCATACGAATATAGGGCCTGAAATTTGGCTCAAGCTGGAAAACCTCCAGCCTATCGGTTCCTTCAAAATCCGCGGTTCGGCGAATGCGATCGGGCGTGTGGAACCCACTGAACTCGAAAGAGGAATTTGGACAGCTAGTGCCGGAAACATGGCACAGGGTGTGGCTTGGAATGCTCGTCAACTCGGGGTTCCATGCTCAGTTGTTGTTCCGGACACTGCACCGGATAATAAGCTGGAAGCGATCCAACGGTTGGGTGGTCAAACTGTTAAAACCTCGGTCACATCTTGGTTTGAGGTTTTTAAGACACGCCACTTTGAAGGAGTCCAGGGACACTTTGTACACGCCTTCATGGATCGAGATGTGATGGCGGGCAATGGTACGATTGCGGTCGAGATTCTTGAGGATCTTCCGGACGTTAGCGCCGTCATTGTTCCCTTCGGAGGAGGTGGGTTGGCATGTGGCATCGCGGCTGGGTTTAGGGAACTTGCCCCCTCGGTGCCCGTATATGCGTCAGAAGTGAAGGGACAAGCTCCTCTCTCAGAATCGTTTCAGGCGGCTGGTCCTGTTGCCATCGATTATACGCCGACTTTTGTTGACGGTATCGGAGGCCCCCACATTGAGCCTGCCATGTGGGAACTCTCGTCAGACCTTCTTGCGGGATCACTTGAGGTGACGCTTGCAGAGGTTGCGGCGACAGTTCGACTGCTTGTGTCGAGTAACCAGATTGTAGCAGAGGGTGCCGGGGCATCATCGGTTGCTGCCGGACTATCGAGCGCAGAGAGCCGGGATAAGATTGTCTGCGTTGTTTCGGGTGGGAACCTGGATTCGGCAAAGCTCGCTACGATCTTGGCGGGTGGCATACCGTAGGCAGGTTATCTATAGGAGTTATGTGTGGCTGATAAGGGTGAAGCACAGGTGGAGGCGATCTGGCTCAAAATGGGCCGAGGTGGCGAGATGACCGGAGTCTCGGAAACACGTCTGGTCGAAGGTGTTGGGATCGAAGGAAATGCGGACCAAGGTGGTTACCGTCAAGTGACTCTACTTGACGCAGATGCGTGGGAAGCGGCAACGGCCGAACTGGGGGTCGAATTGGACCCGGCGCGCCGGCGCGCCAACCTCCTGATTCGAGGTGTTAATCTCACAGAAACGAACGGACGCGTGTTACGTGTGGCTGGCTGCCAGATCCAGATTCACGGCGAGACGCTGCCTTGTGGCCTGATGGACGCAGCAGCACAGGGATTGAAAGAGGCTCTTACGCCAGAGTGGCGAGCCGGTGCCTATGGGATGGTTATTGAGGGCGGACCGGTGACTGTAGGTGATTCTGTATACTGGGACTCTTAGAAATAATTTAAGGCGTTCTCGTTGACCCATTTCCGTAGCTGCGCCTCTCTCACCGTAACTTTTGCGGTTTTTCTCCTTGGATGCGCTGAGGAGTCTGCCGACTTGTCACCCACTGTGACCGCTGGCACGCTATCAGTCTTTGAGGGGGAGTTATTCTATCAGAAGATCGGAGTTGGTCAGCCAGTTGTGGTTTTACATGGTGGGCCTGGTTTAGACCACACCTACCTTCGGCCATGGTTTGAGCCACTGACGGACACTCATCAGGTCGTTTTTTATGACCAGAGGGGTTTGGGAGGGTCGCGCGCACGACTCAATATGTCGAGCATTTCCATGAGTCGATATTTGACTGACCTTGATCGGATTCGAGAAAGGGTTGCACAACGTGAACGTATCATCGTTTTGACGCACTCTTGGGGTGCGATTCCAGCCCTATTGTACGCACTCCAAGTTCCGAATCGAGTTGAAGCGTTGATTCTTGTTAGTCCAGTTGAACCGGGGAGTCGCTTTTCAAGTTTGACAAGTGATCGTCAAGCAGCCAGGCGAACCCCAGCCGATCAACGTGCGTTGGATTCGTTGAGGGCTAGCCCTCAGTTCCGAGCCAGAGACCGTGAGACTATAAACAAGATGTTTTTCCACGTCTTCCGTGGGACATTTGCTAATCCGGATGTGGCGGATAGTCTCTTTGCGGTAAACCTACAGGCTAGGACAGTCGAGGAAGGTCAAGAGGTCGCTCGTCTTCTTATGACCCCGCTTGAAGGGCTCGATTTTTGGGATGAGCTCGATCAGCTAGCAGTGCCTGTTCTTATAGTCCACGGTGAGAGTGATCCGATACCCGTAGAGATGGTTGAAATGCTGCATGAGACGTTACCAGAAAGCAAACTGGCTCTCCTCAACAACACAGGTCACTTTCCATTTATAGAGAATCGCGTGGAGTTTTTCGGTGCTGTACGACAGTTTCTGTCGGAACTTAATCCATGAACGATTATTCGCCCTCGATAGTTCTTGGTATGGATCCAAGTCGATTGGCCTGTGCGCTTCAGATGATTAACACGGCGCGTCGAAATCCATTGGGGAGCTTGGATCGTCTCAGCAAACTAATAGGTGGATTTGAGGCGCTCTTGGAGACAGTGCCACAGCGACGGAGTCGAGAACTAGAAGGGTCACGCGCGCTCGACGAGCTAGACACACTTCTTACATCACAGGGCGTTCAGGGTGGCACTGAATCGTTGCGGAGTTTTCTTGAGCCGATCATAGATCGTTTGATCGAAGCGCTGCTTGAGTTTCCAGAAAGACGATTGGCCGCGTATGGATCTCTTTTGCCAGGGCAAGAGAATCACCACCAGATTTCAGGGCTGGTGGGTGAGTGGATTGATGGCTATGTGGAAGGGATGCTCCAACTGGATGGGTTTGCTGAAGAGGAACGGTTCCCCAAGCTAGTGTGGGATTTGTCTGGAAACCCCGAGGCGGTTCGTGTCTTACACAGTGCTGCTTTGCCGGAATGCTGGGATCGGCTTGACCAATTTGAGAGAAGGTTTTCCTATCGGCGAAGTCTTGTTCCGGTGAGGACTGATCAGGGAACTTTGGTTTGTAATCTCTACGAGTTTGTTGAATCACAGGTGCACGTGGAGTGACGGTCTTCAGTTGACGGCAGCGCACCGTTGAAGGTGTATGCTATGCTTCCTCTTGCTTGACCTCATCCCATAGGCGATCCAAGGTTTCGAGCCCTACCGTCTCCCAATCTATACTCCGCATCTCGGCGAGCTCGATCATACGACGGCACCGGTTTTCAAACTTTGAGATCGACACTAGAAGAGCGTTGGCTGGGTGGGCTCCTGCGAGCCGAGCAGTATTCGCCGCCGCAAAGAGGAGGTCGCCAACTTCTTCTTCGACACGAGCACTTGCATCGCCAATATCAAAAACCAAATTCGTGTCGGCTACTTGCTGGAGTTCCTCAATCTCTTCACGAACCTTTGCGAGTGCTCCTTCAATACTTTCCCAGTCGAAATTGAAGGTGGCCATGCGCTTCTGAACTCGAGCTGCGCGGCTTAGAGGATCAAGTCCAGGGGGAATACCTTCGAATGGGTCGATACCAGTTTTCACGGGCTCGTTTTGCAAGGCAGCTTCGGACGTCCGCTCAGCGGCTTTCATTGTTTCCCAATCAGGGGGTGACTCCGAATCTCCGAACACATGTGGGTGTCGTGCCACCATTTTTTCTTCGAGCGCAGTGATGACGTCCTTTGTGCTAAATGCGCCTCGTTCTTCTGCAAGAATGACCTGAAAGGCAACATTTAGAAGGAGGTCTCCGAGTTCCTTCTGAAGTAAGGCATCGTCTTCTACGTTGATTGCCTCGGCCACCTCATGGGCTTCTTCGAGAAGATACGGTCGTAGACTCTGGGCAGTCTGTTTTTTGTCCCAAGGGCAGCGATCGCGAAGCAGCCGCACCAACGCGAGTACGCGACCGAGAGTATCATCTTCTTCTCGCCTCTCGCGAAGGTGAAGAGTTTTAGGACCACCTGGGGTAGCAAGCTTGTCGTTCATGGCGCGCGCAAGGTATGAGGGGTAGCGTCACAACTCCAACTTCGTGTAAGCGAGATCTTTTCACTTAGTTGTAAGTTCTAAAATAGTGCCACTCAATTACAACGGTCGATACACTTGGACGAAAATTCTGCAGACCAATATACGAGAGCATGGCTCGAGGTAGACCTGGACGCACTCGTCCAAAATGCTCAGGAAGTAGCCAAACGCGTAGCCCCAGCTCGACTAATACCCATGGTAAAGGCTAATGGGTATGGTTTGGGGGCTGTTGAGGTGGCTGGTGCACTAACCCGACTTGAGCCCTATGCGCTCGGAGTAGCTACCCCTGGAGAAGGAATTGAACTTCGGGATGCTGGGATAGAAGAGCGAATCATTGTGTTTGCACCAGGGGTTATTGGAGAGGCAGAAGCTCTGTTGGCTGGTCGACTGGATATTTCTGTATTCAGTCTTTCCTCACTTAGAGCCCTTGATTCAAGGGTGCGAGAGAACGGTGGTTCAGTAGGTATCCACCTCGAGATCGACACTGGGATGGGCCGTGCTGGTTTCATTGCTTCTGCTGCCGAAGAATGGGTTCCACAGGTTGCGAGGATAATTGAGCGGGGTGGAGTATGCGTTGAGAGTGCATTCACCCATTTTCATTCTGCTGCCGAGGATGGTGCTGTTACAGCTTTTCAGTTCAAACAGTTCGAGGCATCTCTAACGTTGCTTGAGTCAGCCGGTGTGACGGTTCCGCTGCGTCACGCGTCTAACAGCGATGCGATTCTCCATGATCGGCAGTATCATTTAGATCTCGTGCGTCCGGGGATCTATATGTATGGAGGACGTCGGGGGACAGGGATCAATGGCCCGTTGCCGGACCCCAAAGTGGTTGCATCCGTGCGGGCTCGGATCCTAGAAGTACGCTCGCTCGCTGCGGGCGCAACATTAAGCTATGGCGCAAAGTATGTTACGCGACGAGAAGAAAGCATTGCAACGCTTGGTATTGGATACGCTGATGGTATACCGTGGCGACCTGGGAGCCAGGGCCACGCTATCGTCCGTGGTACGCGAGTTCCCATCCGTGGGTCTGTATGTATGGATATGACGCTCTTAGACGTTTCGGCAGTGTCGAGTGTCGAACCTTGGTCAGTAGTAACATTGCTTGGGTCAGAGGGGGACGAGGAAATTACGCTGGCTGATCTCGCTGAGATCGGCCAGACCATCGAATACGAAATATTGACAGGATTTAGCCAACGGGTACCGCGGTACTACTCGCCATACCTGGGAGCTTAATCGAACGGATATGATGATCGAGAAAAATAGGGAATACGGAGCTGGGTTTGGAAGGGATCTTGTGATGGCCGCAATGGTCCTCCTTCCTGAGGCTGACATCGGGAGCGGTTTGTGAACAAGTCTGCTGGGCATGGTAACCGAAAATTCGTCATCCTTGCGCTTGGTTTAGTTGGACTGTCGGTATCTTGTACGGAAGACCCGCTTGCACTTGGGAGTGATACGGCACCAGGAGCGACCAGCGAGATTCGAGATGTAACCTTGGAGGTAACAAGCCTCCCACTTTGGCGAGACACCACTGTTTCGGGTTTCGCTCTTCCGTCAAATGCACCCTTCATGTTTCTTTCGAACGATTCGCAGATGTTAGCAAAAGGGCTCGCGCGTTTTAATGTTCCGGACACCCTGCGAACCCTTGCCGACACGTTGCCAGTGGGGCTGTTCGACAGCGTCACGGTCCAACTCACGGTCGATACGGTTCGGTCGGTCTTCTCTGACTTTCCAGTCACATTTCGGATGGTGACATTGGCTGAGTCCTTTGACGAAGATTCGGAGGTGATCGAAGTCAATGCGGGCATCGGGTCCGGTGCAGAGCTTGCGACAGGGCACTTTGACGGGATCTCGGATACTGTGAGGATGGATTTTGCAGTTTCAGTCGATTCTTTGCTTAAAAGCTGGCAAGAAACGGATGGCGAACCTGGGTTTGCACTGCTCGTCGAGGGACCTAAATCTCGGGTTCGTATCCAGCAGATGCTCCTCCGATACCGCCCGCTGCTAGAGGGGCGAGTGGTGCCGTTGGTTCCCAAGACACAGTTTCCAACGTCGCGCACTTTTGTGACTGATCCGCCCCTGCCCCCGACAGGTCAAGAACTTCGACTTGGAGGTATTCCATCTTCCCGTCTGTACTTCGAATTCGTTCCTCCAGATACGGTCGCAGGCATTCCCTTGCGAGAGGCTACGATCAATCATGCAGAAATTATTCTGCACCCCTTAGCACCTCCTAAGGATCCATTCCCAGCTGAGTTAACCTTCGCTGCGAGACAAATCACCCTTTTGGGAGATCCTTTTGTCCTGGGTCCCAAGACACCGATTGGCTCGGGGAATGCCGTAACGATTGCTCTAAACCCAGAGACGTTGGCAACAGGGAGGCCGCTAAGCTTGAATGTCACATTGCTACTGGCTCGAGCCACCGTCGAATCTGTGAGCAGCATACGGATGGGGCTGCGCTCCGATCCAGATGCCCAAACAATCGGGTTTTGGGAATTCGGATCGGCCGAAGGTGCGGAGGGATTTCTTCCCCAGCTTAGAATTATACTGAGCCCTAAACCCCCCTTTGATATCCCATGATGCGTTGGGTCCATTTGTTTCTGACTCTGATGGTGGTTCCTATTGGTTTATCGGCCCAGCAACCGCTCACCTCCGTTGGGCTTGGATATCCGGTTGAGCCCATAGATGGAAGATCCGCAGCTCTGGGTGGTACTGGCATTGGTCTTTTTGGAAGCACCTATAGCCTGCGCAATCCGGCGGATCTTCTGCATCACCCAGAAGCCGGCTTCAGCCTGTCCTTAGCAAGTGAAGCTGTGACGCTTGATGAGGATCAGTCCTTAAAGACTGGGAGAGAGCGCTTTACGAACATTAGGGCGTTAGTTCCTTTCTCGGACTGGGCAGCCAGTATTGCGTTCGGCGGTGTTTTCGATCAGGACTGGTCGGCGCGATTCCTCGATACGCTTGTGCTTGCGGATGGTTCTGCTCCGTTTGAAGAAGCGCGGGAACACGATGGAGGGATAAGCACAATCGATGTTTCACTGGCGCGGCGTCTTGGGCCGTTCGGGATCGGTGTCTCAGCCCAGCGATTAACTGGTTCACTTAGGCAGTCGTTCTTCAGGACCTTTGAACTCCCCATTGGAGAGGCTCCACTACTCAACGATGGTGGAGGGATGCGAGAGGTCTCTTACAGAGGGTGGCGGTTTAAGGGCGGAGCGTCGATCAATATTGCCGACCGTTTATTAATTGGCGGGTCGATGAGCCTACCCACTACCCTTACTGGAACGGTACAAGATACGATCCCGAACACGACCGATTTCGAACTTCCGGTCGTGTACGAGATAGGAGGTAGTTTTAGGCTTGTTGATGAGTTGTTGATCACGGCGGCTACTGGTCGTTCACCGTGGGCTGATGCTGGTGATGTTGGTGAGTACACAACACATGATGTCACATGGGTCGGCGGCGGGATTGAGTTCGGTGGATTGATATTCCTCGGAGGTCGGTTACCATTGCGTTTTGGTATGCGCCGCTCTGATCTGCCTTTCAGCATAGGGGCGGATAGCATCATCGAAAAGGCGTTCACAGGTGGTTTTGGGTGGGAGTTCCAAGAAGGGCTCGCGACCGCAGATTTGTCACTGGAAATAGGGTCACGCGGAGATATTACTGGAACAAATATTCAGGAGTCATTCACACGAATGATTCTGACGTTGTCACTTCGGCAGCGGAGTCCGTAGTCGAGTTGCGTAGATCGTTGTTAGGAAAGTTCGTCGAACGCAAAGTTCACTCTTTCCATGAGGTGCTGAGGGTAGTTGATCGGCCAGTCGTGATGTTCGGGCACAGGTATGATGCGTACGCCTGTTGGGTTTGTTTTAAAGTAAGTTGCATACTCTTCCCGTCGGTGTAACTCGTCCTTGATCGACTGAAAAACAATGGCATGGTGGGATTGTGGCTGAAATGTGGATGAAGGTTGGTTTAAGGATTTGATGACGGGGAAGACGATTGAGGGGTGAGTTACCGCAGCTCGGAGGTAGTCGGTTAGGACCATCGCTGCAAACCGACACCCGTACCAGCCTTCAAGACCGAAATATTCTCGCAGTTGCTGATGAGCAGCTCGTCCAATCATCCGTGGGAGTGCGACTGGGGCTGGTATGGTCGGCGAACAGGCGATCGCGGGTCCATCGTGTAGTAAAGCCAGTAGTGCTCCGAAGGAATGTCCAACCCAAACTGCACCCGGGGCATACCTTTGTGAAACCTCGGTGACCAGATTCAGATAGTCTCCAGGTGAGCTGGGGAGTTTTTGATGAGAGCGGAATGATAGATCGGGAATCACAACTCGGAAACGATCAGTGAGGAGATTAATACCTCTCAAGTAGTGCTGTGGGTGCACCCCGAGACCTGTCAAAAAGACTAGCGTCTCTGATGAAGAGCCCCAAGTTTGAATGGGTATATCCAGCCCGTGGAAATCGTATCGTTGGGTTTGCACGCCCGATCGTACCGGATAAACCTATGTGCAGCAACGGATCCTTGAAGGGAAAACTATGGTGAGTGGCCTCGTCAAATTGGAAATGGCGGGAGCGGATCGCGTGAAAAAGCGCACCGTTCAGCACCCCGGTCCGTTCAAGCGGCGAGTCTACCTTGAAACCTACGGTTGCCAGATGAACATCAACGATTCTGAGTTGATGGAAGGCTTACTTTCAGAGCGTGGTTTTCTGCGCGTGGAAAACCCTGATGGCGCAGATGTCATCTTAATCAACACTTGTGCTATCCGAGAGCACGCTGAGCAGCGCGTTCGAGGTCGCATTGGTGAACTGCAGAAATACCGACATCAGAATCCCGATCTTGTTTTGGGTGTGACTGGGTGTATGGCGCAGCGACTAGGTGGCCGTCTCATCGATGAGACATCCGGTGGTGTGGATTTGGTTGCTGGCCCCGACGCGTATAGAAGTCTCTCTGAAACAATCGAGTTGATTCAAAAAGACGCTATCGAACGTGGCCAAACATTACTTGATCTGGACATGGCTGAGAACTATGAAGATGTCACGTCGGTACGGTCTCGTGGAGTGAGTGCTTGGATCACCGTTCAGCGTGGCTGCGATCACAGGTGTACATTTTGCATTGTTCCCTATGTGCGAGGCGGAAAAAAAGATCGCCAACCAGAGCAAATATTGACAGATGTTCAAGTGGCGGCAACTCAAGGGTTCACTGAGGTTGTTCTCCTTGGGCAGACCGTAAATTCTTATGAATCAGGCGATTGGAATTTTGCTCGCCTGCTTCGCAGTGTAGCTAGGATTGAAGGCATTAGGCGAGTGCGGTTCACCTCGCCTCATCCCAATGATGTGACGCAGGAACTCCTGGAAGTGATGAGAGACGAGCCCTCGGTGTGTAGCCAGCTTCACTTGCCGGTGCAATCAGGTGCTGATCACGTTCTTAAACGCATGGTGCGTCGATATACATCGAAAACCTTTCTACAAAAGGTTGATCTTGCGAGGGAAGTTGTGCCCGGAATAGCGTTGTCAACCGATGTCATCGTTGCGTTTCCGGGTGAGACTGATGAAGAATATGGGGCGACCCTGGACTTGCTGAGCCACGTGAGATTCGATGATGCGTACCTCTACAAGTACTCACCACGGGATGGTACTCCAGCAACACGATTTCCATCAAATCAATTCATCTCCGACGAGGTTGGATCAGCTCGCCTTGAACAACTCATCGGGTTACACCGAAAGATACAACGAGAGATCAATGAGGCCGAGGTCGGTGGGGTCCGAGAAGTCTTGATCGAGCGACCCGCGCGTTCAAACGGGGATGTGCTTGGTCGCACTGAACACAACAAGGTCGTCGCGTTCTCCGGAGACTCTTCGGACATCGGAAATTATACAAAGGTAAAGCTTACCGGGACGACAGGTGCTACATTTAGAGGGGCTCTGTGCTAACAAGTTCGTTCTGCGGCTTTGGTTTCCGATAAAATGTCTATGCGCTTTCTTACTCGAACTCTCTCCTTTGTCATCGCTATTTTGCTTGCTTTTTGGTTCACCGCCGAAAACGCGAACGAATTGGTTTGGATCGACTTGGCATTTTTTAGGATCAGGGCATCCTTGCCACTTATTATTTTTTCGTCGGTTTTAGGGGGCATGGCGATATCCACGCTTGTTGCATGGCGTGCAGAACGTCGAGAGAAGCGGCGAGTTTTGGCAGTTCCGGATCCTATAGAATTAGGTGGTATTACAAAAAATCTAGAGACTGACCGTGACGCGTGAGAGTGAAAGCCACCCCCATAATTTGACCACTGGTCAAACGCTATCATGCATGGCACCAATAGGTTTTGAGTGATACGGGTCAGGATATGCAAGATACGCTAAACAAGTCGAGGGGGGGGCGCTGATGCCTGCTAATGGCTTGGCCGGCGAGAAGAGTCCTTACCTCCTCCAACATGCATCTAATCCTGTAGACTGGATGCCTTGGGGAGATGAGGCGTTTGAGCGGGCGCGTGCCGAAGACTTACCAATATTTCTTTCGATTGGATACGCGACCTGTCACTGGTGTCACGTTATGGAGCGGGAGTCGTTCGAGGATCCGGTTGTGGCATCCTTCTTAAATGATGGCTTCGTTTCAATAAAGGTCGATCGAGAAGAACGACCGGATATCGACAGTGTATACATGACGGTTTGTCAGCTCATGACGGGTCATGGAGGGTGGCCGTTGACCGTGGTCATGACACCTAAGAAGAAACCGTTTTTCGCCGGCACATATTTTCCGCGTGAAACTACCCATGGTCGTATAGGGATGCTTGAGCTTTTACCCAAGCTCAAGAATTTATGGATTGAACGGCGCTCTGATGTAGACGCTTCGAGTGAGGCCGCAATCAGCGCGGTACAAGAGGCGGAGACTCGGACATTTTCGGTAGGGGCCGGTACTGATCTTGACATAACAATGCTCGAGCGTGGGTTCGAGGAACTTCAAAGCAGGTTTGACCAAACACAAGGAGGTTTTGGTCGCGCCCCCAAATTTCCAATGCCACATCAACTCCTCTTCCTCATGCGTTGGCATCATTTGACGGGGAACCCAAAGGCTCTTGAAATGGTTGATGTGACTCTGGCCGCGATGCGACGAGGTGGGATCTTCGATCAACTAGGGTTCGGTTTCCACCGCTATTCAACCGATGAACGTTGGCTCGTCCCGCATTTCGAGAAGATGCTCTATGACCAAGCACTTCTTGCCATGTCGTACGTTGAGATGTGGCAGGTTAGTGCGAATGAAGAGTGCCGTTTTGTAGCTGAAGAAATCTTTGAGTATGTCCTCCGTGATCTGACTGACGCCGAAGGTGCTTTTTATTCGGCCGAGGACGCCGATAGTGAGGGTCGCGAGGGTGCCTTCTATGTTTGGTCAGAGGCTGAGATCGACGAGGTCCTCACCGGTACGTTCGATGACGAGACCGTGTCCTTGGTCAAGCAAGTCTTTCAGGTTCAAAAATCCGGCAACTTTGCTGACGAGTCGACGGGGAACCAGAACGGAGAAAACATTCTTCATCTGGGAGAGTCGATTCATGGAATCGCAAGCGCTCTAGGATGTGACGAGGCACAGTTGAGACATACACTGGAGACAGCTAGGGCAAAATTGTTTGATTCCCGGTCTACACGTGAACGTCCCCTCTTGGATGATAAGATTCTTACGGATTGGAATGGGCTCATGATTGCAGCACTCGCAATGGGAGGTCGAGTTCTAGATGCACCTGTGTATCGGAAAGCGGCAGCCCGAGCCGCACTTTTCCTATTAGATAAGCTTCGCGATAAAAACGGACGACTGTTACACAGGTATCGAGAAGGAGAGGCTGCGCTAACTGGAGGGGCAACGGACCACGCCTATTTTGTGTGGGGACTCATTGAACTCTATGCTGCGACTTTTGATCCTAAATGGCTCGAAACAGCTTCGACTCTTATGGGGGCGTTAATCGACGATTTTTGGGATCCGAACGGAACCGGTGTGTTTAACGCCGCTTCCGATCAGAAGGATGTGCCTGTACGGCAGAAAGATGTTTACGACGGTGCGATGCCCTCAGCGAATGCCGTTACATGGTATGTTCTTCTTCGCCTAGGGCGACTCACAGGAAACGGAAAGTTTCTAAACCGAGCTGCGGAGCTGGGTCAGGTTTTAGCCGGGCCGATTGATCGTAATCCATCTGCACATACGATGTCACTTGTCGCACTAGATCTGGCTTTGGGGCCGACGCATGAGGTAGTGGTGGTAGGAGATGGAGGTTCAGAGGATACTCAAGCTCTTCTGAATGCACTCCAAACGGAATATCGTCCACGGATTGCTACCTTGTTCAAGGAGGTTGGAGATGAAGCTGGTGACCGACTTGGAGAGCTCGCGCCTTTTTCCGCAAGTCACGGCCTAATCGATGGACGGGCAGCGGCATACGTGTGTTCCGACTTCGCATGCCAGCGACCTACGCAAGACAGTTCAGAGATGCTGGCACTTTTGGGTTGATGTTTGGGTACGCTGTTCATCTACATGCAGCTGTAACCGTCATCACTGTCACTCACGAACCAAAACCTTAGGAGGCGAAGTCATATGGATCTAAGTCAGATGCTCTTCGGGAATACGGTTCGCGAGTGGTTCATTGCTGCAGGGATTTTTGCACTCTCAGTGATTGCAATCTGGACAGTTCAACGCTATGCGCTTAAAGCTTTTTCTCGCTTTGCGAGGAACACTCAAACGTCTCTTGATGACTTCGTGGCTGAATTGTTAAGCCACACGAAGTTCTGGCTCATCCTAGTTGTAGCAGTATTTGGGGCCTCACTATCTCTCAACGTGAGTTCGTCAATCACCCTCGTTCTGAGTCGGGCGTCAGCTATTGCGATCGTGATTCAAGTGGGGATTTGGGCCAGCGCCGCCATAATATTTTGGGTCGAGCGTTTTGTGCATCGTACGGCGGGCAAAGATGCGGGAGCGGTTACAACCGTAAGTGCGGTGTCGTTTGTGGGTCGATTGATGATATGGTCAATCGTCCTTCTGCTGATCTTGGACAACCTCGGGGTTGAGGTTACGGCGCTTCTTGCGGGATTAGGGATTGGAGGGATCGCAGTCGCTCTCGCTGCCCAGAACATCTTGGGTGATCTTTTTGCTTCGCTATCGATTATTCTCGACAAGCCTTTTGTGCTGGGAGATTTTCTTGTTTTGGGTGATTATAAGGGAACGGTCGAGCAGATCGGACTCAAAACCACTCGTATCCGGAGCTTGGGTGGGGAACAGCTTATCGTAGGAAACGATGATCTTCTTAACTCCCGCATTCTTAATTTGGGGCGAATGTCAGATCGAAGGGCATCGTTTAACGTTGGTGTGACTTATGACACGCCTCGTCATTTACTCGAACAAATTCCAAGTTGGATTCAAGAGCTGGTCGAGGCACAGGATCATACCCGATTCGATCGCAGTCACTTGTTTGATTATGGTGATTACTCGATAAACTTTGAGACTGTCTTCTATCTGGAGGTTCCGGAATACGCCACATACATGGACGTACAACAGGCAATCAAGCTGGGATTGCACGAGCGCTTCGAGCAACACGGTGTTGAGTTTGCCTATCCGACCCAGGTTGTATTTACGATTCCGGGTGTTGTTGAGTAGCGGTGCCTTCGTTGCATAGGCCTGCTTTTCGGGGTAGTCTGATCGGCTGTGAACAGGGGATTAGGACCGCGACAGGTAGGAGTTGGCGCCCCAAACGTTATCTTCTTTCTCGGCATCGGATACATTCGCTAGTAACCCATACCAGACCAACGAGCGATACGACGACGCGTGGATACCACGGTTAATACCAGCCCAATCATGCTGCTCTCGGGCACTTCCAATCCTGATTTAGCTAAAGGGATTTCGGAAGTGCTAGGTGAGCCGTTGTGTGACGTGACCATTAAACGCTTCGCCGATGGTGAGATTTTTGTGCGAATCGATGAAAACGTGCGGGGAAAAGATGTGTTCTTAATTCAGTCGACCAACCCTCCAGCAGAAAACATGCTAGAACTTCTGTGCCTGATCGATGCGGCCAAGAGAGCTTCAGCTGCGCGGGTCACAGCTGTAGTGCCTTACTACGGTTACGGGCGCGCTGACCGTAAGGATCAACCGCGCGTATCAATAGCAGCCAAGCTGATGGCAAATCTCATCACGGCCGCGGGGGCAGATCGACTATTATCGATAGACTTTCACCAGCACCAGATTCAGGGTTTCTTTGATATCCCAGTGGATCACCTGTACGCAGCTCCGGTCTTCCGACGTTACTACGAAACGAAAAACTTCGAAAACCTTGTGGTGGTAGCTACTGATGTTAGTGCCGCTAAGATGGCACGCGGTTACGCTCGCCGACTTGGAGGTGATTTGGCAATCATCGACAAGCGCCGTCCGGCCCCGAATGAAGCTGAAGTCTCTAGCATCGTCGGTGACGTTGAAGGGAAACATTGTCTTATTCCCGATGACATGATTGACACTGCTGGAACGATGGCTTCGACCGTGGAAGTATTACGCGAGAGAGGTGCATTGGACACGTATATTCTTGCCACACACGCACTGTTCTCAGCGCCAGCGGTTGAACGGCTCATCAAAGCGGGTGCCAAAGAAATCGCCGTCACGGATACAGTTCCTCTCTCGTCCGATAAGATAGAGGCACTACCAGACTTGAAAATACTGTCGGTCGCGAGTCTACTAGCCCAGGCTATCGAGAGTACGCATACGAATAGCTCCGTTAGCAAGCTGTTTAAGTGATCGACAAGCGGTCGTTTGGCCGCGCTATTATCCGATTGATACCCTCCGAGTAGAGAAGAAATATGACGAAGGAATCTGCCATACTCAGCGCTGAGCTTAGATCTGAGACGGGGAAAGGTGCTACCCGCCAATTACGGCGAGCTGGACGACTACCGGCAGTAGTCTACGGGCGCCGTGACGAAACCCAGTCCTTAACGTTGGATACACAAGAGCTGGTTCGCTTACTAACGGAGATACGCGCAGCTACAACTGTTATCGATCTAGAGGTCGGAGGTGAGAAGCCTCGACGCGTTCTTATTAGAGAAATACAGCGCCACCCCTTCCGACCTGAGCTTTTGCACGTCGATTTCTTCGAAATTCGTGCCGATGTGAAGATCAAAGTGCAGGTCCCCCTTCATCTGGAGGGTGAGGCATATGGGGTGGAGATGGGAGGTATTCTCCAGCAGATTCGATATGAACTTGAGGTCGAATGTTTGCCGAACGAAATTCCGCCCGATTTTAAAGTCGATGTCACGGACTTGGATATTGGAAACTCCATTCATATCAGTGATGTTGAGTCGAGTGGGGTGACAATATTGGATGATGAAGGATTAACTGTCTGTACAGTTGTGCCTCCGGCTGTGGAGGAAGAGCCGGAAATCGAAGAGCTTGAGGAAGGTGAGGAAGGTGAGGAGATCGAGGGGGATGAGTCGACCGAGTCTGAGTCGACCGATGACTCGGCCGAAGGGGAAGAAGAGTCAGAGGCATAGTTGGATCGTCGAGACGCACGACGAGGGGGCCACGTGCGAATAATCCTCGCCTTGGGAAACATTGGCGAGAAGTATCGGGACACGCGGCACAACGTAGCGTGGTGGTTGGCAGATCGACTGGCTCGCGCATGGGAATGCCCTGCGTTTGTGCCGGACGGAGAGACCAGCTGGACTTCCTGCGGCTCCTTCAACCACCGGGTCGAACTCCATAAGCCGCTCACTTACATGAATAGGAGCGGCTTAGCCGTTACATCATTAATAGATTCCCGTGATTTTGACCCCGCCGTCGATATGCTTGTGGTAGTGGATGATATCGCACTTCCTCCGGGTCGATTCAGACTGCGTCCAGAAGGGTCTCCCGGTGGACACAATGGACTCGCTTCGATCTCGGGAGTGCTGGGAACTGAAATGTTCGCCCGACTTCGTATTGGAGTTGGGCGACCGACGGATGACCAAATCGAATTGGCAGAATGGGTGCTTGCACCGCCAACACAAGGTGAAGAAGAGGCTGTATTATCAACCTTCTCTCAAGCGACGCAGGCGATCGAATGTTGGTTGAAGTATGGGATAGAAGTGGGAATGAATCGTTTTAACGTATCGACATGACAGATACAAAAGATGCTGAACAGAAAAAAGAGGAGAGAGACTAAGTGGCGGAATACGTTGATTTCGCGGTTTGGCTTGGGGTGATCGGATTGTTGTTCTCGTTTGGTCTTTTTACGTATGTGAGGAAACAACCGGTAGGCACTGAGACGATGGCTGAGTTGGCTGAAGCGATCCAATCGGGTGCCATGACCTTCCTCAAACGAGAATACACAGTACTGCTCCCGTTTATTGGAATTGTTATGGGGCTCTTGTTCTGGCTTGTCAGTTTACAAACGGCAATTGCGTACATTTTAGGGGCCTTCTGCTCAATTCTGGCTGGTTTTGTCGGTATGCAGGCTGCGACGTCTGCCAACGTTCGTACGTCTGAGGCAGCTCGTTCCTCTGGTCAGGCGAAGGCGCTTCGTGTTGCTTTTTCTGGTGGGGCTGTGATGGGTACCGCGGTGGCTTCCCTTGGACTGATCGGTATCGGTGCGGTGCTTATGATGTATGATCCGCAGGTGTTGGGTTTTCGACCATTTGGCGAGATAATCTCAGGATTTGCGATGGGTGCGTCTTCAATAGCACTCTTTGCTCGTGTGGGTGGTGGTATTTATACAAAAGCTGCGGACGTGGGCGCCGATCTCGTTGGTAAGGTCGAAGCGGGAATACCTGAAGACGACCCTAGAAATCCTGCTACGATCGCTGACAACGTTGGGGATAATGTGGGCGATGTGGCTGGGATGGGTGCCGATATTTTCGAATCATATGTCGGGTCCGTCATTGCGACTATTGTGATCGGAGTGACGAGTGCGCAGATCCTTGATAGTGCTAGACTGGCGGCAGTCGCACTTCCTATTCTCTACATTATGACTGGGTTTTGCGCCAGCATTGTGGGTGTTTTAGCGATCCGCGTTCTTGAGAAGTTAAATCCGTCGAGTGCCCTGAGATGGTCACCAATTATTAGTGCTGTGCTCTTTTGGGTCGCAGCCTATTTCATAACAATAAACTTAAATATCCTAGACGTATCATCCACAAATATGTGGACCATCGGTGATCCAAACGCTGGCCCGTTTTGGGCTATGCTGCTGGGTTCGCTAGTAGGGATCTTCATCGGACTGGTGACGGAGTATTATACCGCTGAAGCTCCAATCAAGAAGATTGCAGCCGCGTCAGAGACGGGGTCGGCTACCAACATCATCACGGGACTCGCAGTCGGAATGGAGTCCACAGCTATCCCAATGCTTCTCATATCTTCGGCCATTTTTTTGGCATATAATTTCGCTGGTTTGTACGGAATTGGAATTGCCGCAGTAGGTATGCTCGCGACGGTGGGAGTGACAATGTCGGTCGATGCCTATGGACCCGTCGCGGACAATGCGGGTGGAATCTCCGAGATGAGTGAACTGGGACCGGAAGTACGCGCTATTACCGACTCGCTTGACTCTCTAGGAAATACAACAGCTGCTATTGGAAAGGGTTTTGCAGTAGGTTCTGCCGCGCTCACCGCGTTGGCACTCTTTTCTGCGTACTCGAATGCTGTAGGTCTTGATGCTACCGGAATAAATCTCGTAAACCCACTGGTTGTTATTGGATTGTTTATTGGTGGAGCCACACCGTTCTTTATAGCGGCCCTCACGATGACGGCAGTAGGGCGTGCTGCGGCTGGTATGGTAGCTGAGGTCAGACGGCAGTTTAGAGAAATTCCTGGAATTTTGGAAAGAACTGCAAAGCCTGATTCGGCTCGTTGTGTTGATATTTCTACTTCGGCCGCTCTTAAGGAGATGATCGTTCCGGGGTTGGTGGCAATCATCGTTCCAATTGTGGTTGGCCGGTTCCTGGGTGTGGAAGCACTCGGTGGGGCATTAGCGGGGGCGACCGTTACGGGTGTATTGCTCGCGCTCTTCATGGCCAATTCGGGTGGTGCTTGGGATAACGCCAAGAAGTATATCGAAACGGGCGCCCACGGTGGGAAAGGTTCAGATCCTCACAAGGCTGCCGTTGTTGGTGATACTGTCGGCGATCCTTTCAAGGATACTTCTGGCCCATCAATGAATATCGTAGTCAAGTTAATGAGCGTCGTTTCATTGGTTCTTGCGCCATGGTTTGTCGACGTTCATGAATTAGCCTTGTCGGTGCCTGACAAAATCCAGTTTCCAGCTTGGGCGCTGGCAGACGCATTCAGAGTTTTGACTAACCTCTTCTAGAAGCATGAGGCCTTGTTTCAGAGCTTGACAATGGGGCCGCGGAACCTAGCTTCCGCGACCCCTCTCGGCTCAAGTAGGATGAAAGCTGTAAGGGAAGCGGTATCC
The DNA here is from genome assembly GCA_913043255.1 of uncultured Gemmatimonadota bacterium. Classification (GTDB taxonomy): domain Bacteria; phylum Gemmatimonadota; class Gemmatimonadetes; order Palauibacterales; family Palauibacteraceae; genus Palauibacter. The sequence continues at coordinate 75,576 of CAJWLK010000004.1, forward strand.
TAATGGAATTGCGGGCCTAGATTAACCAAGTGATAACTCCTGCTCCGGCATAGTCTGGGGCCATATGAGACCAAAGGAGCTTTAGATGCGCGATTACGAAATCGTGTACATTTTTCGTTCGAACCTCTCATCTGATGAAATTGAGGCTAAGCTCGAACGATACCATTCCATAATCACTGAGGGTGGAATGGGCGAGGTCACAGCTGTTGTGATGTGGGGGAAACGACACCTCGCTTATCCTATCGAGAAGCAGACTAGTGGCTATTACGTAATCGCGCAGTTCACGGCACAGTCTAATCCTCTAACAGAGTTAGAACGTGTCTTGAAGCTGGAAGATGACCTGCTACGGCATCTTATGGTCCTGCGCGAAGGTGATCTGCCGCTTCCAGATTCAGCAGTCCAGAGAACCGGAGAGGACGGTGCAGGGGACAGCCCTGATGTTGTTCCTACTGAGAAGGAAACTGTTGAGGAAGATGAACAGGCATCTGATGATGAAGGTGAGGCAGAACAGGAAAATGATGTGGATGAAGTTCTAGAAGACGTCACGGGTGAGGAGGACTAAAGATGGCTGTTCCAAAGGCGTGTCGCTTCTGCGAGAACAAGATCACCCATGTGGACTATAAAGATGACCGTGTACTTGAGCGGTTCATTTCAGACAGAGGTAAAATTTTGCCACGACGGGCAACTAGAGCGTGTGCTAGGCACCAACGGCAGATTGCAGTAGCGATCAAGCGAGCTCGTTATCTAGCGCTCCTACCCTATATCCGAGGATATCACACGTAAGGAAGTAGCCACTTTGCGAATGATCTGGGAGATTCGCGGGCTTTGGTCAGGTGGAAAACGGCGAGGATGTCTGGGCTGAGTGAGGGACGACGAGGTTTGCGGCGAGCGGTCGCCTTGGGCGTGCTTGTCCTCGTGCTCTCACCTCTGAGTTTTTCACCGCTCGGGCCTTTTATCTTAATTTGTGTGCCTGCGGCGGTTTTGTCCCTCATATTTTTTGATAGGCGACTTGTAAGTGTGTCGTTGGCATGTGGCCTTTTGGGCATGGCGGCGATTGGTTTCCAGGATCCTACTGAATTGTGGTATGTTGAACGGGGCTGGACGCTTTTGATCACGGGCGGGTTCGTCGCTGCCCAGATGCTAGAGCCTATTCGTACGATCTTCGCCAAGTCAATTATGAGTGTGTTATTTGCTGTTGCTGCTGTCGTGATTGTTGGGTGGGCCAGGCCTGATTTTCTCGTTAACGTCGACTGGCTGGTAGGTGGAAAGTTTGATCAAATCCTCTCAATGTTTGATTTGGAAGGACAGGCGGGGGCAGGTGTAGCAGAAGCGATGCGTCAAGTAATCTGGGTAGTCAAGGCCATATATCCAGCCATGTTGATACTCGCCTCAGTGGCTGCGTTAAGGTGTGCTTCATACATGGCACGGCGAATAGCAGGTGTAGAAGCTCCGCTGGGACCAATGCGTAAATTTAGCTTTAACGATCACCTAGTATGGGTTTTAGTTCTTGGTCTTGTACTGTTTGTACTTCCTGCTGGTGTATGGGCGGCGCGCGCAGGTGGAAATGTAGTCACTGTGATGGGTGGCTTATATGTGTTCCGTGGGGCAGCAGTCTTAGTTTGTATCGGAAAATTCTTAACTAGCTCAGGGTGGTTATTCGCACTGTGGATTATAGCAGCCCTGCTTCTCTATCCTTTCACAATCGGGGCTGCATTTTTAATGGGGCTTAGTGATACGTGGCTGGATTTTCGCTCACGCTTGAAAATTGAAGTGGAGAAATAATGAACTTTCAGGTACAGTATCCCTCAATGGAGGATGCGTTATGGTTGAACTGATTCTTAGAAAAGATGTTCCAGATCTTGGTCGAGCGGGCGAAATGGTTCAGGTTCGAGCCGGTTACGCACGAAATTACCTGATCCCCCAAGGTATTGGACTCCCAGCAACTGAGGGTAACCGTAAGAGTTTTGAAGACGAGAGGGCTCAGGTCGAGAAGGCGGCTGAGAGGGAGCGCGACCAGGCGAAATCGCTTTCAGCAGAACTAGAAGGCCACTCAGTCACTTTTTCTGTCCGTGCTGGTGAAGAAGGACAGTTGTTTGGCTCGGTTACGGCCGCAGACATTGCGGAGAAGCTCGGTAGCGATGGGTTCTCGGTCGAACGTAGGTTTGTTAAGCTCGAAGATCCAATTAAGGAGTTGGGTGTATATGATGTACCGGTCCGACTTCATGCTGATGTGGAGGTGGTCCTAAAGGTCTGGGTCGTCGCCGAAAAATGACGATGATTTCTCGTCCGCTTGATGTCGTTTGGGGAGAACTGTCCAAGGATAGTCAGCCTCCGAAAGAGCTTCGGTTTGTGGCCGAAGCCGCACTCGAGCGTAATGCTCGATCTGCTGCTGTGCTTGATCTGCGAGGAATCTCTGATGTGACGAGCTTTTTCGTAATTGCGACCGGAGATTCAGACACACACTCGCGTGCAATCAGCGAAAATATCCTAGACCGAATGCGTGGCGCAGGATATCGACCAATCGGCGTTGAGGGCCTGAACCAAGCTCGATGGGTCTTGATGGACTTTGTAGAGTTGATCGTCCACGTTTTTCTCAATGAAATGCGAGAGTTTTATCAACTCGAGCGACTATGGGGGGATGCGCGGATCTTCAAGTTCGAGTAAGCCGAAGGTTGGATGTAAACTGGATACGACTTTGTTAGTTCCTTGCGGCAGTTTTATCGTATAAACTAACTTGCAGCTAAACTAAGGGTGGGTTGGTGGATGTGTCGATGTGGAAGCTGTGATGTGACGAGTTCAGTTCGACTGCCTTCCTGTAGCCTCACATGTTTCGGGGCATGTGTTGTGGTGACCCTGCTCGTCAGTTTCGGGGCGTGTGGCTCCCCTCCGACCGACCAACCAGAGCCGCTCTATGGTGCGGATCTTGTAGCGGGCACATCACTAGAACGTCACGGTCTGTTGGTAATTCCTAGGGAAACTGGTGTGGCCGAATTCCGCTCTATGGAAGATCCGTCGACCATTCGGTGGACTGGACGTCTGATTCTCCCTACTACCAAGGCTGCACATGGGTTAGGTCGAACTGTGGTGTTACGCCATCAGGGTGGTGCTAGCCTTTATACCCCGTCACCCGAAAGTCTAACACTACTCCCCAATGTGCCCCCCCAGGCTAGGTGGATCAGTTCTCCTTCAGGCGGCTCGTTTGTCGCTGGTGGTTGGGCGCTTACAGTCACCTCATCCACGTCTCGCGTGATCACGGCTGATGGTGAGATTTTGTGGGCCGCGCCTGTCGCTGATGACCGAGCGGTAGGGCTTATCGATTCTCCGTCAGGACCCAAACTTGTGGTATGGGAGGCAGAAGAGGAAATCCCATCGAACACAAGGTCTGTGAGCACACGGGGTCCAGTCATCGTCACTGGTTGGGGAAATGAGGTTGTGGGCACATCTAACGATGGCACCCGACTCATCAGATGGTCGATTCCTGACCTCGAGTCTGTGGAGGTCTTGAAAATTGACAACGCAGTTGCAGCCCTGTCTACATCGCCCTCTCAACACCGAATATATGTGGTTATGGCTGCAAATCCTGAACTCCTCGCGGTTGATCGATATGATTGGCAAGTCGTTGGTACCGTTCGTAATGATGAGCATTTTGAGGCGCTTCGCATTAGTAAAACCGATGATCGGATCTTGGCGTATGACGGTACCACGGTTTGGTCTATGCGGTCGGGTGGGACAAATAAAATGGCTATCCCGAGTCAGTGGCGGTCCGACTTTCCCATTTCCCTGCTGGATGGATCCACACTTGTTATTGACTCAGCTGGCTTAGGGGTTTACGGAGCGGGTGGTTCCCATGTGAAAGCAGTGGATGGTCCGCTAAGTGCATGGTGGATTCCGGTGCACTGGGGCCCCCGTGCACCGGTGACTGCCGTTTCATCCACACCGGACGATACGGTAGTAGGACAGCTAGAACTGTCGCCGCTATCACCTCGGAGAATCGGTCTTTTAACGATGGGCTCTACAGCTGGCCGTGCAGGTGTGCCGCGCCGCAGAGACGCCGCTGTATCGCCTGATAGTCGAGTCGCTCCCAATAGCCTGACGACGCCTGATACTCAAGTAAGGTCTTTGCTTAGTAGTGGATTTTATGTGGTTGTGAACTCTTCCCGACAACTCGCAAGCCTTGAGGGGCTTGAGGAGGCTCTTGAGGGTTCAAGTTATTCGACACACGTGGCCCCACATGTCGATGAAGCCGGCGATATGTGGTATCGCCTACTCGTCGGTCCGTACATCTCTCGTTCTTCGGCTGATACAGTTAGTAGTGAACTCCGCCGCGAACGTGGCATCGATGCGTGGATCCAAGAAATAGATGGACAGAGATGAGCGAGTTTGTCGGGGAAGGCGAAGCTGGGAAGGGATGTGATCAGGAAGAGTCGCCTTTTGCGTGGGACTTGCCAGCCGATGCTCGTATCGTCGCTTTGATACACGATTCAAAAGAATCAGAACGAAGTGCCACGGTAGTGGAAGCAATAGCAACGGCGATTGCTCGTCGACGTGAACACACGCTTGTTTTGAGCACCGAGGTGGGGCCATCTCCGTTAGATAAGCTGATGGGTGATATCAGCAGGTCTGAGGGACTCCCCGCGGTGCTTGGGGGTCGTGCTCGTCTCGCTGACGTTGCTGTTCAGATAACTGATTGTCCGTTCGTATACCTGCCTGCCGGGGTAGATCTTGAAGCCATTTCCCAAATGTTACGAGGAGATATCTTATCCCGTTTTATTCAAAGAGTGCGGGAGCGAGGAGGTACGCTTTTTCTAGTATTGCCTAATAATGTTCCTTTTTCACATGAAGTACGGTCATTACTAGATGGGTATATTACGTTGGGTAACGTGACGGTTCCTGAACACCTCAAAAATCTTCTAACGTTTGGTCGAATACGTTTCGATGAATCGAAAGATGATTCATTCCTTGGTCATAATAGTTCCGTCTCTATCGGGACCAGTGGACAAGACAAATTAGCTAGCATCGTTGCTCAGAGTATCGCGGCGGATAAAGATGAAGATGGTGAGCAAGAGCTTCCCCGTCCTAATACGAGCGTCTGGTCCCAACACCAAACCAAGACACACTTCCCGCTGAAGCAAGCGGCGATAGGTATCAGCACTATTGTGTTGATTTTCCTGGGTTGGTGGTGGATGCTTAGGGCCACTGATGTGGGCGAAGGACAGCTGCTTGAACCGACGACACCAGCCAAGGTTGAAATCTCTTCCGCCCCTCGTATAGTACCTTCTCTTGAGCTAGATGACGCTAGGGAAATGGTCAAAAACGCGTCGGAGCTTCCATTTTCCGTGCTCATTGCAAGCTATGCAAGTCTAGCAGATGCAGAAGAGCGTGTCGCTGAGCTCGAATCCGATGGCGGGGCGGTCACGAGGCTTTATTTTGTTTCACCGACCCCGGTTCGAGGAGTACTATATTATCGTGTTCTTGCGGGTGCGTTAGCCGATGAAAATGAGGCTGAAGCGCTTATGAAACGCCTAGTGGAAGCAGGGAAAAAAGAAGAAATAAGCCCTTGGCATCTCCGTCCCTCCGGGCTTTCGTTTGACCTCGGCACCTTCACTGATAGTGTGGGTATGGAGGCTAGGGTGGCCGAGCTCGCGGTTAAAGGGATTCCGAGTTATGTGTTGGTAACCACTTTAGGTGAATATGAAGCCTTTCAAGTGTACGGAGGAGGATATCGCAACCAACAAGAATCTCTCCCGATGGCAGAACTCCTTGGAACCGTCGGTGAACCTGCGATGTTGATCGCACGCCACGGTGGCGCCGTCTCTTACCCATTACCCTGAGCGATCTTTGAAGATCAAATCTCTCACACTACATGGATTCAAGTCCTTTGCGGACCGAACGAAGGTCGAACTCCACGACGGACTCACGGCGATCGTAGGTCCGAACGGCTGTGGGAAATCCAACATCTCTGATGCGATACGATGGGTGTTGGGAGAACAGCGTCCAACTGCCATTCGTGGTTCGCGGATGGAAGAAGCGATCTTCGGTGGTACCGAAGAACGACGCCCCATACATCGCGCCGAAGTGACGCTTGAGTTGTCCAATGAGGACGGCGTACTGGCGGTCCCTTACTCGGAGGTCTCTATCGGACGAACGGTCCACCGTGGGGGTGAAAGCGAGTATACGCTGAATGGAACTGCGTGCAGGCTACGCGACATTCTTGATCTTTGTCGCGACACCGGTCTTGGGTCCAATGCCTATGCGATGATTGAGGCTAGGATGATCGATGCAATCTTGTCAGACCGAGCTGAGGAACGCCGATCGCTGTTCGAGGAGGCCGCCGAGGTTGGTCGATATAAGGATCGTCGCCGCATCGCGACCCGTCGATTGGAACAGGCTGAAGCTGATCTGCAGCGGCTTGACGATGTCCTCATCGAGATTCAGTCAAAAGTTCGCTCTCTTGCTCAACAGCGTGGACGAGCTGAACGCCATGGTACCTTGCGTAACCGGCTTCTGCAGCTTGAGGTAGCTGCAGCTGATGCACTCCTAGAACGGACTGAGCAGCGACTATGTGAAGCGCGCCAAGAATTAGTTGCACTGACTCAGACAGGGCCATCTCAAATGGTCGACCTCCAGACTTCGGAGACCGAACTTGAGACACTTCGGATCGAATTTTCTGAGATGGAAGGGGAGCGCGCAGATATGGCCCGGTTGTTGGAAGAGGCACGGCGTGGAGTTGAAGCACAGGAACGGGCGTTGCTCCTAGCCCAAGAGCGAATGGCAGCTGCTCGAGACCGACTAACCGCTATGGCTGAAGAGGAACGGCAGATAGAAGCCCGTAGTGCTGGGTTACAAGTGGGCTTGGATGAGGCGCAACGGACCCTGACTGGTGCCGAGAAAGTGCACGACCAGAACACTGTAGTTGAAGAAGATCTCCGGAGGGTGGCTGAAGAATTTCTATTGACTTCTCAGAGTGCAATTGCTCGTCGTGATACGGTACGTGAAGAAGTGGAAACAGCCCGTCGTGAGCTGGATCGTTGGAGTCTTGAGCTTGATACGAGTGAGGAAAGAGCCCGCCATCGCTCTGAGGAACTAGAGCGCCGCCGTCCGGCACTCGAAGCTCTCGCCAAACACGAATTAGAACTGAAACGCTTAATAGCAGAAGCATCTAAAATTGAGGTCTCAGCCGGCAAACGGTTGAGTATGCTCACGAATGAGTTGAGAGATGTACGAGCGACGGTGGATGAGACGGACGAGACTCTTCGTGAGATGCGGGTAGAAGCTGCCCGTCTAGAGGGTCGATTGTCGACGGCTCAGGCACAAGCTTCTAGTCTGGGCGCGTTGGTCAACTCAAGTGCGATGCTACCAGAGATTCTGGTCGAACTTCTTGAAGACCGTGAGGCGGTTTCCGGTTTGGATGGGGTACTGTCAGATTATATTGAAGTGACGTCGGAATGGGCTTCAGCCGTTGAATCGCACCTTGGTCCCTATCTCCATGGGCTTGTCGTTCGCGATTGGGACACGGTGACACGCGTGCAGGATTGGCTTGAGGCCCATGGAGGCGCTGAGGGTATTTTAGTTCTGCCAAGGGACCCCGGCCCGTGGTTTGACGCGATAGACTCTGCCGAATCTTCGCTTTTGGAAAAAGTTGAAGTGGCAGGGCCTGGAGCGACATGGGCAACAGCACTTCTTACTAACGTTGAAGCTCTGGAAAACAGTACCTTCTCACCCAGAGACCACCCTTGGGTGGGGCCTGACTGCCGCCGGCAGGATCGTTGGGGCGCGGTTTTTATCGGTTGTCCTGGAACAGGGGCAGGTGTTTTAAGCCGTCGAACGGAACTCCAGATAAGGCGTGAAGAAGTCGCTGATCTTGAGGTGCTCCGGGATGAACAACTAAAAGAAATCGAGGTGTTTGAAAAGCGGTCGGAAGTAGAAAGACAGAGTCTCGAGGGGCTTGAGAGTACGGTGACTGAAGTTTCAGCTGAGATCCGTGAGGCCGAAGCCGATCACGCCTCGGCGCTGTCACGTTTACAGCGTCTTGATGACGAGCGTCGAGAACTCGCAGGTCAGATCCAGGAGATCGAAGCTTTACAAGAAAGCGAGAGCCAACGATCAGGGACGGGTGGGGAGCGTACGAGAGAACTGGAGGCGGCCGTTCAGGAAACAAAGGTGGTCCTCACGTCAGCGCAATCTGAAGCGGATAAAGCCCGCCATGCTGCTGATACGAAGCGGACTGAGTTTCATGAGGCACAGCTTGAACGAACACGCTTTGAGGCTGACCTAAGCAATCGACGTCAAGTGATGGATCAGATTGCTGAAGCTTTAGAAGATGCTCGCGCTCGGACGCGAGTCTTGTCTGAAGAACGTGAGATGCTCAACCGTCAACTAATTGAAAACCAAAGTGTAACAGAAGAGGCGGAAGAGGCAACTGTATCGGGTCTGAGGGAGCGAGCGGAGAGTGAGAGCTTACTGGTCACATTAGAAGGCAAGATTTCTGAGAGCCGTGAATTTATGCGAGAGCGGGAGGCAGAACTCAAGAATGTGAGACAGCTTGAGCGCGAGAGGATAGAGGTACGGCATGCTCTTGAACTCGAGATCACTCAACTGGAGGCTGCTGAAGCTGGCGTCCGAGGGCGCTTAGAAGCCGAATGGGACACTTCGCTCGAAGACTTACGGGAGCAGGCTGAACCTATAGAAGATGGAGATCCGGACGCATGGGAAGACGAACTCGACCAAGTTCGGCGTTCAATCGCAAGGATTGGTCCTGTCAATCTGCTAGCCCAACAGGAATATGAGGAAGAGAAGACGCGGCTCGAGTTTTTGACTGAGCAACGAGAGGACTTGCTAGAGGCGCGCGACGATCTGAAGGATTCAATTGGTCGTATTAACAAGCATGCTGCTGACGAATTCAACAACACGTTCGAGCAAGTCCGCGAGAACTTCCATCGAACTTTCGATGCCCTATTCGAGGGAGGCGAGTGCGATGTTTGGCTAGAAGACTCTGAGGATCCGCTTGATTCACCAATTGAGATTTCAGCAAGTCCGCGAGGTAAAAAGACTCAGCGTATCCACCTCCTATCGGGAGGTGAGCGTGCTCTTACGGCACTGGCCCTTTTATTCGCTATCTATCTGGCGAAACCAAGCCCGTTCTGTCTCCTTGATGAAGTCGATGCTCCGCTTGATGAAACAAATATCCTCCGTTTTGTCCGAATGCTTGAAGAGTTTAAGGAAGACACCCAGTTCATCGTTATTACGCATAATCCGCGAACGATGGAAGGTGCTGACTGGATCTATGGAGTTACCATGCAAGAGGTTGGTGTCTCTTCGATTGTTGGTGTCGAGTTCGACGAGGCTCCACAGGTAGCCTGAGGCAAGACTCGCTGGGAATTCTATGGATGATCGAAGCGGAGAACTCATCGTGGTTGGTTGCGGAACAGTAGTGCCCGAACCTGACCGAGGTGCGTCTGCATACTTTGTTTCGCTAGGGGGATCCCAAGTAATGTTCGACTGTGGTCCCGGTGCAGTGCAGGGCCTCACTCGACTTGGCTTACCGTGGTGGGGCATAAGCGATCTCGTGATCACTCACTTCCACCCCGATCACGTTGGTGCACTTCCAGGCCTTTTTTTCGCACTTAAACACGGTTTAAAGCACCCTCGTGAAGAACAGCTAACGATTTGGGGTCCCAAAGGCACTGTATCATTTTTCAGGCGTATGTCAGCAGCATTTGGAGACTTTATCATTCGGCCGGATTTTGACATGGAGATTCATGAGTTGGAGCCTGCCGGAAAAGGCGTATTGAGCGGTGGTGCACAACTCAGGGCTCACAAGACACCTCACACGAAGGAAAGTCTCGCCTATCGACTCGATAGTGAGGATGGAACTTTCGGATATACAGGGGATTCGGGACCTACGGATACGCTTGGGCCGTTTATGTCTAAGGTGGACGTGTTGTTATGTGAATGTTCACTCCGTGATGAGGAAACGAATTGTAATCACCTTTCACCCACGTCGGTGGCCACCGTTGCCAATGCAGCTCAGCCAGGCAAACTCATCCTAACGCATGTGTATCCGCATCTCCGTTTGGGGGCCGATGTCGTATCCTTAGTGGCCGCGGCAGGATACGATGGATGCGTGGAACTTGCGGAGGAAGGACTCCGCGCCACGTTGACGAACACGTAATGCCGCTTGATTATTCTGAATAGTATGCCTGCCATCGTAGTTTGCGCGTCCTAATACACTAATAGTTATTCTTGGCGAAAAAGGCAGTATTGTAGGTGACCATTTGGCTTTTATGAAAATTGTTGGCAGTATGATCCACCTTAACCCACCTGGCGAGGGGGAACGATGTTGGTGGTAATGAAGCATGGTGCTACGCCCGATCAGGTAGATGGAGTGGTAAGTGCGATAGAAAGCATGGGCTATCGCGCTCGCCCCATGCCGGGTGCTCAACGCACGACCGTTGGTCTTGTTGGAAATGATGGGCGTGTAGAGGAGGGCCATCTAATCGGACTCGATGGTGTTTTGCGGGTCATTCATGTTTCTCAACCCTATAAGCAGGTGAGTCGCGAGTGGTGTTCAGAAGGGACAGTGGTCGACCTTCCGAACGGTGTTCAGATAGGGGGAGAGGATGTCGTGATAATGGCGGGGCCCTGTGCAGTCGAATCACGAGAACAGATCCTTGAAACGGCATGCCGTGTGGCAGCAGCTGGTGCTACAGTGCTACGTGGTGGCGCATTTAAACCGCGAACTTCTCCATATTCCTTCCAAGGCATGGGACAAGAGGGACTCCAACTATTGGCTGAAGCTCGTGACGAGACAGGCCTCGCGATCGTCACAGAAGCGCTCGACCCTGAGGGGGCGGTTCTAGTGGCTAAATATGCGGACATCATCCAAATCGGTGCTCGTAATATGCAGAATTACTCACTGCTACGAGCCGTGGGTCGTGCCGGTAAACCCGTCCTGCTTAAGAGAGGGATGGCTGCGACGCTTAAAGAACTTTTGCTTGCAGCTGAGTACATCGTCGCAGAGGGTGAGTCGCGGGTCATATTATGTGAAAGAGGAGTTCGAAACTTTGATAACCATGCGAGAAATTTGTTCGACCTAACTGCGGTTGTTACGGTTAAAGAAGTTTCTCACCTTCCAATCATTGCGGATCCGAGTCACGGAACGGGGGCCCGCTCTAAAGTGGGTCCAATGGCTAGAGCTTCGGTAGCTGCGGGTGCAGACGGTTTACTGCTCGAAGTCCATCCGGATCCGTCTACTGCGGTATCGGATGGACAGCAATCATTGAATCTGGATCAGTTCGATAAACTGATGGGTGAACTCGATATGATTGCGGGGGCGATCGGGCGGCGTATAGCTCGGACCGCAATAGCGCCACAAACCTGACTCGGTTGGTAGCCTTGGGTGTTCCGTAGCGCTAAGATAGATATGCCCCAGGCCCGTGGGGTTGGAGCGCGTGAACCCCGTCAGAACCGTGAAGGTAGCAGCGGTAAGCGTGTAAAGGCTGCCACGGTCCACCTGGGGTTGTTCGCGTGGTCGCCCGCGATGTAGTTGGGCGGAAGACCATGCGTCAAGTTGCTGCTCCGCGGCTTGGCGCGCTGTGTTTCTTAAACAGGTTTCTAGAGCCTACACTCACGATCTCGTGTACCGAACTGCACTTGCAAGAACGCATCGTCCCCGACGCTTCGAGGAGCTGGTGGGACAGGATCACATCGGGTCGACACTTCGTGTTGCCGTTGAGGCAGTGCGCGTGGCCCACGCGTATTTGTTCTGCGGTCCCCGTGGTGTAGGTAAGACCACGGCTGCACGAATCCTTGCAATGGCGCTCAATTGCCCCAAACAGCAAGACGGTGAGCCTTGTGGTCGCTGTGACTCGTGTGAACGGATTTGGGCAGGTCGCGCTTCGTTAGATGTCGTGGAGATCGACGCAGCCAGCCATCGTGGCATCGATGATGCTCGGGATCTGCGTGAGCGAGCTATGTATGCTCCGACAAGTGATGACCGTTATAAGGTCTATATTGTTGATGAAGCCCATATGCTGACGCGAGATGCTTGGAACGTTCTACTTAAGATCCTTGAAGAACCGCCACCACGAGTCATTTTCGCCTTTGCCACGACAGAGCCCCAGAAGATTGAACAAGGTGCTGCCCCTGTGATGTCACGCTGTCAGCGCTTTGATTTTCGGCGTGTATCAGTTGTTGACATCACATCGCGATTAGAAACAGTTCTCGAGCGAGAGGATGTATCTGCGGAACCTGGTGCTCTGGTTGCAATCGCGCGCCGTGCGGAAGGTGGGGTAAGAGATGCCCTCTCGTTGCTCGACCAGATCCTTTCGTTTCGCGGTGACGAACTCGAAGTGGCCGACGTGCGAAAGATGCTGGGTCTCGTCGAAGAAGACCGTTATCTGTCCTTCTTTCAGCTGGTGGCAGATAAGGACCAGGCTGGTGTATTTACCTTTGTTCAGTCGCTGCTAGACGATGGTTATGATCCGGCGGAGTTTATGAGAGGTCTCGGGGATGCTTTACGAACATTATTAGCTCTGAGTCTTGATTCGAAAATTGATGCCGTAGATATCTTGCCAGAGTCGCGCGAGCGATTCATCGAGGCGGCTGGTGCCTTTTCATCATCAGACTTACTACGACATCTCATTACTGTGAGCGATTTTGAGGCTTCAGGAAGACTGCGTCGTAGTGGGCAACAGCGTATCCATCTTGAAACTGTGTTACTTCGGCTTGTTAAGATGGAATCCACCGTGGAGCTTGAAGATTTGTTTCAGGCGCTGGGTTCTGGGGAGAGTCACGAGGCCGAACCGAGGCCAAGTCCTAGTCTGCGCCGTAACCTGCAACCCAAACGTTCAGTTCCCACTACCCCTGATGAGAGCCCGTCTACTGGAGATGTCCCACACCCAGATACTGTTGGGGTGACTACGGATTTTCTGAGGGAAGCTTGGGCAGCGGCGATAGGAGAGACCCCAGACCTCGGCGGTGCTGCTATTGCTCTTCGCGGGGTTCGAGTTGAGAAACTGGATGATGGCCAACTTACTCTCCATGTGCCATCCGGGTTGAAGGCGGATCTCAAAGCTTTATTTGAGGATGAACAGCGTTCGGCTCCACTGAGGGACAACCTTGCCCAACGGCTGTCATTGGATGTTATAGAGTTGGAGATTATTGAAGAGTCGCGCCGACAAATGACGGCGAAGGATGCGTCTGAGCAGCGAGTGAATAGTTGGATGGAACGGGACCCTAGTTTGAAGGAAGCGGTAGAAGAACTAGATCTCACATTTAAGGAGTAGGTGTTGTGAAAAGCCCAAATATTCAGCAGCTAATGCAGCTAACCCAACAGATGCAGGCTCGCGTGGCAGAGATCCAGGAACAGATCGAACGGAATATGCACACCGGGATTAGCGGCGGAGGTGTGGTTGAGGTAACAGTAGATGGGAAGGGTAACATAAAGGGAATCTCAATTGACCCTGTGGTAGTAGACCCAAATGAGGTCGAGATGCTAGAGGATCTTATCGTCGCAGGGGCCCGAGAGGCACAGGATCGGGCTCGAAAAGAGTTGGAGAGGGAGATGGACCAAGTGGCGGGAGGGGGGGCACTCCCAGGTTTGGGAGGCTTACTCGGTTGATGTCGTATTCCCCGTTGTTATTGTCTGCCTAACGGATGACTACATTGTGAACGCGATTGAGACACTCGTCGGAGAGTTTGGGCGTCTGCCAGGAATTGGGCGTAAAACTGCGCAACGGCTGACTTATCATCTATTGAAGACGTCTCGAAATGATTCTCGTCGGCTTGCCCAGGCCATCGAGCGCGTTGCCACCGAGGTTAGGATATGCAGCACGTGCGCTAATCTAAGTGACGAGGATCCGTGTGAGTACTGCAACAATCCTCGAAGAGATAAACTGACGATCTGTGTTATTGAAGAAGCCTCAGATATCCCGGCCATCGAGAAATCTGGTAACTATGGCGGAATGTATCACGTTCTTGCGGGCCGACTGTCCCCGCTCGATGGAGTCGGACCTGATGATCTGAATATCCAGGGCTTACTAGATCGTTTAGGAGAGGTCCAAGAGGTTATAATTGCGACCAATCCAAGTGTCGAAGGTGAAGCGACCGCAATGTATTTGCATCGCCTACTAGTATCGGCTGATGTGAAAATCACGCGTCTGGCACGTGGCTTGCCTGTTGGAGGTGATCTTGAGTATGCCGATGGTGTCACGATCGCAGAGGCGTTTTCCGGCCGACGGGAGATGTAGCATGGGTACTCGGATCAAATATGAAGAACAGGAGAACCATTCTGCGAATGGATGGAAGATTGCCGCTGCAGCACTTGTGGGAGCAGCCGTGGTGATTGGTTTAGGGGTCTACATCGCGCAAGATCAAATGCAGCGGCATCGACGAGATCTATTTAGCCCCCATCCACTGCGTCGACTAGCAGCCTTGGGGTATTTGAAGGCGCACCCCTCGGTCGATGACCTTCCTTTGTTGCGTGATTATTTGTCTTGGGAAGAACGGCCGCTGCTACGTAAGCGCGCTAGTGGCATCTTAACTGGTCTCGAGGAGACGTTGGTCGACTACGAGGAAGTTGATGACGGTGTCGAAGACAGCTAGACAGAACCGAATTCGGCGCGGTCATGGGACGGAGACTCTAGTGGAACGCTCTCTGAGCTCAACGGAGTGTGACAAGTTTGGGGGGCAGATCTGAAACTCCCGAACGTAATCACCTCTGGACGACTCCTTGCGGCTCCTTTAGTGACGATTTTACTGTTGCAACCTCGCCCAACTCCTCGGTTCCTTGCTTTCGCACTATTTGTTCTAGCGGCCTTATCCGACTTGTGGGATGGCTATCTGGCCCGTAGTCGAGGGCAGGTCACCACGTTCGGGAAAATGGCTGATCCCGTAGCAGACAAGTTCTTGCTCGTTTCTGCCCTGATACCCGTGTACACGATTAACGTAGAACAGATGGAACAAGGGGTACTTCCCGTATTCGGTGTGATTCCCTTTTGGGCAGTTGTGGTTTTATTGGGTCGTGAAGTTTTGATTACCTTCTTGCGTTTTACAGCTGCTCGTAGTGGGCAAATCGTTGCTGCGAGGCGAATCGGCAAGAGAAAAGCGGTTGTTCAGAATGTGTTCGTGGGAGCTGCGATTCTATGGGTGGCATTCCTTACCCCTGGGTTCAAACCGCCGGATGTGTGGGTTTGGCAATGGTTCTCTGGTTTCCATGGTTGGTTCGTAACGGTGTGCCTTACGGGGGCACTGATTCTCACCGTGCTGTCGGCTGTACTGTATCTGCCAATCTTCTCGCGAATTTTTGCGGGTCGGAATCCTTGAAGGTTGCTGCTTAAACCGGTGAAGGACTCGTGCAAGCGTATCGTCGAGGAGCTTATGGACAGAGGCGATACCGTCTCTGTAGCAGAAAGCTGCACCGGAGGATTGTTGGGTGCTGTATTCACCTCCATTCCTAATGCATCTAAGGTGTTTTGGGGTGGCGTCATCAGCTACGATGATGATGCGAAACGAAACCTGATTGGTGTGCCGAAAAATTTGCTCCATATACACGGAGCGGTCTCTTCAGAGGTGGCGGTCGCGATGGCCCGTGGTATTAGGGAGGTGGCGGCGACTACTTGGGCGGTTGCACTAACTGGTATTGCGGGGCCTTCTGGAGGCACGCCACAGAAACCTGTTGGAACAGTTTGGATAGCAATCGATGGGCCAGTGACGGATATCCAGATCAACCGGTTCGACGGCAATCGAGATGTTGTGCGAGAAGCTGCCGTGAACCAAGCGATCGCTCTTCTTCGTTCTTGTTTGTGTGTAAACAACGAGGTAGATGAACCAGATGATTAAGGTTCCCAAACGCGGGCGAAAGCAGGGCGAAACGACAGAAGTCCGGTCGATGTCGAACAATCTTGATAATGAGGTTGACGAGACACTGAACGGTACTGAAGACGCGAGTGAAGGTGTGGATCCAACTAAAGCAGAAAGAGAAGAAGTCAAGGTCAACGGTGAGACTCCGGGGCACATAGACGACGTGACTCCCCCAGAAGAAGAATTGGATCCTGAGGATGAATTGTTAGCACTCCGTGATCGCCACCTTCGTCTTGCAGCAGAGTTTGACAATTTTCGTCGACGCACCCGACGTGAACTTCTTGAGGCGGGTGAGATGGCACGTGCGGAATTGGCCGAAAAAATTTTAGTCGTAATGGATGACTTGGAACGCGTCGTAGGTACACCCTGTGAGGAAACAACAACAGAGGTTCTCCACCAGGGTGCTGAGCTTGTAGTTCGGAAGCTTACCAAAACACTGGCCGATGTTGGTATGGAGCCTGTAAGCCCTCTTAATGAGCGATTCGATCCTAATCTTCACGAATCCTTATTCATTTCTGTGACTGGAGATCCAGAACAGGATGAGATGGTCTCCGAAGTGGTGCTGGTTGGGTATCGGATCGGAGAACGTTTGCTGCGTCCTGCGCAGGTCGGAGTGTTTAGGTACAAGGAAGGGAAGTGAGTAGTGGGTGTCGATACGGGCGAGTGACTATTAAGAGGCCTTAAGCGATCAAGTAGCGCATGACTCTATAAATGCGGTTAGTTCGACATGATGACCCCGCCACCCACGACCACATTCTCTCGGTATAGTACGGCACTCTGACCAGGAGTGATTGCTGCTTGAGGTAAACGCGTCCGCAGCTCGAAACTTGTTTGGTCCGCTGCCATCACGTCCGCTTCTACGATCGCGGCGCCGTGGCGGATACGAACCCCGAGCAACTCTCCCGACCGTGGTGGATCGCATAACCAATTCACTCCCTGCGCCACAAGGCGCGATTTTTCGAGTGATTCGCGAGGTCCAATTATGACGGTTCTGTCATCTGGTCGAATCGCGATTACGAACATGGGTTCGGAAAAACCTCCTGGAAGACCTTTACGTTGCCCCACGGTAAAATGAGCATATCCCTCATGCTCTCCGACTTTCGATTCATCTTCAAGGCAAACTGGGCCTGTGGAAAGGGCAGGGTGATCATCAGCAAGATAACGTCTCAAGATGCCCACATAATTATTATCAGGGACGAAACAGATTTCGAACGATTCTGGCTTTTCCGCGGTGTCGAGGCCAAGACGACGTGCTTCTGCCCTGACTTCCGGCTTCGTCAACTCTCCCATCGGTAGTAAAAGTCGATCAAGCGCTGACCTCGGTATCCCCCAGAGGAAGTAGGTCTGGTCCTTTTTTTCGTCAACTCCACGACACAGTTGGGGACCTCTCGTCGCCGAATGATCAACACGTGCATAGTGGCCAGTTGCAAGCCACGAACATCCTAGGCTGTCAGCCCGGGCCAATAGGTCTTGAAATTTCGTGAAGCTATTGCACCGCACGCACGGAATTGGAGTCCGTCCACTTGCATATTCTGAGACGAAATCATCGATCACGTCACGCGTAAACTCTTCTTCCACATCGAATACGAAATGGGGAATGTCTAGTTGTGCTGCCACCGACTTTGCGTCTGAAATGCCATCAAGTCCGCAACAGGTTTTGCTTGGTCCCTCCACACCTGAGTAGCAGAATGTTTTCATCGTCACGCCAACTACCTGTTGGCCACCACGAACAAGAAGTGCGGCGGTCAGGGAAGAGTCGACGCCGCCTGACATTGCGACCAGTGCCAATTTCCGGGTTTTTTCGGTAGCTATCATACGCAGTGATTAGACGCTCAGTGAGTGGACACGCCCGGCGATTCGAGCGAGCGCATCGACGGCACGATCAATATCAAGGCGGCTTGTTTCAGCTCCGAAGCTGAAGCGGATTGTAGCATAGGGTGGTTTAACATCGAGTCCAAGTGCATCGAGCACGCTCGATCCAAGACCTGAATCCGATCCGCAAGCAGATCCACCAGACACCGCTATGCCTTCAAGATCAAGAGACACGAGTATAGCACCCGAATCACACCCAGGTATCCCAACACTGACGATGTGTGGGAGCCGCCTCCTTGCATCGTGGCCGTGAATTCGTGCCCCAGAAATTTCTGACAGAACCCTAGATTCGAGGTGGTCTCGTAACTCTTCCCAGTGTGCTACGTGTTCACGTTGTCCTTCGAGGGCCAGAGCCAGTGCTGCGGTGAAGCCGATCGCTCCAAGTGGGTTCTGTGTGCCTGGCCACATCGAGCGCTCTTGACCACCACCGTAGCTTAGGGGCTCAAGGCGAATACCTGGGCGACAATATAAGATGCCAATCCCGACAGGTCCTCCCAATTTATGCGCAGTGGCCGAAAGTAGATCCACAGGAGTTTGTTCGATGTCGACTTTTACCTTACTGAGCGCTTGTACTGCATCGGTGTGAACGATCGCATTGTTCGTATGAGCGATGTCCACGATTTCAGACATTGGTTGTACCGTTCCGATCTCATTATTGGCCCACATAATGGAGACAAGTGTTGGTGCCTTTGGGTCGCTTGCCAACTTTCGTTCTAGCCATCCCAAATTTACAGTGCCAGAGGAGTCGACAGGAACCTCAGAAACGCGTGCCTGCTCAGCTGATGCTTGCTCAGCTGATGCAATACATGCCTTGTGTTCGATTTCGGAGACGAAAATGCGAGGGTTTTCACCTGCGTGTGCGCGCGCGAACCCCAGAATGGCAAGATTGTCCGATTGGGTGCCTCCACCCGTAAAATAAATGCCGGCCCGTGTACACCCGAGAAGCTTGCCGATTTTCGCGCGAGCTAACTCCAGACTACGATGTGCCTGGCGCCCCGGACCATGTGAACTGGCCGGGTTGAAGCTCTGTGCAAGTTCCGCACTCATAGCCTCCCATACCTCGTGGCGCATCGGCCACGTAGAGGCGTAATCGAGATACAGTCGTTGGCTCTTAGTCTGGGTCTTCATCAAGCTCTCGCTAGAGTGTATCAAACCATTTATTCTGCAAGCATGACCCCACGTCTGGCCAGCCGACAACCGATTCCCCCCCGAGGTGCGCCAGTGTTTCGTGCCACGATTCACGGACTTGCGTTCGAGGATCGTTCACGGCACCTGGCAGGTGTTGTGCCGCTCGAGGAACTAGTGCTAATACCTGATCCTCCTGGGAGTGAATCTGACGATGTGTGGGTCCATATTCCGGCAGGCGATCCACTCGGACACCTGCCGCGAGAAATTGGTGCGTGGTTAGGCCCATGGATGAGAAGAGGAGGCCGTGCCCAAGCCCGCGTCCTTCGCGTGAGCGATGAGTCGGTTCCGAGTTGGAAACGTCTATTGGTCGAAATAACCTGCCGCACTTGATTCTCGAAATTTTCATTCGTCTTGTAGACGACCCTACATTGACTGAACCGGCAGATCGATGACGTCAGGGATACTGACGGTTTCTTCGGTGTAGAAAGGTTCTCCGAAAGGCTCTCGAATGAGAGAGCCGTAATAGCGCATCTGGGTTTCAATGCGCTCGATCAAAGGTTGCCCTGTCGGGAAAATCTCGCCTGCTGATACGCTGTTCTCAAACTGAGATGCATAGCAACGAACAGCCGCAATTTTTTGTTCGAACTGACTCTCCGTGATCGGAACGACGAACGTTGGCTTCACCGGATCTTCACGATAGGACAACGTATACAGAATCTTAAATGGTCGAGTAGCTGATCCTCCATGGTATTCTTTGAGGCCGGCTAGGAAGCATGCGTCTTTCGACAATTGAGATGCGATCCGGTGGTCTGGATGGTTGCTGCGCTCATACGGAAGAATCACCGTCCGGGGTGCGAGCTTCCGGAGGAAGTCAACCACGGTTTTACGAGCCTTTTCTGAGTTCTCCAGGTGTGCGTCACGTAGTCCTGCATTCTCAAGCGCGACCACGCCCAATACTTGGGCTGCACGAGCGGCTTCTTTCGCTCGCATTTCAGGGGTCCCTCGTGTTGCCATCTCACCCGAAGTGAGGTTTAGGATGCCGGTCCGGTAGCCTTGTTCAGCCGCCCGAGCAAGGGTACCACCGCATGTGAGTTCTGCGTCATCGGGGTGGGCCGCGATAGAAAGGAGGTCGATCGGTTGGCTCATGGGCTGTCGGATTTGGGCTAGTGGTTTAGTTGAACTATTCGTACCGCAGTGCGTCTACAGGTTCCAGACGCGAAGCCCGAGAAGCAGGGTAGAGGCCAAAGCCAATCCCTGTCATCGCGGAGGCGCCAAGCGCAGCGATGATCGCCCATAAGGGCGTCGTTGCAGGTACGGGACTGAAGGTGTTGAGTGCCCAAACAATCCCACCACCGATCAACATGCCAGCGGAACCGCCCATAACTGTTAAAGTCGAAGCTTCGACTAGAAACTGCCACATGATATCTCGTTGGCGTGCTCCTAACGACTTTCGAAGCCCGATCTCACGAGTTCGTTCAGTTACCGAGATCATCATGATACCGATCACCCCTACACCGCCCACCAGTAGCCCGATACTGGAAAGCCCTACCATGACAATGAATAATACTCCCGTAAGTTGTCCCCATACATCTACCAGCTGGTCCTGGGTCATGAGAGCAAAATCATCTTCCTCGCCGGGCTTTAAACCTCTGATCTGACGTAACCGAGCGTGTGTGACGTCAAGGGCCCGCTGCAGTGGGACATCAGGTTTAGGTCGCACTATGAAGTTCAACATACGGTCCCATACCTGGAGCACTTTGTCGGCTGTTGGGAACGGAACAAATACGTAGTGCGTCGCAAGACCCGCAAACAAGTTAGCAGGGGGCCGATAGAGCCCGATTACTTTGAATGAAGCGGACTCGCCACGCCTCCCAATGTTGATGTCGCGGCCCAAAGGGTTTCGACTGCCAAATAAATCGAAAGCCGTTGCAGAATCTATGACTGCCACTTGGGTGCGTCGTTCAGATTCGGATTCGGTCCACCATCGGCCTTGGACAAGGTCCCCGTTGTCGATCTCCAGAAAATCTGAACCAGTACCATAGAGCGATATTTCTACGCGATCAGAACTCACGGATGCTTGATATCCGCTACCGGGTGGTCCCCCTGCTTCGAAGAACGCAGAGGCTTTTTCGATTTCAGGAAGTCGCCCCAGTTCACGTGCCCAACGTGGATCCAGCGGCTCGTTCTTCATAAAGTCGCCGCCCTCTTCGTCATCTCCTCCGATATCGATGTCCATCATCGATGTGAAGTCCCAGTGCGCAACGTAGAAGGTTGAGATTCCACGGGATGACATTATCTCACTGAAACTTGAGTTTATGCCGGTGATGACCGCCGCCATCACCATCACGACAAGCACTCCAATCGTCACACCCAAGATTGTCAGCCCACTGCGTATTTTGTTTGCCCCGAGTGCATCGAGCGCTACCGCAATGCCTTCGGTGATTGTTGCGAGGAAGCCCATCCCTCCGCCGAGTCGCGAGCTCATGAGGTCATCACTCGAATCGCAGGGCTTCGATGGGGTTGAGTTTCGAGGCACGATACGCCGGATAGAGACCGGACACGACGCCGACACCGAGTCCCAAGAAAAGCCCTGTGATTAGTGCAGGAGCCGATACCGCTGCCGGTAACGGCGAGAATCGGTCGACGATCTCTGCCAGGCCAATACCCGTTCCGATACCGAGAATTGCGCCGAGGATGGAGAGCGTTGAAGCCTCTGTCAGGAACTGGAACATGATGTCACGCCGTTTGGCGCCGAGTGACTTTCGGAGTCCGATCTCACGTGTTCGGTCTGTGACCGAAAGGAGCATGATGTTCATGATCACAATCCCACCAACCACGAGCGAGATCCCGACCAAAGCGGGCAGGGCCATCATCAAGATTCGGTTAATTGTCTCCCATGCGTTCAGGAGATCACTGGAAGTTTGTATCCAGAAGTTGTTGTCCTGGGCCGGTCGAAGTCGTCGGTCCGATCGCAGCGCCCCTTCAACCTCAACAATCGCGGGATCCAACTCATGATCTTCACTCACTTTAATGTCAATCACATCAATTTCTTGACGCCGCGTGGCGACTGTACGCTGGAAGGTCTCGAATGGGATTAGAATTGCGGCATCTCGAAGGTTTCCGGCGAGTCCTCCTTGCTTCTCAAATACTCCAACGACGCGGAAGCGGTAGCCTCCAGCTCGGATTTGCTTGTCAATGGATGAAGTGGTGGGGAAGAGTCGTTCTTCAATGTTCGAACCGATAACTGCGACGTTTAGGGCTTGTTGGTCATCGATTGGGGTTAGCCCGCGTCCCGATTGCACTTTCCAACCCTGTACCGCCTCATACTCAGCGGAGCCTCCAATAACGCGGATATTACGGCGGTTGTATTGTTGATACCGAACTTGATCCAGTTCCGTTGTAGCGGAATAGGAAATGTGTTTCGCGTAAGGTACTGCAGCTCGGACGACACCTACGTCACGCATCCGAAGTTCGGGGTTCCGTCGTTGGCGTTGTCGGGCTTCCATGTCCACTCGGCCGGTCACGATTTGTTGTCGTCGGACGACCGAGAACGTGTTTACGCCAAAAATGGAACCTGCGAAATCGTCCCGAACGTAACTGTTCATTCCTTCGACTATCGTTATCACGGCGATTAAAAACGTGATCCCTATGATGATGCCAAGCAGCGAAAAAAAAGATTTGAGCTTTTGGGCTCGAATCTGCTGGAGCGAAAGCCGGATGCCTTCCCAAAACCGCACGGTGTTGCCTTTTTAGGGAGTCTCGCCCGTCGGCGAAGTGCTTTTTGGTGCCGGAGGCTGGGATGCTGAGGGTATCGCGGAGGCGGCTTCCAATACGACCTTAGGAGGTTGTGTGATCTGGTTTGAGGTCTCTGTAGTTTGAGAAGATATCTTCCCATCGATGAGTGTGATCACGCGGTTTGCGTGAGCAGCGATATCGTTTTCGTGCGTTACCATGATGATCGTTTGTCCCGCTTCATGGAGTTTGTCGAAAACGTCCATAATCTCGCTCGAGGTCGAAGAGTCGAGGTTCCCCGTAGGCTCATCTGCGAGCACAATCGACGGGTCATTTACGAGCGCGCGAGCGATTGCAACACGTTGTCTCTGCCCCCCGGACAGCTCATTTGGTTTGTGGTCCATTCGGTCTGCTAGTTGGACGATATCGAGAGCGTGTTCGGCACGCTTCCGTCGCTCTTTGCTGGATACCCCAGCATAGATGAGCGGCAACTCTACGTTGTGGAGTGATGTTGCCCTAGGTAGGAGGTTGAACGTTTGGAAGACGAAGCCAACGTCACGATTGCGGATTCTGGCGAGCTCATCGTCATCTAGGTCTTGGACCGCTTGGTTATTTAAGATGTACTCACCTGATGTAGGTGAATCTAAGCAACCGATCATATTCATCAGGGTCGATTTTCCGGAACCGGAGGGTCCCATAATCGCGACGTATTCGTTTCGTTGGATTACACAATCGACGCCGGCGAGGGCGTGAATGGTCTCTGCTCCCATCACGTAATCTTTTTTGAGATCACGTGTCACGATCATTGGCGCTACAGTCTCAGCCCCGGTGTTGACTGTCATTAATCGTCTCCCCCGTCACTGCCATTCACTGTTGTACGCAATTCCAATTCGGCTGTTTCTTCGATCGCAATACGAGAACCGTCCTCTAACTCTCGAATAGCCTGGAACGATCCCGATACGACAGGTGTTCCCACCTCGATGCCCGAAACCACTTCAAAGTAGTTCTCGCCTGCAATCCCCACCTCGATCGGCTGAAATCGAACGATGTCGCCCTCGATCACAAAAACGCCTTCGATATCCCGCTCCGGCTCTCCGCTCGAGGAGCTAATGTTCTCGTTCTGAATTGCCTCGATATTTTCGGCATCCATTAGCGTGAGTGCTGTAATTGGGATACTTGTAACGTCACTACGTGTATCTGTAATGACATCGGCTGTGGCCGACAGATCTGGGCGAATCCCCATCGGTGGAGCGTCTAGTGTAATCCGGACTTCGAAGTCAATGGCTCGATTTCCGCCCGTGGACGCGGAGGGATTTAGGGGAACGATTGAACTGTTCCCGATCTCCGTTACTGTTCCACTAAATCGGTCCCCCGTGAACGCATCGATATCAACATATGCAGTGTCTCCAACCACGATCGTGGGAATGTCAGTCTCGTCGACTTCAATCACTGCCTCCATGACCGAAAGATCAGCGACCGTGAGTAGTAGGCTCCCAGGGTTATTCATGGTTCCGACGATTGCTGTTTCCCCTCGCTCCACGTTAAGACGTGTAATGCGACCCGACAAAGGTGCTCGAATGGTCGTTTTTGCGAGTCGGTCTTGCTCTTGGGCGAGGGTCGCTCGAGCCTGTGATACCTGGTGTTCTGACGCTTCCCACAGTCGTTTTTGGACCTCGGCGTTAGTCACGGCTTGCTCGACCTCAGCTTCAGTCACGAAGTCCGTGCCACGCTGCTGGAGAGCTAAGAACCGATCTGCATCGCGTTGCGCTTGCTGATAGGCCGCGCCTGATTGTGCCTCTGCGGCTCGAGCCTGCGCGAGTGCAGCCTGCGCACGATTTACTGCGGCTCGAAACAGGGCAGGGTCGATCTGAAGGAGAAGATCTCCTTCTTCGACATCTTGCCCTTCCTCAACCGGGAGCTGAATGATGCGGCCTGCCACGTCGGTGGTAATGTCCACCTTAGTCTTTGGCTCGATGTGCCCGGTGGCCGAGACCAGTGCAACTAGACTGCGCGTCGAAACCTCTTCGACTCGTACTTCGACGGCCCCTCGAGCTTGTCGCTGCGTGGCCATGTACCCCAACGCCGCTAGTCCTCCAAGCACCAAGATACCGATGATCGTTTTTTTCATCTTCTAGTTGAACCTTACTATCCGATATAAGACCAGTTTGTAACCTCTAACCCAAACACCAAACACCGGGCCTGCCGATAACGTTTCAAGTCACACTTTTTTACGTTGACGTATATACGGCCATCCCCGCGATTGTTTAGCGCGTTAGTATCCAAAGTGTTCGCTTGGGATGCCCGATAGTCAGCATAGGTATCTAGGGCGGAATGCCCCAAGGAGCCTTTGTTGGAACCAACTACATATAAGATACTCAAGATACACAGGTTTCGCTTCAAATGTTCCAGAAGTTGGCGCGATATGGTAGCCAGATTTGTACGGGTTGCGGTGGTTACGACGTGACCGCGACGGAATACTTCCGTCACTAAACAAGCTAGGTGGAGTTCTAATTCTAGAACCGAAGTTCTCGACTACCCCCGCTGGAAAGCAGCCCGATGAACGCCGATATGATCGCGGTTTGGCACAGATACAGAACAAGTAGGTAGATGGTCGCGTTAGCCGGTGATCGTTTGGGGTATATACGGCTTATAGCAATTCCCAAGACGAAACAGACCCACACGCTGAATACATTGATCATCCCGAGCATCCTCGCCCCAATCCCGTTCCCAAGATCCGGAAGAAATAAGGCTGGAGACAGGACAGTCTCAGTCGAACCCAAGAGCGCCAGGCCCAGAACTGCAAACCCTCCTATGGTTGTTATGTAGAATCCGTGAGTTACAGCACTGTATAACTGGCGAAATTTTGCCTCGCCTCCTAGTAGAACATTGAAGGCGATCAACAGTAATAACGAGACAAAGGCGACAATGATCGGGGTACCAATTGCGGTCCCGATAATAGTCCAGACCACTGCCCGGATGGACCCCGTTTCTTGCGCGTTTCCGGTAGCAGCGCCAGAACCCCCTATTTGTATTTCGAAGCTGGCACCCTCTGGGAGATATCCCTCTATAGCAGCCGAACGCAGACTGTCGGGAGTCAGCAGATACTGTGCGACACCCAGCAACACCAAGCCGGCCATTGCCGAGATCCAGACAGGCTTTCCTTTCAGGTGATCAAAAAGTGTTCCGGGTGCCGTAAACACCTGCCAGATCCGAACAGGCAAGACTGGAATCTTGACATTTTCGGCTTCCGGTCCCACGCCTGAGGTTTCAAAATCGCTCGGCTGCACCATCTTTACCTCTTAGAGCGAGAATTTGTCGTGGAACGCGGGTGGACTTTGCGTTGGCCCAGGTAACCCATCGACCACGTTGATTCAAAGTTGGGTAGAGAACTTGTCTTTCGCCACGTCTCGGCAGGATCGCCGCAATTGTTCATGGATTGAACTGAGTCCTGTGTTGGAAGACGCAAGGCTTCTAGGCCCCTCTCTTCGTCTAGGATCCGTAGCAGCTTGCCTTCTGAGTCGATCCAGGCATTTCGAACGCTTCCACTAATATCGAAATCGTAGCGAGTAGCTGCGATAGCACCATCTCCCACAAGGACACGCTCAGAAGATTTTCCGAGGAGCGTTGCGATTGCGGCTTCACCGCGTGATGGGATCACCATCGCCACATCTGCACCTTGCGCATTCTCCAATATTTTCAGCAGTAAAAGGTAATGGTGAGCGACACCGTTCTCGACAATGGCGTCGACGCCATCGTCATGGAACTCCTTCCAGCGCTCACCATCGTCAGAGACGATATGGAAGCGAACACGATCGGCGAAACGTTCACCATTAACTACCGAAGTTCTTCCCTCTCTAACTTGATATTTGACGGGTCGAAGGTCCGTGTCCATTTGAAGGAATATCTGCCACTCTTCTCCTTGAGCGCGCACCACGTTACCCATGGCGTTGATCGCTCCCCCAGCTTGCCATACGCGGTACCTTTCGACACCGACGCGTTCGCCATTAAGTCGAAGTTGAAGTCGTGCTGCGTCAAGTTCTTGGGCCGTGATTGTGCTTGGTAGCGAGCATATGCATAGCACGAAAAAAAACAGCCTGAAGTGTTTGATCAGTCGTCCACACGACTCGCTCATTGTCTTTGTGCTTCCCGAAGAATCATCGCGCACCCGTCACCCATGGATCCTTCTTTCTTTGTCAGCAGGTTCGATTGTCGGATCTACTGCTAAACCCTTCGTCATTCTACCCTAGTTATTAATATATGCGCACCGTCTTACTCGAAAACTGCTTAAATCGGGAGCCAATAGGAGACCTTGATCAGGAATATTTGTCGCCCAGGTGTGTCAAAGCTGTCGATAAGCCGGCCAGGGTCGACCAGCTCTCCTGTCTCGAACATATCCGATCGGTCCTGTTGCCATACAAAGAAGATCGTGCTGCCCGGCCGCCATTCCCACCGTACGACTAAGTTGCTGCGGAACGAAGTGATATTGAAGTCACCGTTGGGTAGTTTGAACTGGGAATCTGATTCTTGGATCTGCCAGCTTCCATCTTCTAGTTTTTCTGCAGTAGTCCCCACCTCGCCATATTTGAGGAGATCTTGGCTTCCAGGTTCGAATAACTCGCCTGGTTGAGTGCGTAGCCCACTTGCGACAAAGGGTTCAGCATATAGTTCAAGTGTGAGATCGGGTAGAAAAGCGTAACTTGCGCGTAATTTCATGGACAATGTGCTTCGGTCGATGAACGAGAAGATGTATCGGGAACCAAATGTCTCTCGCCTCCCCCCGTCCATGTGTGTGAAGAATTGGCGCGAGTTGAGCTGTCGACTATATGTCGGGTCCAGTGAGAACTGGATGGCATGGCCTCGAAACGTGAGCCCGGTGCTAAGTTCGTACTCCCAGCCACGTAGATCGTCCTGTCCGTAGCCAAGCTTGCCACGGAACCTAGTGGTGGAAGACCGGTCGTTGTTTAAGTTGAGGCTTGCCTTCCATCTTGGAACAGTCTGCATTAATGGCCCTCCCCGAGTGAGGTCGTCGCTCAGCGCGCGCGGGAGATATTCTAAGCGCGCCACGGTTCGCAAATAGTTCAACCACGTGACATCCGCAAAGAGTCCGAGTTCTGTTTCCGTTCGGACTCCATCGTAGTTCCAACGGTTGGCGCTTGTTACCCCGAATTGCCAGTGACGTGTCAGATCGCCCGGAAGTGTTTCGCGAAGAGAGAAATCGATATCCGCTGCTAATTCATCTGCGTTAAATAGCTGTCCGAGATCATTAATTTCGAACCCGGGAGAAATCATCGAAAATCGTGCCCGTCCTAGCCAGTCTTCCCCACCTGCCTTCTCCATCTCGATGGCGGCTGAGTATCCATCCAACGATTTCGCAGATGGATCAAGTCGGTTTTTTATTGCATCGGGACGCTGATAATACCTGCTGCTCGAACGCTGGAGTCGGAGTAGTGCTGTCGAGTCACCCTGTACATGGCTGTAGCCGACATGTCCGCTCAGTTCATATTCGCCGCGTGTAAATCGGAGATTCCAATCAGCCCCACCCGTAATCGCGTTCTCGATCAGTAAGTCGCGTAGTCCTGGCTTCTTATCCCGTTTCAACGTTGTAAACGTTGCCCCGACGATGGATCCGATGTCATCGATTTCCTGTTGGAGGCGGGCGACGCCAAACCAACTCATGGGTTCCACTGGGACATGATTCTCCACCATGCCGACTTCCGCATCGGATGGGAAATCGAACGTGTGTGCGGTCTCTTCTGCGGTGACGGCGAAGAGTGCGCCGATTGAGGTGCGTGACGGAAGTCGACCAGTAAGTTTTGCCGCTCCAAGTATGGTCGTCCACTCGGGCGCATCGACCGAATCACCAGGGGCAGTCCCATGCGGCGGTGCTCCAATCCGTCTTGAATAGAAATACCTGGGCCCTATTCCTTCAAGTAGTTGACGACCCTCTGTGAAAAATGGTCGCCGCTCTTCAAATACGCTCTCAAAGGCCGTTAGGTTGACAACCGCCGGGTCGGCTTCTACTTGACCGAAGTCTGGGTTCACT
Source organism: uncultured Gemmatimonadota bacterium (assembly GCA_913043255.1). Taxonomy (GTDB): domain Bacteria; phylum Gemmatimonadota; class Gemmatimonadetes; order Palauibacterales; family Palauibacteraceae; genus Palauibacter. The sequence continues at coordinate 104,212 of CAJWLK010000004.1, forward strand.
GTGCCATCAAGGGTAAGGTTGGGACCGAGCCCAAGTTTGATGTCTCCACCGACGCGACCGGAAATCTGGCCATTTTTTAATGGTGAACTCGTCTTGGCATCGAGTTGGTTCCCCACGTACGGCATCATCTCAAGCCGACGTGATGGACGAATCCCTTCTAGTCCCACCATCTCCCCGAAGCGCGAAGGCCAGCCAGGTTCCCCACGGACGATGAGTGCCCAAACCACATTCTCTTTTAGGCTGGGTATATATCGGTTCATATTCACCCCCCACACCGGATTGGGGTCAGCGTTAAAACGGAGCTGTGATAGAGGAATTCGCATCTCAGTACTCCACCCGAGTGAGTCTCGGTGCACTCGGGCCTGCCAGACGGGATCGAAAGTGAGATCTCGCTCGCGAGAGTCATCTCTTGGATGGAAGTAGTCACTTCGTACACCGGAGGCGTTGACTATGAATGAATATGCGGTGCGACGGTTTCGGTAGGGATCGAGGGATATCCACAGACGTTCTGATCCGCTCCCAGCACTTGCGTCTCTCCGTGTCCGGAAAGCTTGTATTGCAGTCGGGTCGTCACTAAACATGCGTGCCCCCACCCAGAGAGCATCTCGATCAAAGAGAAATGCTACTTCCGTGTGCTGTGTCGCAGGCTCACGCTCATCGGGTTCACGTTGCCAGAAATCGCATACAAAATTGGCTTGGTCCCAGACTAGGTCGACCAGTCGTCCATCAAAATCAATGTTTTCGCCGTCTATCCGTTTCGCCCGGAGTTGTTTGGGAGGCATGCCAGGTTCAACCGAAGGTGGGGGGACGTTGGGCCCAGGTCCTGAGAACACGCAACGCGCGCCTGGAAAATGTGGCACAAACTCATTCGCTTGGGTCGTCGACGTCTGTGCTGAGGCTGGTCCCGGTACCCACCAGGGTGATAGGAGTGCGGCATAGATTGCGAGACCCAAGCCGTTCCTCATGAGCGAACCTCTCCCGAAAAGGATTGGTTCGTTAAATGCCCCTTCAACGTCCTTCTACAGGACTCCTTTCGAGGCCCACACTGACTTCTTAGTAAGTGGAATTCGTGAAGAGGCGCTCGGGGGGAGTTGAGAATCACAAACGTTCTTTTTGAGCGGACACGTGACAAAACCGGCTCAGGTAAAAGGCGTAAACTTGTGATCTTCATAAAAGATAAATTGGCTTACCCGACGTAAAGCGAGCAAGACAAGGGTGTGCGGAAAATAATTGTTCGCCTGAGTGCGTATAATTTCATGTTGAGTGCTTAGACTGAGGGTGTTGCCAAAGATTCTTTGACGACTGTCCTAGTATCCTTCCTTCACTCCACGTAGGCTGTGCAATCATGAAAACTCTTCTTGTTATGCGCCACGCAGAGTCTTCTTGGGACGTGCCTGGCTTGCAGGATCATGATCGGCCGCTGAACCCGCGCGGGGTTCATGACGGAACGCGGATTGGCCGGTTGTTAGCGGAGGAGAACTTCGTGCCTGTGAGAATCTTCACCTCTACCGCAGTACGGACGTTGTCCACCACAGAGTTGGTCGTGCGTGAATTTGGTGTCGCTGTAGAGGTTCAGAGTATGCGCGACCTCTACTTGGCTTCGCCTCAAACCTACGTCGAGGTTCTAAAAGAAATGGGTGGAGAAGACAGTCCTGTTATGGTTGTAGGACACAACCCAGGGATCTCGGCGCTGGTGACGGTTTTGAGCGGAGAGTACAAGGAGATGACTCCGGGAGAGTTGGCTGCGATTGAACTTGATATCAATATTTGGTCTGACATCGAGGGGAGGGAAGAAGGAAGGCTGATAGACGTGTGGCGACCAAGGAACCTGCATGATTAGTCGGGTTGGTATGCAAACTCTCCATGAAATCAAGATGACGTTGGACAGTTCTTTTTATCTTACGGTATGACCGGAAGAGTTAGCGTCGATGTGTGCTCTCGATCATGATAGATGGTATGAATAGCCACACGGAGGTCTTCGAGCGTTTCCTCTCCTAGTGATTTACCTGAATTCAAATTTCGATTGAAACGAGGGAAGTTACTGCTTGTAACGTGTAGGCGTATGCGATGCCCTTCCTTGAATACGTTGCTGGTCTCCCACATGGGGATATCAACTTCATAGATCTGGTTTGGTGTTAGAAGGGTCGGTTCCTCGAGCGAGTGGCGGAATCGGGTTCGCAACGCGCCTTCGGTGATGAGGTTGGCTTTCCCGTTCGGAAAGACGTCAGACAGGGTAACAAAAAAATCGGTGTCTGTGACGTCGGTCGAGAAAAACAGCTTGACCCATACTGTGCCAGTGACTTCCGTATCCTGTTCTAACGGTTCGCTTGAATAAACCAACACATCTCGTCGTTGTTCGGTCGATCGCTGGTCCAATGGTCCGTCCGGAGTGGTTCCAGCCCCACAACAACCATGCCCACCATAAGTTGGTACAGGGTGGTTTGGATCGTACGTATATCGATCGGGTGGTTGGGATCCCGGCTGTTTATTTGAGAGTGTCCCATTGCCAAAACGAGTATTAGCGTAGCCTTCGCTGTGAAGAAACATCTTACGAGGAACAGCCCGGGCTAGCGGCCATTCGTACTCATCGCGCCATACGTTTTCGCCCATCACGAAAATTCGAATAGGTGCCTGCCTGTCGAGCCCGTTTTGAATTCCCTTGAGATGGTAATCGAACCACTGCATTTGTATGGCTTCGAAGTCGATCTCCACTTCACTCCCAAAATCGGCATCGCCATATTGAGCGCTCGGGCGCACACCGTGTCCCCACGGACCGATTAACAGCTTCTGCCACCGTCTAGAATGCTTTGACTGGGAAAGTTCCCTCATTTTTGTGAAGTTGAGCAGGGTTTCAGAAATCAAATCGTCGTACCAACCAGTTACGTGATAGGCAGGAACATCCATCTCTGCGTATTGATCCCGGATGCTCATTTGCCGCCAGAAGTCGTCATAAGCCTGATGACGGATTGTATTTGCGACGAATTCAGAGTAGATGCCGATCTCGTCCATCGCAGACTGGAGAGGTAGGTGTGACATCACCTCCATCCAGTTGGGGTTAGGAATAGTTTGGCCCGTGGCGATCGCTTCGTGACGGGTGCCCCAACTTAATCCAAGGGCCAGGTGATAAAGCCCATTTGTGGACCAGATACTGCCAAAGTTGTCCGACTGGGCGGCAACGGGTAGCAGCGATTTTACGTATGGACTGCGATACGGTGCAGGCAGGAGTTGAGTGAACCCAGGGTAAGATGTCCCATACATCCCAATGTTCCCGTCGCACCATTCCTGATGCCCAATCCACTGCTGAGTGTCGTATCCATCCAGCGCTTCGTTGACATAGGGTTCCCATTCACCTTGGGAAGCATGGATGCCGCGAGAATCCATTACGACAACGGCGTAACCTTGCTCAGCATACCGACGGGCAGTTTGAGATCCTCGATTCTTATTGTATGGCGTACGAGTGAGGAGGACTGGAAACGGTCCGGTTTGATTGGGCAGGTAGAGGTCGGCAGCTAAATGAACCCCATCACGCATCGGGACAAGAATGTTGGTTTGAACTCGCACTGTGGGTGGAGTTTGTGGTATCTGTGCTTTGGTGGTCTGTAGGCTGGAAAAAAGGAAGACCCCAGTTAGGACGGGTAGGGCTAGGAGCGAGGGCGAAGGCATGATTTTTGATTTCGATTTTGGATTCATGTTTCCCTTCGGAAGTTGGCTCCGTTTCAGTGATAACCTTCTGTCAGATGAAGTTTATGGATAGCGTCGTTATCTGCGAGACGTAAGTATGATCGAACTTGTATATACGAGGTCGTCCAACGGCGAGTTGTCGCCATTGCCGGAGTTGGCCGCTATATGTACGGCCACATCTTGTTCATGAGTGGGAGCAGTCCACTCAAACATCCATTCAACGCTCTTGCCGTTCGCAGGCGTCCCTAGGTCGGTGTGTTGCACGTACCGGACATCACCAGACTCGCTCGGGACGACGGCCACGCGATCATCGATTGGCCGCAATTTGCCAGTCGACTTGCCATGATTTAGGTCTTTTGTTGTGCGAAAGGCCGCCTGAAATCCGGCAGCTAGCATATCATAACTAACTAGTCTGATAGTTACTTTATAAAGTTCGCCGGGACGATATGACCCACCGATGCCAATCACTTCCAGAGTAGAACCCGGTTCATTGAGATCTGAACCGATATGACATTCGAGACACGTCGGTTCTCCAAAGCCGCCTGTGTGTCCGGGTGGCGGCCCCACAATTTGGTGTCCGAATTTTGGAAAGGTATGCTTGGCTAATTCGCTAGAACTCGAGAGTGTAATTGTCACCAGGGCCAACCCCGCGACGCTCAACCATGACGCGGGTCCGAAAGAATATTGTCTGGTCAGCGTGACTTGGTCCCCACTACAGCACGCCCCACTGTATTAACGTCAGTTCCGAACCATATTGAGTCCATGCTTTCATCATAGTACATATGGCGAATAGTTCCGCCACCGCTGGCCACATCAACCATGTCAATGAACTCCTCCGCAGAGGTGTCAAAGCCGACGAACCGGTTCGGTTGTATCCCCGTTTCTACAAGCCATATCAGATCGTTCTTGTCAATTGCTAGGCCATATGGGCGAGACTGTTGGCCCGCAGGAAGGTCCCATTCTTTCACGAATCCGTCGCCTTCAAGAACAAGACCGAGCTTCCCTCGCGCATAGTCGACGTACCAGACCCGGTCCCGCGAGTCGACTACTAGTCGTCGAGGGCGTGCACCGTCTGGGAGATCATATCCAATGAGTTCGAATGAGCTGGGGTCGATCATACCGATGAGGTTTGTACTGAAGTGTGCGATCCATGGTCGGTTCTTGGAGTCGATCTTAATCCCGTAGGGACGACTTGATGTGCTCCGTCCCCCTTGGATTTCTGGTGCGTCGACGAAACGAACCTGCCGTGTATCCGTGTCTAAGAAACCAATCAGGTTGCCGCCCTGAACGGTGAACCAGATATCACCCTCGTGGTCCCATATCAGCGTATGTGGATCCCGAGCACGCTCATCCGGCATCATGATCTTGTCAATCGATCCCGTCTGTGGGTCGATGATTCCGATGTGTTTGGCGCGATTCCCTGCGTAATATACCGCACCAGCGTTGTCGACAATCAGATTGTGAGGGCCGGTTCCATCATCCATGTCATATTTGGTGAACTCGCCAGTTTTTGGATCGAGGACTGCTGCATAGTGCGCCGCCTGGCCGACAAACCATACGCGGCCATCAGGTCCTACGTATGGGTCACGTGGCCGGCTATCAGCGTATGGTACCGTCCATTCCTCAATAGTGACCATCTCGCTCGTGGCCGTATGGTCCTGTGCCTCGATGGGTTTTAGAAGGCTCCCGTAGATCAAAAAAACGGCCAGTAGGACATGCGAAGCGCGCGTGATCATGATTGTTTCCTTGGTGCCGTCGACCATGGGGCCTGAGCGAGTCCGCTCAGTTCTCTGCCAAGGTCACATAACGCGAGAGACGGGCGAGTTCACTGTCATCGACATACTTGCCAATCTCACGTTTGAATTGCTCCATACTTGCGTAGGGTCGGTATTCTTTAAACTCGTGTAACATTCGATCCCCTACGCCTGGGATATGCAAAATCTCTTCATCAGATGCCGTGTTCAGCTCGACGGGAACAAAAACATACTGCGCGAGTCGTTCCAGCTCATCTGTGTCAACATATTTCCCGATTTCGCGCCGAAACCGCTCCATGCCATCGTAGGGCCGGTATTCATCGAACTCGTGGGCCATCCGATCCCCCACACCTGGAATCAACAACATCTCTTCCTCTGACGCCGCATTCAGGTTCAGGGGTATCCATGCATGCTCATATAGAGTCGCACGCATCTCTGATTCAAGCAATCTATCAAGTGTGTTATCTAAGGTGACCATGTCGAAGAAAGGCCTAGCGTCAGTGATTGCTGATACTGTGCCCTCACTCATCCCTTCGAGTGCTAGTAGCTCCTGTTCACTTGCGAGGTTCGGGTTAACTAAGCCCATATGAGATCCGCTGCTGGCTGCAGATTCGACCGTTTCTTCTGTTGAGGTTTCGTCTACAGTGTCTGAGCCTCCACTACACGCGCTGATTACTGTGGATAAAAGCAAAAGAGTGCAGCCCGTCGTAAGCTTTTTCATGAAATCATTTCCTTTCACGGTTCCTTCGTTAATGCAGAGTGTCGATAACTATACAAAAGACCAAGTAGCCCCAGTAATATCATGGTGCCGGGTGCAAGCGCTGGTGTAGCTCCGGTGAGTGCATTCCATATTAGTTCAACCCCTCGAATATTTGCGCGCATCTCGAGTTCGAAGTCCGCGTTCCCTCGATAGTGAAGGACCACTCCTACGATGCCGCTTGCAAGAACAAGACACATTACCCCCCGAAAACCGTAAACGAGTGGAGGGGAAGGACGCAGAGCTACGGCCACAGTGCTAAGTAAAGATACTGCTAGGACTATGATAGGAATGAGTTGAGTCCAGCCTTCTGTATGACCGAGGAGCAGGAGTTCAGTTCCGGTCCCCAGCATTCCGAGCACAAGAATAATCAGCAGAAATCGCTTGAGTAAAAGAAGTGTGTTCGGCAGAGGAATTGAGTCTGACTTTGATGACTTCGCGTCAGTTATCAGGACAGCTAACATAGCCCACAAGTCGAAGTATTGATAACAATTATTATTAGTTGAGACTGGGTCTCAACTATACTAGTGGGCGAGTCTAAGTTCTTTCAGGTGAACTTGCAAGTTGACTTTTATAGGTGGGTTAGTTGTTTGACCTCAAGTGGTTCTTTGCAAATTGTTGTCAGTGGCGCGACGGATCTTGGGAATCAAGTATAAGTTTGAAATCCCTCGTCCGCAGAAAAATGCAGTGAAAGCTGCTGTAACGCCGACCCATCCGAATCCCCAACCAACGATCGAGAATACGATCGCTACGGTCAAAACTTCAGCACTGGTTGCCATGGTGATGGGACCTGTGGTCCGGTTCTTAACTAATACCCCCCTCTGAAGTGAGATCCATACTCCGAGGAAGGGAACGGGTGACAGCACACGTATAGCGGGGATAGCGAAGTCGGCAAGTTCCGGTGACAATCCTGAGATTGTCTCGAACCAAACGGATGAAAGCGGTGTGAACGCTATGGTTGCGAGGATGCCGGACATGATTAGACCCAGTCGGAGTGCAAACGATGACAGCTCCGCATAGCCTTCCTGCCTTTTGCCGAGTAAAGCGATGACGGCATCTTGGAAGCTGAGGCCCACTGCCCGGAACAGGAACCCAAGTGAGTGTACAACGGGAAAAACTGCTAAGGACTCGACGGGCGAAGTGGCGCGGCCCATGAAGAAAGTCAACATAGGCTGAATTGTGAGGCCAATGAGTGATGTGAGGGCGAGGGGGTAATAGAAGGCCCCAATCTCACGGTAACTCAGCACACTCGTTGGTACCGATGAAGCGACTGTAGTGACCGTTTCCTCGGAAGGTGTTGGAGTCACAGCAACAAGGACCTCTGCAATCGCGCTGCGTGCCATCCATCTGGCAGCGAGGGCCTCGGTTACGACACCCGCAGAGAGCGCCGCCGCCCCTACTGAAGCACCGGGAAGCTCGGTGAACGCAGCAAATGACATAGCAGCTAATGACATCGCGAGCAGTCGGATCACCGTGCCATACGCAACGAGTCTCGTCTGACCAGAGCGAATCAGGACCCCCTGTAGGAAGCGTCGGTATCCTATGGCAGCAGGCCATGGGAGGAAGCACCACAGCGCCCCGTAAGTGAGCCTTGCGACATCCTGTGGTAGACCCAAGAGGTTGACGAGAACAGTTTGGTGTACCGTAGGGATCAGCACGATCAATAGTAAGCTTGTCGCGAAAGCATTCAGACCGTTTGCAAACATTCGCAACCGGCGGTAACTGACCCGATCCTCTACTAAAGCGGTGGCGGCACTGAGAAGCATAATGACGGGCGCCTCTACCAACACGGCGAATGCAACCGCAACACCATAAGCAGCTAGACCAAGAGTCGGGTTTGGGAGACGTGCTACTATGGCTGCAATAAAAGGCCCCTCGGCGGCCATCATAAACCACGTTGCCGCGAGCGGAGCCCAAAACACGGAGATGTCCCGGTGCGATAGGCTCTTAGGAGCAGTGACCGAACGGTCGATTGACAAGGTGCTATTATCCTTCAGGTCGTGAGGAGCACTATAGCGCCCCACTTTCGCGTACGAGAAGTCTTTCGTCAAACAGTTGGCATGACCCTAACCTAACAAGGCACCTGCTCCACGGATGCACTTGATCGTGGAATGGGCCAATTGCACTTCAATTGCTGCTGATTTTCGAACGCACACTATACTTAATAACAATTCACTGTGGTGTGTTTAATTTGTTCCCTCTGGCGAGTTCAGCAGAGTGACTTTCAGTCTGCAGCGTTATTTCGTCTTTACCTATCGGGCGGCCAATCGGGCAGGGATCGTCCCGTTGTCCAAGGAACACCAGCATCCTCGAGCTGCCGCTCAAGATTGGGTAAGTCAATCTCTATAAGCTGCTGTAGGGTTGGGTAGAACTTAGTGAAGGCATCAAACGCAATACGATACTGCTCGCGGTGGGTTTGAGTTGGCCCGTGCAGCCCACTCCAGTGGCCTCGAACGACCTGATTCACTCGATTGACAATGCCTGGCATGTCAGGTTCTGATCGAGAAGTTCGAGTACGTGATCCATTTAGCTTTTCCTGCAAATCAGTGAGCTGTAACTCGAGTTCGCGTGCCCTGTTCCGCATCGCCTCAGTAGCTGTAGGCCATTGGCCAATGGCTTGCTTTATTGCATCGATACTTGTCATAGCGGCTTCTACAGACCGTTGAGTCCCTGTGACAGCGCGAAGCAACTTGCCTGTCTCTTGCTGGAAGGCAAGAACGTCAGCGTGGATTTGAGGCGGAATTGCGGGTCGTCCCATAGGCGAGATTTCGAAAGGAGTCTCAGCAGATAGTTGGCTGACGACGCCATCGATTCTTTTCGAGAGCACAACAGTGTAGTTGCCGGGAAGTGCCATCGGTCCTTGGCCTCTGCTTCTTGCACCGCCACTGGAAGTTACCGGGGTATAACTGGGGTATCGATAATTCCACGTCGTGCGATGGAGGCCCTGCGATGTTGATCCTTGTACGGTATTAACGACAGCCCCGTCTGAGTCTCGGATTGTGAGGAATATTTGTGGCGTTTCTTCACGATCCTCTGCTTGAAGCTCCTCCCACGATGGGTAAGGTGTATCCTCGTTTCGGCTGGCAGATTCCCGTTCTTGTCTCCGTCGCGTGGCTTCTCGCGTTCTGAGAGAACTGCCCACGAGATATGTAAATGTGACACCGAATTCCGGATTGTCGGCTTGATAGAAATCCGATCCCTGTTCCCCTCCTGGATTCCAGCGGAGATACATGTCTCCTGGTTTGATTGAGAAGATATGCCCATCCATGGCTAGGATTTCATCGGATCTTGTCACGAGTTCGCGCAGCGGTGTGTAGTCGTCTATCACATAGAAGCTTCTACCGAACGTTGCCGCTACGAGGTCACCTTCACGCTTCTGGATTTCGAGTTCGCGCACTGGAATCGTGGGTAGCCCATTTCCAAGCTTAATCCACGATTGTCCTCCATTAATCGAAGTGAAGGCAGAGAACTCCGTGCCTAAAAACAAGAGGTTGGGTTCAACATGATCTTGGACGATGGAGAAGGCCGGTCCGTTATTGGGGAGGTTACTTGCAATTGCCGTCCACGTAACGCCGCGATCCGTGGACTTAAAAACATAAGGTTTGAAGTCGCCGCGTTTGAAATTGTTGAGTACTGCAAACACGGTGTTCGGGTCGTGAAGTGATGCCTCAACGTCATGAACAAAACTTGTGTCGGGCACACCTGGGAACGTCTCCACGCTGCGCCAGTTCTGTCCACCGTCCTCCGTAACTTGGATTAGGCCATCGTCAGTTCCAACGTAGATGAGTCCTTCAACGAGAGGTGATTCCGAGACTGCCACGATATGTCCAAACACCGAGGTTGACCGATTTTTTCCGACCGCATCAACACTCCAAATTCTGCCCATCACCTCGAGTTCGTTTCGGTTGATATTTCGGGTTAGGTCACCAGAAATGGGACGCCATGTTGAGCCTTGATCATCCGTCTGAAAAAGAATCTGAGCTCCAAAGTAGAGACGGTGGCTGTTATGCGGTGACATGTGAATTCCTGCATCCCAATACCAACGCAGTGGGGGACCATCCGCGCTCTCTTGGGGTTGGATGTCAAGCCGTTCTTTAGTCCCGCGATCCATCCGCGATAGGACCCCATTCTGTAGCTGTGAGTAGATGATGTCAGGGTTGTTGTAATCAACGACTGGGTCGAATCCATCTCCACCGAGGGTTACGTACCAATCTGAATTCCGGATTCCGCCGTTAACGGTTGTTTGTGACGGACCCCCAAGCGTGTTGTTATCCTGAGTTCCGCCGTAGACGTAATAGAATGGTTCGTCGTTTGAGGTTGCGACCTTGTAAAACTGTGTAAGTGGAAGATTCCGGAAAAAGTGCCAGGATTCACCGAAATCGCGGGTCTCGTACAACCCCCCGTCATTTCCAAGAATCAGGTGCTCAGGATCATGGGGGTCGAACGCGAGTGCGTGGTGATCGACGTGCACGTTTTGAGTAGGGAATCGATCCCATGTTTTCCCACCATCGTCGGATACCTGCACAAATGTATCAAGCGCATATATACGATCGAACCGGTGAGGATCAGCATACAGTTCGTGATAATACATTGGTGCCGAAGACTGGTAGCGAGAGGTCCGGCTCCAATGTTCACCCATATTTTCGGATCGGAACGTACCACCTTCATTCCCGCTAGCCTCCACGATTGCGTAGAGGATGTCAGGGTTTTGGGGTGAGATGGCGACTCCAATGCGCCCCTTATCACCGCTCGGTAGCCCACGGTTGATTGGGCGCCAAGTGTTACCCCCATCTGTTGATTTATAGATACCTGAGTTGGGCCCGCCATCAATCATCGTCCATTGGTGGCGTCGTCGCTGCCACGTTGTTGCGTACATGACGTTTGGGTTACGTGGGTCAAAATAGACCTCGTTGACGCCGGTGTGTTCATCTATCCCGAGGACCTGAGCCCACGTGGCTCCACCGTCGATCGTCCGGTAAAGTCCACGCTCGCCCCCAGCAGCCCACAGAGGGCCCTGTGCTCCGACATATACCACGTCGGAGTCGTCAGGGTGGATTGCGATCATACCGATATGTTCAGAAGTGGAAAGCCCTACGTTATCGAACGATCGGCCGCCATCGATTGATTTATAGACTCCATCTCCGTATCCCACTGATCGTTGGGCGTTGTTCTCTCCCGTGCCGACCCAAAGCGTAAGATGGTCTTTGGGGTCCAGGGCGAGTGCTCCTATTGAATACGAATCATAGTCATCGAAAATTGGATTCCAGGTGGTTCCAGCGTTCGTCGTTTTCCACACTCCACCGGACGATGCGGCGACGTACCACACGCTGCGATTCGTTGGGTCGATTGCAATATCGGCGATCCGTCCGGAGGCGATTGCTGGACCAATGCTTCGCCAACGAATACTCGAAAGCAGGTTCGAGCTCAGCTCAAGCGGGTCTTCCTGGTCGAGGTCATCTGTTTGGGCAACAGCCTCGATTGGAGACATGATCAATGTGACAGCCAGGATTAGGCCGCAGAAGATGGATTGAATAAACGAAACGCGAACAAAGGTCGTCATCGGGTTCTCAACTGGCTGTGGCTTGCGTGTAGTTCCATGCGTACGGTTATAGGATTGGAAACTATCTTAGTTGACTCTCTTGATCGACACCTGTTGCCGCCACAAAATTTTTGATCTGTTCAAATCGAAAAAAATGCAGCCGGAATTAATCATGAACATGCGAGTTCTATCAAAAGCAGATATAGACCGATCGATACGCGCGAGTGATGCTATGGAAGCCATGAGAATAGCATTCTCGGAGTTGTCGGATGGCCGTGCGATTGTCCCGATTCGCGGGAGTGTCGCGAGCGCATGTGGAGTAACCCTCCTTATGCCGGGTTTTCTCTCAGGAATGAACGCGTTAGGAGCGAAAATCGTATCGGTTTTTCCCGGAAATTCGGTGGAAGGGAGGCCTCCCATCCAAGGCGCGGTTTTGCTCCTCGATGCTGACACCGGGACACCAAAAGCTCTCCTCGATGGAACGCGGCTTACGGAAATTCGAACGGCCGCCGGCAGTGGCCTCGCAACGGAACTTCTTGCAGACGATTCTTCAGACATTCTTACGGTTTTTGGTGCGGGAGCGCAGGGTCGTGCACACATAGAGATCTTAATGGCGACTCGGCGTCTGTCTGAGGTTAGGATTCTATCCAAGTCGACGGAGACTGCCGAGGCTCTAGTTACAGAACTGCGGAACCGTGGCGACCTAATGCCTAACAAAAGTCTTGCCGAATTGCCTCGGATCATGGCCATGTGCGACCCCCGCGAAGCTTTGGATGGAGCTGGGCTTGTGGTCACAGCGACGACCAGCACTACACCGGTTTTTGACAGTCGAGACTTGGAATTAGGTGCCCATGTCAATGCCGTCGGGTCCTATCGACCGGACATGCAGGAAATTGATGCCGACTTGGTCAAGAATGCCCGGGTCGTTGTCGATCAACGTGAGGCTGTTTGGGAAGAGGCAGGCGACCTCATTATTCCGCATGAGGCTGGTTTCATCGACGAAAAAGTAGTTGACGCTGAGTTAGGAGAGATTGTAAATGGAGATGCGTCCCCCGGCAGAGGCGAGTTTACCTTTAGCCTCTTTAAATCAGTTGGAAACGCTGCCCAAGACGTCGCTATCGCGGAAATGGTGCTGAGTTTCGCTGAAGAGATGGGACTGGGGAGTATGACTCCCTTCTGACCTCATGTGTTTACGCCCAGTTACAATAACTAGTCGATTCACACCTTCCGAGTCGATAGTTTGTTCAGTCAACCATTTTCCGCCTGGTTTACCTAGACGGTTTTGAAGAGGTGCTATGTCGAACGTTGCTCCTTCGCTGGATACCTATGGTGTGCATTCTTTGCTCGATGCTCCGCATGGAGACGTCGAGTTCTATGATATTCAAGCAGTGGCTCGTGAGGTGGGAGCTGACCCAAGTCGCCTCCCGTTCTCAATTCGGATCATGCTTGAAAATCTAGTCCGACATGAAGACGGAAAATCGGTGACAGCGGAGGATATCTCCGCAATCGCTGCGTGGGACCCACAGGCTACGCCAGGGCGGGAGATTTCCTTCCGTCCTTCGCGCGTGTTGCTCCAAGATTTTACCGGTGTGCCGGCAGTCGTTGATTTGGCAGCAATGCGCGATGCAATGGCTGAGTTGGGAGGCGACCCTGCCTCGATCAATCCACTCATGCCCTGCGAACTAGTGATTGATCATTCGGTGCAGGTCGATTCATTTGGAAGCCCTGAGTCATTCGCGATTAACGCAGAGTATGAGTTTAAGCGAAATCATGAACGGTATGCATTTTTGCGGTGGGGGCAGACTGCCTTTGACAACTTCAAGGTCGTCCCCCCCGGTACTGGGATTGTACATCAGGTAAATCTGGAATACCTAGCAAGAGTGGTCTTCAGTGTTACAGAGGGAGGCCAGCGTATCGCTTATCCCGACACGTTGGTAGGGACCGACAGTCACACAACCATGATTAATGGTCTGGGGGTGCTGGGCTGGGGTGTTGGCGGTATCGAGGCTGAGGCTGCGATGTTGGGGCAACCACTCTCAATGTTAATACCCCGCGTCTTCGGTTTACGCTTGTGTGGAGAGCTTCCAGAAGGGGCGACGGCAACTGACCTTGTTCTTCGCGTAACGGAGATTCTCCGAGAGGCGGGTGTCGTGGGCAAGTTTGTAGAATTCTACGGTCCGGGCTTGCAAGGCCTATCAATTGCGGATCGAGCTACGCTTGGAAATATGTCACCCGAATTTGGTTCGACTTGTGCCATCTCTCCGATTGATTCAGAAACACTGGCTTATATGCGATTCACGGGCCGCTCTAATGACGACATAGCACTAGTGGAGTCATATGCCCGAGCTCAGGGTCTCTTTCATGAAGGTGGCATGGAGGGTGCAGCATACAGTGACCATCTTGAACTCGATCTCTCGACTGTTGTCCCAGCGATTGCTGGTCCAAAGCTCCCACAACAACGGATTCCGCTGACCGAAAGCAAGGCCCGATTTGTCGATATGCTTGCTGGGGTCAAGAAACCTGGTTCTAGCGGTCGGATGCTAACCTCTTCTGGGGATTGGTCGAGTGATCTTGACCAAGGGTCCGTTGCGGTTAAAGAGGCCTCTGCCGGTGTAGCTGTCCAGCTTACAGATGACGACGGAAATTACTGTGAATTCGAACTGCGAGACGGTTCCGTGGTTATTGCAGCGATTACGAGCTGCACAAATACTTCAAACCCCTCAGTTATGGTTGGAGCCGGTCTTCTAGCTAAACGTGCCGTTGAAAAGGGCATTTCGAGCCAGCCGTGGGTGAAGACAAGCCTTGCACCCGGTTCAATGGTTGTAACCGAATACTTAACTGAGGCTGGTCTGCTGCCCTATTTCGAGGCGTTAGGGTTCCACGTCGTCGGGTATGGGTGTACTACCTGTATTGGTAACAGTGGGCCACTTCCTACCCAAATCTCACAGGCGATTCGGGAAAATGATCTCGTAGGCTGCTCTGTTCTCTCTGGAAATCGCAATTTTGAAGGTCGGATTAGCCCAGATTCAAGAGCAAACTACCTAGCGTCTCCGCCGCTTGTCGTTGCGTACGCACTCGCAGGTCGAATGGACATTGACTTTCATTCTGAACCGTTGGGGACGAGTGACAAAGGAGAGGATGTCTACCTGCGCGATATTTGGCCGCGGGAAGAGGAGATTCGTGATGCGATCCGAACATCGATAAAGACCGACATGTTCTGCTCTAAGTATGCCGAAGTGTATGCTGGAGACGAGCGTTGGAACTCCCTCGAGATTCCGACTGGAGATCGATTTTCGTGGGATCCGGAGTCGCGATACGTACGTCAACCCACGTTTTTCGAAGGTATGTCCAAAGAACTGCCACCTATGGTGGATATCAAAGATGCACGGTGTCTTGCTCTTCTTGGTGATTCAGTAACAACTGATCACATTTCGCCGGCTGGAGCGATCGCGAAGGATTCTCCTGCAGGAAGATATCTGCGCGAGAATGGTATAAGACATGCGGATTTTAATTCCTACGGATCTCGTCGCGGGAATCACGAAGTTATGATGCATGGGACATTCGCTAATATGCGGCTTCGAAACGCGATGGTACCCGGTGTCGAGGGTGGTTATACGCGTCACATGCCGAGTGGTGAACAATTGCCCATTTTTGATGCTGCCGCGAGGTACATCGAAGAGGGTACCCCAACGATTGTGATCGGTGGTTCTTTGTACGGTTCGGGATCAAGCCGAGATTGGGCGGCCAAGGGACCATATCTCATTGGGGTCAAGGCCGTGCTTGCAGTCAGCTATGAACGAATCCACCGATCCAACTTGATCGGAATGGGTATTATCCCACTTCAATTCCGTGATGGAGACAATGCGGAATCACTAGGCTTAGATGGAACCGAGGTGTTCGAAATTACTGGAATCGCTGATGGGTTGAAGCCCAAGGACACCATTCTCGTTAAGGCGACATCGGGTGGAGAATCCACGTGCACATTCGAGGTTTTGGCTCGCCTTGATACCGAAGTTGAGGTGGATTACTACCGGAACGGTGGTATCCTGCAGACTGTGCTGCGACAGCAGCTCAACCGTTAGCTTTCGCTCCTTGCCTTATCCAGCCACTCTCGGTCACGCGCGCTAAGGGTTGATCCCGTGTCTGGCGCAGAGACGGTGAGAGATGATTCGTGGATTCCGGTTGTCCCACCGAATCCAATCTTGGCTCCTATCAATACGAGAGCGAGTATAAGTGCTAGGAAAGGCAGTACGTAGAGGATACTGTTCAAGCCCTGCACCTTCGGTCGGAGCAGGATCCACTCACCGTAGCTCTGCACAAAATAGGCCTCGATCTCTTCGGGAGTCTTTTCATCCATGAGCATCTCGCGGATCACACCTTGCATCTCTCGAGCTATTCTTGATGAGGATTCCGCTACCGATTGCTGACGGCAGATTGGGCAGCGGAGTTCTGCCCCGATTTGTGCGGTTAGATCATCGAGTTCTGCTTCGCGCACTTCGTCGCCAGCTGGTGCGGGGGCCTCTACGCCATCGAACGCACCATCAACGGATTGTGCTATAAGCTTGGTGATGGGAGCTGGCGATAGTCCGATAGCGAGTGCCCAAATGAACATCTGCGCATGCAATCTCTTATTTGTTCCAGGTAACTGGTCCGTATTCCTGGTAGAGCGGTGCATTAGTCCTGGCTCTCTATCGCGGAAGACTTAGGTGTCCCTTGGCTGGCAACGAGCGAATCAACCATCGTACTCACAAGATCCCAGTTCACCGCGAGGTCATGCCGGAGCGCTACTTCGCGGTCTGCGCCTATAAAGAAGGTTTCGGGAACGCCATAGACGCCATAGCGAATGGCAGTGTGACTCCCAGGGTCTACGACCATCGGCCAATCACCGCCGAGATCTTGGATGAAAGCTTGGCCATTCTCAGGGGCATCTTGGAATAATACGCTCAGTAAAGCCACGTCCTCCGGATCGTACGTCTCATGAAGCTTAACCAGAACGGGGTGCTCGGTGATACACGGGATACACCAGGAAGCCCAGAAATTCAAGACCACAACTTTCCCTTCGAAATCATGCAGGCTTACCGAGTCACTTGGATCGTAGAGATCTGCGAGTGTGAAATCGGGGGCTAATTGCCCTTCTAATGCCGACGGAAGTCGACGTGCATCTCGGGTCAATCCCCATGCGAGAAGCGCGAGCATCGGAACAAATGCCAAGGGCAACACCCAGCGCATCCAGCCCTTCATTCTATGCTCTTTTCTGTCTTTGACGGACTAGTCCTTTCCAAGTTTTCAGTTTTGGCGGAAGAGTCGATGTCTAAGGATGGAAGTTGGTATGTGCCTCCATCTGCGAGAAGCTGATCGCTAGCAGCACGTACCCGGATCTTTCCGCGTGGCCAGATGGCGATCAGAGCACCAATGCCCATGATCATCCCCCCAATCCATAGCCACACAATGCCCGGATTGACGATCGCGCGAACAGTTGCATGCTCGAGGTTATCCTGGTCAATCGCCATAAGGGTTAGGTAAAGGTCACTGCTGAGAGAACTCCGAACTGCTGGTGTTCCAATCGTTTGTTGTGAAGGATCACGGTGATAAATATTGAGCCGTGGCTGTTCTTGCCCGAGTGGTTTGCCATTTCGGAACGTTTCGAATGTCGCTCCGATCACGAAACGTTGGGGCTCTTCAATGCCCCATACTTCTACGAACTCGACCTCGTAATCTTCAATTGCAAGACGTTCCCCTGCGCGGAGTGTCTCTTGTCGCTCCGTTTTCCACGTCCATGAAACTGAGATGGCGAGCGCAATTACTACCACGCCGACATGGACGATGTACCCCCCATATCGGTGGCCATTGCGGGAAAATAAATCCAATAGGGCCCCAACGAACGACCGGTTGGCGAGTTTGCGACGAGCTTTAATCCCCATTGCAAACTCCTGAACTATCGTCGTCAAAACAAATGCGGCAAATGCAAGCGTAATCGTCGGTAGCAACTGTCGCATTCCTAGCAAGAAGGCTGCTATAGCAGTCACCACGCCCAATAGAATCGGCCATCGAAAAGATTTTTTGATATGATCACTCGTGGCCCTTCGCCAGGGTAAAGCAGGCCCTATGCCCATGAGAAAGAGCAAGGCGAGCCCGATCGGACTTGCAACCATGTTGAAATAAGGGGGGCCGACGCTGATTCGATCGCCTCGGATTGCTTCGATCAAGAGTGGGAACATCGTCCCGAGAAGAACAGTGAAAGTGAACCCAACAAGGAGTAAATTGTTAAGGATGAATGCCGATTCACGTGATACCGGACTCTCAATCTGTCCGGCGGTATAGAGTCGATTAGAACGCCACCCAATGAGGGTGAGCGACCCTAGAGCTATAATGGCCATGAATCCCAGAAACAGTGGGCCGATGACACCTTCCGTAAATGCGTGAACCGAGTCAATCACTCCTGAGCGGGTAAGAAATGTGCCGAGTAGCGTTAAGAGGAAAGTCCCTATCATGAGTGACAGGTTCCATGTTTTAAGCATGCCTCCCCGCTTTTGTACCATAGCCGAGTGGAGGAAAGCTGTCGCCGTGAGCCATGGGAGAAACGATGCGTTCTCCACGGGATCCCAGGCCCATGCTCCGCCCCAGCCCAGTACTTCATACGACCACCAGCCGCCACCGATAATGCCCATCGTCAGAAAGGCCCACGCGGCCACCATCCAACGACGTGAGTCGCGGATCCATCGGGCTTCAATGTTGCCTTGCAGTAGCCCCGCGATTGCAAATGCGAATGGAACTGTCATCCCGACGAATCCGAAATAGAGCATCGGTGGGTGTAGTCCCATTAGTGGATGATTCTGAAGCAGCGGATTAGGACCTGGTCCGTTTAAGGGTGCTGGCGACACGATGCCAAACGGGTTAGCAGGTCCCGCTAAAAGACCAAAGAAGAAAAGGCCCACTGTGCCAATGACTGCGATTACGAGTGGTGTTGTTTTGAGACTGGGGACTAGGCCTCCGTCTGCGGCTACAACTCTTCCTCCAACTCTCTGGTGGGCGTCAATTTCGCTTCGGCGAGTAAAGGCAAATAGGGCCCCGTACCCAGCCAGTATCCATCCCCAGAAAAGGATGGATCCATCTAGGCTGCTCCATAGTGAAATGGCCGTGTAGTACGTGGGCGTCTCATGGCTCCCAACTCGTGCCACGTATTCGACGCTAAAATCGTGAGTGAGGAGCGCGATCTCCATGACGAGCATTCCCACCGTCATCGCAAAGAATCCAAAGTATGCCGCACGGCGGGTCAATGTTGCAGCGAACTCGATGTTTCTGCGGGCAAGGCCGGCGTGATATCCGGCCAAGGCCATAATGCCGGCTGCTATAAGTGCAGCTAGAACGGAGCCATATCCAAGTGCGCTCAGCATACTATTTTGGTGAACTGTCGAGCAGAGACTTGTAAGTGTCTCGCACATCCTCGCTATGTTCGGGAGGTGCGTACTCATTTGAGTGTTTAACCATCAAATTTGTAGCTCGGAACACCCCATCATCACTGTACGTACCCTCGACCACAACTCCGATGCCATCTCGGAACATTGCCGGGGCTGCACCGGTGCTCTCAACGGGGATATCCACATCTCCTTCAAACATTATAAAACGAAGGTCCGTCGTGTTGTCATTCCAATCGATGCTCGCCGGTTTGACCTGTCCACCTAGTCGGATCGGTTGGTCTATGATTTCAGTGCCTTTCGCTTCCAACTCCGTCGGCGTGAGGAAAAACACCATATTTTCACTTAGTCCCCCGGCCGCCAAAAGCGTGATCGCGCCTGCCATCGCCACAAGGCCCATAACCATCCAGAGTTTATTACGCTTCACGTTACACCTACTATGATATCGGTTTATTCGTAGTCTTTCGAACGAAGATTCTATCCTTCAAACTCTCATATGTGATGATAACCCTTAGACGGCCTAAGCCGCACGCTGGGTTGCGTAGCTCGTTCTCCACAATCAGAGAGTCGCATGGTCCCAGTAGTTGTTACGGAACAGTTGTTCTTACGTCGAGTTGGCTCTTTTACGAAGTGAACGGTAACCTTTGCTGATTCAATCGGCACGACAGAAACCAAGGCTATGAATAACAAGATCTGTCTCCAACGCAGACTCCAACAGGCACTGACCTGTGCTTGTTGTTTTATCGCATTCCCTGCAGCCGGTCAGGGAACTTCTTTGTCACTCGATTGTCCCGAGTTTTCGGGTGGACCGGGAAAACCGATCCAGACTGTCCGGTATCTAGCAGCGGATGCCCTTGAGGGTCGATTCTCAGGTTCTGAAGGAGAGGCGTGTGCCGCTCAATACATTGCCGATATTTTTAAAATCCTCGGACTAAGACCAGCGGGTAATTCGGGCTATTTTCAAGAGGTGCCGCTCGCGAGCGTGATGACACCCCATGCCCCGGTGGGAGTGGGCCGGAATGTGCTAGGGCTTCTTCCGGGTAGTGATGAGCGTCTGGCAGAGACGGTGGTCGTCATTGGTGCGCATTACGACCACCTTGGTCTCGGGGAGTTCGGAAGCACGGGGAAAGCAGGTGCGATTCATAACGGTGCAGATGACAATGCTTCGGGTGTGGTCGCCATGATTGAGGCCGCGGAGCTTCTATCTCGTGGCCCGCGGCCGGGTCGA
Source organism: uncultured Gemmatimonadota bacterium (assembly GCA_913043255.1). Lineage (GTDB taxonomy): Bacteria > Gemmatimonadota > Gemmatimonadetes > Palauibacterales > Palauibacteraceae > Palauibacter. The sequence goes on from CAJWLK010000004.1 coordinate 124,586, forward strand.
TCGATCTTGTTCATCGCGTTTACGGGAGAAGAATTAGGCCTCATCGGATCAGGTTTTTATACGCGTGAGCCAGCGTTTCCACTTGAGAACACGTCTGCTATGGTGAATTTGGATATGGTCGGCCGGCTGGAGGGGGACGCGATGATTCTCTACGGTACTGGTACTGCTCCGCAGTGGGAGGAGATCATTCCTTTGGCGAACGAGGGGCCAAGCATTCCGATGGTTTTTGAACCGTCAGGATTTGGACCCAGCGATCATACGTCCTTCTATACGCAGGACATTCCAGTACTACACCTGTTCACAAATGTGCACAGTGACTACCACGGCGACACCGACGACTGGGATAAAATCGATGGTGACGGTTTGGTCAGAGTGAGCCAATTCACCGCGAATGTAACGCGTACAATTGCGAATTGGCCTACGCAATTGACCGTGGTGCCTGCCGTGGGAGAACAGGCGCCGCGAACAGGGGGTGGATCCGAAGTTTGGTTGGGAACGGTCCCCGACTTTACTCCAGTAGATTTCGGGGTGCTGTTAGCGGGCGTGACGGACGGATCTCCTGCGGAAGCGGCAGGATTGCAAAAAGGCGATATCCTTATACAGATCGGGCGGTTTGATATTGGAACACTCCAGGCATTTTCAGACGCACTAGCGGAACACAAACCAGGAGATGAAGTGCTACTACGTTACGTTCGCGATGGCCGAGTATTGGAGGCGAAAACTCGTCTCGGTGATCGGGCGGATCGCCCATGATGAGTGGAATTGATCAGGTCTCGACATGTGTCGGCTGTGGGGCTGAGGCCACTGGGAATTTTTGCTCTGCTTGCGGAAGGTCATTGACGGCGGCGGCAACCTGTGGTGAGTGTGGTGCGCGACTTCGGGCGGGTGCGCTCTATTGTGCCGACTGTGGTAAACTGGTGGCAACACGCCCGCCAAAACCTGCTTCGGCTCGTCTGCCTTGGATACTTTCGGCGGCTGCACTCGCAATATTCTCAGTGGCTATCGCATTGCTGGTCCAGCGACAGACGAGACCCCGAGTAGGAGATATGACCCTAACTGGCGGCATCCCGGGGCAGGAAGCAGAAAGCTCAAACATGCCCAGTATGGAGGAACTTGCCGCCATGACTCCACGTGAAGCGGCCGACCGCCTCTTTGAACGTGCTATGCGGGAACACGAAGCAGGCGACTTTGAGCGAGCTTCATTCTTCATCGATATGGGGATTCAAGCGTACGCGGCTGTTCCTCCCGATGAAATCAATGCTGATGCACACTTCCACATAGGACTTCTCCGTTTACTCATGGGTGACTCGGCTTCAGCTCGAGCCAGAGCGGAGGCGATTTTGGCCGAAGAAGCGGAACACTTGCTTGGGCTTTTATTGGCCTCGCGTGCGGCGGACTTTGCAGGTGACGCGGTGATCGCCGAAGAACTTCGGGAAAGAGTCCGTGAGTCGGTTAAGAGTTCGGGGGGGATCCCCGATCGACCTGAATATGTTTCCCACCGTGTGCTAATCGAACGAGCATTGGAGGAAGAAAGCCGGTGACCCTCGTCGATATTGAGCGCGCCGGTGAGCTGGCTGCTCAGTCTGTAAAATGTTTACGCGAGTGGCGAAGCGACTTCATTGAGTTCGTCCAAACGCTTGCATTAGCCGAATCGCCGTCTACTGTCCCGGAATCCCAAGGCGATGTACGTGAGACCCTCCGGAGAGCCTTGCTTGATCTTGGGTTCGAAGTCCAGCTCATTCCAGGAAAAAAATACGGTGACCATCTCCTCGCCCAAGTGCCCGGAACGTTCGCCGAGCAGATGCTTCTCGGGCATTTGGATACGGTCTGGCCGTTAAATACTCTCGAGACTATGCCGGTCGAACTCGACAACGACATTCTCCGTGGGCCAGGCATTTTCGATATGAAGGGTGGACTCGCCATCGGAATCTTCGCACTCCGGGCGCTTAAGACGATGGACTGCGTGCCACCGTTAGCACCTGGTTTTCTTATTACCTCTGAAGAAGAGATCGGAAGTCCAGAGTCAGAGCACTTGATCGTCGATCTCGCGAAGAAAGCGTCCCGCGTATTCGTTCTCGAGCCCGCACTTGGGGAACGAGGTAGGATCAAGACGTTCCGGAAGGGTGTGGGCCATTTTAGTGTTGAGGTGACAGGAGTCTCTTCGCATGCAGGACTCGCTCCCGATGCAGGCGCTTCGGCCATAGTCGAGTTGGCAAATGTGATACACTCACTGGCTGAGCTCGCAGACTCTAAGCGAGGGATCACGGTGAACGTTGGTGTCATCGAAGGAGGGACACGAGCCAATGTAGTTGCCGCACATGCGACTGCGGAGGTTGATGTAAGAGTGAAAACTGTTGAAGATGCCCGAAAGATCGAAGCCGAAATTGATCGTATAACGGCGTCAGTGCCTCGAACGCATGTGACAATTGAGGGTACAGTAGCACGAGACCCGCTTGAGAGAACTCCGCGGAATCAGGCCTTATGGGAGAGTGCGCTTGGTATCGCGAGCAGCATCGGTGTGGATTTGGAAGAGGGAGATTCGGGAGGAGCGTCCGATGGGAATTTGACGAGCCAACACACCGCGACGTTAGATGGTCTCGGAGCGGTCGGCGATGGGGCTCATGCCGACCATGAGTTTCTGCATGTCGATCGATCGCTGGAGCGAGCTGCGATACTGGCGGGCCTCCTCACCCTCCCATAGCAAATCGAAATCCGGAAGAATTTGATCGATTTTCTATTCGGATGATTAGGTTTGCGCCTATCCGTCGGCTGGATAGCAGCTTCCGGCACCGATAAGCTCAAGCACATGTGTTCTGTATTGGGCATCTTCGAAAACGAGTCCGATCCTGAGGAACTGCGGCAAATCGCGTTGCGCCTCTCGCGTCGGCAAAGACACCGTGGTCCGGACTGGAGTGGTGTCTACGCCAGTGCGCGTGCGGTTCTTGCTCATGAGCGACTTGCGATTGTCGATGTCGAGAGCGGTGCCCAGCCACTCTTTGGGCCTCAGGAGACGACGGTCCTAGCGGTCAATGGGGAGATCTATAACCACTTGGCTTTGAGGACGACTTTCAATGATTCCTATCCATTCCGGACTAAATCGGACTGTGAAATCATTCTCGCCCTCTACGACCAGAATCCAGAAAATCCTGTTGTATGGCTGAATGAGCTCAGTGGGATTTTTGCCTTCGCCCTCTACGACACAGTACAAGACCGGTATCTGATAGCGCGCGACCCAGTTGGTGTGATGCCGCTGTACACTGGGCGTGACTCTCGTGGGCGCTTCTACGTAGCGTCAGAGATGAAAGCGTTGATCGACGTCTGCTCTGAGATACACGATTTGCCGCCCGGTCACTATCTGGACAGTTCCAAAGGGGAAGCCCCGACACCGTACTATGAACCAGGGTGGCGTTCTTACGAAGCGGTATCAGGTGGTCCGTGCGAACCTGAAATGATTTGTGAGGCACTCGAAAGTGCGGTCCACCGTCAGTTGATGTCGGACGTTCCATACGCGGTCCTCCTCTCAGGAGGACTCGACTCTTCGATTATTGCGGCTCTTACAAGCAAATTCGCTCGTAGTCGCGTTGAGACCGCAGATTTGGAAGAAGCATGGTGGCCGAGACTGCACTCGTTCGCGATCGGTCTCGAGGGATCTCCTGATTTAGCTGCGGCGCGCACAGCCGCTGATTCTTTGAGTACTGTGCACCACGAGATTGTCTACACGATCCAGGAAGGCATAGATGCTCTTTCTGACGTGATTTATCACCTTGAGACATTCGATGTGACGACCATCCGTGCCGCTACTCCTATGTACCTCCTGGCTCGAAGAATCAAGGCAATGGGTATCAAAATGGTTCTCTCGGGTGAGGGGGCGGATGAAGTGTTCGGGGGGTATCTGTATTTTCATAAGGCCCCTAACAACCGTGCGTTTCATGATGAGACTGTCCGTAAGCTTGAACAGCTTCATAAGTACGATTGTTTGCGTGCCAACAAATCTATGGCGGCTTGGGGCGTGGAAACGCGTGTGCCGTTCCTTGACCGCGAATTCTTGGATATCGCTATGTCACTCGATCCAGAAGTGAAGCGGCCACAAGATGGGCGCATGGAGAAGTCCATACTCCGAGAAGCGTTTACGGGGATGCTTCCGGATGAAATCCTCTGGCGACAGAAAGAACAGTTCTCAGACGGTGTCGGCTATTCATGGATCGAAAGCCTAAAGCACTTTGGAGACAATCAAGTCTCCGATGAGGAACTTTCTTCTGCTTCTGTGCGCTACCCAATAAATCCTCCTCGTACAAAAGAAGCCTACCTCTATCGCTCTATATTTGCCTCGCATTTTCCGATCGACTCAGCTGCACTCTGTGTTCCTGAAGGGCCTAGCATCGCGTGCAGCACCCCCGCCGCGCTCGAGTGGGATTCAAGCTTCGCAAAGATGGCAGACCCTTCGGGTCGGGCTGTACAGGACGTACATCATGATAGTTACTGATACAGTCTACCAAGAACAGCTAGGTGAGAGTGCCTGGTATTTGGATATGCTCCTCTCCAACCCCCAGTGCGTACAACTCAGCTTAGTAAAGGACCCGTGAGTATCTCAATCTTTGAACGTTCTGCGAAATTCGCCCGTCGTGTTGCCTTGCTCGCGAATGGGGAGAGCCGAACGTATGAGTGGCTAGAGGCTCAGTCTCGAGTTCGAGCAGAACAACTACTTCGCGGATCTGCAGACATTGAAGAAGCTCGAATTGGGTTTCTGATGAAACCAGGACTTGATTATGTGGTCACACAATGGGCTATCTGGCGTGCGGGTGGCATAGCCGTACCCCTGTGCCCCGAACACCCTGATCCAGAACTCACGTACATCATTGAGGATGCGGGTGTGTCACTGTTATTGGCTTCAGAGTTGCTTGACGAAAAGCTCCGACCGATAGCACGGGCGCAAAACTTGTCTTTTCGCACTACAAGTGAATTGGGAGGTGAAGTTTCTCTAGAGGAGAACGAAACTGTAGAGTTGCCCACACTCAGCCTGGATCGTAGGGCTATGATCCTATACACGAGTGGTACCACAGGTCGCCCCAAAGGTGCTGTAAGCACACACGCGAATATGACTGCGCACATGGAGTCGCTCGTCGAAGCGTGGAACTGGGATAGCCAAGACCATATCCTTCATGTCCTACCACTGCATCACACCCATGGCGTTGTAAACGCGCTTTGTTGTGCACTCTATTCGGGTGCGACTGTCGAATTTTCTCGGCCCGAAGCTACACAATGCTGGGACCGTTTTGCCTCGGGCGAGGTCACCGTGTTCATGGCCGTACCAACAATCTACTCAAAACTCCTTCATGCGTGGGAGCAGGCGGATGACTTTACCCGGGCTCGTTGGACCAAGGGGGCTGCGAAACTCAGACTAATGGTTTCGGGCTCGGCCGCTCTCCCCGTCAGTATTTTCGAGCGCTGGAAAGTGGCTACCGGACATGATCTCCTCGAGCGTTACGGGATGACGGAAATCGGGATGGGGCTCTCGAACCCCTACGCTGGAGAACGACGCCCAGGCACGGTCGGGCAGCCTCTTCCGTCCGTAGATCTTCGAATCGTCAATCCCGAGAGCCATAAAGTGCTGGCCGAAGGTCTCCACGCCATTGAGCAAGGTGCCTCCGGAGAGATTCAAGTGCGCGGTCCAATGGTATTCTCAGAATATTGGGGACGTCCCGATGATACGGCCGCATCATTCGAAGATGGGTGGTTTCGGACGGGTGATGAGGCAGTCCTTGAAGAGGGCTACTACCGCATCTTGGGTCGACGGTCTGTCGATATCCTAAAGAGTGGTGGTTATAAGATTTCCGCCGTCGAGATAGAAGAGGTTCTTCGATCCCATCCCGCTGTTCAAGACTGTGCTGTGGTGGGTTTGCCTTGTGAGGAATGGGGTGAACGCGTAGCAGCTGCGGTTGTAGTTGAGCCGGGGGCTTTATTATTGCCGGATCGCATCCTCTCAGGCCAGGAAGGCCCCGATGCACGATCAAAGGCCGTGAAGTCTATCCTCGATGGGTGGACACGTGAGCGGTTGGCTCCATATAAGGTGCCGCGCGCCTGGTTGTGTTTGGATGGACTGCCAAGAAATGCAATGGGAAAAATCCAAAAGCCTACTGTACAAGATCTTTTCGCAGCCCATGGGGAAGGTCCGCTTGAAGTGAGCAGGTAGAACAATTTTGTTTGTAGTCTAGTTCGCCCGTTTACTGATTTTTGGCAACAGCCTAGGTGTCGACGCCTTGTAGGCCTCGTATTCAGGGTCCCCCCCCCATTTGTGATCGGCAGCTGCTTCGAGCATAGGTACTCCACTGATCTTCGTTAGGAGGATCCAAACAAAGATTGGGGAGATGAGAGTGATCAATGCCCAGCCACTGAGGGCGGGAAGAGCAACAACAGATACGCCTAACCATAAGGTGATCTCACCTAAATAGTTGGGGTGTCGGCACAAAGACCACAGACCAGATCGAATAAACCTTCCGCGGTTTTCCAAAGACTTGCGGAACCGTCGTTTTTGCTCGTCTGCCGTGATTTCCAGAGTCAGTCCACCGGCCCAAATGATCAAGCCGACGGCTACAAAACCATCAAGTGTGGTTTGGTTATGACTCGTAATCGCTGCTATCGCGGAAGCCCCCGTCATCAGCACCCAAAGACCTTGAAGCGTCCAAGTCAGCAAGAACGATGGCAAACGATATTTCATCTCGTCGAACCGAGAATCTGAACCTGCTGTTCTAACACGGGTGAAGAGGAATGTCCCAAGCCGTGTCGCCCAGACGAGGACCATCCCCCCCAATAAGTAAGCCCGAGGGTCCGGATCTCCTGTAGTGACGAGGGCCATGATTACAATGGCTATGAACGATAGTGAGCCTGTGAGATCAAAGAACTTTTCCGAGTGAGAAAACCAGGCTGGAATAAACACGAGCCATTGGATAGCGAAGGCGACAATTGAGCACCAAGCAAAGACTGGAAGACCGGCCCAATATTTGCCAGAAACCCCTCCACAAATGGTGATGATAATGGCCACCACCAAGGTCAAAATGATGGATGCGAATGCTCGTGCAGAACTCATGAATAGGTTTTTACCATTCCTTCCTTAAACGTGCAAACGTAAAGATTGAACAAGATCGAATACCCAATTGTTGTTTGTTACTGACGGCGAAACCAGCCTGCACTCAATGATAACATCGCTTGCTTGATCGCGATCAATTGATCGTCAGGCATTGCGTACCCCGAAGGAAAGCTGAAGGATCGATCTGTAGGGTAGTGTTTCAGGCTAGATGCTTAAGCTGTAGCTCGCAAAAGTGGAACAATGGAGAATCATATGCCGAACTTTTTCGCTAAATGTGTCATGCCTCCCATAAAACGATGGGTTGGGTGCGCAAGAAGAGATCTGTCTTTGGGCTTGGCATCATTTCTGGTGGTAACTGGGTCTATGACAGCCCCTTCGATGGTTGACGCCCAAGTCTCTCGCGATCAACTGCTCGACTACATGGAACAGGTCCGTAACGAGAATGATTTGCCGGGAATGTCAGTGGCTGTGGCTGTGGATGGCGAGATCGTGTTCTCGGAAGGGGTCGGTCACGCTGAACTGGACAATCAGGTCCCTGCAACTGGCCGGACGGTACACAACGTGGGGTCAGTTTCCAAGGTGCTTGCGGTCGTCGGACTTATGAAGTTGGTCGAAGAAGGAAAGGTGGATTTAGACGCAACGATCCAGACGTATATGCCCTATTATCCAGAGAAAGAGGTTCCGGTCACGGTTCGACAGACCCTGACTCATACTTCGGGGATCCGGCACTACAACGGAGTAGAATTTGGGCCCTACGATCTGCTCTCCCTTCGCCACTACGATGATTTTGAGGAGGCAACGGAACTTTGGCGTGATGATCCGCTTGTATTCGAGCCCGGCAGCGCGTGGATGTACTCCTCACACGCACATAACCTGCAGCACGGGATTGTTGAGGCTGCATCGGGTATGGATTATGAAGAATACTTGAAACGTTACGTGTATGAGCCTGCCGGTATGGGGGCTACACAATTCGACGTTCCCAGCCGCGTGGTCCACAACCGAGGTCATGGTTACGTCCGAGATGCGCAAGGACATTTCATCCACCCCTCTCCGGAAGATCCGAGCTACAAATACGCGGGTGGCGGGATCATTTCGAACGTCGAGGACATGGTTCGTTTTGGACTCGCACTGAACGAAGGTCGTATCCTCGAACCCGAGACCATCGAGGAAATGTATCGGGTACAACTTGACCCATCGATCATGCAGTTCGTGCCTGACGGTTCGTCCCTTCCGCTAGGTCACGAACAGGCAATTGCCTGGTTTATTCGCACGGATCAGGCGGGTCGTAAGTACCCAAGCCATACTGGAACGGTGAAAGGGACGCGGTCATTCCTGGCTAACTTTCACCAATACGGCGTAGTGGTATCCCTCCAGGTCAATGCGCTGCCGTTCGACTCGGCAAGATACGGTGAGGCGATCGCGCAAATGTTTCTTCCGCCTGCAGCCACTGGAAACCACTGAGTTCGTATCGATGAACGGTTAACAATGAATGATAGAGGGATTAATGGAGGTAAAACTCTAGAAGACGTAGCACTCCTGCCGGCCCATGAGCAGGTGCGAAGAGTCCGGCACGGTCAACTTACAGCCACCGAGCTTCTTGAAGCGTGCATGGAGCGTACGAGGCGGCACAATGAGTTCGTGAACGCCTTGGTGACGCTGAACGAAAATGCCGGGTCCGAAGCGGCTGCTGTCGATGTCAAGATCGCGAAGGGTGAAGATCCTGGTCCCCTCGCTGGTCTTGTGGTTGGTATCAAGGACGTGACGGAGACTGCCGGGATCCGGACCACGTACGGATCGAAATTGTTCGAAGACTTCGTGCCCGATCAAGACGCTACCGTTGTGAAACGGTTCCGCCAGGCAGGGGCCGTGATCATGGGTAAGACCAACACGCCCGAGTTCGCAGCCGGAGGGAACACTTGGAATGAGGTCTTTGGGTTTACCCGAAATCCGTGGGACCTGGAGCGTAGCGCTGGTGGCTCAACCGGGGGAGGTGCCGCTGCTCTCGCAACGGGAATGATTTCGATTGCTCAAGGGAGCGATCTTGGTGGGTCGTTGCGTATCCCTGCCTCGTTCTGTGGCGTTGTTGGATTACGCTCAACCGCCGGTCTGATCCCGACCTTCCCGTCTCCGCACCTCTGGGATCACCTGCATGTAACTGGGGCGATGGCACGAACGGCTGCCGATATTGAGCTTTCACTTAGCGTGCTCGCTGGGCCGACGGACGAATCTCCCATTGTGGCGCCACCAAAAGGGAGGCCAGTCCTCACGGGAGGACTCGAATGGGGTGCCGCACAGGGGAAGCTTGCCTATTGCCCGAATATTGCTGGTATTGGGATTGATCCAACCGTTACTTCTGTGGCGGAAGGTGCGGTAGAAAGACTTCGTGACTCGGGCGTCGAAATCAGGCAGGTTGACTTGGATCTGTCTTACGGTCGTGACGCATTCATGGCACTCCGCGGATACTGGTTCCTCGCGCAGTTTTTTGAGCAGCTGGATCGGGTTGCGGAATTTGGCCCCAACGTATCGGCGAACCTAACGTCTGGTCTCAAAGTGACTACACGAGATTTAGGTAGGGCGGAGAACACGCGCAGGGCCATGCGTGAGCAGTTCCTAGATCTTTTCAAGGAGTACGATGCAGTTTTAACCCCCACCATGGCGATCCCTCCATTTTCGGTGGAGGAAAACTACCCAGAAACAATCGCAGGAAAGCCTATGGAGACGTATATCGATTGGATGGCGCCGACTTTTTTACTGTCACTTCCCAGTTTGCCTGTCGCGAGTGTACCAGTTGGGTTGGATTCGTCTAGGTTACCCGTTGGATTACAGGTTGTGGTACCACCATATAGAGAGTCGCGCGCTTTGGCCCTTGCAAGTCTTTTCGAGACTGAGTGTCCAATTGGTTTTCCGCCTCTAGTTACTATCGATTAAGGAGTATTGCGATGCCTAGTACCGATAAATGTGTTGGCTTTTTACAAGAGCTCATTCAGACGCGGTCGATGTCAGGTGAGGAGGGAGAGATAGCGTCTCTCGTTGCGTCCCAAATGAGTGAACTTGGTTATGATGAAGTTTCATCAGATGATGCGGGCAACGTGATTGGGTTGGTCCGAGGATCAGGAACCGCACCCACGACTATGTTCAATACACATTTGGATCATGTGGACGCGGGCGATCCAGCCGATTGGCCACACGATCCGTTTGGAGGCGAAGTCCATGACGGTGTGGTGTGGGGGCGAGGTGCTGTCGATATCAAAGGCCCACTCGCCGCTCAGGTATTCGGAATCGCGCGCCTGATCGAAAGCGGAGACCGTCCGCCCGGAGACGTCTACGTGACGGGTGTCGTACAAGAGGAAGTCGGTGGTCTTGGAGCTCGGCACATGGCCGAGACGCTAGCGCCTGATCTCATCATGATCGGAGAACCGAGTCGGAATGAGGTGCGCCGCGGACACCGGGGGCGTGTAGAGCTTCAGGCTCATGTGCGTGGACGGATGGCGCATGCTTCGATGACAAGTATTGGGCGAAATCCGCTCGAAGTGATAGGCCGATTTTTATCAAAACTTAACGAAATTGAACTGCCCGACGATCCTAACTTGGGGCGTTCAACAGTTGCCCCAACACTAATCCGAACCGATCAAACGAGTGCGAATGTGATTCCGGGAGAAGTAGTCCTCACGCTCGATTGTAGGACGGTAGGTGGTCAAAACTCGAGGACTCTTAGCGACGCATTGGGACCGCTTCTTAGTGAGTGTGAAATTGAGGGTACTTCGAGTCAGATTTGTATCCCCGAGGAAGACAAGGTCAGCTATGCAGGTCTTGAGATGACCTATTCAGCAGAACACCCGGCACTCTCACTATCTGCAGATCACGTGGCAGTACAAACCGCAGTTCAGGCCTTGGCTGGTGCGCTAGGTTCTGAGCCGCCCGTAGGCGTATGGGACTTTGCGACTGATGGAGGTCACTTTGCTGAGGCTGGCAGGACGGTTGTGGGGTTCGGGCCAGGAGATGATCGGCTAGCGCATACAGTGAGCGAGCATATCCACATCCAAGAATTAGAGATTGGTATTCGTGGAAACGAGGCTCTGGCCCGGAACTGGGCTACCCAATTCGCTGCGGCAAACTGATCGTGTCGACTCCCTGATTTTGGATATAACGTCTATGCAGACGAAACCTGTGTGGTAGGGTGTGGAGCCGGAGTGGTCGAGAACTTTGCGACATGTGAGGCGTCCATCGGCGGTGTGCGCAGCGACACAATCGTCATCATGATCACGTTGCCCACCACACCATAGATGCCGGGGTGGATGTCACCCCATGCCAACGTTGGGAATACGTTGAGGACGATCGTTATCAGCCCGCCCGTCAAGAGACCCCAAAGTGCGCCGGGCCGAGTGACTCGCGGCCACAGAAGCATCATGACGGTGAGGGGGAAGAGTTGCGAGATGAAACCGTAGCTGAGAAGTAGAAGCTCGACTAGGCTCAGACCGGGAATGAGCGCGAGGGCATATGAAATCGCGCCGACGATCACCACGAGCCGTTGAATCCAACGTCTCTGAGCGGCATCACTTAATGATCCTGGTCGGATATTCCCCCAAAAGTCCCGCACGGCCACCGCACCAGCTGCATGCAAGATCGCATCTCCAGTGGACATTGATGCGGCGAGCGCGCCAGCACAGAAAAGGCCCACGATGACCGGTGGTAAGGCGATCTGGGCTGATGTAACAATGGTGGGCAGGATCGTGTCCGCTGGAACCACGCCGGGGAATGCTAGGACACCAGAAAATCCAATGAACATGATTGGTACGAGGAACAACGCGAAGGTCGGGTAAAAAACCACAGTCTTTTTTAGCGTGTTATCGTCGCGCGCAGTGAAAATCTTCATGAAATAGTGCGGCCAAACGCTAAACCCGAGCGCTGAAATCGCGACAGAACTGGAATACCCACCCCAGCTCCAGGGTTGTCCGTCTGCAGCGAGTCCTGGACCTCGCAGCATATCTGGCATTTCGGTTGCGATCGCTTCGAACATTGGACCGACGCCACCATGGAGTCGATAGGGAAGGTACAGGCCCAGACCCCAAGCTAGCGCCATCATGAAAATCCCTTGGAACGTATTGGTCCACCCAACACCCAATACCCCACTCCGAAAGACATAGATGAGCACAACTCCATATGCGATGGCTGCTCCAGCCCATTCAGGCACCCGCCCCTCAGTTACGACGTTAAAGACATAACCTGCGCCTCTCATCTGAATGACCAGATAGGGTATAAATGCGAACACGGAGAGGATTGCTAGAATCGCTGGGATAGCCCGGCTATCGAAACGGTGAGCGAACATCTCAGCCTGGGTTACATACCCATGCCTGCGGCCTAGAGCAGCGACCTTTGGGCCAAAGAAGTACCATGGAACGAGCCCAACAGATGCATATGCGAGTATGTAGAATGCTGCCGCTCCGCGACTGTAGGACCAACCAGGCCCTCCCAAGAACGCAAAGGCGCTGAAAACTGAAGCGCCCATGATGAAGTACAGAAGGATAAAGCTGATCGATCTGTCACCCGCGACGTATCCCTCAGTGCTTTTCGAAGCTCCCCGCCCCGGTGCCAACCCGATCGCCAGCGAAGCGAATAGGTATCCAAGTGTGATGAGGAATACGATCAGCCAAGATGGCATTATTCTTGCCCTTGGTTTGACTGGTAAAGCGGTTCTGGTTCGGTTGCTTTAATGTCATCATCCGATGCTTCTTCCCATAGGTAGAGTCCCCAAAGGGCGAGGAAGGATAGAACCAATCCGCCGATTACATATATCAGTGAGAAGGGGAGTCCGATCACTCTCGGTTCAATCGACGCGAAGCGAGGATAGATGGGCCACATGAGCGCTAGAAACAGAAAGACGTAGAAGACTACGACTGCCTTGTATACGCTGGCTGGCACCCGGGAATTAGATGCATGTTCAAGAGTATTCATAGACCCAAGAGGCCGGGTGGGTTCTTTGGAGTCAACCCGTCTCATGACTTAGCTGGTTGAAGCATAGTCGTTCGTATCCGATCTTAAACGAATGAATAAGAGACCGTTGGACTTGGTGGCACGTAAATTTTGTCGACTGCAGGCAGCGTGTATTCACGGCGGGTGGGTTGGAGCTGTTATTATCTTTCTGGGCGGATGTCTGGACATACGCTCAGCAGATCCTACCAATACCGTGTCAGCAGGCCAGGCTCGCGATTTGTCGACTGGAACGCACGTAGTTCTTCTCGGGACGGGCACTCCCAATGCAGACCCAAACTCCTCTGGCCCAGCAACGGCCGTAATAGTTGATGGACACACGTATCTGGTTGACACGGGTCCAGGGTTGGTGAGACGTGCCAGTGCGGCTGCATCCCACTATCAGATCGATGGCCTGACAGCAGCAAGTTTACAAATCGCCTTTTTAACACACCTCCATAGCGACCATACCGTTGGACTTCCCGATCTTCTCCATACGTCCTGGGTGGCTGAGCGTGAGGAACCGTTGAAGCTGTTTGGGCCTGATGGGACGGTTGAAATGGCGGGGCACGTGACGGCTGCTTGGAGTGCTGACATTCAAAATCGACTGAACGGTCGTCAGCCTGCGACACCGGATGGATGGCGTATAGACGCTATCGATATCGATCCAGGTTTAATCTATGAGGATTCAAAAGTTCGAGTTACGGCATTTCTCGTACCACATACTGGTTGGCCCGAGGCATACGCATATCGGTTTGAGACCGCAGATCGCTCCATCGTCATCTCGGGTGATACGGCTCCTACTGAAGTCATTCTGGACGCATGTAACCAGTGTGACGTTCTCCTGCACGAGGTCTACTCGGCCCACACGTTTCGAGATAGACCGAACGAATGGCAGCGCTATCATGAGCAGGCGCACACGTCGACAATTGAGCTTGCTCAGCTTGCAATGCGGGCACAGCCAGGGGTCTTAGTGCTCTATCACCAGTTGTTGTGGGGTGCAAATCCTGACGAGGTGTTGGCCGAGATACGTGCGGCTGGGTACCAGGGACCGCTCGCTTACGGGCGCGACTTGGATGCGTATTGACGCAAGGAAGCTTCGTTTGTGTGGTGGTTTCTAGAGGTCAGGTGGCGCCCGATTCGGTTCAAACCCTAGTTTTATGAAATCGCTGACGGGTGTGGAGTAATGGTCCGGTCAGGCGATTCTACTTTAAGCTGTTACAATCGGAGGCCCTCGTGATATCGCGCTCTACCCGTTTTCTGGGCGGTTTTTTTGTTCTTATAGCTGTTGCGTGTGGCGATTCGAGTTCAGCTCCCCCCGCAGCAAACCTCGAACCGGACGAAGTCCTGGCCGATTCGCTGATTGGTGCTTGGCTCGAAGCTGCTGGCGGGATGGATGCTTGGAACGACATCAGTTCAGCTCGCTACACGATTATGACGGTTTGGTTTGACTCTGCAGGCGAGATACGCCGAATGCGTCCTAGGCGTGTGGAATACCGAAAGGTGGATGGCACAGAGCAAACTCGGATCGAACGTCCTGAAGCTGAGGGACTCTACGTCCAGACCTTCACGGGGTCCGAAATGTGGGCTACCCTCAATGATCACCCTCTAGAGCCCGGTGTTCGGGCTTTCGATGAGTCCGAGTACGTGGGTAGGGATGTGGTGTATTGGTTTGGTCTCCCCTACAAGTTGTTTGACCCGGGGGTGCACCGAAAAGCAAGTGCAATGGATGAAACGGGTTACGAGGTCCGGGTTACATTTGAGAATGATGTTGGGCTTGGTTCAGGAGATCGTTGGTTCTACTACTTTCATGATGACGACCCCTTCCCGGAAGAGGTTCATTACATTTCAGAGGGTAGGGGAGAGGAAAGTCGTGCTCGAACTCGCTGGCACGGGTATGAAACAATTGGCGACTTTGTTTACGTGGTCGGTAGGACCTGGTTCAACTTGTCGTTGAACCCTACCAAAGAACTCCGGGTCGATGATGTTCAGTTGAACCCGAGTTTGTCGGACTCACTGTTCACGGCTCCGAGCTACTAATCAAAGTAGGACTGGCGTTGCTAGTTTTTATCGTGAGGTCATCGTGAGAATTACGACTCTCTATTCCATCGCGTGCACTATCTTGCATCCTAACGATGGGAGGCTAGCTTCGCGCCGACCATCTACGGAATGCCGTGCGCAGAAACGTGACCACGAATGAATTTTGACCCTTTAGGCCCTAATAGCCCCGCACTTTATTTATGAGCCAAACACTCCGCGATACACTCTATCGGTTGCTCGATGCGCCTGGCCCATCTGGTTTTGAGACTGAAGCCGCAGGTGTGTGGCGAGATGTCGCAGCCGATTTTTCATCTGAAGTGTGGTCAGATGTTCACGGGAACTCGTTCGCCTCGAATGGAGTGGAAAAAGGGCCGACCATTATGTTGGCCGGCCACGTCGATGAGATTGGTCTCATGGTCCATTACATCGACGATGATGGGTTCCTGTTCGTCCGTGGTGTGGGTGGTTGGGACCCACAGGTTCTAGTAGGTCAGCGCGTACTAATCCTGACCAGCAAGGGCTCTGTGAGCGGAGTGATTGGACGTCGGGCCATTCACCTTCTGCAGCCCGATGAACGTAAAAAAGCCGTTAAAATGAAGGATCTGTGGGTCGACATAGGAGCGGCTAATGGCGATGCGGCTCGCGAACTGGTTTCTATCGGCGACGTCGGTGTTATAGCGTCGGAGACGATCTCACTAGGTGAGTCTGTTGTAGCCGGTCGTTCAATCGACGACCGTGCGGGAGCTACCGTAGCGCTTGAAGCGCTCAGACGTGTGGTTGCGCGAGGAAGTAATGTGCGCGTCGTCGCAGTCGCGACTGCGCAGGAGGAGATTAGTGGGAGGTCAGGTGGTGGGGCGCGAACGAGTAGTTTCGCGCTAGAACCGGATGCGGCCATTGTGATCGACGTTACACACGCAACGGATCATCCTAACTCGAACAAGAAAGAATTTGGTGACGTGCGGGTTGGGGGAGGCCCAGTGCTAAGCCGAGGAGCGCAAATTAATGCGAGAATGGTTACTGATCTGACAGAGGCTGCGTTACGCGCAGGCATAGAGCCTCAGTGGCAGGCAGCCCCGTCGGGGACGGGCACTGATTTGGACGGAATTTTCACGACGCGTTCTGGGGTTGCGACTGCTTTGATCTCTCTCGCTAATCGATATATGCACAGTCCGAACCAGTTAGTTGATCTTAGAGACCTTGATGCGGCGGCAGAGATTATCGCCGAGTATATCACCGGGTTAAAGCCTGGTACGCCTTTCTTATCGAACTGACACTGGGATGATGGATACCAACACAGAGTCGAATGTGTCAGGCCAGAGTCGGGCCGTTGAAGACTACCTCAAGGCAGTCTATAAACTCCAGCAGTCTGAAGACTCGGTGTCGACGACGTCTCTGGCAGAAGAACTTGGTCGTTCTGCTGCTTCGGTGACGAACATGGTGAAGGGACTCGCAGGGCAGGGATTGCTACAGCACACACCATATCGAGGGGTACGACTGACAGCTTTCGGTGAAGTCACCGCTTTACGAATCATCCGACGCCATCGAGTTTTAGAACTCTACTTAATTGAAAAACTCGGTTTTCCATGGGATGATGTGCATGCCGAGGCCGAGCGACTGGAGCATGCGGCTTCCGATGGCCTGATTGACCGAATGGCGCAGGCACTGGGAGAGCCTTCCGTAGATCCTCATGGATCGCCGATCCCAACCCGTGATGGAGAGATCATGGCCACCGAGTGGATCTCGTTGGGCGATCTCGAGCACGGGAGGCATGGGGTGGTGCGCGAAGTGTCTGACGGGGATGGCGAGACGCTGCGCAAACTGGCACACCTAGGGTTGCTTCCTGGAACCCGGATTCGCCTGCTCGAGACAATGGCGGATGGGGGGGCGTATGTGGAAGTTGATAACCAGCACATGGACATCGAAAGTACACTAGCCCAAGCGGTATTTGTCGAGTTGGAAGATACGTAGACTGGCACCACAAGTTTGTGGCACACGGTCGCGTGTCACGCAAACAGGAATTTTAGTGACAAGAAAAGAGGATTGGTGAGCGCGAAAATTAAAGCGGACGAAGATACATGGCGTGCAGAGCTTGCCGAAGATTCAACAGGCCCGATCGTTATCTTTTTCTGCACGACGACAAACCAGCGGCCTTATCGAGTGGTGGAGATTGAGTCGACCCAGGCCGAAAGTGATCTTGATCTTCAAGATTTTTCGGAAGAAGAGTTACGTACTCTATTTGACGCCTCGCGCTCGATGGGTGCTCCGAAGGACTATCCACGCTACGATTCTTGAGCAATTTGAATCAGTCGTCAGAAGGTGGAGTTCCGGATTCTTCATTGCCCGTCGATCTGCATTTGCACTCAACGGCCAGTGATGGGATACGGCCGCCGGCTGAAGTCGTCAGGCTTGCAGTTGACGCGGGACTCGCAGGTATATCATTAACTGACCATGATACGACTGATGGTCTTGATGAAGCTGAGCGTGAAGCTGAGGAGTTCGGCATACGCTTCATCGCGGGCGCAGAACTTTCCGCAACTGAACCGGGCAGTTCCATTCATTTGCTAGCGTTTGGTTTCGATCGGAAAAATGAGAACCTCCGCGCATTCTTGAAAAATTACAGTGCGGATCGCCGCCGCCGTGCTCACGAAATCGTAGCTAAACTCATGAAAATCGGAGTTCACATCGAGTACGAAGACGTCGAAAAAGAAACGGGGAAAGCAGCGCCGGCGCGGTCTCACATCGCGCGTGCCCTCATCACCCGTAGGCAGGTATCTAATGCGCCAGAAGCTTTTCGTCGATATCTGTCTCGCGGGCGACCGGCATTTGTTGACAAGCAGGAAATTACACCTCCAACTGTATTCAAAGTTGTGCATGAAGCTGGTGGCGTTGTGTGTCTGGCACATCCGGGGCGCACACACGGAGTAGACGATGTCAGGCGTTGGGTTTCAGAGGGCCTCGATGGAGTTGAAGTGCTGCACCCATCCAACTCACCTACGGTTCGAAGTCAGATGAACGCTTTGGCTGCAGAGCTTGGTCTATTACGCTGTGGAGGGTCAGATTGGCATGGTCTACGGACGAGGCGCTCTAACCTAGGATGTGAGAATGTGCCACAACGCTGGATGGACGAGATTGCTGCACGCTGCAGCATGAGTGGTGTCGGGACTTAGGACGAGACAGAGGAGCTATGGAGGAACATAATCACGATCTCATCATAGTTGGTGCAGGGCCTGCGGGCCTCTGTGCTGCGTTGTATGCAGGTCGGTCAGAGTTAGATGTTGTGATGCTCGAAGCAGGGGTTCCGGGTGGTCAGCTTTTACTGACTGAGCTTGTGGATGATTACCCCGGTCTTGAGGACGTGGGTGGTTTTGAACTCGTCGAAAAAATGTCGAACCACGCGAAGAAGTTTGGTGTAGAAGCCACACCAGGACGTGTCGAGAAGATTACGCGCGATGATGATGGGTATTTCTTGATCGATATCGAAGGTGGTGCACGCTATCGGGCACCATCCGTAGTCTTTACCGCAGGGGGTACTCCGAAGCGGTTAGAGGTGCCTGGTGAAGATAAGTATATGGGAAAGGGTGTGACCTATTGTGCGATCTGCGATGGAGCTTTCTTCAAAGGTGAGAAGATTGCGGTTATAGGCGGTGGCGACTCCGCGGCGGAGGAGGGGGAGTTCCTCACCCGCTATGGGTCTTCAGTTACGCTGATCCATCGTAGAGAAGAATTGCGGGCACAGGCTGTCCTCGCTAGGCGGTTTATAGAGCATCCGAAGACCGACGTCATCTGGAATACGGTTGTCGAAGAGATCCGCGGAGATGATAACGGCGTGACCGGACTAGCGCTTAAGAATGTCGAAACGGGTGAACAATCAGAGTTGTCAGTCACGGGCATATTTATTTTCGTCGGGTTTACGCCAAACGTGGAAACAGTTGGAATGCACGTGGAACATGACTCTGGAGGTTATATTAAAACTGATCGTGATATGAGAACGTCAATCCCCGGGTTTTTTGTGGCAGGGGATGTGCGGTCTCAACTAGTCCGACAGATTACAACGGCCGTGGGTGATGCCACTACGGCGGTTTTCTCTGCTGAGAAATATTTACAGGAACTGCACGATAAAACTGAAGCGAAGGTTCCACCCGACCTTGCCCAGGAGAGACAAGCGGTATGAGCGATACATCGAAATCAGCCACCGTAGCCTCTGAACCTCTTTTGACGCTAACACCTGAAGCCGCAAGTAAGGTGAAGGAGTTCCAGTCCGAGTCTGACGGGTATTCAGTGTTGCGTGTAAGTGTGATTCCGGGTGGCTGCTCGGGCTTCGAATACGGCCTCGATATGGATACGGAAAGACGGGACGATGATTTTGTTTTTGATTCGGAAGGTGTCGAGGTTGTAATAGACCCGTTCAGTGCCCAGTACCTGACGGGGCTGTCGATTGGATACCACAGCTCGTTCCAGGGAACGGGTTTTACATTTGAAAATCCAAACGCAACCGGCAGTTGTGGGTGTGGGACATCGTTTGCTGTTTAGCGGTGCGCCTTGTGCCGGAGCGAGGTCTCAGGTTTGTCGAGCAGAGTATATATCCCCGACTGAAAAACTAGCTGCACGTTTTTCGAAGTGTTGATGGGACCGAATTGTCTAACCGTTGGTGCATTCCAGTCCAATTGCTATGTACTTGGGCCAGGTTCAGATGGGACGGTACTCGTCATCGATCCCGGTGCTGAAGCTGAGCGGATCCGAGATTTCATCATTGAAACTGGAGGTACGCTCGCCGCGATCCTTCTAACGCACGCCCATTTGGATCACGTAGGTGCTGTGGCAATGATCAAAAGGCAGTTTGACGCACCAATTTACCTGCACCCCAGTGATCTGCCTCTTTATAATAGCGCAGCAGCGCAGGGTGTCGCATTTGGTCTAGTGGTCGAACCTCCTCCTCCTCCGGATATTGAGTTTAGCCATGGCGACATAGTGAATTTCGGACCCTTCGAATTTGAGGTCCGACATACGCCAGGCCATTCGCCGGGGAGTGTAACCCTCGTGGCGGAGCGAAGTGCATTTGTGGGCGACTGTATTTTTTCTGGCTCTATTGGTCGGACTGATCTTGAGGGTGGTGACACCGAAACGCTACTCGCCGCGATTGTGCGCGAGATATTATCACTTCCCATGCAAACCAAGCTTTTTACGGGCCATGGACCCGCAACCACGGTGGCGGCTGAGGCCGCGACAAATCCATTTCTAGCTGGACTCCTTGAGCCTTGTCAGCGTTGTGGTGCCCCACTCGCTCCCCGCCTTGCGGGTTGTAAGGGTGGTCATTGTGCGCACTGTGACCACCCTTATCCGCACGGTGACTGCTCAGATGTCTGATGGTGGAAAACCAAAGGTAGAAAAATGACGATCTCCGATTATCGAACAGAGCTTTTTCGTGCGCTATGCGTGCGGTAGCGAAGGTCTCGAAGACCGCACAGAATCTGGCCGGTAGTCGAGTATTATGAAGAGGCGTGGTGCATCGATCCGTCGGCCTATATTCGTAGGATTGACCGGATCGGTGGTCGCTGGTAAAAGCGCCGTGGGCAAGTTGTTCGAGACGTGGGGAGCATGGCGAATTGACGCTGATCAACTTGCGCGGCGAGCGGTCGAACCTGGATCGTTACCTCTAGCACAAATCCAGCAGCGATGGGGTGATGTAGTTCTCCACCCAGACGGATCCCTTGATCGGGATGCTATGCGCACACTTGTCTTTGAAGATGAAGATGAACGTGTCCAGCTTGAAATGATAGTTCACCCGGCGATCCGAGAGCTACGTAAAGCTGCTCGTGATGATGCGATGAAAGCTGGGGCGCTCATAGTGCTTGAGGAGGTCCCACTTCTATTTGAGAGCAAGCTGGAGGGTGATTACGATGTGACGATCGTAGTCGATGCGCGTACCGAAGTTCGTTCGGCACGGGCTTTTGTCACACGGAACTGGTCAGCGGAAGAGTTTCGTTCAATCGATTCAAGTCAAATGTCCAGTGACGATAAGCGAAAGCGGGCCGACTACGTGATTGAGAACAATGGAGATCTTGATCTGCTCGAACAGTCTGCACAACTCGTGTGGAATATTGTCGCTTCCAGCTCAGATTGTAACGAATAGCGCAAATGCAGTGTTGACGCCTCCGCGATCTCTACCTAGGGTCTGCGCTATGCCAACTCATTGCGTTTTCGTCCGCTGACTGTCCCCGCCCCCCCCGTATCTCGACTAGCAGCCCTACGAGAGATTCGCACTCGACTTCAGAACGCGTCCTCTGTCGTACTTACGACGCACGTAAATCCAGACGGAGATGGTCTGGGGAGCATGGTAGCGCTCGCGACGCGGCTGCGGAACAAGGGAGTAGAAGTCACGATTGTCACGCCAAGCCGTGCGCCAATGTCGCTCCAGTTTCTGCTTGCCGATGTTCCGGCTTTCATAACAGATGACCCTGCCTCCAGCGACCCACTTGAGCGGGCCGATGCAATCGCAGTATTAGACACAGCAGAACCGCAGCGACTGGGAGGATTACCTACACATCTTGAACGTGTCGGGGGTGTTTTAATTGACCACCACCCAGTCGTTGGAGACGCATTGGTGGAGCCCTCAATTCGTGATCCGTCTGCTTGTGCGACCGGTGAATTGGTGTTTGATCTGCTTTCACTGGACGATTGTTCACTCAACTGTGCCGAAGCAGAGGCGATCTACGTCGCTTTAGTCACCGATACCGGTTCCTTCCAGTTCTCTAATACGTCGAGCCGCACGCATGCGATCGTTGCTGAACTCATTGATGCTGGCGTGGATCCTGGGGCCATGTATCGAGCTTTATACGGAGGGTATACGCGTGGGAAGCTAGCTTTGGTCAGCCTGGCTTTAGAAAATTTGGAAGTGGATCCACTCACTCCCATCGCCTGGGTTGCATTGGATCACCGTGCTTTGTTAGACACGGGAGCTACGGGCGAAGACATGGAAGGATTAGTGGAGTACCCACGCCGGCTAAAAGGGATTGAAGTCGGTTTGTTTTTCCGGGGACTTTCTAGAGATAGGACAAAGGTTTCACTGCGTTCAAATGACGGTGTAAATGTCTCTGAAGTGGCACAGTTGTTGGGCGGGGGTGGTCATGCCAAGGCGTCCGGGATTGTACTTGATGTCGGACTCGATGAAGCGGTTCGTACGGTAGTAGAGGAGCTACGACCCCACGTCGATGTGCTAATCAGTTCAAAAGAGGCAGACTAGCTTATCCACATCTTTTAGGTCCAACCGGATTGTCTAAAGGGGGCTTGGACCCTTATGTTCTAGAGGTCGTTAGCGTCTTAGTGCAGTAGCCTGCGGGTTACTGATGGGATTTGGTGTGGGGGAGGTGAGATGGACGCAAACGTAGCAACCACAGAACTGCGGATCGAGAATGGCCATGTAGATTCGCAAAGCTCGCTTACCAATAGACTCGGTCATTTGGCGAAGCGGGTGCCCCCGCCTATGATCGCAGACGTATGGTTGTTTCCACCGCTTCCAGATGTGGAAAGTTCTTCGGAATTTCTTCTCTTTACTCGTATTCTCGAAGATGGTGCGCGCGGTCTCTACAGTGCGCGGTTAGTCCCGGAGAATGGAACGCCTGCGCACCAGGTTGTCGTTGAGCACGGTCGTGCACCTGCCGACTCTGTAACCAAGCTAATCAGTGGTTTGCATCGTCGGTTGGGCCACGAAGTTCCTGCCAAACACATAAGTATCGCTGGTGATCACGATCGATGGCAGGTTTTTGTCGATGAGACGCGCGAAGCCGAAGCCTCGGATTGAACCAAGTTCGATAATATTAGGTGAGGATAACCCACGTCCTTTGCGTGGCGCCTAATAGTGTAGACAGGATTTGAAACGTGTGTATCTTTACGGATCGATTAGGCAATGCGGTTTTACTTGGCTAGCCGTTAGCCATTCCAAATGCTTCCAACTTTAAAACATTCAAATCCTCCCTATGCGTATATCTGAAAGTGAACTTCGACGTGCACTAGAAGGTGGTGGCCATCGGTTTACCACTCAACGTTCAGCTGTGTATGGTGCGCTTGTTGAAACGTCGAGTCATCCGACGGCCGATGATGTTTTTACCGCGGTCCGGGCATATGTGCCCGACATTAGTCTGGCCACGGTCTACAAAGCCTTGGAAGCGCTCGTTAGCTGTGGTGTCGCTATCAAGCTTCCAATGGGCAGCGGGCCAGCGAGATATGACGGACGAACAGACCAACATGAGCATATTAGGTGCCTGTCTTGCGGTTGTGTGCACGACATTGAGGGCTTGCAACCAAATGCTTGGACGAGAGGTATAGCCGAAATGACGCCATTCAAGATTGTTGGGTACCGTCTTGAACTCGAAGGCTATTGCCCGGACTGCGTGCACTGACCCGTTTTGATCTGCCGGCGAAAATTGCCGACCATTCATGGGCGGACGCCTCAAATTTCCTGAACCTGCCCCCGTCCTTAACGACATGGGAGGGTGCCAGGGCAGTGATTCTTCCTATCCCTTACGAGGCGACGACTAGCTGGGGTACAGGAACTCGTTATGGGCCAGCGGCGATCATTGATGCTTCCAGGTATGTCGAGTGGTATGACGAAGAGCTAGACAGCGAACCGTGTCAGTTGGGGATCCATACGTTGCCTGAGATCACTCTGACAATGCAGGGTCCACGGCTCGCTATCGCGGAACTCCGTACCCTGTATGATGATCTGCTAACCGTGGCAGGGGATCGTTTCATTGTTGGTCTTGGAGGGGAACACTCAATTTCGAGTGCTCCTGCATTAGCATGGGTAGATAGGCTCGAAGGTGATGTTTCAATCCTCCAATTCGATGCTCATACAGATGTTCGTCAGAGCTATCATGGTACTGAATGGAATCATGGATGCGTGACGCGGCGCATCCTTGAACACACAACAGAGGTTGTGTTCGTGGGAATTCGAGCCCAGACAAACGAGGAGCGGAAAGTCGTTGTAGATCGAAATCTTACCTGCGTATACGCTCACGAGATGCGGAAATCAGATTGGATCGATCGTGTACTTAATGCCCTCAAGAAGAATGTTTATATTACCTTTGACGTTGACTTCTTTGACCCATCGCTTATCCCGGCCACGGGCGCCCCTGAGCCGGGAGGCGGCGATTGGTGGGACGCAATGGACCTCCTCGCCGCCGTGTTCAATGAGTGTAATGTCGTGGGTGCGGATGTTGTTGAACTGTCACCGCGTAATGGAGAAGAAGCTTCCGCATTTACGGTAGCGAAACTCGTCTACAAGATGATCGGTTTCTCTTCTCAACATGGAAAGGCGACCGCAACAAAATAGCTTTGCGCGGGTCGTTGAGATTGTCTCCTAGTTCTTGGTAGCCTTTCGCCGATGTTCGATACTCTCGAGTTCCTCGGATAGCAGTTGGCGTTCGAGCAGACGCGCATAAGTCTTTCCCGCGGCAATGAGGTCATCGTGGACGCCATGTTCGACGAGGAGTCCATCTTCTAGTACTAGGATTTGGTCAGCTTCTCGGACGGCTGACACTCGATGAGAAACAATGATTGATGTACGTCCCGTCATATATTCTCGCAGTGCTGAAAGAATGGCAGTTTCGGTCTCCGAATCGACGGATGACAGTGCGTCGTCGAGGATGAGGATTGGTGCATCTCGATATATGGCGCGGGCTAGAGTGGCGCGCTGTTTTTGGCCGCCAGATAAGTTGATGCCCCGTTCACCAAGGCGGGTATCAATACCTTCAGGGAGGACAGGAAGTGTCTTCGCGAGTTGTGAGACTTGGAGTGCTCTTTCCAGTTCTCTGCTCGCCACCGTTCCAGGGTTACCCTGCAAGTTTTGAAGTTCTATGTTTCGTCGCAGTCGCATGCTGAATAGAAACGGTTCTTGGGGCACAAATGCGATTGCATTGCGAAGCTCGGCGAGGCGGAATTCACGGATGTCGACTCCATCGATCTTAATTGTACCTTCCGACACGTCGTAGAGCCTCGGAATCAATTGTGCCAAGCTCGATTTCCCGCTCGCGGTCCCTCCCACAATTGCCACGGTTTGCCCGGGTTCAATTTGGAAGGAGACATTAGTTAACACGTTTCGTGACGTTTCGGGGTACTTGAACGAGACATTATTGAACTCGATGGTGCCGCTCACATGTTGCAATGGACGTGTAGTTCCTGAATCCGATATGGCTGGAGCAATGTCAAAAAGTTCGTTTAAGCGGCCCATAGAGGCTGCCCCACGCTGGAAGAGATTTGTCACCCAACCGAGTGCAATCATTGGCCACATTAATAACGTCAGATAGAAAGAAAAGGCGACGAAATCACCTAGCGTTATCGTCCCGCGGATCACCTGGCCGCCACCATACCAGAGAACTGCCACGGCTCCTATGCCAGTGAAAAACGTCAGGCTGGGATGAAACATCCCCCACACACGAGCGAGCGAGAGGTTACGCGATCTATACTCAGTGTTGAGGCTTTCAAATTGATGTGCCTGCGAGGCCTCCCGTGCGTATGCCTTAACGATTCGAGCACCCGCAATGTTTTCTTGTGCAAAATTCGAGAGCTCGGAGAACTGAGCCTGGATCTGTTCAAAGCGATGATGAATTTGCTTTCCAAATACAAATACAGCGGGGGGAAGGGCGGCCATTGGGATCATGGCAACGAGAGTCAGTTTCGGATCAATCCAGATCATGAGTGCCAACGCAAAAGTCGCAACGGTAGCGGTGTTGACGGTATACATGATTGCCGGACCTGCGGCCATACGAACAGCTTGAACATCATTAGTGGCTCGGCTCATCAGGTCGCCGGTACGCCATGAATCGAAAAATTCTGGAGACAATCGTAAGAGATGCTCGAACAACGCATCTCTGATGTCCGTCTCCATCCGGCGACTAATACCGTTCAAGAGTTCTCGCATCCAATACCGACCGGCTCCACCGAGCAGAGCTATTGCGACCAATAGAAGCGCGTACTGAAGAACGATCACGGGTCGAGTCTGCTGTCCCAGGGCGTCTATGGCTATCTTGATAACGTACGGAGCTGCAACAGTTGATAGATTGCTCAGAACAACAAGGATGAGCCCGATTGCCATCCCGCGCTTGTAGGGTATGAAATATGGGATTAGCGTTCGAAGCGATTTCAATATGGCTCCGGGGAGTGGTGTCGAGGAAACTCAGTTTTGGACCGACTAGCACCGAGGTTATCGTTCCCGTAACCGTGGAACTGGTTTAACGATCTTGGTATGCGATTTTGAGGGGTGCTTATGAAACCTAAGGATAGGACCCGAGGCGTTCAAACGAACTGGGAAGATAGGGGAGTATTGTGAAAGAGAGATCGGTGAGACAAAAATTTACAATGGCATTGAAGCTTATATGTACTGCTTTTGGGTTTTGGTTTGCGGCTTGCGGATCCAATAAAGTGGATCTGGGGAACGTGGAGTCGGCTCCCGAAGTTGAAGCTGCTAACATTAATGACACTCAGCCGAAGACCAGCAGCGAAGCTCAAACAGAAGAGCTGCCTGAGACAGTAACAGAGACTGATCGATCCATGCTTTCAGGTAATTCTGAAGTGCAGATCGTATATATAACAAAGGCGGTTCGGCCTGGTGCGGAACTTTCCGTCGAACTACTCGAGGATTTAAGCCCCACGAGCCATCGGCCTGGAGATATGTTTAATGCCGCGGTTACGGTTCCTTTAATAGAGGACAATACGGTCCTGGTGCCGGTAAACTCATTGGTTCGTGGAGAGGTCACCGCCGTACAGGCTACGGGGGGATCGGATCAGGAAACAATCATCAAGGTTCACTTCATCGATGTGATGTTCAATGGCGAGTATTTCCCCATTTCTGTTTCAGTAGTTGAAGCGAATCCCGCCGGTCTTGATGTGAATACGGACCGCACCTTGGGCCGCGTGATTGGAGGTAACACGTACGAAACCGTTGTCGGTGCAGCCGTTGGTGCCGCCGAAGGAACTGCGATAAGCCTGGCAACCACTGAGTCCACCCCAGTTTTACAGGAAGGTTCAGTTCTGAGACTTCGCTTAAATGAGAGGTTGGTGGTCAGGTTCCCCCAAGGTGGTGCTTGAATCCGAAACGCTGATCTTCGGGCAAGTCTCTACCAAGGGACACTCATCGCACTTCGGAGAGCGTGCTAAACACACGGTGCGACCATGAGCGATCAGCAACATATGCATCAAGAAACGATCTATTGGGTCCACTCGATCGGCGAGCAATGCGTGAGCCTTGTCTGCAGTCGCCTTCAGTGGAATCCACCCTAATCGGCGGGCAATGCGAAAGACATGCGTATCAACTGGTAAGACCGGTCGGTGTAGTGAGAAGCAGAGCACGCAGGCTGCGGTTTTAACACCAACCCCCTTAAATGAGGTTAGGTAGTCAATTGCTTCGTTGTCATCCATAGAATTGAGGTGATCGAGCGTCAACTCGCCGACCTCGACTGCTAGCCGGTCTAGTGCCGCATGGATCGTGCCGGCCTTTTGACCAGCCAAGCCCGCGACCCGAATCAAATCCTCTAACTTCTCTCGCCCCAACTGACGAACCTCTTCCCATGCGATCTGGACTCCTGCCTGCTTGTTTGGGTTGGGAAAATGTTCCAATAAAGTTTCCCACGCACGGTCACGATTCGCGTCGGTCGTTGATTGACTAAGCACGGTCAGCACGAATTCATCGAGAGGGTCGAGCTGCGGCTTGTCGGGTTGACCAAAGTGTGCCGCTAGCTTCCTAAGTACTGTCCGTGCCTCTGGAGCCACTCCACTAATGCGGCACCTCCATGAACATGAACAACTGTCTGCAGTTTGAGCCCGATAAGCTTGTGTCTATTACTAATATACCCAGTGCTCTATACTGGCAGCAACGAATTATGTAAGACGCCCAGATTCCTGAACGGTGACGTGCCAAATCGAACAAGACTCTTACCAGCATACCCTCTGAGGCTACAGGAGCGGGATGGCAACGGCTCTGAAAAGTTCTCTATAATGCGATCTATGTCAGCTGCAATATGACATATTGGGTAGGTGTCATGTCTGGGACCTCCCTTGACGGGATCGATGTCGCAATTGTCGAACTTACAGGAGACGCGGAACTCTTTGAATCTTGGGAGGTGTTGACCTTCCATACTGAGCAGTACACTCCGCAGCAAAGGGCAATGATTCGGGCGGTGATTAATTCGGGTTCCGCCGCCGCCATCTGTGATCTTGATTTTGAATTGGGAACTCAGTTTGCGAAGGCTGTCCTTAGTGCACTGAAACTGGCCCCCATACCTTCCGATGCTATAGAAGCTATCGGGAGTCACGGCCAAACCATTTGGCACCGTCCGCCGGGAGAAGGTCGGTCTGGGGCCACCTTACAGTTGGGTCAACCAGCTGTGATCGCTGAGCAAACAGGGCTCCCAGTTGTATCGAACTTTCGCGCGCGTGATATGGCTGTCGGAGGGGAAGGGGCTCCGCTCACAGCCTACACAGACGAACTTCTCTTTCGCGGCTCTGAGGCTCTTGCAATCCAGAACATTGGAGGTATCTCCAATGTGACTGCACTCCCAGTGCACGGAACCGATAAGCAGGCGATCGCTTTTGATCCGGGCCCTGGTGTAGCACTGATTGATGCGGCTGTCGAGCGGTTAACTGATGGTGCCCAAACATATGACTGGAATGGGGAATTGGCTTCTCGTGGAACTGTGTCGGAGGATGCCTTGAACGAGTGGCTCGGCGACCCATACTTCCAACTTGCCCCTCCAAAATCGACAGGGAGAGAAAGATTTTCAGAATGTCGATTGTGGGAGTGGCTTTTAATACATGCCGATCTGTCTGTGGAAGATCTTATTGCCACTCTAACGGAGCTTACGGTACGAACCATAGCTGATAGCTATCGTTTCATCGAATTTGATCTTGCAAGTTGCTATCTGTGCGGTGGTGGGGCACGTAACCCGAGCCTTGTTAGGCGTCTCCGTGAACATCTGGACCCTCTCCCAGTACGGAACCTCGCCGAACTCAGTCTGGATCCAGATGCCCGTGAGGCAGTGGCTTTTGCAATTCTCGCTCGGCAACACATCCTAGGTATCCCGAGTAGTGCTTCGTGGGCTACGGGTGCCCGTACTTCATGTGTACTTGGGGACCTGACTCCAGCGTGAATGGTGTGCCACCGACTGCACGTCTCGTAATAGAAGCGTTACGGTTGGACCAATGGTCTTCTGCTCAAGTTCAGGATCGTGTACACCGTGCGCTTGCCCTGGGCGTCGGCGGATTCGTGATTTTTGGAGGAGAGGCAGATGCCGTAAAGTCGCTAACCGACCGTATAAGACGCGAGGCTGGCCGCCCCTTATTGATTGGAGCGGATCTCGAACGCGGTGCAGGTCAACAGATTCGAGGGTTAAGTGAACTGCCTCCACCGGCCGCGCTTGCAGTACATCCTGATGCGGAAGCGGCAGCGGCAATTGCTGGAGAATTGACGGGACGTGAAGCACTTTCTGTAGGTATCAATTGGGTGCTGGCTCCTGTTCTGGACCTCGATCTCGAATCCACAAATCCCATCATCGCCACGCGGAGCTTTGGTTCTAATCCGGAGATTGTCGGACGGCTTGGCAGTCGATGGATATCTGCCTGTGAGGGTGTCGGTGCGATTACTTGCGCAAAGCATTTCCCTGGACATGGGCGGACACGTGAAGATTCTCACGTGGGACTCCCGACCGTTGCTGCGGGTGCAGAAGATCTGGAGGCAGACTTGGCCCCATTCGCTGCAACTCTTCCGAAAGCGAGCACTGCAATGGTAGCTCATGTCGCCTTCCCTGCGTTGGGAAGCAATCGCCCTGCCACGTTAGCTCACTCAGTCGTGACAGACATACTTCGAGATCGTTTTGGATTCGACGGTCCAGTTGCAACGGACGCAATGATTATGGGGGCAATCGATGCCGATGATGCATCCGCAGCGGTTGAGGCACTCCGAGCAGGGTGTGATCTGATCGTGTATCCGAGTGATGTGAAGGCAACGGTTGATGCGCTGGAACGAGGTGTGCGCGAAGAGAGCACGGCGCGTTTAGCTCGTGCGGCTCATCGCCGTCTTGAACAACTTCTTGAGTGCTCTGAATTTGAATATGCAGTCGATTCAGTAGCCCAGAACGAAATACAGGCTTCGGGTATGTCATCAGGGTTTGACACTATGGAGCTTGCGATCGCAACCCTCGTTGATGGAACCGGCGGATTGCCTGGTTGGAGGTCATCTGTACCAACCAGCGTTATAGGAGTGTCAGACGACTTAAAGGTTACTCCACCTGCCACCCATGATGCCTTACTCTCAACTATAGTCGTTGAAGAACTTCAAAGAGCTGGTTGGACGATTACCCCTCACGTTAATGATGCTGAACAACGGATTGTTGTTCTGGCAGCAACACCAATGGGCTGGAAAGGTCATAGTGGCCCCTCTGCTAGCGTGGTGCATGAAGCCAAGGCACATCTGGAGGGTGCGAAACGGAGTCTCGTTGTGTTGCTAGGACATGCTCGCTGGCTCGACATCATAGGGGTGCCCAGTATTTGCGCTTGGTCTACCGAGACAGTTATGGAACGAGCTGCGGGACGTTGGATTGTCTCCACCGCGGGTCTGTAATTATGAGGTGTTACCAGTTTAGCAGCGAAGCATGAGTTTAATTGATTGGTGGGTTGTAGGTGTATACCTCGGACTGACGTTGGCAGTAGGTCTCTGGCTCTCTCGGCGGGCGCGTTCTGGGGTAGAGGATTTTTTTGTAAGTGGTCGTACACTTCCGTGGTGGCTCGCTGGCACTTCCATGGCTGCAACGACTTTCTCCGTAGACACCCCTCTGTATGTGTCTGCACTTATAGCGCGACGAGGGATCGCCGGAAATTGGGAATGGTGGTCATTTGGCTTTTCCCATGTGCTCCTCATTTGTTTGTTCGCGCGTATGTGGCGCAGGGCCGGTGTTGTAACCGATGTCGAACTCACCGAGTTACGCTACGGAGGCCGTCCTGCTGCGGTTCTCCGTGCTTCACGGGCTTTTCTCTTCGCGGTCCCTATAAATTGCATCTCTATCGGTTTCGTAATGCTTGCAATGCGCAAAGTTGTCGAGGTGTTAGGGCTATTTCCCGAAATGCCAGAATGGGTACCTGGTGACGAACGTCTTTGGGCCGTTGTGGTGTTGTCTATTTTCGTGTTGATCTATGCAGGGGTGGCTGGCCTATGGGGTGTAGTGGCGACGGATTTCTTCCAGTTCTTTCTCGCGTTGTCAGGGGCAATCCTAGTGGCAGGTTTTGCCCTCTCAGATATTGGTGGCATCATGGAACTGAAGCGTCAACTGGCCATTTTGGGTCGATCTGAGGTATTAGAGATGGTACCTCGACCAGGCTCCCAATCGCTTCCATTTAGCACTTTCTTAGCTTACCTAGGTATACAATGGTGGGCGTTCCGTCGCTCCGATGGCGGCGGTGAATTCGTACAGCGACTTCTCGCAAGTCGGTCAGAGGCCGACGCTGAACGGGCTGCGTGGCTGTTCGTATGGCTCCACTACGTCATCAGAGCATGGCCTTGGATTTTAGTCGGGTTGGCGGCAATTGTTGTATTCCCGGACCTTTCGGACCCAGACCTTGGATACCCCATGTTAATGATGCGGTATCTTCCGACTGGTCTACTTGGGTTAGTCGTCGCCTCGTTTTTCGCAGCCTTCATGTCGACCGTATCCACCCAAATCAATTGGGGGGCCAGCTACCTGGTTAATGATCTCTACGGACGCTTTATAAAACCTGAAGCCTCACAAGAAGAGCTTGTGAGGTGGGCAAGATTAGCCTCGGTATTGATCACCGGACTCGCTGCTATCGCGGCGTTTTTCGCGGATGACATCGCAGCGCTCTTCAGGTTCATGATTGCGATAGGCACGGGGCCTGGTGCAGTTCTGATTCTTAGGTGGTTTTGGTGGCGTGTGAATGCGTCGACAGAACTTGCCTCAATGTTAGCAGGATTTGCGATTGCGATTGCGTCCTACCTGCCCATATTCGGAGAGTTGGAGTTTGGAACGCGACTTGCGGTGACGGCGTTTGGTTCAGCCGCTGTGTGGCTCCCCGTGTTGTGGTTTACAAGACCTGAGGAAGAAGCGACTCTCCTCTCTTTCTATCGTCGAGTTCGTCCTGGTGGGCCGGGTTGGAAACATATTAGACGGTCCGCAGGGATCGAGCCTGATTTTGGGATGACGCACGCACTCGCACGAACAATCGCGGCTACGTTGTTTTTATTCGGGATTATGTTTTCTCTAGGGAATGCTCTTCTCTTTGAAATGAACACTTTAGCGATCTCGCTTGTGGTTACGATCGTGGGAGGTAGTGGCTTGGTCATCCTCCGCCGTCGGATGGCGTTGGGAGCGTCTTGAATGAGTGAAACGCAACAATGTGCTTAAGGGCAAGGGCCTAAGGTGGTGAGTATCTGGTCATTGAGGTGGTGTCAAAGCCTGATGGTGACGTGTCTAGGGGTCGTGTTTATGGGAAGTGTGGGTGACCTCTGGTGTCAGTCCGTAGCGAAAGCCCCCGCAATTATTGTTCGGTACCCGGTACCCTCGCAATTAGTATCTTCCGACTCAAATTTTCTATTCGGATCTGTTGGCAATCCGAAGGCCAAACTCCAAGTCAATGGGATTCCGGTTCATGTCCATCAGGATGGTGCATTTCTTGCTTGGATGTCGGTCCCCGAAACAGTGCATGGTGACACCGCAGTCTATCATTTTCGTGCGAGCGTGGGGTCGGATACAGTTGCCTTAGATCATGTGATCCGGCGCCCGCTTGTCTCGCGGCCATTGGGTAGCGAGCCAACGTGGGTTGATCCGCGAGGGCTTGGTGAACGTCCCGAGCGTTGGACGCGGCCGGGTGAGATGGTTTCGTTTCGGTTTGTGGCTGAGCGCGGCGTAATGCTCCAGTTGATAGCGGGCGATCTCAGAATATCAGTCCCCCCGCTTCGCCACCTTCGTGGAACCTTGGACCAATACGGAGTTGAGATTGACCTCTCGTTGCTTCGAGATGCTGCTTGTGAGGCGGGACATTGTAGCCGAACTGTTGGATCGTGGCCTTCTTCCGCGCCCGTATCAGGCTTGCAACTTGACACCGTAAAATTTGAGCTATTGGCGAGCACTATGGGCTATGAACGTCACCATGTGCTTAAGATCCCTATCGCAGTCTTGAGAAAAGATGCGGGCACAGTGAAGCTCATTGAAGCGCACGACCCAACGAATGGACAGAGTGGTGTAATCTTAGCGCGCCCCAGTCCGTTTGGTCCTAACCGGTGGCGCTTTCCAAATGGTACTACTGCTCGTGTGACAGGACGCTTCAGTGACCGATTCCGTATAGAACTGACAAATGGACTGGAAGCGTGGGTTGTAGAGGAAGATACAGAGTGGACCGATCCTTACATGGGATCGGCTGTGACTTGGGATGCACGTTTCCAGCTTGCCGCGTTGGACCTCCGCAGTCGCCCCCATCTGGATGATGTCCACGGCGTAGTAAGTCTGCGCATTGGGGTCTCCCAACCCGTCCCTGCCGTTGTTAGCGTGATCGGAGAACGCTCAGTTTCACTTACGCTCTATAACATGGTTGGACAATTTGATCGAATAGCTCATGGAGTGGATACGGGAGTCTCGTCGGTAACCTGGACTCAGATGGAGGGACCGACCACTAGGCTCGAAATCGAATTCGACTGGCCCGTCTGGGGCTATGATTTAGCCTATGAATCTGGGAACGCGTCTTCATATGAGGGCCCACGTGCTAGCCGCCCTTTTTCAGATCTGCCTGGTAGTGGAGAAGGCTTGGTGCTCCGTTTGGATCTGCGGCCACCACCGCAAATCGAAAAATTGAATCCATTGGCAGGTCGCCGGATTGCAATTGATCCTGGGCATCCCGGGGCCGGAAGCTATGGTCCGACTGGCCTATTTGAAGGAGATGCCAACCTGGCTGTGGCTCGAACACTTTTCGATTTACTAAAAGAGGCAGGAGCAGAACCTGTTCTCATTCGTTCCAATGGGCTTGCGATGGGGTTATACAGGCGTACTGAGCGTGCTAGGGAAGCAGGAGCAGAACTGTTCGTTTCCATTCACAACAACGCACTTCCGGATGGCATCAACCCCTTCGAACACGCTGGAACAAGTACGTATTACTATCATCGGCACGCTGTGAATTTGGCCAGCTACATCCAAGCGGGAATTGTGACGCGTCTAGGACTCAAGGATCTCGGAGTGGTATGGGGTGATCTTGCCGTTGTTCGAGAACCTTGGATGCCATCGGTCTTAGCAGAAGGTGCATTTATGATGGTTCCACAGCATGAGGCGGCACTCCAAACTGAGCGATTTCAAACCGATTATGCCTTGGGGGTAATGGACGGTATAGAGGCGTATTTTGCTGATGTCGGCAAGATGGAAGGAGTAGAGAGACGATGAGTGATGAAAAGTGGGAAAGAAAGGAACCCTTGAACAGCATTCCCGCCATCGACCCCACCGCGTTTGTAGCGCCATCTTCTGATGTCCTAGGGGATGTGACGATTGGGGCAGAATCAAGTGTGTGGTACCAGTGTGTGCTCCGAGGGGACATCGCCCCAATTGTGATTGGTAAACGAACCAATGTTCAGGACCTTACGTTGATTCACGTGGATCGAGGATTGTCTACGCGGGTAGGAAACGAAGTGGGTATTGGACACCGGGCCATCATTCACGGCTGTACAATTGAAGACCACGTACTTATCGGTATGGGAGCAATAGTGCTGTCCGGGGCAATCATTGGAGAAGGAAGTGTAGTCGGTGCAGGATCGCTGATTACGGAGGGGATGGTGGTGCCACCGGGGCAACTGGTCATGGGAGTTCCGGCACGAGTGGTCCGACCTGTAGATGATGATTTGCGGAAAAGAATTGCGATGACGGTTGATAACTATACAAGGCTTAAGGAGCACTATCGACAGGGTCGATTCTCTGGGGTCAACGACTCTCACTAGAGTGCACTCTGTAAGTTCTAACTTAAAATAAATGAAATGAATTTCGCATACTTTTTTGAGCCCAGCTCATACAACTGGTCGGTTTACAGGGATTTTGGGATCGTATTTTACTCAGTTTGGTGACTTTTCCGCCGTGAATTATACGAAAAGTCACCCAAAAGCTTGACCACAATATCTGGTGTTATTACCTTCCTATAACCACAATATATTGCGTTTTATGTGGAAAAACGGCTGGATTTTATGTGGAAAACCAGTCACTATTCGTTGAAAATCGGCTCCCCAACAAGCCGTCAACGAAAATATCAGTTGATTAGGGGTCGTGAGACGCCGTTTCTCACTTCTGAGGATGACTTACCGGCGTAGGCCGGCATTCGACTCGCGAGGTACGCGCGGTATGTCGATTCCCAGCCGAAACCGGTTTTTGGCCCCTTGGATTTTGTCGCAGCCCGGCTGCTTCGGGCATGGAGAGTAGGATATTTGTCGCCCGATTAGAACTCGGGCATACACAAACTGGTGCTTGTCGCTAGTTGATCACTGGGTTGAGGGAACGAGGGAAGGGCATGAATCCACCAGACGTAGCGGTTCAAGGAAAGGTGTCGAGCAAGGCTGGTGTGGGGTTGGGAACCGATGCGAACACGGTGGAACTGCCTGAACCCAAACTTACTGATAACGCAAGAATCGTTCTGGAGCGAAGGTACCTCAAGAAGGATGAAGAGGGACAGCCGGTTGAGGAACCTATTGATCTCTTCTGGAGGGTTGCTTGGGAGATTGCCAAGGCGGATCAACTCTACGGCGTTTCGGATGAAGCAGTAAAAGAGACGGCAATCCAGTTCTACAAGTTGATGGCCGAGGGCGTGTTCGAACCCAATAGCCCGACCCTCATGAATGCAGGAAGACCCTTGGGCCAACTCTCCGCCTGCTTCGTACTTCCCGTGCCAGATAGCCTCGCTGGTATCTACGAGACACTCCGAGACATGGCGCTCATTCATCAGAGTGGCGGTGGTACCGGATTTGGCTTTAGTCGACTACGCCCCAGTGGTGACGTCGTAAAGTCAACCATGGGTGTTGCGAGTGGTCCTGTCAGCTTTATGGAGGTCTACGACGCCTCGACTGAGGCAGTGAAACAGGGAGGCACACGTCGTGGAGCCAACATGGGTATTCTCCGTGTTGACCACCCGGATATTCTTGGGTTTATCGACTGTAAGGCCGATAAGAACAAGATCACCAACTTCAACATATCGGTTGGTGTAACGGACGCCTTTATGAAGGCGCTTAAGAATGGTGAAGATTATAACTTACTTAACCCACGCACCGGTGACCCGATAGGCGAGCTTAACGCGGAGGCCGTGTTCTCAAGTGTTATCGAAGGAGCGTGGCGTAATGGTGAGCCTGGAGTCTACTTCATAGATGAGGCAAATCGTTACAATCCGGTACCGCACCTTGGCAGTTATGAGGCGACCAACCCATGCGGCGAGCAGCCATTGCTCGCCTACGATGTTTGTAACCTTGGCTCAATTAACGTCGGGGCCTTCGTCAATCAAGAAGGAACTGTCGACTGGGATGGGCTCGGAACTTCTGTCCACGAAGCCACGCATTTTCTCGACAATGTCATCGATGCTAATAGGTATCCGCTAGAAAAGATTGATGACCTGTCAAAGCGAATTCGCCGAGTTGGATTGGGTGTGATGGGTTGGGCAGATCTTCTAGTTAAGATTGGGGAACCGTATGGCTCTCCTCGGTCGATCGAGCTGGGACGAGAAGTGATGTACTTCGTGGATGAACAGTCTAAAGTGGAGTCGGAACGATTGGCTTCCGAGCGAGGTGTGTTTCCTGAGTGGGAGCAGTCGATCTGGGGACCAGATTCCACTTGTGCCAGGAACGATGATGGTGATCGGATTAGACCGGAACGCCGCTTGAGGAACTGCAATGTGACCACGGTTGCTCCAACGGGGACGATTTCGATCATTGCCGGTTGCTCAAGCGGAATCGAACCGCTGTTCGCAGTAGCGTTTATGCGAAATCAAGCTGGCGTGCTGATGCCGGACGTGAATCCGGATTTCGTGCGCCGTGCGGAGGAAGGGGGTTGGTGCTCGGATGAGCTGATGAAGCGAATCGCAGATGAGGGCCATATCCACTTCGATGAAGTGCCGGGGGACGTACAGGGGATCTTCGTCACGGCGCACGATGTTACACCTGAACAACACATTCGAATGCAGGCAGCCTTCCAAGAACACACAGACTCGGCAATATCGAAGACGTGCAATTTTCCCTCATCCGCGACCGAAGAAGATGTCCGAAAAATCTACGACCTTGCTCATGAACTCAAATGCAAGGGGGTGACGGTTTATCGGGATGGTTCGCGTGACGAACAGGTATTGTCGACTGGAGAGACAGCTAAAGAAGTACAAAGACAGACGGAACAAAGTGGTTCGACTGTTTCACTTGAAGACGAGATTCTCGAAGCAGTCGAAACAGATTCTACGTTTGCGGATGATATGGCGGAGACCTTGGCTCGACTCGCCGCAATCGAAGCACAAAACCAAGAGCTGGAACAAGACAATAAGAAACTTGAGACGACAGTAGAGGAAGGGAAGCGGCGGATTGCGGAACTTGAAGGCGCACGGATGCGGCGGGTCGGTAAGCGGCAGCGACCTCGTGTGCTACGGGGACATACAAGGCAGATTGAGTCACCTCTTGGGCAGATGTATGTGACTATTAATGAGGATGAACAAGGTCGTCCATTCGAAGTTTTCGTATCACTAGGCAAAACTGGCGGTTCCGCTATGGCCGATGCTGAGGCCATTGGCCGATTGTGCTCCCTGGCTCTGCGATCAGGGATCACGCTTAAAGATGTCCATAAGCAACTACGCGGGATCTCTTCGGATCGCTCTGTTGGGCTCGGTCCTAGTAAAGTCCTGTCCGGTCCAGACGCCATCGCCCAGGTGATAGAAAAATATCTGGACGATAAGGATGGAATCCAGCAAGATCTTGCAATACAAGAGGTTAGCAAAGCAAAAAAGAAAAACGCGAATGGTGGTGTACGTACGGCAGGGCGCCCTGTTATTGAACGGTATCAAGAGTCTGCGGCACGGTTATTTATAGGAGTGTGTCCGGAATGCGGTAGTAGCATGGCTTTTGAAGAAGGCTGTGCAAAATGCTACGCCTGCGGTCATAGCGAGTGCGGATGAAGAAAGCCGTCTAATAGAGAATTCCTTTTTTCATTGTACTTGGATGTGCTCGGTGAACAATTGGTTGAGCCTCGACCATCTGGTTGAGGCTTTCTCGTATCTATGCCAGATAGGACCTAGTTTCCAGAACGGTTAGTGGTGGGGCCATCGCAATATCGTTTATGCGCACCCGACGCAACGTGTGCTGACCATGACATGGATTTAGGAGCAGAGACGCACTTGAACCCTCGCGCGTGGAAGAGACGAAGCACCACGACAGTGACTGTTGGGGAAGTTCTAATCGGCAGTGCTCACCCGATAGTCATTCAATCGATGACAAATACCGATACAGCGGATGTTGAAGCCACCGCAAATCAGGTTGAAGAGTTGTGGGCTGCAGGATCTGAACTTGTCCGACTCACCGTAAACACATCGGCGGCGGCGGATGCGGTTCCTCGTATCGCTGATGCTTTGGCTACACGAAATGTTGAAGTTCCACTTATCGGAGATTTCCACTTCAACGGTCATATTCTTCTTCCAGGGCACCCCGATTGTGCAAAGACGTTAGCGAAATACCGAATCAATCCTGGCAACGTTGGAAAGAAGACTTGGGACGAACATTTTGCGACCATTGTTCGCTGTGCCATCGAACATGAGAAAACGATACGTATAGGGGTTAATTGGGGTTCGTTAGATCAAGCTCTACTCACGCGTATGATGGACGACAATGCGAGTCTCGCCCAACCGTTGGACGCGCACTCCGTCATGCTGGCGGCGATTGTCGAAAGTGCTCTCTCATCAGCAGCTGTGGCCGAAGAGATTGGTCTTGGACGCGATCGAATTGTTTTGAGTGCAAAGGTGTCTAGGGTTCCAGATCTTGTACGAGTCTACCGAGAACTTGCAAGCCGGTGCGAATATCCGCTCCACCTCGGTCTTACTGAGGCTGGGATGGGCCGTAAGGGTACGGTAGCCTCTAGCTCTGGGTTGTCGATCCTACTTAGCGAAGGTATAGGTGACACAATTCGCGTCTCGCTCACACCGGAGCCAGGTGCAGATCGTGCAGAAGAGGTGCGAGTAGCTCAGCAAATTCTTCAGTCACTGGAACTCCGCAGTTTCAAACCACAGGTAACGGCATGCCCTGGATGTGGACGAACAACAAGCACTTTTTTTCAAGAACTCGCGCTTGATGTGGAGCGCCATATTACTGACCGGTTAGTTCACTGGAGCGAACAGTATCCGGGGGTCGAAGAACTTTCGGTGGCGGTTATGGGGTGTGTCGTCAACGGGCCGGGTGAATCCAAACATGCCGATATTGGTATATCACTCCCAGGGGCGTCTGAAGCGCCCAGCGCTCCAGTGTATGTCGATGGTGAACACCACACCACGCTTCGTGGGGACGGAATAGTTGAGAAGTTCTTAACAATTCTCGATGACTATGTGTCGCTTCGCTTTGGTGGGTCCCACTGACTCACACAATTTATGAGATCGGTGGCCGCGGATTTTTTAGGTGGGAAACCTCATCGGCGTGATTGTTGCCGCCGCCGTCGTCGCCGTCGTCGCCGCTCAGCCGCCTTCATCTTTCGACGTCTTGCCTCGCTAGGCTTTTCATAGAATCGATGTTTTTTAACATCACGAAAGATGCCGGCCCGTTGTACTTTTCGCCGAAACTTTCGGAGTGCACGATCTAGCTGTTCATTGTCGCGTAACGTGTACTGCAAAGAACTTCCTCCTCGTTAATTATGGTGGCTTAAGTTTACTGAAGGCGGGTTCATTGAGTCAAACTCATTGGGAAAACGGCAATTTCAGTCCGGCAGCTTTTCCCTCGCCGTAAGAGCCATTGGACTGATTTTTTAAGCTTAAGGATGCACTAGGGTTTGCATTTTTGGTAATGCTGGCTCTATAGTGGGTGCGGAAGCTTAAGGACCGTGTGGCTTGTGGAAAGGGATTGGGGAGATTGTCCATCCTTCCAGCGACACGGTCTTTTTTAGTCTCTAGGTCCCAGATGTAAGGAGACTGACGTATGCCGTTTGCCATTTCGACCGAAGGGTCCTTCGAAGTTGGAGGGCACTCTTATTCAATCCCCAATGAGTTCTCTGCCCGAGAGGTCTACAGCTACCGACGACTGCTAGAGCCGATCCCTGATATTCCGGGGGGAACAAGCCTCAACGACGAACAGCGTGCACAGCAACGCGCATACTTTCTCCGTCGAGCCGCTGCCTGTATCATCCCGGGCTTACAAGTGAAATCATTGGAGGGGCTCAAACTCGGTCAGCTGAAGACCATACACGAGTGGATAGTAGCCCACCGACCTGACCTTTCGGAGACCGCTCAGTTCCCTGCGTAGCGATTGCGGCCTCCCCTGATTTGGGCCGTGGATGAGCGCTGGTTTTCGTAGGGCAAAAATTGTAAGTGCGATCGGTCCGGCCACATGGGAACCGGAGGTTTTCCATCAGATGGTCGAGGTCGAGATGGATGCGGTCCGCCTTAATCTCTTCCACACTTCGAATGACCGTGCAGCGATTCGTGATCACTGCGAAAGTCCCCTTTTACGTCGCTGGGGCAATAAACATGATGCACATCGAGGAATTCTGATGTGCTATCTAGCGCGCTGATTTCAACTCGTGCGAGTTCGCTTCCTCGGAACTGGAACTTCCTTTGGAGTCCCGGTGATCGGCTGCAAATGTCCGGTGTGTAGGTCGGACGATCTACGAGATCAACGAACTCGCCATTCACTTATCATAGAATCAGGCGGAACTCGATTGCTCGTTGATACCCCCCCCGAATTGCGACTACAACTTGTTAAGGAAGGGATAGATTCTATTGATGCGGTGTTTCTATCTCATGAACATGCGGATCATACCCACGGCCTTGATGACCTACGCATTTTTTCAGGAGGTGGTAGAGAACCTCTCCCATTCTATGTGGCCCAGGAATTTGAGAAGGAACTCAAACAGCGATTCGACTATATTTGGGGTGAGGGAGAGCAGACTCAACCGGGATCAGTGGTTCCGGATCTCGATATGATTACGTTTGTCGACGGTGAGCCAATTTCGCCTGCTGGGTTTGAGGTGATCCCTATCGCTTTTCCACACGGAGTGTACCGGAGTTACGGTTTTCGTGCAGGGGCACTCGGTGTGATAATTGATGGAAAGAGTGTCACACCTGATGCTGCTAAGATGTTATCCGGCATAGAGGTTTTGATCATTAATGCGTTGTGGTTTGGCGATCCACACCCGGGCCATTTTTCGATCGAAGAGGCTGTGAAAGTCGGTCGTCGGCTTGGAGCGTCCCGAACTTATCTGACACATATCGCACATCGCGCGACTCATGTGGAAATTGAAGCAGGCGTCCCGAGCGGTGTATCTCCAGCATATGATGGCTTGGTCATTGACCTGTGAATACCGCTCAGATCCGTAATTTCTCGATTATTGCTCACATCGACCATGGTAAATCGACCCTCGCCGATCGCCTTCTTGAGCGAACTGGTGCGGTCGATTCTCGCAAAATGAAGGCACAGATCCTCGACTCGATGGATCTGGAGCGTGAGCGTGGTATCACGATCAAACTCAATGCGATTCGGATGACGTACCGTGCCGATAGCGGTCCCGACTATCAACTCAATCTAATTGACACGCCAGGACACGTTGATTTCACATATGAGGTTAGTCGTAGTCTCGCGGCGTGTGAAGGTGCGCTCCTGGTTGTCGATGCGACCCAAGGTATTGAGGCGCAGACAATAGCAAATTTATTTCTCGCGATTTCGGCGAACCTCAAAGTTGTCCCGATCATTAATAAAATTGACCTGCCTGCAGCTGATCCTGACCGGGTTGCGGAAGAGTTGGGTGACTTGCTTGAGAGTGATCCGTCTGAGGCTATCTACACGTCCGCTAAAGAGGGTGTGGGTATCGATGACGTTTTGCGGGCAGTGGTCGATCGTATCCCAGCCCCGACGGGTGTTCCAGACGGTCCACTGCGCGCACTCATCTTCGACTCACATTACGACCGATACCGAGGGGCAACACCGATGATTCGAGTTGTTGACGGTGAGGTTCGAAAAGGGATGCGGATTGGATTCGGTCGCCACGATGCCGTTTACGAAGTGGATGAGGTTGGTTTCATGCAGTTAGGATTGAAGCCAGCCAAGGTGTTAAGAAGTGGCGAAGTCGGATACCTGACAGCGCAGATCAAAAAGGTAGGACATACTAGGGTTGGGGACACTCTCCTAGATGCAGAGTGCCGTGCAGGAGAGGTTTTACCGGGTTACCAAGATGCGAAACCGATGGTATTTGCCGGTCTTTATCCCACAGACTCTGACCAGTTTGAAGAGCTTCGTGATGCGCTAGAGAAATTGCAGCTGAATGACGCCAGTTTACACTATGAGCCAGAGACATCTACTGCTCTTGGTTTCGGGTTTCGCTGTGGCTTCCTCGGACTACTTCATATGGAGATCATTCAGGAACGACTCGAACGAGAATTCGATCTTGATCTGGTTACGACGCTTCCAAATGTGGAATACCAGGTCACTCTAACGAATGATGAAGAACTCCACCTTGAAAATCCATCGAAGATGCCAGATAGGGGACACATAGCTGAAGTGCGGGAACCGTTCGTGCGCATTCGAACCGTGAGTCCGGCCGATTACATTG
This sequence comes from uncultured Gemmatimonadota bacterium, assembly GCA_913043255.1. Lineage (GTDB taxonomy): Bacteria > Gemmatimonadota > Gemmatimonadetes > Palauibacterales > Palauibacteraceae > Palauibacter. Next base: position 167,462 of record CAJWLK010000004.1, read on the forward strand.
GAGCTATACAGAAATTGTGTCACGATCGACGTGGCGAGTATGTGAATATGAAATACTTGGATCCGCAGAGAGTCGAGATAGTGTACTCGATTCCGCTCGCCGAGATCGTTCTCGACTTCTATGACAAGCTGAAGTCGGTTTCACGGGGTTACGCATCACTAGACTACGAAATTTCTGGCTATGAACCGTCTGATCTCGTCAAACTGGATGTTCTTCTTAATGGTGATCCAGTTGATGCGCTGAGCGTGATTGTTCACCGCGATCGGTCATATGAGTTCGGACAAAAAGTCGCGAGAAGACTCAAGGAACTCATCCCTCGTCAACTATTTGATGTGGCTATTCAAGCAGCAATTGGTAGGGATGTGATCGCTCGTACGACCGTCAAAGCGCTTCGGAAAAATGTGACGGCAAAATGTTACGGTGGGGATATCACTCGAAAACGGAAACTCCTCGAGCGCCAAAAAGAGGGGAAACGGCGAATGAAACAGGTGGGTAGCGTGGATATCCCACAGGAGGCTTTTCTCGCAGTCTTACAGGTAGGGGATGAATAGTTCGCGATCGGTACAACGGGGGAATCCAATTGAAGTCCTGGTTGGAAGGGAAATTTCGTAAGCCCTAGTTAGCCCTATTTTGATTGAAATCTTGAACGCAAACGAATTGTGATCGAAGACGTATTAGGATTTTGATCAGAGGATAGGAGGGTGGCTGAGGCTGCGCTCGGAGATCTAATACTCGGTAGTTGTTGAGGTGTCCATGGAGGGAAACCACTACATCCTCGGTGTGGATATCGGAGGCACATCGATTAGCGTTGGGGCTGTTCCTACGGGGGGTGGTCCTGTGATAGGGATGCGCTCTATGCCTACTGATGCGCATGAGGGTGGAGAATTTGTTTTCAACCGGATCGTGAATATGGTTCGCGATATCCTTACTGATGAGGCACACCGCGAACATTTTCGTCAAGAAGATGTTATCGGTATAGGGCTTGGGTCACCCGGTCCTCTGGATCGCCGAATGGGCGTGGTGTTCGAGACGATCAACTTAGGTTGGTCTAACTTCCCTCTCCGCGACGAGATTGCTGAAAAGCTGGGTTTAGAGGCTGAACTCGACAACGATGCAAACGCTGCAACACTCGGGGAATGGTGGCAGGGCGCAGCACGAGGGTTTGATCACGTTCTTGGGGTCACCATAGGGACAGGTATTGGTGGCGGAATCGTTCTCGCTGGCGAGGTCTACCATGGGGCTTCGGATGTCGCTGCTGAGTTTGGTCACATGACGATTGACTCGGCGGGACGAAAATGTGGGTGTGGTAACCATGGTTGCCTGGAGGCATATGCCTCAGGTCCCGCCATCGCCGCACGGGCAGTTGAAGGGATCGAGGCTGGTGCAACGAGTCTCATGTTGGGAATGGTTCATGGTGACCTGAAGTTGATTACCGCAGAAAAGGTCTTTGAGGCGATCATCGCAGGTGATAGATACGCGAATGAAGTTATGCTTGAGACCGCGAGATTGTTGGGAGTTGGACTGGCAAATTTGATCAACATTCTCAACCCGGGAATCGTTGTATTGTCAGGTGGGGTGACACGAGCAGGTGACCATCTTCTGGTCCCGTTGCGAAAAGAGATTGAACAGCGTGCATTCGTGAGAGCATCCGAATCATGCCGGGTGTGCATAGGCGAGTTAGGTGATATGGCTGGGGTCATCGGTGCAGCTGCGATCTTCCATATCGCTCGACTTGGTCCTCTCTAGGCACCCGTTACTATGCCACGACTCGGAGTGGTCGGAACTCTGGTATGGGACACAATTTATGATCGTCCTGGCAATTGGGATGATCCGGTTGAAGAATGGGGTGGGATCGCTTACTCCTTGGCAGGTTTTGACGCCGCGTTACCCAACAATTGGTCATTGTTACCGATCGTCAAGGTTGGACAAGACATGCGTGATTCGGCAGATACATTTCTTAAAGGTCTCGTGCACCTGGACTCACTAGATGGCATCCGCACTGTTGCTGAGCCAAACAATAGGGTGGAACTGATATATGTAGACGAAGCTCGTCGGCACGAGAAACTTAGTGGCGGTGTGCCCGGCTGGACCCTAGAGGAATTGTTGCCTGTAGTGAGGGCATGTGATGCTTTGTACGTCAACTTCATTGCGGGTTGGGAACTTGATCTCCAGACCGCTTCAGTTTTGCGCAACGCGATTGCGGGACCCACTTATATGGATCTCCATTCGCTTATGCTTGGTTTGGATGCGGATGGAGTGCGAAACTTGCGACCACTGCGCGAGTGGCGATCATGGTTGACTTGTTTTGATATAGTACAGCTAAATGAGGATGAACTGACGATGCTGGCAGGTGGTAGTAACGACCCATGGGTACTGGCCGCTAAAGTGATCGGATCGGCCACTCGCGGGATACTCATAACCAGGGGAGACCGCGGGTCGACTTGGGTGTCGACTCGCGACTTCGCAGAGTCTCCTCTGGAATGTTGCGGTTATGGACAGTTTCCAGGCCCTCTTGGACCGATAACTATGGGTAGGGTACCGTCTGAGATGCGTGTTAGGGATGGCGATCCTACAGGGTGCGGCGATGTTTGGGGTGGAACCTGTTTTTCCCACCTATTGGCAGGTGCCAACCTGAATTCGGCGATGCGTGCGGCGGGCAAGGCGGGGAGCCGAAACGCTGGGTTCAGGGGTGCTTCTCGGCTGTCCGCATATCTACAGTCTTCCTCCGATATCTCAACCGGTGTGCTAGAAACCGGCAAGACACTGTGAGTAGGGTAGTCGAGGTTCCCCGCAACCTGGACGAAGTTGCATTTGAAACCCTTATCGCGGCCACTCGCGAGGAAGTCCAACCAAATACGCGACTACTACTGGATGCCCGTTCCGTATCGTGGGTTTCTCCGTATGGTCTGCTCGGCCTTCTGGCGATTGGACAGGAGGTACGACAGAGAACAGGGCTCGCACCTCTTATTGAACCTCCTGAAGATGATGAGGTGCGCTCATACATCGACCGTATGCATTTCTGGCCAGCCGCTGCGGAGGTTTTTGAGTTGAAAGCTAAACCACCCAAACCTCACTCTGCGTCTGATGCGTTGCTGGAGGTGACAACAATCCGCTCGTATGAAGATGTGCACCGTGTTGTGGAAGGAGTTCGTGAACGCGCCCAGCAGATTCTCCATAATCGCCTTGGGTATTCAATGCCTGCGGTCATACACTTTTCGATTATGCTATCTGAGGTTTGCCAGAACATCCTTGAGCATGCAGACTCGATCGGGTGGGTGTGCGCACAGCGCTATCATTGGAAGCGACGGCTGGGACGCGATGTCGTTGTTCTCGCAGTGATGGATGCCGGAGTGGGTTTCGAAGGATCTCTAGCCAGAGAACATGCGCGCACACATGGAGAATCATGGTCTGCGGGGGAAGCGCTCCAGGCTGCGTTTCTTCGCGGCGAATCCAGGTTCCCAGATCCAGGTCGGGGACAGGGTCTGCAGGCTGTTCGTAATCAAGTGGTGAAATGGGACGGTGCGGTGAGGATCAGAAGCGGTGATGCGACCATCGCGCACGTTCCAGAGTGGGATGACCTCAAACCGCTCCAGATTGAGCTGCCGCGCTTTCCTGGCGCGCAGGTGCTCATTGTGTTGCCGGAGCGCATTGAAGAAGAAGTCTCCTGATCAAATGAGGCCACGGATTGCGCATGTCGCGCTGTACAGTCAACTGATTACGCGTCCCACAGGTCGCACCCTCCGTACAAATATTGTGCGCCAAATTGCGGATCTCGACCACGCAGTCATGGCTGTTCTTAATTTTAGACACGTGCCGCTGATCGACGTTTCTTGTGCAGATGAGATCGTCGCAGAGCTGGTCGAGTGGGTATCAGAGGAAACGCCACACCCTCGATTCGTGTGGTTCTGTGGTGTAGCTGAACACCACCTTGAACCAATAGAGGGAGTGCTGAAAAATCGGGACCTTGTGGCTGCAGCAGAGAATACCGATGGTGAGCCACTTTTGATGGGACGTTATACGACAGTAGTTGCACAGGCCTGGCGGGGAATATGCGATATGGGACGTGCCCGAGTTCCTGCTCTCGCTGAACGAATCCCAATGTCCCTAGACGATACTTCCAGTCTTCTTGACGAGATGGAATCTCTATCATTAGTGATTCGGGATGATGATGAATATGTGTCGCTTAAATGCGCGTTTCAGGACACAGAAGTTTCCTACCCACTAACTCTTGATGGACAATGAACGTCCGCCGTCGCCTCTCTATCTCATTGGGCTCCCTTGTCCTGGTTTTTTGTGTCATGATAGTGGTTGTGTTCTTCTATCTTCAAAGCTCACGTCAGGACCGCTCGGGCACTATCGATATTAAGGGACTTCATGGCCCCGTATTAGTGACCTTTGATGAGTGGGCCATCCCGACGATTGTTGCAACGACCGAACTCGATATTGCTCGTTCGCAGGGGTTTGTCCATGCCTCTGAACGTCTCTGGCAACTCGAACTGTTTCATCGTATAGCCCGAGGTCGACTTGCTGAGCTGTTCGGTCCAGCAGCCGTTTCAACAGATCACCTAATGCGAACTCTTGATTTGTGGGGAGCGGCTAAACGTGAACTGCAAATGATGGGTTCTTATGAGCGAGCGGTTTTAGAGGCGTTTTCTGAGGGAGTAAACGCTCGGATTGAAAGCTGGAGAGGTTCGTGGCCTCCTGAGTTCCTCGTTTTGGGGATTGAACCCCAGATATGGAGTCCCCAGGCATCCGTTGCCATTGGGCGAATAATGGCACTTGATCTCTCGGGTTGGCAGACGGAACTGTCACGCATGAATGCAGTGGCCAGATTGGGTGACGAATATCACGAGGCGTTACTCCCCAGCTATCCCAATTGGGGACCAACCATCACACAAGATGAGGCTGAACCAGCTTTTAGCCTCAAGGGAATCGAGGAAGACAAGTCAAAGGACCGCACCGTCGTCCAGAGTGTCGTGTCATCATTCGTCCGCGCTACACATCGAGCAAGATTGCCAGGCCATGATGCTGAGTATGATACTCAGTCTGGTTGGGATCCCCTGAGCTTTCTTTCAGGATTTGGGTTCCATAGCTCCAACTCATGGGCACTCGGAAGATCTCGGACAAAAGATGGCCACCCGTTACTTGCAAATGACCCACACCTCGCTCTTCGAGCTCCGTCTACCTGGTACTTGAATACACTTCGCGTTGATGGCACTGAGTATGCGGTTACGGGGCTCTCAATCCCAGGAGCTCCCGGGGTCATTATTGGGATGAACCGACATATTGCATGGGCATTTACAAACGCCATGGTCGATGATGCCGATTTTGTGGTCGAAGCAGTCAACTTGGATCAATCAATGTATCGAGATGGGGACAACTGGCGAGCATTCGATGTGCGTTCGGAACAGATTGCGGTTCGCGGGTCCGATCAACCGGTAACGTTCACAATCCGAAGCACGGTCCGTGGACCCGTAATCACAGATGCTGTATCCACTGGAGGGCTGACGCTTTCTCTTCTCTGGACAGGCCGACAACCATTCGGAGTAGTGGCTGCCTTGTTAGCAATGAATCGAGCTAGCAACGAAGAGCAGTTTCTGGCGGGTGTCAAACGGTTTCGATCTCCCCACCAGAACGTGTTGTATGCTACGACATCAGGTTCGATCGGATATCGCATGAGTGGCTCTGTTCCGGTCAGAGTCCCAGGTGAAGGTGCACTGCCTGTTTCTTTCGAACGGTTTCCAGATGGTTGGACAGGTTTTTGGCCATTCGATTCAATGCCTGCTATCCAGCACCCGAGTTCAGACTATCTGGTAACTGCAAACAACCTTCAGTCCCGACGGGTTTTCGATCGTGTGGGTCGAGATTACCCAGCACCATTCCGTGCCCGTCGGATCGACGACGTGGTTTCACAGGCAGAAAATTGGACCGTCGAAGATATGCGAAAACTTCAGCTTGATTCCTACAGCTTGTGGGCAGAACGACTCCGTCCGCGGGCAGTGGCATCCGCTCGGCGAGCCGGTGAGGACGCATTGGCCATCGCTTTAGAGTCTTGGGATCTGCGAACTGAAGTGGATGCCCTCGGGGCTGCCTCGTTTTATGTGTGGCTCTACCGACTTCGTGCGCTCATAGCATCCGATGAGTTTGTGAGTGGTGACGCTTGGTTCCCTGATTTGGGCTTAATCCATGTACTTGAAAACCCCGATAGTCCTTGGGTCGACGATGTGAGGACTCCTGAGGTCGAGCGGATCGAAACGCTTGAAGAAGAGGCGGCGCGAACGGCCGCGGGTGTAGTGGGCCAGTCCTGGGGCGCTGTGCATAAGGAACGATCGGCACACCTTTTGGGTGAAGTGCGGATCCTGAATCAGTTACTTCGGTTCAACATCGGACCTTATCCTACACGTGGTGGTCGGCATACAGTTAGACCCGATAACCCCAATATCAGTCTGACGACTGATTCTACGTTTTGGTCTCTACCAAACATTGGAGAATCTGGGCCGAGTGCTCGATTTGTGGCTCATCTGGATCCTGATGAACCCACCGGATATTTTCTGCTTCCAACGGGCCAAAGTGGAAACCCGTTGGACAAGCACTACCGTGATATGAGTCAGGTTTGGTCCGAGAACCAGTTGATCCAGTTATCACCCCTAGGTTCGATCGAAAACTCCCGTGCCAAACTCGAGTTCGTCCCTTCAAATAGTAAGATCTTTGACGACGTTTTAAGAGAACGGTAACTTTCTACCCGTCACACAAGGCAAACCGCCATGTCACCGAGTGTGCCAATACTAGGATAGGATCCTGAGTTGAGTACCTTCACCGAGCTTGATTCGCCTAAGCAGATCGAAGCGATATTGGACGAGATTCGTCCTGCCATCCGCGCAGACGGCGGCGATATTGAGCTTATTTCTTTCGATCGTGAAACCGGTCGTGTCGGTGTACGACTGGTAGGAGCGTGTTATGATTGTCCAATGTCAGCGGATACCCTCCGGTTCGGAGTCGAGCAACAACTCCGCCAGGCCATACATAACGTACATTCTGTAGAAATAGTTGAATAACCCCTACTAGCCTTATCACCATGTCAAAACCCACTGCTAGCGGTTCGCGACCGCTCCCAATAATGGATCGGTCTGCGAAGCAACCGGCCCCGGCCCCGCGTGGCAGCGATCGGGAAGCGGCGAGTCGTCACCCTTCGGAAGCTCCTGTAATGCCGGGTGTGAGCCACGTTGTAGCCGTCAGTTCAGGTAAAGGTGGTGTCGGAAAATCGACTATCTCGGTCAATTTGGCTTCTACGTGGGCTCGAGAAGGAGCCCGTGTTGGTATCCTCGATGCCGATATCTATGGACCAGACATCCCGACGATGTTTGGTGTCCATGAGAAACCGCGCATAGCTGATGAAGAGGTTGTGCCGATCGAAGCGCACGGCGTCAAGCTTATGAGCATTGGCTTTTTGATCGAAGAAGATGCTCCGGCTATCTGGAGAGGCCCGATCATTATGGGTGTGATTCGGCAGTTTCTTCAGCAAGTTAAATGGGGGGAACTTGACTACCTCGTGATTGATCTCCCGCCGGGGACAGGTGACGCGCAACTTTCACTGTGTCAACTTGTACGCGTGGATGGTGCAGTGATGGTTACGACACCTCAAGACGTAGCTGTGGGTGGCGTGCTGCGTGGCATCCGGATGTTTGAAAAACTGGAAGTTCCGGTGCTTGGAATCGTTGAAAACATGCGAGGTTTCGAGTGCCCGGGCTGTGGTGAAAAACATGATATCTTTGGTACAGGCGGAGGAGAACGCCTTGCTGCCTCGATCGGTGTACCGTTCCTCGGTGCTGTGCCATTAGGAGTCGCAGTCCGAGAAGAAGGTGATCGTGGTGTTCCGACATCAATTGGGCGTCCCGAAGCACCAGAGGCTAAAGCGTTTCGTGAAGTGAGTGCTGTCGCGAGTTCGAGGCTCAAGGATCTTGAGAAATCGGGTTAGCCAACTGAAGCGTAGGTCCTCTACTGTCGTGTGTCGGACTAATCTCATGTTGCTCGACCTCGAAAACCTTCCTACATCGATGATGCAAGATGATGGGGTATAGGCAGTAGAAATAGCCATGTGAGCAGTAAGTTTCAGGAGGTATACCATGATTGCTAAGCACGTCAGAGAATGTGCCAACACTCTTCGAATTTCTCTTTTGTTTGCCGGACTGATACTTGCTACTGCGCCCCCGGTTAGCGCCCTTCAGGCGCCTGACGCAGCTACTGCAATTGTCGGAGCCACTGTGATTGACGGAAACGGTGGAGTACCTCTCGCAAACGCTACCATTGTGATAGAAAGAGGGCGGATCACACAGATCGGCCCTCAGGCTGAAGTGCAGGTGCCACGAGGATCGACGGTCATCAACGCTGCGGGTAAGCATGTAACCCCAGGTTTCGTTGATACTAACGTTCACATGTCTCTCTCGTTTGGTAGCCGTTGGCGTGAGACAAATGCTCGTTACTGGGATCGGAATGCTGACCTCAACCTCCAAGCAGCACAGCTTCACCTCAAACATGGGATTACGACAGTCCGAGATAGCTATGGTGCCCTCCTTCCCGGAATGCAGGTACGTGATGCCATCGAACGTGGGGAAGTGGTTGGCCCTCGCATGTATGTCGCTGGGAACATCGTCGGATGGGGAGGACCTTTTTCGGAAACTTTTTCCGGTGATTCTGAGTCAGGGTTGACGCTTTTCGAAGAGCAGATGAACGATTCGATCACTTTAGGAAGTGGTGAAGAACTCCTACACATGATGCCAGAAGAACTCCGGGTTGCTATTAACGCCTATTTGGATTTGGGGCCAAATTTTATCAAATATGGTGGAACCCATCACTTTAACTATCCGACGCCTATCAGCTTCTCTCCCCGGGCACAGCGGATCATCGTTGAGGAAACGCAAAAAAGAGGATTAGTGGCAGAGACCCACTCAACCACACCCGAGGGACTCAGGCTTTCCATCCTTGCAGGAGTCGATCTGATTCAGCATCCCGAGGTTGTGGCTATGCGGGAGATCAGCGATGAACTCGTGAATCTTATTGTGGATCGCGGCATTATCTGTTCGTTGCTCCCCAACAAGTACACCGGAGCGATTTGGGAAAAGCACCTCGAAGAACGGGAGAAGGCAATGGAACGGTGGTCCAAGCTCGAGCAGGAAAGAGCTGCTCCGCTCACCCTGGCTGAGGTTAGAAGGAAGGTTCAGGAGACAGGTGTCAAGGACCCCAGAACGTTAACGATCGGGAATTTGGAAATGCGCCAGATGAATGCCCGAAAGTTGATAGAGGCTGGATGTATTGTGTCAGTTGGGCCTGATAATGTTCTCTTCGGTACCGGTGGGGTTGCTCCTGAATTTATGAGAGAGAGGAGCCCCGTCGCTGAGCATCTCGAACCGGGCATAGGCACAATTATCGCGATTGAAGGCCTAGTGGAGTTAGGTATGACACCGTCGGAGGCGATTGTAGCTGCGACAAAGCATGGTGCGATGGCTTGTAAGGCGCTCGACGATTTTGGAACGCTGGAGGTAGGAAAGCTCGCCGACATTCTCATATTTGCAGCTGACCCGCTGGCTGACATCTCGAACATTAGAAAGCTAGAGGTAGTCATGAAAGAGGGTCAGACAATCGACATTGGCAGTCTGCCAACCAATCCCGTAACGGATAGTTGGTAGAACTCTCACCCCATCTTTATTAGCAATCGCTAGTGTTGGCAGTTCGGGCAGAAGAAAGAGCTTCTCCCAGCTTGGGTAGTCTGTTCAACGGTTCCGGAGCACCGCCTGCACATTCCACCTGCACGTCCGTAGACCTGGAGATCATTTTGAAATGACCCGGAGTGGCCATTCAGTGCACGATAATTTCGTATGGTTGTACCCGACTTGTTAAGGGCAGCCGACAAGATGAATCGGATAGCATCTCGGAGCCGTCGTATCTCTCCCTCATCCAGTGTCCCCGCCGGTCGGTGTGGGTCGATCCCGGCTTTGTAGAGAGCCTCACTGGCGTAGATGTTCCCGACTCCCGCCACCCGCCGTTGGTTTAATAGTGTATTTTTTATGGGTGCCCGTAGGGGAGCGAGGATCTCTGCGAACACCTTTACAGAGAATGCGGATGATAATGGTTCCGGCCCAAGTTGAGTCTCGAGTTGGCACCAGGCTTCAAGCGAGAGAAGATCAAAGCCACCAAGACGACGGATGTCATCGTAATAGAGTGTATTACCATCATCCAGCAAAAACTCGACGCCCGGGTGCTGGAAATCCTCTGTGTTTGGTCGTGTCTTCTGGAGTGCGAATTGACCTGTCATTCGTAGTTGCACTCTCATCAGTCGCTCTGGAGGAGCGTTGAGGTTTGCTTCAGAATACAGAGGAAAGAGAAGGAACTTGGCTCGTCTTTCCGTTTTCCCGATTTGACGGCCCCGCACCTTCATTTGAAATGCTCGTCTAGAAATACCTCCAAGGATCAGGTCATCGTGATAAACCCGAACTCGGCAGATTTCCCTGGAAAACAATGAAGTTTTGAGGTCACGCCGAATTGTCTCGACTTCGGGAAGCTCAGGCACTTCGTCGGGGATTCTCTAGAAACCGGTAAGGAGCTGTTGATCTTTCACGCGCAAGCGTTCTGGCTCAAGCTCGTGCCAGCCAATGTCACGCCGGAAGTGTGCGCCTTGGAACGTGATTTGGCTTGCCGCATATTGACTACGGCGAGCTGCCACTTCGAGGTTTTCACCGAAGCCCGTTACCGCCAGTACCCGCCCACCTCCGGTTACAAGTTGTTTATTGCGTAGTGCCGTTCCAGCATGAAAGACCTGCACCTTCGTCGGATCTAATTCTGGCAATTTGATCGTGCGCCCAGGGTCTGATTTTTCTGGGTAGCCCGCGCTCGCCATGACCGTAGTCAAGGCAGTTCGTGTATCGGCCTCAGCGTGCCAGCCGGCAAGGGATTCGCCGTGCGCCACCGCCAGCATAGGCTCTAGCAAACTCGAACGCGTCAAGGGTAATACGACCTGCGTTTCAGGGTCGCCAAATCGACAATTAAACTCGATGACTCGAGGTCCCGATTCGGTTAACATTAGCCCTGCGTAAAGGAAACCGTGGTAGGGTGTACCTGCCTCACTCATAGCATCAAGTACTGGTTGTGCGATCTCAGCTCTCACACGCTCTACAAAGGTCGAATTCGACGGTTCTGCTGGTGCGTATGCACCCATGCCTCCTGTATTAAGACCTACATCTCCTTCCGCTACACGCTTGTAGTCACGAGAGGTTAGAAGTGGAACAGCGTTTTCTCCGTCCGCAATGAAAAATACAGAGAGTTCCAACCCTTCCATGAACTCCTCTATGACAACCTTATCTCCGGCTGTGCCAAATTGGGAATTGACCATCATTTCCGTGACCGCTGTACGCGCTTCGGCACGGGTCTCGCATACCACAGCACCTTTACCAGCTGCGAGTCCTGACGCCTTGACGACGAGTGGCTCAGCGTGACTCGAGATGTAGTCGAGTGCTTGGTTTGCGTCTTCGAACGTTTCATGTCCAGCGGTTGGTACCCCGCAGTCATTCATGAGCTGCTTGGCAAAAGCCTTTGAGGCTTCTAAGCGAGCCCCCGCTCGTGACGGTCCAAAAATAGGGAGTCCAAAGGCGTTAAAACGGTTCACGATTCCGTTGGCAAGCGGTGCCTCAGGTCCGACTACAGTAAGGTCTATGCGCTCTTCTTGAGCGAAACTCAGCAGGCCATCAATGTCATCTGCAGGGATGGGGACGAGTTCTGCCGCTCCGATCATCCCTGGATTGCCAGGTGCCGCAAATAGCTTTGCCTCGGGGGCATCTCGTCTCAGGATGTCCACGAACGCGTGTTCGCGCCCGCCACTTCCCACGATAAGTAGATTCATTTTCCCAGAATGTTGGTTTTCATTACTTGTCGCAATTGGCCTAGGTTTTGGGAGACTTCTCTCCGGTTACTTCACTTGTCATAAATTGCGTTCGAGATCTTGCCTACAGTGTTTCGAGCGCGCCTTCCAGATCTTCGACCAAGTCATCGATGTCTTCAATACCTATGGACAGACGAACGAGTCCAGGGGTGATTCCGAGAGCAGCCTTTTGATCGGGAGGTACCGAGCCATGTGTCATGGTATATGGAACTGAAACGAGACTTTCTACCCCTCCGAGACTTTCGGCCAATTGGAATACTTGGGTAGCCGTAACAAATTGGTTCGCCCGTTCGTGTGAACCGACATCGAAGCTCACCATAGATCCGAATCCCCGCATTTGCTTCTTCGCTAACTCATGTTGAGGGTGCTGAGGGAGCCCCGGAAATCGGACGCCTTCAACTTCCGAGTTTCGATCTAAAAGCCCAGCGATACGCTCTGCATTTGTGCAGTGAACCGGCATTCGAACATGGAGTGTTTTCGTGCCTCTAAGTACAAGCCAGCAGTCAAAAGGTCCCGGGACGCTTCCACTGGTTTTCTGCGAAAACGCGAAATCTTCTGAGAGTTTTTCCGAGTTTGTGATCAGAGCTCCGCCGATCATGTCACTATGTCCGTTTAGGAATTTCGTAGTGGAGTGCATCACAACATCTGCACCCATCTCCAGCGGATTTTGGAGGAAAGGTGTCGCGAATGTGTTGTCCACAGAGACTAAAGCCCCGGCTTCGTGGGCTAGTTTGGCACACGCCGCAATGTCTGTGACAGTGATTAAAGGATTGCTAGGCGTCTCAAGGTGTACTAGACGTGTGTTTTCCTGAATAGCGTTTTTAACCGCATCCAAGTTGGTCGTGTCGACGAAGTCGAACTGAATCCCGAATCGCGTCCACACCTGAGCCAGCATACGATACACGCCACCATAGACATCAGCGCCACAGATCAGATGGTCTCCCTCGCTCAGGACAGTCTTTAGGAGCGTCTCCGTCGCCGCCAAGCCTGATGAGAAAGCTGCAGCATGAGCTGCGTTCTCAAGTGCTGCGAGGTTCCCTTGGAGTGCTTCCCGTGTAGGGTTTTTGACGCGGGCATAGTCGTAACCCTGGCGTGGTGACCCTATTGCATCCTGGAAATAAGTAGATGTCTGAAATATCGGGGTCATGATTGCGCCTGTTGAGGCGTCGGGGCTTTGCCCCGCGTGTACTGCCCGTGTTCCGAAACGCTGTGTCGAGTGATCCACGCTTTGACTGACTCTCTGTTTGATTGGTTTCTGATGACCCCAACTAGGTTCCCGTTGGATGGTTTTAGCAAGTTATTCCCGTGGTCGAAAGAGAGCGACCGTTGAGCGCGGTTTACGATTCTAACGTAGGATCCCCCCGCTAACTGATCAGCCGACCCATTAACTTGAGTGGAACTGTCCGGGTACAACCTGGTCCAAGTGAGGTCCGGGAAATGAGTGAAATTGTTGTTTAAAGGAGGCCGATAGAGTTTGATCGATGCCACACAAAGGTAGGGCGAAAGGTGACAAAGCGATGGTCAAACCACCTCTAATAAGGGGGACTGCTGGTGTCTGAGTCTCTAATTGTGTCTGGTTCCGGGATCCGCGGTATAGTTGGACAAGGACTTACGAGTCAAGTCGTCGCTAGATACGGGGCTGCATTTGCCGACCATATACTAGAGTCGGGAAGTGCGGGAGATTTCGTCTTAGTTGGTCGCGATAGCCGGACATCGGGAGCCATGTTTCTCGATGCGGTGTGCTCCGGTATTGAGGCTGTGGGACTTGAAGTGCGGGATATGGGGATCGTAGCCACACCCACGGGTTTGCTTGCTGTAGAGAATACACCAGAGGCCTCGGGGGGGGTGCTTGTTACGGCATCACACAACCCTGCCGAATGGAATGGTCTGAAATTGGTCAGCCCAGATGGGCGCTTTATTAGTCGTGAAGCGGGGCTCGACGTGCAGCGCCGTTTTGAAGAAGGCGCCTGGCGTATTTCAAGCCTTGAGCGTCGGCTTAAGACTGATTCAAAAAACCTTGGCCGGAATCGGATTGTCTTTGAGGGGGCCAACCGACTTCATCGAGAGAAGATACTTGCCCTCCCAATCGTTGATGTTGATCGCATAGTGGCTCGTAGATTTCGTGTTGCGCTTGACTGTGTGCGTGGAGCTGGCGGGTTAATAATGCCTCAGCTTCTGGAACAGCTTGGGTGTTCGGTGATCGGGCTTGATATTGAAGCTGACGGGTGTTTCCCCCGGGCTCCAGACCCAGTGCCTGAAAACCTGGGCAGACTTGCTGAGATCGTGATTGAGGAGGAGGCAGACTTCGGCTTTGCAGTAGATCCCGATGTCGACCGCCTATCGTTAGTTGACGAACGGGGTCGGGCTATTGGAGAAGACTGGACGCTGAGTCTCGTCACCGAAATGGTTGCGGTACGTGAGCCCGGACCAGTAGTGACCAATCTTTCCTCGAGTCGCTCAATTGCAGATGCGGCGATGCGCGCCGGGGCCCCGTTCTACTACGCTCCTGTGGGTGAGGCGAATGTAGTAAAGCGCATGGTGGAGCTTGGGGCGACAATTGGTGGAGAAGGCAATGGAGGTGTAGTTTACCCTACACTCCATCTGACCCGCGATGCACCCCTCGCCGCTGCGTTGATCTTGCAATTCTTTGCAGAGCAAGATGCCACTCTTGGCGCCGTGATCGCGGAAAGGCCGAACTATCACATTATAAAGCGCAAAATTCCCCGCGGAGGTTTAGCTATTTCAGAGGTACTATCCGCAATTGAAGAAGCAGCCCCACCGGAGGCTGAAAGAAACTGGGAGGATGGTATAAGGATCGATTGGCCAGACGGCTCGTGGATCAATGCTCGCCCTTCCGGGACTGAGCCGATTCTTAGAGTCGTGGCAGAGGCTGAACACAAAAACGATGCGAACATGCGGGCCGATTGGGTCGAGTCTCACGTTCGCGGTGAGGGAAAATAAGCTCAAATGTGTGGAATTGTAGGGTATTTAGGTGCCGATGAGGCGACGCCTCTCCTCTTACAGGGGCTGAGACGTCTAGAGTATCGGGGTTATGATTCTTCTGGTATCGCGGTACAAAATGGCGCGGGTCTCGAGATTAGAAAATCTGCTGGGAAGATTGTAAATCTTGAACGCCTCCTATCTGAAGCACCGATGTTGGGTACTACGGGAATCGCACACACGCGTTGGGCAACCCATGGGGTCCCCAATTATACAAATGCGCACCCCCACACTAACCACGATGGTGATATTGCTCTCGTGCACAACGGGATCATTGAAAATTACGATGTGCTGAGTCAGAAACTGCTGGAACTCGGACATACGTTTCGGACTGAGACCGACTCTGAAGTTTTGACCCATCTGGTTGCTGAGTGCTTTGAAGGCAACCTGGAGCAGGCGGTGGCGGCAGCGCTAACTCAGGTCGAGGGTACATTTGGCATCGCGGTCATGAGCGCCAGGGACCCTAATAAAATTGTCGTGGCTCGCCGGTCTGCCCCGCTCCTGATCGGTCTGGGCGAGAACGGAGATTCTGCTATCTGGGTAGCCTCCGATGTTGCAGCCATTCTTGGGCACACGCGCCGCGTCATTTACCTGGATGACGATGAGATTGGAGTTCTCTCAAACGGCGGATATAAGACGCTCGATCTCAAGAAAATTGACGGGTCTAATGGCTGGGTCCCAATCGATAAGGAAATCAGCCATGTCGATTGGGACCTTGAGAGCATCGAGCGTGCGGGCTACCCACATTTCATGTTGAAGGAAATCCACGAGCAGCCTAATACCGTTCAAAATGCGACACGTGGACGTCTCTTAGAAGAGGAAGGGACAGCTCGGTTGGGTGGGCTCGATCAAATTGCGGACGAGATTGCGGCAGCTGAGCGAATCATTCTTGTCGGTTGTGGAACCAGCTGGCACGCTTCGTTGGTTGGCGAGTACATGATCGAAGAGATGGCGCGGATCCCGACTGAGGTCGAATACGCATCAGAGTTTCGTTATCGCAGCCCAATCATCCCACCCAATACGTTAGTAGGTGGGATTTCACAGTCGGGAGAGACCGCTGACACTCTTGCGGCGATCCAAGAAGCAAAGCGTCTTGGTGCAAGCACTTTTGGTGTGGTCAACGTGGTGGGATCAACGCTTGCCCGTGAAACTGATGCGGGTGTTTATACGCACGCCGGTCCCGAGATTGGGGTCGCCTCGACAAAAGCGTTTGTAGCGCAGGTAACCGCACTTGCAGTGTTTGGGCTTATGCTGGCGCGTCGGCGAGGAATGAGCCTTGAAGAGGGTCAGGAAATCATCCACGCTCTCCAGGAGTTACCTCGACTTATGGATGAGGTGCTCAATACTGACTCCCACATTATCAGTATCGCGAGGGAATTCGGCGAGTCAAGTAATTTTCTGTATTTAGGGCGCGGACCGAATTTCCCGATTGCTCTGGAAGGCGCACTCAAGTTGAAGGAGATTAGTTATATCCATGCGGAAGGGTATCCGGCGGCTGAGATGAAGCATGGCCCGATCGCATTGATCGATGATGATATGCCCGTCGTTTTTGTCGCGCCGCAGGATGCAGTTTACAAAAAAGTTGTGCTCAATATCGACGAAGTGAAAACACGGGGCGGGCGGGTGATCGCTTTGGTGACTAATGGAGATGAAAGTTTGGACGATAAGGTGGATCATCTCATCCGCGTACCTAAAACGCTGCCACTTCTTCAACCGATACTCAACTCGGTCCCACTTCAGCTTTTGGCATACCACATTGCGGTCCTACGCAACTGCGACGTCGATCAGCCGCGCAATTTGGCCAAAAGCGTTACGGTGGAGTAGAAGGAAACAGTGATTTAAAAGGAGATGATTGTGGGGATAAATTTTTACGTTTGGTTGATCCTCACGATTGCAGTGACAGCATATGTATGGGTTTTGATTGCAAGATGGGCGAAGAAAAAAGATGCAAAAGAACAATCCCTCCAAAACTAATTCACTGTTTTGTTCAAGTCAGTAACAGTGGAGTAATCAAGAACGGTCGAGTAGAAGAAGGCTACTGTGGAAATGTTTATTTTATATCTCACAGCAGTGATAATTTCTTTGGCTTATTTGGCACTTGGCTTTGGGATTAATAAAGAAAATGCCAAATATCTTCTTGCCGGTTACAACACCATGGGAGAGGAACGAAGAAAGAAGTTTAATATAGATAAATACCTGGCTTTTTTTAAGCTATTTTTTAAGAGATTGGCATTTTTCCCTGTTCCGTCATTGTTAATATGTATCGCAGCATTTGAATTTAATGTTGCAATAGTGGCGTGGTCCTTGGTTCAAATGTTGCCTTTTTTGTTTTTTGCGAAAAAATCAATCTGGAATCAGTGGGAATTGTGACGACAAACGAAATCGCCATTTCGTAAGTGTCCAGTGGGGGGTTGAGCTACAAACGGGGCATGGTATCTTGGGCCCGGGCCTTAGGCGACACTGAGATGGAAGCCTGGCAGCGCAAATAACTGTCACTGAATGGGAGTGAAGAGCATGCGGAGCGTCTACCTCCAGCTTTTGCGGAAGCAAGTTGGGAAGTACGCAGGTACTCTCCGAGATGTTGTTATTCTCGCTCCTGTCTATGGCATGTTGATGTTCACCCTAATGAAGGATCCGAGGTTGTCGCGTGAGCAGCGGCTGCTGGTGGACGCTGCTATCGCTTATCTCGTGAGTCCAGATGACGTGATTCCGGAGGACGAAGTCGGTTCTTATGGATATTTGGACGACGTTTTCTGTTGTGCGTACGTCGCGCAACAGCTTGGAGAGGAACTTGGTTGGGAGGTTGTGCAGGAACACTGGACAGGTGAGCAATCCGTGCTCGAAGTGTCGCGAGGGCTATTGGCGCGTGAACGAGAACTCCTTGGGGATTCTGGAGATGACATTCTTCGATTCGCGGGGTTACTAGATACCCATCGGGAGTGGGATGGAAAACCAGAGCTCATTCTGGAGCGCGTCTGAATCGGTTCGAACACCGATGAGGACCGTAGCGTTGCTTTTGACCGGGCTGGTTCTGACCCTCCAACCCCTAAACGCCCAGTACCAACTCGTAGCCCCATCGGGCACTGTGCTTGAGTTTGAACCTGGTCAACTTCTTTCGTTTCGAGATCGTTTGGATTCCCTCCGAACAGATCTCGAGGAAGATCCCGAGGTCCTCTACTATCCCAGCTTCGGTCGTGATTTTGAAGTTGAAGACTGGTATGAGGTGTTACCGTGGAATGCAATCGAGGTTGTGACAGACTCGCTAGCGGCGCTGGTGATGCCAGGTAACCTTCGGGAAGCTCAGCGAGCCTATATTGGCTACGCCGTCCTTCGAATGCACGCGGTACGTCAGGATCCGGATGTGCCTTGTGAAGAATTGGCTGGGCGAGAGCTTCAGGCTGTCGAGGGGTTTGTCGACGGGTGGATTGTGACGCGCACCCTGTTCGGAGGGCCTCCATATGAACCACTGGATGAGCTGGTATTCGCGCGTGCGGCAGGAGTTCTTCCAGGTCTAATCATCGACCGGGCTGATAGGCAGCTCGCAGGCTGTCTAGATCTTTGGCGATCGGAAAGTGCAGATGAGATTGAGGCTTATCGAAACTGGCGAACCGAACGCTATTTAGAAGTTCCTTGAAGAGACACGTCGGCGAATGACTCTACGCTTCCATAATTCGCTTACTCGAAAGCTTGAATCCTTCGAGTCGATCGAGCCGGACAAGGTTCGCATGTATACCTGTGGTCCGACGGTGTATGACCGTGCGCATATTGGAAATTTTCGAGCGTTTCTATGGGAAGATCTGCTTCGTAGGTACCTACGTTGGAAGGGGTTCGAAGTGGAACAGGTCATGAACCTCACGGATGTAGACGATAAGACCATTGAGGCAGCTCGTGAGCGTGGCGTATCACTTGACGAGGTGACCGAACCAGTCATCCAGATGTTCCTCGATGATTGGACTACGCTTGGACTCGAAGAGGTTGAGTACCGACCACGAGCGACGGAACACGTGGACGGTATGATCCGCCTGATAGAGTCTCTCCAGGAAAAGGGCCTAGCCTATGAAGTCGAAGGGTCGATGTATTTTCCGATCGCGCGCTTCCCAGGTTATGGGCAGCTTGTGAATCTTGCCCCGGATACGATCGGAAATGTTGGTCGAGTATCTGGGGATGAAGAGTATGATAAAGATGACCCGAGGGATTTTGTGCTCTGGAAGGGAAGCCAAGGAGAAGAGGGCCCAAAGGTTGCTGTTTGGGAATCCCCCTGGGGGCTAGGCAGACCGGGGTGGCACCTTGAGTGCTCAGCTATGGCAATGCAATACCTCGGCGAGACATTGGATATCCATACTGGTGGAGTAGACAACTTATTCCCACACCACACAAATGAGATTGCCCAGTCGGAGGGAGTGACGGGGCGTCCCTTTGCGAACTTCTGGTTACACGTCACCCACCTGCTGGTTGAAGGTCGCAAGATGTCTAAGTCGCTCGGAAATTGCTTTACTGTGCCAGACATACTCGAGAAAGGGTACGCTGCGTCGACGCTTCGATATCTTCTGCTTAGTGGACACCATCGGACCCAGCTCAATTTTACGTTCGACGGTCTTAATGCAGCTGCCAAAGCTATGCAGCGGTTATACGACTTCCGTCAACGCCTACGTGAGGCTCTCGCATTAGGGGTTGAGACGACCGTCGATATGCGAGCAGCTGTTGAAGCGACGAAAAGTGACTTTGAGGCTGCTATGGATGAGGACCTCAACGTAAGTGAGGCGCTTGGTGCCGTCTTCAGGCTTGTCCGCGACACGAACCAATTTCTCGATTCAACGGTTCCTAATGCCCCTATAGGTGCAAAAGACGCTCTTAGTTTTCTGGATGATTTTGAAGATGTATTTGGCGTGTTGAGTCTTATGGATGAAGAAATATCAGGAGCCGGTGAAGCAGGGGAAGAAGTGATAGAGTGGGCCAAGAACCAACTTGTTGATCGCGAACGAGCTCGGGAAAAACGGGACTTCGAACAGGCAGACGCAATCCGTGCGAGTCTAGAGGCAAAGGGAGTAGTTGTAGAGGATCTGGCAGAGACTACGAGGTTGCGTTTTGGCTCACGGTCAGTGGTGGTCCCGAGAAGCCGCAGATAGGTAAGTTAAGTGCCCATTCCTCCAGCCCTTTTCCAAAGTTGACGTGATCAAAACGCGCGGATATGTTATTCGACTGTTTACGGAAGGATCGCTGGCGTAGCTCAACCGGTAGAGCGTCGGATTTGTAATCCGGAGGTTGTGGGTTCGAGTCCCACCGCCAGCTCAGTGAGTCGGCGATAGAGGAGCCGCCCCGGAACGCTAAAACCAAAGCCATCAGTCGGACGTCGGGGGCCGACGGTGGGGTACCGAAGCGGCCAAACGGGGCAGACTGTAAATCTGCTGGCTTATGCCTTCGGAGGTTCGAATCCTCCCCCCACCATGTTCTAAAGTCATAATTTTTTCGCGGGCGTAGCCCAAGCGTGTGAGTTCTAAATGAAGGAACGCACCACAATTTAACGTGATGTCGAACAAGACCGGAGAATAGTCGCGATGGCGAAGGAAAAGTTTGAGCGGACAAAACCGCATGTGAACGTGGGAACCATTGGCCACGTGGATCATGGAAAAACGACACTCACAGCCGCGATCACGCTGGTTCAGGGGAAGCGCGGATTGAGCGAGTTCGTAGCGTTTGACCAGATCGACAAGGCGCCAGAAGAGCGAGAGCGAGGGATTACAATCGCTACGGCGCACGTCGAATATGAGTCGGAGGAGCGACACTACGCTCATGTAGACTGCCCAGGTCACGCAGACTACGTGAAAAACATGATTACGGGTGCAGCTCAGATGGATGGGGCAATCGTGGTCGTTTCGGCAGCTGATGGGCCGATGCCACAGACGCGTGAACACATTCTTTTGGCCCGCCAGGTAAACGTGCCCTATATCGTTGTTTTCCTGAACAAGGTTGATCAGGTAGACGATGAAGAGCTGTTGGATCTGGTAGAGTTAGAAGTGAGGGAATTGTTATCGGAGTATGATTTCCCGGGTGACGATGTTCCTGTGGTCCGCGGGAGTGCACTCAAGGCGCTGGAGAGCGGAGATCCCGAAAGCGCGGAAGCGGTGTGCATCGGGGAACTAATGGAAGCTCTCGACAGCTATATTCCTGTGCCGGAACGGGCAACAGACAAGCCGTTCTTGATGCCAGTAGAAGATGTCTTCACGATCACGGGTCGTGGTACAGTCGTGACTGGTAGGATCGAACGTGGAGTGGTCAAGACCGGCGAAGAAGTCGAACTGGTAGGACTCGGTTCTGACAAAAAGACGGTGGTCACCGGCGTAGAGATGTTCCGCAAGATCTTGGATCAGGGCGAAGCTGGAGATAATGCGGGACTCTTGTTGCGGGGAGTGGCGAAGGAGGATGTGGAGCGTGGGATGGTAATTGCGCACCCGAAATCGATCGCACCGCACACGAAGTTTTCTGCTGAAGTCTATGTGCTCACCAAAGAAGAAGGTGGTCGTCACACACCATTTTTCAACGGCTACCGCCCCCAGTTTTACTTCCGTACCACTGACGTGACGGGCTCAGCGGAGTTGCCAGAGGGTGTGGAGATGGTCATGCCAGGCGACAACGTGAATATGGAAGTTGAATTAATCGCTCCAATTGCAATGGAAGAAAATCTGAGGTTCGCGATTCGGGAAGGTGGTCGCACAGTGGGTGCAGGTGTTGTGACGGCGATACACGAGTAATAACAGCTAAGGCAGGTGAGGATCTGAGCTGTAAAACGGCGCGGAGCCTCTGTGGAAAGAATACGAAACGGGCAAATAATCCCAAGATTGCATGTGGAATATAGATAGATGAGAGCTCAAATCAGGCTAGAGTGCTCGAAGTGCAAGGAGCGTAACTACTCGACTACCAAGAATCGACGTACGCACCCTGAGCGGACGAAGCAGAAAAAATATTGCCCACGATGTAACGGGCACACGGAACACAAAGAAACCCGGTAGGTTTTTTGGATGAGCGATCCAGTGCTTTTGGGTCCGTCGATCTAAACTCCCGAATCAAGGCGTTGTGATTCTGGGAAAAGTGGTTCTAGAAGAGACAAGTCGGCCCTAAAGGGCCTCAGAATATAAGAATAGCGAGGCGGCGATTGGCCGGGATTCTTAAGAAGACCCAGAAATTCACGGAAGATGTCCAAGTCGAAATGCGTCGAGTTACCTGGCCCGATCGTGACCAGGTCCGCAATGCGACAGGGGTAATCCTAGTTTTTGTGATCATCCTGGCACTGATCATCGGCGCGATGGATTCCGTCTTTGCGGCGTTTGTTCGTTTTGTTGTTAACACGTTCGGCGGTTGAGAGGACTGTGGTGAGCGAAGAAATAGGTGCCCTCAAGGATGACCTACGCTGGTATGTCCTCCAGACGTACTCGGGGCATGAGAAGAAGGTGAAACTTCTCCTGGAGAAGAAAACCCAAGAACTCGCGCCCGACGGCGAGGAGAAAGCCACCATCTCAGAAATAATCGTTCCGACGCAAGAAGTGGTAGAGATCAAGGGTGGTAAGCGGGTAAAATCGACTAAACGCTTGTATCCGGGATATGTGCTGATTCAGATGAAGTTAGATCAGCGTACGATGTTTCTTGTGAACAGTGTGCCTGGGGTCATCAAGTTTGTAGGTAGTGGTGATGCGCCACAGCCGCTTGCCCCGGAAGAGATGAACAAGATCCTTGGGATTGCGGATGAGTTGGAAGAAGCAGGACCTGAGCAGGAGATCCCATTCCGAGCTGGTCAAGTTGTTGAGGTGATGGAGGGCCCGTTTAGCGATTTCAGTGGGACGGTGGAGGAAGTAATCGCGGAGAAGGGCAAGGTGCGGGTCCAAGTCAGTTTGTTTGGCCGACCGACGAGTGTTGAATTGGATTACACCCAGTTACAAGGGTTTTAAGCAAATATGCCTCCAAAAAAAGACGTTATCGGATTCATTAAGTTGCAGATTCCAGCAGGGCAAGCAAACCCAGCACCGCCTGTAGGGCCTGCATTAGGCCAGCACGGTCTCAACATCATGGATTTCTGTAAAGCGTTCAACGCACAAACCAAGCAAAATACAGGGACACTTATTCCGGTTGAGATTACGGTCTACAAGAATCGAACGTTCACGTTCATTACAAAAACACCGCCAGCCTCTGAATTGCTAAAAAAAGAGCTTAGCCTTTCGTCGGGTTCTGCGGAGCCGAACCGTGACAAGGTGGGGAACGTTACGAACGACCAGCTGCGCAAAATTGCAAAGATTAAGATGGAGGACCTCAATGCTTCTGATGAGGAAGCTGCTATGAGGATGATTGCAGGTACTGCTCGATCCATGGGGATCGACCTGGCTGACTGAGCGGAGATTCGAGGAACGATGCCGAAGCACGGCAAGAAATATCGGGCTGCGATCGAAACCGACGTTAATAACAACGGATCGGTAGAGCCCCAAGACGCACTCAAGCGGGTTCAGGATTTAGCTTTCGCTAAATTTGACGAAACTGTCGAGGCGGCGGTGCGAGTTGGTGTGGATCCACGAAAAGCGGACCAGGTAGTGCGGGGAACTGTCATCTTGCCGGCTGGTACGGGTAAGACGATACGCGTATTGGCATTGGCCGATGGGGACCAGCTTGCTGAAGCTGAAGAAGCTGGTGCTGATTTCCTAGGTGTCGAATACATCGAGAAGATCGAAAACGGTTGGCTTGATTTTGATGTTGCAGTCGCCACCCCCAATCTGATGAAAGATGTGGCTAAACTTGGTCGGGTCCTGGGTCCTCGAGGGCTTATGCCTACTCCAAAGGCAGGCACCGTCACAATGGAGATTGGGAAAGCTGTCCGAGAAGCCAAGGCGGGTAAGATTGAGTTCCGGGTGGACAAGACAGGGAATATTCATGCACCGATCGGGAAAGTTAGCTTTGAACTCAAGAGCTTGACCGAGAACCTCGATGCGCTAATGGGTGAGATTGTCCGGCTCAAGCCAGCGGCTTCGAAGGGTCGTTATGTGAAGAGTGTTACCGTGGCTAGCACCATGGGCCCCGGTATTTCAATCGACAATAACCTTTACTGATAGATCGATGAGACTCGAAGATAAACAACGTGTGACCCAAGAGCTGTTTGAGCAGCTCAAGGAAAGTGGGACGATCTATCTGACCGACTTTACGGGACTCAATGTGCAGGCGATGACGGAGTTTCGATCTCGTCTTCGTATGGAAGGTCTCGGGTATCGAGTTGTGAAAAACACACTCATGAAGCGTGCACTTGAAGACCTTGATTTGCCAGATCTTAGTGAGCACTTGGATGGTCCCACTGGGTTGGTGTTGAGTGAGTCGGATCCAGTTGTCCCAGCAAAAGTTGTTAAAGATTTTGCTAAGGAACACGATGATCGGCCCGTCATAAAAATTGGGGTTATCGACCGGGAAGAAGTCTCCCCGGACCATGTGAAACAACTTGCTGATCTTCCTGCCCATGAAGTTTTGTTGGGCTCGATCGCTGGAAGTTTGACGGCGGGTGTGAGTGGAGTGGTAGGCGTGTTGAACGCGATCATGCGTGATATCGCAGATATGATTGATCAGGTCGCGCATAAGGCTGAAGCCGTTGAGGAAGTAGCCGAAGAGGTTGCTGCGGAGGCTGAAGCCGTTGAGGAAGTAGCCGAAGAGGTTGCTGCGGAGGCTGAAGCCGTTGAGGAAGTAGCCGAAGAGGTTGCTGCGGAGGCTGAAGCCGT